>CAWILI010000030.1:0-345100 GCA_963836825.1 uncultured Actinomycetota bacterium
CGTCGAGCAGGGCCTGGGCGTCGACGTCGGCCTTCTCGAGGAGGGCGTCGATGTTGGCGTTCTGGTCGGTGAGCACAGCCTGCACGACGGTGTCGAGCAGCGCGTAGATCTCCTGCGTCTTGCCCTTGGGCTCACCCCATCGGGGTCTGCTCGCAGACGCCGTCGATGAACGGGGTCATCTGGTCGCGCGGCACGTTGATGTACGGCTCGATCCAGGTGAGCGACTCCTCGTAGGTCTCGCGGTCGAGCACCGGGAGCACCGGGGTCCCGATGGCCTGGTCCTGCGCGGTGAGTGTCTCGGCGTCCTTCACCGCAGCGTCTTCGTTCGAGGAGCTTCTGCATGTAGTACCAGTCGATCCACGTCACCGCCGCGGCCTTCGTGTCCTCGTCGACCGTCGGGCTCACGACCGCGATGTCACCGCCGCCGAGCGTGCCGCCGCCGTCCTCGACCGGCACCACCGTGAGGCCGTAGTCGTCGGGGTTCAGCGAGAAGTCGCGCACAAGGGCGGTGTACACGTCGGAACCCGACGAGTACATGCCGATGTTGCCGGCGGCGAACTCCTGGTTGATGGTTCCCCAGTCGAGCAGGAAGTTCGAGCCGAGAGAGTTGTCCTCCCACCGCAGCGTCTGCAGGAACTCGAGCGCCGACTTCGTGGCGTCGTTGGCGATCGTCGACGTGTAGGTGCCGTCGCCGTTGTCCTCCTGGATCGACCCGCCGCGAGCGACGGTCGCCGCGGTGAGCTGCCAGCCGCCGGTGTTGTTCTGCGTCATCTCCATGAAGCCCGCCTTGCCGGTCTTCTCGGAGATCGTCTTCGCGGCCTCGCGCACCTCGTCCCAGGTCGTGGGCGGGCTGTCGGGGTCGAGCCCGGCCTGCCTCGAACAGGGTGCGGTTGTAGTGCAGACCCATCGCGTAGGCCTGGCGGGGGAAGCCGAAGATGCGACCGTCGGAGTCGGTCACTCCCTCGAGCATCACGGGGTTGAACTTGTCGGCGTAGCCGAGCTCCTCGACCTCGTCGGTGACGTCCGTGAGCTGGCCGTTCTCGAGCAGCGTCTTCGAGTCGGTGAACGGCACCGTGAAGACGTCGGGGAGGCTGCCGCCTGCGAGCTGGACGGCGAACGTCGGCCCCTCCCACTCGTACTCGACGCCGATGACGTCGATGTCGGGGTTCGCCTTCTCGAACTGCGCCTCCTGCTCGGCGAACGCGGTGTAGGCGGCCTCGTCGGCTCCTGGCGGGAAGGTCGCGACGCGGATCTCGGTCTTGCCGCTGTCGCTGCCGGCGGACGTGCAGGCGCTCAGGGCTCCCACCATCGCGAGCGCGGCGATGCCGGCGATCGCGACTGTGCGTGGTGACTTCATTGTCCAGTCCTTTCGGTGCTGTGTTCAGGTGTGATGTGGGTGCGTGCCGTGGATGCCACGGCCTCGACGGTCAGGCGGATCGGTGGAGCCAGACCGTGGAGTCGGTTGGGAGCAGGCCGCCCTCGAGCGGCGTGCTCGAGAGCAGGATGCTCTGGTGCTCGGGCAGCGCCACGGGGTGCGCTGCCGAGGTTGGTGACGTTCACGAAGTCGTCGCCGCGCCTGAATACGAGCGCGTGCGACTCGCTCTCGAGCCAGGTCATCGGCCCGTCGCCGAGGGCGTGCTCGCGCTTGCGGATGCGCAGCGCCTGCCGGTAGAGCCACAGCATCGAGCCCGGGTCGGCCTCCTGCGCCTGCACGGTGAGCGCGGCCCAGTCGGCGGGCTGCGGCAGCCACGGGGCGGCGACGGGCCGTCGTGATCGGATGCCCGGCAGGGCTGAACCCGAACGGCGCCGAGGTTCCGCGCCAGGGCAGGGGCACGCGGCATCCGTCGCGCCCGGGATCGACGCCGCCCGAGCGGAAGTGCATCGGGTCCTCGAGCAGCTCGCGCGGCAGCTCGACCTCGGGCAGGCCGAGCTCGTCGCCCTGGTAGAGGTAGAGCGATCCCGGCAGCGCCGCCGTCAGCAGCGCGGCGGCGCGAGCGCGGCGGGTGCCGAGCGTCGAGATCGGTCGGGGTGCCGAACCGCTTCCTCGCGAAGGCGAAGCTCGAGTCCTCGCGGCCGTAGCGGGTGACCGGCCGGGTCACGTCGTGGTTCGAGAGCACCCAGGTGCTCGGCGCGCCGACCGGCGCGTGCGCGGCGAGCATGAGGTCGATCGAGGCGCGCAGCTCGGCGGCGTCCCACGGGCGCGCCATGAAGTCGAAGTTGAACGCGGTGTGCATCTCGTCGGGCCGGAGGTAGCGCCGCGAAGCGCTGCGGCATCGGGCAGCCAGACCTCGCCGACGAGCACGCGCGTGCCCGTCGTAGGAGTCGGCGATGCGCCGCCACGCGCGGTAGACGTCGTGCACCTCGTCGCGGTCCTCGGTGCGGGTGCTCGCCCGGGCGCGGGATCGTCGGGCACCTCGGGCAGCGCCGGGTCCTTGATGAGCAGGGCGGCGGAGTCGATGCGCACGCCGGCGACGCCGCGGTCGAACCAGAACCGCAGGATGTCCTCGTGCTCGCGCGCGCACGTCGGGGTGGTTCCAGTTGAGGTCGGGCTGCTCGGGCGTGAACAGGTGCAGGTACCACTCCCCCGGCGCGCCGTCGGGGTTCGTCGTGCGCGTCCACGTGTCGCCCTGGAAGTTCGAGACCCAGCTGCGTGGGCATCTCGTCGCCGTTCGGGCCCTTGCCCGGGTGGAACCAGAACCGCTCGCGCTCGGGCGAGCCCGGCCCTGCCGCGAGCGCCGCCTGGAACCAGCGGTGCTCGCTCGAGACGTGGTTCGGGACGACGTCGATGATCGTGCGGATGCCGAGCTCGAGCGCCTCGGCGATGAGCAGCTCGGCGTCCTCGAGGGTGCCGAAGGCGGGGTGGATGTCGCGGTAGTCGCGAGACGTCGTAGCCGCCGTCGGCGAGGGGCGACGGGTACCACGGGTTGAACCAGAGCGCGTCGACGCCGAGTTCCTTGAGATAGCGCGAGCCGGCTGCGCACGCCGCGCAGGTCGCCGGTGCCGTCGCCGTCGGCGTCGGCGAAGCTGCGCACGTAGACCTGGTAGATCACGGCGCTGCGCCACCAGAGCGGGTCGTGCGCGAGGCGGTCGGAGCCGTGCGCGAGCGTGCTGGGCATCCGTGAGGGGCATGGTCACGCTGCGGTTCTCCTCGTTCGGACGGCTGGCGCGCCGTGGTCCGATGGAGACGCCGGCGTCGATACCGGTCAACGTAATGAGAGCAACAGAATGATGCAACAATTCAACAATCAAGCATCAGTTTGCGACTGAGCTTTGCGTGCGAAATTCGCGAGCGATTCCGCTGATGCGTGATCCGCGCAAGCGGACTCGTCCGGCGTCAGCGTCGGCCGCGGGCGCGGTCGGAGCGCGCGCACGACGAGCTCGGGCGCGAAGAAGACCTCGTCGCCGATCGCGCGCTCGCTCGACATCTGCGCGCATGAGCAGCTCGATGATCATCTGCCCATCGACTCGATCGGCTGGCGCACGGTGGTGAGCGGCGGGTCGGTGCAGTTCATGAGCGCCGAGTCGTCGTAGCCGATCGACCGAGACGTCGTCGGGCACGCGCAGGCCCGCGCGCCGCACCGCGCGGACCGCGCCGAGCGCCATCGGGTCGCTCGCGCAGATGATGCCGGTGACGCCGGCGGCGAGCAGCCTGGTCGCCGCGGCCTGGCCCGCACTCGAGCGAGTACAGCGAGTGCACCACGCGGTCGTCGCCGAGCTCGACGCCGTGCCGCTCGGCCATGCGGAGCGCGGCCTCGAGCTTGCGCCGCGACGGCATGTGGTCGCTCGGCCCGAGCAGGAGGCCGATGCGCTCGTGGCCGAGCTGCAGCAGGTGGCCGAAGGCCTGCTCCATCGCGACGGCGTCGTCGCACGAGACCGTCGGCGAAGCCGAGGTCCGTCGATCGGCGCGTTGACCAGCACCGTCGGCAGCTTGAGCTCGACGAGCCGGTCGTAGTGGTCGTGGTTCGCGTCGGCCTGGGCGTAGGCGCCGCCCGCGAAGATCACGCCCGACACCTGCTGGTGCAGCAGCAGCTCGACGTAGTCGGCCTCCGAGATGCCGCCGGCGGTCTGGGTGCAGAGCACGGGCGTGTAGCCGTTCTGGGCGAGCCCGCCGCCGATGACCTCGGCGAGCGCGGGGAAGATCGGGTTCTGCAGTTCGGGCAGCACGAGCCCGACGAGCCGGGCCCGCTCGCCGCGCAGCTTCGTCGGCCGCTCGTAGCCGAGCACGTCGAGGGCGGTGAGCACGGCCTCGCGGGTCGACGCCGAGACGCCGGGCTTGCCGTTGAGCACCCGGCTGACGGTGGCTTCGCTGACCCCGACCTTGCGCGCGACATCCGCGAGACTTCTCGACATGCCGTCATGCTACGGGAGGCAACGCAAGAACTCGACAGGTTCGTGCATCGGCCGCAAGTCGTACCCTGGCGATCCGGAACCGGTGATCGGAGTCGAAGCCGGTTGCCACTCCGCATCATGAGACGGCGCCCGACCGCTAAGAGTTCGAGCATGGGCAAGTTCATCTACAACTCGTCGCAGCGCGAGATCGAGATCGACGATCGTGTCCTCGCCCATCTGCGCGTGGCGATCCTCAACAAGCTGCGCCGGTCCGAGAGCTTCGCGATGACCTGGGAGCACGGCGTCGAGAACGGCAGCGGCCGCACGACGTTCTGGCTGCACGAGTCGATCCCGCTGCAGTTCGTGTTCAGCGGCAACCGTGCGCCGAAGCTCAACCGGCTGTGGGTCGAGCAGCTGTTGCTCTCCGCCAACAGCACCGCGGGCCTGCAGTACGTACCCGAGCCCGACGCAACGGAAGCGCTCGAGGGCGAGTAGCGCACGCGGCGCGCGCCGCGCTCGAGGGCGAGCGACCGGCTGACGCGTCAGTCGACGGCTTCCATCTGCGTGCGGATGAAGTCGCGTTCCGCGGGCGACAAGGACGTGTCGACCGGGCCACCGATGATCGCCTCGATCTCGGCGACCGTGGCCGCGTCGATCTCGCCGTCGAGGTCGCCCAGCAGCCGGTGTTTCGCCTCGATCGAGAGGTGCGGCCACCAGCGCTCGATCTCGTGTCCGAGTGTGTCGTTCATCGTTCCCCTCCCGTGAACGTCGCCCGACCGTCGAGATCAGGCGGGTTGCGTCTGCTCGTCGGTTTCGACCTCTTGCACGTCGACACCCACCTGCACCGGTTGCTCGGGGATCGTGGGGATCGGATCGGTGTCGAGGTGCTCGGGCACGAGCTGGATGCCGCCGGTGCTGTTCGCCGAGCGCATCAGGTCTTCGATCCACTGGCGACTCAGCTCGGGAGCCTCGGGCTCGTCGAACACGAAGCGCAGCGGGATGGACGGATGCAGCCACAGCGTGCTGCGCCCGCGCGGCTGCTCTTCGGTGTGCTGCCACGAGAGCGTGAAGCTCTCACCGCGGCGGAGCTTCGTCGTGATCGCGATCTTGAGATGCGCGAGCGCCCGATCCTCGATGCCGATCGGGGTGCCTGAGTCACCGTAGTACAGAGTTCCCACGTTGATCAGCATATTCCGTCTGAGGCCGCACTGGCGCTGCCTGTCGGACGAACGGTCGAACGCGACATCCGGTCGCGATCACGGGCGCACACCCGAACGCGGGCGGCCCGTGTGGGCCGCCCGCGCAGGGGGTTCGAATCGGACCGATGCATCAGACCGTGCGGTTGCCGCTCAGGTAGCGCACGAGGAACACGATGGCCGCGATGACCAGCAGCACGAGTCCGACCCAGAGCAGGAAGTTCAACGTCGGCACGAGCCCGCCGGTGATGAGCAGCACGATGGCGGCGATGGCGATGATGATGACGAGGATGTTCATGAGGGACTCCTTCTCGAGATCCGCGCCCGTCGGGACGGGCCGGATGACAATGCTGCCGACATGCGGCAGCTCGGGGCGTGTTGTCGCCCGGTATCTCAGAAGCTAGCGAGCCGCCGGACACCGCCGATAGGGGTTGACCCCCGCTCGAGGGGCGTGGTACCGAGCCCGCCTCGTGGACAGCGCCGGCCGGAGCGAGCATGAAGCGCGGGAACGGAGCGTGCCGCAGAGGCTGTCAACCCCTGTGAATCCGGCCTGGTCTGGGCGTAACGTCGCCCGTGATCCGAGGAGGAAATCATGACCGACGATCGGCTCGTCGACCCTACGACCCTGCACACCACCGACCCGTTCCCGCGCCAGGAGCAACCGTCGCCCGGGCTCACCGACCGCATGGCGCCGTTGCCCGACCACGGCGAGCAGAGCTATCGGGGCAACCGCCGGCTCGAGGGTCGGCGAGCGCTCATCACCGGCGGCGACTCGGGCATCGGGCGTGCCGTCGCGATCGGGTTCGCCCGCGAGGGCGCGCGGGTCGCCATCTCATACCTGCCGAACGAGCGAACCGATGCCGAGGAGACCGCCGAGTGGATCCGCGACGCCGGCAGCGAGCCGCTGCTGCTGCCGGGCGACCTGCGCAGCGAGCAGCATTGCCGAGACCTCGTGGAGCGCACCGCGCGGGAGTTCGGCGGACTCGACCTGCTCGTGCTGAACGCCGCCTACCAGCGCAACCGGGGTGGGATCGACGAGATCCCCACCGAAGACTTCGAGCACGTCATGCGGGTGAACCTGTTCGCTCCGGTATTCCTGACGCGTGCCGCCGTGCCGCTCATGGACGCGGGATCGAGCATCATCACCACGGCGTCCATCCAGGGCTTCGACCCGTCGTCGGCACTCGTCGACTACGCCATGACCAAGGCGGCACTCGTCGCCTTCACCGAGGCCCTCGCCGAAGAGCTCGGGCCCCGGGGCATCCGCGTGAACGCCGTCGCACCCGGCCCGATCTGGACGCCCCTCATCCCCGCGACGGGGTGGCCCGACAAGCTGCCCGAGTTCGGGCGCAACACCCCGCTCGGCCGCGCCGGCCAGCCCGCCGAACTCGCGGGGGCCTACGTGTACCTCGCGTCCGACGAGGCGTCGTACGTCTCGGGCGCGGTGCTGCCGGTCACCGGCGGGCGGGGGCTCTGAGACCCCTGACGACAGGCCCGACCACGAGATCACACGAGAGGAGCACGCCATGCCAGGACGCAGGAACGCATCGCTGAAGGACCCCGAGCTCTACGAGAAGCTGCGCGACGACGGCGCCTCGAAAGAGAAGGCCGCGCGCATCTCGAACGCCGCCGCAGCCCAGGGGCGCAGCGCCGTCGGCCGCAAGGGCGGCAAGCACGGCGACTACGACGACTGGACCGTGGACGCGCTCAGGAAGCGGGCCAAGGAGCTCGGGCTGACCGGCTACAGCGGCAAGCGCAAGGCCGAGCTCATCGACGCGCTGCGCAACCACTGACCGTCGATGCCGCGCCTCAGGCGGGTCGAACCGTACGTCTCGCCCGGGTACACGCGGGTGAGGCGGGGGCGCGGGTTCGCCTACGTGCACAGCGACGGGGGCGCGGCCGGCAGCGCCGAGCGCAGGCGCATCGTCGATCTCGCGATCCCACCGGCCTGGGAGGACGTCTGGATCGCGGATGCCCCGAACGCGCACATCCTCGCGGTCGGAACCGACGCGGCGGGCCGCCGCCAGTACCTCTACCACCCGGTGTGGCGCGCGAAGCAGGACGCCGAGAAGTTCCTGCGCATGACCGCGCTCGCCGAGGCGCTCCCCTCGGCCCGTCGCACGGTGCGGCGGGATCTGGGGCTGACCGATCTCGGTCGCGCGCGCGTGCTCGCCGCGGCGTTCCGCACGCTCGACGTCGGCGCACTGCGCATCGGCTCAGAGGAGTCGCTCGCCGGCTTCCGCAGCCGCGGGCTCACGACACTGCTCGTGCGCAACGCCGCGGTCAACGGTGACGAGACCGTGCGGTTCCGCTTCCGCGCCAAGGGCGGCATCCCCCAGGAACTCGACGTGACCGACGCGGGGCTCGCGGAGTTCGTGCGGCGATCCCGCGATCGATCTCCGGCGTCACGGCTGTACGCGTGGTCGTCGGGACGCCGGATGCTCGCCCTCGCCCCGTCCGACGTCAACGACGACATCCGTGAGCGCACCGGTGGCGCGTTCACCGCGAAGGACTTCCGCACCCTGCGCGGAACCGTGGTCGCCGCCGACCGGCTCGCCGAGATCGGCCCCCTCGACACCGCACGGGCGCGCGGTCGCGCGGTGCGTGAGGCGATCGTGCACGCGAGCGAGGTGCTCGGCAACACCCCCGCGATCGCGAAGGGCAGCTACGTCGACCCCCGCGTGATCTCGGCGTACGAGCACGGGCGCGTGATCGACCGGCGCGGCGGTCGCGAGACCGCCCTGCTCGCCCTGCTCATCGACGACGCGGAGTGACGGCCGACGCCCGGCGGCGATCGGCGCCCGGCCGGCGCGTCACTCCTCGCGGCGCACGTCGGCGGGGTCGACATCGCTGCGGATGCCCCGCCACCGCGGATGACGGGCGACTCCGGTGCCGGTCCATCCGCTGAACTCGATCTCACCGACGAGCTCGGGCCGCACCCACACCGCGTCGGCGGCGTCGGCCGCGGGAACGTCGCGGAACGGGGCATCCGACTGCTCGGTCTCGGTGAACGTCGCGAGCAGGCGGTCGAGGTCCTTCTCGCGCAGGCCCGACCCGACCCGCCCTGCGTACTCGAGCCCGGACTCGAGTCCTCCCTCACCGGGGATGCCGACGAGCAGCGATCGGATGCGGCCCTGTGCGCGTGCCGACGCCGCGCCGGTACCCGCCGATGACGACCTCCTGCGTGCGGGTGAGCTTGAGCTTCACCCACTCGTCGGTGCGCGCGCCGGGCCGGTAGGCCGAGCCCGGGCGCTTCGCGACGATGCCCTCGAGCCCGAGCAGCCGGCTCTCGTCGAGCGCCTCGGCAGGCGTCCCCTCGGCAGCCGGCGGCACCTCGACGGGAACCCCGGGCACGCGGCGCACGAGTTCGGCGAGGCGCGCGCGGCGGGCGCGATAGGGGTCGGCCATCACCGACGTGCCGTCGACCTCGAGCACGTCGAACAGCAGCAGGCGAATCGGCACGGATGCCGCGACCGCGGCGATCTCGCGCGGCTTGGTCAGTCCCATGCGCTCCTGCAGCCGACCGAAGTCGGGCCGGCCCTCGGCGTCGAGCGCGACGATCTCGCCGTCGACGAGGGCGTCGCCGTCGATGACCTCGGGCAGGCGTGCGAGCTCGGGGTACCGCTCGGTGATGTCGATGCCGTTGCGGCTCATGAGGCGCACACCGCCGCCCTCGACGCGGGCGAGCACGCGGATGCCGTCCCACTTCCACTCGAGCGCCCAGTCGCCGCGCGCGAGCATGCCGACCGTGCCGGCCGTGGCGAGCATCGGCCGCTCGCGGATGGCGCCGACCTTGCCGCCGGCCTCGCGGGCGGGGTGGCGCTCGGGATGCGACCAGTGCCCCGGCCGCTGGTCCTTCATGCGGTGCAGCAGCCAGCTGCTCTTCTCGCCCGACCCGTCGGTGCGGATGAGGGCGACCCGCACGACACCGCCGAGCGGCCCGCCCGGCTGCCCGTCGAGGTCGACGATGACCTCCTCGTCGCGCCACTTCTCGGTGGCGTACGTGCCGGTGTCCCAGATCGTCATCGAGCCGGCGCCGTACTCCCCCGCCGGGATGGTGCCCTCGAACGTCGCGTACTCCATCGGGTGGTCCTCGGTCTGCACCGCGAGATGGTTGACGCCGGATGTCTCGGGCACGCCCTTGGGCACCGCCCAGCTCTTGAGCACCCCGTCGCGCTCGAGCCGCAGGTCGAAGTGCAGGCGCCGGGCGTGGTGCTCCTGGATGACGAATCGCGCTGCCCCGGTGGTCGAGTAGCGAGCGACGAGGGCACGCGTATCGAGACCTCGTCACGAGGTCTCGATACGCTCCTTCGTCGCTACTCGACCACCGGGGTCGGGCATCGGCTCGGGCGTCGCCCCGGTCGGCGCATCGAGAGGTACGTCGCGAGCGGGCCCGGCCCCGCGGCATCCGTGATCGCCCGCATCGGGTCGACCCCGTCGGCGACCCGGGCGAGCACCTCGGATGCCTCGAGGTGGCGCAGTCCCGGATCGTCGAGCTCCTCCCACGTGCGCGGTGCCGCGACCGTCGGGCGCGCCCTGCCGCGCAGCGAGTACGGCGCGATCGTGGTCTTCTTGCCGTTGTTCTGGCTCCAGTCGATGAGCACCCGACTCGTGCGCAGGGTCTTGCGCATGCTCGACACGATGAGTTCGGGATGGTCGGCCTCGAGCGCGCGGGCGAGCTCGTGCGCGACATCCGATACCTGCTGCGAGGTCTGCGACCCGTCGAGCGCCGCATAGAGGTGGATGCCCTTGCTGCCGCTCGTCACCGGACTCAGCTCGAGCCCCATGCCGGCGATGAGGTCGCGCACGAGACGCGCCACCTCGGCGCATTCGGCCAGGCCCATGCCCTCGCCGGGGTCGAGGTCGAAGACCATGCGGTCGGGGTTCGCGGGATGGCCCTGCGCATCGAACCGCCACTGCGGCACGTGCACCTCGAGCGAGGCCTGCTGGGCGAGCCACACGAGGGTCGCCCGGTCGCCCGCGATCGGGTACGTCTTCGGCCCGTCGGAGTGCTGGATGACGCCGCGGCGCACCCACTCGGGCGCGTGCTCGGCGAGGTTCTTCTCGAAGAACGGCTGTGCCGGGTCATCCGCCGTGCCGACGCCGTGCACCCAGCGCTTGCGCGTCACCGGGCGGCCGGCGACGAGCGGAACCATGACGGGCGCGATCTCGGCGTAGTACGAGACCACCTCGCCCTTGGTCATGCCCGTCTCGGGATACATGACCTTCTCGAGGTTCGTCAGCCGCAGCCTGCGACCGTCGACCTCGACGAGCTGACGCGAGCCCTCGGCCATGCCCCCATCTTGCCCCGCCTGCCCGTGAGGTGACGCGAATCGCCGCTCCCGATGCAGCGGAAGGCGGGCGATTCGCGTCATCTCACGATCGATCGGTCAGGCCTGGTCGGTGGGCATGATCCACAGCTCGCCGATTGAGGTGTGCCGGGGACGGGTGACCATGTAGGCGACGCCGTCGGCGATGTCCTCTGGCGCGAGGACCTCGGTCTGCTCGTAGAACGGGGTCGTCATCTCGCCCTGGATCTCCGGCCGGTTGTGCGAGGCGAGCTCGGTCGCGACCCCGCCCGGCTCGAGGACGCCCACGCGCACGTGCGCTGGGTGACTTCCTGGCGCAGCGACTCGGTGAACCCGTTCACGCCGAACTTGGTGAGGTTGTAGACGCCGTAGCCGCTCCAGGCGACTGCGACCGGCGATCGAGCTGATGTTGACGATGTCGGCGACGCGGCGCGGGTCCGTCCTCAGCGGCTGCGAGCAGGTGCGGAAGTGCGGCTGGGTCATGGAGAGCAAGCCGCTGCACGTTGATCGGCGATCATGCGTTCCCATTCCTCGACGTCGGCGCCGACGACCGGGCCGAGGAGCATCAGGCCGGCGTTGTTGACGAGGATGTCGAGCCGTCCGAATCGCTCGACGACCTGCTGCACGGCCGCCTCGGCTTGGGCGCGGTCGGTGATATCGGCTTCCACGGCCAGTGCGGTACCGCCCGCCTCCTCGATCTCGGCGGCGAGGGCCTCGAGGCGATCGCGTGCGTCGGGCCACGAGGGCGACGGATGCCCCGTGCTCGGCGAGCCTGCGGGCGGTGGCCGCGCCGATGCCGCTGCTGGCTCCTGTGACGAGGGCGACGGTGTTGCTCGAGTGTGAATCCACGGGAATGGGGTCCTGTTCGTTCGGATGCCGGGGTATCGGTCAGACGATGGCGTCGTCGAAGAGCGAGCGAGCTGGACAGCTCGCGGTGCGCGTCGGCCTGGCCTGGAGCAGCGTCTTGGCCTTCTGCTCGACGCCGGTCTCGATGGCGTCGGCGCCGGCGAGGAAGCGCAGCGGCGGCTCGCTCGGAGTCGCGAGAGGGTGACGAGCGCCGCGGCGAGCTTGGCCGGGTCGCCGCCCTGCTGGCCGTTCATGCCCGTCCACGCCGCGATGGTCGCTGCGGTGCGCTCGGCGTAGTCGTCGATCGACGAGCTCGGGCCAGATCGTGGACGACGCCCTCGACGAGCAGCTCGGTGCGGAAGAAGCCCGGGCTCGACGACCGTCGTCGTGATGCCGAACGGCGTCGACGTCGTAGCGCGAGCGACTCCATCCAGCCTTCGAGCGCGAACTTCGACGCGGCGTAGGCGGCGCAGAACTCCTGCGCCGATGAGTCCGGCGGTCGAGCGTGATCGTGATGACCTGGCCGCCGCGCTGCTGCGCGCATGATCGGAAGGATCGCGCGGGTGACGTTGAGCGGGCCGAAGAAGTTGGTCTCCATCTGCGCGCGGAACTGCTCGGGGCTGATGTTCTCGAAGTAGCCGGCGTAGAAGTTGCCCGCGTTGTTGACGAGCACGTCGATGCGACCGAATCGCTCGACGGCCGCCCGGGCGGCGGCTCGGCGGCGTCGGGATCGGTGATGTCGAGCGAGACGGCGAGCAGGTTCGTCGTGCTCGCCGACGGCGTCGCGCACGCGGCTCGGCGTCGCGGCCGGTCGCGACGACCGCGTGTCCGGCGGCGAGAGCAGCCTGCGCGATGTCGACGCCCATGCCGCGGCCGGCGCCGGTGATGAACCAAACCTCTGCTGTTGACCATGGTGGGTTTCTATGTGCTCTTTCGATGGATGCAGATAGGGTGGTGACGTGCGATGCCCAGTCAAGGCGCTGCACGCACGAGGGAGACCCGATCTATAGGGTTAACGCCAGTGACCCCCTCACGCGCGGGGCGCTGTCGTAGGTTCGAAGCATGGACACCCGGAACGACATCCGGGAGTTCCTGACCACGCGGCGGGCCAGGCTCACGCCCGAGCAGGTCGGCCTGCCGGACTTCGGCGGCCGCCGCCGGTGCCCGGGCTGCGCCGCGAAGAGGTCGCGCTTGCTCGCCGGCATGAGCGTCGAGTACTACGTGCGCCTCGAACGCGGCAACGCCACCGGTGTCTCCGAGGCAGTGCTCGAGGGAGTCAGTCGGGCCCTGCAACTCGACGACGCCGAGCACGCGCACCTCTACGACCTGGTGCGCCGGCAACGGGGCGCGCACCCGGCAGCGACGACGCGGGCGCCGCGAGAGCGCAGCGGGTCCGGCCGGGGGTGCAGCAGCTGATCGACGCGATGCACGACGTGCCGGCGATCGTGCAGAACGGACGCCTCGACATCGTCGCCAGCGAACCGGCTCGGGCATGGCGCGTGTTCTCGGAGATGTACGTCCAGCCGCAGCGCCGGCGAACTTCGGCCGCTTCGTGTTCCTCGACCCGCGCGCTCACGGCTTCTACCGCGACTGGGACGACGCCGCGCAGCAGACCGTCGCGCTGCTGCGAGACGAAGCAGGTCGCGCCCCGCACGACCGGGTACCTCAGCGACCTCGTCGGCGAACTCTCCACGCGCAGCGACGCGTTCCGCACGCTTGTGGGCATCGCACGACGTGCGCGAGCACCGCACCGGCGTCAAGCGCATCACTCCACCCGGTCGTCGGCGACCTCGACCTGAACTACGAGGGCATGGAGCTGTCGTCGGACCGCGGACTGCTGCTCCTCGCCTACACCGCCGAACCTGGCTCACCTCGCACGACGGCTCAAGCTGCTCGCGAGCTGGGCCGCGACCGACGAACACTCGATCCACGTCGCCTTCGACGGGATCGACACGAATGAATAAGATCGACCTCGCCTGGGTCCGACATCCGTCGTGAGGGAGGCGGGGTGGACGGATGCCGAGAGGGGTACCGCTGGCGGCATCTGCGGGTGTGTACTGGTAGCACATGCGAGCCGTCTGGAAAGGGGCGGTCACATTCGGCCTGGTCAATGTGCCCGTCAAGCTCTACAGCGCCACCGAAGACCACGACGTGTCACTGCACCAGGTGCACGCGGCCGACGGCGGGCGCATCCGGTACCAACGCGTCTGCGAGATCGACGGCGAGGTCGTGCCGTACCAGGACATCGACAAGGCCTACGACGACGGCGAGCGCACGGTCGATCATCACCGACGCCGACCTGAAGTCGCTGCCCGCCGAGCGCAGCCGCGAGATCGAGGTCGTCGAGTTCGTGCCGAGCGAGCAGATCGACCCGATCATGCTCGACCGCAGCTACTTCCTCGAGCCCGACTCGGCGTCGTCGAAGGCGTACGTGCTGCTGCGCGAGACCCTCGAGTCGACCGAGCGCACCGCGATCGTGCGCATGTCGCTGCGGCAGAAGACGCCGGCTCGCGGCGCTGCGGGTGCGCGGCGACGTGCTCGTCGTGCAGACGCTGCTGTGGAGCGACGAGGTGCGCGCCGCCGATTTCTCGTCGCTCGACGAAGCCCGTGAAGATCTCGCCAAGGAGCTCGACCTGTCGAAGCAGCTCGTCGACAGCCTCGTCAACGACTTCGAGCCCGAGCAGTACGTCGACGAGTACCAGCAGGAGCTGCGCACGCTCATCGCGGCGAAGCTCGAGCAGGGCGAGGCCATCGACACGGCGGCGACGTTCGGCGAGCAGCCCGAGGAGGAGAAGGGCGGCGAGGTCATCGACCTCATGGAGGCGCTGCGCCAGTCGATCGCGGCGAAGCGCGAGGGCGGCGGCAAGGAGTCGGGTTCGGGGTCGTCGAGGGCGACGGGCACGGCGAAGAAGGGCGCGGCCGGCGGCGAGAAGAAGCCGGCCGCGAAGAAGACCCCCGCGAAGTCGACGGCCGCGAAGAAGCGGTCGAATGCGAAGCCGACGCGCTCAGCAGGGGCGCAGGGCCGGGACGTTGCTCGACAGCACCGCCGGCGGAGCCGAAGAGCGTGACGCGCGCGACGCCGAGCGCAGCAGGTCGGTCGCGGCCGGCGCCGGCAGGCACTGGGGTGCGCTGAGGTAGAGCGGGCCGCCAGGCTGCCCGCGTAGGCTGCGCCCGCGAGGCGTCGGGGAAGTTGAGCCCGCTCGCCACGAACGCCCGGGTTGCGGTGCCGAACGCGTCGGTGTTGATCGCGGCGGCGGTCGCGTACGGTCGGAACCGGCCACACGCCTCGTGTCGGCGGCGATCGACCTGAGCTGGGTGAGCACCGCGTTCGGACACGATCGCCGCGCCGCCCGCGACACGGATGCGCTGCGGGTCGAGACGCTGCACGAGGAGTCGTGTCGCCTCGTCGAGGGAGGCGCCCCGCGTGAGGACGACGGGTGAATCGGTCGACCCGGCCGCGGCGCCCGCGGCGAGCGCGTCGGGATAGTTGGCGCCCGAGGCCACGTAGACCGCCTCGGCCGGCGTCGGGAACGCCGCGTTCACGAGCTTGCGACTCGTGTCGTAGCGATCGATGCCGCCGAGGCGGTGCACCGGGTGCGATGTCGCGCAGGGTTGCGTCGACGGATGCCGCGACAGCGCCTGGGCCACCCACGATCACGATCTCGGCGGGGTTCAGGCGACGGATCTCGGCGAGGATCGCGGACGTCGGGCCGGAGCGCGGCGTCAACAGCAGCGGACCGCCGCCCTTCGCCGCCGCCGGAGCGGCGCTGAGGGCGTCGGCGAAGCCCTCGCCCGAGGCGAGGTAGACGACCGGGACGGCCGCCGGGAGTCGGGAACGCCGCGACGCGAGGTCGCGATCGCGGTCTCGTACCGGCTCGGGCCGAAGAGACGATCGGTCGCGGGTCGTGCGACCAGGGTGACCGTGCCGCTCGCCGTCGCGCTCGAGAACGACGCCCTGGGACGCGACGACCCGCCAGGTGTGCGACCCGAGCGAGACCGACGCCGAACGGCAGGCTGAACGAACCACCGCGGCTCGTGAGCGTGAAGGTCGACCGCGGGGTCGTCGCGCCGTCGAGGTACAGCGAGACGAGGGTGCCCGCCGGCGCGTTGGGCACGGTGCCGCGGACCGGCACATCGACGTAGGAGCGCCCGCCGAGGATCGACGTGATCTGCGGCGTCGACACCGCCACCGACGAGCTCCCAGTCGCTGTTGAAGTCGAGCAGGTCGGGTCCGATCGCGCGACACGACGGGGAAGAAGACGCTGACGCCGCCGTGCGGTGCACGCTCCCTGGATGGCGGTGGAGCCCGAGGTGATGCCGGCCGCGTAATCGCCGATGAGTGCGGCCCCGCCGCTGTCGCCGCTGAGCACGCACGTGTCGGCGATGACCGCGTTGACGGACTCGGCTGCTGACAGGATCACCTCGTCGACCTGGAGCACGGTGCCGCAGGTCCACCCGGTCGTGCGCCCCGACTTGCAGAGCTTCGCACCCACGACGGCCGCGGTCGCGCCGCGAACGGAGACCGGCGTGCCGGCCGAGGGTCACGCCGAGGCCACCGCCCCAGACGGCGACGGACGGCCGCGGCGTCCACGAGGGGTCGACCGCGATGCGGGCGGAGTCGACGCCGCCGCCGAATTGCGCGGAACCGCCGACCGGGCTGCCGAGCGTGGCGCCGAGCGCGGTCGCCGGGTCGGCCGGCCTCGACTGCACGAGCGCGCTCGCGGACGAGCCCGGGGAACGCCGTGCCGTCGAGGCAGTGGCCCGCGGTGGCGAACTGGGGCGCGCCGCTCGCCTTCAGCCGGCCGTTGAATCCGACCGAGCAGAGCACGTTGCCGTCGTTGCGCACCCCGTCGCCGTTGCGGTCGGCGGCGGGGATCGCCCAGCCGGTTCCGCCGAGCAGGTCGTCAGCGGCCTCGAAGCGCACGTCGGAGTAGTCGGCGAGCATCTCGGCGGTCGGCTCGAACACCGGGGTCGCCCCGAGCGCGGCGACCTCGTCGGCGGTCTCGGCGGAGTCGACGAGCACCGTGAGCGTGGTGCCGTCGAGCACCGCGTCGGTCGTGTCGACGTTCTGCTGCTCGAGGTGCTCGAGCACATCGGCGGCATCGACCGCGGCATCGGCGGCTGGCGAGGTACTCGGCGGCCGAGACGTCGAGATCGTCTTCGATCGCGTCGACGAGCGCCGCGTCGAGCACGGTCGGCCTCGGCCGTGATAGGCAGCGACGCGGGTACTCGCCCATCGCCGGCGCATCGGCCCTCACCGGGGGGCGTCGCCGAGGTCGCCGTCGCGGTCGACCCCCCGTCGACGCCGAACTCGGCATGGCGACCGTCGGCGCCGCCTGCGGCGGTCGCCAGAGCGTCGCGACGGCGACCGTCGCGAGCACGGCACCGGGGAACGATCGACGCATTCGGAGCCGCTTTCAGTGGTGGCGAATCGGCACCAAACTACCAACACCCCGCCACATCGACATCACCCGTCACGACGATCGGCACAATGCGACACGGCCGGCCGCGGCGTGGAGCTTCGGCACGTTCGATGTCACAGAATCGCCCGGTACGGGGTCTTCATGTAGTGAGACCCGTGATCAGAGGATCGCCGGAGGACGACTGGGGTGAACGATGTCAGCAGAATCGAAACAGACCACCGGGCCGCAGAAGCCGGCGGCCTCGAGGCGCTGGGGTTGGCTCGTGCGCCCTCCGCACCACAGGCGGGTCCACGAGTTTCGCATGGCAGCCGAAAGCGGTGACGCTGAGCGACTCGGGACGCTGTTGGACCCCGGTGTCGCCGTGGTCGTCGACGATGGTGATCGGCATCATCCTGCGATCAGGGTCGTGCGCGGTGTGCGCGACGCGATCACCCTGCTCGTACACGGGATGGCGGCCAAGCCCGGTCTCGTCATCGACGAGCGCGCAGTCAACGCCCAGGCCGGACTCATGCTCAGCCGTGGCGACGAGACGATCGCGGCGATGACCATCGACTTCACCGGCGGCCTCATCAGCATGGTGTGGATCCGATTGCGGCCGGTGAGGCTGCGCCACGGGAACGAAGTCTGACAGTTCACCGGAGAACCGGTGACTTCACCTCGCCGTCGAGTCGGTGCGCTCAGGTCACTCGGCGCAGGCCTCGATCATCGGCGACGCCGCCTCCTGAATGGCCGCCTGACGCTCGGCGGCGGCATCGGGGTCGATCTCGCCGTCGGGCGGCAGCGTGGCGACGAACTCCATCGCCGCGGTGATCGCCTCGTCGAGCGAGGCTGCGACGTCGGACGCCACGCTGTTGTCCTCGGCCTGCGCACTGAACTCGTCGACTCGCTCGCTGTAGCCCTCGAGCTTCTCTTGCATCTGCGGCCGGATCGGTGCCGGCGAGGGCGTTCTGCGCCCCGTTCGCGATGTCACGCACCGCGACGCGCAGCTCGCTCGCACGGGTCGGCACTCGGCGTCGGAGTGCTGCCTCCTGCCGAGCAGCCCGAGAGCAGCAGTGCGCCTGCGAAGACGAGTGCGGTGGACGTCATGATTCGTCGCATGTCTGATGCCATCCCCCCGGATGTCGATGATCCACAGCCTAGCCACAACCCCCGGCGCTCACGAGTGCCCGGGACCGGGCACGGAAGGATCGAGCACGCGCGCGGTCGCCTCCTCCGCTACGCCGCCGCCTCCGCATCCCGCGGCGCGACCTCCAGCGGCGGGACCGGTACGTCGAGGTTCGCGCCGCCGCGATACCTGGCGCCGATGTGCGTGTCGACGGCAGGCGGTCGCCCCGACCGAACAGCCGGTCGCGCAGCGACGTCGCCGGGTCATCCCGCAGCCGCCCGCGTCGGCGCAGCTCGGGCACGACGAGCTCGGCGAAGTCCTGTGCCGTGCCGAACGAGTGGAACTGCCGCAGGTTGATGCCGTCGATGCCGTCTTCATCGAGCCAGCGCTCGATCTCGTCGGCGACCACCTTGGGCGTGCCGACCACGTGGAACCGCTCACGGCGCCCGCCGCGCAGGCTGTCGAGCAGCGTGCCGACGGTCACGTCGAGCGGCAGCATCGAGGCCCGCTCGAGCGGCTTGCCGGCGCGCGCGAGCGCCTCGCGCACCGTCAGGTCGCGCGGCATCGACCGTGAGGTCGACCGGCAGGCTCGCGTGCGCGAGGTAGCCGTCGATGCTCGCGTGCTGCTCGTAGAGGCGCCACTTGTCGGCCGCCTCCTCCTCGGTGCGACCCACGACGACGACCGCGCTGGCGATGAACTTGACGTCGTCGGCCGCGCGGCCGTTGCGCACCGCGGCATCCTGCATCGATCGCTTGTTGCGGCGGAACTCCTCGGTCGTGCGCCCGCCGGTGAAGACGAGCTCGGCGTGCCGCCCGGCGAACTCGGTGCCGGCCGGCGACCCGGTCGCCTGGAAGAGCACGGGCGTGCGCTGCCGCGACGGGTGCACGATGTGCGGCCCGGCGACCCGGTGCGTCTCGCCGACGTGGTCGATGTAGCGCACCTTCGCGGGGTCGGTCGCGATGCGCCGCTCGCGGTCGTAGACCACCGCGTCGTCGTCCCACGAGCCCTCCCACAGCTTGTAGAGCACGTCGAGGTACTCGTCGGCGAGCTCGTAGCGGCGGTCGTGCGGGATCTCGCCGTCGAGGCCGAAGTTGCGCGCGGCGTTCGGCAGGTAGCTGGTCACGATGTTCCAGCCGAACCGGCCCTTCGTGAGGTGGTCGAGCGTCGACGCCCGGCGCGCGAACGCGAACGGCGGCTCGTACGTGGTCGAGAAGGTCACCCCGAAGCCGAGCCGCTTCGTCACGGCGGCCATGGCCGGCACGAGCAGCAGCGGGTCGAGGTTCGGGCTCTGCAGGCCCTCGCGCAGCGCGGTCTCGGGCCCGTCGCGGAAGACGTCGTAGGCCCCGATCACGTCGGCGAGGAACACCGCGTCGAACCCGCCGTCCTCGAGGATCTCGGCGAGCTCGGTCCAGTAGTCGAGGTCGTCGAACCGGTGGCGGTTGTTGCCGGGCAGCGACCAGAGCCCGTGCGAGATGTGGCTGATGCAGGCCATCTCGAACAGGTTGAGGATGAGCGGCTTCGGTTCGGTCATGCGGATGCCTCGTGCCGAGCTTCGATCCGCGGACGCCGGGGTGTAGATGCTCAGCGGGTCGCCGCCGTTGAGGTAGAAGTCGCCGATCACGCGCTCCTTGTAGATGCGCGGGTTGTGCGAGGTGAGGGTGCGGGCGTTGCGCCAGTGCCGATCGAGGGCGGCCGTGCGCTGCACGCCCGACGAGCCGAGTGCGTCGAACAGCAGCGTGGAAGCCTGCAACGCGGCATCCGTCACCGCGATCTGCGCCTCGTAGACCGCGACCGCAGCGCGCTGCGCGGCGGCCTGCACGTCGGCGCCGGCCTCGATCGCGAGCCGCACCGCGTCGATCGCGCCGGCGCCGCGGGCGACGGATGCCTCGGCCACCGCGGCATGCGCGGCCAACCGCCCCACGACCTGCTGGATCTGCGCATCGTCGCGTGGCCGTTCGGCCAGCGCGTGGGGATACGAGCGAGTGCGGGCGATCACGGCCTCGACGGCGTCCGCCCGCACGGCTCGCGCGATGCCCGCGAGGGCGGCGAGCAGCACGAGCTGGTACACGGCCTCCTGCGAGACGAACCGCTCGGTGAACGGCAGCACCGCGTCGTCGTCGACCACGACGTCGCGCAGCCGGGTGGTGCCGCTGCCGGTCGCGCGCTGGCCGAATCCGTTCCAGTCGTCGAGGAGCTCGATCCCCTCGGAACGGGCGTCGACCAGTGCGATGGCGAGCTCGCCGTCCTCGGTCAGCGCGAGCACGCCCAGCCAGTCGGCGTAGATCGAGCCGGTGCTGTAGTACTTGGTGCCGTTGAGCAGCAACCGGCCGTCGACGCGGTCGAGGCGCGTCTCGCCGAGGATCGATGCCGTGCCGGTCTCCGACCAGGCGCCGCCGATCACCGCGCCGTCGGCGATGCGCTGCCGCCAGAGCCGATCGCGGTCGGTGTCGCCGGCGAGGCGGTCCTCGACGAAGGCGATGTGGTTGCGCCAGAGCTGGGGCTGGTTGGAGTCCGCCGCCGCGAGGTCGAGGAGCACGTCGAAGTACTCCGCTACGCTGAGGCCGCCGCCGCCCTCCTCGACGGGCAGGCGCAGTGCGCCGAAGCCCGCCTCGGCGAGCTCGCGGGTCTCGGCGTAGGGGCGCGAGTCGGCCCGCTCGTGGTCGAGCGCGTTCGCCGCGATTCGCGCGAACACGGGTGCGAGCCGTTCGCGGGCTGCCTGCAGCCGAGTGCCCGTGACCGTCGCCGAGCTCATCGGGCCGCCTCGCGTGCGCCGACGGCCTCGGCCGCGACATCCGATGCATTCGACGACACCGGGGTCGCGACATCCGCTGCCGGATCGGCGAACGCGCCGCGGTACTTCGCAGCCGGGTGACGGTCGTTGAGTCGCGGCGATCCGAAGAGGCGTTCGCGCAGGGTCGCACCCGTGCCGTAGTCGCGCTGCGCGAGGCCGCGGTCGCGCAGCACCGGCAGCACCTTCTCGGCGAACTCGACGAACGAGCCGGGGATCACCCAGTTGATGACGTTGATGCCGTCGACGCCGGCCGCCTGCCATTCCTCGAGCGCGTCGGCGATCTGCTCGGGCGTGCCGACGATGCGGGTCGACCGCGAGATCAGCACGGCGACGTCGCGGATGACCGGCTCGCGGTCGGTGATGGCCTTCGCCGCCCACTCGGTGAAGCCCTTGGCGGTGTTCGTGTCGACGTCCTTGAGGGGCGTGTCGGGCGGGTAGACGCGGCCGGTCTTGTCGACGAGGGCCGAGTGCGCGAGGTACCCGTCGACCGACGACGTACTGCTCGTACTCGGCGGCCTTCGCCTGCGCCTCCTCCTCGGTGTCGCCGATCACGAACGACAGGCCCTGGAAGAACTTGATGTCCTCGGGCAGGCGCCCGGCCTCGACGGCGAGGCGCCGCGTGTCGTCGATGAGCTGCTTGGCGAGCGCCGGCGTCGGCGAGATGATGAACGTCGCCTCGGCGTTGCGCGCGGCGAACTCGCGCCCCGACACCGAGGAGCCGGCCTGGTAGAGCACGGGCGTGCGCTGCGGCGACGGCGACGGCAGGTGCGGGCCCTGCACCGAGTAGCGCTCGGACTCGTGGTTGATCTTGTGGATCTTCGACGCGTCGGAGTAGACGCCGCGCTCGCGGTCCTTGAGCAGCGCGCCCTCGTCCCACGAGCCCTCCCACAGCTTGTAGGTGACGTCGACGTACTCCTCGGCCCACGCGTAGCGCTCGGTGTGGTCGGTCAGGCGCGGGTAGCCGAAGTTGCGCGCGCCGTTGTCCTGCAGGCCGGTGACGATGTTCCAGGCGATGCGGCCGTTCGAGATGTGGTCGAGCGTCGAGACCTGGCGGGCGAAGTGATACGGATGACTCTGCGCGACGTTCGACGTCAGCGCGAGGCCGATGCGCTCGGTGTGCACCGAGAGTGCGGCGACGAGCGGGATCGGGTCGTTGCTGGGGATCTGCAGGCCCTCGCGGATGTAGACGTCGAAGTCGGCGTCGGCGTCGCCGTAGACGCCCGTGACGTCGGCGAAGAAGATCGCGTCGAACTTGGCGGCCTCGAGCCGCTTCGCGAGGTCGATCCAGACGCGCACGTCGTTGAACTCGACCTGCCCGGCGTCGGGCCGACGCCACTGGCCGTGGTGGATGTGCGAGTTCGTGTTCATCACGAAGGCGTTGAAGTGCAGTGGGGTGGTCATGTCGTGCTCCTCGGTTCGAAGGCGGGGATGGATGCGATGAGCTGCTGCGTGTACGGATGCTGCGGGCGGTTGAAGATGTCGTCGGGCACGCCCTCTTCGACCACGCGACCGTCTTTCATGACGAGCACGCGGTGGCTGAGGTGGCTGATGACGCCCAGGTCGTGCGAGATGAAGAGGTAGCTGAGCCCGAGTCGTCGTTGCAGCGCGACGAGCAGGTCGAGGATCTGCGCCTGGATCGTGACGTCGAGCGCCGACACGGCTTCGTCGAGCACGAGCACGTCGGGCGACGCGGCGAGCGCGCGCGCGATCGCGATGCGCTGGCGCTGGCCGCCCGAGAGCCGCAGCGGGAAGCGCGCGAGCACCGCCTCGGGCAGGCCGACCTGGTCGAGCAGTTCGGCGATGCGCGCGCGTCGTGCGGCCGCGGTCGGGAACTGCCCGGCGGGCAGCGCGTCGCGCAGGATGCGCTCGACGTTCCACCGCGGGTCGAAGCTCGACAGCGGGTCCTGCGAGACCACGCCGATGTGCTGCCGCGATGCGCGGCGGCGCGACTCGGCGAGACGCCGTCCACGGCTGCCCGAGCAGGGTCACCTCGCCGGCGTCGGGGCGTCTCGAGCGCGAGGGCGATGCGGCCGGTCGTGCTCTTGCCCGAGCCCGACTCCCCCACGATGCCCAGGGTCTCGCCGCGCCGGAGCGCGAACGAGACGTCGTCGACGGCGGTCGTCGACGAGCCGTCGGGCGCGCGGAAGTGCTTGACGAGGCCGTGGGCCTCGAGCACGACGTCGGCCGGTGCAGTCGCGCGAGCTCGCGTCGGCGACCGCGCAGGCCGGCCGTCGCCTCGGCGAGCAGCTCGGCGCCCGCCGGGCTCGAGCGCCGCGCCCCGGGTCTCCTCGCTCGGCACCGCGGCGATGAGCGCCTTGGTGTACTCCTCGCGGGGTTCGCGCAGCAGCACCGAGGCGGGTCCCTGCTCGACGACGCGGCCGTCCTGCATCACGAGGATGTGGTCGGCGAGCTGCGCGACGACCGACAGGTCGTGGCTGATCAGGATGATCGACGCGCCGCGTCGGCGCGACTGCTCGAGCAGGTCGAGCACCTGCGCCTGCACGGTCACGTCGAGCGCGGTCGTGGGCTCGTCGGCGATGATCACGTCGGGGTCGAGGGCGAGCGCCGATGCGATGAGCGCGCGCTGGCGGAGTCCGCCCGAGAGCTCGCCCGACCGCTGCCTCGCGCGGAGCTCGGGCGAGGGCACGCCGACCGCGTCGAGCAGGTCGATCACCTTCGCGCGACGGGCGCTTCGGCTGCGCCATCCGTGCAGTTTCAGGGTCTCGGCGATCTCGGCGCCGACCGGGCGCAGCGGATCGAGCGAGACGAGCGCGTCCTGCAGGATGAACCCGACCTCGCGGCCCCGCACGCTGCGCCACTGACGCGAGTCGAGCGACCGCACGTCGCGCCCGTGCAGTTCGAGCGCGTCGGCCTCGACCCGCGCGCCGCGGCCGGTGAGGCCGACGATCGTGCGGGCCGTGACCGACTTGCCCGAGCCGGACTCGCCGACGATCGCCACGCACCGCCCCGGTTCGAGGTCGAACGAGACGCCCTCGACGATCTGGCGCACGCCCGAGCTGGTCTCGAAGGCCACGGAGAGGTTCCGAACCGACACCCGCGGGCGTTCGATCGGCACCGGGGCGACCTCCGCGATCGCCGGTGCCGGGTCGTTGTTCGATGACGGTCATGACTTCTCCCCCTTCTCGAGGAACAGCTGGAGGTGCCGGCCGAGCGTGGTCGCCGCGAGCGCGAGCACCACGATGACGAGGCCCGGGATCACCGTGAGCCAGCCGGCCTCGGTGATGTAGGCGCGGCCGGCGTCGAGCAGCGCACCCCACTCGGGCGACGGCGGTGCGACGCCGAGGCCGAGGAACGACAGGCTCGACGCCCACACGATCGACTGCCCGATCGAGAGGGCGAAGATCGCGACGAGCGGCCGCAGGGCGTTCGGCAGGATGTGCCGGCCGAGGATCCGCGCACGCGGATGTCCGAGCGAGACCGCCGCCTCGACGTACCCCGAGTCCTTCGCCGACAGGATCTGCCCGCGCACGATGCGTGCGTAGCCGGGCGCGGTGCCGATGCCGACCGCGAGGATCTGCGTCAGCGCGCTCGGACCGAGCACGGCGATGAGCAGCAGCGAGAGCAGCAGCGCCGGGAAGGCGAACGCGACCTCGAGCAGCCAGCCGACGGCGGCGGATGTCGCGCGCCCGCCGAGCCCGGCGAGCGTGCCGAGCACGACCGCGAGACTGAGGCTGACCGCCGCCGCGCCGACGCCGATGCCGAGCGATTCCCGCGTGCCGTAGACGACGCGGCGAGTACAGGTCGCGGCCGGCTTCGTCGGTGCCGAACCAGTGCGCGAGCGACGGCGGCTGCAGCGCCGCGCCCAGGTCCATCGCGAACGGGTCGTACGTCGCGAGCACCTGCGGCCAGATCGCGGCGATCACGAACAGCACGCGAGACGGTCGCCGCGACGATGAGATCCCACGGCAGGGTTCGCGAGTCGCACTCGGGTGCGTTCGGGTGCGGCGAGCGCGGTCATGCCGTCCTCCTCAGGCGCGGGTCGATGAGCACGTAGGCGATGTCGACGAGCAGGTTCGCGACGACGTAGAAGGCGGCGATGAGCATGACCAGCCCGAGCACGACCGGCATGTCCTGCGAGTTCACGGCGCTGACGAGCACGCTGCCGATTCCGGGGCGGGCGAAGACGGCCTCGACCACGACGGCGCCCGAGATGGTCGCACCGATCGCCCAGCCCGAGAGGGTCACGGCGGGCAGCACCGCGTGCCGCAGCACGTGGCCGCAGCCGGATGCCGGTGTCGCCCATGCCGCGCGTGCGGGCGCTGAGCACGAACGGCTGGTCGAGCGCGCGCTCGAACTCGGTGCGCGTCGCCTGCCCCATGAACCCCGCGAGCGGGATCGCCAGGGTGAGCGCCGGGAGCACGAGGCCGATCGCTCCGGTGCCGCCGATGACCGGGAACCAGCCGAGCCCGAGCGCGAACACGAGCAGCAGGATGATGCCGAGCCAGTAGTGCGGCAAGCCCGCGGCGAGGGTGTCGGTGAAGGCGCCGAAGGCTCGCACCCGCGGGCCGCGGCCGGCGGTCAGCGGTGACCCAGGCGACCATGATCACCCACGCGAGCACGAGTGCGGCGAGCGTGAGCACGATCGTGGCGCCCAGCTGGTCGGCGACGATGTCGATGACCGGTCGGAACTGCTGGTACGAGGTGCCGAGGTCGCCGCGCGCGAGCCCCGACACGTAGTCCACGTACTGCACGAACAGCGGGTTGTCGAGGCCGTACTCGGCGACGATCGGGGCGAGCTCCTCGGGCGTGCGCTCGATCGCCTGGCCGGCGCGCACGTTGAGGATCACCGTGGCCCGATCGCCGGGGATCGACGCCTGGGCGAAGAACGCGGCGGTGGCGGCGCCCAGCAGCACGAGGGCGGCGCCCAGCACCTTGAAGCCGACCAGTCGGGCGGTACGGATGCCCCGTCGGGGCGGCGCCGGAATGGCCGGCGCCGCCGCGACATCCGCTCTATTCGACGAAGTGAGCGTCATAGAACGTCGGTCCTCCCTGTGCGTGCTCCTGCCAGACGCCCTGGAGCTTCGGCGACACGGCGAGCGTCGAGAGCCGGTCGTACACGCCGATGGCGAGTGCGTGCTCGGCGATGTACTCCTGCGCCTGCGCGTACAGCGCGTTCTGCGCGTCGACGTCGGCGGTGGAGTTGGCCTCGAGGATGATCGCCTCGAGCTCGGGGTAGTTCGTGAACGAGGAGTTCCAGTAGTTCGGCGCCTCCTCGGTTCCCTGACGCCAGTTGATGTAGAGGATGCCGCTCGTGACGGCCGTCCAGTACCCCGGGTAGATGTCGCGCTCGTCGGGCTGGCTGTAGCCGCCCGCGAAGAGCTCGGCCTGCGGCACGGGGATCAGCTCGACCTTGAATCCGGCCTGCTTCGCCTGCTCCTGCACTCCCTGCAGGATCGACGCGCCGTCGGCGTTGATGATCGAGCCGGCGCCGTAGGGCAGCACGATGTCGAGGGTCTCGCCGTCCTTCACCCGGTAGCCGTCGTCGTCGGTGTCGGTCCAGCCGGCCTCGTCGAGCAGGTCGGCGGCCTTGTCGAGGTCGAGCGAGTACCAGTTCGCGGCCTTCTCGCTCCAGCCGGGGGTCGTCTGGCTCACGCCGCCGTTGCCCTCGTAGGGGATCACGCCGTGGCCGATGGTCTCGACGATGGCCTCGCGGTCGATCGAGTAGGCGAACGCCTGGCGCACGCGCTCGTCGGTGAACGGACCCTCGGAGGTGTTGAAGGTCAGCTGCTGCGGACGACCCGGGGTGATGTACTTGTGCAGCTCGAAGCCGGCGTCGCCGGTGCTCTCCCACTGCACGGCCGGGACGTCGTAGACGGCGTCGACCTCACCGCTCTTCAGCGCGGCGACGCGGGTCGTCGGGTCGGCGACGAACTTCCAGATCACCTCGTCGACGTAGGCCGGGCCGGTGTGCTCGGCGTTGGCGGGCGGCGACGTGTAGTCGGGGTTGGCCTTCAGCACGATCTGCTGCCCGCGGTCCCAGTGGTCGACGATGAACGCGCCGGAGCCGATCGGCGCCTCGCAGTTCTCCTCGTCGGTGCGGGTCTCGAGGGCCTGCTGCGACTGGATGCCGAAGTAGCCCTGCGTGAGGTTGTCGGCCAGGCGCGGGTAGGGCTTCGAGAGGTTGACCTGCAGGGTGAGCTCGTCGACCGCGGTCGACGACTCGTAGTAGCCGCCGAGCCAGGCGAGCGCGGTGCTGTTGCCGCCGTTGTTCACCCAGTGGTCGAAGTTGTACGCGACGACCTCGGCGGTCAGGTCGGAGCCGTCGGTGAACTTCACGTCGGGCTTCAGCTCGAACGTCCACTGCAGGCCGTCGTCGCTCACGCTCCACGCCTCGGCGAGCCAGGGCACGACCTCGTGGTCCTCGTCGAGCGAGACCAGGCTGTCGAGCACGTTGTAGCTGAGGTAGGCCTGCTCGATCCAGCCGCCGAACACGCAGGCCGGTTCCTGCTGGTGCGCGTAGGTGATCGTTCCGCCGTCGACGCGTTCGCCGCTCGCGGTGGTCTCGGCGCCGGCGGCGCAACCCGCGAGACCGAGGGTCGCGGCGGCTGCGGCTGCGAGCAGGGCGAGTGCTCGTGGTCGTGCGGTCGGTCGTGCGGTCATGGGCATGCTCCTTCGGGGCAAGGCTGCGGTGGGTGTTGAGCGGCGACGCTACCCGTGGTGCGAACGCACCCGCCACGCCCCATGTCACGCCGGTTTACGCGGGGTCACAGAGCGTCGCGCCGGGTCATCGACGGTGCGCTGACGTCACCTGTCGCAATGTGCTTGACATCCGATGCTCGCGCGCCGCGCTGGGACGGTCGCCCGAACCTGCGCCAGGCCGGCGTGCTCCGACGACTCCCCTATCGGCGCACGACCGTCGAGAGCAAGATATAGGGAGCCGCTGTCGCGCCGACGACGCGACGCGGCCCGCTCTGCGGGGTGCGGCGCTCCATCGGCATCCGGCGAGCTTCGCCCAGCGACGGGAGTGTCAGCGTAGTGACGGAATTCACCTTCGCCGTGCTCATGATGCTGGTCCTCGGGTGGGCCGTCGTCTCGGATCGCCTCGCTCGATGGAACATCACCGGCCCCCTCGTGTTCTCGGTGTTCGGCTTCGTGCTCGCGAACCGCGACTGGGGTCCGCTGACCGTCGATGTCGAAGCCCCGACGGTCCACCTGCTCGCCGAGGTGACGCTCGCGCTGCTGCTCTTCGCGGACGCGGCGAGAGTGAACCTGACCAGCCTCCGTCACGACGCCGGCCTTCCGGCGCGACTGCTCGGGATCGGCCTTCCACTCACGGTGCTGCTCGGCTCGCTCGCAGCGGCGTGGCTCTTCCAGGACTTCACCTGGGCGCTCGCGGGCTTCGTCGGTGCCGCCCTCGCCCCCACCGACGCGGCGCTCAGCGCACAGGTGATCAACGACGAGCGGATTCCGACGCGAGTGCGTCGCACCCTCAATGTCGAGAGCGGGCTCAACGACGGCATCGTCACCCCGATCGTGGTCTTCACGCTCGCCGTCGCCGCCGACGAGCTCGGCGTGCACGAGACGAGCTCCGACGCCCTCCACCCGCTGCTCGAACTGGCCATCGGCGTCGGCGTCGGCGTCGCCATCGGATTCGCCAGCGCCAAGCTGATCGCGCTCGGGTCGCGACGGAGCTGGATCCTGCCCGGAGGCCGGCGACTGGCCACCCTGGCCGCCGCAATCGGCAGCTTCGCGGCCGCCGGCGCACTGAGCGGCAACGGCTTCATCGCGGCGTTCGTCGCCGGGATCGCCTTCGGAGCCGCATGGCCGCGGGATGACGCCCATCTGGACGAGGCCGGCGAGTTCCCGGAACTGGTCGGCGAGGTGCTCTCGCTCGCGGTGTGGTTCCTGTTCGGCGCAGCGCTCGTTCCCGTCGCATTCGAGTACTTCTCGGTATGGACGCTCGTGTACGCGGTGCTGAGCCTGACCGTGATCCGCATCCTTCCCGTCGCGCTCGCGATGCTCGGCACCGGACGGGACCGGGCGACCGTCCTGTTCATCGGATGGTTCGGTCCGCGGGGTCTCGCCTCGGTCGTGTTCGCACTCCTCGCGATCGAGGAGCTCGGTGCGTCGGATGCGGCCGGCCAGGCCGTCTCCGTCGTCGCGTTCACCGTGCTGCTGAGCGTCATCGTCCACGGCGTCACCGCCGGTCCGGTCGGCCGTCGTTTCGGGATGGGCACCGCGAGGTCGCCCCGCCCGTCGGCGACACCGGACCGCGATCACGCCGACAGGGCCATCGCTGAAGCCCTACGCGGTGTCAGCCGCTTCGAGCCGACGTGATGCCACGGCCTCGGCGAAGCGAGCGTAGTCGCGGTCGATCGCTGTTCGGTTCTCGGGTGTCACTCCTCGTTGCTCGGCCTGGCGTGCACAGCTACTCCTCGCCGTCGTCCTCGAGTTCCGCGACTTCGAGATCGTCGAGCGCGATCTCCGCCGCGAGCGCCTTCACGATGTTGCCGGTGGCCGCAGCAACCCGGGCCGTCCCGACGATCGGGGCGATCGCCGTGAGCACGCCGCGGAGACTCTCGGCATCGAGGCCGACTTCGCCTGCGACCTCGAGGTTGAGCGCATACGAGACCGGCGCCGCATCGACGGCCACCAGCGCGGCGATCCGCACCAGGACCAGCGTCTGGAGGTCGAGGCTGGATGCCTCAAGGGAGTCCGCGGTCATCCGGGCGAGCAGGTCGAGCACCGGGGCGTCGTCATTCATTGCGTCAGACATGATGGTCCTTCTCTCTGGATCTGAGTGGGAGCGCAGTGCAACTCCACGCGTCATTCGACACGCGAGGATTGTCGGTCGCATCATTGAAATCGAATGAAACCGTGCGCGTTCGTTGCACCCACGAGACCGGCCGCGGGGCCGGAACCGCGGAACCTCCTAGTGCCGCTGGCGTCGGGAGCGGGATGATGTGGACAGAGGTCGACGGCGCAGCCCAGAGGGTAGGAGACGAAATGACCGACACGCTCAACCAGGAGATGTCGCGGACCGAGCGACGGCGGTTCATCCTGAGAGGACTGACGCGGGCCCTGATCCTGTCCTTGATCCTGATCCTCCTGTACTTCCTCGGCCCACTCGATCGCATCGACGCCGTGCCGGTCTGGGTCGTCCTGGTCGTCGCACCGCTCATCCTGCTCGCCGTCTCGGTCTGGCAGATCCGCGCGATCCTTCGATCCGATCAGCCGGGATTGCGCGGAATCGAGGCGCTCTCGATCGTCGCGCCGCTGTACCTCATCCTGTTCGCGGCGGCGTACTTCCTGATGGCGCGCGCCGACCCCGCGAGCTTCACCGCCGAGGGGCTCACCCGCATCGACACCCTGTACTTCACGACCACGGTCTTCTCCACGGTCGGTTTCGGTGACATCAGCCCGGCGTCCGAGCTGGCACGCGTCGTCGCCATGATCCAGATGATCCTGAACCTGATCGTGCTCGGGGCCGGCGTCAAGCTCCTGACGGCGGCCGTGCAACGGGGTCGCGCGTCGAAGGCTGCGGATGCGGAGTCGGGCGCTCCCGACGGTTCCTAGGCCGCGAGGGCGCGACAGACCGCGAGAAATGAGAGCGGAGACGAGGGGATTTGAACCCCTGGTCCCCTTACGGGGACTCCACCTTAGCAGGGTGGTGCACTCGGCCGGACTATGCGACGTCTCCTCGTGAACGCTTGCGCGAACACGCGAAAATCATCATAACCCGCGGGTGCCCGAACTGACGATTCGAGCCGTCTCGCCGCTACTGGTCGTCGAGGGTGCGACCGGCCGAGCATCGCGTCTCGGCCGCAGTCTGGCCGGTGACGTCGCTCGGCAGCGCTTCGACCGTCGGGGCCGGCGCGGCCGGGTCATCGGTGGCGGGCTCTTCGGCCGGCACCTCTTCGGCGGGCGCGTTGGGGTCGCCCGCCGACGCGAAGTCGGTCTCGTCGGCATGCGGGGTCGAAGATCACGGGCACGTCGTTCTGCAGCGCGGCGTTGACGATCAGCGCCGATTCACTCGGCACCACGGCACTGCGGTCGTCGGTGTAGCCCGGTCGGGTACTGGATGAACGCGATCTTCGCGAGGTCGGTGTCTTTCAGCGCCTTCGCGATCGAGATCATGCGGGTGGGGTCGACGAGCGACGACGAGAGCTCCATGTTGCTGAGCGCCGCCTTGGCGATCGAGTACAGCTTCACCGGGTCGCCGAGCGTGCCGCTCGATTGCATGGTGCGCGCGAGCGACGAGAGGAACACCTGCTGGTTCGAGATGCGACCGAGGTCGCTGCCGTCGCCGACGCCGTAGCGGGTGCGCAGGAACTGCAGCGCATCCATGCCCCGGAGCGAATGGGTGCCGGCGGAGAGGTAGAGGTCGGTGTGCTCGTCTTCGATGGGCTCGGCGACGCACACCTCGACGCCGCCGACGGCCTCGGAGAGGCCCGCGACGCCCAGGAACTGCACCGTGCCGGCGAACGGGATCGTGAGGCCGGTGAGCTGCTCGACGGTCTTGACGACGCACGGCATGCCGCCGTACTCGAGCACCGAGTTGATCTTCACGCCGTACTGCTCCCAGAGCGGATCGCCGGTGGGGTCGGCGGGGTCGGTGCAGGCCGGGACGTCGACGAGCATGTCGCGCGGGAAGCTGATGACCGAGGCGTGCGAATGGTCTTCGGCGATGTGCATGAGCATCGTGACGTCGTTGAGCACCGCGGTCTCTTCGTCGGGGTCGCCGAACCCGTCGCCCTGGCCTTCGCGGCTGTCACTGCCGATGACGAGCAGGTTCACGCCGCCCTCGATGGCGCCGACGTCGGGTACGCCTTCGAGCACTTCCTCGTTGCCGAGGGTCACCTCGGGCTTCAGCGTGTGCGCGAGATCCCAGGCGGCGTAGGCGGCGACGGCCGAACCCGAGACGAGCGCCACGGCGGCCACCGAGGCGACGACCTTGGCCGCGGTCTTCCACAGGGAGTGTCGCCCGAGACGTCCGTGTCGCGCGATCGAAGGTGACTTCGCCGCGCGACGCGAGGTGGTTCGCACCGGTTCTCCCACGTGTTCCTCTCGTGTCGCCTGGTCTCGTGTCGTCTGGTCGCGCGGAGGGCGTGGGATTCGAACCCACGAGGCATTGCTGCCCACTGGTTTTCAAGACCAGCTCCATCGGCCGCTCGGACAGCCCTCCATGCCCGCTCGACACTCACCCGAGGGCGATCATCGTGCAGGCAGGCACCGATTCTAGCCGACGCGCGTTTCCAACAGCTTTCCAGCCGCGCCTGAGAGAGCCCTGAAGCGCCGATCAGCCGAGGTTCGCGGTGGCGCAGCGCACCTCGTCGGCGGTGAGCCCGGTGACGTCGCCGGGCAGCACGGTCGCCGGCGGCACGGTCGGCGTCGGCGTGGGTGTCGCGGTGGCGGATGCCTCGGCAGCGTGCTCCCTCGCGGCCGGCCCGGCCGGCGGCGGGGTCGGCGCGGGCGTCGGCGGCGCCGGGTGTCGGGGACCGTGCCGAACGAGGCCTGCGTCGTCGCATCGGGGTTGACGTCCAGCGGCAGGTCCTGCTGCAACGCGACGTTCACCGCCTCGGCGGACGCCGAGGGGACGACGTACCGGAAGTCGTAGGTGTACTCGGTCGGGTACTGCACGAACGTGATGCGGCTGAGGTCGACCGCCTGCATCGCCCGCGCGACCGACACGAGCGTCACCGGGTTCTGCAGCGCGTTCGAGAGCTGCATGTTCGAGAGGATCGACCTTGGCGATCGAGTACAGCTTCACCGGATCTCCGAGCGTGCCGCTCGAACTGCATCGTGCGGGCGAGGGACGCGAGGAACGTCTGCTGGCTCGCGATGCGGCCGAGGTCGCTGCCGTCGCCGACCCCGTGCCGCGTGCGCAGGAACGCGAGCGCCGTGTACCCCGTGATGACGTGCTTGCCCGCCGCGAGGTGCAGGCCCGAATAGTCGTCGTCGACCGGTTCGGCCAGGCACACCTCGACGCCGCCGACCGCCTCGGCGAGCGCGGCGACGCCCTGGAACTCGACGACCCCGCCGACCGGGATCTGCACACCCGTGAGCTGTTCGATCGTCAGCGCCACGCAGGCGAGCCCGCCGAACTTCAGCACGGTGTTCAGCGGCGCCTCGTACAGCGCCGGCAGCGTGTTGGTCGAGTCGGCCGGGTCGGGGCACTCGGGCACCGAGACGAGCATGTCGCGGGGAAAGCTCACGACCTCGACGTGCGAGTGGTCCTGCGCGAGGTGCACGAGCATCGTGACGTCGTTCAGCACCGCCGAGTCGATCTCGGGATCGCCGAACGAGCCGTCGGCCGGACGCTTGTCGCTTCCGACGAGCAGGAAGGTGAGTCCCCCGTCGATCGCGCCGATGTCGGGCACGCCCTCGAGGATCTCCTCGTTCGCGAGCGTCACGCCCGGCTTCACGGTGCGCACGAGGTCGATCGTCGCGTAGGCGACGACCGCCGCGGCGCTCACCGCGAGCACCGCGATGACGGATGCCGCGATCTTGAGGTAGGTCGCAGCGCCCGACCGACGGCGCCCGCGACCATGGCGCGGCGGCCGGGCAGTCTCGGCCCCCGCCCCGGCAGCGCGCACGTCACCCATCACGGCGTCCCCTCCGACACGCCGATTCTACCGGCGAGTCGTGCCGGAAATGCGGTTTGACGCGGGATTCAGGGAAGCGAGTCGAGCACCGCGGCGAGTCCGGCCTCGTCGATCGACCCCGTGACCTCGTCGGCGGCCGCGCGCACCTCGTCGGGAGCCTGGCCCATGGCGACCGAACGCCCTGCGGCGCCCGCCCACGAGAACATCTCGAGATCGTTGCGGCCGTCGCCCACGGCGATCACCCGGTCGGCCGGCAGGTCGAGCCAGCCGCGCACGCGCTCGAGCGCGGTGGCCTTGTTGACGCCGTCGGGGGCGATGTCGAGCCACGCCGTCCAGCCGATGGCGTAGCTCACGTGGTGCAGGCCCATCTGGTCGACGATCTCGAAGAACTCGTCGAGCCCGTGCTCGAGGCTCGTCACGACGACGCGGGTCGCGCGATGGTCGAGGAGGTCGGCGAACTCGACCTCTCGGGCGTTGTCGAGGTTCCACTCGACCATGCCGGTGGTGTAGAGCCGGAATCCGTCGGGCAGTTCGACCATGAACTTTCCGGCGGGCAGGAAGCTGCGGATGCGCTCGAGCACCGCGGTCGGGTCGAACGTCTCGACGTGCTCGCGCACGTACCCGCCGGGGGCGGTGGTGTCGCGACGCATCGTGATGGCGCCGTTCGCGCAGACGACGTACTCGGGCTCGAGCCCGAGGTGCTCGAGCACCGGGGCGGTCGTCGCCCACGACCTGCCGGTCGCCAGGGTCACGAGATGCCCTCGCTCGACGGCCGCGGCGACCGAGTCGGTGACCGAGCCGTCGATGGTCTCGTCTGGGTGCATGATCGTGCCGTCGATGTCGAGCGCGACGAACCACGGTTCCGGTGGTCGAGTAGGCGCGCCGGCGGCGTATCGAGACCTGTCCGGTCGGTCTCGATACGCTCGTTCGCGCTCGCTGCTCGACCGGCTGTCGGCCACGCTCACCGTGCTGCCACCGGCTCGAACCGCTCGAGGCCGCCGAGGTAGCCGCGCAGCGCCTCGGGCACGACGACCGACCCGTCGGCCTGCTGGTGCGTCTCGAGGATGGCGACGATCCAGCGCGTGGTCGCGAGGGTGCCGTTCAGGGTCGCGACCGGCGTCGTCTTTCCGCTCTCGGTGCGGTGGCGGATGTCGAGGCGGCGCGCCTGGAACGTCGTGCAGTTCGAGGTCGACGTGAGCTCGCGGTAGGCGCCCTGCGTGGGCACCCACGCCTCGACGTCGTACTTGCGGGCCGCGCTCGAGCCGAGGTCGCCGGCCGCGGTGTCGATGACCCGGTAGGCGAGGCCGAGGTCTTGCAGCATGCCCTCCTGCCACGCGAGCAGGCGCTCGTGCTCGGCCTCGGCGTCGGCCGGGTCGATGTAGCTGAACATCTCGAGCTTGTTGAACTGGTGCACGCGGATGATGCCGCGCGTGTCTTTGCCGTGGCTGCCGGCCTCGCGCCGGTAGCAGGTCGACCAGCCCGCATAGCGGATGGGCCCGCCCGACACGTCGAGGATCTCGTCGGCGTGGTAGCCGGCCAGCGCGACCTCGCTCGTGCCCGTGAGGTAGAGCTCGTCTTCGGGCAGGTAGTAGATGTCTTCGGAGTGGGTGCCGAGGAAGCCGGTGCCCTGCATGATCTCGGGGCGCACGAGCGTGGGCGTGATGAGCGGCGTGAAGCCGGCCGCGATCGCGCGGTCGAGGCCCATGTTCATGATGGCGAGCTCGAGCCGTGCGCCGACGCCCTTGAGGTACGAGAAGCGGGCCCCCGAGACCTTGGCGCCGCGCTGCATGTCGATGGCGTCGAGCAGCTCGCCGATCTCGAGGTGGTCGCGGGGCTCGAAGTCGAACGCGGGCAGCTCGCCCACCTCGCGCAGCACGATGTAGTCGTCTTCGCCGCCGGCGGGCACCCCGTCGAGCACGATGTTGCCGAGCTTCTGCACCGCGAGCGTGAACTCGGCCTCGGCGTCGCTCGACCGCCTGGTTGGCCGCCTTCACCCGGCCCGCGAGGTCTTGGGCCTCGGCGACGAGCGCGGCCTTGGCCTCTTTGGGTGCCTGCGCGACCTGCTTGCCGAACGCGTTCTGCTCGGCGCGCAGCGCCTCGTACAGCCGTGATGGCGGTGCGGCGCGCGGTGTCGGCGGCAACGGCCTCGTCGACGAACGCCACGGACTCGCCGCGGAGCTCTTGCGAACGCTTGATGAGGTCGGGGTTCTCGCGGAGCAGCACGGGGTCGATCACCCGAGCAAGTCTAGCCCGGGGCATCCGCCCGCTCTCGGCCTCGAACCCCCCGATGGCATACCGTTGGTCTCGTGGCGAGCGATCAGGGAGAACAGGCATCGGATGCCGCGGGGTCGCGCCCGCGCGCGGCGGTGATCTTCAACCCCTCGAAGCAGGGCGTGAGCGCCTTGCGCGAGGCCGTCGCCCGCGCCGAGAAGCGACAGCAGTTCGCTCCGACGATGTGGATCGAGACCACCGAAGAAGATCCCGGCAAGGGCATGGCGCGCGAGGCCCTCGACGCGGGCGTCGACCTCGTGCTCGCCGCGGGCGGCGACGGCACCGTGCGGTCGGTCGCGGCGGCGCTGCGCGACTCGGGCGTGCCGATGGGCATCGTGCCGCTCGGCACCGGCAACCTGTTCGCGCGCAACCTCGGCATCCCCGTGGGCGATCGCGACGACGCGGTCGTGCTCGCGTTCTCGGGCGTCGACCACGCGGTCGACGTGATCGTCGCCGACATCACCCGGCCCGACGGCTCCGAGGAGTCGCACGTGTCGCTCGTGATGGCCGGCATCGGCATCGACGCGACGATGATCTCGAACACCAACGCCGACCTGAAGAAGCGCGTGGGGTGGCTCGCGTACGTCGACTCGGGCCTGCGCACGTTCCCCGCGTCGAAGCCCTACCGGGCCACCCACCGCCTCGACAGCGGCCGGAACCATCGCTCGAAGGTCGCGAGCATCCTCGTGGCGAACCTCGGCTACCTGCCCGGCAACATCGAACTCATCCCCGACGCCGAGCTCGACGACGGCAAGCTCGACGTGGTCGTGCTGCAGCCGCGCAACTTCTTCGGCTGGCTGCTGATCTGGCGCACCGTCACCTGGGAGAACCGGGTGCTGCGCAAGTCGACGCTCGGCCGCCAGCTCATCGACCTCACGGGCGGCAACAAGCGGCAGCACATCGTGTACCTGCGCGGCCGGGCGGTCGAGATCGGCATCGAGGGCGCGCCCGAGGAGTTCGAGATCGACGGCGACGAGTTCGGTCAGGTCATCCGCGCGAAATTCACCGTTTCGCCCGCCGCGCTCATCGTGCGGGTCGCGCGCTGAGCCGCTGCACCTCGACCACGACGATCGCGACGAACGCCGCGATGACGGCGAAGGCGAGCGGGCCGATCGTCGTCTGCGCGAACTGGCCGAGTGCCATCGTGGTGAACGTCGCCTGCTGCCGTCGCTGACGGTGCCGTCGCCACTGAAGACGAGCTGCGAGCTCGCCGCATTGCCCTCGGTCGTGAGGCTGACCGACCAGGCGATCAGCACGAGCCCGCCCGCCGCGATGGCGAGCAGCGCCCACCACGCGGGCGCGCGCCGGAACCCGCCGGCATCGGCCGGCCGTTCGGAGCCGCGCCGACGCGCCGCGTCTTGGAGGAGGGCGGCCAGGCCGGTCACGACGACCGCGCCGAACGCACCGGCCATCAGCAGCGCCGGCGAGAGCGACCAGCCGAGCGTGCGCAGGATCTCGGTGGACGGATCGGTGCGTCCGAAGTACAGCCGGGATCGGAGTTCACGGTCCATGACATCCACGCGCCGAGGGCGACGGCCCCGACGGTGACCGGCCCAGCCGGCGATCAGCCAGCCGCGCACCCGCGCCGCCGCGGCGGACGCCTCGAGCCGATCGACCTCGGGGTCGGAGTCGGGGTCGGGGTCGGCGCGGGCGCGAGGGCGGGCTCCGGCGTCGCGGCGGCCACGGGCACGGGCACGCCCCGGGTACTGCATCGGGCTCGTGCGCGGTCGGGCGACACGGGCTCGGGCTCGCTCGCGCTCGCCTCAGGCTCGGGCTCGGCGGTTCGGGCTGGACTCGACCCGCTCGCGCGGCTCGCGCGTGACCGGCACGGGCGCGACCACGGGCGACGTGGGCGTCGGCGACTCGGCGTGGGGCGGGGCATCGGCCTCACCGCCGACGTACCCGCGCTGGAACCGCGGGTCGTAGCGCGGATCGATGCGCTCCCTGCTGTCGGTCATGCCCCCCATTCTCGACTCGTGCGTCGAGAATGACCAGCCTCAGTCGGCGTCGGGTTCGCCGCTGACGAGTCCGCGCAGCCAGTCGCGCGCCTCGATGAAGATCTCGTCGTCGAACTTCGAGTGGTACTCGATCGCACGCTGGTCGGCCCGCGGGTACGAACCGAGGAAGATGACGTTGGGGCTCGTGCGGCGCAGGCCGAGCAGCGCGTCGGCGACGCGCTCGTCGGCGATGTGGCCGTCGAGGTCGACGACGAAGCGGTAGCGGCCGAGGGCGTCGCCGATCGGACGCGACTCGAGCAGCGACAGGTTCACGCCCCGGGTCGAGAACTGCTCGAGCATCGCGAGCAGCGATCCCGGCTCGTCGTCGGGCAGTTCGACGATGAGGCGTCGTCTTGTCGGCGCCGGTGGGCTCGGGCAGCACGCGCGAGCGGCTGACGAGCACGAACCTCGTGACCGCGTTCGGGTTGTCGCCGATGTCGCGCGCGAGCACGTCGACGTCGAGGTGGTCGGTGATGCCGGGCGGCGCGACCGCCGCGTCGGCCTGGCTGCCGTCGAAGAGGGATGCCGCGGCCTGCACGTTGCTCGCCGCCGGAAGGTGCCCGTGGTCGGGCAGGTGCCGCTCGAGCCAGCCGCGCGATTGCGCGTAGGCGACGGGATGCGCGTTGATGAGCCGCACCTCGGCGAGCGTGGTGCCCGGTCGGGCGACGAGCACGAAGTTGACCGGCACGAGGTACTCGCCGACGATGCGAAGCCCGGGCACGGTCGCGAGCGCGTCCTGCGTGGCGCTGACGCCGCCCTCGATCGAGTTCTCGATGGCGATCATCGCGGCGGTCGAGCGCCCGGTCGTGACATCCGACAGCGCCTCGCCGACGTTGTTCACCGACCGCCAGTGCTTGCCGGCCGCCTCGGGGACCTGCTTGAGCGCCGCCTCGGTGAAGGTGCCCGCCGGCCCCAGGTAGGAGTAGGTCTCCTCGGGCGTTGCGCGGGCGGCTTCGGTCATGAACGCCAGCCTATCGACCCGCTCGGAGAGCCAGCCGCTAGCGTCGTTACATGACGACCACCGAGGAGGGGCGGGCGGAACCTCGCGTCGAGCAGCGCACCGTCCCGAGCGACGAGGAACGGCGGGCGGCGCTGCGGCGCATGAAGCGGGCCGCGACCGGGCTGCTCGTGCTGGCGGCCGCGGTGTTCGCGGTGTCGTTCGCGCTGCAGGACGACTTCCCGTGGCTCGGGTACGTGCGGGCCGCCGCCGAGGGGGCGATGGTCGGGGCGATCGCGGACTGGTTCGCGGTGACGGCGCTGTTCCGGCATCCGCTCGGCATCCCGATCCCGCACACGGCGATCATCCCGAAGCGCAAGGACGAGATCGGCGCGACACTCGGCGCGTTCGTCGAGGACGAGTTCCTCAGCGAAGAGGTCGTCGTGGGCAAGCTCCGCTCGATCGGAATCTCGAGCCGGCTCGGCGAGTGGCTCGCGAGACCCGAGAACGCCGACCGGGTCACGGCCGAGGCATCCGTTGCCGCACGGGGCGTGATGACCCTGCTCGGCGACGACGACGTCGAGGACGTGATCGAGAAGCTCGCCCGCCGGCACCTGTTCGAGCCCGAGTGGGGTCCGGCGATCGGGCGCATGGGCGAGCGGCTCGTCGCCGCCGACCAGCAGCGCGCCGCCGTCGACGCCCTCTTCGAGAAGGCCGAGGAGTGGCTCGAGGCCCACCCGGAGGCGATCGGCGGCATGGTCTCCGGCCGCATGCCGCGGTGGATGCCCGACTTCGTCGAGCGCTTCGTCGACGAGCGGGCGCACAAGGAGGTGCTCGGGTTCGTGCGCGCCGTGCGCGAGGATCCCGCGCACCCGATGCGCGAGACCATCGACCGCTACCTCGCCGACCTCGCGAACGACCTCCAGCACGACCCGCTCATGATCGGCCGGCTCGAGCAGCTCAAGGTCGACCTCCTCGAGAGCCCGCGCGTGCGCGAGTTCGCCGGCGAGGTCTGGACGAGCGTGAAGGACACCCTCGACACGGCGCTCGGCGACCCCGACAGCGAGCTGCGGCAGGGGTTCCGGGCAGCCGTCGTCGAGGTGGGCGTGCGGCTCTCCACCGACGCCGAGCTCGCGGCGAAGGTCGACGAGTGGGTGACGGATGCCGCGGCCTACGTGGTGCGCAACTACCGTCACGAGATCGCCGGGGTCATCACCGAGACCGTCGAGCGCTGGGACCCGAAGGAGACGACCGAGAAGCTCGAACTGCAGGTCGGGCGCGACCTGCAGTTCATCCGCATCAACGGCACGGTCGTCGGGCGCGCTCGCGGGCCTCGCGATCTACTCGGTCGCGACGGCGATCCACGCCCTGCTCTGAATCGCCGCTCCGGGGGTGCTCTTCCGACACCGGGACCGTGAATCCCCGGTCCGCTCGTCGGAAAACGACCCCCGGAACGAGGGGTGTCGGTGTAAGACTGGGGGGCATGCACGAGCGCGCGGGAACCCAGGCGACCGAATCCGACCTCATCGACGTCGAGGCCCTCGTGAGGGCCTACTACGAGAAGAAACCCGACGCCTCGGTGCCCGAGCAGCGCGTGGTGTTCGGCACGTCGGGCCACCGCGGCTCATCGCTGAACACGAGCTTCAACGAGCACCACATCCTCGCGACGACCCAGGCGATCGTCGAGTACCGCGCATCGCGCGGCATCACCGGGCCGCTCTTCATCGGCGCCGACACCCACGCGCTGAGCGCCCCCGCGCAGACGACCGCCCTCGACGTGCTCGTCGGCAACCAGGTGCGCGTGCTCGCCGACGAGTTCGACGACTACGTGCCGACGCCCGCACTCTCGCACGCCATCCTGAAGTGGAACAACGACCCCGAGACCCGCGGCGAGGGCGAGGCCGACGGCATCGTCATCACCCCCTCGCACAACCCGCCCCAAGACGGCGGCTTCAAGTACAACCCGCCGCACGGCGGGCCGGCCGACTCCGAGGCGACCGCGTGGATCGCCAACCGCGCCAACGAGCTCATCGCCGGCGGGCTCAGCGAGGTGAACCAGGCCGAGCCGAGCGGCGTCGAGACGTACGACTTCCGCGGCAACTACGTCGACGACCTCGCGAACATCATCGACTTCGACGCCATCAAGGCGCAGCGGCATCCGCATCGGCGCCGACCCCCTCGGCGGGGCATCCGTGCACTACTGGGCCGCGATCCGCGACCACTACGACCTCGACCTCACCGTCGTGAACGCGCGGGTCGACCCGACCTGGTCGTTCATGACGCTCGACTGGGACGGCAAGATCCGCATGGACCCGTCGAGCCCCTCGGCGATGGCGTCGGTGCTCGCGCACGCGGGCGAGTTCGACATCCTCACCGGCAATGACGCCGACGCCGACCGGCACGGCATCGTCACGCCCGACGACGGGCTCATGAACCCCAACCACTACCTGGCCGTCGCGATCGAGTACCTCTTCGCGCACCGGCCGAACTGGCGTGCCGATGCCGCGATCGGCAAGACCCTCGTGTCGTCGTCGATGATCGACCGGGTCGCCGCGTCGCTCGGCCGGCGGCTCTGGGAGGTGCCGGTCGGGTTCAAGTGGTTCGTGCCCGGGCTCATCGACGGGTCGGTCGGATTCGGCGGCGAAGAGAGCGCGGGCGCGTCGTTCCTGCGGTTCGACGGCTCGGTGTGGACGACCGACAAGGACGGCATCCTGCTCTGCCTGCTCGCGTCCGAGATCCGCGCGGTCACGGGCAAGTCGCCGTCGGAGCTCTACGCTTCGCTGGTCGAGCGGTTCGGAGACCCGGCATACGAGCGAACGGATGCCGCGGCATCCGCTGCCCAGAAGGCGGCCCTCGGCAAGCTCGACGGCGACGCGATCTCGGCCACCGAACTCGCCGGCGAGGCGATCACGGCGAAGCTCTCGCACGCGCCCGGCAACGACGCGGCGATCGGCGGCCTCAAGGTGACGACCGAGAACGCCTGGTTCGCCGCGCGTCCGAGCGGCACCGAAGACGTGTACAAGATCTACGCGGAGTCGTTCGAGGGGCCCGAGCACCTGAAGGCCGTGCAGGCGGCGGCGAAGCAGATCGTCGACGCCGCGCTCGGCGCGCTCGAGCACGAGACCGCCGAGTCGCGCGCGGGCGAGTCGGCGGTGACGCCGGCACTGCGCGGACACCTACCCGGCGATCAGTCGCGCGGGCTGCGCGCGCACGGAGGCTGCTGCCGGCTGCCCGCCGGTTGCACCGCGCGAGTCGGCGCGGTGACGCGCCCGCTGCTGCGATGGCGCGACCGACCAGTCTGCAGCCGTCCGAAGGCAGCCGGTCTCGGTCGAATCCCGGCCGCTTGGGGCGCCTCGTCGCGAGATAGGGACACGACGGTCGAGTCGGCGCGACGCTCGATCGGCTCACGGGACGTCGATCGGCTCAGGGACCTCGATCGGCTCGAGGGACCTCGATCGACTCAGGCTCGTCGGCAACCACTGACCGCACTGGCGCCGCATCGGCGTCGGGCGTCATCGGCGCGGCGAGCGACATCCGACGCCTCGGCGACCGCGGGCGCGACCGCGAGATCGGTCACGCATCGTCGACCTCGGGATCACCCTTCGGGAGCCCGAAGAGCCCGAGATCGACCTCGGCGGCCGGCTCGCGAAACGTCGAGCGACGGCGCTCGGGAAGGGGTGCGAGGTCGGCGTTCGACGGGGAGGTCGTCTTGGGGTTCTTGAGCTTGAGCACGTGCGGTTCTCTATGTCGGCATTTTGGGGGACACGCCCACTCCATCATGCCAGTTTGTGAGGAAGCCTCTCACTCACTGGGAAGGCGATGAGAACGCTCTCACGCCTGCGAGGCGGGCGCGGCCGCTCGCGCCGCCCGGCTCGCTCGCCGCGCCCGAAGGCCCGCGATCACGAGCGGCACGAGCACGAGCACCGCCACCATGTTGACGCCCGCGAATCCGCCGATGCCGAGCACGACTCCCGACAGGGCAGCGGATGCCGCAGCCGCAAGATTCATCGCCGCGTCGGTCGCACCCTGCAGGGGCACGCGGATGCTCGCATCGACCGAGTGGTTGAGCAGCGTCGAGCCGCCGATCAGCCCGCACGACCAGCCGAGTCCGAGCAGGCCGAGCGCGAGCGGGATCAGGAGCACGTCGTCGGCGGGCATGAGGATGCCGATCAGGGTCGCGGTCAGCAGGAAGCCGATGCCCAGCGAGATCACGCGAGCCGAGCCGATGCGGTCGGCGAGCCATCCGACGATGGGGCTCGCGCCGTACATGCCGAGGATGTGGATGCTGAGGACGACGCCGACGAGCGACAGCGACAGCCCGTGCGCGGTCATGTGCACCGGCGTCATCACCATGACGCCGATCATGACCGTGTGCGAGCAGACGATGGCGAGCACCGCGAACAGGGCGCGGGGTTCGCGCACCGCGATGCGGAGCGCCGACCAGGAGCCGACCGTGGGTGTCGCGGGTCGGCGAGCGGCCGGGGCATCGCGGCGGCCGGGGTCGCCGATCTCGATACCGCGGCGCCGGTTCGTCGGGCAGCGGCGTCGATCGGCGGCGGCCGGGCTGCGTCATCGGTGACGGCCGGGTCGGCGACGCCGGTCGGCGGCGACGGTCGCCGGCCGGCGCCGCGTCGGACGCGAGCACGCCCGCCTTCGGCAGCCGCAGCAGCGTCGCGACGAGCAGCGACGAGATCGCGAACACCGCGCCCGAGAGCAGGAACGGGCCGACGAGCGGCGGCAGCCCGAGTGCCGCTCCGACCTCGGCGCCGGTCTCGGCGAGCAACGGGCCGGCGACCGACCCGAGCGTGGTCGCCCAGAGCACGAGCGACATGTACCGCGCCTCGAACCCGGGCGCCGCGACCTCGGTCGCCGCGAACCGCGCCTGCAGGCCGGTCGCGGCGCCCGCGCCGAAGGCGGCGAGCCCGAGGAACACGAGCACGATCCATCCGCTCGCCGCCGCGGCGACGACGAGCACGGCGCCCACGAACGCGAACGCGTACCCCGTGGCGAGCGAGACATGGCGGCCGGCGCGCACGGCGAGGCGGGCGAGCGGGATCGCGACGAGGGCGGCGCCGAGCACGCTCGCCGACTGCGCCAGCCCCGCGAGCGCGACGACGCCCGTGAGCTCGTCGACGAGCAACGCGGCGACGGCGATGCCCGAGGCCACGCCGACTCCGGCCAGGAGCTGATTGACGATGAGCATCGTCAGCGAAAGCCCGCGATGGGGCATCCGCTCATTCATACGACGGCGCCGCCGGGAGCCCGAAGAACTCTTCGAGGGTGGTGATGCCCCGGTCGTGCATCTCGGTCGCGAGCGGCACGCCGACGTAGCGGAAGTGCCACGGCTCGTACTCGTAGCCGGTGACCGCGGTCTTGTCGGCCGGATAGCGCAGGATGAAGCCGAACCGGTAGGCGTTGTCGCGCAGCCAGATGCCCTCGGGCAGCTCGCCGAAGCACGCCTCGATCGAGCACTCCCCCGACGACGCGCCGATGTCCATGGTGAGGCCGGTCTGGTGCTCGCTGAATCCCGGGCGCGCGGTCAGCGGGTCGTCGCCGTCGTAGATGTTCTCTTGCGCCTCGTACGAGCGGAACGCGCTGTTCGAGGCGAGGAACAGGTCGGCCTCGTTCGCCGCGGCGTCGAACATCGTGATGATCGCGTCGGATGCCTCTTGGCGCATATACGGTTCGAAGGTGTGCTCGACGTCGACGAAGACGAGGTCTTCGGGCTCGAAGTCCTGCGGGTTCATCGGGCGCAGCTTGTTGACGACGACCCAGATGCTCATCGGGTCGTCGAGCGAGTGCGCGGTGCGATCGAAGGTGTCGACGGTCGCCGGCGGCGCGGCCTCGGCGGGCGCGGGGCGCGGCGTCTCGGTGGGCGTCGGCGTTGCGGATGCCGCCGGCGCCGGCGTTCGCGTTCGCCCCCAGGACGGCGCCGACCACGACGACGGCGACGGCGAGGAGCGCGAGGATGAGCACGATCGCCACCGTCATGCGTCGCCGCTGCACGGCGGGGCTTGGCTGACTCACTGCTCGAGACTCCAGTAGTAGGCGGTGCCACCCGGGTGATCTACCGTGATCGCCGTGTCGACGTCGCGGTAGTCGGAGTCGAGCGTGTGGCCGGCGAAATAGATCTTAGTCCCGGCGGCGGTTCGCTCGATCTTCGTCACGATGCCCGTGTGGTCGCGGTCGCCCGAGTTGTCCCAGTCGAACTGCGCGATGTCGCCGACCTCGACCTCGTCGCGCTGGGTGTCGTCGAGCGGGGTGGCGAGGTCGGGCCGCGTCGCGAGCCAGTCGCGCATCGAGGTCGAGCTGCGCCAGGTGTCGCTCGCGTTGTAGACGTCGGCTGCGTCGTTGTACCACTCGTCGTCCTGCTGCCAGCCGCGCGCGATGAGGGTCTGGCTGGCGAAGTTCACGCAGTCGGTGATGCCGAGCACGCCGTACTCGGGGTTGTAGTCCTTCCAGTACGCCAGGGCGTAGTCGACCTGGGCCTGCACGTGCGGGGCGAGCGCCGGTTCGACGGCGACGGGCGTCGGCTCGGGAGTCGCAGCTCGGCGTCGGCCGCTCGATGACGTCGGCGGTTTCGGTCGCGGCAGCGGATGCGGACTCGGCGCTGTCGGAGCCGCCTCGGCCGCCGACGGAGGTCACCACCCCGATCACGACGACCGCGAGCGCGACGAGCCCCGCACCGACCGAGATCGCGATCGTCATGCGGCGTCGGCGGACCGCCTCGGAAGGCTGGGGCGGTGGAGCGTCTGACACGGGTGGCAGTGTAGATCGGATGCCTCGGCGCGGGCTGGGAGGGACATCCGAACGGTGTCGTGGACGCCTTTCGACGAATTCGTGAGAGCGCTCTCTTGACAGCAGGCGCTTGCAGTGCATAGTGTCTCCTCTCGAACCGTGAGAGCGCTCTCACGTCCATCGCAAGAGAGCGCTCTCACGCCGGAACACATTCCGTCCACGCACACAAAGGAGTGACCGTGAAGCTCTCACGCCACACACGGATCGCCGCGGCCGTCGCCGGCGCGGCATCCATCGCCCTCCTCGCATCCGCCTGCTCGACAGGCGGCGGCGAAGAGACGGCCAGCGACGAACCCGTCACGCTGACCATCACCACGTTCGGCACGTTCGGCTACGACGACCTGTACGAGCAGTACATGGACGAGAACCCGAACGTCACGATCGAGGCGACGAACATCGACACCGGCGGCAACGCCCGCACCGACGCCTTCACGAAGATCGCCGCAGGCTCCGGCCTCAGCGACATCGTCGCCATCGAAGAGGGCTGGCTCGGCGCCATCATGGAGGTCTCCGACCAGTTCGTCGACCTCAAGGAGTACGGCATCGACGACCGCAAGGCCGACTGGGTCGACTGGAAGTACGCCCAGGCGACCGACCCCGACGGTCGGGTCATCGGCTACGGCACCGACATCGGCCCGCAGGGCGTCTGCTTCAACGGCCCGGCGCTCGCTGCGGCCGGTCTCCCGAGCGACCGCGAGGGCGTCGCCGAGCTCCTCGGCGGCACCGACGCGACCTGGGAGGACTTCTTCACCGTCGGCAAGCAGTACCACGACGCCACGGGCAAGGCGTGGTTCGACCACTCGGGCTTCGTCTGGAACTCGATGGTCAACCAGCTCCCCGAGGGCTACTACACCGCCGACGGCGAGCTGAACGTCGAGGACAACGCCGACCTCAAGGAGCGCTTCGAGCTGCTCGGCTCGGCCGTCGCCGACGGCCAGTCGGCTGCGCAGGCGGCCTGGGACTGGAACGGCGGCAAGTCGTTCGTCGATGGCACCTTCGCGACCTTCGTCTGCCCCGGCTGGATGCTCGGCGTCGTGCAGGGCAACACCGAGGCCGGCGGCGGCGACGCCTCCACCGGCTGGGACTTCGCCGACGTCTTCCCGGGTGGCGCCGCCAACTGGGGCGGCGCGTTCCTCTCGGTCGCCGAGACGAGCGAGCACAAGGAAGCTGCAGCCGCCCTCGCCGACTGGCTGACCCAGCCCGAGCAGCAGGTCGCGCAGTTCGAGGCGGCCGGCACGTTCCCGAGCACCGCGGACGCCCAGGATGAGCTCGCAGCGAACCCCACGCCGAACGAGTTCTTCAACGGCGCACCGGTCGGCGAGATCCTCGCCGCCCGTGCGCAGGGTGTCGTCGCCCAGTTCAAGGGTCCGGACGACTCCGTCATCCAGGAGAACGTGTTCGGCCCGCCCCTGCAGAAGCTCGACCGCGGTGAGGTCGACACGCAGCAGGCGTGGGACGAGGCGCTCTCCCTCCTGAACGAACTGGTCGGCTGAGCCGCACCCCGATCGACGGGGCCCCCGGGCGACACCCCGGGGGCCCCGCCCCTCACCCATTCACGACGGGACCCGCACCATGACCACGACACTCCACGCCCCGAAGACGGGCGCGGGCACGGAGGCACCGGGCCGGCGCACGACCTCCGAACCGCTCACCATGCGGCAGCGGCTCTCGCGCTTCGACGTGAAGGCCTCGCCCTACCTCTACGTCTCGCCCTTCTTCGTGCTGTTCGCACTGATCGGGCTGTTCCCCCTCGGCTACACGTTCGTCGTCTCGGTGCACGAATGGGACCTGCTCACCGGGCAGGGGCCGTTCGTCGGCCTCGACAACTTCACCGCGATCCTCAGCGACCGCATGTTCTGGAACTCGATCGCGAACACGATCAGCATCTTCCTGCTGTCGACGATCCCCCAGCTCACCGTCGCGATCATCATCGCCTACCTCCTCGACCAGGGGCTGCGCGCGAAGACCTTCTGGCGCATGAGCGTGCTGCTGCCGTTCGTCGTGACGCCCGTCGCCGTGGCGCTCATCTTCTCGAGCATCTTCAACGAGGCCGACGGCCTCGCGAACAACCTGCTCAACGTCTTCGGCATCCCCGACCAGGCGTGGAAGCACGACACGTTCCTCAGCCACGTCGCGATCGCGACGATGGTGAACTTCCGGTGGACCGGCTACAACGCCCTCATCCTGCTCGCGGCCATGCAGGCCGTGCCGCGCGACCTCTACGAGTCCGCCGCGATCGACGGCGCCGGCGCCGCACGCCGCTTCTTCTCGATCACCGTTCCGAGCATCCGCCCGACGCTCATCTTCGTGGTGATCACCGCGACGATCGGCGGCCTCCAGATCTTCGCGGAGCCGAAGCTGTTCGACCCGTCGAACGCCGGCGGCATCGGCGGATCCGACCGGCAGTTCCAGACCACGGTGCTGTTCATGTGGGAGCTCGCGTTCTTCCGCCGCGACTTCGGCGAAGCAGCCGCGGTGGCGTGGCTGCTGTTCCTGCTGATCGTCGTGATCGGCCTCGTCAACTTCCTCATCTCGCGGCGCATCGCCACGGGAGACGCCCGAATGTCCCGGCGCACCCGACGCGCCCTCGCTCGAGGAGCACGCAAATGAGCACCGCGACCCCGACCCCCATCCCCGCCGACCGCGTCGAGCTCCTGCCCGAGGAGCGCCGTGAAGCGGCATCCGCCGGTCGACGCCGACGGCGCCGCGCCCTCGGCACCGCGGGCATCGGCAGCCGCCCGGGCTTCCTCACCTACGGCCTGCTCACCGCGTTCGTCATCGGCAGCGCCTACCCGCTGTGGTGGTCGTTCGTCGTCGGCAGCGGCACCAACGCGACCCGCGGCGAGACCCTGCCGCTGCTGCCGGGCGGCAACTTCCTCACGAACGCGGCGAAGGTGCTCGACGCGATCCCGTTCTGGCTCGCGCTCGGCAACTCGATCATCGTCTCGTCGGTGATCACCGTGTCGGTCGTGACGTTCTCGACGCTCGCCGGATACGCCTTCGCCAAGCTCCGCTTCCGCGGACGCGACGGCCTGCTCGTCTTCGTGATCGCGACGCTCGCCATCCCGACGCAGCTCGGCATCATCCCGCTGTTCATGGTGATGCGCCAGCTCGGCTGGACCGGCACGCTCGGCGCCGTCATCGTGCCGATGCTCGTCACCGCGTTCGGCGTGTTCTTCATGCGGCAGTACCTGGTCGACGTCATCCCCGACGAGCTCATCGAGGCGGCGCGGGTCGACGGAGCGAACCAGTTCCGCACCTTCCTCACCGTCGGCCTCCCCGCGGCACGACCCGCGATGGCGATCCTCGGGCTCTTCACGTTCATGATGGCGTGGACCGACTACCTCTGGCCGCTCATCGTGCTCGGCCCCACCAACCCGACCCTGCAGACGGCCCTCAGCCAGCTGCAGTCGGGGTACTACATCGACTACTCGATCGTGCTCACCGGCGCGGTCCTCGCCACCATCCCGCTGCTCGTGCTCTTCGTCGATCGCGGGCAAGCAGCTCATCTCGGGAATCATGCAAGGAGCAGTGAAGGGTTGAACACGAACCACGCCACGCCCGACCGACACTGGCCCGCCGACTTCATCTGGGGGTCGGCCACCGCCGCCGCGCAGATCGAGGGCGCCGCCCACGAAGGCGGCAAGGAGGACTCGATCTGGGACGCGTTCGCCCGGCTCCCCGGCGCCGTCGCGGGCGGGGACACCCCCGAGCGCGCCGTCGACCACTACCACCGCATGCCCGACGACGTCGCGCTCATGAAGCGACTCGGGCTCGACTCGTACCGGTTCTCGACGAGCTGGGCGCGCGTCGTGCCCGGCGGGCGCTCGGTGAACCAGGAGGGGCTCGACTTCTACTCGCGGCTCGTCGACGAACTGCTCGAGGCCGGCATCCTGCCCTGGCTCACGCTGTACCACTGGGACCTGCCGCAGGCGCTCCAGGAGCGCGGCGGATGGACCAACCGCGACACCGCGCACCGGTTCGCCGACTACGCCGAAGCCGTCTACGGCGCGCTCGGCGACCGGGTCAGCCACTGGACGACCTTCAACGAGCCGCTCTGCTCGTCGCTCATCGGCTACATCGGCGGCGAGCACGCACCCGGGCTCACCGACCCCGACGCCGGCCTCGCGGCGGTGCACCACCAGCACCTCGCCCACGGGCTGGCCGTCGAGCGACTGCGCGGGCTCGCGGATGCCTCGGGGCGGGACATCCGGCTCGGTATCACGCTGAACCTCACCAACGCGGTTCCGAACGATCCCGTCGGACCCGGTCGACCTCGAAGCGGCCCGCCGCATCGACGCCCTGTGGAACCGCATGTTCCTCGAGCCGCTGCTGCTCGGTGCCTACCCCGCCGACCTGCTCGAGGACGTTCGCGACTACGGGCTCGCCGCCCGCATCCACGACGGCGATCTCGCGCAGATCTCGCAGCCGATCGACTTCCTCGGCGTGAACCACTACCACGACGACAACGTGTCGGGACATCCGCTTCCCGCGGGGACGCGTCCGTCGCTGAAGCCGACGCCGAAGCCCGGTCGCTCGCCGTTCGCCGGAAGCGAGTACGTCACGATGCCGTCGCGCGGGCTGCCGCGCACCGCGATGGACTGGGAGGTGCACCCCGAGGGGCTGCGCACCCTGCTCGTGCGCCTCGGCCGTGAGTACCCGACCCTGCCGCCGCTCTACGTGACCGAGAACGGCGCCGCCTACGACGGCGACGTGGTCACCGACGGCGCGGTGCACGACCCGGAGCGGACGCAGTACATCCTCGCCCACGTCGACGCGATCGGCGCGGGCCATCGCCGACGGCGCCGACGTGCGCGGCTACTTCGTCTGGTCACTGCTCGACAACTTCGAGTGGGCGTGGGGCTACGAGAAGCGGTTCGGCATCGTGCACGTCGACTACGAGACGCTGGTGCGCACGCCGAAGGACAGTGCGCTGGCCTACGCCGAGCTGATCGCCGAGGCGAAGACGCGGGTCGCCACGGCGACTATCGTGGGGTGAGTCGACGACGAGCGTGTCGGCGGCTGACGGGGGGTGCACGATGACGGCGAAGACGCACTCCGATGCCGCACCGACGCTCGAGATGGTCGCCGCCAAGGCCGGGGTCTCGCGGGCGACGGTGTCGCGCGTGGTCAACGGATCGCCCAAGGTGAGCCCCGAGATCACGACGGCCGTGCGTGAGGCCATCGAGGCGCTCAACTACGTGCCGAACAGTGCCGCGCGCTCGCTCGCGAGCCGGCGCACGCAGGCGATCGCGCTCGTGGTGCCCGAGTCGACGGCACGCGTGTTCAACGACCCGTTCTTCGCGACGCTCGTGCAGGGCGTGGGTCTCGCGCTCGCCGACACCGAGTACACGATGTCGATGCTCATCGAGAGCGAGGCGGCGTTCGACAAGACCCGCCGCTACCTGCTCGGCGGCAACGTCGACGGTGCGCTCGTCGTCTCGCACCACACCGGCGACCACTCGTACGCCAATGTCAGCCGAGCGCTGCCCGTGGTGTTCGGCGGTCGTCCGCTCGATTCCACCGAGAGCGTCAACCACACGGTCGACGTCGACAACGCGCACGGCGCATCCCTCGCGGCGCAGCACCTCATCGACCGGGGGCGCACCCGCATCGCCACCATCGCCGGCCCGCAGGACATGCCGCCGGGCGTCGACCGCCTGCGCGGCTTCGTCGACACGCTCGTCGACGCGGGGCTGCCCGCCGACGCGATCGAGTACGGCGACTTCAGCCCCGCCTCGGGTGCCATCGCCATGCGCCGACTGCTCGAGCGCCACCCGACCCTCGACGCCGTGTTCACCGCGAACGACCAGATGGCGATGGGCGCGTACTCGGCGATCGCCGAGTCGGGCCGCAGCATTCCCGGCGATGTGGCCGTCGTCGGATTCGACGACGACCGCTACGCCGCGACGGCCGTGCCCCCGCTCACGACCGTGCACCAGCCGTCGCTCGAGATGGGCGCCGAGATGGCCCGCGTGCTCGTGCGGCTCATCGACGGCGAGACCGTGCAGCCCTCGACGATCCTGCCGACGAGCCTGGTGATCCGCGAGTCGGCGTAGGGCCGCTGCGCTCATCGCGGCATGCCCGCCTACGCGACGTGCGGCACGACCTCGCTCGCCAGGAACTCGAGCAGTTCGGGGTCGTCGAAGTCGAGCACCTGCAGGTAGACCGCCTCGACGCCGAGCTCGGCGAGTCCGGCGATGCGGTCGATGACCTCCTGGGCGGTACCGCCGATGCCGGTGCGGCGCAGCTCGGCCGGATCGCGCCCGATGCGCTCGGCGCGGCGCCGGTAGTCGGCCTCGGTCGCCCCGGCGGTCGTGGTGAGCGCCACCGAGTAGACGAGCGACGCCGGGTCGCGGCCGACCGACTCGGCCGCCGCGCGAACCCGGCCGAACCCGGCCGCGATCACGTCGTTCGAACGGAACGGCACGTTGTACTCGTGCGCGAAGCGGGCGGCGAGCTGGGGCGTGCGCACCGGCCCCGCGCCGCCGACGATGACGGGGATCGGCTGCTGCACGGGCTTGGGCAGCGCCGGCGAATCGTCGAGCGCGTAGTGCGCCCCGCGAACGAGTACCGCTCGCCGACCGGCGTCGCCCAGAGCCCCGTGACGATCTCGAGCTGCTCCTCGAGCATGCCGAACCGCTTGTCGGGGAACGGAACTCCGTATGCCGCGTGCTCCGCGGCGAACCATCCGGTGCCGAGCCCGAACTCGATGCGGCCGCCGCTCATCGCGTCGACCTGGGCGACCTGGATCGCGAGCAACCCCGGATGCCGGAAGGTGACGCTCGTCACGAGCGTGCCGAGCCGGATCGTCGACGTCTCACGCGCGATCGCGCCGAGCGTGACCCACGCGTCGGTCGGACCGGGCAGGCCGCGAACGTCGCCGCCCATGTCGCCCATCGCGAGGAAGTGGTCGCTGCGGAACCAGCCGTCGAAGCCGAGCCGTTCGGCGGTCTGCGCCATCGCGAGCTGCTGCTCGAAGGTCGCACCCTGCTGCGGCTCGGTGAAGACACGGAATCTCATGCGGGGCTCCTTGGGGACGGGTGGGGTCTCGATACGCTCGCTGCGCTCGCTACTCGACCAACGGCGATCACTCGAAGACACGCACGTCCGCGACATGCGCGACTCTTCCCGCGGCCTCCGACACGACCGAGGGGCGAGCGCATCGCGCTCGCCCCTCGGTCGTCGGTCGGTGCGTCACTTGTCGGTGAAGGCGTCCTTGACCTTGTCGCCGACGTCCTTCATCTCGTCGCCGGCCTGCTTGAGGTCGGCCTTCGTCTCTTCGGCGTGGCCCTCGGCTTCGAGGCGCTCGTTGTCGGTCGCCTTGCCGACGCCCTGCTTGACCTTGCCGACCATCTCTTCAGCCTTGTGCTGCGTCTTGTCATCTGCGCCCATTGCGCTCATCCTCCAAGGTCGGGTCCGACGCCGGTCTGGCGCCGTCCGCAAGTTCGGCGTCGGTCTGACGCCGTTCATCCACGTTCGCATCGGCGGGCAGCGCGCTCAAGGGATTGACACCGGGCGGGCGGTGTGCCGACGACCGGACGAAGCGCCGGTGACAGCTTCGTGGCGCGGCATTGTAACTCGGCAGGCCCGACTGCGACACCCCGGTGCGGCATCCGGGCACGACTCCTATTCTGTGCGGGTGGTAAAGCACGTCCGACACCGCGACCGATCGATCGACGTTCTGCGGATCGTCGCAATCGTGGCGATCGTCGTCGGCCATGCCTGGTCGTCCGAGTCGCCCGTGCGGCTCGCGACCTACCCGTGGCACGTGCCGATCTTCTTCGTGCTCAGCGGCTATCTCGCTTCGACGCTCGCGTTCGGCGAACTCGTGCGGCGCCGCGGGGAGTCATTGCTGCTTCCGTACTTCGCGTGGCTCGCGATCATCGCCGCCGTCTTCGTCGGCTTCGACGATCCGCTGCGACTCCTCGCCGGCGGGGCCCATCTGCCGCGCCCGCTCAATGCATTCTGGTTCGTGACCGCGTTCTTCGTCGCGATCGTCGCAGCGGCTGCGATCGAGCGGCTCCTGCTGCGGTGGCAGTGGGTGATCTCGACGGCGCTGCTCATCGCGGGATACCTCACGAGCGACGTCATCCACTGGGTGCCGCTCGACGCCGGTGTCGGGCTCGCGTGCGTCGTCTTCGTCGTCGCCGGCCGCACCTTGCAACACTGGGAACCCCGCCTCGCGCGCCCGGCGACCGCGGGAGTGCTCATGCTGGTGGCCTCAGCGGTGCTCATCGTGTCGGGGACGGCCGCGCCACCCGACCTGAAGCACGGCGACTTCGGCACCCCCGTCGCGAGTGCGGCCACCGCGATACTTCATCTCGTGCGGGCTCATCCTCGTCGCGAAGCGGCTGCTGGCGGGCTTCGACGGGCGAACCGGTGAGCTCGTCTCGCAGCTCTCGCTCTGCGGATTCATGGTCGTGCTCACGCACTCCGCGGTGCTGCAGGCCATGCGTGAGGCCGGCGCGGTCGAGTGGCTGTCGTTCGTCGTCGCGCTCGTCGGCCCCTGGCTGGTCGCCATGGTGCTGCTTCGCACCCCGCTCTCGCTCGTGTTGTGCGGCGTTCCGCGGCGCGCGGTCGTTCCGCATGCCTTCGAGCCTGCCCGCGAGGAGGAGCAGCGCCATTCGACGCCGTCAGACACCCGGGTCAGCCAGCACTGAGTCGACCTCGAACACGACGCCCGCGACATCCGTGAACCGGCCCCTCATGATCGCGATCGCCTCGGGATTCTCGTCGACGAGCACGAAACGGCGGCCGAGCGTGGCGGCGACCGCGCCGGTCGTGCCGCTGCCGGCGAAGAAGTCGAGCACCCAGTCGCCCTCACGCGTCGAGGCCTGCACGATGCGGCGCAGGATGCCCTCGGGCTTCTGCGTCGGGTAGCCGGTCTTCTCTTTGCCGGTCGGCGACACGATCGTGTGCCACCACACGTCGGTCGGCAGCTTGCCGAGCTCGGCCTTCTCGGGCGTCACGAGCCCGGGCGCCATGTACGGCTCGCGGTCGACGGCGGTCGAGTCGAACCAGTACGCCGACGGGTTCTTCACGTACACGAGGATCGTGTCGTGCTTCGTCGGCCACTTGCGCTTGGCCTTCGCGCCGTAGTCGTAGGCCCAGATCAGCTCGTTGAGAAAGCACTCGCGGCCGAACAGCGCGTCGAGCAGCACCTTCGCGTAGTGCGCCTCGCGGTAGTCGAGGTGCAGGTAGAGCGTGCCGTCGTCGGCGAGCAGCCGCCACGCCTCGGCGAGCCTCGGCTCGAGGAACGCCCAGTAGTCGTCGAACCGGTCGTCGTAGCGCAGCAGGTCGCCGCGGATGCGTTCGTACCGCTTGCCGGCGAAGCCGGTGATGGCGGATGACCCGGGCCTCGGGTCATCCGATTCGTCTTCTCGCCCGTCGCCGCATCGGGAAGCCGCACGTGCCGCGTCGACTGTCGCGCCTGCGCCCTGCCCGTGTTGAACGGCGGGTCGAGGTAGACGAGCGTGAAGCGGCCGTCGGGCAGGGTGGGCAGCACCGCGAGGTTGTCCGCGTGGATGATGCGGTTCGGCTCGTCGTCGACATCGCCCCATTCTGCCAGCGTGCCCGCGAGCGAAGGGCGGATGCTGCCGTGGCGGAGGCGCGCCACGAGTGGCGAGCTCGCGCGGTCGGATAGCGGGACAGGCGACCAGGGCCGAGCACCAGGCGGGGGTCGCCGAGCACCTCGGCGTGGCGGGTGCGCGCGAGGAACCGGCGCACGGTCTCGCGGCTTCGGGTGAGGCAGTCGATCTTCGAGTCGAGCGTCGCGAGCTCTTCGGCCAGGGTCTCGGCGAGATTCCTCGAGCAGGTGCGCGCCAGCTCTTCGCCCTCGACGCCGTCCATGCCGAGCATGGTGCCGATGAGCCTCGTCGGCAGGCCCGACGAGATCAGGCCGCGCACGAGGTCGACCTGGGCGACGGCGGTCTCGGGGTAGTCGCGGTATCCGTTGGGGAGCCGCTCGGAATCGAGCAGCTGCTGCTCTTCGTAGTACCGCAGCATGCGCGTCGGAACGCCCGTGCGCTGCGACAGCTCACCGATCTTCACTGGATCCTCCGAAAGGGCTTGACCTTCACATAGATGTCAAAGTTTACCCTCGCAGTATGACCGAGACAACCGCCCTGCATCCGACCACCACGAACGGCCGCTGCGAACCCCGTGGTTCGCGCTGCTCACCCTCGCATTCGCGGTCTTCGCGACGGTCACGGTCGAGATGGTCCCCGCCGGATTGCTGCCCGCGATGAGTGCGGAATTCGGCGTGTCGGCATCGACGATCGGGCTGCTCGTGTCGCTGTGGGCGGTCACGATCATCGTCGCGAGCCTGCCGGTCGTGCGCCTGACCGCCCGGGTCGATCGGCGCACCCTGATCGTCGTCGCGCTGGCCGTGATGGCGGTCGCCAACCTGGTCACCGCGCTCGCGCCGACGTTCGAGTTCGCACTCGGCGCGCGCATCGTCGGCGCCGTGGCGCACGGCGCATTCTGGTCGGTCGTGATGGTGTACGCGACCTCGCTCGTCGTCCCGAGCGCCTCGGGGCGCACCGTCGCGATCGTCAGCGCGGGCGCGTCGGGGGCGACGGTCGCGGGCATCCCGCTCGGAACGCTCGTCGGCCAGGTGGCCGACTGGCGGCTCGTCTTCGGCGCCCTCTCCCTCGCCCTCGCGCTCGTCGCCGTCGTCATCCAGCGCCGCCTGCCCGCGTCACCGGGCAGCGCGCGCGCGTCCGACGGCCGCCGGCTCGACCGCTCGTTCCGCGCGGTGCTGGCCGCGGCCATCGCGTGCACCCTCACGGCGGCCGCGAGCTTCACGCTCTTCACCTACATCTCGCCCTACCTGACGGATGTCGCAGCCCTGCGGTCGGAATGGATCAGCCCGCTGCTGCTCGGCTTCGGGGTCGCGGGGATCGCGGCCTCGTCGTCGCCGCGTTCACCGCGGACCGGTGGCCCGTGACCTCGCTCGTCGCGATGACGGCCTGTTCGCGGTCGCGCTCGCAGCGCTCGGGTTCGCGCCGCAGCACACGCCGGTGGTGGTGGCCGCGCTGCTCGCCTGGGGCCTCGCGATCGGCGGCCTGCCCGCCATGCTGCAGGCGCGCATGCTCGGGGTCGCCTCCCCCGCCCTTCGGGCCACGGCGAGCGCGCTCATGGTCGTGTTCTTCAACGGCGGCATCGCCCTCGGCGCCACGCTCGGCGGGGTGTTCGACGACGGCGCGAGCCTCGTCACCGCCGCGTTCGCGGCCGCCGGGCTCGGGTTGCTCGCGGTCGGCGCAGTGGTGGCGTCGCGCGTGCTCGCCGGGCGGTAGGAGCGCGGCGCGGCGCCGCTCAGTGCACGTGCACGTGGGCGTCGGACGCGCCGCCCGCCACGACGACGGGGTCGCCACCGACCGGAGCCCCGATGGCCTCTTCCACGACGGCGAGGAGGCGCGGGCGACCGAGTGGGGCGCGTCGCTGGCTGCCGCGGTCGCGGGGCGCTCCAGCTAGACCTGCGGGGATCAGTGCGCGTGCACGTGCGGTTCGGCGGCGCCGGCGACCGCGACCGGGTCGTCGCCGACGGGCGCCCCCACGGGGTCGGCGACGCCGCCCGCCGAGTGCACGACGCGTCCCCCGACGACGGTGAGCTCGGCGTGCGCATCGAGCAGCCCGGCGGGGTCGTGCTCGTGCGCGTAGAGGTCGCTCGACCACACCGCGAGGTCGGCCAGCATTCCCGGCCGGATGCGGCCGCGATCCCCCTCGGCGTGCCAGGCCCGTGCGCCGTGCACGGTGTACGCCTCGAGTGAGCGATCGAGGCCCACGCGCTCGGCCGCGGTCCAGCCGTGCGATCCGTCGAGGCCCGCCCGGGTTGCCGCCGAGTAGAGCCCGACCAGCGGGTCCATCTCGCCGACCTGCCAGTCGCTCGAGAACGCGACGGTCGCGCCCGACTCGAGCAGGCTGCGGAACCGCCACGCGCGATCCCAGCGCTCCTCGCCCACGTTGGCCATCCAGGTCCCGGCGACGAGGTCGGGCGAGCAATGCCTCGGCTGCATCGCGGCGGTCACCCCGAGTTCGCGGAAGCGCGGCAGGTCGTCGGGGTGCAGGCACTCGACGTGCACGATGCCGTGACGCCGGTCGTGCGTGCCGTTCGCCCGCGCGGCCTGCTCGATCGCGTCGAGCGCGAGCCGGATGCCCCCGTCGCCCGTGGCATGCGTGTGGGTCTGGAACCCCATGCGGTCGAGCTCGCCGATGACGCCGATGAGCTCACCGGCCCGGGTAGCTCGGCCGGCCGCGGACCCCGGGGCGGTTCGCATAGTCCTCGAGCATCAGCGCGGTGTGCGGCTCGATCACGTCGTCGGCGTACAGCTTGACCGGGCCGAGGCGCAGGAGCCCCGCGGCATCGGCCGTCGCCGTCGCGGTCGTCGACCGCCTGCCGCAGCTGCGAGCGGAACGCGGCATCGGCCCCAACCGGGTGGAAGAGCGCGGCGATGACGCGCGACGTCAGCACGCCCTCGGCGAGCGCACGCTCGAAGAGCGGCACCTCTGCGAGCGGCACCTGCGGTTCGACGACCGTGGTGATGCCGAGCGAGGTCGCCATCCGCATGCTCGAGACGAGCTTGCGGTAGCGGCGATCGGGCGAGTACATCGGGATGTCCCGCTGCAGCGCCGCGAGACCGGCCTGGGTCATCGCACTCGTGTAGAAGTCGGTGACCCAGCCGGTCGGCTCGCCGCTCGCCGGGTCGCGCTCGGGTCGGCCCCAGGCGATGTCGCCGCCCCCGTCGATGCCGAGCACCCTGAGGGCCGCCCGGTTCAGCCACACGGAGTGCTGGTCGTAGGTCGTGACGAAGACCGGCCGGTCGGTGATCCCGTCGAGGTCGGCCGCGTTCGGCCGTCGGCCCTCGACGACCGAGTAGACGGCGTTCTCGGCGCACACCCAATCGAGTTCGGGCCGACGCGCTGCGAAACCGGCGATCCGGCGCCGCACCTCGGCGAGCTCGTGCGCCCCCTCGAGGCTGACCGCGTCCTCGTCGAAGCCGAGCAGCAGGTGGTTGTGGCTGTCGATGATTCCCGGCGTCACCAAGCGGCCGGTCGCATCGATGGAACGGCGGGCGGTCGGCGCATCCGCCGCCGCGCCGACGTACGCGATGCGATCGCCCACGATGCCGACCGCCTCGGCCCACGGCTGCTCCGGGTCGAAGGTGCGCACACGCGCGCCGGTGATGAGGGTGTCGAGCGTCATGCGATGAGTTCCTCGTCGTCGTCGCCCTCGATGAGGTGCAGGGCGCCGGGGCTGCGGCGCAGGTAGAGCGCGTAGTAGAGGAACCCGGCCGCGACGATGCCGAAGGCGATGCCGAGGCTCAGCCACTGCGCGGGGTCGAGGATGCCGATCACGAAGATCGCGACGATCGCGATGAGCGCGACCGCGGGCGGTGCAGGCCACAGCGGCATGCGGTAGCCGGCGGACGACGCCGGGTCGGCCGTGCGGCGCACCACGAGTGCGGCGAGCGCGATGAAGCCGTAGCTGAAGGCGAGCGTCGAGCCGGTGGCGTTGAGCAGCACGTCGAACGGGATGAAGCATGCGGCGAGCGCGATGACGCCCATCACGATCGTCGCGACGATCGGCATCTTCGTCGTCGGCGAGACCCGCGCGAGCGGCCTGGCGATCGCGGCGGGAAGCGCCTCGTCGCGAGCCGCCGCGAACAGCAGCCGGCCCGACTGCAGGGCGATGGCGATGATGGCGTTGATGATCGCGAGGGCGATGGCGACGAGCACGAAGGTCGTGACGGTGTCACCGGCGCGTTCGCCGAGGAAGGTCTCGACGGGCAGTTCGGCGCCGAAGAGCCCTTCGAGCGAGGTCGCCCCGAGCAGCACGGCGGTCAGCGGCACCAGCTCGGCGATGACGGTGATGATCGCGCTCCAGAGCACGGCGCGGGCGATGGCGCGCCTGGCGTTCTTCGTCTCCTCGGCGAAGTAGACCGCGCCGCCGTAGCCGTTGTACGAGAAGATGCCCTGGGTCACGGCGAGCACGAGGCCGGCGATGCCGAGCGGCGCGAGCTCGCCGGTGGCGAAGTCGAGCGCCTGCGGGTCGAGCAGCTCGGTGATGGGACGCTCGACGTGCACGAAGCCGAGCACGGCGAGCAGCACGAGCGCGGCCATCTCGACGAACAGGAACGCCCCGGTCACCCAGGCGTTCGTGCGGATGTTGAAGCACGCCGTGACCGTGGCGAGCACGATCACGATGAGGGCGGTGGCGAGCGGGTCGAGGCCGGCGATCGCGACCCCGAGGTAGTCGGCGACGCCGAGCGCGAAGATCGCGATGATCAGCGGCAGGCTCACGAGGCCGATGAAGAACACGGCGGCGCCGGCGGAGGGGCCGAGCACGCGGCTCACGAGCGAGTAGTCGCCGCCGGCGATCGGATGCCGCGACGCGAGTTCGGCGTAGCAGAAGGCGATGAGGATGCTGATCACGCCGGCGAGCAGGAACCCCCAGAACACTCCCGTGCCGTAACCGGCGAGCGCGGCGCCGCCGAGGATGAAGACGCTCGAGGCGGGCGAGATGCCCGAGAGCGTGATGAGCACGTTGCCGCCGACGCCGAGCGAGCGCGAGAGCTGCCCGCCGTGCGTCGTGGTCGCCGCGGTGTCGAGGGTCGGGGATTGGGACATCGTCGTTCTCTCTTCGTCGGGGATGCGATGCGAGGTTCGAATTCTTTGACGCCAGTGTCGAAGAATTCAAGCAGTGTGGCACGCGGGTCGGCTAGTGTCAACCGCATGGCACGACCGAAACGGCAGGAGGCACGGCGCGCGGCGCTCATCGAAGCGACGTATGCCGCAGGGCGTACACACGGGCTCCGGTCGCTGTCGCTGACGGATGTCGCGGCCCAGGCCGGTCTCAGCCGCGGCGCGATCCTCTACTACTACGAGGACCTCGACGCCCTCCTGGTCGAGGCGCACGCCGCCGGCGTCGAGCGGTTCTGCGACGATCGCGATGCGACGATCGCCGACCTCGCCGATCCCCGCGACCGACTCGCCGCCGCCATCGACGCGGGCCTGCCGAGCGGCCCCGACGACGCGCTCATGAGCCTGCTCTACGAGTTCGACGTGCTCGCGGGCAACTCCGCGCTGCACGACGAGCTCGTGCAGAAGCTCTACCTGCGCCAGCTCGAGACGTACACCGGCATCTTCGCCGCCGGGCGCGAAGCAGGGGTCTTCACCGCCGCGCTCCCCGACGAGCAGCTCGCCATGACGTTCGTCGCGCTCGAAGACGCCTACGGCCTGCACATCGTCGGCGGCAACGCCCTCATGACCGTGCCGAAGGCGGCCGCCGCGATGCGAGACGTCGCCGCCGCGCTCGGGTGCCCCACCTCATCGAAGGACCACGCCGGCTGAGTCAGCGCTCGACGTCGAGCCGGATCGAGCCCTTGAAACGGTCGGCGCGAGCCGGCGACATCCGCCGGCTCTTCTTCATCGGCGAAGGCGATGCCCTTGTCGCCGTCGCCCGGCACCGGGGCGGGAACCGGAAGGCGGCTCTGCCGGTCGAGTTCGACCTGCGCCTCGTGCTTGCGGGGTGCGAAGACCTCGTCGCCGATCATCATGACGCCGCCACCGCCGCCACCGCGCTTGGTCTTGTCGGAGAGGTCGATCCAGCCTCGCCGCACCGCGACCCACCCGAAGGCGAGCACGAGCGCGGCGATGAGCAGCCACATCCACCAGTCCACCCGGCGATTGTACAGAGGATCGCTGGACGTTCCATTAACCCCGCTTGCGGAGGGGTCGGTCAGGGCACGCGGTGGAGCCACTCGCTCGTCGCGAACTTCGACTCGGCGAGCGCCTCGGCCTCGGCCATCTCGTCGGCCGTCACCGTGCCGGCGGTCGCGCCGTAGAGCGACGTGAAGGTCTGCTTCAGGCGCTCGATGATCTCGGCGCGCGGCAGCCCCGTCTGCGAGCGCAGCGGGTCGACGCGCTTGGCCGCCGACGCGATGCCCTTGTCGCTGATCTTCTCGCGCCCGATGCGCAGCACCTCGAGCATCTTCTCGTTGTCGAGGTCGTACGCCATGGTGACGTGGTGCAGCACGGCACCCGCGCCGAGCCGCTTCTGCGCGGCGCCGCCGATCTTGCCGGCGGGGCTCGCGATGTCGTTGAGCGGCTGGTAGGTCGCCTCGATGCCGAGCGAGCGCAGCCCCTGCAGCACCCAGTCGTCGAGGAACGCGTAGGAGTCGGCGAAGCTCATGCCCTGCACGAGCTCGGCCGGCACGTAGAGCGAGTAGGTGACGACGTTGCCCTTCTCCATCATCATGGCGCCGCCGCCCGAGATGCGCCGCACGACGTCGAAGCCGTACTTCTCGGCCCCCTCGGGGTCGACCTCGTTCTTCACCGACTGGAAGCTGCCGATGACCACGGCCGACTCGTCCCACTCCCAGAACCGCAGCGTGGGCTTGCGCCGCCCCTCGCCCACGCGCGTGGCGAGCACCTCGTCGAGCGCGAGGTGCAGGCGCGGCGGAACGGCGGGGTCGTGCACGATCTCCCACTCGTAATCGGCCCAGCTCGTGGCATCGGTCATCGCCCGCCGCATCGCGACCGCGATCGCCTCGGCAGAGAACCCGAGCATCACGGCGTCGGAGCGCAGGCCGGCCGTGATCGCCGCCGCGATCTGCTTCGCATCGGATGCCGCTGCCAGGCCGTCGAGCGCGGCGTTGATGTCGCCCAGCGCCTCGTCGGGCTCGAGGAAGAAGTCGCCCGCGACGCGCGGATTGCGGATGACGTCGTCGACCACGTCGAAGTCGACCACCACGAGCTTGCCACCGGGAACCTTGTACTCACCGTGCATGGGGTACAGCCTACGGATGCCGCGTGGCCGGTGCCTGCTCGAGGAGCCACGGCGTCGTCGCGCAGCGCCCGCGACGCGGTGCGCCGCCAGCCGTAGGCGACGCTCGCCGCGGTGACGAGCGCGCCGATCGCAACGTACGGAATCCCGGCGCCCATCGACATCGTGCTGCTCGCAAGCCATGCGGTGAGCGCGCCGACGCCGAGCCCGAGCGATCGCGAACAGCGCGAGGTGCACGGGGAACGACCGCACCCGGCGCAACGCGATGCCCAGCAACCAGGCCGCAGGAGCGCCGACGAGCACGAGCGCGCCGATCGACCACGGCAGGGCGAAGACGAAGGTCATGACGATGCCGAGCAGTCCCCACGCCAGAGCCTGTGCCCATGTGTCGGAGACCGCCTGACCGGGATCGGCCCCGGGGGCGGTGAGCGCGGCGACGACGATGATCGCGGGATAGCTGAGCGGGAACACGAGCTGGAACGCGACCCAGGCGCGCGACGGCCCCACGCGCGAACTCGGGGAACGTGAACGCCATCGGCAGCCCGGGCGTGCGGACTCGGCGACCGTACCTGCCGGCGAGACCCGGCGCGGGAACGGTCATGCCCGCACCTCGCTCACGAGGTCGAGCAGCTCGCGCATCGGGGCTCGCAGCAGCGGCATGCGTGCGAGCGGCAGCGCGAGGCCGAGGAGCTTGAGCCCTCGGTCGAGGAGCCGCAGCGTGCGCTCCTGACCCGGCGAGGTGTCGTAGACCCAGAACAGCGCGAGTTGCAGGTGGCCGAGCCAGAGCGCAGACGGAAGCGACCGCTCGAAGTCGGCGGGCAGCGAGTGCTTCGCGCCGGTGACCGCCTCGCGGAACAGGCCGAGCACGATGTCGCGCGCCGGCTCGGAGTCGGCGGAGAGCGGGTTGATCGGCGAGCGCGGCGAGACCGCCGCCGCGAGGAAGCCCGGCGCGAAGTCGTGGAACGGCTCGAGCATGGCGAGCCCGGTGCGGTACACGATGCCGAGGCGTTCGATGAGGTCGTCGGTGCCCGCGAGCAGGGGCTGCGCCGCATCGCGATGCTGCACCTGCACGCTGAGGTACAGCTCTTGCACGAGGTGCTGCTTGGTCGGGAAGTAGTAGTACGCGTTGCCGAGCGAGACCCCGGCCTCGTGGGCGATGCGGCGCAGCGTGGTCTCGTCGTACCCGCGCTCGCGGAAGGAGGCGAGCGCGGTGTCGCGGATGAGGGCCCGGGTGCGCGCGCTCTTGCTCGTCGGGGCGTCCTCAGCATTTTCGAACATGTTCAAAACATACGCCTCGCCCTGTTCGTTTGTCGAGCGGCTGCGTACGCTGGCCGAAATGACGACGTTCTTCCTGGCACGCCACGGCGAGACGATCTGGCACGCCGAACACCGCTACGCCGGCAACTCCGATGTCGCGCTCACGCGCCACGGGCTCGGCCAGGCCGCCGGGCTCGGCGCCTGGGCGGTCGACGCGCACCTCGACGCGATCGTCGCGTCGCCGCTCAGCCGCGCTCGCCGGTCGGCCGCGCCGGCCGTCGAGACGACCGGGCTGTCGCTGCGGCTCGACGACCGGCTCGTCGAGATCGACTTCGGCGATGCCGAGGGGCTCACGCCCGACGAGATCGCCGAGCGATGGCCCGCCGAATGGGCCGCATTCCGCGAGGCGCCGGCCACCAACCCGCTCCCCGGCGGCGAGCGCGGTCGCGACGGCATCGCCCGCGCGCTGCCGGTGCTCGACGATCTGGTCGGCGAGTTCCCCGACGGCCGGGTGCTGATCGTCGCGCACGCGACGCTCATCAGGCTGCTGTTCTGCGAGCTCGCGGGCATGGACCCCGACGGCTACCGCGACCTGCTGCCCGTGCTCGGCAACTGCAACCTGACCACGATCGTCTACCCGTGGGCGACCGAGTCGCGCGCCGCGCACCACCCCCGCATCCGCCTGCTGGGCTTCGACGTGCCGGCGTCGCGCGCCGACTGAACCCGACCGAGAGCGAAGCGCCCATATACTTGGCCGTCGTGACATCCCACGGATACGGCGGCGCACTGCGGATCGCGGCGGTCGTCGTCGCGATCGCGGCGAACATCGCCTACGTCGCCGGCTCGGTGGCTCGCAACGCGCTCCGCTTCGACTCGGGGTACAACCTGACGGTGCCGCGGAATCTGGCCCAGGGCCTCGGCTACACGGGTGACGGCCTCTTGAGCGGCGGCGCCGAACTCACTCCCTTCGATCCGGGCATCACGACCGGCCCGACCGTGCTCGTGCCGCTCGCGGCGGGGTACCTCTTCGGTGACGCGGGGCTGTGGATCGCGCGGATCGCGATGTGCGGTTGGTTCGTCGCGCTCCTGATCGCCCTGTTCCTCATCGGTCGCCGCATCGGCGGGACCGTCGGCGGAGCCGTCGCGATGCTCGCCCCGCTGCTCTTCGACGTGACGATGGGCATCGCCGAGGAAGGCTTCCAAGGTCCGACCGACGTCCTCGGCGAGATCCCCTTGACGGCGTTGCTCGCGTTCGCCGTCGTGGCCGTCATCCGACGCCCGTACCTCGCGGCGGCCCTCGTCGGCTTCGCCGCGCTCACGAAGACGGTCGCACTCATCGCGGCACCGGCGATCGTCATCGCCGCGCTCATCGTGCTGGGCGAACGGCGCATCGCGGCGCTCATCGGCCGCGCCGCAGCGCTGTCGGCCATCGTGCTCGCCCCGATCGTCGCGTGGCAGCTCGTGACACTGGCCTCGCTCGGCTTGCCCGCATACGTCGACAACCTGCGCTTCCAAGCGCAGGTGTTCCGCATCGGGGGTTCGGGCCTCGAAGGAGCTGCGGCACCGTTGCGTCAGGCGAGGCTGCTGCTCGACGCGTGGCACCTCCCCGCCGCCGTCGCCGGGGTCATCCTGCTGCTCGCCGTCGTCGTCGCGGTCGCGATGGTGTGGAGATCGCGGCGAACGATCCCTTCAGTGCTGCGTTCGCTCAGACAGCGGCCGGTCGCCCTCACGGTCCTCGCGGTCGCCGCGATCGCCGTGCCGTGGCTCCTGTGGTGGTTGCTGTTCTCGACCAAGTCGTACCCGCGATACGTCTATCCCGCGCTGGTACTCATCCTCGCCGTAGCCTTCGCGTTGGCGGTGCGCGAGCTCAGCCGGCTGCTCGACCGCGCTCCCAGCCGCCGGGCGCTCGTGATCGGTTTCGGCGTTCCCGTCACCGTGCTCGTCGCGTGGCTGGTCGGCGCGAACATCGTCGCTGCGTGGAACCCCGCGTCGACGACGATCCAAGACCAACTCGAGGCCAGCCGGGTGCTGCACGAGGCATCCGACGACGACGCGTTCGACCACGACGGGCTCGCCGCGTTCCCGAACGCGATCTCGATGGTGAGCGGCCTCACCGCGATGCCGCTCGACGGCAGACCGCCCGAGCGCCCGATGTACTTCCCGGGAGGTCCGGACAGCCCGCTCGAGTGGGTCCGCACCTCGATCGAGCAGCACTGCGGCACGGAGTTGTTCGAGGCGCCGTTCATGTACATCTGCGAACCGCGGCCGGCCCGCTGAGCAGCACCGGGCCGCATCGCCGACCGACCTGATGCCGGCACCCCGTCCGCGGCTCGCGGCGATCAGGCCCGCGTAGCGACCGGGCTATGCTACTGGGGCGCGGAATCACCGCGACGCCGGCGCTCCGAAAGACCCCCAATGACCACCCTCCATATCGTCATGCCTGCTTACAACGAGGAAGAAGGCATCCGGTCCTTCATCGACGAGGTCCGCACCCATGTCTCGGATCTCGCCGACGGCGTGCGCTTCTTCATCGTCGACGATCGCTCGACCGACTCGACGCCGGCAGTGCTTCACGCGGCTTCGGTCGACCACGGCGACATCACCGCCATCCGATCCGAGGTCAACCAGGGCCACGGCCCGACCGCCCTGGCGGCATACCGCGCCGGCCTGGCAGACCGTCCAGACGTCGTCGTGCACGTCGATGGCGACGGCCAGTTCGCGGGACAGGATTTCCGGGCGGTGCTCAGTGCCCTCGACGATGCCGACGTCGTGCACGGCGTACGGCGCGGGCGCACCGACCCGTGGTACCGACGAACCCTGACTCGCTCCGTGCAACTCCTCGTGCGCGCGACCAGCGGCGCCGACGTTCCCGACGTCAATACCCCGCTCCGGGCCTACCGCCCCGACGCCCTCGAGGCGCTTCTCGCGGCCGTCCCGGCCGACGCCATGGTGCCGCACGTGCACTTCTCACTCGCCGAGGCGCGCTCCGGGTTCCGGGTGAGGCACGTCGACGTTCGGAGCCTCCCTCGTCGCGGCTCCTCCTCGGAGGGAACGATGTGGGGCACGACGAAGACCCCTCGTCTGCCGCCCCGACGGCTGAGGTCGTTCGCACGCGATGCGCTGGCCGAGGTATGGCGACTCTCGTTGTCGCCGAATGCACCGCTCCGGCGCGGAGTCTCCATCGAGCCGCAGGAGCAGCGGGCGAAGTGAAGTCGGCCGGCTGCCGAACCGACGCACGAATCGACCTCAGTCGACGGCGAAGCGTTCGTCGAGCCAGCGGATCAGGTCGCCGCGCACCTCTTCGCGGTTGATCTCGTTGAACACCTCGTGCCGTGCGCCGTCGTAGACGAGGAGTTCGATGTCGACGAGTCCGCTGCGGCGCTGGTAATCGTGCAGCAGCCGCGTCGCGCTGGGCTCGCCCGCGACCGGATCGTCGGACCCCACCAGGATGAGTACCGGCAGCTCGCTCGGGATGCGCTTGGACGGCCTGGTTATGAGTGAGAACGACTGCGGCCAGCCGAACAGCTGCTGCAGCGTGCGGTCGGTCGTGTACGGGTCCGCCTCCCATGCCTCGGCGACGGCCGGGTCACGGCTCAGCCATTCGACGTTGGTGCCGCCCGGTCGCGCGAAGCGCTTGTTGAGATCGCCGATGTTGGTGTGGCCGAGCTGCAGCCATGCTGTGCCGGTGAGCACCACCGCCTCGTAGTTCTCGGGATGCCGGTTGACGACGTGCTGGGTCATGAACGAGCCCCATGAGTGCCCCAGGATCACGAGCGGGATGTCCCCGCCCTCGGCGTCGCGGATGATCTCGGTGAACTGGTCGACCGCCGCGATCGCGGCGCGCATGCCGCCCGGGCCGGGCTCGCCCATCCGGTCGAGATCGCCGCCGTGCTGTTCGAAACCGGTCTGGCCGTGGCCCCGGTGATCGTCGGCCTAGACCGAGTACCCGGCCTCGTTCAGCGCCTCGACGAGCTCGCCGTAACGGCCGATGTGCTCGCCGATGCCGTGCGCGAGCTGCACCACGGCGGTGGGCTCGTCGACGCGCCACATCTTGTAGTGGATGCGAACCCCGTAGTCGTCGGTGAAAGTCGGCATGGGGTCATTGTGGCAGTCGCGCCGACATCCCGCCCGAATCGACTCCATTTTACTTAGCAATGCTAATGAGCTACACTAATTAGCTATGGCAACCATCGCAGAACAGAGCACCGAGCTGCGCATGGCGACGTTCCGACTGCGCCCGCCGCATGCGCGCGCAGAAGGCCGACGAGGCGCTCAGCGACGCCCAGTTCGCGGTGCTCGGCGCGCTCTACCGCGGCGGCACGCAGACCCTCACGCAGCTCGCCGAGCGCGAGAAGGTGTCGGCGCCGTCGATGAACCGCACGGTCAACTGCCTCGAAGAGACGGGCTACATCGAGCGCACCGCCGACGAGGTCGACCGCCGCAAGACCAACATCGCCCTGAACGACGCGGGCCTCGCGCTCGTCAAGGCCACCATCTCGCAGCGAGACGCGTGGCTCACCACCCGCCTGCGCGAGCTCTCGAAAGAAGACCGCGCCGTCCTCGCCCGCGCCGCAGAACTGATGGGAGGGCTCGCCACCCAGTGAGTGCCATGTTCCGTTCCCTCGCCCACCGCAACTACCGAATCTGGTTCATCGGCGCCCTCGTCTCGAACGTCGGCGCGTGGATGCAGGCCACCGCCCAGAACTGGGTCGTGCTCACCGAGCTCACCGACAACGACGCCTTCGCCGTCGGCATCACCATGGCGCTGCAGTTCGCACCGCAGGTGCTGCTCGTGCCCTTCACCGGCCTCCTCGCCGATCGCTTCGAACGCCGCAAGATCCTCATGTTCACGCAGTCGGCGCTCATGCTGCTCGGACTCGGGCTCGGCCTGCTGCTCATCCTCGGCCACGCCGAGCTCTGGCACCTCTATCTCTTCGCCCTCGCGCTCGGCGTCGTCAACGCCGTCGACATGCCCGCGCGGCAGACCTTCGTCTCCGACCTCGTCTCGAGCTCGAACATGTCGAACGCGGTCGCACTGAACTCCGCATCGTTCAACTCGGCCCGCCTCATCGGCCCCGCCGTCGCCGGCGTGCTCATCGTGCTGGTCGGCTCGGGCTGGGTGTTCATCATCAACGCCGTCTCGTTCATCGCGGTGCTCGGCGCGCTCGCCATGCTCCGCGGCGGGCGCCTGAAGCCGGTGGCGCGGGCGCCGCACTCCTCGGGCCAGTTCATCGCGGGCTTCCGCTACGTGCTGACGCGGCCAGACCTCATGATCGTCTTCGTCATCGTGTTCCTCATCGGCGCGTTCGGCATGAACTTCCCGATCTTCTCGTCGACGATGGCGGTCGAGTTCGGGCGCGGTGCCGGCGAGTACGGCCTGCTCTCGTCGATCCTCGCGATCGGCTCGCTCACGGGTGCGCTGCTCGCCGCCCGCCGCGAGCGCGCACGCATCCGCGTCATCATCCTGGCCACCGCGTTCTTCGGCGTCGCCACGCTGATCGCGGCGCTCATGCCCACCTTCTGGACGTTCGCGGCCTCGACGATCCTCATCGGCCTCGGCGCCGTCACGATCCTGACGACCGCCAACGGCTACGTGCAGACCACGACCGAACCCGCGCTGCGCGGCCGCGTCATGGCCCTGTACATGGCGATCCTCGTCGGCGGCACCCCGATCGGCGCGCCCATCGTGGGCGCGGTCGCCGACGGCCTGGGCCCGCGCTGGGCGCTCGGCATCGCGGCGGTCGCCGCCGCTGTGGCGGCCCTCATCGGGGTGGGCTGGCTGGTGTTCTCACGGGGAATGCGTGTGGCGAGGCATCCGCAGTCTGCCTGGCGACCGATCGTGCGATTCGCGGATGCCCCGACCGCGGCGCTCTCCGCCATCGAGACGCAGTCCCTTCCCGTGGTGGGATCCGACCGCGTCGATCGCGAACGAGCGACTCGTGCCCGCCGACTTCTCGGAGGAGGTCGCGCTCACCTCGCCGATCCCGTTGCCGAAGCTGTCGGCGCGGTCGTCCGAGCGTCTCGCATCCGAGCGTCTCGCGTCCGAGCGTCACACGCCTGACCGTCACACGCCCGACCGTCGCACGCCCGAGCATCACACGCCCGAGCGACCTCACGCCCGAGCGCGCCGGCACGGCCGGCTGAGCTCCGCCGGGCCCCGCCCTCGCGAGATGCCGCAAACCGTCGGAATACGCCGCGCGTACCGACGATTTGCGTCACTTCACGGAGTGCGCGGCGGGTTGACCGCTCAGATCACGCCGAGGGCGAGCATCGCGTCGGCGACGCGGGTGAACCCCGCGATGTTCGCGCCGACCACGTAGTCGCCGGGCGCGCCGTACTCGTCGGCGGTCGAGGCGGTGCGCTCGTGGATGCCCGCCATGATCTCGGCGAGCCGCGACTCGGTGTGCTCGAAGCTCCACGAATCGCGCGAGGCGTTCTGCTGCATCTCGAGCGCCGAGGTGGCGACGCCGCCCGCGTTCGCGGCCTTGCCCGGCCCGAACAGCACGCCGGCCTCCTTGAGCACGCGGATCGCGCCGGGCGTCGTGGGCATGTTCGCGCCCTCGGCGAGCGCGACGAGTCCGCCGGCGACGAGCTTCGCCGCCTGCGCCTCGCTGATCTCGTTCTGCGTGGCGCACGGCAGGGCGACCTGGATCGGTGCGTCGCTCTCGATGTCCCAGACGGATGCCCCGGGGAGGAACGTCGCCCGCCCGCCCCGCTCGTCGGCGTACACGCTGATGCGCTCGCGCCGGCGTTCCTTGATGTCGCGCAGCAGGTCGAGGTCGATGCCGTCGGGGTCGTGGATCGCGCCGGCCGAGTCGGAGGCGCCGACCACGGTGCCGCCGAGCGCGTGCACCTTCTCGATCGCGTAGATCGCGACGTTGCCCGAACCCGACACGAGCACGCGGGCGCCGTCGAACGAGCGCCCCTTCGTGGCGAGCATGTGCTCGGTGAAGAACACGGCGCCGTAGCCGGTGGCCTCGGTGCGCACGAGCGACCCGCCCCAGGTGAGGCCCTTGCCGGTGAGCACACCCGACTCGTACTGGTTCGTCATGCGCTTGTACTGGCCGAAGAGGTAGCCGATCTCGCGGCCGCCGACGCCGATGTCACCGGCGGGCACGTCGCGGTACTCGCCGACGTGGCGCGAGAGCTCGGTCATGAACGACTGGCAGAACCGCATGACCTCGGCGTCGGACCGGCCCTTGGGGTCGAAGTCGCTGCCGCCCTTGCCGCCGCCGATGGGCATGCCGGTGAGGGCGTTCTTGAAGATCTGCTCGAAGCCGAGGAACTTCACGGTGCCGAGGGTGACGGTCGGGTGGAACCGCAGGCCGCCCTTGTAGGGGCCCAGCGCCGAGTTGTACTGCACCCGGAAGCCGCGGTTGATCTGCACGCGACCGGCGTCGTCGACCCACGGCACCCGGAAGATGATCTGCCGCTCGGGCTCGCAGATGCGCTCGAGGATCGACGCCTGCACGTACCCGGGGTGCTTGTCGAGCACGCGGTCGAGCGAGTCGAAGACCTCATGCACGGCCTGGTGGAACTCGGCCTCACCGGGGTTGCGCGCCAGCACCTGGGCGTAGACGTCTTCGATGGCAGGGCGATGTGAACTCACGCGCGAACCTTTCTGTCGTACGGGTGGCCACGTGAAGATTTCTCGCGCGCGGCGCCTTCCACCATACCCAGCGCTTCCCGAGTGGGGCTCACATGTGACGCGTCGTCAGGCTCCCGCCCGGGCGAGCTCGGCACCCGCGCGCTCGAGCCAGCGCACCGGGTCGGCCATCGCGGCGGCGCCGTCGCCGGCGAGGTCGGTGAGCGAGACGGATGCCGCGAACCGGTCGGTCGCGGCGGTGATCGCCCCCGCCACGAGGGCGACCGGCACCCCGGCCTCGGCGGCCCGGCGGGCGACCTCGGTGGGCGCCTTGCCCGCTTCGGACTGGCCGTCGAACCGGCCCTCGCCGGTGACCACGATGTCGGCCCCCGCGAGTGCCTCGTCGAGGCGCATCGCGTCGGCGACGGCGCTCGCGCCGCCCGCCATCGCCGCACCCCACGCGAGGAGCCCGAAGCCCGTGCCGCCCGCGGCCCCTGCCCCCGGCGTCGCCGGGTCGACGGCGCCGACCGGCAGTCGCCGCACGAGCCGCGCGAACCGCGCGAGGTTCGATTCGAGCACCTCGACGCCGTCGGCGTCGGAACCCTTCTGCGGGCCGAACACCGCCGCCGCTCCCGTGGGGCCGAGCAGCGGGTTCGTCACGTCGGAGAGGATCGTCGCCCCGCCGTCGGGCAGCGCGCGGAGTCCCGAGAGGTCGACTCGCGCCACGGTGCCGAGGCCCCGGTTGCCGAGGCGCACCGGCCGGCCCGTGGCGTCGGTGAACCGCCCGCCGAGCGCCGCGAGCGCCCCGACTCCGCCGTCGGTCGACGAACTGCCGCCGAGCGCGAGCAGCAGCCGCGAGGCACCGGCGTCGAGGGCCGCCGCGATCGCCTGCCCGAACCCGAGGGTGTGCGCGTCGAGCGGGCGCAGCGGGTCGAGCAGCGTGATGCCGCTCGTCATCGCGAGCTCGACGACCGCGGTGCCGTCGGGCAGCCGGAGCCACGACGTCGCGACCGGTCGGCCGTCGGGACCCTGCACGGTGACGGGGATGCGCAGGGCGCCGGGATCCGCCGCCTCGAATGCGTCGATGGTGCCCTCGCCGCCGTCGGCCATGGGACGGAGCACGAGTTCGTCGCCGGGGGCGACGCTCGCCCAGCCTCGACCGATCGCGGCCGCCGCGTCGGCGGCCGACACCGTGCCCTTGAACGAGTCGGGGGCGACGACGACGCGACGTGTCATGCGTGGTCCTCCATCGTCGTAAGGGGGAAGCGTATTCCTCGCACGCTGCCGAAGGACGGCGACCGGAGGCGGCGCACCCACGCCTCGCGGGCTTGCCCCCGAGGGCGTCGAACGGCTGCGAGCAGGCTCGTCATCTCATGCTCCGTTCTGGCGCGACGACGACATATCGCGTACTTCGCCGAACGTATCGATCCCCCGTCACGAGGTCAACGCAGCGCGGGCCGCCGGCTCGGGCCGGTCTGCGCTTCAATTGAGGAACGAGCGGATGTCGCAACCGCGGCATCGGCCACGACGGAGGACTGATGACCACCACTGCACCGGCGACCGCCGACCCCGCGGCCGCAGACCGCACGCTCGCGCCGGCCGCGGCTGCCGACGAGCTGGTCTCCCTCGGGTCGCCGGTCGCCTGAGTGGGAGTCGCGAACTACCTCGCCGCCGCGACGCCGCCGCGCCTCGCGGTCGGCGGCATCACGGTGGCCATCCCCGTGCTCGCGGTCGAGCAGTTCGGCGACGTCGCACTCGGTGGACTGCTCGCCGCCGCGGCGCTCGGCCCGAGCATCGTCGCCGCGCCGATCGTCGGTGCCGTACTCGACCGCAGCCGACGTCCCGGTGCGCTCGTCGCCGGCGCCGGCCTCGTGATCGCCGCGGCCTATGCGGTCGCCGCGTTCCTCGGACCCGTTCCGGCCTGGGCGGTCGCGATCGTGCTGGCCGTGGCCGGCGCGGCGACCCCGTTCGTCTTCGGCGGGCTGTCGAGCTTCGTGACCGAGGGCATCCCGAACGAGCGCCGCGCCTACGCGATCGACGCCCTCGCCTACAACCTCGGGGCGGTCGGCGGACCGGCCGCGGTCGCCGCGGCCACCGCGCTCGGATCCGCGCGCCTCGCGACCCTCGTCATGGCCGCCGCGGCGCTGGTCGGCATGGTCGGAACGATCCCGCTCGGCCTTCGCCCCGCGGCATCCGCGCCGCATGCCTCGATGCTCGGCACGATCGCCGCCGGCTTCCGGCACATCGCCACCCACCGCCCGCTCGCGATCATCACCGCGAGCGGCACGCTGAGCCAGTTCGGCGCGGGCGGCCTCGCGATCGCGGCGGTCGCGCTCGCGGTGGCACGCAGCGGCGACGCCGCCGAGGGCGCGATCATCGTGACCGCGTTCGCGATCGGCGGCCTGCTCGGTGCGCTCTGGAACTCCGCCCACCCGAGTCGCCTGCGGCCCGAGGTCGAGATGGGCCTCGGGTTCGCCGCCACCGGCGTGTTCACGGTGGTCGCGGCCGCCGACCTCGGCCCGGCGTGGGCGGCCGTCGCGATCGGCGTCTCAGGGCTGTTCACGGCGCCGAGCGCCTCGGCGATGCTGCTCATTCGCAAGCAGCAGAGCCCGCCCGCGCTTCGCGCTCAGGTCTTCACCGTCGGGGCGGGGCTGCGCGCTGCCGCGGCGGCGGCCGGAGCGGCGGTCGCCGGGCTCGCGGCCGGCCTCGGCGGCCAGTCGCTCATCGTCGCGATCGGCGTCGTGTGGATCCTCTCGGGCGCGATGCTCGTCGCCTACCCGAAGCACGCGCCGCCGATCGACGCCTGACCCCCGGCCCGGCATCCGATTCCGATCAACCGCTAGCGACACGTTGAGCAAGAAGCGTCGGCTCACGGCACGTTCGTGAAGACGACCGGCTCGTATCCGAACGACGGGGCTGTCTGCATCGTCAGCGAAGCCGTGTCGGCCACCGACCATGCCTCCTGCCACGTGATCGACTCGCCCGGCAGGATCGGCGTGGTCGGCGGGATGCCGACCTGACCACCTTCGGCGCCGACGTCGATGATCCGCGTCGCCTCGGTGCCGCCCGATGAGAGCATGGAGACGACCACCGGCTGGACGTTCTCGGACGAGTCATTCGTGATCGTCAGCGTGAAGACGAGATCCACCGACTGGTCGTCGCCGAGCGCGAGGTCGGACGGGCTGAACGACTCCGGCTCGGAGACGGTCATCGTGACGCCGTCACCCCACGCCATCGTCTCGCCGAACTCGAGTCCCGCCACCGAGCCCGACTCGGTCTCGGCTGGCGGCGAGGACTCGGTCGGCACCGGCGTGCCGAACTCCTCCTCGAGCCCCTCTCGGATCTCCTCCTGGATCACCCCGGAGTCGATGAACTGCCCGAAGACGTTGAATGCGACGATGGCCGCCACCACGGCACCCACGATCGCGCCGACGATCGAGACGACCAGCGCGGCGATCGCCGGCCACTTCCGCGCCCTCGAGGAAGAGCGCGACGATCGCGAGCACGAGCGCGACCGGCAGGAGGATCCATCCGACGACCTGCACGAACGGGATGCAGGCGAAGGCGAAGCCGACCACCGCGACGACGAGCGCGACGATGCCGAGGACGGAGGGGCCGGACGGCTCGGGGGCGGGCTCGGGGCGGGACGGCGGGACGGCATACGGCTGCGTGGCGTACTGGTCGGCGAGCGCGGCGGCCGCGTACGGCGTGGTTGCGGCCTGGTCTGCCGGCGTCGCCGGGTAGGCAGCGGTCGCGGCCTGGTCGGCGGGGGGCGCGAGCGGTGCGGTGTGCTCCGTCCACTGCGTCCCGTCCCAGTAGCGCAGCGCGCCCCGTCCGTCGTCGTACCAGCCGGCGGGAGCGGTGGTGGGATCGGTCATGCCGCCCATGATGCCAATGGTACTGCGGCACGGTAGGGCCGAAGGGCCCGTCGCGGCATCCGTCGCACCCGAACGCCGGCCGCAGCCGGATCTACGCGGACGCCGAGTCGGCCACAGTCGACCCGCGGACGACGAGCTCGGGCTGGAAGATCACGCGCTCGCGTTCGGCATCGTCAGCGCCGTCGGCCTCCTTCAGCAGCAGGTCGACCGCCGTGTAGCCGATGAGCGCCGCGGGCTGCCGGATCGACGACAGCGGCACCACCGCCGCCGACGCGAAGTCGATGTCGTCGTAGCCGATGAGGGCGATGTCGTCGGGCACCCGCACGTCGCCCTGCATCATGAGCGCCTGCAGCACGCCCATGGCGAGCAGGTCGTTGGCGGCGAAGATCGCGTCGGGCCGATCGGATGCCGCGCGCTCGCGGATCTCGGCACCGGCGGCCCGCCCCGCGAGCACGGTGAGGGACTCGGTCTCGACGACCTCGAGGGTCATGCCCGGCGTCGCCTCCACCGCGCGTCGGACGCCCTCGAGGCGATCGGTCACCTGGCGGATGGCCATCGGCCCGCCGACGAACGCGATGCGCCGGCGGCCGATGTCGGCGAGGTGTCGCCCGGCGAGCTCGCCGCCCACGACGTCGTCGACGGCGACCGAGGAGAACCGCCGGTCGGCGGCCTCGCGGTCGACGAGCACGACGGGGGTGCCGCGTCCCTGCAGCCGCTCGAGCCGCGGCAGGTCGTCGGTGAGCGGCGTGATGAGCACGCCGTGCACGCGCTGCTCCTCGAACAGGTCGAGGTACGCGCCCTCGCGGTCGGAGTTCTCGTCGCTGTTGCCGAGCAGGATCGTCATGCCGTCTTCGGCGGCGCGGTCTTCGGCGCCGCGCGCGACGTCGGTGAAGAACGGGTTGCGCACGTCGAGCACCACGAGCCCGATCGAGCGACTGCGACCGGCGCGCAAGCTGGCGGGCGGCGTCGTTGCGCACGAACCCGAGCTGCTCGATGGCGGCGTGCACCCGCTCGACCGTGGCCGGGGCGACCTTGTCGGGCCGGTTGAGCACGTTCGAGACGGTGCCCACCGACACGGATGCCGCAGCCGCGACATCGCGCACACTCACCGCCATCGGACCCCCTCGGTCTGTCAGCCGCCCACTTCCGCCGGTGATGAGACACCCCCGGCTCGTCCACACAGTATTACGCATCGAGCACCCGAAATGAATCGAATCAATAACGAGACCCCAGAGCAGTTGACGTCGGCGAGCGATAGCCCTAACATCGCATTCAGACCTGCTGAAACGATTCATTCCTCAACGCGGAGGTGCGTGCTACCGATGTCGCCAGAACCGACCACCGACGCCGGCGCACCACCGCCGACCGTGCTCGCCCTGCGCCACGCAGCGAAGACCTTCGGTCCCGTGGTCGCCCTGGCCGACGGCACGATCGAGCTTCGTGCAGGCGAGATCCACGCCCTCGTCGGCGAGAACGGTGCGGGCAAGTCGACCCTCGTGAAGATCCTTGCCGGCCTCTACCACCCCGACGCCGGCGAGTTCACCGTCGACGGGCAGCCGGTCGCCTTCCGCACGGTCGCCGACAGCAAGGCCGCGGGCATCTCGGTCATCTACCAGGAGCCGACGCTCTTCCCCGACCTCACCGTCGCCGAGAACATCTTCATCGGGCGCCAGCCGAAGGGCCGAGGCGGCCTCATCAGCCGCGCCCGCATGCGCACCGAGGCGCGCGCGCTGTTCGAACGGCTCGGCGTCCCGATCGATCCCGACCGCATCGCCGAGGGCCTCTCGATCGCCGACCAGCAGATCATCGAGATCGCGAAGGCGATCTCACTCGACGCGAAGGTGCTCGTCATGGACGAGCCGACCGCGGCGCTCTCCGGGGTCGAGGTCGAGCGCCTCTTCGCCGTCGCCCGCGGCCTGCGCGATGGCGGGGCCGGCATCCTGTTCATCTCGCACCGCTTCGACGAGATCTTCGCGCTCACCGACCGCATCACCGTGATGCGCGACGGCCGCTACATCGCCACCCACGACACCGCCGCCGTCACGACCCCGGTCATCGTGCGCGAGATGGTCGGCCGCGACATCGCACAGCTCTTCCCCAAGGTCGAGGCCGAGATCGGCGACGCCGTGCTCAGGGTCACCGGGCTCTCGAGCGCGGGCGTGTTCAGCGACATCGACTTCGAGGTGCGCTCCGGCGAGATCGTCGCCCTCGCCGGACTCGTCGGCGCCGGCCGCACCGAGGTCGCGCGGGCCGTGTTCGGCATCGACGGCTACGACCGGGGCAGCGTCGAGCTGCTCGGCCGACCGCTGCGTCCGCGGGATCCGCAGGCCGCCATCGACGCCGGCATCGGATTCGTTCCCGAGGACCGGCGCAAGCAGGGGCTCGTCATGGACCTCTCGGTCGCCCGCAACGCGACGCTGACGCTGCGCAACTCGCTGGCCCGGTTCGGCCTCATCAACGGCGGCCGCGAACGCGCCGTCGCCGCGGAGTGGACGAAGCGCCTCCAGGTGAAGACGGGCTCGCAGGAGTACGCGGTCGCGACCCTCTCGGGCGGCAACCAGCAGAAGGTCGTCCTCGCCAAGTGGCTCGCCACCGAGCCGAAGCTCCTCATCGTCGACGAGCCCACCCGCGGCATCGACGTGGGCACGAAGGCCGAGGTGCACCGACTCCTCTCCGACCTCGCGGGGCGCGGCATCGCGATCCTGATGATCTCGTCGGAGCTTCCCGAGGTGCTCGGCATGGCCGACCGGGTCCTCGTCATGCACGAAGGCCGAATCACCGCCCAGCTCGATCGAGCGGATGCCACACCCGAAGCCGTGATGCACGCGGCGACCGCCTCACGGGAGCACAGCGCATGACCGACACCGTCACGTCGACGCCCACGCCGGCGCCGACTCCCCCGCCCGAGAAGTCGCGGACGGGCGGCTCGCGCCTCGCCGCGGTGCTGCGCCTGCGCGAGTTCCCGGTCGCGCTCGCGCTCATCGTGCTCGTGCTCGTCACGTACGCGGCCAACCCGCTGTTCCTCTCGCCGCAGGGCACGAAGGACCTGCTGCTCAACGCGACGATCATCATCATCCTCGCCGTCGGCCAGGCGATCGTGATCATCACGCGCAACGTCGACCTGTCGGTGGGATCGATCCTCGGCCTGGTCGCATTCGGCACCGGCTCGCTCTTCGCGAACGTGCCCGGCATCCCGATCATCGCGGTCTTCGCGATCGGGCTCGCCTTCGGCGCGATCCTCGGGGCGATCAACGGCCTCCTCGTGACCCTCGCCCACGTGCCGGCGCTCGTCATCACGCTCGGCACGCTGTACATCTACCGCGGCCTCAACAACGCGTGGGCCGGCGGCACGCAGTACTTCGCAGGCGACCGCCCCGACGAGTTCGGCGCACTGTCGGTCGACACGATCCTCGGCTTCCCGATCATCACGCTGCTCGCCGTCGTCGTGGTCGTCATCGTCGCGATCGTCATGGCGGGCACACGAGCGGGTCGCGACCTCTACGCGATCGGATCCGATCCCGACGCCGCGAAGCTGTTCGGCATCCCCGTCGGACGCCGGGTCTTCATCGCCTTCGCCGTGAACGGACTTCTCGCCGGCCTCGCGGGCGTGCTCTACGCGTCGCGGTTCAATTCCGTCGGCGCGACGACGGGAACGGGCCTCGAGCTCGACGTCGTCGCCGCGGCGGTCGTCGGCGGCGTCGCGATCTTCGGCGGCAGCGGCTCGGTGGTCGGCGCCGCGATCGGCGCCCTCCTCCTCACGACGATCACGAGCGCGCTCACCGCGCTGCGGGTCGACAAGTTCTGGCAGCAGGCGATCGTGGGCGTGCTCATCCTCGCCGCGATCATCATCGACCGCGTCGCGAGCATCCGAACCGCTCGCCGACTCCGACTCAGCGAGGCACGCGATGTCTGACCCCCAACGCACGGAGATGGTGGAGCCCACCGCGACGTCGGCCGTCTCGGCCGACACGACCAAGACGCTCCGCGACGAGCCGCGCGGCCGCACCGGCTGGGCCCGCATCCTGCTCGGGCGCGACGCGATCATGATCTACCTGCTCATCGCGACGATCATCATCGCGATGATCTCCATCCCCCGCTTCGCGTCGCCCGTGACCGTCGGCTTCCTCCTGCTCGACGTGATCCCGGTGCTGCTCATCGCGATGCCGATGACCCTCATCATCATCACCGGCGAGATCGACCTGTCGGTCGCGTCGATCGCGGGCCTCACGAGCGCGCTCATGGGCGTGCTCTGGCAGGCCGGGTGGGACATCGGCGTCGTGCTCGTGCTCGGTCTGGTGATCGGCGTGCTCGCCGGCATGTTCAACGGCTTCCTCGTCGCCATCGTCGGGCTCCCGTCGCTCGCGGTGACGATCGGCACCCTGGCGCTGTTCCGCGGGCTCGCGCTCGTCGTCATCGGCGACAACGCCGTCGCGAACTTCCCGCCCGAGCTCACGGGGTTCTTCACCTCGAAGATCGGCGCGACCGGCATCCCCACCGTCATGATCGGCGTGGTGCTCATCGTGGTCGTCTTCGGCGTGATCCTGCACTTCACCCCGTTCGGTCGCGGCCTCTACGCCCTCGGCTTCAGCACCGAGGCGGCGAGGTTCGTGGGCATCCACGTGGCCCGATCGAAGTTCTGGCTCTACGTCGCATCCGGTGGCGTGTCGGCCCTCGCCGGCATCTTCTGGACGCTCCGCTACTCGAGCGCCCGCTCCGACAACGCGAGCGGGCTCGAGCTCGCGGTGATCGCGGCCGTGCTCCTCGGCGGCGTGTCGATCTTCGGCGGCAAGGGCTCGATCCCGGGCGTCGTCGCCGGCGTGCTCCTCATCGGCACGATCAACTACGCCCTGCGACTCGGACGCGTCTCCGATGTCGTGCTCATCATCGTCACCGGCACACTGCTGATCGCCTCGGTCGTCGCACCGAGCATCTTCGATGCCGTGAAACGCCGACGCCACGATCGCCGTGTGCGCCGCGAACTCCCCCAGGCCCAGCCCTCGGGGTCGGTCAGCGCCTAGCACCTGGCGCACGAAGGAAGGAAAAGACAATGGAGTTGTTCCGCACGCGCACCGGTCGGGGCACACGCGCCCGCCGGATCGCGACCATCGCCGCAACCGCGGCGACCATCGCCCTCATCGCCACGGGTTGCGCCGCCGGCGGGGGTTCGGAGCTCGGGCGAAGGCTCGGGCGCCGAAGGCGACCAGACGATCACGTTCATCCCGAAGCAGCTCAACAACCCGTACACCGACGTCGTGCTCGGCGGCGGCGAGGAGGGCGCTGAGGCGGCCGGATTCGCCTCGAGCAATGTCGTCGGCCCGCTCGACGCCAGCGCGTCGAGCCAGGTCTCGTTCATCAACGCCGAGACCCAGGCGGGCACGAACGTCATCGTCATCGCCGCGAACGACCCCGACGCGGTCTGCTCCGCGCTCGAGGAGGCGCGCACGGGCGGCGCCAAGATCGTCGCCTTCGACTCCGACACCAACCCCGACTGCCGCGACGTCTTCATCAGCCAGGTCGTGGCCAAGGAGGTCGCCCTCATCCAGGTCGAGCTCATCGCCGAGCAGATCGGCGGAGCCGGCGAGATCGCGATCCTCTCGGCCACCGCGAACGCCACCAACCAGAACGAGTGGATCAAGTACATGGAGGAGGAGCTCGCGTCGAACCCCGACTACGCCGACATCAAGCTCGTCGCGAAGGTCTACGGCGACGACGACGACACGAAGTCGTTCCAGGAGGCCCAGGGCCTGATGCAGGCGTACCCGAACCTGAAGGGCATCATCTCGCCCACGACGGTCGGCATCGCCGCGACGGGACGCTACCTCTCCGAGTCGGAGTACAAGGGCAAGGTCGCCCTCACGGGTCTCGGCCTGCCCAACGAGATGCGCCCGTTCGTGAAGGACGGCACCGTCACCGAGTTCGCCCTGTGGGACCCGGCGCAGCTCGGCTACGTGGCGGCGTTCGCCGGCAAGGCCCTTGCTGACGGCGACATCACCGGCGAGGTCGGCGACACGTTCGAGGCCGGCGACCTCGGCGAGCGCACGATCGAAGAGGGCGGCATCGTCATCGTCGGCCCGCCCACCGTGTTCAACGCCGACAACATCGACGACTACGACTTCTAGTCGACGAACCGGGGCGGATGCCGCGAGCCGCGGCCGCGGCATCCGCCCCACTCTTCAGGCACCCGCCTGTACGCCGTTTCGGAGTTCCGCCGCATCGCCCGCCTGCCGGGCGCACGGCGGCGGAGCTGCCGAATCCGTGGACAGACCCGCCCAGCTCACGAAGGAGTGACGACCCATGACCGACGCACCCGCACGCGACGTGAGCGGACTGCTGCCGCCGAAGGTGCGGCGCAAGCCGCGCATCGGCCTGGTCGCCGGCGGACTCGGCACCTACTGGCCGCAGTTCCCCGACCTGCTGCCGCAGCTGCAGGAGTCCGCCCGCTACGTGTCGGAGCGGTTCCGCGGCATGGACGCCGAGGTGACCGACGTCGGCTTCATCTCGGACGCCCAGGAGGGCGCGGTCGCCGCCGAGCAGCTGCGGCAGGCCGACTGCGACCTCATCGTGCTCTTCCTCACCACCTATCTCACCTCGTCGATGGTGCTGCCGATCGCGCAGCGCGCGAACACCCCCGTGCTGGTGATCGACCTGCAGCCGACCGAGAAGATGGACCACGCCTCGTTCGACACCGGCGCGTGGCTCGCGTACTGCGGGCAGTGCCCGGTGCCCGAGGTCGGCAACGTGTTCCGGCGGGCGGGCATCCCGTTCCGCAGCGTCTCGGGCTGGCTGCGCCAGGAGTCGGCGTGGCAGCGCATCGAGCGCTGGATCAATGCGGCGCACGTGCGCGCGGCGCTGCGCCACGCCCGCCACGGCCTCATGGGCCACGTCTACCCGGGCATGCTCGACGTCTCGACCGACCTCACGCTGCTGCCCGTCACGTTCGGCTCGCACGTGGAGGTGCTCGAGTTCGACGACCTGCGGGTGCGCGTCGAGCAGGTCACCGACGCCGAGACGAGCGAGCGGATGTCCCTCGCCCGCGAGATCTTCACCCTCGACGACACCGTCAACGACGAGGACTTCGCGTGGGGCGCCCGCGTCTCGGTCGGGCTCGATCGCCTCGTCGAGGACTTCGACCTCGACTCGCTCGCCTACTACCACCGCGGACTCGACGGCGAGCAGCACGAGCGCCTCGGCGCGGGCATGATCCTCGGCGCGTCGCTGCTGACGGCGCGGGGCATCCCCGCGACCGGCGAGTACGAGCTGCGCACCACGGTCGCGCAGCTCGCGACGCAGGTCGTCGGCGCCGGCGGGTCGTTCTGCGAGATCCAGGCGCTCAACTTCGAGGACGGCGTGGTCGAGATGGGCCACGACGGCCCGGCGCACCTCGCGGTGTCGGCCCGCGACCCGCTGCTGCGGGGGCTCGGCGTCTACCACGGCAAGCGCGGCTGGGGCGTCTCGGTCGAGTTCGACGTGCAGCCCGGCCCGGTCACGCTGCTCGGACTCGGGCAGGACCGCGACGGCGGCCTCGCCTTCGTCGCGTCCGAGGGCACCGTGGTGCCGGGGCCGCTGCTCGAGATCGGCAACACGACCAGTCGGGTCGACTTCGGCCGCGACCCCGGCGAGTGGGTCGACGAGTGGTCGGCGACCGGGATCGGCCACCACTGGTCGCTGTCGGTCGGGCACCGTGCCGGCGATTACCGTGCGGCGGCCTCGCTGCTGGGCATCGACTACCGAGAGGTGTGACGGCGCATGCACAGCGACGAACGGCGCGCTCCTCATGGCGGAGCGGCGCATCATGACCTACACTTGAAACGATTCATTTCTTGACGAGGACGGAGTTCGACGATGAGCGAGACCAGCGCACCGGGCGCCGCCGACTTCGAACGCGTGTGCTTCCAGCTCCAGGTGAAGCCCGAGCGCATCGACGAGTACCGCGAGCGCCACGCCGCCGTCTGGCCCGACATGCTCGAGGCCCTCAAGGCGACCGGCTGGAACAACTACTCCCTCTTCCTTCGCGACGACGGACTGCTCATCGGCTACGTCGAGACGCCGTCGATCGTCGACGCCCAGGCCGCGATGGCACGCACCGACGTGAACGCCCGCTGGCAGGCCGAGATGGGTGACTTCTTCGTCGACCTCGACGTGCCGCCCGACGAGGGCTTCGTCAGGCTCACCGAGGTGTTCCACCTCGAAGACCAGCTCGCCGCGCTCGACGCCGACGCGGCATCCGACCCCGCCCCCAGTGGCAACAGAACAGAAAGCAGCGACTCGTGAGCACCATTCCCAGCACCGTCCTCGACCAGCTCGAGCTGCAGTCGATCGAGCTCCCGTCGTGGGCCTTCGGCAACTCGGGCACCCGCTTCAAGGTCTTCACCACGCCGGGCACCCCGCGCGACCCCTTCGAGAAGATCGCCGACGCCGCGCAGGTGCACCGGTACACGGCGCTCGCGCCGACGGTGGCGCTGCACATCCCGTGGGACAAGGTCGACGACTACGACGTGCTCCGCCGCCACGCCGAAGACCACGGCGTCGCGCTCGGCACGATCAACTCGAACACCTTCCAGGACGACGACTACAAGTTCGGCGCCCTCACCCATGAAGACGCCGCCGTGCGGCAGAAGGCCATCGACCACCACTTCGAGTGCATCGACATCATGCACAAGACGGGGTCGCGCGACCTGAAGATCTGGCTCGCCGAGGGCTCGAACTACCCGGGCCAGGCCGACCTGCGCGGGCGCCAGGACCGCCTGCACGACTCGCTCGCCACGATCTACGAGCGCCTCGGCGACGAGCAGCGCCTCGTGCTCGAGTACAAGTTCTTCGAGCCGGCGTTCTACCACACGGATGTCCCGGACTGGGGCACCTCGTACGCCCAGGTCGCGGCCCTCGGCGACAAGGCGATGGTCTGCCTCGACACCGGCCACCACGCGCCGGGCACGAACATCGAGTTCATCGTCATGCAGCTGCTGCGCCTCGGCAAGCTCGGCTCGTTCGACTTCAACTCGCGGTTCTACGCCGACGACGACCTCATCGTCGGCGCGGCCGACCCGTTCCAGCTGTTCCGCATCATCTTCGAGGTGATCCGCGGCGGCGGGCTTCAACCACCCCGACGTCGCGTTCATGCTCGACCAGTGCCACAACGTCGAGGACAAGGTCCCCGGCCAGATCCGCAGCGTGCTCAACGTGCAGGAGATGACCGCCCGCGCGCTGCTCGTCGACACCGACGCGCTGCGCGCCACGCAGGTGTCGGGCGACGTGCTCGAGGCGAACCGCATCTTCATGGACGCGTTCTACACCGACGTGCGCCCCGCCCTGGCCGAGTGGCGCGAGTCGCGCGGCCTCCCCGCCGACCCGATGGCCGCGTTCGCGGCATCCGGCTACCTCTCGCAGATCGCGGCAGACCGCGTCGGCGGCGTGCAGGCCGGCTGGGGCGCCTGACCCTCCGACCGACTTGACCATCCTCCGCATCACTGAAGGAATCACCCCATGACGAACCAGGCAGCTGCCGACCTCATCGCGCGGTCGAACCGCCTCGGCGCCGACCCGAAGAACACCAACTACGCCGGCGGCAACACGTCGGCGAAGGGCACCGAGACCGACCCGGTCACCGGCGAGCCGGTCGAGCTGATGTGGGTGAAGGGCTCGGGCGGCGACCTCGGCACGCTCACCGAGCAGGGCCTCGCGGTGCTGCGGCTCGACCGGCTGCGCGACCTCGTCGAACGTGTACCCCGGCGTCGAGCGCGAGGACGAGATGGTCGCCGCGTTCGACTACACCCTGCACGGCAAGGGCGGCGCGGCACCGTCGATCGACACGGCCATGCACGGCCTCGTCGACGCCGCGCACGTCGACCACCTGCACCCCGACTCGGGCATCGCGATCGCGACCGCCGCCGACGGCGAGGAGCTCACGTCGAAGATCTTCGGCGACAAGGTCGTGTGGGTGCCGTGGCGGCGCCCGGGCTTCCAGCTCGGCCTCGACATCGCCGAGATCAAGGCGCAGAACCCGCAGGCGATCGGCTGCATCCTCGGCGGCCACGGCATCACCGCGTGGGGCGACACGTCCGAGGAGAGCGAGCGGAACTCGCTCTGGATCATCGACACCGCGGCGGCCTACATCGCCGAGCACGGCACGGCCGACCCGTTCGGCGCGGTCGTGCCGGGCTACGAGCCGCTCGCGCCGGCCGAGCGCCGCGCGAAGGCCGCCGCACTCGCGCCGACGATCCGCGGGCTCGCCTCGTACGACAGGCCGCAGGTCGGCCACTTCACCGACGCCGACGTGGTGCTCGAGTTCCTCTCCCGCGAGAAGCTCGCCCCGCTCGCCGCGCTCGGCACGAGCTGCCCCGACCACTTCCTGCGCACGAAGGTCAGGCCGCTCGTGCTCGACCTGCCCGCCGACGCCTCGATCGAGGACTCGATCGCCCGCCTCAAGGAGCTGCACGAGCAGTACCGCGCCGACTACCAGGCGTACTACGACGCCTACGCGACGCCCGAGAGCCCGGCGATCCGCGGCGCCGACCCGCTCATCGTGCTCGTTCCCGGCGTCGGCATGTTCTCGTTCGGCGCGAACAAGCAGACCGCGCGCGTGGCCGGCGAGTTCTACGTGAACGCGATCAACGTGATGCGCGGCGCCGAGTCGCTCTCGACCTACGCGCCGATCTCCGACGAGGAGAAGTTCCGCATCGAGTACTGGGCGCTCGAGGAGGCCAAGCTCCAGCGCATGCCGAAGCCCAAGACGCACGCGACCCGCGTCGCGCTCGTCACCGGCGCGGCATCGGGCATCGGCAAGGCCATCGCCACCCGCCTCGCGGCCGAGGGCGCGTGCGTCGTCATCGCCGACCTCGACCTCGAGAAGGCGCAGGCCGCCGCCGCCGAGCTCGGCAACACGGATGTCGCGATCGGCGTGCAGGCGAACGTGACGGATGCCGCGGCGGTGCAGGCCGCGATCGACGACGCGGTGCTCGCCTTCGGCGGCCTCGACCTCGTCGTGAACAACGCGGGCCTGTCGCTGTCGAAGCCGCTGCTCGAGACCACCGAGGCCGACTGGGACCTGCAGCACGACGTCATGGCCAAGGGCTCGTTCCTCGTGTCGAAGGCCGCCGCGCGCGTGCTCATCGACCAGGGCCTCGGCGGCGACATCATCTACATCTCCTCGAAGAACTCGGTGTTCGCCGGGCCGAACAACATCGCCTACTCGGCGACGAAGGCCGACCAGGCCCACCAGGTGCGCCTGCTCGCGGTCGAGCTCGGCGAGTACGGCATCAAGGTCAACGGCATCAACCCCGACGGCGTCGTGCGCGGCTCGGGCATCTTCGCGAGCGGCTGGGGCGCGAACCGCGCCAAGACCTACGGCATCGAGGAGGAGGACCTCGGCAAGTTCTACGCCCAGCGCACGATCCTCAAGCGCGAGGTGCTCCCCGAGCACGTCGCGAACGCGGTGTTCGTGCTCACGGGCCCCGAGCTCAGCCACACGACCGGCCTGCACATCCCGGTCGACGCGGGCGTCGCGGCGGCCTTCCTGCGATGACCGACGCGCGAGCGGGCACCGTCGCCGCCGTCGACCTCGGGGCGACGAGCGGCCGGGTGATGCTCGGCCGCGTCGACGGCCGCGGCGCGGGCACGCTCGAGCTCCGACCGGTCGCTCGCTTCCCGAACGGCCCGGTGCGACTCGCGTCGGGCCTGCACTGGGACCTCACCGGGCTCTACGGCAACGTGCTCGCGGGGCTCGGCGCAGGCCCTCCGCGCCGAGCCCGATGCCGCGAGCATCGGCATCGACTCGTGGGCCGTCGACTACGCGCTGCTCCGGGGCGACCGCATGCTCGGCGAGCCGTTCCACTACCGCGACGACCGCAACGCGGGCGGGGTCGATGCCGTGCACGCGATCGTGCCGTTCGCGGAGCTGTACCGGCGCAACGGGCTGCAGTTCCTGCCGTTCAACACGCTCTACCAGCTGGCGGCAGAGCGCGACGAGCGGATGCCTCGACCTGGCCGATTCCCTCCTGCTCGTGCCCGACCTCATCGCCTTCCAGCTCACGGGGGCGAAGCTCTCGGAGCGCACGAACGCGTCGACGACCGGGCTCGTCGGCGTCGAGACGGGTGAGTGGGACGACGAGCTCATCGGGCGACTCGGACTGCCGGCATCCGTCTTCGCACCGCTCATCAGCCCGGGCGAGTCGATCGGCGGCCTGCGGCCGGATGTCGCCGCCGAGCTCGGCGCGGCGCCGGGCATCGAGGTCGTCGCGGTCGGATCCCACGACACCGCGTCGGCCGTCGTCGCCGTGCCCATGCGCGCCGAGTCGGCCGCCTACATCTCGTGCGGCACCTGGGGCCTCGTCGGCGTCGAGCTCGAACAGCCCGTGACGACCGATGCCGCTCGCGAGGCGAACTTCACGAACGAGGGCGGCGTCGACGGGCGGGTGCGATTCCTGCACAACGTGATGGGCCTCTGGCTGCTCAGCGAGTCGGTGCGGCAGTGGGAACGCGAGGGCGAGACCGTCGAGCTCTCCGAACTGCTCGCGGCCGCGGCATCCGTCACCTCGCCGGTCTCGATGTTCGACGCGAACGACCCGCGATTCCTCGCCCCCGGCGACCTGCCCGGCCGCATCGCCGAGTGGTGCACCGAGCACGGCGTCGCCGCACCCGCGAGCCGCGCGGAGTTCGCGCGGTCGATCATCGAGAGCCTCGCCGAGGCGTTCGCCGGCGCGGTTCGCACCGCGTCGATCCTGTCGGGCGTCGATGTCGAGACCATCCACATCGTCGGCGGCGGCGCCCTCAACGAGCTGCTGTGCCAGCGCACCGCCGACCGCGCCGGGCTGCCGGTGCTCGCCGGTCCGGTCGAGGCGACCGCGATCGGCAACGTGCTCGTGCAGGCGCGCGCGCAGGGGTTCGCCGGCCGCGACCTCGAGTCGCTGCGTGCGCTCGTCGCCGCCGCGTTCGCGCCCGTTCGCTACGAACCGCAGACGGGCGGTACCCGAGGATAGGAGACCCGATGTCGCAGATCACGTTCTTCGCGCCCGACACCGACGCGTTCGTCAGCAGTGTCATGAAGCACGTGCCGGAGTACGAGCAGCTCACCGGCGACACGGTGCGGCTGCGCATCATCGACAGCGACACGTACTTCTCGAACGACATCCACGCCCAGCTCGGCGAGCCCGACGGCGCCGACGTGTTCATGTCGGGACCCGTGCTCGCCTGGGAGCACCTCGCCGCGGGTTTCGTGGAGCCGCTCGACGACTACGTGGCGCGAGCGCGTGACGACTACGACTTCAGCGACTTCCTGCCGAACCTGATCGTGCCGAACACCTGGAGCGGCGCATTCGGGACGCCGCTCGGCGAGGGCCCGCTGCTCGGGATCCCGGTGAACTGCGAGTCGTACAACCTCGCCTACGACCGCGACCGGCTCGAGGCCCTCGGACTGGACGTCCCGCGCACGTGGACCGAGTACTTCGACGCCGCCCGCCTCATCGCCCGCAGCGGCGTCCAGCGCGGCTTCGCCCAACGCGGCGAGCAGGTGTGGCACACCATGTACACCGGATTCGCGAGCCAGTTCTGGTCGGAGGGCGCACGGGATTTCGATGCCGACGGCCGCAGCGCGATCGCGACGCCGATCGCCGTGCAGGCGACGACGCAGTTCCTCGATGCGCTGCACGACGCCGGGCCGCGAGACTGGACCAACCAACGCTGGTACGAGCTCGCGATGGACTTCTGCGCGGGCGACTACGGCCTCATCGTCGACTCCGATCACTACGTCGCGTTCTTCGAGGACGCGACGAACTCCTCGATGGCCGGCCGTGTCGGCTACGCGATGCCGCCTGCCGGTGCGGCCGGTGAGATCTCGCCGAGCCTCTGGACCTGGTCGCTGGTCATGAACGCCCGGTCGCGGCGGAAGGACGCCGCGTGGCGCTTCATGCAGTGGGCGTCGAGTCGCGAGTTCCTGCTGCGCGCCGTCTTCGAGGGCAACATGAACCCCACGCGGACGAGCGTGTGGGACGACGAGCGCTTCGGCGAGTTCTCGAGCGGCTGGGGCGACTTCGTCACGGTGTCACGCCGGCTCGCGGAGGAGACCGGCCGAGTGCTGGTCACCCCGGCGCCGAACACCCGCGCGATCGCCGACCGGTGGGTGCGCGCGCTTCGTGCGGCCTACCTCGGCGAGGATGTCGAGCAGGCGCTGCGCCAGGCGGCGAGCGAGATCGACGAGATGGTCGAGGCCCCGTGACGGCGCCGGAGGGCGCGCGCTGTCACGGCCGCCGCGGTGACCCGCCATCCGTGCTACGGCGCGACCGCCGGCACGGCATTCTCGATCAGTTCGTCGGCCATCTCGACGAACCACTGCCCGGCGGGCGGGTCGACCATGTCGCGGGCGGGGTCCTCGGGACCGCCGGTTCCGCGGAAGCACTCGCCATCCGACTCACCGGGCACCTTCACCCAGAGGTAGGCGTCGATCAGCGCCGTAGCCGGTGTCGGTGGTGGGCCGCAGGCCGAGCCCGCGGTCGGGCGGGTTGCACCACACCTGCGGGTCGGGGTAGACCTCGGTGGGCGTCCACGGGCCGACGCCGTTGCGGCTGGTGTCGATCACGAAGTGCGCCTGCGTCAACGGGTCGCGCGCGACGCCGGTGTCCGCATACGCCTGGTCGTAGGCGGCATCCGTCAGCGTCCAGGTCGAGAAGTCCGCGGGGTTCGCCGGGTAGTACTGGCTGGCGCACCAGGCCGGTTCCCACCAGGAGTTCTGGCTGAGATTGATGCAGTCCGAGATCCAGGTGCCGTACTTCTGCTGGCGCTCCGTCGTCTCGTAGTTCGACACATTGAGGAAGAACCCGTCGGCACGCTCGACACCCGCCTTGATGAGCCGATCACTGATGTCGCCGACGCCGAGCCACGCGGAGTGCGTTCCGTCGAGGTAGACGACGGTGTTCGGGAGCGCGGCGAACGCGTCGACCGCGTGATTGAGCATCGCGAACCGATCAGATGAAGCGGTCGCCGCATCGGCCTCGGCCGGCTGGCACCACTCGAGCTCTCCGTTGATGGTCGTGTACCAGGGAATGATGCCGAGGCCGTCGGGCTCGAGGATGACGACTGCGTCCTTGTTGCCGATGCCCTTGGCGAATCCGTCGATCCACGCCAGGTACTCCTCGGGAGTCGTGGCGCCGCCGGCCGAGTACTGGGCGCAGTCGCGGAACGGCAGGTTGTACGCGACGAGGACCGGCACCTCGTTCGCGGCGTGCGCGCCCGCGACGACGCGCTTCACGTCGCGCTTCGCCTCGTTCGGGGTCCCGCCGTTGATCCAAGTCGCGCTCGGGAACGAGCCGAGCAGCAGTGCGTCGGCATGCGCGTCGCCGGTGAGGGCGGCCGCGGCCTCGAGCGTCGTGCTCGAGGGATTCACCCAGAGGTCGGCGTCTGGGTGGAGCACGGAGTTCTGCGCGGCTGCCGGTGCGGCCACGAGGCCGACCAGTGCTGCGACGGTGGCGGTGCCGAGCGCGAGGCGCCCGGCGAGGGATGGAAGCTGCATGAGATTCCTCCTGAATCATCGTTGATCCCAGTGTCCCGTGAGAGCGCTCTCACGAGGACCATCGGCAACAAGAATGCGCCTCAGCGGGCGAGCGTGTCAAGCGTTGACAGGCGGCTACCGCCGACTCCCGTCGTCGGGTGCGGCGTTGTCTGCGCGCCTCGAGCGTCGCGTCCGGCATCCGCTCTGCGAAGATCGACGGATGACCGACCCGCTCATCGTGACCCTGCCCGGCTCCGCCCTGCGCGACGCGCTGCTCGCGACCGGGCCGCTGCCCGAGAACGTCGAGCTCGTCGAGTGGAAGCTCGACGGACCGCCCCCGACCGAGCCCGGGCAGCAGATCGACATCGTCGTGCCGCCGTACATGGGCGCATCCGATCGCCTCGGCGTGCTCGACGGCGTGCCGGTGCGGCTCGTGCAGTCGCAGTCGATCGGCTACGACGACGTACTCACCACCCTCCCGCCGGGGCACGTCTACGCGAACGCCGCGAGCGTGCACGAGACCTCGACCGCCGAGCTCGCGCTCGCGCTGCTGCTCGCCGCGCAGCGCGGCATCCCCGACTTCGTGCGCGCGGCGAGCGAGGGCCGCTGGGCGCCGGCGCGACACGCGAGCCTCGCCGACCGTCGCGTGCTGCTGCTCGGCTACGGCGGAGTCGGCCGTGCGATCGAGGCGCGGCTCGCCCCGTTCGAGGTCGACCTGGTGCGCGTCGCGACGCATGCCCGCGACGACGACGCCGGGCGCATCCACGGCATCGACGAGCTCGACGAGCTGCTGCCCACCGCCGAGATCGTCATCGTCGCCGTGCCGCTCACGCCCGAGACGACGGGCCTCGTCGACGACCGGTTCCTCTCGGCGCTGCCCGACGGCGCGCTCGTCGTGAACATCGCGCGGGGCAGGGTCGCCGACACCATGGCGGTGCTCGAGCATGCGACGCGCGGCCGGCTCCGGTACGCGACCGACGTCACCGACCCCGAACCGCTGCCCACGGGGCATCCGCTCTTCGACCTGCCCAACGTGCTCGTCTCACCGCACGTCGGCGGCGCGTCGACGGCGATGATGCCGCGAATGGCGCGGCTGCTGCGCGATCAGATCGAGCGGATGTCGCGGGGCGAGCAGCCTCGCAACGTCGTGCTGCGCAGCTGACGCGCCGGTCGTTTCGACAGGCTCGTCCAGCAGACACGAGAGAACAGGACCAGATGACGCACTTCGACCATGCCTTCGACTGGGCCCGCCGCAACGTAGGCGACGGACTGCTGCCCACCGCAGTGCTCGGCGTCGCGAACGCCGAGGGCATCATCGCACTCGACGCGTTCGGCGGATCGGCGGGGCGACCGGTGACCGTCGACGACCATTACCCGCTGTTCTCGATCACGAAGCCGATCGTCGGGCTCGCGGCGCTGCGCCTCATAGAGCAGGGCAGGCTGACGGCTGAGACTCCGCTGGCCGCGGCGATTCCCGAGTTCGGCGCCGGCCGCGACGACGTGGTGCGGCTGCGCCACCTCGTGAGCCACACGTCGGGCATCGTCGAGCCGCCGATGGACGCTCCCGGTCTCCGTGGGTTGTTGCTCGCCCCCGGGCGCGACTTCGCCGCCGGCACGGTCTCGCGCTACTCGACGATCGGCTTCGAGGGCATCGCGGCGCTCATCGAGCAGGCGAGCGGTGCACCGTGGCAGCGCGCGGTCGCCGAGGTCGGCGAGCGAGCGGATGCCCCGGGCCTCACGTTCGACGCGTCGGCAAGCCCGCACGCCCCCGTCGACGCGGCGGCGCAGGACCTCGACTATGCGCAGTTCGCGGCGCTCGAGCACCCGGGCGCCGGCCTGCTCGCGACGGCCGCCGACCTGCTCGCCGTGGGCCGGGCGCTGCTCGCGAATGACGGCCGGCTCGTGGCATCCGTCACCCGTGACGCGATGCTGCGCCCGCTCACGACCGGCCTGCCCAGGCTCGAGCCGTACCGGGCCGAGCGCGGCCAGGACTGGGGCTTCACGTGGAACCTGCGCAATCGCGCACCCGGGCTGCTCGCGACCGACACGTTCGGACACGGCGGATGGGCCGGCACCGAGTTCTGGGTGACGCCCTCGCTCGGCGTGTGCTTCGTACTGCTCACGAACATCGGCGGCGGCTTCACCCGTCTCGGCGTGGACGCCGACCAGTTGCACAACGCGGTCGCCGCCGCGGCGTGAGCACGGCCGCGGTCGACCGGGTTCGGCGCATCGATCCACCGCGTGCTGGAGGAGGCCGACTCCACGCGGGTGGGCATAGGGTCGAGGCATGGCCAGTTCGGCAGAACCCCGCGTAGCTCTCTACTTCGACTTCGACAACATCGTGATCTCGCGCTACGACCAGTTGCACGGCGACGGTCAGTACCGAAAGGACACGTCGCGCAACAAGGCCGTGTCCGCGGGCACGCAGGCGGCCGAACGCCTGAAGGAGGCCACCGTCGACATCGACGCGGTGCTCGACTTCGCCGCGACGTTCGGCACGATCGCGATCGCGCGCGCCTACGCCGACTGGTCGACGCCGGTGAACGCGAGCTACCGCGGCCAGCTCATCGACCGCGCGGTCGACCTCGTGCAGCTGTTCCCGCTCTCGGCGACGAAGAACGGTGCCGACATCCGTCTCGCCGTCGACGCGGTCGAAGACATGTTCCGCATCGACGACCTCTCGCACATCGTGATCGTCGGCGGGGACTCCGACTACGTCGCGCTCGCCCAGAAGTGCAAGCGGCTCGGCCGGTACGTCGTCGGCATCGGCGTCGCGGGTGGCACCAGCCGTGCGCTCACCGCGTCGTGCGACGAGTACGCCGACTACGACGCGCTGCTCTCGACCGATGCCGCAGTCGAGGCCGACGAGGCCGCGATCGAGCCTGCAGAGGCACCGGCCGCCGCAGCGCCGAAGTCGCGTCGCGCGACCCGCGGCGGCGGAAAGGCGAAGACCACGGATGTCCCGGCCGACGCTGCTCCCGACGGCACGGCCGAGTCGACCGAGGCCGAGGCCGAGGCCGACGGCCGGCGCCCGTGAAAGCATCGAGGCGCTCGCCCGCGCCCGTCATCTTCTCCGACGGCACCGAGGCACCGACCGGAAGCACCCGCAACCCGAGCCGCCTGCTCCTCAAGGCGCTCGAACTGCTGCGCGCGAAGAACGACGACGAGTGGCAACCGAGCGGCGCGGTGAAGAACCAGATGCAGCGCATGGATCCGGGGTTCCAGGAGCGCCGGCTCGGCTTCGGCTCGTTCACGGAGTTCGTGAAATCGCGTGGCGGGGTCGTCGAGCTCGATGAGTCCCAGCCGAACCGCATCCGCATCCGGCCGAGCAAGGACTGACGCGCCGCGGGCGCACGCTCGGGACCTTCGTCGCAGCATCCGCCGTCCCATCGCTGAAGACTGAGGACATCGGGGGCATCGCCCCGGCCGACAGATGGAGGATGGGTCATGAAGGCACTGCAGTACCGGCAGATCGGCGCCGAGCCCGAGGTGGTCGAGATCGAGAAGCCCGAGCCCGGTCCGGGGCAGGTGCGCATCAGGGTCACCGCCGCGGGTGCCTGCCACTCCGACAGCTTCATCATGGGACTCACCGAGGAGCAGTACATCTACGGCCTCCCGCTCACCCTCGGGCACGAGGGCGTCGGCGTCGTCGACAAGCTCGGCGACGGGGTCACGGGCCTCGAGGTGGGCGAGTCGGTCGCCGTCTACGGGCCGCAGGGCTGCGGGCGCTGCTACCACTGCGCACAGGGCGAGGAGAACTACTGCGAGCGGGCCGCCGAACTCGGCATCGCCCCGCCCGGACTCGGCGCGCCCGGCTCGATGGCCGAGTACATGATCGTGCCGAACGCACGTCACCTCCTGCCCATCGGCGATCTCGACCCGGTCGCCAACGTGGCCCTGACCGATGCCGGACTCACGCCGTACCACGCGATCAAGCAGTCGCTGCGCGAAGCTCGTCCCCGGCTCGACGGCCGTGGTCATCGGTGCGGGCGGACTCGGGCACGTCGCCATCCAGATCCTTCGGGCGCTCACGCCCGCGACGGTCATCGCGCTCGACGTGAGCGTCGACAAGCTGAAGCTCGCGACCGAGGTGGGCGCGCACCACGTGTTCCCCTCCGACGCCGAGGCCGCTGAACGCGTGAAGGAGCTCACCGGCGGAAAGGGCGCGACCGCGGTGTTCGACTTCGTCGGCGTGCAACCGACGCTCGACTCCGGCCACGCGATGATCGCCGTCGAGGGCGACCAGGTGCTCATCGGCGTCGGCGCCGGCACCTTGCCGAGCGGCGTGCTCGCCGGGCCGTACGACTCGACCGTGCGCGCGCCGTACTGGGGGTCGCGTTCCGAGCTGTTCGAGGTCTTCGAGTTGGCGCGCAGCGGCCTCGTGCACGTGGAGACCGAGGTGTTCTCGCTCGACGAGGCGCCCGAGGCGTACCGCCGCCTGCACGACGGGTCGCTGCGCGGGCGCGCGATCGTCGTGCCGTAGCGCCGGCGCGCGCGCCGCTGCGCCCTTCCCGCCATCCGACCCGGCTCGTGTGGTCTGACCACATCTGCTAGTGTGGTCAGACCACACGACGACGGCGAAGGGTCGACGGCATGGCGGGCGACGCGACGGCACCCGCTGCAGCTCCTGCAGCGGCATCCGACGCCCCGCGCGCCTGGCGCACCGTGCTCGATCACGTCGAGACCCAGCTGCTGACCGGGGAGCTGCGCCCCGGCGACCGCCTGCCCGGCGAGCGGGCCCTGTCGACCGAGCTCGGCGTCGGCCGCTCGAGCGTGCGCGAGGCACTGCGCGTGCTCGAGGTGCTCGGGCTCATCCGAACGCAGGCCGGGTCGGGGCCGAGCGCCGGCGCGATCATCATCTCGACGCCGGGCGGTGGCATGAGCGCGCTCATGCGACTGCAGGTCGCGGCGAGCGGCTTCCCGGTCGCCGACATCGTGCGCACCCGACTCATCCTCGAGACGTCCGTCGCGGGCGACCTCGCCGAGGCGACACCGCGGCCCGACCTCACCCCCGCCAACGCCCTGCTCGACGCGATGGACTCCCCCGACCTCACGCCCGCCGAGTTCCTCGCGCTCGACGCCGCCTTCCACCTGGCCCTCGCCGAGGCATCCGGAAACCAGGTCATCGCGGCGACGATGGCCGGCCTGCGCAGCGGCATCGAGGGCTACGCGCGCGCGGGCCTCGATCGCATCGACGACTGGCACGAGACATCCGCTCGCCTGCGACGCGAGCATCGCGGCATCGTCGACGCGATCGAGCGGCGGATGCCGCCACCGCGCGCACCCGCGTGCACGACCACATCTCGGGGTACTACGCCGAGACCTTCATCGACCCGATCCGCCGCCTCACCTTCCGACCCCCTCACCTTCGCCGAGATGACGCGGATCGACCTTCGCGGCACCCGGGAAGGTCGATCCGCGTCACCTCGCGACAGCCGCACGAGAGAGAGCAACCGCACCATGGTCCAGCGCCAGTTCCCGAACCCCAAAGAGCTCGCGACCCTCATGAGGTTCAAGACGCCGACGCTCAACGCGACCGACCGGCGCCTCGAGAAGGCGCTCACGATCGCCGACCTGCGGGCGATCGCCAAGCGCCGCACGCCGAAGGCGCCGTTCGACTACACCGAGGGCGCTGCCGAGGGCGAGCTGTCGCTCGCGCGCGCCCGGCAGGCGTTCCAGGACGTCGAGTTCCACCCGTCGATCCTGCGCAACGTGCCCGTCGTCGACACGACGCGCGAGGTGCTCGGCGGCACGAGCGCGCTGCCGTTCGGCATCGCCCCGACCGGGTTCACCCGCCTGATGCAGACCGAGGGCGAGATCGCCGGCGCCGGCGCCGCGGGCGCGGCGGGCATCCCGTTCACCCTCTCGACCCTCGGCACGACGTCGATCGAGAACGTGAAGGCGGCCAACCCGAACGGCCGCAACTGGTTCCAGCTCTACGTCATGCGCGACCGCGAGATCTCGTACGAGCTCGTGCGACGCGCGGCGGCGGCCGGCTTCGACACGCTGTTCTTCACGGTCGACACGCCCGTCGCGGGCGCGCGCCTGCGCGACAAGCGCAACGGCTTCTCGATCCCGCCGCAGCTCACGCCCGGCACGGTCATCAACGCGATCCCGCGGCCGGCCTGGTGGATCAACTTCCTCACGACCCCGTCGCTCGAGTTCGCGTCGCTCTCGTCGACCGGCGGCACGGTCGGCGAGCTGCTCGACAGCGCGATGGACCCGACGATCTCGTTCGACGACCTCGACGTCATCCGCGAGATGTGGCCGGGCAAGATCGTGGTCAAGGGCGTGCAGACCGTCGCCGACGCGAAGCTGCTCGCCGACCGCGGCGTCGACGGCATCGTGCTCTCGAACCACGGCGGTCGCCAGCTCGACCGCGCGCCGATCCCGTTCCACCTGCTGCCGAGCGTCGTGCGCGAGGTCGGCTCCGACCTCGAGGTGCACCTCGACACGGGCATCATGAACGGTGCCGACATCGTGGCCTCGGTCGCGCTCGGCGCGCGCTTCACCCTCATCGGGCGCGCGTACCTCTACGGCCTCATGGCCGGCGGGCGGCGCGGGTGTCGACCGCACGATCGAGATCCTGCGCAGCGAGATCGAGCGCACCATGAAGCTGCTCGAGGTCGCGACGCTCGACGAGCTCGGCCCGCAGCACGTCACCCAGCTGGCGCGGCTGCAGCCGATCGCGCGCCCGGTGGCGGATGCCGCGGAGCAGGCGACCTCGTCGAAGCCGCGCACGGTGCGCAACCCGCGTGCAGCTGCAACGAAGCCCGCCGCGTCGAAGTCGGCCGCGTCGAAGCCGACGGCACGCAACTCGGTCACGAAGTAGGGCGCACCTCGGCGGTCAGCGGCAGCCGCATGATGATCTCGCCCTCGGGGTCGACCTCGCCCGTCGGCTCGAAGCCGAGCCGGGCGTAGAAGCCGGCCGGACCGCCCGGACCCTCGACATAGCTCGTGAGCAGCTCGGTGCCGCCTTCACGCCGCACGATGTCGGCGACCAGGCCGACGACCTGCGCGCCGTAGCCGCGCCCCTGATGGGATGCGTCGATGATCAGCTTCCACAGGAACCAGGGACCGATGATGTCGGGTGGTTGAGGCTCGACATTCCAGCTGAGCATGACGAACCCGACCGGCTCGCCGCCGACGTACACCGCGCGGTACCACGGGTTGGCACGCGACCAGGCGACGGCCTCATCGAGGGACTGCTGCACCGTGGTGACGAACCGCTCCTGCCCGGGCGCAAGGTGCACGGACAGGACGGCGTCGATGTTCGCATCATCGATCTCGACGAGCACCACGTCCATGACCGGAGTCTATTGACCCTCGACCAAGCCGGCCGGCTCCCGTGCACCGGTCGCGGCTTCCTCGGCGAACGGCACAGCCACCGGCCGGGGCATCCGCTTCGCGAGGTGACGCGCGTCGCGCCCGATACCGGGGATCGTCGCCGAGGCGAGCGCGTAGAGGAATTCGAGGCCGAGGAAGTACAGCCCCGGCACCGCTTCGACGACACCTCGGCGGTGGATCGGCTCGCCCCGGTCGTCGAATGCGGGCAGGTCGATCCAGTCGAACTCGTCCCGATATCCGGTGCACCAGATCACGCTCGACGCGGTGCAGACCGTGCCGTCGGCGCAGACCGGGCGGCCGTCGCTCGTTCCGGTGATGCGCGGCACGACGTGCACGCCGAGCTCGACGAGGTCGGAGATCCTGGTGCGCACGAGGGGCGCGGTCGAGAGCTTCGCCGACACCGCGCGGCCGACGGGGGTGCCGCAGCGTCACGACGTGCAGTCCGGCGAACCGCAGCAACGGGAACACGAAGCGCGCGGTCGTCCGGGTCGGGCGCACCGGCGCTTGGGCGCCCGGCGTTCCCGCGATCGTGGTCGGATGCGTGGCCGCGACATCCCGTGCGATCTCCGCACCGGAGTTGCCCATGCCCACGATGAGCACGGGCCCCTCAGGCAACTGCGACGGGTTGCGGTACTCGCTCGAGTGCAGCTGCACGACCCGCGCATCGAGCTGGTCGGCGAACTCCGGCACCTTCGGCGCCTGGCATCCGCCGGTCGCCACGACGACGTTGGCCGACTCCCACCGAAGCCCGCCGGCCGTGGTCGACGAATCGATCGCCCTCACGTCGCACGCCATCCACGCGCACGCCGGAGCGCACCGGCAGGTCGAACGCCCTCGCATACTCCTCGAGGAAGTCCGCGACCTCGTCCTTGGTGGGAAAGCGGAGCCGATCGCCGGGGAACGGCATCCCCGGCAGCCCGTCGAATCGGGCTGCGGTGAACAGCTCGAGGGAATCCCAGCGCTCGCGCCACGCGTCGCCCACTCGGCGCCCGGCGTCGAGGATGACGAAGTCACGGCCCTGTCGCGCCAGCTCGTAGCCCATGACGAGTCCTGCCTGTCCACCGCCGACGATGACGGTGTCGACGAACTCGGTGCCGTTGGTGATCATTTCGGGCCTCCTGATGCGATCGTGTGGTTGATACCGACGACCGTAGGAGGCGCGATCGGCGCCTGCATCGGAAGAAACCCCCATCATGCAGGCGAAGCGCGGCGCAGCCCGGCCCGGCATCGGCCGGCCCGGCTCGGCCGGCCCGGCCCGAGTGCCCGCCTACACGAGCGCGTGCTCGTAGGCGTAGGCGGTCAACGCCGCCCGTGACCTGATCGCGAGCTTGACGAACACGTTGCTGAGGTGGCGCTCGACGGTCTTCTCGCTGAGGTAGAGCTCGTCTGCGACGGCGCGATTCGTCTTGCCCGCGGCGACCAGCCGCACGACCTCCACCTCGCGCGCCGTCAGCGGGCCGAACGCGTCGTCGGCGATCGCGCGTGCGAGCGAATCCAGCCGGGCGAGGTCGGGTGCCGCGCCGAGCTCCGCGAACGCGGTGCGGGCGGCGTCGAGTTCCATCGATGCGGATGCCTCGTCTCCGAGTGCCCGGCACGCCCGGGCCGCGAGCACCCGACACCGGGCGGCCTCGTAGGGGACGTCGAGTTCGTGCCAGATCGCCCAGGCTCGGCGCAGCCGCTCGAGCGCGTCGCGCGCCGCGCCCTCTTCGAGCAGCACCGATCCTTCAGCGCCGTCGACGACCGCCCGCAGCATCGGCTTCGGCGCGCTCGGCGTCGTCGCGATCAGGTCGTCGACCGCCTGGCGGGCAGCGGCCGTGTCGTGCAGGGCGAGCTCGACCTCGACCAGCGCGCACTGGATGCGCTGCCGATCGACGACGTCGGGGCGCGCCATCGCCTCGCGAAGCAGCGACTGCGCCGACTTCGCCTTGCCCTGCGCCAGGCGCAGGAGGGCACGGCCCGGCTCCGGCGGGTACCCGGTCTCGCTCGCGTGGCGGTAGGACTCGTCTGCCGCGTCGACGTCGCCGCGCAGTCGCTGGATCTCGCCCTGCTCGTACCACGCGCCGTAGAAGGCGTCGCGGTCGCCGCGACGCGCCCGCACCAGCGCCGTGGTCGCCGCATCGAACGCCTCCTGCCAGGCCCCGTGCAGCCGGTAGAGCGCCGCGCGATGCGCCTGGCACTGCCCGCTGAATGCGACCATGTCGGGTTGGGCGCGACACCAGTGGTCGAGCGCGACGGTCCATTCCCGTGCACGGCTGAAATCGAAGGCGACCTGGCAGATCCCGATCACCGCGCAGTACGCGATCCCCGATGGCACGGGCGAGAGCTCGCCGGCCGTCACCGCCACCATCACCTCGTCGAAGAGTGCGAAGCCGGTCTCGGCCTCGCCGTGCCTGATCTCGATCTCACCGAGCCCGAGGCGCGCCAGCCCGATCGCGTCCTGGTCACCGAAGTGCTCGCCGAGCGTGAGCGCGCGCGCGAACAACTCGCGGGCGCTCGTCGGGTCTCCGCCGTACAACGCACCGAGCGCCTGCGGAATCAGCAGCAGTCCGCCCACCGACTCGGCATCGCCACCCGACTCGACGAGGCGCCGTGCGCGCGCGAACCACCCGCCGGCAGGCGCGAATTCACGCTCGTCCATCAGGCGCATGCCGATCCACACGGCGGTGCGTGCGGCACCCGCCACATCACCCGCGCTCAGGAACGCCTCATGCGCCCGTATCGCCGTATCGACTCCCGATTCGTCGCCGATGAGGATCGCGGCGGTCGCGAGGCGGGCGAGCAGGTCGGGTCCGAGCTCGACCTCGGCGTCTGCATCGGCTCGTGTCAGCGCGTCGAACGCCTCGCGCCATCGCTGCCGGGCGAAGGCCTCGAGTCCGTGTTCGAGAACGTCAGCTGACGTCATGGCGAGCTTCCGCGGCGGGATCACCCGGGCTGCTCGATGCTGGCCCTGGGCCCGCCGGATACGGTCAACGTACCCCCGGCCGCACGACGCGGCAACCATGCTCCGCGCCGCCGGGCGATGAACCGCCGCCATGCCCCTCCGTAGTGCAGGAACCAGCCGAGCATGAGCCCGCACGCGACGAGGTAGAACGAGTGCAGGAACCAGATCGGTCCGAACGGCAGGCTGAACACGTAGAAGGAGTACACGACATTGCCGAGATTGGTGACCGCGAGGTTGCCGAAGCTGTACGACGAGAGATCCTTGGTGCGCACGGCCTTCACCAGCATGGGCAGGTAGCTCATGGCGAAGAGGCCGGTCGACAGGACGCCGGCGAACACGGCGAGGTCCATGGCTCCGACGCTAGGCAACTGCGGATGCCGCGACATCGGGAGAAACCCCCATTGGCGGGATGCCTCGTGGAGCGGCATTCCGCTCCCGCGCCCTGAGTCGCCTCAGGGCGTGCTCGTAGGCGCCGGCCCCGGCCTCGCCGGAACGTCAGCGGCGAGCGTACTTGGCGACGCGGTCGCGCAGCTTCTCGTCGCGCGCGAAGTCGGCCGCGGCCTTCTCGCGGTCGCCCGGAACGACGACCGATGCCACGAGGGCGTGGAACGCGGCGGACTTGGCCATCTTGCGGGCCTGCTTCGCCTGCACCCGTCGATGCTTGATCGTCTTCGCTCGCTTCTTGGCGTCGGAGTCCGCGAGGGCCTTGCGCTGGGCGTCGCCCGAGGCGGTCGCTCGCACTGACGCCGACTCGAGCCGCGCAGCCGCCCGCTTCGCGGTGCGCTTCGCGCGTCGCGGGTCGTCGCCGAGCTCCTTCTTCGCGACCTCGACGTCGGCTCGTGCCGAGGCGGTGAGCGCCTCGAGCCTCACGCGGGCATCACGCGACAGGGTCTTCGCGAGCTTGCGCGCCTCGGCGCTCGCGCGCTTGGCCTCGGCGACCGCCTTTCGTGCCTCACGTCGCTCGTCGCGACGCGGTTCGGTTGTGCGCACCATGTCACCCTCCTATCGGGTTACCACTCAGTATCAGTCCTCGTCGATGAGGTCGAGCAGTTTCTTCGCCGCGTCCCGGATCTCGTCGTGGTCGTGCTGGCCCGCTCGGCTCTCGAGCGAGATCACCGCGCACCGGTGCACCTTGCGGAAGTCGCCGAAGGGAAAGGAGTACGCCTCCTTCGTCTCCGCGTTCGCGTCGTCGTCGATGCCGAGGTGCCAGTGCCGGTACTCGGTCCAGCCGTTGCGCTCGATGAAGTTGTTCTCCTCGTCGGCGCTCGGCGCGTCTTCGCTCCACGCGTCGCGCTCGTCGCGCACGACCTTGCCGTCGCGCACGAGCGAGCGCGCCTGGCGCAGCGCCGTCTCGTTGAGCCGGATCGCCATCGTGGTCTCCTCTCCTCACCGATGCCACCGCCACGGCGGCACCGGGCGGTACTCTCCACCGGTCTACGTGACGTCGGGATCGGCCGGCAAGGGGGTTGCGGTCGTCGCAGCGCGTGCACGCTCCCGCACGATCCGACAGTCGTGTCCCCCGAACAGGGTGACGTGACCGCGACGCCCTCCGACCGCCATGCTTCAGTCATGACTGAGGTCGGCGAGACATCCGCCCCTATCCACACCGGCCCCATCGACGACGCGCATCGCGCGCAGGCCGCGCGCCTGCTCGAGCACCTCATCGTGCACGGCCCGGCGACGCGCAGCGAGCTCTCGACGGCGACCGGCCTGGGTCGCGGCGCGATCGCCGGCCTGACGGCGCGCCTCCTCGAGGCGGGCGTCATCCGGGTCAACCCGGCGGATGCCCACGCCGACGGCCGCACCGCACCCCTCGCCCTCACCGCGTCCGATCACGTGCTCGTCACGGCCATGCTCGCGCGCGACGAGGCGATCGCCACGGTCGCGACGCTCGGCGGCGACGAGATCGCACGCTTCGTCGCGCCGCTCGTGACGCCGCCGACTCCTGCGCTGCAGCCGGGTGAGCCCGATGACGCGAACGACCAGCTGCCGTCGGCGGCCGAGCTCCTCGCGGCCGCGCTCGGCCGTGCCCTCGCGCGCGCCGACCGGGCCGGACATCCGATCGCCGACGTCACCGTGCTCGTCGACGGCGCCGTCGTCGGCCAACCCGCCGTGGTCATCACCGACGCGCGCCTGGGCGCCGAACCGGTCGACCTGGTCAGCGTGCTCCGCGGCGCCACACCGGGTCTCGACGAAGCCGAGGCGACGTTGCCGCTTCCGCTCGCCCTGCAGTCGACGGCGGCCGCGGCCGCCCACGCCGAACGCGCGGAGCTGCCGGGCGTCGACGACGTGCTCTTCCTCTCGGGCGACGGCGCGATCACCGCGGCCGTGATCTCGGGTGGGCGGCCGCTCGTCGGCGCGCACGGGCTCGCGGCGACGTTCGCCCACCTGCCGGTCGTGCAGGGCGGCGTGCGTTGCGATTGCGGGCAGACCGGATGCCTCGCCACGGTCGCCGCGCCCGAGGTCGTGCTCGAGCGCGCGGGACTCGCGGAGTTCGCCGCTGCCAACGGCCGCGCCGCCGCGCTCGAGGAGCTCGTCGCGCGGGTCGCCGACGGCGACGACCGGGCACGCTGGTCGTGGCTCGACGCCGCACTCTGGATCGGGCGCACCCTGCAGGTCGTCGTGCCCACGGTCGACCCTGCCGCGGTCGTCATCGGCGGCTACTGGGCGCCGCTGCTCCCCGACATCGACGCGGCGTTCCGGGCGAACCGGCCGACGATCGGCGGCGGCGCGCTGCGCGCGATCCCGACCCTCGCGCCCGCGCGGCTCGGCCCCGACGCGGCGCTCGTGGGCGCGCGGCGTCAGGCGCGCGAACGCCTCGTCGCCGACCCGTTGCTGCTCGTCGGCTGACGCCGACGGCGCAACCGGCTGGAGATGCCCCAGCCGGTGACCTTCAGCATCGCCTCGGCGACGATGCCGAGGCTCATCTTGGATTGCCCCTGCACGCGCTCGACGAAGGTCACCGGCACCTCGACCACGGTGAGCCCGGCCTCGCGGGCGTGCCAGAGCATGTCGACCTGGAAGCCGTACCCGCGGGTGTGCACCTCGTCGAGGTGGATGCGCTGCAGCGCGTCGGCGCGGAAGGCGCGGTAGCCCGCCGTCGTGTCGCGGGTGGGCAACTGCAGCACCCACCGGGCGTACGCGCTGCCCCCGCGCGAGAGCAGCTCGCGGTGACGCGGCCAGTTCTCGATCGAGCCGCCGGGGATCCAGCGCGACCCGATGACGAGATCGACCGGCTCGCCTGCGGGGTCGGTGCCCTCGAGCGCGGCGAGCAGTGCCGGCATCTGCTCGGGCAGGTGCGAGCCGTCTGCGTCGAGCTGCACGATCGGGTCGAAGCCCTGCTCGAGCGCCCAGCCGAACGCCTCGAGGTAGGCGGCGCCGAGCCCCGCTTTGCCGGCGCGGTGCAGCACGTGCACCGCGGCGTCGCGCGCGGCGAGCTCGTCGGCCAGCTCACCGGTGCCATCGGGCGAACTGTCGTCGACGACCAGCACCGAGGCATCGGGAACCGCGGCGCGCACCCGGCCCACGATCGACGCGAGGTTCTCGCGCTCGTTGTACGTGGGAATCACCACGAGGGGTCGCCGCATCGAGCTCCTCCCTCACGTCGTGACCACGTAATCGTAACCGCCCGATTCCCGGGGGTTGCGCCTGCGCGGCCGGGGGCAATCCCCCGAGCCGTCGCGCACGGATGCGGAGTACCGTCGAAGACATGTACACGGCAAGGCGAAACACGCGGCTCGCGGCCGCCGCCGGCGTGGGCGTCATCGGCCCTGCTGCTCAGCGGATGCGCACTGCTCCAACCCCCGAAGACCGTGAGCGACGAGGCGACCGTCGATGCGGACGATCAGCGAGATCGAGATCGACGACACCGACGGCGGGGTCTTCGTTCGCGGCGTCGAAGGTGCCACCGGCATCACGCTCGAACGAACCATTCGCTACCGCGGCGACCGCACGTTCCAGGACACCCACTCGGTCGAGGGCGACACGCTCGTGCTCGGCGGGTGCGGCCGCAACTGCTCGGTGAAGTACACCCTCGAGGTGCCGGCCGGACTCGACGTGAGCGGCCACACCGAGAACGGCGAGGTCGACCTCACCCTCGTGCACGACGTCGACGTCGAGACGAGCAACGGGCGCATCACGCTCGACGGCGTCACCGGCACGATCCGGGTGGCGACGTCGAACGGCCGCATCGAGGGCTCCGGGCTCGAGGGCGACGGCGGCATCGACGTGTCGACCTCGAACGGTGCGATCGACCTTCGGCTCGAGGTCGCGCAAGACGTCGAGGCGCGCACCTCGAACGGCTCGATCGACCTCGTGGTGCCCGACGGCAGCTATCGCGTGAACGCCGAGACCTCGAACGGCCGCACGCGACATCGCGGTGCCGAACGATTCCTCGGGCGAGTTCACGCTCGACCTGTCGACGTCGAACGGTTCGATCACCGTCGAGTCGAGCAGGTAGTTCAGCGCACTCCCGCCATGAGCCGCGGCACGGGCTTGCGCGCCAGCCAGAGCCCGCGCCGAGCACGACGTGCGTCCATGCCGATACCGCGCGATTCCTTTGGGTACGACGGTGACGTGCCTTGCCGATCCGCGTATCAGCTGCGGACGATCCAGCCTCGATCATGGGCATGCCAGCCGAGTTGGAGGCGACTCGTCGCACCGGCGAGCTGCATGAGCCCCTGCACCCGTCGCTGGACCGTTCGCAGCCCCACGTCGAGCTGCTTGGCGATGCTCGCATCCGTGAACCCTGCGAGGAGCAACGACATCACCTGGAGGTCGTACGCGTCAGGGCCGATCTGCGCCTCGACCATGGTCTCCGAGCCCGGGCCGACCAGGACGAGCGGCGTGGCCTCCCGCCAGACCGACTCGAAGAGGCCCGACAGCGACTCCAGCAGACCGCTCGCATGGATCACCAGAGCCGCCGGCTCGGAGCCCTTCCCGCTGAGCGGCACCATCGCGAGCAATCCGTCGGCGACGACCAGCTTGGTCGGCACCCGGTCGACCACCCGGATGTTCACGTCACGACCGAGCGAAGCGGAGACCTCGGCGAATTCCTCGGGAGAGGTGAGCAACGCCCGCTCGATGACGATCCGGTAGGTCACTCCGCGCGCAACGGCGACTCCCTCTGCCTCGTTCTCCGGTCCCGAGACCGCGACGGGGTTGTCGGTCACGAAGGCCATGACCTCTCGCTCCGCTCCGAGCTGCAGTTGCAGGAAGCGCTGCGAGACCGCTGCCCCGCCGACGACCACCTCCACGAGGGTCGTCGGCGTCGGATTCGGATGCTTCGGCGCGGTACTCCTCGGCGAGCGCAGCCGCCGTCTGCTCAGCCTGCTCGAGTTCGAGTCGCTGCTGGATGAGGAGTGGGCGCAACGCCACACCCGGGGGTGCCGCGACCCAGCGACCGCCGGTCTCGACCGACGACCGCGTCGCCAGCCCGCGTTGCGCCAGGACGTGGAGCCGTCGCCCGACCTCACCCTCGTCGAGCTCGAGTCGCCGCGTCAGGTCGGCGAGGTCGGCGGCACCGAGCGTGACGAGGAGCCGGTAAACGGACTCCTCCCCTTCATCGAGCCCGATGGCTGACAGCATGCCGAACGCCCCTTGGTCGCGGATCTCTCGGGGTGGGCCGTGGCGGGTAGCGGCCACGGCGGACTCCCGCCTGACCACATTCTCCCGTTCCGGCCCCCGGTTCTGCGAGCCTGACGGCCGAGCGCATTGGACGGACGCCGATCCGGCAGTCGTCGCGTGCTCCTCACGAGGAAGGAAACCGATGCGCCCCATCTGGCGTAGCACCCTTACGGCCGCCACTGTCGCCGTGCTGGCTGCCACCACAGCAATACCGTCCCACGCCGTCGAACTCAACGGGGCCGGCGACAAGCCTCCGCTCGTCGGAAGCACCGCCTGGCTCGGCCGACCGGCCGACCGGCCAGTCACGGTCACCCTGGTCAATGGCGACCGGGTCCTCGTGACGAACGGCACCACCGTCACGATGCTTCCCCGCGAAGACGGCTCGCAGCCGATCGTGGAGACTCGCCGCGTCGGCGACGACGTCTACGTCTACCCGGCCGACGTAGTCGGACCGCTGGCCGCCGGCAATGGTCGACGAGGAGCTCTTCAACGTCACCGGCCTGGTGCGTCAGGGCTACGACGACGCCCACAGCGCCACGATGCCGCTGATCGCGCAGTACGCCGATCCCGCCGCGCCCACCGTGGCCCCGCGCGGCGCCGAGACCGGCGTCGTGCTCGAGTCGATCGGCGGTGTCGCGCTCAGCGAGGACAAGGCGACGGCCACGGCCTTCTGGGCAGACCTCACCAACCCGCGGAGCCGGGCCGCCGGCTCGATCGAGAAGCTCTGGCTGGACCGCAAGGTCGAAGCGACCCTCGACCAGTCGACCGCGCAGGTCAACGCTCCCGACGCCTGGGCGGCGGGCTTCGACGGCGATGGCGCGACCGTCGCGATCCTCGACACCGGCGCCGACGCCGAGCACCCCGACCTGCAGGGCCGCATCATCGCGGGCGAGGACTTCACCGAGTCGGGGTCGTGGAACGACGGCAACGGCCACGGAACCCACGTCGCCTCCACCGTCGGCGGCTCCGGTCGACGGCCAGTGACGGCGCGAAGCAGGGTGTCGCCCCGGGGGCCGACCTCCTCATCGGCAAGGTCCTCTCCGACTGGGGCGACGGCTCGACATCCGGAATCGTCTCAGGCATGGAGTGGGCCGTCGCACAGGGCGCCGACGTCGTGTCCATGAGCCTCGGCAGCACCGGACCCGTCGACGGCTGCATCGACCCGATGGCGATGGCCGCCCAGTCGCTCTCCGAGAGCAGCGACAGCCTCTTCGTGATCGCGGCAGGCAACAACGGAGCCGGCGAGCAACACGGTCTCCTCCCCCGGCTGCGCACCTGCCGTGCTCACCGTCGGCGCCGTCGACCGCGACGACAGCACCGCGATCTTCTCCAGCCGCGGGCCGGTGCTCGGCACCCACGTGCTGAAGCCGGAGATCAGCGCCCCCGGCGTGGGCATCTCGGCTGCCGCTGCAGGCGGGCGGGGCATCTACGCCTACCAGTCCATGTCGGGTACGTCGATGGCGACTCCCCACGTCGCGGGCGCCGCGGCGATCGTCAAGCAGCGCCACCCCGAGTGGACCGGTGAGCAGATCAAGGCCGCCCTGGTGTCGTCGGCGCAGACCGACATCCCGGGCGACGTGCGTGAGACCGGCGGTGGCCGGCTCGACGTCGAGCGCGGCCATCGACCAGGCGGTGACCGGCGCGCCGGCGCTGCAGGGAGGCGCGTTCGACTGGCCGCACACGAGCGACGAGGCCGTCACGATCGACGTGCCCTACACGAACGCCTCCGACGCGCCGGTGACACTGCAGCTCGAGGTCGAGGGGGTGACCGGCAACGACGGATCCCTCGTCAAGGGGAAGGTCGCCACGCTCGGGCAGGACTCCGTCACGATCGCGGCAGGCGCGACGGCGACCGTCCCGCTGCGGATCGACCCGGCAGCGAAGCTGGCGGCCGAGCAGTACGGCGACGTCGCAGGCCGCATCCTGGCCACCGGCGACGCCACCGTCTCGACGCCGTTCTCGCTGTACGTGCAGCCCGAGACCGTGCGCCTGACGATCAAGCTGCTCGACCGCAACGGGAACCCCGCCGACGGCGCATCGACGGTCGACGTCATCAACACCGACACGAGCAGCGGCAACCGCTGGTACAACGGCGGCGCAGCCGAACAGGTCACCGACGTGCGGCCCGGTCGCTACTTCGTCTCGAGCTTCGTGGCCACGCGCAGACGGACGCCGGCCCCACCGCGCTCGTCGATTCGGTCAGCTACCTCGGCACGACCCGAGCTGACGATCTCCAAGGACATGACCCTGGTGCTCGACGCGCGCGACGCCGACCGCATCACGGTCAAGACCGATCGCCGCAGCGAGACCCGCAGCACGACGCTCTCGTTCGCTCGCAGCTGGGACGACATGTGGGGACACTCGGGCACCATCACGACCGGCCCCACGGTGACGTCGATCTACGCCGACGTGCAGGGCACGGCTCACGACGGCGACTTCGAGTTCGGGCACTACTGGCGCAGGTACGCTCCGCTCGTCGAAGACCTGTCGGTGGTCGGCGGCGGCACGCTCCATCCCGACCCCCGCGAGCTACTCCTCCGACCAACCTCACGGGAACGGGTCGGCTGCCGATCGTCGACGCGGGGACCGGCACGAGCGCCGAGCTCGCGGCCGCGGGCGTGGCCGGCAAGATCGCGCTGATCCGCATCGCCGACGACACGACCTGGGTGTTCGACGAGGTCTTCGCGGCCGGCGACGCCGGCGCCGAGGCCGTGATCGCCTACCACGAGGCGAGCGGTCGCTGGCAGCCCCTGGCGGGCAGTCTCGGCGGCGCTGCCGGCGTCGTACGCGATCCCGTCCGAGGAGGCGGCGGACATCAAGGAACGCCTCACGGCCGGTCCCGTGGAGCTGAGCTGGACCATGAACGCGACGAGCCCGTTCGTCTACAACCTCGGGTTCACGCAGAACACGCCCTTCACCGACGCCCGCGAGTTCGTCGTGCACGACAAGAAGCTCGGGCGCACCGAGGCGACCTACCAGGCGATGGGCGTGGCGACCGACTACATCGACCTCATCGCGGCGCTCGATGCATCGGGCAACGGCGTCAGCGTGGGGTCGTTCGAGAAGGTGCATGCACCCTCGCAGCGCACCGAGCTGTACACGGCAGGTGACATCCACTGGCAGGCCGCCGTTCTGGGGTCCTTCCCCTTCGGCGAGGTGATGGTCGATCAGGCCCGCACCTACAAGGCCGGCAGCGTGCGCTCCGACACGTGGTACGACGGTGTCGTCGCGCCCACGCGCCGCAGAGTCGTTCACCGGCGAGGTGCAGCTGGCCGCAGAGCGGCAGGGCAACCTGATGGGGTTCGCCAGCGGCCTCTGGGGCGACAGCTCCGGACACTGGTCGGCGGGCGGCTATTTCGGCGACATCGGCAACCTCGTTCTGCGTCGCAACGGCGAGCAGATCGGCGAGCAGCTACTACACCTTCGGCGTGTTCGAAGTGCCGGCTGAGGACGCGGAGTACGAGCTGCAGCTGAACACGATGAAGATCGGTGGGCAGACCAAGACGTGGCAGCGCTCCTCCGAGGTGACGACGGTCTGGAAGTTCCGTTCGCACCTCGACGAGGGCGTCTACTCGCAGGGCCTGCCGGTCATGTTCCCGCGCGTCGACCTGCCGGAAGACGGGCTGAAGACGCTGGCGGCGAAGGCAGGTCAGAAGCTCGTGCTCGAAGGTCGAAGGTCATGCGGGCTACACCCCCGGCGACGATCACGAGCGCCGGCGTCGCCTACCTCCTACGACGGGGTCACCTGGGTGGATGCCACGACTCGCCAGGAGAACGGGAAGTGGATCGCGGTCGTCGACCACGCGGGCGCGTCGGGTCAGCCGGTCAGCCTGCGGGTGCAGCTCACCGACAGCAACGACAACACCGTGACGCAGACGGTCACCCGGGCGTACGACGTGCGCTGAATCGTCGGCACGTCACGGGGACACCGACCTCGCGGTCGCTCGGGCTCGAACGAGCTCGAGTGACCGCGAGGTCGTTCGGCACTCCGAATCCACTTGCGCGGCGTGCACCGCCGGTGGTGGACTGACGACGGCGACGCATTCACGTCGCGACGACGTCACCAGATTTCGGGGACCCATGCCGCACATCGCCGTCGGAATCGGAGAAGTAGCGCGTGACGCCCGGCACGGCGGCGATCGACGGCGGGGTGCGCCTCGCGTGGGCGAGCCCCGACGAGTTCGATCGCGGGCGCGCGCTGCACCTGCTCGGCAGTGCCGAACGCGCCCGTGCGGTGCGCACCGCGAACGTCGGCCTGCGCGACCGATTCCTGCTCGGGCGCATGCTGCTTCGCGACCTCGCCGCCGAGGCGGGGGGCATGCGCGCCGAGGCCGTCGAGGTCACCGCCGTCTGCGAACGCTGCGGCGCCGAGCACGGCCGGCCCCGGCTGCGATGGTCGGATGCCCCTGCCCCGCCCCCGACCGCGAGCCTCGCCTCGTGCGCGCACCTGGTGGTCGCGGCCATCGCTCCGGCGGGGGTCGCGGTCGGCGTCGACGTCGAACCGGCGCGCGTGCCGCGTGAGGCCGACGCGGCCCGCCGGCGCGCGATCGTCGAGCTGCTCGGCGGAACCCCGCGCACGGCCGTGCGCCGGTGGGTGCGCGCCGAGGCCGTGCTGAAGGCCGACGGCCGCGGCCTGCGTGTCGAGCCCGGCCGGATCGCCTTCGCCGAGACGCGCGGCGCCGGGCGGTCGCGACGGCGTGACCGCGCGAGTGCCCGACTCGCCGACCGTCTACGACCTGGTCGACCGTCGCATCGAGGGGTGCCTCGTCAGCCTCGCCGTCGCGCGGCCCACGAGCGTGACGCGGCCGATGAGCGACTCGTCGACGACCGGGGCGGGCGGCAGCGCCGGCACCGCCGGGTGGTACAGCCACGCCTCGAAGAACTTCCCGAAGTCGCGGCCCGTGCGACGCTCGACGAGCTCGATGAACTCGGTCGTCGTCGCGGTGGCGTGCCGGTTCGCCGAGGTCCACTCGGGCAGCAGCTCGAAGAACGCGTCGTCGCCGATCGTGAGACGCAGGGCGTGCAGGGTCAGCGCGCCGCGCTTGTACACCCGGTCGTCGAACATGTCGGAGGGGCCCGGATCGCCGAGCATCAGGTCGGCGGGCAACTGCGACAGCAGCGCGTGGTGCTTGCGGGCGAGCTCGTCGGCAGGGGCCTTGCCCGCGGCATCCGACCACAACCACTCGGCGTAGCAGCAGAAGCCCTCGTTCAGCCAGATGTCCTGCCAGCGCTCGACGCCCACGCTGTTGCCGAACCACTGGTGCGCGAGCTCGTGGGCGATGAGCCGCTCTTCGCCGCCGTGCCCGTCGATGTGGTTCGCGCCGAACACCGCGAGCCCCTGCGCCTCGAGCGGGATCTCGAGCTCGTCGGGCGTGACGACGACCGAGTACCGCTCGAACGGGTAGGGCCCGAAGCAGTCGTCGAACACCTCGAGCATCGCGGGCAGCGGGTCGAAGTCGGCACGCACCCGGCGCTCGAGCGCGCGCGGGAAGAACACCGCGGTCTCGGCGACCGTACTCGCGAGCGCCCGCTTCGCGTAGCGCCCGATCTGCACCATGAGCAGGTAGCTCGCCGTCGGCTCGCGCTGCTCGTAGACCCACACCCCCTGGCCCGCGACGACGCGGTGCTCGACGAGCTCGCCGTTCGCGACGACCGTGTACGCGGCGTCGGTCTCGAACCGCAGGCGGTAGCTCGCCTTGTCGCTCGGGTGGTCGTTGCAGGGGAACCAGGTGGGCGCTCCCGACGGCTGCGACGCGACGAGCACGCCGTCGTCGAGCTCCTCCCAGCCGATCGCGCCCCAGCGGGTGCGTCGCGGTTTCGGGGCGCCGCCGTATTCGATGACGACGGATGCCTCGGCCCCCGCCTCGATCGCCCGCGGCGGCGTGATGCGCAGCTTGCCGTGCACCTGGCGGAAGTCGGCCTTGCGCCCGTCGACCCGCACTCGCGACGCCGCGAGCCCGACGAGGTCGAGGGTGAACCGGGCGAGCGGCTGCGTGGCCTGCAGGCGCAGCTCGGCGACGCCGTCGAGCCGGTTGCGCGCGATGCGGTACTTCAGGTTCAGCGAGTTCGACAGCGTGCGATAGCCGCCGTTGCCGCTGTGCGGCACGTAGGAGTCGCCGGCGGTCTCGGCGCCGATCTCGCCGGCATGCATCAGCGCACCGGCGCGTGGTAGTCGGCGATGCGCACGGCGCGCCACGGGCCGATGGGGTTGCCGCTCCAGCGGCTGCCGACGGGCACGGTCTCACCGCGCATCACGAGCGAGGCCGGGCCGACGGTCGCGTGCGCGCCGATGGTCGCGGCCGGGAGGATCACGCTGTGCGGGCCGAGCGTCGCACCGGGTTCGAGGGTGACGTGGTCCATGCTCATGATTCGATCATGGAACAGGTGCGTCTGCACGACGCAGCCGCGGTTCACGGTCGATCCGTCGCCGAGGGTGACGAGGTCGGCCTCGGGCAGCCAGTAGCTGTCGCACCAGACGCCGCGGCCGATGCGGGCGCCGAGCGAGCGCAGCCAGGCGGCGAGCGCGGGGGTTCCGGCCGCGGCGTTCGCGAACCACGGCGCGGCGACCATCTCGACGAACGTGTCGGAGACCTCGGTGCGCCAGACGAAGTTCGACCAGAGCGGGTACTCGGCGACCCTGATGCGCCCCACGAACGCCCACTTGGCGATCGTCGAGACGAGCGCCGCGACGCCGCCGGCCGCGAGCATGACGACGCCGCTGACGAGCAGCGCGATGAACACGCCGTAGGCGTCGGTGAGCCACGCGAGGGTGAACAGCACGCCGAGCCCGATGGCGCAGGTGACGAACACCGGCACGATGCGGCAGATCTCCCACAGCGCGCGGGCGACGCGCAGGCCGTAGGGGGGCTGGTAGGTGCGGCTCTCGTCGGAGGTGAGGGTGGCGCGGCGCAGCCGCACCGGCGGCGATCCGAGCCATGAGGTGCCCGGCTTCGACTTCGACGGCGCGACCGAGAGCACGGCCACGAGCGCGTCCTTCGCGAGCCGATGGCCGGCGGTGGCGATGCCCGAGTTGCCGAGGAACGCGCGCTTGCCGATGCGGGCCCGCGCGAGCCGCATCCAGCCGCCCTGCAGCTCGTACGAGGCGACCATGGTGTCGTCGGCGAGGAACGCGTGGTCGCCGATCGTCGTGAGCGACGGGATGAGCAGCACGGTGGATGCCTCGACCCCGCGCCCGACGTCGGCGCCGAGCATGCGCAGCCAGACCGGCGTGAACAGGCTCGAGTAGAGCGGGAACAGGATCGTGCGCGACGCGTCGAGCAGCCGCTCGGTGGTCCACGCCTGCCACCCGATGCGGCTGCGAACCGGATGCCGCCCCTCGTCGAGCCTGATCGCGAGCAACCGCACCGCGACGACGACGAGCCCGGCGAACACGACTCCGGTGACGAGGGTCGCGGGCACGAGCCACGCGAGCGCCCGCAGTGCCGCCTCACCGAGGTCGTCGGAGCCGGCGATGCCGAGGGCGATCACGACGCCGCCCGCGGCGAACGCGGTCAGCGGCAGCAGTGCGAGGAAGAGGGAGGACAGCCCGTAGGCGACCAGCCAGCCGCTCGGGCGCGGCGGCTCGGCCGACTTCGGCTCGGCCGGACCGATGCGCTCGGCGGGCGACCCGGCCCAGCGCTGGCCCGAGGGCACGCGCCCGAACACGGCCGACCCCGGTGCGACCTCGGCGCCGCGGCCGATGCGCGCGCCGGGCAGGAGGGTGCTGCGGGTGCCGATCGTCGCCTCGGCGCCGATGCGCACCCGGCCGATGCGCACGAGGTCGCCGTCGATCCAGTAGCCGGCGAGGTCGACCTCGGGCTCGATCGCGGCGTGGTCGCCGATCGTGAGCATGCCGGTCACGGGCGGCAGCGTGTGCAGGTCGACGTCGCGGCCGATCGTCGCGCCGAGCGCGCGGGCGTAGTTCGTCACCCAGGGCGCACCCGCGAGGCCGACGGGGTCGACCTGGTGGGCGATCTGGTCGGCGAGCCACATGCGCATGTGCACCGAGCCGCCGCGCGGATAGTCGCCCGGCTCGAGCCCGGCGAGCAGCAGGCGCGCACCGCCGACGGCGATCGCCATGCGGCCGAACGGGGTCGCGAAGATGACGAGTCCGACGATGAGCAGCCAGAGCGGCACGGTGGGCAGGAACCCGAAGTCGTCGCTGAGCGCGCGCAGGATGGTCGTCGCCGTGAGCAGGTAGAGCAGCCACCGCGCCCCGCTCAGGATGAACAGCGGCACGCCCGCGAGCGTCTGCACCCACTGGGTGCCACGCGGCGTCGGCTCGGGCTCGTGGAACGTCGCCGGTTCGGATGCCCCGTCGCCCACCCGCGCGTCGAGCTCGTCGGCCATCGCACCGAGCCGAGGGTGGTCGTAGATGTCGGCGACCGTGAACTCGGGGTCGCGGGTGCGCAGGCGGCTCACGAGCTGCGCGGCCGCGAGCGACCCGCCGCCGAGGTCGAAGAAGCTCGCGTCGGGCCCGGTCACCGGAACGCCGAGCACGGCCTGCCACTGCTCGGCGAGCCAGGCCGCCGATTCGCCGAGGCCGGCGGCATCGAGTTCGACCCCGGGCAGCGGCCACGGCAGCGCGGCCTTGTCGACCTTGCCCGACGTGCGGGTGGGCAGGTCGTCGAGCACCGCGAGCAGCGGCACGAGCGCCGCCGGCAGCTCTTCGGTGAGCCGGGCCCGGGCCGCGGCCTGGTCGAAGGCGTCGGTCACGGCGAGGTAGCCGACGAGCACCTTGTTGCCCGCCTCGGTCGTGCGCACGGCGGCCGCGGCGGCATTCACGCCGGGCAGCTCGAGCAGCGCCGACTCGATCTCGCCGAGCTCGATGCGACGCCCGCCGACCTTCACCTGGTCGTCGGCGCGGCCCTGGAACAGCAGCCCGACACCGTCGAACACCACGAGGTCGCCCGAACGGTAGGCGCGCTCCCAGCCGAGGGTCGGCATCGCCGAGTACTTCTGCGCGTCCTTCTCGGGGTCGAGGTACCGCGCGAGTCCGACGCCGCCGATGATGAGCTCGCCCGGCGTGCCCGTGCGCGACGGGGTTGCCCGCGAGATCGACCACGGCGAGCGCCCAGCCGTCGAGCGGCAGGCCGATGCGCACCGGGCCCTCGGCGTCCATGAGCGCCGCGCACGCGACGACGGTGGCCTCGGTCGGCCCGTAGGTGTTCCAGACCTCGCGCTCGGGCGAGGTGAGCCGCGCGGCGAGCTCGGGCGGCACGGCCTCGCCGCCGAAGATCAGCAGCCTGCACGTTCTCGATCGCCTCGGCCGGCCACAGCGCCGCGAGCGTGGGCACGGTCGAGACCACGGTGATGCCGTGCGTGACCATCCACGGGCCGAGGTCCATGCCGCTGCGCACGAGACTGCGCGGGGCGGGCACGAGGCACGCGCCGTGCCGCCAGGCGAGCCACATCTCTTCGCACGAGGCGTCGAACGCCACCGAGAGCCCGGCCAGCACGCGGTCGCCCGGGCCCAGCGGCTCGCCCTGCAGGAACAGCCGCGCCTCGGCATCGACGAACGCCGCTGCCGAGCGGTGCGTCACCGCGACGCCCTTCGGGGTGCCGGTCGAGCCCGAGGTGAAGATGATCCACGCGTCGTCGTCGAGCTCGGGCGGTGACGCGATGGGCGTCGCGTGGGTGCTCGGATGCGGCGGTTCGCCGTCGAACAACTCGGGCGACGGGGCATCCGTGAACCCGGCGCTCGGCCGGAACTCGCCGCGACCCGTGATGACGCCCCGCACGGCGGCCTCGCCGAAGACGAGCTGCGCGCGCTCTTCGGGGTCGTCGGCGTCGACGGGCACGTAGGCCGCACCGGCGGCCATCGCCCCCAGGATCGCGATGTACAGCTCGCGGGAGCCCGAGGCCATGCGCACGCCGACGCGGTCGCCGCGGCGGACCCCCGCCTCGTGCAGGCGAGCGGCGGTTCGCACCACGCGCGCCATCAGCTCGCGGTAGCTGAGCGCGCCGGCGGCGTCTTCGAGCGCCGAGGCATCGGGATGCCGCTGCGTCGTGTCGCGCAGCACGTCGAGCAGGGTGCGCGGAGGAGTGACCTCGTTCGTGCGATCGAGGATTCCGGGTGCGTCAGTCGTCACGCGACCTCCTCTGGGGAACGGCTACCGACGCGACCCGCCCTGAGCGGTGCCGCGCGGAGGAGCGATCACGTGTCAATCGCGGAGGAAGACGACCAGTTGCGCCTTGCTGAACCGGGAGTAACCGGGAATGCCGCGCTCGCGGGCGAGGCTGCGCAGGTGCACGACCGTCATCTCCTCGAGCCGCTGTGTCGCCGCGGATGAGGAGGCCGCCGGCTTCGCCGAAGTGGCCGTCGGCTTCGCCGAGGACGCCGTGGCGGCCGCCGGTGTCGGCGTTCGCCTTCGCTGTCGCGGACTTGGCGGCCGGCTTCTTGGCCGCCGGCTTCTTGGTCGCCGGCTTCTTGGCCGCGGGCTTCGCTGCCGCCGGTTCTTCGCCGCCGCGGGCTTCGCTGCCGCCGTCTTCGCTGCCGCCGGCTTCGCTGCCGCCGGTCTTCGCTGCCGCCGGCTTCGCTGCCGCCGGCTTCGCTGCCGCGGGCTTCGCTGCCGCCGGCTTCGCTGCCGCGGGCTTCGCGGCGGCCGACTCCGCCTGCGTCGGGCTTCGTTGCGGCGGGCGCGGCCGCCGAGTGTCTGGGTGGCGGGCACCGACTGCGCGGCCGCGGGCTTCGCGACCTTGGACTTCGCCGGCCTTCGCCGCCTTGCCGGCTTCGCCGGCTTGCCGGCCTTCGCCGGCTTGCCGGCCTTCGCCGGCTTGTCGGCCTTCACCGGCTTGTCGGCCTTCACCGCATTCTCGAGCCTCTGCTTCACGACGGCCGCTTCGACGCGCATGCGCGACGCGACGCGATCGTGGTTCGCCTCGGCATGGGCCGCGCGCTTCCTGGTGCTCTTGTCGGCCTTGTCGGCGAGTCGCTTCGCCTCGGCGAGCGCCTCCGCCGCCGCATCGAGTGCATGACGCGCCTTCTTGAGCGCCTTCTTCGCCTTCTTCTCAGCCTTCTCGGCCTTGCTTCGTGCCATTGCCCACCCCTGCCGCGACGCGCCATGCGGACGAGACCGCACGGTCGAGTGCAAGGATAGCGCGGCGAGGTTACGCAGCCCGGAGTTCCCGCAGCACGTCTTCGAGTCGCTCGACCGCCCAGTCGAGATCGGCGGGTTCGACGACGATCGGCGGAGCGAGCCGGATGGTCGAGCCGTGCGTGTCCTTCGCGAGCACGCCGTGACGCATGAGGGCCTCGCACACCTCGCGGCCCGTGCCGATCGAGGGATCGATGTCGATGCCCGCCCACAGCCCGGCGCCGCGCACCGCGACGACGCCGTGCCCGACGAGCCGCACCGAGTCGTTCGTGCAGCCGCGCGCCGAGCTCGCGCGCCCGCTGCTGCGGCTCGCCGGTGGCGAGCATGCGCACGACCTCGAGGCCGACCGCCGCGGCGAGCGGGTTGCCGCCGAACGTCGAGCCGTGCTCGCCCGGGCCGCAGCACGCCGAGCACGTCACGGTCGCCGACGACGGCCGACACGGGCACGACGCCCCCGCCGAGGGCCTTGCCGAGCAGGTACAGGTCGGGCACCACGCCGACGAGGTCGCACGCGAAGGTCGCCCCGACCCGGCCGAGGCCCGACTGGATCTCGTCGGCGATGAGCAGCACCCGGCGTTCGGTGCAGAGCTCGCGCAGCCGCGGCAGGAAGTCGGCGGGCGGCACGACGATGCCCGACTCGCCCTGGATCGGCTCGACGAGCACCGCGACCGTGTTCTCGTCGATCGCCGCGGCCACCGCGTCGGCGTCGCCGTACGGCACGGTGCGGAAGCCCGGCGTGTAGGGCCCGAAGTCGGCTCGCGGGCGTCGGGGTCGTCGCTGAACGAGATGATCGTGGTCGTGCGGCCGTGGAAGTTGCCCGCCATCACGATGATGTTCGCCGCGTCGGGCGCGACGCCCTTCACCCGGTAGCCCCAGGCGCGCGCGACCTTGATGGCCGACTCCACGGCCTCGGCGCCGGTGTTCATGGGCAGCACCATGTCTTTGCCGCAGAGCTCGGCGAGCTCGGTGACGAACGGCCCGAGCCGGTCGTTGTGGAACGCGCGGCTCGTGAGCGTGATGCGGTCGAGCTGCTCGCGCGCCGCCGCCACGAGTCGCGGGTTGCCGTGCCCGAAATTCACGGCGGAGTACGCGGCGAGGCAGTCGAGATAGCGCCTGCCCGCGACATCCGTCACCCAGGCGCCCTCGCCCGATGCGACCACGACCGGGCAGCGGATGGTAGTTGTGCGCGGCGTGCTCGTCTTCGAGCGCGATCGCCGCGCTCGTGGCATCGGTCGACGTCGAGGAAGGTGACGGGGTCATCGCCGCAGCTCCAGCGTGCAGCACTTGACGCCTCCGCCGCCGAGCAGCAGCTCCGACAGGTCGACGCCGATGGGGTTGTAGCCGTGCTCGCGGAGCTGGCGCTCGAAGTCGGCCGCGCGCGAGGCGATGACCACGTTGTAGCCGTCGCTGAACGAGTTGAGGCCGAGGATCGCGGCATCGGTCTCGTTCACGATGATCGCGTCGGGATACCGCTCGCGCAGCAGGGCGAGGGATGCCTCGTCGAACGCACTCGGCAGGTAGGCGATGTGCTCCTGACCGGGCGTCGGGTCGAGCACCGCGAGCGCGGTGTCGAGGTGGTAGAAGCTCGGGTTCACGAGCTTCAGGGTCACGATCGTCGCGGCCGAACACGCGCGCGAGCTCCTCGTGCGAGCCCGAGTCGCTGCGGAACCCCGTGCCCGCGAGGATCGTGTCGCCGACGAGCAGGAAGTCGCCCTCGCCCTCGTTGACCTCGACGGGCACGTGCACGTCGAAGCCCGCGCTGTCGAACCACTGCATGTAGGCGGGACCCTCGGGCTGCCGCTCGGGGTGGGTGAACTTGGCGCCGTAGGCGATGCCGTCGAGCACGAAGCCGCCGTTCGCGGCGTAGACCATGTCGGGCAGGCCCTCGATCGGGTCGATGAGCTGCACGTCGTAGCCGAGGCCGACATAGGTGTCGTACAGCGCCTGCCACTGCGCGAGGGCGAGGTTCGTGTCGGTCGGCGCCGCGGGGTTCATCCACGGGTTGATGCGGTACACGACCGTGAAATGCTCGGGACGGCACATCAACACGGCGCGGCCCGTGGGGCGGCGCTCGGGCGTCGTGGCGGGCTGCGGCTGGGTTCCGACCAGAGTCGACATCTCACTCCTTCGTAGGGGCGCGTTGCTCGTCCCCGGCGACGACGTTCGGGTTGCGCAGCCGCCGGGGACTCCTTTCAGTGTGAACCGAAATCCGTTGCGGTTGGGCGCTTCGCACGCACGATTCGAGCGCATTCGACGCGCTGATCGCAACGAATCCGCAGGAAACCCGTCGGATGTCGCGGACCATCGGCTTGCCGCATGCCCGGCCCTGGGGCATCCTGAAGCCAGCGGCGCGAGCACGTGACACCGATCGCGCCGGAAGGGGCATCGTGGACGGCACAGACGACGAACGCGTACGCCGGCTGCAGCGCATCGCCTACGGCGCGCACGCCTCGGCCGAGGAGCGCGGCGCCGCGCTCGACGAGCTCGGTCGGCTCGAGCGGGCCGACGCGGAGAGCGCCGAAGTCGCTCCGACGGCCGCGGCCCGTGAGCGTCGCGTGACGCCTCTGCCGTCGTCGAGTCCGACGCGATCGTCGACGATCCCGCAACCCCGCCGCGGCGTCGCTCGCGCGGGTTCGCTCATCCGCGCCGGAGTGATCGCGGGCGCTGTCGCCCTCGTCATCGGCGTCGTCGCCGGCTTCGCCGTCGGCTGGCAGTCCCGCCCGAGTGACCCCACCGATGCGGGATCGGCGGGCGCTTCCGGCCCGGTCGAACTGGGCCCCCGCCTGCACGCCGACGTGTTCGCCTCGATGCCCATCGCCCTCGAGACCGATGCCGCGCACGTCTTCGATCGCACGCAGACGGCGGCCGACACACCCGATCTCGAGAGTCCACTCGTCGAGGTCACCTCACTCGTGGGGCCCGTCGACACGCGCCTGCTGGCGACGAGCCCCGATGGCGTCGCCCTCTTCGCCGCGCGCGACGACACCGATCTCTGCCTGATCGCCGCGTTCGGCGACGGCGGGGCCGCCTCGGTCTGCACGCAGCGGGGCAGGTTCCCGACCGAGGGCCTGCGCATGTCGGTGTCGATGGCGGGACCCGACGTCGTCGTCGACGTCGCCTGGACCCCCGACGGCGTGCTGCACCTCACGCCGACGCGCTGACCGCATCGGAATCGGGCGACGACGTCGCTCGGAGCCATCAGCGGTGCCGACTCAGTGCAAACGGCGCATGAAATCTGCGCTGAACGCTACTCGAACGCAACGAATCCACGTACACTCCGAGCATGGACAACCTCGATCGCGCGATCCTCGATCTGCTCAGGCAGAACTCCCGGGCGGGTTACGGCGACATCGGCTCGGCGGTCGGGCTCTCCGCGTCCGCGGTCAAGCGGCGCGTCGACCGGCTCGTGGCCGACGGCGTCATCCGCTCGTTCACGATCCAGGTCGACCCCACCGTCGACGGCATGTCGACCGAGGCCTACGTCGAGTTGTTCTGCCGCGGCACCGTCGCGCCCGACGAGCTGCAGCGCATCCTGCAGGGCGTGCCCGAGGTCGTCTACGCCGGCACCGTCACGGGCTCGGCCGACGCGATCGTGCACATGCGGGCCCGCGACATCGCCTCGCTCGAAGACGCCCTCGAACGCGTGCGCATCGCACCGAACGTCGACCACACGCGCAGCGCGATCGTGCTCTCGCGGCTCGTGAACCGCAACCGCGACTGACGATCACCGCATGCGATTCACGATCGACCACGAGGCATCCGACCCGCCCTTCGAACAGGTGCGGCGACAGGTGACGAACGCCGTGGCCGACGGAACGCTCGCACCCGGCACGCGAATGCCCACCGTGCGCGCACTCGCGGATGAGCTCGACCTGGCGGTCAACACGGTCGCCAAGGCGTACCGGGCGCTCGAGGCCGACCAGGTGATCGAGACGCGCGGGCGGGCCGGAACGTTCATCGCCGCGCAGGGCGACCCCGTCGCGCAGCAGGCGCAGCACGCCGCGCTCGCGTTCGCCGACCGCATGCACCACCTCGGCGTCGCGCGCGACGAGGCGCTGCGGCTCGCGACATCCGCCCTCGACGCCCCGCGCTGACGGCGCCGCCGACTGCGCGCCGCCGCGCGCGGCCCCTACTCGGCGGGCGCCGGGATCGGCTGCTTCGGCAGCTTGCGCACCTTCGCCCGTCGACGCCGCCGCTCGGGGATCATCGAGCGCATCTCCTCGAGCCGGCCGAAGCACAGCAGCCGGTCGTCGGCCTCGAGCACGACGCCCTTGCGCGGGTTGGGGATGACGGTCGTGCCGCGGTGCAGCGTGAGCACGGTGATGTCGCGGTCCCACAGGCCCGACTCGCCGAGCGTCTTGCCGATGAGGTCTGCGGCGCCGTGCACGAGCAGCTCGGCGACGCCGTAACCGGTCGAGACGGTGAGCCGCTGGCGCACGTCGATCTCGGGGAACGCGACCTGGTTGGCGATGTAGTCGATGATCGCGCCGGCCACGTCGAGCTTCGTCGCGGTCTCGATGCCCTCGAGGCCCGGCGACGAGTTCACCTCCATGACGAGCGGCCCCTCGTCGCCCTCGAGCATGTCGACGCCCGCGACCCGCAGGCCCATGATCTGCGCCGACCGCACCGCCGCCTGCTCGTACTCGGGCGTGAGCTCGACCGCTTCGACCGAGCCGCCGCGGTGCACGTTCGAGCGGAACTCGTCACCGCTCGCGACGCGACGCATCGCCGCGACGACGCGATCGCCGACGACGAGCGCACGGATGTCGCGACCGCGGCTCTCCTTCACGAAATGCTGGATCAACACGTTCTGCTTCGTCGAGTGCAGCGTCTCGATGATCGCCTCGGCGACCTTGATCTCGGGCGCGAGGATGACCCCGATGCCCTGCGTGCCCTCGAGCAGCTTGATGACCACCGGGGCGCCGCCGACTCGCGCGATCGCCGGGCGCACGTCGGCCCGGTTGCGCACGAACGCCGTCGGCGGCATGCCGATGTTGTGGCGCGAGAGGATCTGCGTCGCGCGCAGCTTGTCGCGCGAGTTCGAGATGCCGTTCGCGGTGTTGGGCGTGTACACGTCCATCTGCTCGAACTGGCGCACGACCGCGGTGCCGAAGTAGGTGATCGAGTTGCCGATGCGCGGCAGCACCGCGTCGTAGTCGGAGAGCTGGCGGCCGCGGTACTGCAGGTCGGGCTCGCCGCGTGAGAGATCGATCGCGAAACGCAGGGTGTTCAGCACCTTGACGTCGTGGCCGCGTTGTTGCGCGGCCGCCTTGAGTCGTTGGGTGGAGTATGCCTGTGGGGCGCGCGAGAGAATCGCGAGTTTCATCATTGTCCCTGCGAAGATGGTGTCGTGTCGAAGCCCCCCCATTCAAACACCATCGCGGGATGGCGCGAATGGGTGAGCCTGCCCGAGGCCGATGTTCCCTGGATCAAGGCGAAGCTCGACACCGGCGCTCGCACGTCGTCGCTGCACGCGTTCGACCTCGAAGAAGTGCGCCGCGGCGACGAGGCGTTCGTGCGGTTCGGCATCCACCCGTGGCAGGACAGCGAAGACGACGCCGTCGTGTACGAGTGCCCCGTGTACGACCGCCGGCACGTGCGCAGCTCGTCGGGCCACGGTGAAGAGCGCATCGTCGTGCTCATGGACGTCGTGCTCATGGAGCACCGCGTCACGGCCGAGGTCACGCTCACCAACCGCGACGAGATGGGCTTCCGCATGCTCATCGGCCGCGAGGCGCTGCGGCACGGGTTCATGGTCGACCCGGCGCGCTCGTTCGTGGGCGGGCGCGCGCCACGGGGCATCCGTCGCCGCAATCGCGGCCGGCACGTGCCGACCCCGCAGGTCTGACGCCCTCCATCTCGTCGCGCGCGCCAGCGCAGGAGAATGGGCCCCATCCCCCCTCTCACGGACGGATGGGGCCCATTCTCCTGACTTACGACAGCCGGCGACAGCGACGACGACGGGCGACAGCGGCCTAGATCACGCCGTCGGAGATCGTCGTCGGGTTGCCGAACCGGTGGTTCGTGATCGAGATCGCCTGCTCGTGCAGGAACGGCAGCAGCTCGACACGGCCCGACGGCGTCACCGGGTGCGACCACACGGCGATGTCGGGGGTTCCGCCGAGCGCGTCGGCGAGCGCCGAGGCCCCGCCGCCGATGAGCCGCACGCGCGGCGTCGTGATGCCGCCCCGCGCGGCGCGGGCGAGCCAGTCGCCGTCGCCCTCGCGCACGACCGAGAACTCGCGGGCCTCGAGCAGCCGGCGAACGCCCTGCGGGAGCTCGACCGCGGTCGACACCATGAGGGGCGCGTTCGCGAGCAGGCCGGCGGCGATGACCCGCAGGCCCTCGGCCAGCGTCGCCCGCTCGCCGATGCGAACGGTCACCGGCAGCGGCCGGTAGCGGAACAGGTTGCGCTCGACGCCGACGCCCGAGACATCCTTCGTCGCGCCGTACTCCTCGGCCCAGGCGAGCTCGTCGCTGAGCGCCGAGCGGCGCAGCACCTCGAACGCCTCGTAGTCGAGGGCCGACTGCGACAGTTCGATCAGCTGGCTGACCCGCTGCTCGAGCCCGCGCAGGTGCAGGGTGCTCGACGTGTGGCCGTGCTGCGGCATCCAGTCGCCGAGACCGAACAGGTAGTTGGGCCCGCCCGCCTTGGCGCCGGCGCCGACCGCCGAGCGCTTCCAGCCGCCGAACGGCTGGCGCTGCACGATCGCGCCGGTGATGCCGCGGTTGACGTAGAGGTTGCCCGCCTCGACCCGGTCGAGCCAGGTCGCGATCTCGTCGGAGTCGAGCGAGTGCAGGCCCGCGGTGAGGCCGTAGTCGACCGCGTTCTGCATGCGGATCGCCTCATCGAGGTCGCGCGCGTGCATGACGCCGAGCACCGGGCCGAAGAACTCGGTGAGGTGGAAGTACGAGCCGGCGGCGACGCCGGTGCGGATGCCGGGCGACCAGAGCTTGCCGGTCTCGTCGAGCTGCTTGGGCTCGACGAGCCACTCCTCGTCGATGCCGAGCTGCGTGAGCGCGTGCAGCAGCTTGCCGTTCGCGGGCTCGATGATCGGGCCCATCTGGCTCTGCGGGTCGGCCGGGTAGCCCACGCGCAGCGACATCGCCGCGTCGACGAGCTGGCGGTGGAACCGCTCGGACTTCGCGACCGAACCGACGAGGATCACGAGCGACGCGGCCGAGCACTTCTGGCCCGCGTGGCCGAAGGCGCTCTTGACCACGTCGGATGCCGCGAGGTCGAGGTCGGCGCTCGGCGTCACGATGATCGCGTTCTTGCCGCTCGTCTCGGCGAGCAGCGGCAGGTCGTTGCGGAACGAGCGGAACAGCTGCGCCGTCTCGTAGGCACCGGTGAGGATGACCCTGCCGACCTGGGGCGCGGCGACGAGCTGCCGGCCCAGGTCGTGGTTCGCGAGGTCGACGAGCGCGAGCAGCTCGCGCGGCACGCCGGCCTCCCACAGCGCCTCGACCATGACCGCGCCCGAGCGCTGCGCGAGCTTCGCGGGCTTGATGATGACGCCCGAGCCCGCGGCGAGCGCGGCGAGCACGCCGCCGGCCGGGATCGCGACGGGGAAGTTCCACGGCGGGGTGACGACCGTGAGCTGCGGCGGCACGAAGACGGCGCCCTGCACGTGGTCGAGCTCGCGGGCGCGCTCGGCGTAGTAGTGCGCGAAGTCGATGGCCTCGCTGATCTCGGGGTCGGCCTCGGCGATGGTCTTGCCGGCCTCGGCGGCCATGACCTCGATGAGCCGGTCGCGGTTCGCGGCGAGCGCGAGGCCCGCGCGGTGCAGCACCGCGGCGCGCTCGGCGCCCGGCAGCTCGCCCCAGGCGCGGCCGCGTGCCGCGACGGTCTGGATGATGCCGTCGAGGGTGGCGGAGTCGTCGACGCGCGCGGCGGCGATCGTGTCGAGTCCGAGGCGCGACTCGGGCACGCGGGCGAGGATGCGCCGGCCCCAGTCGCGGTTCGCGGCGAGCGCCGGGTCGGTGTCGGGCTCGTTGCGGAAGCCCGGCGTCGCGCCCGGGCCCGCGGGCGCCTGCGAATCGGCGGATGTCGCGGCGTCGGCCAACTCGCTCCCACCGTCGGACCCGCGGGTGATGCCGAGCACCACGCCCGTGAGTGACGCGTCGTCGTCGAGCTCGCTGCCCGGCGCGGGCGCCGCGGGGATCGCCATCGCGGCGGCGAGCGCGTCGCCCTGCCACTCGGTGTGCCGGTCCTGCGTGCGGTTCGGGGTCGGGGCCGGGACATCGGCGCCGTCGACGAGCTCGGGGCGCAGGGCATCGAGCGAACGCTGGAACCGTGCCATCTCGCGATCGAACAGCCCGCGGTCGTCGGCGAGCTCGAACACGGCCGACATGAAGTTGTCGTGGCTCGCGTTCTCTTCGAGGCGGCGGATCAGGTAGGCGATCGCGACGTCGAACTCGCTCGGGTTCACGACGGGCGTGTACAGCAGCAGGTTGCCGACGTCGCGGCGCACGGCCTCGGCCTGGCCGGTGGCCATGCCGAGCAGCATCTCGAACTCGACGCGGTCGGCGACGTTGCGCTCGATCGCGGTGAGCCACGCGTGCGCGACGTCGAAGAGGTTGTGGCCGGCGACGCCGAGCTTCACGGCGTCGGTGCGCTCGGGCGTCATCGACCAGTCGAGCACGCGCTTGTAGTTGGTGTCGGAGTCCTGCTTCGTGGAGTAGGTCGCGACCGGCCAGCCGTGGATCGCGGCGTCGACGTGCTCCATCGCGAGGTTCGCGCCCTTGACGACGCGCACCTTGATGGGGGCGCCGCCGGCGGCGCGACGCTGCTGTCGCCCACGCGGTCAGCTCCTGCATGGCGCCGAGCGCGTCGGGCAGGTAGGTCTGCAGCACGATGCCGGCCTCGAGCCCGCGCAGCTGCGGCTGGTCGAGCAGGGTCGTGAACACCGCGATCGTGAGGTCGAGGTCGCGGTACTCCTCCATGTCGAGGTTGATGAACTTCGACCGGCCCCGGGCCTCGCTCGCCGCCGCCAGCTCGTAGAGCGGGGTGAGCTTCGCGACGACCTTCTGCACGGCCTCGTCGAACGACCACATCGACAGCTGGCTGACGACGCTCGACACCTTGATCGACACGTAGTCGACGTCGTCGCGGGCGAGGAACTCGTGGGTGCCCTGCAGGCGGCGGTTCGCCTCGTCTTCGCCGAGCACGGCCTCGCCGAGCAGGTTCAGGTTGAGCCGGTTGCCCGATTCGCGCAGGGTCGCGATGGCGCGGGCCGAGCTTCTCGGGCGTGGCGTCGAGCACGAGGTGGCCGACCATCTGGCGCAGCACGCGGCGGGCGATCGGGATGACCAGCCACGGGAACCCGGGCGCCATCACGCCGCCCACGCGGATCGCGGCCTTCAGGTACCACGGCAGGAACTTCGGGGTGAGCTTCGCGACCTGCTCGAGGTTGCGGCCCGCGACGCCGAGGTCTTCGGGGCGCATGACGCCGTCGACGAATCCGACGGTGAAGGCGAGCCCGTTCGGGTCCTTGAGCACGCCGGCGAGGCGCTCGGCGGCGGGTTCGGCGGGGTGCTCGGCGCTCTCGGCGAGCCAGCGGCGCACGAGTGCGACGACGTGATCGGTGTTCGGCCGGGTGTCGGTGGGGGCATTCGACATGGTCACGAGGGTACGTTCCTTCACTTCGGGCACGGCTGTGCGTACCGGGTGATTCCAGTGTGCATCGCGACATCCGTTCGGTACAGCGAATGATTCTGACGGATACTGTTCAGAGAAACCGAATGAACGAACGGATGTCCCGGAGGCCGACATGCTCGATGTGCGACGCCTTCGCCTGCTCGTCGAACTGAGCCAGCGCGGCACGCTCACGGCCGTCGCCGAGGCCCTCTCGTACAGCCCCTCGTCGGTCTCGCAGCAGCTCAGCCAGCTCGAACGCGAGGCCGGCGTGCCGCTGCTCGTGCAGGCCGGACGTCGCGTGCAGCTCACGCCGCAGGCCGAACTGCTCGTCGCCCACGCCCGCGCCGTGCTCGACCGCCTCGAAGAGGCCGAGGCCGAGGTCGCGCGCTCGCTCACCACCGTCGGCGGCACCGTGCGCATCGCGGCGTTCCAGTCGGCCGCGCACGCCGTGGTGCCGCAGGCGCTCACGCTGCTGCGCGTCGAGCACCCCGACCTGCGCGTCGAGATCACCGAGCGCGAACCCGAGCTCGCGCTCTTCGACGTCGCCGCCCGCGACTTCGACCTCGTCGTCGCCGAGCAGTACCCCGGCCACACCCGCGCGCACCGAGCCGAACTCGACCGCGTGCCGCTCGCCGCCGACGCCATCCGCCTCGCCCTGCCGCCGCGCCCGGCGTCCTGCCGTCGGTCGAGCTGGCGAGATCGACCCGCGAGCGTGCTCGGGAACGACGATCTGCGTCCTGGTCTCGATACGGCGCTGCGCGCCTACTCGACGCACCGGACTCTCCGCGGCCGCGGCCATGCCGTGGGTGCTCGAGCCCGAGGGCACCGCCTCGCGCGAGTGGGCCGAGCAGCTCTGCCGCGACGCCGGGTTCGAGCCCGACGTGCGGTTCGAGACCGCCGACCTCATGGCGCACATCCGGCTCATCCGCTCGGGCAACGCGGTGGGGCTGCTGCCCGATCTCGTCTGGGCCGGTGAAACGCCGAGCGTGACGCTCGTGGACCTGCCGGGACATCCGCAGCGCGAGGTCTTCACCTCGACCCGGCATGCCGCCGCCGCCAGGCCGGCCGTCGTCGCATGCCGCGAAGCGCTGGCACGGGCCGCACGAGCCACCGCGACGCCGGCGCCTGCCGTCGAAGCATGACATCGGAGGATCTGTCAACCCGGGGTCATCGCGACCCCGGGCCTGTAGACATGGGGGATGCAACCCTTCGAGTTCGACGGTGACTGGAGCGGACAGCTGATCGCCACGGCCATCCACGCGGGGCACGAGCTGCGCCCCGAGGTGGCCGAGCTGATGGCCCTCGACGAGGACGTCCGCTTCCGCGAGGAAGACCCGCACACCGACCGCATCGCCTCCCTCGCGCCCGCCCGTGTGGTCGTGCACCAGTCGAGGTTCGAGGCCGACCTCAACCGCCCCCGCTCCGAAGCCGTCTACCGCACCCCCGACGACGCCTGGGGACTCGATCTCTGGACCGAGGACGAACTGCCCGACGACATCGTCGCCGGCAGCCTCGAGCTCTACGACAGCGTCTACGCCGCCCTCGCGGACCGACTCGACGAGGTGGCCGCGCGCGGCCCGTTCGTGCTGCTCGACGTCCACTCCTACAATCACCGCCGCCACGGCCCCGACGCGCCGCACGAGCCCGATCGAGGAGAATCCCGAGGTCAACCTCGGCACCGAGACGATCGACGGGAGGTTCGCGGGAGTCATCGACGCGTTCAGCCGCACGATGCAGGGCCAGGGCTTCGACGTGCGGCAGAACGTGAAGTTCAAGGGCCGGAACCTCGCGTGGTGGGTCCACGAGCGCTACGCCGGGGTGGGCTGCGTGCTGGCGCTGGAATTCAAGAAGACCTTCATGGATGAGTGGACCGGGCAGGCCGACGAGTCGCGCATCGCAGAGCTGGCGCGGTCACTGGCAGAGACGTTCGACCCCATCCGGGAGTCGCTGGACCCCATCCGGGAGTCGCTGAACCGATGACGAGCGACAACCCGCTCGCGACCGTCGACCAGGCCGTCGACCATCAGCTGTCCCAGCTCGGGCTGAGCTTCCGCTTCATCCTCGACGTCACCCCCGTGGATGCGGACGACGCCCGCGCCGACTTCGTGGCCGGCCGCGTGCACGAGCCCGTGTTCACCTACCGCGAGCTCGGCATCGACCCCGAGGTCGCCCAGACCATCCTCGACGGCATCGACGACACGGCCGTGGAGGACAACACCGTCGCCACCCTGCTGCGCGGCAAGCGTCGTGAGCTCGAGCTCCAGCTCGCGATGCTGCGCGCTCGCGACACCCCCGACTTCCGCGCGCTCAGCCTCGAGCTGTACGGCGGGGTGGCCCCCAAGCTGCTCACCGAGGCGCAGTCGATCATCGAGCGGGTGCCGGCGGAGCCCGAGGCCGGCGACCACCTCGACGCGAGCGAGTTCCTGCTGCTCGCCGAAGCCGAGATCGACTACTATCGCGAGATCAATCCAGACATCGACGTCCACGCCGAGATCCGCCACGACTCCACCGGCGTCATGGTCAGCGACAACGTGCTGCTGATCGGCCCCGAGACCCGGGTGTCGACGGCGCGGGCGAACGCGTTGATCCAGCACGAGATCGGCACCCACCTCGTCACGCAGGTCAACGGCTCGCACCAGCCGCTGCACGTGCTGGGCACCGGCCTCGCCGGATACGACGAGACCCAGGAGGGCCTCGCGGTGCTCGCGGAGATCGCCGCCGGTGCGCTCAACCGGGCGCGCCTGCGCCAGCTCGCCGGGCGCGTCCTCGCCGTGCACTCCATGGCCGGCGGCGCCACGTTCGTCGAGTGCTGGCAGGAGCTCGTCGACGCCGGTTTCGCGCGCGGCAGCGCATTCACGACCACCATGCGCGTGTTCCGTTCGGGCGGCCTCACGAAAGACGCCATCTACCTGCGCGGCCTCCTCGACCTGCTCGACCACCTCCGCAGGGGCGATTCGCTCGACGCGCTCTTCCTGGGGAAGTTCTCGCTGGTCGACCTTCCCCTCGTCGAAGGGCTCAACGCCCGCGGCATCCTGCACGAACCCGTCCTCCTCCCCCGCTGGTACCAGCACGATGAGGGCCGACGGCGCCTCGACGAGGCCTCCGCCGCAACAGACCCGACCCACTTGATCCAAGGAGCAGCATGAAGATCGGATTCGTCGTCAACGACGTCATGACCGAACAGCCCGTCTACACCACCGTGCGGCTCGCGATGCAGGCCACCAACATGGGGCACGAGGCGTTCCTGATGGGGATGGGCGACTTCGCCTACGAGGTCGACGGCTCGCTCAGCGCCCGGGCTCGGGGCGTGAGCGGCAAGAACTACCGTTCGACGGAGCGCTACCTCGCGGACGTGCAGATGCCCGATCTCGAGCAGCAGATCAGCCTCTCGGAGTTCGACGTCGTCATGCTCCGCTCGGACCCCGCGGCCGACGCCGCCGACGCCCCGTGGGCGAACAACGCCGGGGTGGCGTTCGGGCAGCTGATCGCCAGTTCGGGAGTGCTCGTCGTCAACGACCCGGGCACCCTCGCCAACGCCCTCTCCAAGGCCTACTTCCAGCACTTCCCCGAGGTGGTTCGGCCGCGCACCATGATCACGCGCGACCAGGCCCGCATCGCCGGCTTCGTGGCCGAGCTCGGTGGCAAGGCGGTGCTCAAGCCGCTGCAGGGCTCGGGCGGCAGCGGCGTCTTCCTCGTCACGAAGGAGGAGTCGCCGAACCTGAGCCAGATCATCGAGGCGATCGCCCGCGACGGCTACGTCGTCGCCCAGGAGTACCTCACCGAGGCCAAGAACGGCGACGTGCGCATGTTCGTGATGAACGGCAAGCCGTTGAAGGTCAACGGCAAGTACGCCGCGTTCCGGCGCAAGAGCACGGGCTCCGACATCCGCTCCAACATGTCCGCCGGCGGCAAGGCCACGGCCGTGACGGTCACCGACGAGATGCTCGAGCTGGTCGACGTCGTGCGGCCCAAGCTCGTGGCCGACGGGATGTTCCTCGTCGGGCTGGACATCGTCGGCGACAAGCTGATGGAGGTCAACGTCTTCAGCCCCGGCGGCCTCGGCAGCTCGACTGCCCTGTACGAAGAGAACTTCGCGGCGGCCATCATCGAGGACCTCGAGCGCAAGGTGGGGATCCGCGACCACTACCGGCAGCTGCACAACATCGAACTCGCCACCGCGTAGCCGAGTCGCGTGCGTCGTACGATTCCCACCCAACTGAGGCAACCTCGGCTTACGCTGGGCCCATGGCACGGATGTCTCGTTCCACGACCCGCATCGGCACGGTCCTCGTCGCAGCGGCCGCTCATGACGCTCACCGGTTGCCCGTCGAGCGGCTCCGGCACCGACGGCGGCGGCTACGGACTCGGCGCCGACTCTTCGGTGGTCGTGGAGCTCGCAGCCGACGCAGGCGATAGCGCGGCGCCGAAGACCCGCGGCGGGCGAACTCGAGCCCGACCGCCTGAGGTCATGTGCCCTCGACGCCCGCGCATCCGCATCCGGATCGAGACCTGAAGCCATGGCGGCGCACCGCCCTCGGGACTACCCTGCGACCATGGCTGGAATTCCGAAGATCACGCTCGCCGCCGGCGCCGTGTTGGCCCTGCTCCTGCTGGCCGGTTGCGCCGGTGAAGAGGGTGAGGCGCAGGGCGGTTCGGTCGACCCCGTCGGCACGTGGGGCGATACGACCGACACGACCGCGCCGTCGCTCGACCTCGCCGACGACGGCAGCTTCAGTGGCACCGACGGCTGCAATCAGCTGAACGGCTCCTGGTCGGTCGACGAGGCCGACCACGTGCAGTTCGAGGACGTCTCCTCGACGATGATGGCCTGCGAAGACGTCGACACGTGGCTCGCCGGCCTCACCGAGGCGACCATCGCCGACGACACCATGACCGTGCTCGGTCAGGACGGCACCGAGATCGGCACCCTCGAGCGGGGCGACGGCACGGGCTACTAGCTCGCGGCCGCCGGCGGCCGCCGCGGCCGCGAACCGCTCGGCCTGCGTCGCGAGGAACCCGAGCACGTCGGGCTGCGCCTCGACGCGATAGCGGATGCCGCGCGGCAGCCACATGAGCGCGATGAACAGGCTCTCGACGGCGTCGGACTCGAGCGGCCAGACGCATCGATCGGGTCCGTCGGGCACGACGTCGCGGCCGTACCAGCCGAGGTACTCCACGAGCTCGGCCGCCGGCATCTCGACCACGACGCGGGCCGCCACGCTGCGCGACCGCCAGCGCAGCGCCCGCTCGACGCGCGTGCGCGCCTCGTCGTCGGTCATCGCCTGCGGCTCGAACCGCACCCGGGTCTGGAACACCTCGCTCATGCGGTCGAGCCGGAACGTGCGCCAGTCGTCGCGATCGCGATCCCACGCGAGCAGGTACCAGCGACGGGCGACCGGCACCAGCCGGTAGGGCTCGATCGAGCGAGCGGATGCCTCGCCCGCGGCATCCGTGTACCGGAATCGCAGTCGCTCGGAATCGCGACAGGCCAGCGCGAGCAGGCCGAGCAGTTCGGCGTCGACCTCGGGTGTCGGGCGGCCCGAGCCGCCGCCCGCCGCACCCGCCCCGATCGTCGCGTGCGACGCGAGCGCGTCGATGCGCCGCCGCAGCGCGGGCGGCAGCACCTGCTCGATCTTGGCCAGGGCGCTGAGCGTGGTGTGCTCGGCGCCGCGCAGCCCCGCGGTCGCCTGCGAGCGCAGGCCCACCGCGATCGCGACGCCCTCGTCGTCGCTGAGCAGCAGCGGCGGCAGCCCGGTGCCGGCTTCGAGCCGGTAGCCGCCGGCGCTCCCCCGCATCGACTCGATGCCGTAGCCGAGCTCGCGCAGTCGCTCGACGTCGCGGCGCAGGGTGCGGTCGCTCACGCCGAGGCGATCGACGAGTTCGCGCGCCGACCAGTGCCGGTGACTCTGCAGCAGTGAGAGGAGTTCGAGCGTTCTCGAGGTCGTGGCGGCCATGTCTCCAAGTATCTCGCCCATCAGGACAGGAAGTGACCGGATGCCTCGGAAGACTGCAGGTATGACGAACCGAACGAACCAGATGATCACCGCACAGGGCCTCACGAAGACGTTCCGCTCGAAGGGACAGACCGTCGAGGCCGTCCGTTCCGTCGACCTCTCGGTCGCCACGGGTGAGCTCGTCGCGTTCCTCGGCCCGAACGGCGCCGGCAAGTCGACGACGCTGCGCATGCTCACGACCCTGCTGCCGCCGACCGCCGGCGAGGCGATCGTGGCCGGTTGCGACATCCGCACCGACGCCGCAGGCGTGCGCCGCCGCATCGGCTACGTCGGCCAGGGCAACTCGGGCGGCCACACCCAGCGCGTGCGCGACGAGCTGCACGCGCAGGGCGCGTTCTACGGCATGGGCCGACGCGAGACCCGCGCGCGGGCCGCCGAGCTCATCGAGTCGCTCGAGCTCGACCAGGTCGCGAACCGCACGGTGCAGTCGCTGTCGGGCGGGCAGAAGCGCCGGCTCGACATCGCGCTCGGCCTCATCCACCGGCCCGAGCTGCTGTTCCTCGACGAGCCGTCGACGGGCCTCGACCCGCACTCGCGCGCGAACCTGTGGGAGCACATCGTCGACCTGCGCCGGGCGACCGGCACGACGATCTTCCTCACCACGCACTACCTCGACGAGGCCGACCAGCTCGCCGAGCGCGTCATGGTCATGGACCACGGCGCCGTCATCGCCGACGACACGGCCGGAGCGCTCAAGGGCTCGCTCGCGGGCGACCGGGTCACGCTCACGTTCGATTCGCCATCGGATGCCGCGACCGCGGCCGCGCGCATCGGCGGCGAGGTCGACGGGGTCGATGCCCGAGTCGTCGCCGTCACGGCGCCGGGCGGCGATCGGGCCCTGCCCCGGTACATCCGCTCGCTGTCGGACGCGGGCCTCGAGGTCGTGGCCGCGACGCACCGCCAGCCCACGCTCGACGACGTCTTCCTCGCGCTCACCGGCCGCAGCCTCCGCGAGGAGGCCGCCGCCGCAGAGGCGCCCGCACCCGAGACCGTCGCCGCCTGACCCTCCGCCTCCCGGACCTCGCCACTCGCTCACCAGGTCTCGAACGCGCTCGCGCCGACTCGACCACCGAACAGATCACGAAGGAGCAATCCCATGACCACCATCGACACCACCGCCCGCCCCACGGGATTCGTGCGCGACACGGCCGCCGTCTTCGTCCGCGAGTCGCGCCCGCTCGTGCGCGACCCGTTCAGCGTGATCTTCTCGCTCGTGCAGCCCCTCGTGTTCCTCGGGCTGTTCGGACCGCTGCTCATCGGCGCGGCCGGCGGCGACGTCGCGGGCACCTTGCAGTGGTTCGTGCCCGGCATCCTCGTGATGGTCGCGCTGTTCGGCACGGCCTCGACGGGCGCGAACCTGCTCTTCGAGATGCAGACGGGCTCGCACGAGCGCACCCTGGTCGCGCCGCTGTCCCGCAGCGCGCTGCTCGTCGGCCGCGCCCTCAAGGAGGTCGTGCCGCTGACCATCCAGGGCACGATCGTCGTGCTCGTCGCCGTGCCGTTCGGCTTCAGCGCTCGACGTGCCCGGCCTCGTCGCCGGCCTCGCGGTGCTCGCCGTGTTCGGCATCGGGTTCGGCTCCCTGAGCTACACGCTCGCGCTCGCGTGCCGCAACCGCGACTGGATGTTCTGGATGGTGCACCAGACGCTGCTGTTCCCGCTGATGATCCTCTCGGGCATGCTGCTGCCGCTCGAGGACGGCCCCGCGTGGATGAAGGTCGCCGCCGCGGTGAACCCGCTGAGCTACCTCGTCGGCGCCGAGCGCGCGCTGCTCGCGGGCGACTTCGGGGCACCCGCGGTCGTCGGCGGAGTGATCGCGGCGTGCGACGTGCGCGGTCGGCGTGCTCGTCGGCGTGCGCGCGATGCGCCGCGCCCGCTGACCTGCTGCGTCCGGCGTGCACTCCGTCGTCGCGGCCCGTCGACGCCGTCCGATGCGGGGCTTCTCGCAACACGCCGGAGCGGCGGGCCGGCCTGCGGCGTGTCGGCAGAACCTGAACGGGTACGGGGCATCCGCTCGATTACGCTCGGTGGATGCCCCAGATGCCCCACGACGTCGTGATCCTCGGCGGTGGCCACAACGGCCTCACCGCCGCCGCCTACCTCGCCCGCGCCGGACGATCGGTGCTGCTGCTCGAACGCGACGACCACCTCGGCGGCGCGGCGGTGTCGGCGCAGGCGTTCGAGGGCGTCGACGCACGCCTGTCGCGATACTCGTACCTCGTGAGCCTGCTGCCGCAGCGCATCATCGACGACCTCGGCCTCGATGTGCGGCTCGTGCGCCGGCGGTACTCGTCGTACACCCCCGATCCCGACCGACCCCGACGCGTGGGCTGCTCATCGACAACGAGGCCGGGCGCCGAGGCATCCGCCGCCGCGTTCGCACGCGTCGACGCGGCCGGCGACCAGGCCGCCTGGACCGCCTTCTACGCCGACACCGCGCGCCTCGCCGAGCGGCTCTTCCCGACGCTCACCGAGCCGCTGCCGACCCGCGCCGAGGCCCGCGCCCTGGTCGGCGACGACGCCATCTGGCGAGCAGTTCATCGACCAGCCCCTCGGCGAGACCATCGACGGCCGCTTCGCGAGCGACCTCGTACGCGGCGTCGTCGCGACCGACGGCCTGATCGGCACGTTCACCGACCTCGACGATCCCGACGCTCGACGCGAACCGCTGCTTCCTGTACCACGTCATCGGCGGCGGCACCGGCGACTGGGATGTCCCGGTCGGGGGCATGGGCGCGGTGACCGGCGAACTCGCCCGCGCCGCGCGCGAGGCCGGCGCCGAACTCGTCACCGGCGCCGAGGTGCTCGGCGTCTCGGGCGAGGGTCACGTGCGCTACCGCCTCGACGGCGTCGAGCACACGGTCACCGCCGCGACCGTGCTCGCCAACGTGGCCCCCGCCGTGCTCGAGCGACTGCTCGACGCGGGCGCATCGGCCCCGATCACCCCGGTCGGCGCCGCGCCGGGCGCGGGCGAGGCACCCGGCATCGCCCCGCGCGACCAGTCGCCGTTCACCCGCGACGAGTCGCTCGCGGTTCCCGCCGTCGTGCGCGAGCGCCTGCGCCGGCTCGCCGTGCCCGAGGGCGCCCAGGTGAAGGTCAACCTGCTGCTCACCCGCCTGCCGCGGCTGCGCGACAGCGCGGTCGCCCCCGAGGCGGCGTTCGCCGGCACGTTCCACATCAACGAGCTCGAGACGCAGCTCGACCGGGCCTACGCCACCGCGGCGCGCGGCGAGATCCCCTCACCCCTGCCGTGCGAGATCTACTGCCACACCCTGAGCGACCCGTCGATCCTCGCACCCGAGCTCGCGGCATCCGGCATGCACACCCTCACCGTCTTCGGACTGCACGCACCCGACCGCCTCGTCGAGCGCTTCGGCAACGACGCGCTGCGCGAGCGGCTGCAGGCCGCCGTGATCGAGTCGCTGAATTCGGTGCTCGCCGAGCCGATCGAGAACGTGATCGCGACGGATGCCTCGGGCCGGCCCTGTATCGAGACGAAGACCACGCACGACCTCGAGGAGGCGCTGCGCATGCCCGGCGGCAACATCTTCCACGGGCCGCTGTCGTGGCCGTGGGCCGAAGACGACGCACCGCTCGCGACGCCCGCCCAGCGGTGGGGCGTCGCGACCCAGCACGAGCGCATCCTGCTCTGCGGCTCGGGCGCCGTGCGCGGCGGTGCCGTCAGCGGCATCGGCGGGCACAACGCGGCGATGGCGGTGCTCGAGGCGTCGGGCGCCTGAGCGCCGCGCTGTCGCGGTCGACGCGACGCGACTCGCGGCTACGTCGTGTGCACCCGGCCCTGCGGGTCGACCGTCACCACGAGCGTCTCCTTCTTGCGGTTGAGCGCGCGATAGACCACGTAGATCAGCCAGAGTCCTGCAGTGATGAGCACGAGGATCAGGTTCCAGAACCAGCCCATGCGCTTGTTGCGCGAGAGCACGGCCTGGCCTGCCGAGACCGTCTGCACGGTCCACCCCTTGGCGGCGTAGCGGGCGATCTCGGCGTTCAGGATTCGTTCGCGGGCCTCGTCGGGCAGCGGCATCGCATCAGTCATGCTCGAACCCTACCGATCGTGGCTGACACGCTCGGCGACTCAGCCCTTCGGCCCTTCGGCGCCCTTCGGCGGCTTCGGCGGCAACGCGCGCGACACCCTCGAGCGCACGCGCGACCCACTCCGACATTCGCGCGGGCTCACTCGCCCACGCCGCGGGCAACGACAGGTACCCGCCCATCGGCCGCTCGTCGGGCCCGAACGGCCCGACCCCGTCGATCGCCGCGAGCTCGGCCCGCACACCCTCGTCGAGCACCTTCACGCCGATCTGGTCGCCGAACAGCCCGGCGAACATGTTGCCGTTCACGAACGCCCCGAGGTTGCCGAACATCGGCTTCACCTCGACGCCCGGGGCATCGGGGATCACCGAACGGAACAGCGCCTTCGCCTCATCTGAGGCCTTCGCCATCTGCATGGCTCCCCCGATCGATCAGAAGACGAACATCTGGCCCATCACGAGGATCGCGATGACGAAGAGGGCGATGATGCCGCCCACGATCGCGAGCGAACGGCCCGACAGCCGCGCGATGGCGTACCCGACGAGGAACGGGAGCGCGAGGAGGAAGATCGTCACGACCCACCAGAAGGCGACGTAGCCGCTCTGCCCCATCTCTTCGAGGCGACCCGCGAAGAGCTGCTGCGTATTCGGATGCGTCGCGAACGAGAACGCCGCGGAGAGCGGAACCGCGATGAGCGCGAACGTGAAGAGTCCCGCGAGGGCGCCCCACAGCCCGGACTTGCCCTCGGTGAGGTTCATCGTCTCTTCGTGGACCTGCCCGCTGGACGGATGATTCGGCTTGCGCTTCGCGCCCCCACTGGAACCCATGGCGCCAACTCTAGTGGTTTGGCGCGTCGCGGGTTTAGCCTGAGTTGACGACGAGCAGGGGGGCGAAGATGACCGCGAAAGCGACCGGCCACTACACGTTGAAGCCTGATGGGCTCTACCTGCAGTTCGATCGCCTGTTCCACGCGCCGATCGAAGAGGTCTGGTTCAGCCTCACGAACCCGACCGCGATGCAGGCCTGGATCGGCACCTACACCGGGCGGCCCGAGACGGGCGGCGTCCGCTTTCGCATGGGCTTCGAGGGCGAGGAGGGCGAGTGGCAGAACGTGAGCATCCTCGAGTGCGGGCCGCCCTACCGGTTCCTCGCCGACTCGGGCCCCGGCCCCACCGGCATCCGGGTGTTCGCCCACCTTCGTGAGGCCGGCGGCATGACCACGCTGACATTCGGCCAGAAACTCCCCAACGCAGCGGATGCCGCTCAGATGGGCCCCGGCTGGGATTACTACCTCGACCGCCTCCTGGCCGCCCACGCGGGTCGCACGATGCCCGAGTGGGAGCACTACTATCCGGCCCTCGCCAGGCACTACCGAGGAACTGCACGTCCCCGCTGCCGCCAAGCACTGACCCACGGCTCCGCCGTGCGATGCAACGGATGTCCCGACCACGCGACATCCGCAGCCCTAGACTGACGCCGTGAAACGCATCGAGCGACGTGCACGCGAGGCACGAGCTTGCGACGACGAGCCGACCGCAGGCGCGGCCGCCGACTTCATGGCCAACCGGCCCTTCCAGTGGGCGTTCGTCGCCACGCTCGGCGTGGTCGTCGCGCTCGCGCTGACCGCCGCGTTCGCGCAGCATCTCGAGCGTGCGTCTTCTCGGTGCTCGCGGCGGCGTTCATCACGCTCGGCCTCGACCCGCTCGTTCGGTGGTTCGAGCGTCGCGGGATGAAGCGCGGCGTCGCGATCGTGACGGTGATCATCCTCTTCATCCTGGTGATCGCCGGCATGCTGTGGCTCGTGCTGCCGCTCGCTGATCTCGCAGACGGTCGACGCTCATCGAATCGCTGCCGCAGATGCTCGCAGAACATGCGCGCGCAGGACTGGTTCCAAGACGCCTCATCGGGCTCGGGCGGCGTGCTCAGCGTCCGTCTACACGTGGATCGCGGACCTGATCAGCAACCCGACACTTCTGGGCGACCATCGGCGGCGGCGCGCTCAACGTCGGCCTCGCGATCGTCGGCGGGATCTCGAGCGGCGTTCTTCATCTTCATCCTGACGATCTACTTCACCGCCACGCTCGACTCGTCGAAGGCGGCGATCTACACCCTCATCTCGGCGTCGCACCGCGAGCGGGTCGTCGGGTACGCCGAGCGCATCATGCAGAACGTCGGCCGCTACCTCAGCGGCATGGTGGTGCTCGCGTTCTTCAACGCGACGTACAGCCTCATCCTGCTGCTGGCTCGTGCGGCGTGCCGTTCGCACTCGTGATCGCGGTGGCGGCGTTCTTCATCACGCTCATCCCGCTGATCGGCACGGTGCTCACGACCATCGTGATGACGGTGCTCTCGCTCTTCGTCTCGCCGCTGGCGGCGCTCATCGTGCTCGTCGCGATGCTCGTCTACATGCAGGTCGAGGCGTACATCCTCACGCCGAAGGTCATGAGCAAGGCGGTGCAGGTGCCCGGGTCGATCGTGCTCATCGCCGCGCTCGCGGGCGGCACGCTCGCCGGCCTGCCCGGCGCGCTCGTCGCGATCCCGGTGGCGGCCGGCATCCTGCTCATCATCAAAGAGGTCGTCGTGCCGAAGAAGGCGGTGTCGTAGCTGGCGGCCTAGCGCCAGACCGAGGGCGCTTCGGCGCGGGTCGGCGGCAGCGCGACATCCGTGCCCCAGCGCTCGAGCCATTCGGGGATGCCGTGCGCGTCGGTGACGCCGAGCGCCTCGATGATCTCGGACATCGGCACGGTGCCGCCCGACTTGCGCAGGAAGCGCGCGCGGATGAACCCGGCGCGTACACCTCGGGCTCGCCGCCGGGACCCGGGGCGCACGAAGCGCTGCTCCATGTAGACGGCCTTGTCGTCGTGGCCGACGAGCTTGGACTCGATCGTGAAGCGCTGCCACAGGCTCAGCGACTTGCGGAACGTGATCGTCTCGCTCGCGACCACCGGGTACCAGGCCTTGTCGCGCATCATCTGCCAGACGCCGTTGCGCACGAGCATGTCGAACCGCGCGACGTCCATGATCGAGAAGTACACGCCGTTGTTCATGTGCCGGTTGATGTCGAGGTCGGTCGGCAGGGTGATGAAGTTCGTGCGTGCGACCTCGTCGTGCGTGAGGTCGGGCTTGCGGCGCGCGAGGAACAGCACGTGCAGCAGCGTGCGGAAGATCATGTGCATAGTCCACGACTGTACGACGAGATCGTCGTGGATTCCCTCGCGTTGGCGGGTCCCCACAGTCGAGGTGCGGATGCCGCGCACGCGCGTTGTGCGTCGGCACGCGTCGCGCGTGCCGCGCGTCACTCCTTCGCGGGCACGTGCCGTTCGGCGTGGCCGTTGTAGACCGAGAGCGGACGGATCAGGGCGTTCGACGCCGCCTGCTCCATGATGTGCGCCGTCCACCCGGTGATGCGGCTCGCGACGAACAGCGGGGTGAAGGTCAGGGTGTCGAAGCCCATCATGTGGTAGGTCGGGCCGGCCGGGTAGTCGAGGTTCGGCTTGATGCCCTTGCGCTCGCCCATCGCCTGCTCGAGGGCGACGTACAACTCGAGCAGGTCGGGGCGGTCGTAGTGCTCGACCATGCGCTCCATCGAGTCGCGCATGGTGGGAACGCGCGAGTCGCCGTTCTTGTAGACGCGGTGCCCGAAGCCCATGATCTTGCGCTTCTCGGCGAGCGCCGTGTCGAGCCACGCCACCGCGCGCTCGGCCCCGCCCTCGCCCGCGCCGATCTCGTCGAACGCGTGCATGACGGCCTCGTTGGCGCCGCCGTGCAGCGGGCCCTTGAGCGCGCCGATCGCCCCGACGACGGCCGAGTAGAGGTCGGCGAGGGTGCTCGTGATGACGCGCGCGGTGAACGTGGACGCGTTGAACGAGTGCTCGGCGTAGAGGATCATCGACACGTCGAACGCCGTCACCACGGGGAGCTCGGCCGCCTCGCCGAACGTCTGCCAGAGGAAGTTCGCCGAGAAGCCCAGATCGGCGCGGGGCTCGACGAACTCGAGCTCGTGCCGGCGCCGCTGGTCGTAGGCGACGATCGACGGCAGCTTCGCGAGCAGCCGCAGCGACTTGTCGAGGTTCGCCTCGGGCGAGTCGTCGGGGGTGGCCGGGTCGCTCGCGCCGATCACCGACACGGCCGTGCGCACGACGTCCATCGGGTGCGCCGTGAGCGGCAGCTCGTCGATGATGCGCTTGGTGACGTGATCGAGTCCGCGCAGCGACCGCTCGCGCTCCTCGAACACCGCGAGCTCGGCGTCGTCGGGCAGCTCACCGTGCCAGAGCAGGTAGGCGACCTCTTCGAAGGTGCACGACGCGGCGAGCTCCTGCACGGGATACCCGCGGTAGAGCAGCGAGTTCGTGTCGGGGTTGACCTTCGAGACGGCGGTGTAGTCGACGGGTACGCCGGCCAGGCCCTTGTAGATCAACGGGGTCGGTGGCGCGGACTCGGGCTCTGGTGCGGTGCTCTGCTCGGCCATGGGTGCTCCCTTGCGAATCGGCGTCAGCGTGCGACGGTGAAGTTGAAGATCGACGTGTCGAAGTGGTTGTAGCCCTCGTAGTCGATGAGTTCGTAGAGCTCGGCGCGGTGCTGCATCTCGTCGAGCTTCGCGGTGAGACTGCCGGATGCCTCGATCTCGTCGAGCCCGCGAACCGCGCTGCCCATCGCGAGGCGAAGCAGCGACACCGGCCAGATGACGATGTTCATGCCCACGTCGGCGAGCTGCTGCACGGTGAACAGCTCGCTCTTGCCGAACTCGGTCATGTTCGCGAGCAGCGGCACGTCGACCGCGGCGCGGATCGCCGCGAACTCCTCGAGCGAGCGCATCGCCTCGGGGAAGATCGCGTCGGCACCCGCGTCGACGAGCGCCTTCGCGCGGTCGACCGCGGCCTGCAGCCCGTCGACCGCTGCGATGTCGGTGCGCGCCATGACGAGGAAGTTCGGGTCGCGTCGTGCGTCGACGGCGGCACGGATGCGCCGGAGCGCGGTCTCGTCGTCGACGACCTGCTTGCCGTCGAGGTGTCCGCAGCGCTTGGGGTTGATCTGGTCTTCGATGTGGAGGCCCGCGAGCCCCGCGTCCTCCATCTCCTGCACCGTGCGCGCGACGTTCATCGGCTCGCCGAAGCCGGTGTCGGCGTCGATGATCGCCGGCAGGTCGGTCATGCGTGCGATCTGCCGGCCGCGGCCGGCGACCTCGGTGAGCGTCGTGAGGCCGATGTCGGGCAGCCCGAGGTCGGCGCTGAGCACCGCGCCCGAGATGTAGACGCCCTCGAAGCCCTTCTGGCCGATGAGCCTGGCGCTCAGCGGGTTGAACGCGCCGGGGAACCGCATGATCTCGCCGGTGGCGAGTCGCTCGCGGAACAGCCGGCGCTTCTCGGCGGGAGTGGTCTGGGAGTACAGCATCAGAAGAGTCCCTCGGGGATGTCGACGCTGACGAGCGCGCCCGGGGCGACGGTGAACGTGAGGCCGCCGAGCTCATCGGGGCCGAGCTCGGGCAGGCGCTGCGCGACGTCGAGGAACCGCTCGATCTCGGCCTCTTCGAGCGCCCACTCGGCGAGGGTGCGGAACTTCGCGACGTACTGCTCGCGGGCGAACGGCCGGGCACCGAGCGGGTGCGCGTCGGCGACGGCGATCTCGTCGACGATCTCGCCGCCGTCGGCGAGCTTGATCACGACGCGACCGCCGAAGGCCTTCTCGCTGATGTCGTTCGAGTGGTAGCGGCGGGTCCACTCGGGGTCTTCGACGGTCGACACCTTCTTCCAGAGCGCGACCGTGTCGTCGCGGTGCGCACGCTCGGGCGAGTAGGAGTCGGCGTGGTGCCACGAGCCGTCTTGCAGGGCGACCGTGAAGATGTACGGGATCGAGTGGTCGAGCGTCTCGCGCGAGGCGTCGGGGTCGTACTTCTGCGGGTCGTTCGCGCCCGAGCCGATGACGAAGTGCGTGTGGTGCGAGGTGTGCAGGGTGATCGACTCGATGTGCTCGGCGTCGAGGATCAGCGGGTACTCCTCGTGCAGCTTGCGCGCGAGGTCGATCCACGCCTGCGCCTGGTACTCGGCCGAGTGCTCCTTCGTGTACGAGTCGAGGATGGCGCGCTTGGCCTCGCCGGCGTCGGGCAGCGGCACCTCGTAGGAGCCCTCGGGACCGTCGAGCAGCCAGGCGATGACGCCGTCTTCACCCTCGTAGATCGGCACGGGGCTGGTCTCGCCGCGCATCGCGCGGTCGACCGCCTCGACGGCCATCTTGCCCGCGAAGGCGGGGGCGTGCGCCTTCCACGTCGAGATCTCGCCCTTGCGCGACTGGCGCGTGGCCGTGGTGGTGTGCAGCGCCTGGCCGATGGCCTGGAAGATCGTCTCCTGATCGAGGCCGAGCAGCGTGCCGATGCCGGCCGCGGCCGACGGGCCGAGGTGGGCGACGTGGTCGATCTTGTGCGCGTGCAGCGAGATCGCCTTGACGAGGTCGATCTGGATCTCGTAGCCCGTGGCGATGCCGCGCACGAGGTCGCGGCCGGTGAGGCCGCGCTTCGCGGCGAGGTGCTGCGCGACCGCGGTGATCGGCGGGATGTTGTCGCCGGGGTGCGAGTACTCGGCCGCGAGGAAGGTGTCGTGGTAGTCGAGCTCGCGCACCGCGACCCCGTTGGCCCATGCGGCCCATTCGGGCGAAGTGTGGCGCGCGGCATCGGCACCGAACACGGTCGCACCGTCGCCGCCGATCGAGACCGGGTGCGACAGCGCCTGGCTGCGCGCCGACACGACGGGCTTGCGCGCGATCGACGCCGCGGCGACCGCGGCGTTGTCGATCACGCGGTTGACGACCATGTCGATCACGTCGTCGTCGAGCTCGACCGGGTCGGTCGCGACGCCCGCGAGCTGCCACGCGAGCTGGCCCTCTCGAGCGAGGTTCTCGTCGCTGCGGTGGGTTCGGACGTGGTGCAGGTGCATGGTGGACCTTTCTCGGTGTTCCATCGGTCAGGCTACGCGGTGCCCGTCGGGCTGACGAGCCTCGATCGAGGCGAGTGCGTGACGAAGGCTCATGTGCAGGTGCACGTGAGTGGCGTGGGCCGCGAGCGACGCGTCGCCGGCGATGATCGCCTCGACGATGAGCAGGTGCTCGGATGCCGCGGCACGAAGTCGCTCGGGATGCTGGCGTGCGAGCCGCCGCACACGGGCCGAGTGCAGGCGGGCGTTGCGCAGGGCGCCGATGAGCAGCGGGTTGGCGACCGCGGCAGTCGAGTTCGGCGTCGAGCGCGTCGACCGTCTCGTAGTAGTCGCGCAGACCGCCCTCGTCGCCCGAGGCGAGCTGGCCCGGCGAGAGCTGCAGTCGACTGCGCAGGCCCTCGAAGCGTTCGGGGTCGCGACGCATCGCCGCGAGTCGGGCGGCCTGCTCCTCGAGTGCTTCGCGCAGTTCGTAGAGGGCGGTGATGCTCGCCGGCGAGAGTTCGCTCACCTGCAGCACGCGCGGCGACGCGGCCGTGGCGAGCCCGTCGGCCTCGAGGCGGGCGAGCGCTTCGCGCACGGGGGTTCGCGAGACGCCGAGGCGATTGGCCTGCTCGACCTCGGCGAGCGCGGTGCCCGGCGCGAGCACGCCGTCGAGGATCTCCTCGCGGAGCGCACGATAGGCGCGATCACTGGCTCGCATTCGACCCCTCCTCCCTCGTTATGTATACACTGCCGCGGCGCACGGCGCAATCTCGCCGCATCCTGCGACCTCGATGTATACACGAATGCCTCGGCGGCCTCGGATGACCGCTCCCGGCCCGCACCCACGCATCCGTGGGACGATTGAGGGGATGAGCATGAGCGACCTCCGCCGCGACTTCCCGGCCTTCGACCAGGCACCCGACGGCAGCACCCCCACCGCCTACCTCGACTCCGCCGCCACCTCGCAGCGACCGCGCCAGGTGCTCGACGCCGAGCGCGAGTACCTCGAGCACCACCTCGCTCCCGTGCACCGCGGTGCGAGCGCAGCCGTCGGCCACTCGACCACGCTCTTCGAAGACGCCCGCGCCACCGTCGCCCGATTCGTCGGCGCCGGCGAGCGCGAGATCGTGTGGACCGAGAACGCCACCGACGCCATCAACATGGTCGCCCTCGGCATCGCCGATGCGAGCGCGGGGCTGGGAGGGGCATCCGCTCGCCCGCTCGCGCTCGAACCCGGCGACGAGATCGTCGTCACCGAGGCCGAGCACCACGCGAACCTCATTCCCGTGGCAGCGCCTCGCGGCCAAGACGGGCGCGCGGCTGCGCGCCGTGCGGGTCGACGAGCACGGGCTGTGGACGGCCGACGACCTCGCCGCCGAGCTCAGCGACCGCACGCGCATCGTCGCCGTCGCCGAGGTCTCGAACGTCACGGGGTACCTCGCACCGGTCGCCGACGTCGTGTCGCTCGCGCACGCGCGCGGCGCCCGGGTCGTGCTCGACGCGTGCCAGTCGGTGCCGCACCGTCCGACCGACTTCGGCGCGATGGGCGTCGACTTCGCCGCGTTCTCGGGCGCACAAGATGCTCGGGCCGAACGGCATCGGCGTGCTCTACGGCCGCGAAGAGCTGCTCGACGTGCTGCCGCCCGCCCGCACCGGCGGGTCGACGATCACCCGCGTCACGCTCGAGACCGCCGAGTTCCTGCCGTCGCCGCACCGCTTCGAGGCGGGCACGCAGCCGGTGTCGCAGGCGGTCGCCCTCGCCGAGGCCGTGCGGTACCTCGAGGCGATCGGCATGCACGAGGTCGCCCGGCACGAGTCCGAGCTCGCGGCGCGCATCGTCGAGGGGGTCTCCGCGCTGCCCGGGGTGCGCATCATCGGCCCGGGTGTCGGCGTCGAGCGAGCGGGGCTCGTCGCGGTCTCGGTCGACGGGGTGCACGCCCACGACGTCGGCCAGTTCCTCGACGAGGCCGGCATCGTCGTGCGCGTCGGCCACCACTGCGCGCAGCCGCTGCACCGCGCGCTCGGCATCACCGCGTCGACGCGGGCGAGCGCCCACGTGTACACGACCGACGACGAGGTCGACCGGTTCGTCGAGGCGCTCGCGGGCGTGCGGCGATTCTTCGGCGTCTCGGATGCCCCGTCAGAGGCCGTGAGCGCATGAGCGGGCTCGAAGGCCTCTACCAGCAGATCATCCTCGAGCAGGCGAAGGCGCGGCACGGCGACGGTCCGCTCGACCACGCCGACGCCGAGCACCACGAGTTCAACCCCACCTGCGGCGACGAGCTCACGATGCGCATCCGCCTCGACGACTCGCACACGCGCATCGCCGAGCTCGCGTGGCAGGGCGACGGCTGCAGCATCTCGATGGCCTCGGCCTCGACGCTCGCCGAGCTCGCGGCGGGCCGCGACGTCGACGAGGTGCGCGGGCTCATCGACGGGTTCCGCGCGATGCTGCGCTCACAGGGCCAGGGCGAACCCGACGAAGACCTGCTCGGCGACGCGATCGCGTTCCACGGCGTCTCGAAGTACGTCATGCGCGTGAAGTGCGCGATGCTCGGCTGGGTCGCGCTCGAGGCGTGCCTCACCGAGGCCTCGGTCGGCTCGGCCGCACCCGCACCCGCGAGTAGCGCACCCGCGCCGCGCACCGCGCACCGCGTCCCACGCATCGCACCCGGCCCGAGTAGCGCGGCGCAGCTCAGGAGAATGGGCGCGATCCTCGCTGTGCGCGCGGCATCGCGACGCATTCTCCTGAGTTGGTGGCCGCGGCCGGTGGGCGGCGCGGAGGTGCCGGGTCAGTGCTTGTTGCCGCTGAGCGCGAGCACGCCGCCGAGGCCGATCATCATGACGCCGCCCGTGGCCGCGAGGTGCGAGGCGCGGCGCGGCGAGCGCGCGAACCAGTCGCGCGCGGCGCTCGCGGCGAGCGCCCACACCGAGTCGCAGATGAGGGCGAGCACGATGAACACGACGCCGAGCTCGAAGAGCTGCAGCGGGATCGACCCGGCGCTGAACGACACGAACTGCGGCAGCACCGCCACGAAGAACGCGATCGTCTTGGGGTTCGTGACGCCGACGACGAAGCCCTCGCCGAGCTGGCGCCAGTGCGAGCGCGGCGGTGCCTGCCCGTTGACCGCGTCGGCGGCGTCGGCGCGATGGCGGATCGCCTGCACCCCGAGGTAGACGAGGTACGCGGCGCCGACGAACTTGATGACGGTGAAGACGACGACCGACTGGGCGACGAGTGCGCCGACACCGAGCGCGACCGCGGCGACGAGCGGCACCATGCCGATCGCGTTGCCCACGACGCTGAGCAGTCCGCCCAGGCGACCGAGCGCGAGCGAGCGCCCGATCACGAACAGCACGCTCGGACCGGGGATCAGGATGAGCACGACCGAGGCGATCACGAACGCCCACAGGTTCTCGACTGGCACCATCTGAGCAGGTTAGCCCCGATCGGCGCTACGGTGGCACTCGTGAGCGACCACATCTCTGCGACCGTCGCCGACGGTGTCGGCCATGTGACGCTCGATCGTCCCCAGGCGCTCAACGCGCTCTCGTTCGAGATGATCAGGTCGCTCGCCGCGATCTTCGACGCCTGGCGCGACGACACCGAAGTCGGCGTCATCGTGCTCGACGGCGCCGGCGAGCGCGGGTTCTGCGCCGGCGGCGACGTGCGCGAACTCTACGGCTACGCGACCAACGACGGCCATGCCGAGGCGCACGAGTTCTTCCGAACGGAGTACCGCCTCGACGCGGCGATCGCCCGCTACCCGAAGCCGGTCGTCGCGATCATGGACGGCATCACGATGGGCGGTGGCATCGGCCTCGCCGGCCACGCGTCGATCCGGGTCGTCACCGAGCGCTCGCGCGTCGCGATGCCCGAGACCCGCATCGGGTTCACGCCCGACGTCGGCGGTTCGTGGCTGCTCGCGAAGGCGCCCGGCGAGCTCGGCGTGCACCTCGCCCTCAACTCCCGCACCATGGACGCCGCCGACGCCCTGCACGCCGGGTTCGCCGACGCGTACCTCCCGTCCGATCGCCTGCCGCACCTGTTGCAGGCCCTCGCCGAACGGGCCGACCCGGGCAGTCCCGCCGAGATCGTCATGCTCTTCGACGAGACGCCGGGTCCGTCGACGCTCGCGCTCGCACGCGACTGGGTCGACGCCTGCTACTCGGCGCCGACGGTCGGCGAGATCATCGCGCGCCTGCGCGCGTTCGCCGAGGGCAAGCCCGATGCCGCGTCGAGCTCGTTCCCGCGGCATCCGCTCGACCCGGGCGCGTTCGCCTACGCTGCCGCGGCGGCCGACGAGCTCGAGTCGCTCTCGCCGACGGCGCTCGCGGTGACGCTCGAATCGGTGCGTCGCGCGCGCACACTGCCGCGGCTCGAAGACGCGCTCGAGCAGGAGTTCCGTGCGGTGACCTGGTTCATCGAGCAGCACGACCTGCACGAGGGCATCCGGGCGCAGGTCATCGACAAGGACCGACGGCCGCGGTGGAACCCGCCCGAGCTGCACGACCTGCCGCCCGGACTCGTGGCCCGGGTGCTCGACGAGGCGCGCTTCGACCCGGTGTGGCCCGCGCCTGCCGGTGAGCCGCGCGAGCCCCGCCCGCCCGCCGGCCCCGTAACCACCTGAGCCGGTCTCAGCCGTCGGGGTGCTCGGCCGTTCCGATGAGCACGGCGCGCGCGAGGCCGTGGAAGAAGCACTGCAGGCTGAGCACGGCGGCGGTCGAGTCGGGATCGATCGACAGGCGGGCCCGGTCGATCGCGTGCACGACGAAGAAGTAGCGGTGCACGCCGGTGCCGGGCGGCGGGCTCGAGCCGACGTATCGGCGCTCGCCGTCTTCGTTGCGCAGCACGAGCGCGCCGTGGGGCAGCTTCAGGCCGCCCGGCTCGCCTGCGCCGGGGTCGAGGCTCGTCACGCTCGCGGGGATGTTCGCGACGGCCCAGTGCCACCAGCCCGACCCGCTCGGCGCGTCGGGGTCGAAGCACGTCACCGCGAAGCTCTGCGTGGACGGCGGAAAGCCCGACCACGACAACTGCGGTGAGCGGTCGCCGGCGCCGTGCCCGCTCGCGCGAAGCGGTAGCGGCAGCTCCTCGCCATCGGCGAAATCGGCGCTCGTGAGGGTGAATGACGGCATGGGCTTCAGCGCCTGCAGCGCTGCGTACGGGTCGTAGTCGAGCATCGTCGGCCTCCTCGCTCAGTGCCAGCCTACGGTCGACGGGCGGGCGCGCACAGGGTCTTGAACTGCGCTTCGCCGCCTTGCGCGATGCGATCGACGGACGGTTCACGGCGACCACGCGGCATCCGCTCGTAGAATCTCGGGGTGCCGCTCGCCAAGATCCTGCTCTACTACGTGTTCACGCCGCTCGCCGACCCCGACGCGGTGCGGCTCTGGCAGCGCGATCTCGCCGAATCGCTCGGGCTGCGCGGGCGCATCCTCATCTCGCAGCACGGGCTGAACGGCACGCTCGGCGGCGAGCAGCGCGCGCTCAAGCGCTACGTGCGCAAGACCCGCGAGTACCCCGCGTTCCGCGACATCGACTTCAAGTGGAGCGAGGGAACGGGCCTCGACGATGCCGGCGCGAGCCTCGACTTCCCGAAGCTCAGCGTGAAGGTGCGCGACGAGATCGTCTCGTTCGGCGCGCCCGGCGAGCTGAGCGTCGGCGACGGCGGCGTGATGGGCGGCGGCACCAAGCTCACCCCTGAGCAGCTGCACGAACTCGTCGCCGAGCGCGGCGACGACGTCGCGTTCTTCGACGGCCGCAATGCGCTCGAGGCGGCGATCGGACGGTTCAAGGACGCGATCGTGCCCGACGTCGAGACGACCCGCGACTTCGTCGCCGAGCTCGACTCGGGCAGGTACGACGACCTCAAGGGGCGCCCGGTCGTCACGTACTGCACGGGCGGCATCCGCTGCGAGGTGCTGTCGAGCCTCATGGTCAGCCGCGGCTTCGGCGAGGTCTACCAGCTCGACGGCGGCATCGTGCGTTACGGCGAGCGCTTCGGCGACGACGGCCTCTGGCAGGGGTCGCTCTACGTCTTCGACAAGCGGGGCGCGATCGAGTTCAGCGATCACGCCGAGGTCATCGGCGCGTGCGTCGTGTGCGGCACGCCCGCGAACCGCACGGCGAACTGCGCGGATGCCTCGTGCACGACCGAGCGCGTCGTGTGCGAGTCGTGCGAACTGCCGCCGTGCGAGGCGCACGCTCCCGTCGGTCGAGTAGCGCGCGACGAAGTCGCACGCGTATCGAGACCCCGAGCCCGCACCCGATCGCCGGCGCGACCGCCGTCCCGCGCAGCGGCTCGGCCTGCCGCCCACGGCGGCGGCACGATGAGCGCCCCGCCGAACATCGGGTAGCGCACGAGCGCGCACTGATCGGCGAGCTGCGCCCACGGGCGATTCAGGCCGAACGTGCCGTGCTCGCGCACGAGCTGCCACCCGATCGAGGTCGAGCACGCCGAAGAGCACCTCCTCGCCCTCGCCGGCGTGCTGCATGATCGTGCCCTCTGGGTCGACGATGACGCTCTCGCCGACTCCCGACGGCGAGGCGCCGTTGACGTTGACGACGAACACCTGGTTCGCGAACGCGTTGGCCCGCGACATCACGACCTCCATCTCACGGTCGCGCGTGGTCGTGAGCGTCGGCTGGATGATCACGTCGGCGCCGAGCCACGCCAGCTGGCGGGCGACCTCGGGGAAGCTGCCGTCGAAGCAGATCGCGAGGCCGACGCGGCCCTTGCCGGGGATGTCGAAGGTCACGAACTCACTGCCGGGCTCGAGCGCCTCGTACGGCCGCCACGGGAAGAGCTTGCGGTAGCGCGCCACGACTTCGCCCTCGGGTGAGATCGCGACGGCGGTGTTGAACAGCCTGCCGTCATCGTCGCGCTCGACCAGCGAGCCGGGCACGAGCCACACGCCGAGCTCGCGGGCGAGCGTCACCGAGCCGGTCGGTGACCGGACCAGGGATGGTCGTCGCGGCGCGCACGTCGAACTCCGGGTCCTCGACGAGCAGCGGCCCCGGGGCCGCGAGCAGCAGTTCGGGCACGACGACGAGGTCGACGTGCGGTCGCATCGCGACCACGGCACGCACCTGGGCGGCGAACCGCTCCCACGTGGCATCGAGGTCGCGGGGCACGGCGGCGGTCTGGATGGCGGCGATGGACAGGGTGCGCACGATCAGCGCTCCTCTCGGGTCGGGTCGGCGAGTGGGGCCGGGACGTCCGGCGGCGGTCGCGGCATCCGCCGGATCTGCGATCACGAAGTCGTGGTCGCGAACCGTGCCGACGGGGATCACGCGACCGCGAGAAGAACTCGGGGAACACCGGCCGGAGCACGAGCGTGACGACGAAGCCGAGCACGAGCGCGCCGATGCCGATCCAGAACACGGTGCCGACGCCGAGGATGGATTCGCCCACGTACTCGGGCCGGGCCATGTCGACGGCGCTCGCGACGAACGCCACGATCATGAGCAGCGCACCGAGCGCGGGCAGGATGCCGGCGACCAGGAGCGTGCCCGGGCCGCGCCGCAGGTCGGGTGCGAAGTAGACGACGGCGGCGATCGCGGTGGCGGCGTAGTACGCCGCCACCATGAGCCCGATCGCGAGGATCGCCAGCCCGATGAAGTCGCTCGAGACGAGCGTGAGCAGCACGATCGTGGCGATGCTGATGCCGGCCCACCAGAAGGTGGCGATGTGCGGCGTCCGGTGAACGGGGTGCACTCGCCCGACGGCGGCCGGCAGCGCCCGGTAGGTGGCCATGCTCAGCCAGGCGCGCGGCGTGCTCACGGCGACCGTGAAGAGCGCGGCGAGCGCCGACAGTCCGATCGCCAGCGTGATGACGCGCCCGAAGAGTCGCCGGTGGCGAGCGGACCGAGCACCGAGAGCACGTCGTCGATCGCGGCATCCGAGGTGATGAGGTCGACGCCGCCGAAGCCGAGCGCGGCGACGGAGGCGCCGCAGTAGAGCACGAGCAGGATGACGGTCGAGATGATCACGGCGCGGCCGGGCGTGCTCGAGCGATGCGTGGTCTCCTCGTTCACCGAGATGAGCGCGTCCCAGCCCCAGTAGATGAACAGGCACAGGATGACGCCGGCGACGAGCCCGGCCGGATCGTCGACCGCGAACGGGTTGAACCAGCTGAGACTCACGGGCTCGCCCGTCGAGGGCGCAGTGCCGGCGGCCATCGCCGAGAACGCGCCCCAGCAGAAGCCGCCGATCGCCACCACCTGCAGCGCGATGAGCGCGTACTGCACCCACGCGGCGAGCTGGATGCCGCGCACCGCGATGGCGGCGCTCAGGGCGATGAGGCCGATGGCGATCGACACGGTCGCGATGGGGTTCTCGGCGACGGCGTCGAGACCGAACGAGGCGAGCAGGTAGACCGTGGCGACCTGCGCGAGCGCGGCCGTGGCGATGAAGGTCGCGATCTGCGGCACCCAGCCGCCGAAGAACCATCCGGCGATGGGGCCGAGTGCACGCGAGATCCACACGAACACGCCGCCGCAGTCGGGCATGGCGCGGTTCAGGTCGCGGAACGCGAACGCGGTGAACAGGATCGGCACGAAGCCGAGCAGGAAGGCGGCCGGAGTCTGCACGCCGACGGCGCCCACGACGTAGCCGAGGGTCACCGCCAGGCTGTAGGCGGGGGCGACCGCCGCGAGGCCGAGGGCGACGATGCGGCCGAGGCCGAGCGCGTCGCGCTGGAGCCCCTTGTCGGACGCGGGTGCGACGACGCTTGGCAGCGGCGTCGATCGGGGTCGGGCTCATCGAGTCTCCTTCGACTGACAGCGATATTTGAACTACCTTCAAACAATGGATTGAATGGCATTCAAACAACGTGTGGGCGAGAAGTCAAGTGATTCTTTCAATGGAGTTCAGACTTCCCTCCGGAGATGCCCGCACACGGCTTCGTCTGCGGCAGAATGATCGGATGCCCCGCCCCAGCCGCAAAGCCGAGCGACGACTCGCGATCCTCGACGCCGCCCGCAACGTCGCCGTGCACGAGGGCGCCGAGGGCACGACACTGCGAGCCATCGCCACCGCTGCCGGCATGGAGCCCTCGGCGGTGCTCTACTACTTCAGCGGGCTCAACGAGATCGTGCGCGAGCTGGTGTATGCGGCGAGCGACCGGTTCATCGAGACGATCACCCAGGCCGTGGCCGATGCCGGGACGCCGTCCGAGCGGCTGGAGGCAGCGATCGAGGCCGGCAGCACCGGCGGTCTCGAGGGCGACGAGTCGCGCATCCTCTACGAGTTCTGGTCGGCCGGCCTTCGCGACGCATCACTCAACGACGCCGACCACGCCCTCGACCGACGACAGGTCGCCATCTACCTCGAGATCCTCGACGAGGGCGTCGCAGCGGACGTCTTCCGTCCGCGGATGGCGGTGAGCGAGATCGCGTGGGCGCTCGTGGCGCTCGAAGACGGCCTCGTCATGGATATCCTCGCCGGCACCAAGACCCGCGACGAGGTGACCGCCCTCATTCGATCGGTCGCCGAGACCATGCTCGATGTCTCGCTCCGTCGGCGCGCATGAGATCGTGTCGTGCGTGTCGCGAGCGGGCGGTCGGATCGATCAACCCGAAGATCGCAGCCCAGGTGAACATGTCGATCGCGCGTGTCATCGACGCGCTCGTGCCGGCTGGTGCCGCGGCCGGCGCGGCCGCTGCGCGTACGCGCGCGCCGCGCGGCTCGACAGCGCGAGCAGCACGAGGATGTCGAGCGCGAGCGTCACGAGCGTCGTGCGGATCGTGATCTCCTGGCCGGCGAGGTAGTCGACCCACGAGACCATGATGCTGAGCGTCGCGAGGATCATCAGCGTCAGCCGGGCGGCGTTGCTGCCGCGGTACACCGCGAACGCGAGCAGCAGCTGCACGAGCAGCACGACCGCGCCGAACACGAGGATGAAGCCGAGCACCCCGTACGACGCGACGCCCTCGGCCGACTCGGGGTCGATGCCGCCGTCGGCCTCGAGCACCTGGTCCCACTGCGCGGCGAGCGCGATGAGCCAGACCACGCCGGCGATCACGCGCAGCACCACGAGCACCGCTCCGGCCACGGTCGACGACCGGCCGCTTCATGTCGGGTGGCGCCTCCACCGGTCGCACGAGCTCGGCCGGCGGCTCGAACGCCGCGCGCTTCTCGCCGCTCACGAGTCACCGCTCCGCGTCGACGGCGAGCGCCGGCGCCGGGACATCCGACACGTCGATCACCGGCAGGTCGCCGTCGGTGCGAATCGAATCGCCGCCGCCGTTGCGCGAGTGGTAGCCGGTCGCGAAGTCGGCGAGCACGTGGACGCGCGCACCGGGATTCCCGCCGAGCACGGTCGCGACGATGTGGTCGCGCTCGACGTCGGTGTCGGCGTCGATCTTGTGCGTGACCTGCAGCGTGAACAGCGAGAAGCCGACGGCCCGGTCGAAGGTGCCGGCAGCGAGCCAGTCGACCCGGCGACCGCCCGGCAGCAACCAGCCGTCGGGCGTGCGCCAGTACCGCACGTGGTGGCGCTTCGCGGGGTTGCCCGTCGACCTCCTGCTGGTACGCGAAGTCCTGCTGCCGCCCGAACAGGAACAGCGGGCTGACCGGCGCTTCGTCGTAGCTCTTGCGCGTGAGCGTGCCGGTCACGATGCGCCAGCTCGAGGCGAGGGTCACGTCGTCGGCGCGGGTCCAGCCGGCGGCGAGCATCGCCGCGTGCAGCGGATGCCTCGGGCCCGTCGACCGCGAGATTCACGGGGTCGCCCAGCAGGCCGTCGCTCGTGCGGGCGCGACCGATGAAGTAGTCGGGCACGTAGATCGTGGTGAGGATGCGGTGCAGCCGCGGCAGCACGAGGTACGCGAGCACGAGCCAGAACAGCACGAAGAACGCGATGCCCCACCAGCCGAACCCGAACGACTCGGTCAGCACGAGCCACGCGAGCCACACCGAGGCGATGCCCGCGAACACGAAGAAGAATCCGTCGAGGGCGGCGTTGAGCGAGAACCGGCGCGCGCGCGGCGGCGCATCGACGGCTTCGGATGCCGTCGACCGGCGTCTCCCCCATGTCGGCATGCTACCGCCGGGACGGATCGGCCCCCGCCGTCGCCGCGTCCGCACGCAGTCGCAGCGTCCGGTCGCGCTCTGGCCGATCGATAGGCTTCCACGCATGGCCTACGACGTCGCGCGCATCCGATCCGAGTTCCCCTCGCTCGACAGCGGGTGGGCCCAGTTCGACGGCCCCGGCGGAACCCAGACGCCGCGAGCCGTCGGCGAGGCCGTGGCATCCGTGCTCACCGGGCCGCTCTCGAATCGCGGCACGACCGGCGAATCCGAGGAGCGCGCCGAGGCGGCGGTGCACGGGTTCCGCCTCGCGATGGCCGACCTCGTCAACGGGCACCCGCGCGGCATCGTGCACGGGCGAAGCGCCACGCAGCTCACCTACGACTTCTCGCGACACCTGTCGAAGGCGTGGGGCGAGCACGACGAGGTCGTCGTCACGCGCCTCGACCACGACTCGAACGTGCGGCCGTGGGTGCAGGCCGCCGAGCGCGTCGGCGCCACGGTGCGCTGGGTCGACTTCGACCCCGAGACCGGCGAGCTGTCGACCGAAGCGGTCGAGGCCGCCATCACCGACCGCACCCGGCTCGTCGCCGTCACCGCGGCGTCGAACCTCATCGGCACGATGCCCGACATCCCGGCGATCGCGGCCGCCACCCACGCGGCCGGCGCGCTGCTCTACGTCGACGGCGTGCACTACACCGCGCACGAGCTGCCCGACGTCGACGCGCTCGGCGCCGACTTCTTCACGTGCTCGCCGTACAAGTTCCTCGGCCCGCACTGCGGCGTGCTCGCCGCTCGCCCCGAGCTGCTCGAGACGATCGTGCCCGACAAGCTGCTGCCGGCGACGAACGCCGTGCCCGAGCGGTTCGAGTTCGGCACGCTGCCCTACGAACTGCTCGCCGGCGTCACCGCGGCGGTCGACGTGCTCGCCGGGCTCGCCTGGTCGGGCGATGCGGGCGAGTCGGATGTCCCGGGCTCGCGCCGCGCGCGGCTCACCGCGTCGTACGCGGCACTGCACGAGCACGAGGAGGTGCTGCGCGCGCGCATCGAGGCCGGCCTCGCCGAGCTGCCGGGCGCGACCCTCTGGTCGCGCGCCTCGCGCCGCACCCCCACCCTGCTCGCGACATTCGCCGGCCACGAGGCATCCGAGGTCACCAAGCGCCTCGCCGAAGGCAAGGTGCTCGCGCCGAGCGGCAACTTCTACGCGCTCGAGGCGTCGCGGCATCTCGGACTCGGCGACGCCGGCGGACTGCGCGTCGGGCTCGCGCCCTACACCGACGCCGACGACGTCGAGCGCCTGCTCGACGGGCTGGCGGCCGCGCTCGGCTGATGCTGCGAGCGTCAGCGCTCAGCCTCGATCAGGAGTCGCAGCGCGAGCCGGAGTCGTCCCGATCGTCGTAGGCTGAGCGGATGACCCTCGCCGACACCGCCGCCGAACTGCGCCGCCTGCACACCGCTCCCGAGCTGTTCCAGGTGGTCAACGTCTGGGACGTCGCCAGCGCCGCGGCCATCGCCGCCCTGCCCGAGACCCGCGCGCTCGCCACGGCCAGCCACTCGATCGCCGCGGCGTTCGGCTATCCCGACGGAGAGCAGATCCCCGCCGATCTCATGCTCGACATGGTCGGACGCATCGCCCGCGCCGTCGACGTGCCGGTGACGCCGACCTCGAGGCCGGCTACGGCGACCCCGGTGAGACGATCCGGCGGGCGATCGGCGAGGGCGTCGTCGGCGCGAACCTCGAGGATCAGCTGAAGCCGCTCGCCGAGTCGGTCGCCGCAGTCGAGGCCGCCATCGCCGCCGCCGAGGCCGAGGGCGTGCCGTTCGTGCTGAACGCCCGCACCGACGCTTCGCTGCGCGGCCGGGACCGCCCGCGCGAGGTGTGCATCGCCGACGCCGTCGAGCGCGGCCGCGCCTACCTCGATGCCGGCGCGACCTGCGTCTTCGTGCCGGGCAACTTCGGCGAAGACGTCGTCGATCGAGCTCGTCGCGGGGATCGGCGAGCGGCGGGTCGAGCCTCTTCGGGCTCCCCGATATCCCGGCGCCCGCGCGCCTTCAGGAGCTCGGTGTCGCCCGCCTCTCGTACGGGCCGATTGACCGCAGCGGGTCGCGCTCGGTGCCCTGCAGGACCTCGCGACCGACCTGTACGGCGGGGGCGTGCCGCCCCGCGACATCCGCCCGCTCAATTGAGGCGCGCAGTGTCGCGAATCCCCCGCACGACGGATGACCCGGGCACACCTCGCTCGCTAGGGTGAGCGTGTGGCGGCCGCGGGCCGCCACGGGCTGTGCGGGGGCGCGGCCCAGCGCCTGAGCCGAGTCGAACGGCGTCCGAGTTCGCCCCCGGCGTGAGGAGAGCGCATGGCAGCCGGCATCCCCATCGAGATCTCGGGGCTCACCAAGCAGTTCGGCGCGGTCACCGCCGTCGACGACCTCAGCTTCACCGTCGAACCCGGGCGCGTCACCGGGTTCCTCGGTCCGAACGGCGCCGGCAAGACCACGACCCTGCGGGTGCTCCTCGGGCTCGTGCGGGCGACCGCCGGCACCGCGACGTTCGACGGCAAGACCTACCGCGACCTCGAACGGCCGCTCGAGACCGTCGGGGCGGCGCTCGAGGCCGACTTCCATCCGGGCCGAACCGCCCGCAACCACCTCAGGGTCGCGGCGACCGCCGCGGGCATTCCCGTCGCGAACGCGTGGCGGCGGTGCTCGACCAGGTCGGCATGACCGAGCACGCCGACCGCCGCGTCGGCGGCTACTCGCTCGGCATGCGCCAGCGGCTCGCGCTCGCCTACACCCTGCTCGGCGACCCCGGCGTGTTCGTGCTCGACGAGCCCATCAACGGACTCGACCCCGAGGGCATCAAGTGGATCCGCGGGTTCCTGCAGAGCCTCGCCCACGAGGGCCGCACCGTGCTCGTCTCGTCGCACCTGCTGAGCGAGGTCGCGCAGACCGTCGACGAGGTCGTCATCATCTCGAAGGGGCGGCTCATGAAGAGCGGCACCCTCACGAGCCTCGAGCTCGACTCGGCGCCGCGCACGATCGCCGACTCGCCCGACCGGCCGGCGCTCGCCGCCGCACTGGATGCCGCGGGGTTCGCGTACACCGAGGGCCGCGCCGGCTTCATCGTCGACGTGCCCGACCCGGGCGCGGTCGGGCATGCCGCGTTCGTCGGCGGCGTCGAACTGAGCGCGCTGCATCGACTGAAATCGGGGCTCGAGGAGTCGTTCCTCTCGCTCGTGAACGGGGGTGAGCACGAATGAGGCCGCTGCGCGCACTCGCGTCCGAATTCGAGAAGGTGTTCACCACGCGCATGTGGTGGCTCATCGCGATCCTCCTCGTCGCGTACGTCGCGTTCCTGGCCGGCGGCTTCGGCGCCTTCCTCGGCTGGAGCATCGAGAACCCCGACCTCGCCGAGAACACCGGCAACAACACGCAGCTGCCGCCCGGCATGCAGCTCGCGCCGCTGATCTACAGCTTCGCGTCGTCGGTCGGGTACGTGTTCCCGGTGCTGCTGGGCGCCCTCTCGGTGACGGGCGAGTTCCGGCACAAGACCCTCACGCCGACGTTCCTCGCCGAGCCGCACCGGTCGACGGTGCTCTCGGCGAAGTTCGTGTCGCAGCTCATCGTCGGCGCGGGGCTCGGCGTGGTCGCGTTCGCCACCTCGGTCGGCACGGGCGCCGCCGCGCTCGCGGCCTTCGGCCTCGACACCGAACTCGACACGAGCGACACCTGGGCGCTCATCGGCCGCGGCGTGCTGGCGATGGCGATGTGGGCGCACGATCGGTGTCGGCCTCGGCACCCTCGTCACCAACCAGGTCGCGGCGATCGTCATCGTGATCGCGTTCACGCAGTTCGTCGAGCCGATCCTGCGCCTCGCGGCGTCGCTCAACGACGTCACGGCGCAGATCGGGCAGTTCCTGCCGGGCGCCGCGAGCGATGCCCTCGTCGGGGCATCCTTCTACAGCATCGCCGCGGTCGGCTCGTCGGTGGCGCTGGAATGGTGGCAGGGCGGGCTCGTGCTGCTGGCCATCGGCGCGGTCGCGACCGTCATCGGCGGCGCGACGACCTGGCGGAGGGACGTGACGTAGCGATGGATGTCGCGACGCTGCGCGAGCTGCGGCTGCGGGTGCAGGGCCTGCGCGGGCCGTTCGACGCGTCGGCGCCCGAGGTCGTGCGGCGATTCGTCGCGGTGCAGGCGCAGGAGTTCGTGCCCGCGCAGTGGGGGCTGGCCGCGCGCGTGCCGCGCGACCGGCGTCCCCGACGCGGCATCCGTCGCCGCGGCGATCGACGACGGCGAGATCCTGCGCACGCACGTGCTGCGCCCGACGTGGCACTTCCTGCACCGCGACGACGCGCGCTGGGTGCTCGAGCTGTCAGCCGAGCGGGTGCATCGCGCGAACGCGATGTACTACCGCCGAACGGGCCTCGAAGGGGCGGATGTCGCGCGCGCGATGGATCTCGTCGCCGCCGCGCTCGAGGGCGGGCATCGCACGCGGGCCGAGATCGTCGCCGCGCTCGAGGCCGGCGGCATGCCCAAGGCGGGACTCGGCTTCACCTACGTCATGCTGCACGCCGAGCTCGAGCGAGTCGCGATCAGCGGGGCGAACGCGGGCAAGCAGCGCACGTACGCCGCGTTCGACGAGCGCGTGCCGGCGGCGGCGCCGCGGCCGCGCGACGAGGCGCTCGCCGAGCTCGCGGCGCGCTACCTCGCCGCGCGGGGGCCGGCGACCGACCGTGACTTCGCGGCGTGGTCGGGGTTCACGCTCGGCGACACCCGGCAGGCGTTCGCCGATGCGGCCGACCGGGCCGGCGCCCACGGCGGTCGCATCGAGCAGGTCGACGTCGACGGGGTGACGCACGTGCTCGACGCCGCGGCGGTGGCTGCGGCATCCGATCGGTCGAACGACGATGGACGCCGCGCAGGCGACCGGCGTCGTCGACCTGCTGCAGGCGTACGACGAGTACATCATGGGGTACGCAGCACCCCGGGCGTACCTGCTGCCCGATGGCGTCGACACCCTGCACGCCGAGTTCCCGCTGCACGCGCTCATGATCGACGGCGTCATGAGCGGGCGCTGGGCGCCGGTCGTCGAGGCGAAGCGCGTGCGGGTTCGGGTCGTGCCGTGGCGCCGGTTCACGGCGCGAGAGGAACGCGGGCTCGAGGCATCCGTCGCCGATCTCGAGACGTTCTTCGGGCTGCCCGCCGCCGTCGAGCGCGAGGCGCCCACCGCCGCACGCTGACCTCGATCCCGCACTGCGCCTCGGGTCAGCCGCCCAGCGCGCCCCGGATCGTCGCGGCGGAGCGCTGCAGCCGGGCGGCGATCTCGGCGTGGTCGTCGCGGGGGCCGATGTACACGACCGCCAGCGAGGCGGGACGCCGGCCGCGCAACGAGAGCGGCACCGCGACGGACTGCACGCTCGGGATCACCTCGTCGTGACTCGTCGCGTACGCGCGCACCCTCGACCTCGGCGACCTCGGCCCGCAGGCCGTCGGACACCTCGTCGGGCCACTCCGCCTCGGGCAGCATCGAGAGGATCACCTTGCCGGGAGCGCCGATCGTGACGGCGTGCCTCGAGCCCGGACGCTGCACCATCGACGCGACCGCGTGGCGCGGTTCGACGCTCGCGATGGTGATGCACTCCGACTGGTCGAGCACCGCGACGAAGCTCGTGATGCCGAGCTCGTTCGCGATCGACGTCAGCTCGGGGAGCGCCTCGGCCTGCAGGTCGCGCGAGACGGCCGAGGCGAGTGCGGCCATGCGCGCGCCGAGCGTGATGCGGCTGGCGGAGTCGCGCACGACGAGACCGTGGTCTTCGAGCGTGCGCACCAGCCGGTACGCGATCGATCGGTGCACGCCGAGGGCGCCGGCGACGTCGTCGGTGGTGAGGGGTGCGGGAGCGTCGGCGAGGAGCTCGAGAATGCGGATGCCCCGACTCAGCGTCTGCGACGCGGGAGCCGCCCGACCGTCGTCGGTGGCGGGTCGTGCGGCGGAGACCATGTCGTCCTCTCAGGTGATCGCGCGCGTTTGCGCAGCCGCAGTGGCATGCATTAGCATGCCCATATTCCATAATGGATGCAAGAGTTCTCATATAGAACGTTGCAAACTCCGGCACAAGACCTCGACATTGCCGTCCGAGGAAGGGATCGATGACGATGCAGTTCCATCACCACGGCTACGTGTCCGGAGATCCCCGCATCCTGCCCGCGGCGGGCACCGGTCTCGACCGTCCGGCCGACCTCCCCGACGAGATCGACGTGCTCATCGTCGGCTCCGGCCCCGCCGGCATGCTGCTGGCGGCGCAGATGTCGCAGTACCCCTCGGTCACGACCCGCCTCGTCGAGCAGCGGCCCGGCCGGCTCGTCATCGGCCAGGCCGACGGCATCCAGGCGCGCAGCGTCGAGACGTTCCAGGCCTTCGGCTTCGCCGAGCGCATCGTCGCCGAGGCGTTCCACCTCACCGCGATGAACTTCTGGACCCCCGACGCCGACGACCCGTCGAAGATCGTCCGCACCTCCCGCGCCGAAGACGACCCGCACGGCGTGAGCGAGTTCCCGCACCTGATCGTGAACCAGGCACGCGTGCTCGACTACTTCGCCGAGGCCGCCGAGAACGGGCCCGCCCGCATCACGCCCGACTACGGCTGGCAGTTCGTCACCCTCGAAGTCGAAGACGAGGGCGAGTTCCCGGTGCGCGTGACGCTGCAGCGCAGCGCCGGCGAGAACGAGGGCGAAGCAGCGCGTCGTGCGCGCGAAGTACGTCGTCGGCTGCGACGGCGCCCGCAGCGGCGTTCGCGAATCGATCGGGTGCAAGCACGTCGGCGAGGTCTCGTACCACGCGTGGGGCGTCATGGACGTGCTCGCCGTCACCGACTTCCCCGACATCCGCACCAAGTGCGCCATCCAGTCGCACGAAGACGGCAGCATCCTGCTCATCCCCCGCGAGGGCGGCTACCTCTTCCGCATGTACGTCGACCTCGGCGAGGTGCCCGCCGACGACCACGGCAAGGTGCGCAAGACGCCCCTCGAAGACATCATCGCGCAGGCGAATCGCATCATCAGCCCCTACACGCTCGACGTGCGCAACGTCGCGTGGAGCAGCGTCTACGAGGTCGGGCACCGGGTCACCGACAGGTTCGACGACGTTCCGGTCGAGCTCATCGGCCAGCGCGACCCGCACGTGTTCATCGCCGGCGACGCGTGCCACACGCACAGCGCCAAGGCCGGCCAGGGCATGAACGTCTCGATGCAAGACGGATTCAACCTCGGCTGGAAGCTCGGCCAGGTGCTCGAGGGTCGCAGCCCCGCATCACTGCTCTCGACGTACTCGGGCGAACGCCAGGTCATCGCGCAGAACCTCATCGACTTCGACAAGGAGTGGGCGTCGATGATGGCCAAGCGGCCCGAGGAGTTCGAGAGCCCCACGCAGCTCGCCGAGTTCTACGTCGCGACGGCCGAGTTCCCCGCCGGCTTCATGACGCAGTACACCCCGTCGATGCTCACGGCCGAACCCACCCATCAAGACCTCGCGACCGGGTTCCCGATCGGCAAGCGCTTCAAGTCGGCCCGCGTCACGCGCGTCGCCGACGCGAACGGGATGCACCTCGGTCACCACCACCGCGCCGACGGGCGCTGGCGCATCTACGCCTTCGCCGACGCCCCGGCGGCGGGCGAGGCATCCGCCCTGGCCGACTGGGCCGAGTGGATGGCGACCTCCGACGACTCGCCGGTCGCACGGTTCACGCCCGCCGGTGCCGACCTCGACAGCGTCTTCGACGTGAAGGTCGTCTACCAGCAGCGCTACGAAGACGTCGACCTCGGTCGCGTTCCCGAGATCTTCCTGCCGCGCGTCGGCCCGTTCCAGGTCATCGACTACGAGAAGGTCTACGCCGTCGACCCCAAGCGAGGACTTCTTCGACGTGCGCGGCATCGACCGCGGCGGCTGCATCGTCGTCGTGAGGCCCGACCAGTACGTCGCACACGTGCTGCCGTTGACGGCGAGGGACGAGCTCACCGAGTTCTTCGCGGGCAACATGCTGTCGCAGCAGGCCGCGCCGGCCCTGCAGCCCTCCGCGTAGCACGACGGGCGGGCGGTACGATCGCGGCATGGCCGTCATCGCGAGCATCGTCGTCGCCCTCGCCGCGCTGCTGCACGGCTACATCTTCCTCATGGAGAGCGTGTGGTGGACCCGGCCCGCGACGTGGAAGCGCTTCGGCGTCGCCGACCAGGCCGCCGCCGACACGACCCGGCCGATGGCCTACAACCAGGGGTTCTACAACCTGTTCCTCGGTCTCGGTGCGGCGCTCGGACTCGTGCTCTACTGGGGCGGCGCGATCGACGCGGGCAAGGCCCTCGTGCTGTTCACGACGGCGTGCATGGTGCTCGCCGCGCTCGTGCTCACGACGACCGGGCGAGGGTACGTGCGGGCGGCGCTCATCCAGGGCACGCTGCCGCTCATCGGGTTCGTGCTGTTCGCGCTCGCCTGAGCGACGCTCGCCGCTCGACCGACGCCGGAGGTCAGCTGGTCTCGCGGTCTGCGCGTCGCCGTCGTCGGGTTCGACCGGCAGCTTCAGGCGGTTGATGAGCTTCGCCGCGTGGTTGGTGCTCAGGATGATGCGCGTGAACTCGCCGTCGGCGAGTTCGAGCACGACCGCGGGCCGCTTGCCCTTGACGATGACGAAGTCGCGCCCGCCGTGGTACTTCCACATGCCGACGGCGACCACGAGCGGCACCTCGGTGCCGCGCCGGCGGATGCCCCGGATCCAGATCCACGGGTCTTCGGTGATGGTCGCCGAGCGGATGTCGTCGCGCTGCACCACGAGGTCGTCGCCGCGCAGCGCGAGCGCCTTCTCGGCCGGGGTGAGGTGAACCTCGATCCGGTCGGTGTGCACGCGAAGCTGGGCCATACGTTCCATCCTGCCCGAGCCGGCGGCGTCTCGCCGTGTCGGCACCCCACAATGACGTAACGGAATCGTGCCGGATTCCTCCGAAGCGCGCGAGTCAGGAAGGGCGAGCGGATGCCGCAGCCCGCGCCGCGGCGGGCAGGGCGTCGATGATGCGGCCGATGGCCGCATCATCGTGCGCGGCCGTGACGAACCACGCCTCGAAGACCGACGGCGGCAGCGAGACGCCGGCGTCGAGCATCGCGTGGAAGAACGGGGCGTAGCGCCACGACTCCTGACGCTGCACGCCCGCGTAGTCGCGCACCCCGGGCGCCACGTCGGCGCCGAAGACGAAGCTGAACAGGTTGCCCGCCCGCTGCACTCCGTGGGCGACGCCCTCGGCCGTGAGCGCGTCGGAGACGGCGGCGCTGATCGTCGAGGCTGTGGCGTCGAGGCGGTCGTACACGTCGGCGTCGGCCGCCTTCAGCGTCGCGACGCCCGCGGCGACCGCGACCGGGTTCCCCGAGAGGGTGCCCGCCTGGTACACGGGCCCGAGCGGCGCGAGCTGCTGCATGATGTCGGCGCGGCCGCCGAGCGCGGCGACCGGCATGCCGCCGCCGATGACCTTGCCGAACGTGATGAGGTCGGGCTTGTACTCGCCGGCCGTGCCCTGCTCGAGCCCCCACCAGCCGGCAGACGAGACGCGGAATCCCGTGAGCACCTCGTCGGAGATGACGAGCGAGCCGTTCGCGTGGGCGAGCTCGACGAGGGCTCGATTGAAGCCGGGCTCAGGCGGCACGACGCCCATGTTCGCCGCGGCCGCCTCGACGATGACGGCGGCGATGCGGTCGCCGTGCTCGGCGAAGGCCGCGCGCACCGCGTCGAGGTCGTTGTAGGGCAGCACGAGCGTCAGCGCGGCGATCGCGGCGGGCACGCCGGCCGAGCCGGGCAGCCCGAAGGTCGCGAGACCCGACCCCGCCTCGGCGAGCAGGCCGTCGGAGTGGCCGTGGTAGTGCCCGGCGAACTTCACGAGCACGTCGCGGCCGGTGAAGCCGCGCGCGAGGCGGATGGCGCTCATGGTCGCCTCGGTGCCGGTCGACACGAGGCGGAGTCGCTCGACCGGGCCGACGCGCTGCTCGACGAGCTCGGCCAGCTCGGTCTCGGCCGGGGTCGACGAGCCGAACGAGAGGCCGCGGCTCGCGGCATCCGTCACCGCCTCGATCACGCGCGGATCGGCGTGACCCAGGATCGCGGGCCCCCACCCGGCGACGAGGTCGACGTACTCACGCCCCTCGACGTCGGTGACGTAGGGGCCGCGCGCCGAGACGAGGAAGCGCGGCGTGCCGCCGACCGAGCGGAAGGCGCGCACCGGCGAGTTCACCCCGCCGGGGATGACGGACTTGGCCCGGGCGAAGAGCTCGGCGTTCGTGAGGTCGTTCATGCGGCGTCTCCCTGACGGATCCATTCGGCCAGCTCGACGGCCCAGTAGGTGAGCACGGCGTCGGCACCGGCACGGCGGATGCCCCGTACCGATTCGATGACCGCGCGCTTGCGGTCGATCCAGCCGTGGGCCGCGGCGGCCTCGATCATCGAGTACTCGCCCGAGACCTGGTAGGCCCACACGGGGACCTCGCTCGCGGCGGCGACATCGGCGAGCACGTCGAGGTAGCTGCCGGCCGGCTTCACCATGACGACGTCGGCACCCTCGTCGATGTCGATGAGCGCCTCGCGCAACCCCTCACGCCGGTTACCGGGGTCGAGCTGGTACGAGCGGCGATCGCCCTCGAGGGTCGACTCGACCGCGTCGCGGAACGGGCCGTAGTACGCGCTACGCGTACTTCGCCGAGTACGCGAGGATCGCGGTGTCGGTGCGCCCGGCGTCGTCGAGGGCCTCGCGCACGGCGGCGACCTGGCCGTCCATCATGCCGCTCAGGCCCAGCAGCTCGGAGCCGGCGCGCGCCTGCTCGAGCGCCATCGCCGTGTACCGCAGCGAGGGTCGCATCGTTGTCGACACGGCCGCGGTCGTCGAGCACGCCGCAGTGGCCGTGGTCGGTGAACTCGTCGAGGCAGAGGTCGGTCTGCACGACGAGACGGCCGGCGGATGCCTCGACCGCGACCCTCGTCGCGACGTTGAGGATGCCGTCGGGGTCGGTGGCCCCCGAGCCGCGCGCATCGCGCACCTCGGGCACGCCGAAGAGCATCACGCCGCCGAGCCCGGCCGCCGCGGCCGCATCGACCGCCTCGGGCAGGCTCTCGAGCGAGTGCTGCACGACGCCCGGCATCGACGAGATCGGCACCGGGGCGCTCACGCCCTCGCGCACGAACACCGGCAGCACGAGGTCGGCGGGGTGCAGGCGGGTCTCGGAGACGAGGCGGCGCAGGGCCGGGGTCTCTCGGAGTCGACGCGGACGGACACGGGGAAGCGGCGTGGAACTCACCGAACCAGCCTACGTCGCGCGGGCGCGTGCCTCGCCCCGCACGCTCGGCTCGCGCTGTCGGCGAACTCAGGAGAATTGCGCTCACGCGGCCTGTGAGCGGCACATGGCGCCCATTCTCCTGAGTTGCGACCGCGGGCGACGCGGCGGGTGAGGGCGTGGGCAGGCTAGGCGAGGGCGGTCGCGGCGTCGACGAGCGCGTCGATGAGCGACTCGGCGGTGCGCTCGCGGGCGACCACGTCGACGCGCAGGCCGACCTTCGCGGCATCGTTCTTCGTCTGCGGCCCGATGGCGGCGACGAGCACCGACTCGGGAAGGGGGCCGATCTGCTGGTACACCTGCTCGGCGACGCTGCCCGACGTGACGAGCACCGCGTTCACCCGCCCGGCGCGCACGTCGTCGGCGACCTTCGCCGACACGGGCACGCCGACGGTGCGGTAGGCGACGACGGCCTCGACGTGGTGGCCCGCCTCGGCGAGGCCGATCGAGAGCACCTGCTTCGCGATGGCCGAGCGCAGCGCGAGCACGCGCAGTCCGCGCGCGCCCTCGGTGGCGGCGGCCCATTCCTCGAGCAGGCCCGCGGCCGAGTTGTCTTCGGACGGCACGATGTCGGCGTGGTACCCGGCGGCGACGAGCGCAGCAGCGGTGGTCTCGCCCACCGCTGCAACCTTCGTCGTCTCGGGGATCACGGCGCCGTACGACGCGAGCACGTCGACCGTCGTCGCACTCGTCACGGTCACCCAGTCGAATCCGCCGGCGGCGAGCTTCTCGAGCGCCGCGACGAGCGCCTGCTGGTCGTCGGCGGGAGCGAAGTTGATCATCGGCGCCACGATGGGCGAGGCGCCTCGGGCGCGCAGGGCGCCGGCCACGCCGTCGCCCCAGGGCCCGCCGCGCGGCACGAGCACCCGCCACCCGGCGAGCGGCTTGGCGCCGCCGGTGTGGGGAAGGTGGATGGCACCGGTCATCGGGTCGAGTTCAGTCACGGCTGCTCCTCAGGGGGCACGAGGTCGGCGGCACCGTTGCCGAGGAGTTCGGCGACGGCGCGGTCGGCGACGTCGCGGGCCGCGTCCGCCAGATCGGCGGCCGAGCGGCTTTCAGGGGTGGCCGCGTGCGAACTGGTGAGTCGACGGCTCCCGTCGGGACTGTACACGCTCGCGGTCAGGAACAGAAGTTCGTCGTCGATGAAGGCCGTCGCCCCGACCGGCGCCGAGCAGCCCGCCTCGAGGCCCGCGAGCACGATGCGTTCGGCGAGCACGGTGGCGCGCGTGGTGCCGTGGTCGATCGCCTCGAGCGCCCGCTCGAGATCGCGGTCGCCCCGTTCGCGTCGCACCTCGATGGCGAGCGCTCCCTGACCGGGCGCGGTCGGCCAGTCGGCGAGCTCGAGGTGGTCGGTCGCGGCGTCGAGCCGGCCGAGACGTCCGAGGCCGGCGGCAGCGAGGATCACCGCGTCGAGCTCGCCGGACTCGACCTTGCCGAGCCGGGTGTCGACGTTGCCGCGGATGTCGACGGCGACGAGGTCGGGACGGGCGGCGCCGAGCTGCGCGATGCGGCGCGGCGAGCCCGTGCCGACCCGGGCACCCTCGGGCAGCGTCGCGAGGGTGAGCCCATCGCGCGCGCAGAGCACGTCGCGCGCATCGACGCGCTTCGGTACGGCGCCGAGCCGAAGGCCCGGGTGCTCGGCGGTCGGGAGGTCTTTGAGGGAGTGCACGACGAGGTCGCACTCGCCGGCGAGCAGCGCCTCGCGCAGCGCCGCCGCGAAGACGCCGGTGCCGCCGATCTCGGCGAGCGAGGCGCGCGACGTGTCGCCGTGGGTGGTGATCGGCACGAGCTCGATCTCGGCCTTCGCGGCCTTGGCGATGCGGTCGGCGATCTGACGCGTCTGCGCCATCGCCAGGGCGCTGCCCCGCGTGCCGACCCGGATGGTGGCGCGGGGCTCATGGTGCGATCCCCGCCAGCGCCGGGCGGAAGCCCAGGCGCACGTTCTCGCAGCATCCCGGCCGGCAGACGTCGTACCAGGGCCCGAGCTCGGTGACGGCCGGGCGCTCGGATGCCGGCGTGCCGTTCACGCGCTCGAGCACGAGGTCGACGAGCCCGGCGACGTAGGCCGGGTGGGTGCCGGGCGTCGGCACGCGCACGGCGGCGAGACCCTGCTCGCCCGCGGTCTCGAGCGCCTCGTTGTCGAGGTCCCAGAGCACCTCCATGTGGTCGCTCACGAATCCGAGCGGCACGATGACCACGGCCTTGCGGCCGGCCGCGGGAAGCTCTGCGATGGCGTCGTTGATGTCGGGCTCGAGCCACGGCATCGAGGGCGGCCCCGAGCGCGACTGGTACACGAGCTGCCAGGGCACGTCGCCGGCGCCCGCCTCGCGCATGACGACCTCGGCGACCGCGCGGTGCTGGGCGGCGTAGGCGCCGCCCTCGCCGAAGCCGCGCTCGGCCGGGCCCGACTTCGCGGCATCGGTCGACGGGATCGAGTGCGTGGCGAACAGCACCTCGACCTGGGTGGTGCGGTCGAGGCCGTCGACGGATGCCTCGAGCTGGGCGATCCCGTCGCGCACGCCCTCGATGAACGGCTGCACGAAGCCGGGGTGGTCGAAGAACTGGCGCACCTTGTCGATCTGGATCACGTCGCCGAGCCCGGTGTCGGCGAGCGCGTCGGCGAAGTCCTCGCGGTACTGGCGGCAGCTCGAGTACGAGCTGTACGCGCTCGTCGCGATGGCGATGAGCTTCGTGTGACCGGCCGCCTTCGCCTCGGCGAGCGCGTCGTTGAGGTAGGGGTCCCAGTTGCGGTTGCCCCACAGCACCGGCAGGTCGATGCCGCGGCTCGCGAGCTCGGCCTCGAGCGCGGCCTTCAGCTCGCGGTTGTGCTCGTTGATCGGGCTGACGCCGCCGAAGTGGCGGTAGTGGTGTGCGACCTCTTCGAGGCGCTCGTCGGGGATGCCGCGGCCGCTCGTGACGTTGCGCAGGAACGGGATCACGTCGTCTTGGCCCTCGGGCCCCCCGAACCCGGCGAGCAGGATCGCGTCGTACGCGACCGGCTCGGTGACGTGCTCGGGTCCGTGCTGAGCCGCGGGCGTCGCACCCGGCACGATGGCGCCGGGGGCGCAGGGTGCGGATGCCGCGGGGCCCGGCTTGCGTCCGCGGTGCGCCGCGGCTGAGGTCGCAGCCCCCGATTCGTCAGGAGCTCCGGTCGCGCCGAGGTTCACCGCGGCCACTACTGCACCACCTCGACGAGTTCGGCCGTCGTGATGCGGCGGCCCGTGTAGAACGGCACCTCTTCGCGCACGTGCCGGCGCGCATCGGTGGCGCGCAGGTCGCGCATGAGGTCGACGAGGTCGGTGAGCTCGTCGGCCTCGAGCGGCAGGAGCCACTCGTAGTCGCCGAGCGCGAACGACGAGACGGTGTTGGCGATGACGCCCGTGAACGCAGCACCGGCCCGGCCGTGCTCGGCGAGCATGCGGCCGCGCTCGGCGGGGTCGAGCAGGTACCAGTCGTAGCTGCGCACGAACGGGTAGACCGTGAGCCACTGCTTGGGCTCGATGCCCCGCAGGAAGCCGGGCACGTGCGCCTTGTTGAACTCGGCGTCGCGGTGCACGCCCATGGCGTTCCAGGTGGGCAGGAGCGCACGGAACAGGCGCGAACGACGAAGCTCGCGGATGGCCCACTGCAGGCCTTCGGCGGTGGGGCCGTGCAGCCACAGCATCACGTCGGCGTCGGCGCGCAGCCCCGAGACGTCGTAGATGCCGCGAAGGGTGACGTCTTCGTTCTCGACGAGGTCGATGATGTCGTCGAGCTCGCGCACGAAGCGGGGCACGTCGTGCCCGTCGAGGTCGTCGGGGCGTGACGGATCACGGCGGAGCACGGCGAAGACCGTGAACCCCTCGGGTGACTCGCCGGATTCGGTTTCTGGACGGTGCGCGTCGGCTGCCGCTTCGGCAGCGGGGGTAGACATGTCTCCAGTCTCCCCCTTTCCCGCTGAACGGCCAAAAGAGATGCGCGGTCGCGCGGGTCTACGCTCGACGAATGAGAATCTGGTCGCTGCATCCGCGGCACCTCGACCGACAGGGTCTCATCGCGTGCTGGCGCGAGGCGCTGCTCGCGCAGGCCGTGCTCGAGGGCGCCACCCGCGGGTACACGCGACATCCGCAGCTCGCGCGGTTCCAGGCGACGGCCGACCCGCTGGCGACCATCGGCGAATACCTCGCGGGGGTCGCCGACGAGGCGACGGCTCGCGGCTACCGATTCGACCGCGCGAAGGTGCACCGGCGCGGCGCGCCGGCGTCGGTCGAGGTGACGACCGGGCAGCTCGACCTCGAGTGGCGTCATCTCGGATCGAAGCTCGCGGCACGCAGCCCCGAGCGGGCCGAGCAGTGGGCGCGCATCGAGGTGCCCGACGCGCATCCGCTGTTCGTCGTCGTCGACGGCCCGGTCGCCGAGTGGGAGCGTGCGGAGCCGCTTCAGTCGTGATCTGACGCGGTCGCGCTGAGCGCGTCGAGGAATCGGATGACGACCTCGCGCTCGTCGGGGGTGAGTGCGGCGGCGACCGCGAAGCGCCGCGCGTGCAGGCGCCCGACGGATTCGCGGGCGACCACCCGCGTGGCGTCGGTGACCGAGATGGCCAGGGCGCGACGATCGCTCGGGTGGGGAGCGCGAACCACGTGCCCCCCGCGCTCGAGCCGGTCGAGCAGCTTCGTCGTCGACGCGCTCGAGATGCCGAGGTACTCGGCGAGCGCTCCGGGAGTGGCGATCTCCTGCTGGTTGCGCGCGGCGATGAGGAACCGCAGCGCGCGCATGTCGGTGACGTTCAGCTTCATGTACTTGCTGGATGCCTCGCTCATGCTCCGCTCGGCGGTGTGCCAGCCGCGCAGGCTCTGCATGACGCGCACGACCTGGTCGACGTCGGCGTCGTCGAGGCCCTCGCGGCTCACGAGCTCTTCATCGCGGTCGGAGATGCGGGGGTCGTGCATCGCCGCTTCGATGTCGTGCCGCGCGTCCCGCTCATCTGCCATGGAATGATTCTAGCCAACTTGGCATACTTCTCGCTAAGCTAGCTTCTAGCCAGTTCAGTAAAATCCCCTGGAGCGATCATGACCCTCACCCAGTTCGAAGAGGTCGTCCTGCTCGACGCCGACGACCGCCCGATCGGCCGGGCTCCCAAGTCGAGCGTCCACGGCGCCGACACCGCCCGCCATCTCGCGTTCTCCTGTCACGTGTTCAACCAGCGCGGCGAGCTGCTCGTGACGCGGCGCGCACTCGCGAAGCAGGCGTGGCCCGGTGTGTGGACGAACTCGTTCTGCGGGCACCCCGCTCCGGCCGAGACGCTGGTGCACGCCATCCGACGGCGCGGCGAGTTCGAGCTCGGCCTCGAGCTCGCGGGCATCGAACCCGTGCTGCCGTTCTTCCACTACCGGGCGACCGACGCCTCGGGCATCGTCGAGAACGAGCTGTGCCCCGTCTACACCGCGCACACGACGATCTCGACCCCGATCCCCCACCCGGGTGAGGTCATGGACTTCGCATGGGTCGATCCCACGGCGCTCGCACCCGCGATCGCCCATGCGCCCTGGGCCTTCAGCCCGTGGCTCGTGCTGCAGGCGCGGCTGCTGCCCTTCCTCGGCGGCGCGCTCGACGAACGCGGGGCGATCGCCTCATGATCGGCGCGACCCTCGACCGGCCGGTCGCGCACGACCACGCGTCGGTCGACGACGTGATCGATGGGTTCTTCAGCGAGCGCGTCGACCGTGCGGCGCCGCTCGGCGACGACTACCGGCGACTCTGGGTGGCCGCTCGCGACGCCGCGGCCGGGGGCAAGCGCGTGCGTCCCGCGCTCGTGCTCGCCGCGCATCGCGCGTTCGCCGGCGCCGACACCCGCTCGTCGACGCACCTGGCCGCGGCGTTCGAGCTGCTGCACACGGCCTTCCTCATCCACGACGACGTGATCGACCACGACCTCGTGCGTCGCGGCATGCCGAACGTCGCCGGCCGGTTCGCCCTCGACGGCGTGTCGCGCGGGCTCGAGCCGGCACGTGCGAACGCATACGGCGAGGCATCCGCGATTCTCGCCGGCGACCTGCTGATCAGCGCGGCGCACCGTCTCGTCGCCGGCCTCGAGGCGCCTGCCGGCGTGCGCATCCCGCTGCTCGACATCGTCGACGAGTGCGTGTTCCTCGCCGCGGCAGGCGAGCACGCCGACGTGCGGCACGCCGGCTCGTCGCCCGACGAGCGTGACATCCTCGACATGATCGAGCGCAAGACGGCGTCGTACTCGTTCAGCGCACCGCTGCAGGCGGGTGCGCTGCTCGGCGGAGCGAGCGTCGACACGGTCGCCCGTCTCGGCGAGATCGGCCGGCACCTCGGCGTGGCGTTCCAGCTGCGCGACGACGTGCTCGGCGTCTTCGGGCACCCCTCGCGCACCGGCAAGTCGGTGCTCGGCGACCTGCGCGAGGGCAAGCTGACGCTGCTCATCGCCTACGCCCGTGGGCACGCCGACTGGTCGCGCGTCGAAGCGCATTTCGGCCGCGCCGACCTCGATGAGCCGGCGGCGGCGCGGCTTCGCACGGCGATCGAGTCGACCGGCGCCCGGGCCCGCGTCGAGCGGCTCATCGACGAGCGATGCGACGAGGCGAAGCGCGCGATCGCGACCGGCGACCTGCCGGCGCCGCTGCGCGAGGCGCTCGCGGCGACCGTGCGCGAGTGCGTGGAGCGCGACCGATGACCGCGCACGAGACCGGGCTGGCGCTCTACGACCTCGCCGCGCGCCGCGGCGCCGCGCAGGTCATCTCGCAGTACTCGACGTCGTTCGGGCTGGCGAGCCGCCTGTGCTCGCGCGAGGTGCGGCAGCACGTGGCCGACGTCTACGCGCTCGTGCGCATCGCCGACGAGATCGTCGACGGCCCGGCCGAAGAGGCGGGGCTCGACGCCGCCGCGTGCCGCGAACTGCTCGACGCCCTCGAGGCCGAGACCGAACTCGCCATCGCGCGCGGGTACAGCTCGAACCTCGTGGTGCACGCCTTCGCCCGCACCGCGCGCACGACGGGCATCGACGTCGAGCTCACCCGCCCGTTCTTCGCGTCGATGCGCCGAGACCTCGACCCGGTCGACTTCGACGCCGAGGAACTGCGCACGTACATCTACGGCTCGGCCGAGGTCGTCGGCCTGATGTGCCTGCGCGTGTTCACGCTCGGGCTCGACCGCCGATGCCGAGCGCGACGCGCGATGGCAACGCGGGCGCGCGCCACCTCGGCGCGGCCTTCCAGAAGATCAACTTCCTGCGCGACCTCGCCGAAGACTACGACACCCTCGGTCGTCGCTACTTCCCGGGCGTCGATCCCGGCCCGGTTCGACGAGGCCGACAAGGCGCGCATCCTCGACGACATCGACGCCGACCTCGCGATCGCCGGGGCCGTCATCCCCGAGCTGCCCGGCAGCTGCCGTCGCGCCGTCGCCGCCGCCCACGCCCTGTTCACGAGCCTCGCGGCGCGACTGCGCCGCACCCCGGCGAGCGCGCTGCTCACGACGCGGGTGCGGGTGCCGGCCGGCCGCAAGCTCACCCTGCTCGTGCGCGCGGCCACCGCTCCGCGGGCGGGAGGCGACCGCATGAGTCGCGTCGCCGTGATCGGAGCGGGCATCGCCGGGCTGGCGACCGCCGCGCTGCTCAGCCGCGACGGTCACGAGGTGACCGTCTACGAGGCGCACGCCGACGGTCGGCGGGCGCGCCGGGCGATGGGATGCCTCGGGCTTCCGGTTCGACACGGGCCCGTCGTGGTACCTCATGCCCGAGGTGTTCGAGCACTTCTACCGCCTGATGGGCACGAGCTCGGCCGAGCAGCTCGACCTGGTCCGGCTCGATCCGGGCTACCGCGTCTACTTCGAGCTGCACCCCGACCCGGTCGACGTGCCGGCCGAGCGGGCCGCCGCCGTCGCCCTGTTCGAGTCGATCGAACCCGGCGCCGGGCACGCGCTCGAGCGCTACCTCGACTCGGCCGACGAGACCGCGCGGCTCGCGCTCGACCACTTCCTCTACAACGACTTCTCGACGCCGTCGACGCTGCTCACGCGGCCGGTGCTGCGCCGCCTCGGCCGACTCGGCCGGCTGCTGTTCCAGCGCCTCGATCGCTTCATCGCCGGCCACGTGCGCGACCCCCGCCTGCGCCAGGTGCTCGGCTACCCGGCGGTGTTCCTCGGCACCTCGCCGTTCGCGGCGCCGAGCCTGTACCACCTGATGAGCCACTTCGACCTCGACGACGGGGTGCTGTACCCGCAGGGCGGATTCCGCGAGGTGATCGACAGCGTCGCCCGCCTCGCCGAGCGGGCGGGTGCACGGTTCGTCACGGGCGCCCGGGTCACCGACATCATCGTGCGCGACGATCGCGCACGGGGCATCCGCTACCTCGACGCCGACGGCGCGACGTCACGAGGTCGACGCCGACCTCGTCGTCTCGACGGCCGACCTGCACCACACCGAGACCGAGCTGCTGCCGGCCGCGTCGCGCAGTCGATCCGATGCCTCGTGGCGGCGCGCCGACCCCGGACCCGGCGCCGTGCTCGTCATGCTCGGCGTCCGCGGCGAGCTGCCCGAGCTGCCGCACCACACGCTGCTGTTCACCGAGGACTGGGGCGACAACTTCGCCCGCATCTTCGGCGACGCACCCGTCGGTGCCCGACCCGGCGTCGATGTACGTCTGCAAGCCGAGCGCCACCGACGCCACGGTCGCACCACCCGGCCACGAGAACCTCTTCGTGCTCGTGCCGGTGCCGGCCGATCCGGCCATCGGCCGCGGCGGCATCGACGGCGCCGGCGACGACGCGGTCGAGCGCATCGCCGATGCCGCCATCGCGCAGATCGCCGAGTGGACGGGCATCCACGACCTCGCTCGCCGCGTCGTGGTGCGCCGCACCATCGGGCCCGGCGACTTCGCCGCGGACTTCAACTCGTGGCGCGGATCGGCGCTCGGCCCGGCCCACGTGCTGCGGCAGAGCGCGTTCCTGCGCGGCCGCACGGCGTCGAGCACGGTGCGCGAGCCTGTACTTCGCCGGGGCGACGACCGTGCCGGGCATCGGGCTGCCGATGTGCCTCATCAGCGCCGAACTCGTGGCGAAGGCCCTGCGGGGCGATGCGAGCGCCGGCGCCCTGCCCGAGCACGAGCCGAGACGGGTGAGCGCATGAGCGTCGTCTACCTCGGCCTGCTGCTCGCGGCGATCGGGTGCATGGTGCTGCTCGACCGTGCGGTTCCGGCTCGTGTTCCGTGCACCCGGCGTCTCGCCGCTGCGCGCGGCGGTCGTGCTCGTCGCGGGGCTCGTGTTCTTCCTCGCCTGGGACCTCGCGGGCATCGCGCTCGGCATCTTCTTCCGCGCCGAGAACCCGGTGAGCACGGGCATCGTGCTCGCGCCCGAGCTGCCGCTCGAGGAGGTCGTCTTCCTGACCTTCCTCTGCTACCTCACGCTCGTGCTCTACACGGCCACCCTGCGCATCGTCGATTCCCGCGCGTCGGCGCGCGCGGCTCGCAAGGCGCTCGAGCCGCGCGAGGTGTTCCGATGACCTACCTGATGCTCTCGGCCGTCTTCGTCGGCATCGCCGCCGTGGTCGCGGCGCTCACCTGGCGCCTGGCCCCGCGCGGTCACCTCGCCGCGATGCTGATCACCGCGGCCGTGCTCGTCGTGCTCACCGCCGTGTTCGACACGGTCATGATCGCCACCGGGCTGTTCGCCTACTCCGACGCGCACCTCTCGGGTCCGCGCGTCGGCCTCGCCCCCATCGAGGACTTCGCCTACCCGATCGCGGGCGTCCTGCTGCTCGCCGGGCTCTGGAACCTGATCGCCAGGAGGCCCGACACGGCGAGGCGCCGAGGCGCCGAGACGAGCCGGGGGCTCGATGCAGACTGACACGCGCCGCAGCGTCGCCGCCGACCTGCTCACGGCGTCACGCCCGCTGAGCTGGGTGAACACCGCCTACCCGTTCGCCGCCGCCTACCTGCTCACGACCCGCGAGGTCGACCTCGCGCTCGTGGTGGGCACCCTGTTCTTCCTCGTGCCGTACAACCTCGCGATGTACGGCATCAACGACGTCTTCGACTATGCGTCCGACGCGGCGAACCCGCGCAAGGGCGGCGTCGAGGGCGCGCTGCTCGTGCCGAGCCGGCACCGCCTCACGATCATCGCCGCGATCGCGCTGTGCCTGCCCGTTCGTGGTCGTGCTCGTCGCCCTCGGCGGCCCGGCGTCGTGGGCCGTGCTCGCGGTGAGCCTCTTCGCCGTCGCCGCGTACTCGGTGCCCGGGCTGCGCTTCAAGGAGGTGCCGTTCCTCGACTCGCTCACCTCGAGCGTGCACTTCGTGAGCCCGGCGGTCTACGGGCTCGTGCTCGCGGGCGCGGCGTTCACGCCGCAGCTGCTCGCGCTGCTCGCCGCGTTCCTCGCGTGGGGTGTCGCGAGCCACGCGTTCGGGGCCGTGCAAGACGTCGTGCCCGACCGCGAGGGCGGCATCGCGTCGATCGCCACGGTGCTCGGGGCGGCTCGCACGGTGCGGTTCGCGATCGCCATGTGGCTCGCCGCCGGCGTGCTGATGCTCGCGACCGCGTGGCCCGGCCCGCTCGCGGCGGTGCTCGTGGTGCCCTACGTCGTCACCGCGTGGCCGTTCGCGAGCATCACCGACGCCGAGTCGGCGCGCGCGAACGCCGGCTGGAAGCGATTCCTCGGCATCAACTACGCCGTCGGGTTCCTCGTCACGATGCTGCTCATCTGGTACGCGTCGCTCACGGCCTGAGCCGGCACCAGCCGGCGGATGTCGCGTGGCCGACCCCGCGAGCGGATGACGCGGTCAGCGCGTGGCGCGCACGATCTCGAACTCGGGCGGCTCGGCCAGGGACTGCCCGACGACGCAGAACCGCTCGACGCCGGTGGCGAGCCGGGCGAGTGCGGCATCGTCGGCATCGGTGTCGAGCACGGCCGTGACGACGACGTCGAGCACGCCGACCGGCACCGTCCGATCCATGCCGAGTGTTCCGCGGGCGTCCCAGACGCCCTCGGCGCGCAGCTCGGCGGCGCGGATCTCGAGTCCCATCGCCGTGGCCACCGACCGGAGCGTGACGCCGGCGCACGCCAGGAGCGCCTGGAGCAGCAGGTCGGCCGAGCACGCGTCGGAGCCGTCGCCACCCGTGGCGAGGTGCAGCCCGGCCCGCACCGGGCCCGCCCACCCCTCGACCGTCGCCGTGATGCCCGGATCCGCGAACGACCCTCGTGCTTCGGCGGGCGTCACCGCCGCGTCGGGATCCTCGCGGTATCGCTCCTTCAGCGGCGCCTGGCGTGCGCGCAGCTCCCTCTTCGCGTCCATGGCGCCATCCTCCGCCGCGGTCGGCACCACCACAACCGCCGACGCCACGACGCCGGCGCGGGTCATCCGTTCAGTGCGTGAGCCGCGTGAATCGGAACGCGGCGAATCCCTCGATCGGCAGGATCTCGCTGCCCGAGAACCCGGCCTCGCGCGCGTAGCGGTCGAGCGTCGACGGCCGCATCACGGTTCCCGTGCCGACCGACCCGGGCGTCGAGAGCCCGTCGGGCAGGCACATGAGGATGCTGTACCCGTACATGACGCGCTCGACGTCGTCGCCGTCGGGGGCGAAGGCCTCGGCGACCGCCTCGTCCATGATCACGACCTCGCCGTCGGGCTTCACGGCCCGCCTGATCGAGGTGAGCACCTCGACCGGGAAGGGCATGTCGTGCAGCGCCTCGAACACGAACGCCGCGTCGAAGACGGCCTCCTGCGGCAGTCCCTCGCCCGCGACGTGGTGGAACCGCACCCGGTCGCCGACGCCCGCCTGCTCGGCGTGGCGTCGCGCGGCGGCGACCGACTCGGCGTCGACGTCGAAGCCCTCGACCCGCGCCGACGGGTACGCCTTGGCGAGCGCGATCGACGACCAGCCGTGCCCCATGCCGATGTCGGCGATGCGCGCGCCCGGCCGCGAGAGCACGTCGTGCAGCGACGGCACGCTCGCGAGCGCGTCGCCGAGCCGGTGCAGGAACCACGGCCGGTTGATGTCGCCCTGAGCCCAGCGCGCCTCGTCGCCGAGCTGCGCCCACGAGACGCCGCCGCCCGACCGGTACGCGTCGAGCAGCGGCGCGAGTTGCGCGCCGGCCGCGGCGACGAAGCGACCGAGGGGCGAGACGTAGTCGAGCGAGTCGGGGTTCACGAGCGCGTCGGCGTGCGCCGGCGGCAGGGCGAACCGACGGGCGGATGCCTCGGCGTCGACGTCGTCGACGGTGAGGATGCCGTACACCGCCTGCTGCTCGAGCCACTCGCGGGCGTAGCGCTCCTGGGTTCCCGTGCGCTCGGCGAGCGCGGGTGCATCGAGCGACCCCGCTTCGGCGAGCGCGCGGTACCAGCCGAGCCGGTCGCCGAGGTAGATGCTGAGCAGTTCGAACGCGCCGAGGGCGTCGGCGAACACGCGCTCCGCGAAGGCGGTGGTCGCGTCGGCGTCGTCGTCGGCCGTCGGGCGTCGTGGGTGCTGTTCCGTCGTCATCGACGGCTCCTTCCGTGCGGCCCGGCGCGCTGGCGTCAGGCGTCGATGAGCAGCCTCGTGGAGTGCTCGAGATGCTCGCGCACGGCGTCGCCGCCGCGCGTGGGCAGCTCGTCGAGCAGGGCGCGATGCTCCTCGATGAGGGTGTCGAGCGTGTAGTGCGGGCGCACGTGCAGCAGGAACAGCAGCAGTTCGCTGCCGAGTGCGGCGTGCGCCTCGATGATGCGCGGGCTGTCGGATGTCGCGACCAGCGCCCGGTGGAAGTCGGCGTGCACCCGCTCGACCTCGAGCCAGTCGACGTCGCCGTCGTCGTCGCGCCCGTCACCGGCGCGATCGAGGTCGGCCAGGCGCGCGAGTGCGGCGCGGGCGGGGGCGAGCGCGTGCTCGGGCCACTCGGCGCCGAAGCGCTCGCCCGCGATGCGCACCGCCTCGACCTCGAGCGCCGCGCGCAACTGCTGCAGGGCGATCACCTCGTCGCGACCGAAGCTCGCGACCCGCACGCCACGGTAGGCCTCGGCCACGGCGAGCCGCTCGCTGACGAGCCGCTGGAACGCGGCCCGCACGGTGTGCCGCGAGACGTCGAAGCGGTCGGCCGCGGCCTCTTCGCGCAGGGGCTCGCCCGGGGCGAGCACTCCGCTCAGGATGTCGGAGCGCACCGCCGCCGCGACCCGGTCGACCGCGGTCGCCGCGACCTCGACGGTGCGAGACGTGGGCATCGGGACATCCGCTCTGGTGGAACCGGGGTCAATCCTTGACGGTCGCCCGCACGATGAGCCACACGCACGACGCCGACGGCGGCGACGACGCCGACCGCCGCGGCGATCGCGGGACCCGGCTGCTCGTCGTAGAACTGCGCGCATGCGGGTCTTCGCCCGGTCGACGCGGATGCCGACCTGCTTGGGCACGTTGAGCTTGTCTTCGAGGGCGTTCAGCGTGCCGGCGAACTCGGCGCGCGCCTGCTGCGAGGCGACGCGTGCCTGCACCCGGGTGAGGTTGCGCTCGCGCGCCTTGGCGTTGCCCCCCTTGGGCGGTGGGTGGGCTGGGGGGCGGTGGCGTCAGTAGCGGCGGTCATAGTCACCGGTTCCCTTCAGGGCGTCGAGGTCGGCCTTGATGCTCTCGACCGATTCGAGCGGCTCGGCGCCGTGCTTGAAGTTGACATACGCGATCCACAACAGCACGACGATGATGAGCAGCAGGATGCCCGACACCGTGAGCGCGGCCGCCCAGCCCGGCATCACGAGCGCGAGCGCGAAGATCGCCGCGACGATCAGGGTGAAGAGCAGGAAGATTCCCACGACCGCGGCGCCCGCAGCGAGGCCTGCGCCGATGCCGAAGTGCTTGGCCTTGTAGCTGAGCTCGGCCTTGATCTGGTCGATCTCGGCGCGAACGAGCTTCGAGACGGTGTCGGGCAGTTCGCCGATCAGCGTGAAGAGCGAGCGCTCGTCGTTCGTCGGTGCGGCCATCGGATCACCTCGGGTTTCAGGAGTCGGATGCCGCGGGCTTCGAGCCGGGCGGCGTGCTGCGCTTCGTGGCGGGCTTCGACGCGGGTTTCGCCGCGCCGGCCGCAGTCTCGGCGGCTTGGTCGATCACGTCGTCGAGCGCGTCGGCCGCGGTGTCGACGGCGGACTTCGCGGCCCGAGCGCTCTTCGCGACACCCTCTTTCGCCGACCTCGATGCGTTGCCGACGTCGGACTTCGTGGCACCCGATCCGCGGACGCTGTTGCCGATGAGCGTCTTGACGCCGTCGAGCACCGTGTCGGAGAGATCGCCGACCCTGGTCGCGGCGAAGTCCTTGACCGTGCCGACGCCCTGCTGCACCGCGGGCGTGTTCCACACGCCCTCGGCTGCCTTCTTGATCTGCTCGTAGCGTTCACGTCCGGCACGCGTGCCGAGCACGTAGCCGACACCGAGTCCCACGACGAAGAGGACCTTGCCTCTCATGTGCACCCCTTCCCCTGCGCTGGTCACAGCGACGGTTCCAGCGTAGACCCCGGGCCAAGGGGCGCAAGGGGGTTGCGGCGAAATATTCCGTTTCGGCTATGCGACCCGGACGCGCAGACCCAGGGCGCGATCGAGCGCTTCGCCCAACGCATGACGCACATCGCCGTCGGCGTTCTGCGCGCGGAAGGCGATGTGATGGTCGGGACGCACGAGCAGGCAGCCGTCGTCGTCGATCCCGCGCAGTTCGGCCCAGTCGCCGTACGGATCCTCGACGTCCTGGCCGGGACCGATCGAGACGACGTCGATCGGGAGCGAGCGCTCGCGGGCGACGTCGGCCGCGGCATCCCGCCACCGCGCTCCCCCGATTCCGGTGAGCACCGTGAATCGGCCCCGCCCCGTGAGATCGAGCGTCGAGAGCGGCGCGCCGCCGCGCTCGACCCACGCGTGCGGCAGCGGTGCGCCGGGAATCGTGGTGGGCTCGTAGAACAGGTCGGGGTCCCGCTGCGGCACGAACGTCGTGCCGTCGGAGGTGATGCCGTCGGACTCGTAGCGGTGGGCCAGTTCGACGCCGAGCGCATTGAAGTTGTAGTCCTGCAGCTTCAGGGCATCGGCGAGCCGGCGGCGCTTCTCGGCGCCCGCCGCCGTGTCGTCGAAGCGCTCACGCAGGTTCGCCCGGCCCTCCTCGACCGACTGGCCAGGCTCGAGGCCGAGCGCGGCAGGGATCGCCATGAGCGCGCCCAGCGAGCGGTTCGCTCCCTCGACGATCTGCCTGGCCACGGGCGCACGCTCCTGCGAGTAGGTCTCGAGCACACCGTCGCCGGCCAGCCCCTGCTGCAGCATCCGAAGCTTCCACGCCAGGTTGAAGGCGTCCTGCACGCACGTGTTCGCGCCGAGTCCACCCGCCGGCGGATGCCGGTGCGCCGCGTTGCCCGCGATGACGACGCGCCCCTGGTGCATGATCTCGGCGTGCACCTGGTTGATCGTCCACGTCGAGGTCGAGATCAGCCGAACGGGCAGTTCGGGATCGCCGACGTAGGCGCGAACGAGCCGCGTCGCGGCCTCGTCGCTGCGGTCGGGATCATCGTCGGCGGGGTCGTACGGCAGCGCCATCACCCACTCGTCCCATGGCCGCACGTTGACGAACATCGCGTTGTCGGTGAAGCCACGGCCGCCCGGTTGGAAGATCTGGTACAGCGCGCCGGGACGGTGCGCGGTGTACTTCGCCAGGTCGGCCTCGACCCAGTAGTTGAGCATGTGGCCGAGGCCGGTCATCCCCTCGACCTCGAAGCCGAGCTCGCGAACCACCGCGCTGTTGTCGCCGTCGGCGCCGACCGCGTAGTCCGAGATCACCCGCACCGCTTCACCGGTGACGCGATCGCGGCACGTCGACACGACCCGGTCGGGCTCCTGCCGCATCGACACCAGTTCGAGGTTGAAGATCACCTCGGCGCCGAGCTGCTGCGCCGCCTCACTGAGGATCGGCTCGAGGATGTGCTGCGGGATGTTGGTCGGCACGGTTGGGCTCGCCGCCGCGTAGTCCGACATCCGCTCGGCACCTCCGCCCCAACCGTGACGGCGAGCGATCTCAGGGCCGGCGAAGCTCTCGGCCCAGATCACCTGGTTCATGAGCTTCGCGGGCATCGCGGCTGCCGTCACCCGGTGCTCGATGCCGAGGTCGCGGAAGACCTCCATCGCGCGCTGGTTGATGATGTGCGCCCGCGGGGAGTTCGCGAATCCGGGGTAACGCGTGATCGCCGCGACCTTGACGCCGTCGCGGGCGAGCAGGGCTGCGCACGCGAGCCCCGTCGGCCCCGCGCCGACGATGAAGACGTCGAGCTCGATGGTCTTCATGGCCCGTCCTACGCCGCGCGGTCGAGCACGTGGCCGAGCACCCGACGCAGCTCGGCGATGGGGTCGGCGACGCCGTCGGTGCTGCGCCAGGCGACGTGCTGGTCGGGCCGCACCAGCAGGCAGCCCTGCTCTCCGATCTCACTGCGGCGGGCGAAATCGCCGTAGAGGTCCTGCACGTCCCCGCCGAGGTCGATGCGCAGCGCCGCGATCTCGATGCCGAGCTCTTCGGCGACCACCTCGGCCGCCTTCAGCCACGCCCCTCCGCGGCTGCGGGCCAGCAGCGTGAAGCGCTCGGGCGAGACGAGGTCGAGTGTCGACACCGTGTGCGCGTGGTCGCCGACCCAGGCGTGCGGCAGGCGGGCGCCCGGGTCGCTCGTCGGCTGGGTGTACAGCTCGGGGTCACGGGTGAACCCGGACTTCCGGCCGTCGCCGATGACGGCGCCCGACTCGTAGCGCTGGTTCATCTCGACGCCGTTGGCGTGGAACGTGTAGGCGTTCAGTCCGAGTACGCGAGCGAGTTCGGAGCGGCGGAACTCCCCCTCATCCGAGTCCTCCTCGAGCACGGCGAACTGCGCCTCCCGCACCTCGTGGGATGCCGCCGGATCGATCCCGATCGCCGGCAGCAGTTCCCTGCGGGCGTGCCAGCTGCCGATCGCACGGTCGACGACCTGCTTGCCCACCGGCTGCCGCTCAGCTGTATAGGAGTGGAGGAGGCCGGCACCTGCCTGCCCCTTCACCACCATCGCCAGCTTCCACGCGAGGTTGAACGAGTCCTGGATGCAGGTGTTGGCCCCGAGCCCGTTCATCGGGGGATGCCGGTGCACGGCGTCGCCCGCGCAGAACACCCGCCCGACGGAGTAGTGGCCGGCGACGACGTGGTTGATGCGCCACGGGAAGAGCCCGGTGATCGTGATGTCGACCGAGTCATCGCCGATGAGCCGGCGCAGCTCGTCGATGGCCTCCTGCTCGGTGAGGCGCGAGTTGCGCTCGCCCAGGTAGACGAAGCTCGCCACCCAGTCGTGCCATGGCTTCACCATGCGCAGCATGCCGATCGCGAGCGCCTCCGGACGCTGCGGCTGAATGACCTCGTACAACGAACCCGGACGATGGGCCACGTGCCTGGACAGATCGGCGGTGAAGCGCACGTTCATCGCTCCGGCGAGCCCCGAGTCCCCGATGAACGGCAGGCCGATCGCCTCGGCGACACTGCTCTGGCCGCCGTCGGCGCCGATGACGTACTTCGCGCGGATCGTGTCGGTGCGTCCTGTCGCCTGGTCGATGACCTCCACGGTCACGCCGTCGTCGTCCTGGTCGAGCTGCTCGAACTTCGTGTCGAAGCGCACGTGGGCGCCGAGGCGTGCGGCCTCGCCGAGCAGGATCGGTTCGAGGCGGTCCTGCGGGATGTCGAGGCCCGAGACCGGACTCGCCGTCAGATACTCTCCCTGGCGCGCGGGGTCGTTCCCCCACGACCAGGTGCGGCCGAACTCCTCGCCGGCGATCGTGGTGCACAGCACCTGGCTCGCCATGAGCTCGCGCGGCTGCGACTGTGCCGTGACCGCGTCTTCGAGCCCGACCGCCCGGATGACCTCCATCGTGCGCTGGTTGGTGATGTGAGCACGTGGGGAATCCGAGACCCAGCCGACACGCGTGACAACCGTAACGTCGAGCCCGTGCCGGGCGAGGAGCAGGGCCATGGACGCGCCGGTCGGCCCGCTTCCCACGACCAGCACGTCGGTGTGGATCGTTCCGGCATCGCTCGTGCCCATCGGGTCCCCGCTTCATCGCGTCGTTGCGCCGGTGGCTGTCTCCCCGGGCATTCCGATCGTATGAAGAATCGCACACGATTTCAAGTGTGATCGCGGGAAGGTGAGCGCGAGCAGGCACGGATGTCGCGTCGACCGCGCGGATTCGTGCGTAACCGCTCGCGCCTGCCTCGTGCGTCAGTGGCGAGCGGATGCCTCGGCTTCGCGCTCGGCCTCGTGCTTGGCCACCGCATCGAGGGTGTTGATCTCGTGACGACGCACCGACGTCTCGATGAGATCGGGCTCGGCGCCGCCCTCGATCAGGTCGAGGATCTGGTCGTGCTCGGAGAGCGAGGCCAGCGCACGCCCCGGCGCGTACCAGAACGCGGTGCGACGGATCAGGTCGAGGCGCGCCCACTCGGCGTGCACGAGGTCGTTCAGTCGCGGGTCGTCGGACTGCGAGCACAGGAGTTCGTGGAACGTGCGATTGAGGTCGCCGAAGCTCTGCGGGTCGAAGTTCGCGAGCGCCTCGCCCATCTGGCGATTGAGCAGGCGTGCCTCGGCCAGCTGCTCGGGAGTGAGGCGGGGCGCGGAGAGCGCGGTCGCATACCCCTCGAGACGCGCGAGCAGGTTCATGGTGCGGTGCCAGGAGTGCACGTCGACCGACGTGACGACGGCCCCGGCGTTGGGAATGATGTCGACCCAGCCCTCGGCCTCGAGGCGCCGCAGCGACTCGCGCCACGGCACCGAGCTGATGCCGTACTCGCGCCCGAGCTGATCGATCACGAGGCGCTGGCCCGGGCCGAACGTGCCGTCCATGATGCGCTGCTTCAGGATCACGTACGCCTGCTCGGCCTTGCTCGTCTTGCTCTCGGCCACACTCGCCTCCTCGCTGTGTCCTCTGATCATATTGGCAATCGCACACGATCTGACGAGCCCTCGGACGCGATCCGCTCGAGCAGGCGCCCGATCGCCCCGTCACGCGATGCTCCGGCGCGGGTCAGGACGAGCGCGCGCAAGGGCTTCGGCGGCCGGTCGAGCGGCCGCACCGTCATGTCGAACCGCGTTCAGGCTCGCACGGTCGGGATCGGGGAGGATCGCGCGCGCGGTGCCGGCCTCGATGAGCGGGATGCTGGATTGGATCGTCTCGACCGTGCGGATCGACGCGGGCGCGACGCCGTGACGGCGGAAGGCGTCTTCGACGGCCTCGGGAAGGCTGGGCACGGCGGTCGTGCGACGCGGGAGCACGACGTGCCTGCCGTCGAAGTGGTGCAGCGGCAGGGGGTCGGGCGCATCGGACTCGTCGGGCGGCAACGCCGCCACGAGGGGCACCTCGCCCCAGTCGACGATGTCGAGCACGCCGCGATGGCGCTGCGTGAATCGCCGCGCGTCGGCCACCATGATCGCCGCGACGTCGACGGTGCGATGCTGGAGCATGTCGATCGCCGCCCACGGCGGCGGGTCGACGAGTCGCACCTCGACCTCGGGCGCCTCGGCCGCGTGCGCGCGCAGCAGCCGAGGGATGCGGTGCCACATGAGCACGGGCACGGCGGCCATGGTGATCGACCCCGCGACCCCCGACCCGAAGCGCCGAAGCGCCGACACGATGTCGTCGACGTCGCCCAAGACGCGCGAGGACGCATCGAGCAGGTACCTGCCCGCACTCGTCGTCTCGACTCCGCGCGGGGTTCGCACCAGCAGCGCGACACCGAGGTCGGCCTCGAGCTTCGCGATGGCCACGCTCAGCGGGGGCTGCGACATGTGCAGCTGCGCGGCCGCCGCGGTGAGCGACCCGGCCTCGGCGACGGCCGCGAAGTAGCGCAGCTGGCGGAGTTCCATATACGTCGAAACTACCATCGCCAGCCACTGCTATAGCGATGGACTATGGCTCGCAGAGCGAGACGGTAGTTCCCACCGGGACATCCCGCTGTCAGTCTGGTGCGCAGAACAGCGCAGAACTGGAGCCGACGATGCTGCCGATCACCAACCCGAACCCCGCGTTCACCCTCACCCGGGCGAGCCACGTCACGATGGCCGTCACCGACCTCGAGCGCAGCCGCGACTTCTACCGCGACGTCATCGGCCTCGTCGTGTCGGAGGAGACCGACGACGCCGTCTACCTGCGCGGCCTCGAGGAGGCGGCGCACCACAGCCTCGTGCTCGAACTCGCCCCCGAAGCCAAGGCGATGCACGTCGGGCTGCGCGTGCGCACCGACGACGACATCGTCGCCGCCGAGAAGTTCTTCGCGGCCGGCGACGTCGAGTACCGGCGCGTCGAGCGCGACCACCAGGGCCCGACGCTCCAGTTCCGCGACCCGGTCGGCACGCACATCGAGCTCACCTCGTCGATGGACGTCGTGCCCCGCAAGATGCAGGACTACAACGAGTTCGTCGCCGGCGCCCCCCAGCGCATCGACCACTACCAGGTCGTCACCTACGACGTGCAGGCCGCGACCGACTTCTGGACGGGGCTCGGCATGCGCATGTCGGAGTACACCGCGAAGGACGGCACCGACGAGCTCTGGGGAACGTGGATGGAGGTCAAGGGCAACACCCACGACCTCGTCTTCACGAACGGCCGCGGCCCGCGGCTGCACCACTTCGCCTACGCGGTGCCCGACGGCGCATCGCTCATCCACGCGGCCGACGTCGCGGGCGCGCTCGGATTCGGCGACGAGATCGACCGCGGCCCGGGCCGTCACGGCATCAGCAACGCGCTGTTCCTCTACCTGCGCGACCCCGACCAGCACCGCGTCGAGCTGTTCAACACGCACTACCAGTTCATCGACCTCGAGACGCCGCCCATCCGCTGGGACGTCACCGACCCCCGCCGCGCGCAGCTCTGGGGCATGCCGGCATCGCGCCGGTGGTTCTTCGAGGCCAGCGAGTTCCCCGCCGAGCCCGTGCACGAGCCGCTGCTGCAGGCCAACCCGGCGACGCTCGAGGACTACCTGGGCGTGCACTGAGGCGGGTCGCCCGGTGGTCGCCCGGGTGATCAGGCCGCCGCGGCGGAGCCGGCCTGACGGCTGAGCGCCCGCAGCTTCGGCACCGGGATGCGGTAGTTCAGTGCGGCCGCGGTACCCGAGCCATCCGAGTGCGTCCACGTCATCAGCCCCCTGCCCTCGCGCGGGTCGCCGTCGACGAGGTCGGGCTGCCCGACGACGGGCAGGTGTCCGCACGCCTTCAGGGACAATCCGAACTGCTCGGTCCAGAAGTACGGCTGGAATGCCAGCTCGGCGCTTCATCCCCGCGCAGCAGCGCGGGCCCGGCGACCTTGGCCTGCTCGATCGCGCTCGTCCAGAGCGGCACACGTCGCACGCCCCATGCGGTCGGGAACGCCGCGACATCGCCGGCGGCGACGATGTCGGGACGAATGCGGCCGCGGGTGTCGACACGAAGGTCTCCGTCGGTCAGCAGACCGCTCGTGGCGAGCCATTCCGTGTTCGGGACGTCGCCGATCGCACTGATCACGAGGCCGACTTCGATGACCGTGCCGTCGTCGAGCGCAACGCGCGCCCGCCCGTCACGCTCGGCCATCGAGATCGTGGAAGAACTGCGGACCGCCACGCCGGCTGCCTTCGCGGCTGCGACGAAGATCTCCGAAAGGCACGATCCGAGTTGCGTCACCATGGGCGGCCGGCGAGAAACGAGGGTGACCTCGCAGCCGAGCGCGGCGCATCCGGATGCCACTTCCATGCCGAGTGCGCCGCCGCCGATGACGACGACGGGCGGCCTGTCGGCGACGCGCCGACGCAGTTCCTTCGCATCGTCGAGGCCGCGCAGCGTGATCTCGGCGGAGTCGCGCCCGGCAGGCCTCACGCCGAGACGGCGGGCACGAGATCCGCTCGCGATGACGAGGGCGTCGTAGGCGAGATCCGAGCCGTCGCTGAGGCCGACGACCCGGCGGCTGACATCGAGGCCAGTGGTGCCGACGCCGAGGATCTCGGTTGCGCCGTGATCGGGCTCGGGGAGGAGATGCGACGTGATCTCATCGTCGTCGAGCAGTGCGGCCTTCGAGAGCGCCGGCCGACTGTACGGAGCGTGGTGCTCGTCTCCGACGATCGTCAGCTCGCCGTCGAAACCCGCCGACCGCAGCGCATCTCCGGCGGTCAGCCCGGCGATGCCGTTGCCGACCACGACGATGCGACGGGGCATCCGCTCGCTCACTGGAGGCGCAAGGCCGCGACGGGGCAGACGCGCACTGCGGCCTTGGCCGCTTCGAGGTCCGCGTCGTCCACCCTTTCGACGTCGAGCACGAGCTCGCCGTCGTCGTCGAGATGCATCAGGTTCGGCGCGACCTCTTCGCAGAGACCGTGACCCTCGCAGCGGGGCGGCCAGGACGATGTTCATCATTTGCCTCCTGTGGCGGCTCTGCCACGTCACTCGACCGCAGTGCGATTTACACTGTGTCTAGTGATAATCCAAGATGTATACCACTGTAGGAGCGGGCCCCGCAGCCGTCAAGCGCGGCGCATGTATGGTGACCATGCACGGCGCTCATGGTGCGTGACGCACGGGCGCAGACCGAGCAGAGGAGCTCCCATGCCCAACGGAATGCTGTGGCCGATCAAGGCGAGCCTCTTGGCATACATCGAGTCGCTCGACGACGGCGCGGTCGACGTCACTGAGCCGGCGTCACGACGCGACGAGGGGTTCTGGTTTCCCCGCGTGGGCGCCGACGATGCGCCCCGGCCCCGGCGTCGCGCTCGCGTTCTCGGGTGCCGTTCGGCTCACGGGCCACTCGGGCATGATGCAGCTCGAGTTCCGCGACCCCGAGGTGCGGTTCGGCGAGGTCGGAGCGGTGCTGCGCCTGCGCGAGAGCGGCCGGCCCGACCGATTCAGCTCTGTCGCAGACCTCCGGCTGCAGGACAGCGTCGAGGGCGACGACGGATCGTCGGTCACCACGCTCGACGCGACGCTGACCGGTGAGGGGACGTTCCTCTTCGGCGGCCAGTACCCGGCCGGCACACCGCTCGGCCCGGTACGCATCGAGTGGTCCCCACGTCATGGATGATTCCGCGCTGTCGACGACCGATGCCGAGCTCGTCCGGCTGGCGTCCGTCGACCTGAATCTCCTCGTGCCCCTGCTGGCACTGCTCGAGACCCGGTCGGTGACGGATGCCGCGACGGCGGTCGGGCTGTCCCAGCCGGCCCTGAGTCACACCCTCCGTCGGTTGCGACGCCTGCTCGGCGACGAACTGCTCGTGCGGCAGGGCGGCACCATGATCCTGACCCCGCGCGCCGAGCAGTTGGTCGAGCCCGTCCGTCGCGCCCTGCAGCAGTCTGCTCGCGCGCTTCGCCCGCAGCCGTTCGACCCCGCGACCGACGCGCGCACGATCACGCTCGCGATGACCACCAGCACGGCCTTCGTGTTGGCGCCCCTGCTGATGACCGTGCTCGCGGAGCGCGCTCCGCACATCGTGCTTCGCCTGAACACCGCGACCATGAGGTCTCCGACCGTGTTCACCGACGATGGAGTCGACGTCGTGCTGCTGTCGGAGTCCTTCAGCGCGCCGCACCCGCGCGAGCGCCTGTACGACGACCGGTGGGTCGTGCTGGCCTCGCCCTCGATCGATCCATCCCTCGATGCGCTGGCGCTGCTCTCGACGCAGCCGCACATCACGTTCAGCGATTGGTTGAACCCGAGGATGCAGCCCTACGAGGTGCTCGATCCGCGGGGCATCCGTACTCGATTCGCGACACCGTCACCGACAATCTCCTCATTCCGCATCTGCTGTCGGCTGCTCCGCGTATCTGCCTGCACCGCTTCCAGGGGGCACCGAGTTCCGGTCGCTCGCGCAGCTGCGAATCGTGGAGTTCCCCTTCCCGGCGCAGCCGCTCGGCATCGACATGGTCTGGAATCCGTGGCTGTCGGACGAGCACTTCCGAGGATGGCTGCGCGAGGTGCTTCTCGACGCGGCGGCACCGCTGCGGCTCGCGCCGGGCACGCCGACTGACTCGGCAGTATTCGCGTGCGCGAATGCGCGCCATGCAGCACGCGAGATTGCGCGACGGCGTGCAGCCCACATTAGATGGCCGTGGCTACAGAGAGGTGCCCGACCATGCCCGCAACGCTCCAGACATCCGTCATCGACCTCTGGTCCGACGAGAACCTTCGCGACCCGTACCCGCTGTTCACCGAACTGCGCGAGCAGGCGGCGGCGGTCCACCTCGAGCAGAACGACGTGTGGGTCATCACCCGCTACAAGGAGATCCGCGACGTGCTCGGGGATTGGGAGACGTTCAGCTCGACGAAGGTCGCCTTCAACGAGAAGACGAACGAGATCCTCACCGGCACGACGCTCGCCAGCGACCCGCCGCTGCACACGCCATTGCGAGCAGCGCTGAGCGAGAACCTCACGCCCCGTGCCCTGCGCGGCCTGAAGGTCACGATCGACGAGAAGGCCGACCGGCTCGTCGCCGACCTCGTCGAACGAGGCTCCTTCGACGGAGTGCACGACCTGGCGCGCGAGCTGCCGCTGCAGATCGTGCTCGACCTCATCGGGGTGCAAGGCGAGGTCCGCGAGAAGATCCTCGACTGGGGCGCCGCCGCGTTCAACCTGCTGGGGCCGTTGAACGAGCGCTCCATGGAGAGTCTTCCCCTCGCCGGTGAACTCTACGGGTGGACGCACGGCATGCAGGCCGAGCAGCTCACCGAGGGTTCGATCGGACGCGCGATCTTCGATGCCGGCGCCCGGGGCGACATCCCCGCCGAGCTGTGCGGACACATCATCCACCAGTACCTCGCGGCCGGAATGGACACGACGATCGGCGCGATCGGCAACGCCATCGCCGCGTTCGGGGCGAACCCCGACCAGTTCGCGCTCGTTCGCGACGACCCGTCGCTCATCCCGGCGGCGTTCAACGAGACGCTGCGCTACGAGGCGCTCATGCACACGCAAGGGCGTGGCACGACCCGCGACGTCGAGGTCGACGGAACCCTGATTCCCGCCGGATCGCAGGTCGGCGTGCTCTTCCCGCCGGCAACCGCGACCCCCGCCAGTACGACGAACCCGACACCTTCCGCATCGAGCGGAACCCCATCGACCACCTGTCGTTCGGATACGGCGTGCACGGATGCGCCGGCCAAGGTCTTGCGCGCCTCGAGGCATTCGCCGTCATCGACGCGCTGCAGCGCCGCGTGAAGTCGTTCTCGGTCGGCGAGCCGGTGCGCAAACTCAACAACTCCAGTCGCGCCCTCGACAGCCTTCCCGTGTTCGACGTCGTGCCGGCCTGATTCCGTCCCGGCGTTCGGTCGGCGCCGCCCAGCGATCGCGCGACGCCGACCGACGTCACCGGCGCGGTGCGTCCTCGAGGATCGCCGAGAGGTCGCACTGCACGAGCGACCCGCCGTCGAGCTGCGCGGCCATCACCTGGCGCGCGGGCCGGGTCGCGGCATCCGGGAACATCGCGGTCCACTCCCGGTTCAGGGCATCGCGGTCGCGGTACTCGGCGAGCCAGAACGTCATCTTGATGATGTCGTCTGGCGTGCCGCCCGCGGCGTTCATGAGCGCACGCACGAGGGCGAAGACGTTCGCGCACTGCGCGTCGAGCGTCGGCGGCATCTCCCCCGTCGCCGGATCGCGCCCGGTGAGCACGCCCGACACGAGGTGGGGCCCGATGCGGCTCGCGACCGGAATCGGGTTGGCGTGGGCGAACCCGGGCAGGTAGATGCTGACGCGTCGCGACATCCGTTCAGCCCTCGGCGACGACGCGGTTCTCGATCGCGCCGAGCCCCTCGATCTCGGCGCGCACGACGTCGCCGACCTTCAGGAAGTTGCGCGTCGGCGCGCCGATGCCCGCCGGGGTTCCGGTGGCGAGGATGTCGCCGGGCATGAGCGTCATCACCGTGCTGAGGTAGGCGATCTGCTCGTAGATGTCGTAGATCATGTCGTCGGTCGGCCAGTCCTGGCGCACCTCGCCGTTGACCGGTGAGGCGCATCTGCAGCGCGAGGGGGTCGGCGATCTCGTCGTCGGTGGTCAGCCAGGGCCCGATCGGGCCGTGGGTGTCGAACGACTTGCCGAGGGTGAAGGTCGGCGAGCGCTTCACCAGCCAGTCGCGCACCGACACGTCATTGGCGACCATGTACCCCGCGATGACCGAACGCGCGTCGTCGGCGGCGACGTGCTTGCAGCGCTGCCCGATCACGACGGCCAGCTCGATCTCGTAGTCGAGCTCGTCGGAGACGTCGGGCTTCACGATCGTCGTCGAACGGGCCGTCGATGCACGAGACCTGCTTGTTGAACCACAGCTGGCTCGTCGGCGTCGGGATGCCCGCCTGCCGCGCCTCTTCGGCATGCTCCTTGTAGTTCATGCCGATGCCGAGGTACTTCTGCGGGTCGTCGATCGGCGCGAGCAGCGTGACCGATGCGAGCGGATGCCTCGTGCCGTCGGCCGCCTCGATGGCGTGCTTCAGCTTCGGGAGGTCGGGAAGGATCTCGCGCACCGAGGTGCCGACGCCCTCGACGCCCGAGAGGTCGACGACCTCGTCGCCGTCGACGCGTCCGACGCGAACATCGCCGTCACCGGTGTGGAAGCGCGCGAGCTTCATGCGTTCTCCTCCTTGCTCGGCCGCTGCCTGCTCCGAGGGCAGCCTGCCCCAGACCTGTTCACCGTACGGGGTCATCTGGAAGCTGACGAACCGCCACCGACCGTCGGCGCCGCGGTGCACGACCTGGGTCACGACGCCGTCGAGCGTGCGCTCGCCGCCCTGCGGGGCGCGCATGCGGTTCACGATGCCGCCGGTCATGACGGCGGTGTCGCCGAAGAGCCGCACCTGCAGGTCGAGGCGGGTGATCTCGAGGTACGTCTGCCGGGTGGCGACGTGCTCGAGCAGCATCGGCTTCGTGTGCACGACCCCGGGGGCGTGGATGTGGATCAGCGACTCGTCGAAGATCTCGTCGAGCGTCTCGAGGTCGGTCGCGATCAGCGCCTGCTGCCGGCGCTGTTCGAGCGCGAGGATCTCGGCTTCGGCGGCCTCGGCGGGCGCGGCGCTCACCGGACCTTCACCTCGTCCCAGGTGCGGAAGCCGGTCGCCTCGCCGGCCTCGAAGCCGGGCCGGGGCTGGCCGACCAGCGCGTGGTACCTGCTGAAGATCTCATCGGCCTCGGCGAGCGGCAGCACCTGCTCGATGTCGTCGAAGGGCTTGCCGTCGGTGCGCTCGGCGACCATGCGACGGATGACCTCGTAGCCCTCGCCGCGCATGTTCATGACGATGCGGTTGACGGGCTCGCGACGCTCGCGGTCGTACGCGACGAACGCCTCGTGCGGGTCGTCGAACTCCGCGAGCTTCTCGGCGACGACTCGGGCGTCGACGATGGCCTGGCACACGCCGTTGCCACCGCGCGGGTACATCGCGTGCGCGGCGTCGCCGAGCAGCACGACGCGGCCGTCGACCCAGTTGTCGAGGGGGGCGTGCCGGATCAGCGGGAACAGGTAGACCTCGCGCGCGTCGCGCATGAGCTGCTGCACGTCGAAGAAGGGGATGTCGACCGTGTCGTAGAGCGGGATCACGTCGTCGATGGTGCCGAGCTGGTTCCAGTCCTCGATCGACTCCTCGGCCTCGACTTCGACGACCCAGTTGATCAGCTGCTTGCCGGTGCCTTCGAAGTCGTCGGCGATCGGGTAGATGATCATCGTCGAGATGCGCGGGTCGCCGATGTGCAGGATCGTGTGCCCGTCGCGGATCGGGTCCCACACCGTCGTGCCGCGGTACATGGTGATGCCGGAGTACTCCGGCTCCGCGGCATCCGGGTGCATCTGCTTGCGAGTCGGGGACTTGATTCCGTCGACGGCGATGACGGCGCTGTGCGTCACGTGCTCGGTGGTGCCGTCCTCGCGGACGATCTCGAGGGTCACGCCTCGTCGTCCTGCCAGTAGGACACCGCACGGTGGCCGAGCTTGACGGCGTCCTCGCCGAGGCGCTCGAGCACGGTGCGGTAGAAGAGCATCTGCAGGGAGCCGCGGTGCACGAAGCGCTGTTCGTGCAGGTAGCCCATGTGCACGCCGCACTTCTCGGCGTAGATCTCCTGGCCGTAGTGGTTGAAGAAGATCGAGTCGACCGCGTCGACCGACATCGCGCGGAACTCCTCGAGCAGGCCGAGTTCCTCGATCTCCTTGACGCCGTACACCTTGATGTCGACGCCGACACCGAGGGGCCGGAGTTCGGGTGCCGCCTCGTAGATGGTCGGGCGGATGCCCTGCTGGTGCAGGCGCAGCGCGGTCACGAGGCCGCCGGGCCCCGCTCCGATGATGGCGATGTCGTGCATGATGTCCTCTGTCTCTCGGTGGTCTGATCCGGCTATGCGCCGGAGGCTGGGGAACAGCTCGCCCAGGAACCGGGTCGTCGCATTCCAGGCCCGCTCGGCGTTGCGCGGGTGGTAGGCGAAGACGTCGGGCCTCGGTGAGGACTGCGCCTTGCGGCTCGTGAAGGCGTGGGCGGTGTGGCTGTAGAGGTCGAGCTCCCAGTCGATGTCGGCACCGTTCAGCGCCTGCTCGAGCTGCAGCGCGCTGCTCGGCGGTCGCCATCGGATCGGCGGCGCCGAGCGAGACGAGCGCGTGGATGCCGGGGTTGGCGGCCGACCAGTCGACTCGATGATGTCGAGCCCGGGGTGGATGGCGATCAGCCCCGCACGCGGCCGCCGGTGCGGACGAATTCGAGTGCGGAGGAGCCGCCGAAGCAATAGCCGAGGAGCACGAGGCTGTCGGCGTCGACCTCGGGCTGGGCGGCCGCGGTGGCGTGGGCCGCGGCGATGCGGGCGAGCCACTCGGGGCGGTTGCCGACCATCGAGCCGATGAGCGGCCGATCTCGGGCTGTCCGTGGGCGTGGTGCGGTTGCCCCACACGTCGGCGGCGAAGACCGTGTAGCCGTGTTCGGCGAGCTGTCGTGCGATGGCGATCATGTCGTCGCCGAGCCCGAAGGCGTCGTGGAAGAGAAGCACGGTCGGAAGTGCGAATGCGCCCTCGGGGGCGACGAGCAGCCCGCGCATGACAGTATCATCGAGCGCGTACTCGACGTCGCGCTGGATAAGACCGGCCATGTTTGCATTCCTCCCTGAATCGTGTGATCGTACGCAGGATCGCACACGATTTCAAATGCGAGTGGACGGCTATGCCTATGCGGCGGGCCGATGCCTGACGGATGGCCACGGCGGCGGCATCCCATTTCCTGTTTTTCTGGCCTTGAACGGGAGATATTTGACGATTTGCGGACCAGCCGGTCATCACGCGCTGGAGACATCTTTTTTCGCGTAGGATATCGCACATGATCTTGCAGCGCCGGATGCGCTCGCGGGTCATCACAGCACGACAAGGAAGTCATCGGGTCGCTCTCTACCGCGCCCGAGCGCACAGGAAAGGATCCTCATGACCGTCGTCGACATCAACATCCACCACCTGCCCGAAGACCTCTTCACCAACGAGAAGATCCTCAACGGCTTCCTCGACAGCGCACCCCGCGGATTCGGCGAGATCGCCAGCGTCATCACGATGGAGAACGGCAAGAAGCAGCTCGTCCTGGAGAAGCCGAAGGGCTACCAGAACCTCAACTACGTCGAAGGAGATTACTCCGTCGAATCGAAGCTGGCCGCGATGGACGAAGCCGGCGTCGATTACGGCATCATGCGCGTGCCCGTGTGGCAGGAGTGGCTGGGCCTCGACACCTGCAAGGCGGTCAACGATAACGCCGCTGACATCGTCAAGAATTCGGAGGGTCGACTGTTCGCGACCGCATGCGTTCCGCCGTGGGGCGGCAAGGAGAACGTGTACGAGCTCGAGCGCGCCGTCGGCGACCTCGGGGCGTCGGCGTGCAGCTCGCCTGCCACTACGGCCAGCTGTACCTCGACGACCCGGTGTTCGAGCCGTACCTCAAGGTCATCGAGAAGCTCAACATCCCCGTGATCGTGCACCACACGCCGCTGCCCGTCGAATACAAGTCTGTGCTCGACTACACGAACCTGCGTCGCGAATTCGGTCGGATCACCGACCAGGCCACGGCCGTCGGGCGGGAACTGTTCAGCGGAATGTTCGACCGCATGCCCGGCCTGCGCTTCATCCACACCATGCTCGGCGGCAACTGGTTCGCGAACACCGAGCTGATGACTCCGCACGCCCCCCGAAGGCCGAGGCGATGCAGCGGCTCGACCCCACCGGCGGCGAGAAGATCAAGCAGTACCTCGACGAGAACATCTTCTTCGACCTCACGCACCCGCACTCGTGGGGCAAGGCCCAGGTCGAGGCGGCACTCAAGATCAACGGAGCCGACCACTACCTCTTCGGCTCGTCGTTCCCCGTCTTCTACAGCTGGATGGGCCAGGGCGTCGAATTCGTCAAGAACGAGCTCGAGATCAGCGACGCCGATCGTGAGCTAGTGTTCGCCGGCAACGCCAAGCGCCTCTTCAACCTGCCTATCCAGTCGCCATCGGCTGGACATCCGAACACGATAAACGACATCGACGGGTTCTTCTCGACCGCCCGGGTCACCGGGCGCGGGATGCGGTCGAGCTGCCGACCGACGGGTACGCGAAACACCTTCGACCTCGACGACCCGATGCTCGCCGCCTACCGCGGCATGAACTACCAGGACTTCGCGGAGGATCGCTCCACCGCCCCCTTCCTCCAGCAGCTTCTGGAGGCGTGGGACGACCTGTATCGTGCGCCGTTCGTCGGAATCACCTCAGACGGAGTCGTCCGCGACGGCCTGTACCCCCTGCCGGACGGCGACGTGGCCGTAGCCCGAGCCTGGCCGCCGCCGCAAGAATGTGCTGACCCTGCTGAGCCCCGAGGAGCGGGAGCTGTACTGCTACCCGGTCGACGCCCCCGAGTGGAGGGCGTGGAGCAACCCCGAGTTCACCATCCATCGCGTCGGGCTGCGCCTCGAGGACCTGAGCGACGAAGGTCGACGCGATCCTGGACCTCCCCGCGCGGCGCTCAGCGCCGAGGGCTTCGAACGGGTTCGCGAGGCCATGGCATTGAACGGGTTCCTCGGCGAGCTGGTCGACCTGCCGACCATCCTGAACGAACGCAGCTACTGGGTCGCCCTCTACGGCACTCCCTCAGCCGACGGCCCGTGGGGGTGGCAACTGTTCGGCCACCACGTCGCGCTCAACTTCGTCGCCGTCGGCGGACGCCACGTCGTGGCACCCGTCTTCCTCGGCGCAGAGCCGGCACTGTCCGACGGCGAGCGGCCAGCGCTCTTCGACGCCCGCGAACAGATCGCCATCGAGCTGGCGGAGAGCCTGACCGCGACCCAGCGCGAATCGGCGATCATCTTCGACTCGGTGCTCGACCCGGCCATGCCCGAGGGGCGACTGCACCCCGCCGACGAACGGCACGTCGCCGGCGCATTCCGCGACAATCGGGTCGTACCGTACGAAGGCATCCGCGCTCGGATCTCACAGACCGGCAGCGCACACTCCTCCGCGCGATCGCCGAGGATTTCCTGCTCCTGCTCATCGAACCGCAACGCCGGGCGACCATGATGGATGTCGACAGGCACCTTGATGAGACCTGGTTCTCCTGGTACGGGGCAACCGACGGATCCCAGCCGTTCTACTTCCGGATCCACAGCCCGGTCATTCTCGCCGAACTCGACCACCACGCCGGGGTCTGGCTGACCAACAGGCTGCCCGCGCGCTTTCACGTCCACACCATCCTGCGGTTGCCGAACGGCAACGACTACGGACGGGCGTACCTGGCACAGTGGCGGGAGCGCGGGCACGCATGACCGGGCGCAGCGGAGTGGACCGAGCACTGGTCATCGGCGGCGGCTTCTCGGGGGTTGTCTGCCGCGATCATGCTCGCCCGAGCCGGGGTCGCCGTCGATCTCGTCGAACGGAGCCCCGAATGGTCGATGGACGGGGCCGGCATCAGCCTGGGGGCCGCGAGCCTGCGCGCGCTGAACGCAGTCGGCGTCCTCGATCGGTTCCTCGAGGCCGGATACGGAGCCGACGGCACCGACATCCGCACCCCGACCGGAGCGCTCATCGCGCAGCTGCCCACGCCACGGCTGGTCGCGCCCGACATTCCCGGAAACGGCGCCATCATGCGCCCACTCCTCGGCGGCATCCTGGTGGATGCCATGACCGCCGCGGGAGCCCGGGCGCGTCTCGGTACCGCGATCGCCGAACTCGACGACACCGGCGACGCGGTCCAGGTCGGTTTCACCGATGCCACGAGCGGCCGCTACGACCTGGTCGTGGCGGCGGACGGCCTGTATTCCGCGACCCGGCGCTTACTCTAATCCGAGGCGCCGGAACCCCACTTCAGCGGGCAGGGTGCCTGGCGGGCGGTCGTGCCTCGACCGTCCGAGGTCATTCGAACGACGGTGTGGGTCGGCGCCGAGGCCAAGGTCGGCGTCAACCCGGTCTCACCGGAGCAGATGTACGTCTTCGTCAACGAGCGCAGGGGGGCGAACGAACGTATTCCGGATGCCGAGCTGCTGCCACGACTGCGCGCACTCCTCCAGCCCATCGCGGATCCGCTGATGCGGGCAGTACGCGACTCGCTAAGGGAGGACTCGCTCGTGCTCTACCGTCCGATGGACAACCTGCTGCTGCCCCTTCCATGGCATCGCGGCCGCGTCGTGCTCATCGGCGACGCAGCGCACGCGACCACTCCACACCTGGCTTCCGGGGCCGGCATCGGCATCGAGGACGCGATCGTGCTCGCCGAGGAGCTTGCTGAGGCGGCTCGGCCTCGGAGCCGCGTTGAGTGCGTTCGAGGCCCGACGCTGGGAGCGGTGTCGCATGGTCGTGGAGAACTCCGCGCGCCTCGGCACCCTCGAGGCGAATGCCAGGTGCCGAAGCCGAGTTCACCCGAGTGCAGGGCGAGTCGTACCGGGCGCTCGCCGCACCGATCTGAGCAGCGCAGGCCGACCGCCGGAACGGCACCCCGATCAGTGACTTCTCTCCAGAGAGATGAATACGTCGCGCCCGCCGGGCACGACGATCCCTTACAACGAAGTAGGTGGCAGATATGGGTCGAAGCAGAGTCCTCGTCGTCGGCGGTGGAATCGGCGGTCTCTCGGCGGCGATAGCGCTCGGCATGGCGCAATTCGACGTGACCGTGGTGGAACGGCAGGAAGATGTGCATTCGTCGGTCTACGGGGTGGGCATCATCCAGCCCAGTAACGCTCTCCGTGCGCTCGAGGCGATCGGTTGCGCGCGGGCGTGCATCGCCGCAGGATATCCGGCCTCGGGCTGGGGCAAGATGTACGACGTCGAGGGCAACTACATCCACCACATCCCCGGCGCGGTCATCGAGGGCTACGACCTGCCGCCCATGAACGGGCTGACCATGCTGAAGCTGCACGAGATCCTGACCGACCGTGCGCTCGAGGTCGGTGCCGTGATCCGCTACTCGACGACCTTCGCCTCGCTCGAGCAGGACGCCGACGGAGTGAACGCAACGCTCACCGACGGAACGACCGAGCGGTTCGACATCGTGGTCGGCGCCGACGGAGTGCGCTCGAAGGTGCGTGGACACGTGCTCGACGCGGACATCCAGCCGAGATACATCGGGCAGTCGGCCTATCGTGTCAACATGCCGCGCGATCCCGAGATCGATCGCATCATCATCCAGCCGAGCCCGAACGGCGTGGCCGGATTCGTCCCGATCGGTCAGGACCTGGCCTATCTCTTCTTCAACTCCCACATGGAGCGTCCGCCCCGCGACGACGGCACCAACCGCGCAGCCGCGCTGCGTGAGCACCTTGCGCCATTCGGGGGGCTGACCGCGCGGGTGCGCGACACGTACATCGACGACGCGGCTGATGTCGTCTTGAGGCCTGAGGAGTCCCTCATCGCCCCGGCGCCGTGGCACCGTGGCCGCATCGTGCTCCTCGGCGACGCGGTGCACGCGATCACGCCGCACCTGGGCCAGGGTGCTGCCCAGGCGATCGAGGATGCCGTGGTACTGGCGGAGGTGCTGACCGAGCACGACACCCTCGAAGCGGCCTTCTCGGCATACGCCGAGCGCCGGTTCGAACGCTGCAAGCTCATCGTCGAGACTTCGGTTGCCATCGGCGAGTGGGAGATGGGACGCCGCCCCGACTTCGACAACGTCGCGACCACCGATCACGTGCTCAAGGTCATGGCCGAACCGATCTGATCGAACACATCGGTCTGCGCAGCGGTGGGAACTAACCGGCCGACCGCTGCGTGGGATCGTCGGCGAGGCGGCTTGGACATCCCGCATTGCACAAGACGATCCGCAATCGCGCGAGTAATCACACGCGATCAACGCGCATTCCTGCGATCGCGGGTGAATCGTGCAGGACACTTGAGAGGTATCCAGAACTTCTCACGAACCGACTTTTAGCAACGCTGATCGGGTAATTCAGCTAATCTGCTGTCGCGAGCAGTCCGAGCGCGGTAGGTATTTCCCGTCTTCTCGCATAGGATTTCACACACGATATCTGGTCTTCCGAAACCTAAGGTTGACCGAGCGTACGTTGTTCAGACGTTGCGCAATGTCACTAGACATTGAGTCTAGTGAGTGCTAAACATGGCCGAGACGTGTTGACGATGACGCGCCCGACTGCTGCTACACGAGGAGGTGTTGCGGAGATGACCGCACCACGGCTGGAAGTGCGCGCCCTGTCGAAGACATTCGCCGGAGTGACGGTGCTCAAGGACGCCTACCTGGAGGTCCAGGCAGGAGAGGTCCACGCGCTGATCGGGCAGAACGGCTCGGGCAAGTCGACGCTGATCAAGCTCATCAGCGGGGTCTACCGCGCCGACCACGGCGGCGAGGTCTTCGTCGATGGCGAGCGCATCGGCACGCCCGTCGACCCGGGCCGGCTCCACGACGAGGGGCTCGCATTCGTCCACCAGGACCTCGGGCTCATCCCCGACCTCTCGGTCCGCGAGAACGTGCGCGTCGGCCGCCACTCGACCGCTCGCTTCACCGGCTGGATCAACAAGGCGAAGGACACCCAGGCGGTTCGCGAGACCCTCGACTTCCTGAACCTGAACCACATCTCGCCCGAGGCCAAGGTCGGCAGCCTGCGTCCGAGCGAGCGCGTCGGCGTGGCCATCGCGCGAGCGCTCCAGGAACGCCAGCCCGGCAGCGGCGTGGTCGTGTTCGACGAGTCGTCGCGTGCCATCCCGCACGAGGCACTCGACGACTTCTACGGCATGGTCAACCTGCTGACCTCGCAGGGCACGGGCGTCGTGATCGTGAGCCACAACCTGAAGGAAGTGCTGCAGATCGCCGACCGCGTCACGGCGCTGCGCAACGGCCGCGTCGTCGAGATGGGGCTGCGCACGGCCGACCTCGACGAGGCGGCGCTGACCAAGCTCGTGCTCGGACGGTACGGCGAGCTCGACGACTTCGCCGAGACCATGCCCTCCGAGCTTCGCGACGGTGGCATCGAGCTCCGCGAGATCCGCGGCGGGCGAATCCGCACGGTGTCCGCGTCGGTCAAGCGCGGCGAAGTGGTCGGGTTCACGGGCAGCGTCGACTCCGGCCTCTCGAGCCTGGCACCGCTGCTCGCGGGCGCTGCCACGGCAGCGGGACCGTGGTGGTCGACCAGCACCGAGTTGCCGCTCGCGACGGCGAGCGTCAAGAAGGCGCTTCGAGCCGGAGTCGCCTACATCCCACAGGATCGCCACGGCCAGGGCCTGGCGACCGACCTGACCGTCACCGAGAACGTCACCCTTCCCCACCTGCGCAGACGCGGCAAGCCCTGGTTCACGGGCCTCGGCTGGCAGAAGGCCGAGACCGAGTCGGTGCTCAAAGCCTTCGAGGTCACGCCGGCCAACCGTAACGCCGTCGTCGCCACCTTCTCGGGCGGCAACCAGCAGAAGGTCCTCATGGGCAAGTGGCTGCTGGGCGGGCCCGCCGCGCTCGTGCTCGACGACCCGACCCAGGCGGTCGACGTCGGCGCCCGATCGGCGGTGTTCCGAGCGACCCGCCAGGCCGCAGTAGACGGCGCCGCGGTCGTGCTCTGCAGCTCCGAGGTCGATGACCTCGCCGCGGTCTGCGACCGAGTTTTCATTCTCGAGGAGGGGAAGGTGTTGAACGAACTCGTGCGGCCGTTCACCGCTGATGACATCTTCTCCGCGATCTTCCACGATTCCGAAGGATCCGACCGATGAGCACGACCACCACCCCTGCCCCGACACCTCGCGACCAACGCGATCCAGAAGAAGCCGGTACCGCCGGGACGACGGCTCGCGATCGACCTGCTCTCCCGTTACGCCCTCGTGCTGCTGTGGATCGTCATGCTGCTCGTGCTGCTGGCGTTCGTGCCCGGTGACGTCAGCCCGATCAACGCGATGCGCACCGTGTTCAGCCAGATCACCCCGGTGGTCTTCCTGGGCCTCGGCGTCGTCATCACAATGGCGGTCGGCGAGTTCGACCTGTCGTTCGCGGGCATCTTCAGCATCTCGGCGGTCGCGGTCCCTCGTTGGCGGTGCTCCACGGCTGGCCGGTCTGGCTCGCGGTGGTGGGCGCGGTGGCCATCGCGCTCGTCCTCGGAGCGATCAACGCCGCCCTGATCGTCGGGCTCGGCATCAACTCCGTCGTCGTGACGCTCGGCACGTGGAGCGTCGCGGGCGGGCTCGCCTTCCTGCTGTCGGGCGAGACGACCGTCAGCGGACTCGAACCTGCACTCTCGGCCATCTCGACCGGCCGCTTCCTCGGCCTGCCGCACCTGTTCTGGTACGGCGTGATCCTCGTCGCGATCGTCGCCTACATCATGGGCGCCACTCCCATCGGCCGCCACATGGCGTTCGTCGGTTCCAACCGCGCGGTCGCCGCGCTCGCCGGCATCGCGGTGAGCCGCGTGCGCATCGGCGCCTACCTCGCGAGCGCACTGCTGGCGGGCCTCGCCGGAGTCGTCATCTCGATCGGCAACGGCGGATTGAACCCGGCATCGGCGGGCGCGTACCTGCTGCCCACCTTCGCGGCCGTGTTCCTCGGCACCGTCGCAGTGGTTCCCGGCCGGTTCAACCCGATCGGCATGTTCATCGGCGCGTACTTCCTGATCACCGGCGTCTTCGGTCTCCAGCTCCTCGGTCTCACGGGCTGGGTCACCGAGGTGTTCTACGGCGTCGCCCTGGTGCTCGCCGTCACCGTGTCGCACCTGCTGCAACGTCGAGTCAGAGGCTGACTCGCACGAGGGTCCGGCCCCGCACCACCCCGCACGACCCGCACCACCCCTGCAATCCCCCAACACCACATCACCAAGAAGGAGTCACCCCAATGACGAAGTCACTACGAGCTCTCGGCGTCGTGATCGCCGCCGCGAGCATGATCACCCTGGCCGGCTGTTCCGGCCCCGCGGACGCCGACGGCGCCGGTTCCACCGAACCCGTTGCCGAACTGAGCGCTGAGGCGCAGGCCGCATTCGACGTCGTCGACGCGGCATCCGTCGCCGTCGACGAGTTCGAGGCACCCGGTCCCGCAATCGACGGCAGCGCACTCGCCGGCAAGACGGTCTACTACATTCCGGCCACTCTGCAGGTCCCGGTACTGAACGTCATCGGCGAGCACCTCACCGATGCGCTCGGCAACCTCGATGCGACCGTGCAGGTCTGCGACGGCAAGGCCAACCCGGCCGACATCTCGAGCTGCGTCGCACAGGCGATCGGTGCCGACGCGGGGGCCGTCGTCACCGCAGGCATCACGCCGGAGTTCGCGCCTTCGGCCTTCACCGACCTCGAGGCCGCGGGAATCCCCTGGGTGCAGGGCCTGACCGCCCCGGCAGGCGACGGCGACCCGACGAAGGTCGCCTACGTCACCGAGAACCAGGTGCTGCTGCAGAACTGGTCCACCAACTGGGTCATCGCCGACTCCGACGCCAAGGCGAACGTGCTCGTCATCAAGCTGACCGACACCCCGGCCACGACCCTGTGGGCCGACGCGGGCATCCTCGCGACCTACGAGGAGGGCTGCGCGGACTGCGTCATCGAGGTCATCGAGATCAACTCGGGCCAGCTCGACCGACTGCCGAGCCTGGTCAGCTCGTCGTTGGTGGCGAACCCCGACATCACGTACATGCAGGCGCAGTTCGACCAGTTCCTGCCGGCCGTGACCCAGGGCATCCAGTCCGCGGCCCGCGATGACGTGACGGTCGCGAGCGTCGACGGATTCCTGTCCACTCTGCAGGACATGGAGGCCGGCGGCCTCGTCGAGTCCGCCATCACCTACAACAAGGCCGCGCTGGGCTGGTACCTGGCCGACGCGGCCGCGCGCCTGAATGCCGGGCAGGAAGCCGTTCAGAACCTCGATTCCCGTTCCGTCGTGCATTCAACGAGTCAAACATCGCCGACCTCACGCTGACACCCGAGGCCGAGGCATCCGGTGAGTGGTTCGGCGACGCCGACTACCAGGCCGGATTCCTCGAGCTCTGGGGAGCGAACTGACGGGTAGCAGATGTCGCTTCACCGGCCTCTGCCCTCGTGGCAGGGGCCGGTGACGGCTTCAGGGAGGGTTGATGAGCATGATTCGCGCAGCGAGGAAGCGCCTGACCCACGAGCTGCTGCTCGCCACTGCACGCGACCTGTTCGAGGCCAAGGGATACGCGGCGACCACGATCGACGACATCGCCTCCGGCGCAGGCATGACGAGGGCGACGCTCTACCTGCACTTCTCGTCGAAGGCCGAGTTGCTTGAGCAGCTCGTGTCGGGCGTCGAGGAGCTCTTCGACACCGGGGAGCATGCGCCACTTGAGGAGGTCGCCCGATCGAGCGATCCGGCGGTGATCCGCTCATGGCTCGAACGCAAGCTCGAGCAGTGGGCCGACTTTCGTCCGTACCTGGCGATGATCGCGCAGTCGGATGCCGAGCCCGGAATCTCCTCGATCGTCGATCGCGGCCACGACCACGCGATCGCCGCCATGCGGGCGGGTCCTGGATACCGCCGACCGATTCGACCCCGCGACCCGCGAGATCCGCTGCACGGTCGCATTCGGCTCGTCGAGACCCTGTCGAGGCGTTACCTCCGTGCCGGCGGCCGGGGTCGTCTCGAGCGCGAGGCCGCGCTGGACGCGCTCACCACCGCATGGACTCGGCTGCTCGCCGACCCACGCAGCTCACTCGCCGACGAGCAGCGTGCACCAGGAGTCGGTCAGCACGCGCAGGCAGACGTCGCGCGGCACGAACCAGCCGAGCTGGAACCATCGCCGTGAGAGGTATTCGAGCTCACCGAACGCCAGCACGCAGCGGATGTGCCGGGTGTCGGCCTCGAACCGGTCGACGCGGTTGAGCCCCTCGTGCATGGCATCGGCGGTGTGGTCGAACCAGCTCTCCAGCACCTCGGCCACGTCGGGTTCGCTCGGCGCGGCCTGGTTCGCGGTCACCACGTAGGGCCGGATGACGGCCCACTGGTCGAACTTGCGGCTGAGGTACTGCTCGATGAGTTCGCGGCGACCCGAGGCCACGACATCGGACAGGGGCGGGTCGTCGACCTCGGTGAGGATGACGTCGGCGCGCGCGATGAGCGACTTCATGAGGTCGGCCTTCGATGCGAAGTGCAGGTAGAAGGTCGCGCGAGTCGTGGTGGCGGCCACCGCGATCTCGTCGATCGTCGTCGCCGCGTAGCCCTTGGCCTCGAAGAGCTCGAGCGCCGCGCCCTGCAGGAGCTCGCGGGTCTGCTGCTTCTGACGGTCTCGGAGGGTTGCCATGCACGAGACACTACGCCACCGACGCGAAGATTCACTTGACAGTCTGTAATGTGACTGGATACATTGTCTAGACGCACGACACGCAACGAGGCGGACCAAGGAAGGCAGTGCCCAATGGCTGACGCAACGATGGCCGATCGCAGTACGGTCAACACCGTTCTCGGTCCCGTTCGAGCCGACCGGCTCGGCGTCGTCTCGGTCCACGAGGCGCTGCTGTCGGTGATGCCGGGGGCTGAGCACGCGTTCGACGTGGCCATCGACCGCGCCGCGGTCTTCGAGAGCCTGGCGGGCAAGTTGGTCGAGTTCCGCACGCAGGGCGGCGGGACGATCGTCGACAGCACCGGGATGTTCCACGGTCGAGACGTGCGGCTGTACGAGGCCCTCTCGCGCTCGACCGGCGTGCACATCGTCGCGTCCACGGGGATGGGCCCGGAGGAGATGCTCGGCGGCTACTTCCTGACGCCGCAGACGAATCCGCCGATGCCCTGGCCTGCCGACAGGTTCGCCGATCTCTTCGCCAAGGAGGTCACCGAGGGCATGGTGGTCCCCCGGGTCGAGCGGCGGGGCCCTGCGGGACTCGTGGCCACGGCAGCCGAGCGCGCCGGGATGACGGCCACCGAGGAGAGCTTGTTCCGGGGCGCTGCCCGAGCGGCCCTGGCCACAGGGGTCCCCGTCTCCATCCGCTACGGCGCCGACGCCATGCGCGACCTCGAGATCGTCCTGGACGAGCAGCTGCCGGCCGGCCGCGTCGTCGTCGGCGGGCTCGACCGCAAGGACGCCGTCAGCGCCGGGGCGCCGCTGGCGGTGGCGCGGCGCGGCGCGTTCGTGGGGTTGGACCACGTCGGCCTCGACGACGACGACGCACACGTCAGCGACCGTGAGCGGGCAGCCCTGGTCGTCGAGCTGGTCGAGGCGGGCCACGGGAACCGCATCCTGCTCTCGAGCAACGCGATCGGCGTGGCCAAGGGGCATGCCGATCACGAGCTGCCGTACGGCCACATCCTGTCCACGTTCGCCCCCTCCCTCACGAGGCTGGGGCTCAGCGACGAGGACGTCCGGCGGGTCCTCGTGGACAACCCGCGCGAACTGCTGTCGGTGGCTGAGCGGACGCGTAGAAGTATGAGGTGACTCTCGTGTCGAAGGTGAACACCGTCCTGGGCCCGATCCCCGCCGAGGAGCTCGGGTTCGTGGCCGTCCACGAGCACATCGGCTACGGCATGCCCGGCTGCGAGCTCGACACCAAGTGGTGGAAGAGCCCCGAGCAGCGCTACGAGGAGACCGTCCCGAAGCTCCGCGAGTTCCACCGGTACGGGGGCGGCACGTTCGTCGACGTGACCGGTATCTGCAACGGCCGGGACGTCGACTACTTCAAGTCGCTGTCGGCCAAGACCGGCGTACACATCGTCGCCTGCACCGGTTTCGTCGGGGGCGACAGCGCGCTGCCGTTCTTCGCGCGGGCGAGCGTGGAGTACATGACACGGCAGTTCATCCACGAGATCACCGTGGGCATCGGCGACACCGGCTCCCGGGCAGGCGTCATCAAGGTCGGCGTGAGCCGCGGAGGCCGCATGACCGACCTCGACAAGCGCATCTACCGCGCCGCAGCCAGGGCCGCGGTCACGACCGGCGTCCCGATCATGACCCACCTGGCGTTCGACGCCGAGACCGCGATCGCGATCTTCCACGAGGAGGGGCTCCCGCTCGACCGCGTGCTGTTCGGGCACGTCGACGACAGCGTCAGCGCGGGCAAGGTGCGTGACACATGGATCGCCGACCAGGGCGGCCGCCTGGGCTTCGACACCTGGGGCTACGACACCGAGCTCGAGGACCCGCCGTTCTGGGCACGCCCCCGCAGGGAGCGGCTCGAGCACTTCCTCCGGGTCATCGGGCAGGGGTACCTGGATCGCGTCCTGCTGTCGGCCGACGCCAACTGCAGCCCGCTCGGCTGGCCCGGCGTGAAGGGCCACACCGTGAACTACATCTTCGAGGATCTCATCCCGGATCTGCACGACTCCGGCATCGACGACGCGACGATCACAGCGCTCTTCGTCGAGAACCCCGCCGACTTCCTGACCATGAGGGCTGACCGCAATGACGGGCGATGCGCGCTTCTCGAGAAGATCTCGAGGACCTCAAGAGACGTCGCGATCATCGGCGCGGGATACGCCGGAGCGGCTGCCGGCAGGGCGCTCGGCCGGCTCGGCTGCAACGTCAGGATCTACGAGCAGGCCGGCAGATCCTGGAGGTCGGCGCCGGCATCGGCCTCCGTCCTTCCACCATGGATCGGTTCTCGCAGTGGGGGATCTTCGATGCGCTCGCGGGAGGTGAGCTCGCCGAGCGACTACTTCGAGATCCTCAGCGCCACGGGCGACCCGATCATGCGCGAGCCCTGGCCGGAGATCGACACCTACGGGACGACGACGCACCTGATCCACCGCGGCGACTTCATCAACGCCCTGCTCGGCACGCTGCCCCCCGACATGGTGGAGCTCGGCCACACGGCCGCGAGCGTGAGCGACCGCGGGACCACGCCACCGTCACCTTCACCAACGGCACGACGATCGACGCGGACCTGGTGATCGGCGCCGACGGCATCAAGTCCGTCGTCCGCAAGCAGCTCTTCAGCGACAAGGACCCGGTCTTCGCGGGCGAGCACGCCTACCGCACCGTCATCCCACTCGACGCCACGCAGGGGATGGTCACCGACGACAACCTCCGGATGTACGTCGGCCACGGCACCAAGGTCTACCTGCTGCCGCTGCGTCACCGGGACCAGATGTCGTTCGACATCACCGCCCTGAATCCGGACGGCGCCTGGACGCCGACCGTGACGAAGGACGACATCCTCGCCACGGTGGAGGGCTTCGACGAGCGGATCGTCGAGATGACACGCGGGCTGGACATGGGGGAGGTGAACGTCCGGGCGGTCTACGACATCGACCCTGTCGACACGTGGCACTCGGACTGCGTCGTCCTCGTCGGCGACGCCGCCCACGCCATGCTCCACCACCAGGGCCAGGGCGCGAACTCGGCGATCATGGACGTCGGAGCGCTGGCCGACGCGTTGCGTGACGCGGACTCGGTCTCCGAGGCGCTCGCGCGCTACCACGCCGACCGCAAGCCGGTCACCGACGAGCTGCAGCGGATCTCCCGTCAGGGCTGGACCGAGGACGAGATCAACGACGTCTTCCCCGGCCAGAAGCCGGCGACGATGGGCGCGGGAGGACTGAACGCCGATGCCACTGCATCCGGAGATCGCAAGGGTTCTCGCCACCCTGCCCGCGCCACCGAGGGCCGGCTCGATCCGGTGGCGATGCGCGCCGCCGACGAGGCGATGGCGTCGCCGGGGAGGAGCGGCTGCCGCTGTCAGTCGTGGAGGACGCTGTCGTGCCCACGGAGGCCGGTGGCGTGCCCGTCCGGATCTACACGCCGGCCGAGGCGCAGGCCTACGGGCTGATCGTGTACCTGCACGGCGGCGCGTTCTTCCTCGGCAGCCTCGACACCCACGACCACGTCGCGCGGTCACTGGCCGACGAGACCGGGTGCAAGGTGGTCTCCGTGGGCTATCGGCTCGCCCCCGAGAACGCCTTCCCGGCAGGCCTCGACGACTGCTACGCCGTCGTGCGCTGGCTTGCGGGCAGCGGTGACGGCCTCGCCTGGGACCACAAGACCCTGGCCGTGGCCGGCGACAGCTCCGGCGGCGGGTTCGTGGCGGCCGTCGCGGCCCTGGCCCACGACGACGGGCTCGACGTCATCACCCACCAGGTTCTCTACACCCCGTCGCTCGACCTCGACTTCGACGTCGATCGCTATCCGTCCCTGCGCGAGAACGCCGTGGGCTACGGCCTCCAGACCGCCGACCTGAAGCCGTACAACGAGTTCTACGTGAGATCGGCGCCGACCCGGCCGACCCGCGCGTCTCGCCGATCAAGCGCGCCGATCTCACCGGGCTCCCGCCCGCCCTCATCATCACCGCCGAGTACGACCCGCTGCGTGACGAGGCCGAGCTGTACGGCGAGCGACTCGAGGAGGCCGGCGTCGCCACGACCGTCAGCCGCTACGCGGGCGCCGGGCACGGATTCGTCCAGCACTTCTCGTGGATGCCGGAGTACCACCGGGCGTTCTCCGAGACGACGGCGACTTCCTCAGGGGCGCATGACCCGTGCCGATCCACACCCTGTCCTCGCCGTGGGGCCGGTTCGGGCTCTACAGCTACTTCATCGATGCCCCCGAGCCGGCGATCGTCGACACCGGGATCGCCTCGTCGCCCGCCGAGGGCATCGTCCCGGCGCTGGAGGCGATCGGCCGCCGCATCGAGGACGTGCGCTGGATCCTGCTCACCCACGGGCACATCGATCACGTGGGCGGCGCGCACGCCCTGTGGGAGCTCACCGGCCGGCGGGCTCAGGTGGTCATCCACGAGGCCGACGCGCCACTGCTGCGGTCCCGCCGCGCGCACGTGGAGGAGTACCTGGACGGGCGCGGGCAGTACCTGCGCGATCCCGAGGGCGAGGCGAAGCAGGTCGCGGCGACCGAGGCGGCCATCTCCGGGGAGATCGAACCGACCATGCTGCTCACGCGGTGGCGAGACGATCTCCCTCGGCGGCGATGTCACCGTCTCCGTCCACGCGATCCCGGGCCACACGCGCCGGGGCCGTCGCGTACGTCGTGGACGGCCAGAACGACGTGTTCGTCGGCGACGCCGTCCAGATGCACGGCGCCGCGAACGGCTTCCCCGGCTACGACGATCCGGTCGCATACCGCTCGAGCCTGAGTACCTGCGCGACGAGATCCGGCCGAGCAGATGTACCTCGGGCACGCCTACCGCCGCGCCGACGGCGACGCCGACGGCGTCGAGCTCGACCGCGACGCAGGCGCATGCGGCGCTCCAGGAGAGCCTCGACATCGAGGCCGCATCCGCAACGCGGCGCAGCGGTGCCTGGGCGATGGCCTCCAGGAGACCGACTCGCCCTACTCGCCGTTCGAGCCGGTCGCCGAGGAACTGCGGCTACACGGGCGACCCCACCCTGGAGCCGTCGCCGTTCTTCACCACGATGCACGGCTACCGCACGCAGCGCGACGCCCATGGCTGAGGTTCGCCGACGATCAATGCCGGCCGCGGCAGACCATCGCCGTCCACAAGGACCTCCGGATCCCGATGCGTGACGGCGTGAGCTCGTCGCCGACGCCTACCGGGGCGTCGAGGACAAGCCGCGGCCCGCGCTCGTCGCGCTGAGCCCGTACGGCAAGGAGCTGCAGGCGCTCGCGCTGACGATGCCGCCGCAGCGGCGCCCCAGCCCGATGTGGGACGGCTGCATCGAGGCGGGCGACATCGCCCGCGTGGTCAACGAGGACTACGTCCACGTGATCGGCGACGTGCGCGGCTCGGAGCATCCGAGGGCGAGCACATCGGCAACTACAACGCCGGGGGCGTCTCGCTCGGCCAGGACGCGTACGACTTCATCGAATGGGTCGCCGCGCAGCCGTGGTGCGACGGCAACGTCGGCATGATCGGCATCTCGTACTTCGGCTCGATGCAGGTGCTCGCCGCCGCCGAGCGCCCGCCGCACCTGAAGGCGATCTTCGTCTCCGGCGGCCACTACGACTTCTACGAGACCACCTATCACGGCGGCGTCATGTGGTTCATGCCGCGCGCCGCCCGCGAGGGCCGCGGCGGCGACTCCGGCTGGGCGTTCACCGACCGCGTGAAGTCCCGCATGATCGAGAAGTACTCGCCCGAGGAGATCGAAGCAGCGCGTCGCCGAGCGCCTGCAGGACCCGGACGTCGCGGCCTGGCCGAACCTCGTCCACGTGCTGCAACTACCCCAAGAACCACGAGGCCTGGTTCGACATCGTGATGAACGAGCTCGACGGCGAGTGGTACGAGGAGCGCAACCCCGATCACGCTCGCCCCGAACATCGACATCCCGGTCTGGCTGCAGCTCGACCAGGGCCGCGGCTGGACGCTCGACGGCACGATCGAGCTGTTCAACGCGCTGAAGGGCCCGAAGAAGCTCGACATCGGCCCGTATCCGCCGATGCAGTCGCGCCCCTTCATCGAGGAGCACGACAAGATGTTCCGCTGGTACGACCACTGGATCAAGGGCATCGACAACGGCGTCATGGACGAGCCGGCCGTCAGCGTCTTCGTCGAGGGCTCGCGCGAGGTCGTCGACGGCCGACCAGTGGCCGCCGAAGGACATCGAGTACACGGCGCTGTACCTGCGCCCGCGCCACAAGCTGTCGTCCGAGCCCGAGCCGATGGGCGCCGAGTACGCCGCCCCCGACGGCTTCTACCAGGCGCCGCTGACGGTCACCGACAAGGTCGAGATCCTCAGCTGGAGCACGGCGCCGTTCGAGGAGCCGACCGAGATGATCGGCACCGGCGCCGCGCACATCTTCGCCGAGATCGACCAGCCCGACACGAACTTCATCCTGCGCCTGTGGGATGCCGCCCCGAACGGCAAGCGCCAGCTGATCACGACCGGCTACCTCAAGGCCTCGCACCGCGAACTCGACGACCGCACGACCGAGGGCAACCCGTACCACCCGCACACCCGCGCCGTGCCGGTGGAGCCGGGGAAGATCGAGGAGTACGTGCTGCGCCTCTACCCGTTCGCGCAACACGTTCCTGCCGGGCCACCGCCTCGTCGCCGAGCTGTCGAACGACGAGCCGCTCGTCGACGAGCACAACTCGCTGCTGCCGCCGGACGCGTTCCACCTGCCGGTCGGTCGGCCGGTCACCCACAAGATCTACCGCGACGCAGCCCACCCGTCGCGGCTCGTGCTGCCGTTCACGACACGCTCGGCGTGACGGCGGTGCCGGCGGACGGGGGGGCGACGCCGCGCTGACGGGCGGCACCTGAGCGCCACGCGACATCGACTCACACATATATCTTGCGATATATATATCTACCGATATAAGCTGGCTCCGCGCCCGCGACGTCGCGAGGTGAGAATCCACAAAGGTGTAGGAGCAACAATGACCCAGCGAAACGTCCTCGTCGTCGGCGGCGGCATCGGCGGCCTCTCCGCAGCGATCGCGCTTCGTCAGGAAGGCCACGACGTTCACGTGGTCGAGCGGTACGAATCCGCCCATGCGTCCGTGTTCGGCGTCGGCATCATCCAGCCCATCAACGCGCTGCGTGCCCTCGATGCCATCGGCGCCGCCCAGGCATGCCTGGACGCGGGATACGCGGCCGCGGCGTGGGGTGCGATGTACGACTACGAGGGCAACTTCCTCCGCGACATCCACGGCACCCCGATCGAAAGCAGCACGCTGCCTCCGATGAACGGCGTGACCCGTCCGAAGCTGCACGAGATCCTCACCGAGCGTGCGAACGAAGTCGGCGTGACCATTCAGTACTCGACCTCGTTCGTCGACCTCGAGGAGCGCGAGAACGACGTGCTCGTCACGCTCGACAACGGCGACCAGATCACCGCCGATGTCGTGGTCGGCGCCGACGGCGTCTCGTCGAGGGTTCGCCGCTACGTGCTCGACGCCGAGCTGCGGCCGCAGTACATCGGCCAGTCGGCGTACCGCCAGAACATGCCTCTGCTGCCCGAGATCGACCGGATCATCCTGCAGGATGGGCCGAGCGGCATGGCCGGCTTCGTGCCGATCGGCAAGGATCTGGCCTACATGTTCTTCAACAAGCCGATGGCGCGCGACGAGCGCCCCGCCACGGAAGACCTCCCCTCGGCGCTGCGCAAGGAACTCGACGGCTTCGGCGGCCTCGCCGGCCGTTTCCGCGACGAGTTCCTCAGCGACGACCCCGCCGACATCGTCCTGCGCCCGAGGAGTCGCTCATCGCGCCCGCTCCGTGGCACAAGGGCCGGGTCGTCCTCATGGGCGACGCGGTGCACGCGATCACCCCGCACCTCGGCCAGGGCGCGGCGCAGGCGATCGAGGACGGCGTCGTGCTCGGCGAGGTCCTCTCGAAGCACGACGACTACGAGGCCGCATTCGTCGAGTTCACCGAGCGTCGCTTCGAGCGCTGCAAGCTCATCGTCGAGACCTCGCGCAACATCGGCGAGTGGGAGATGGGCAACCTGCCCGACTTCGACAACGTCGCGGCGACCATGCACGTGCTGAAGGAGATGGCGAAGCCGCTCTGACCTCCGGCGGGTTCGACGCGCTCAGGGATCCTCGCAGCGCGAGGGTGCCGAGCCGCACTCGGGCCGTCCTGCAACACCGAGCGATAGGCTCAGCCATCATGGTGAATTCCCGCCGCGCGCCCCTGACCGAGGTGAGCATCACCCTCCGTGAACTCGCGTGGACGATCCACCGCAAGGCGCCCGATCGCGCCGGGGTCGGCCCCATGCCGACCACCGAGATCGCGCTGCTCAAGCAGGTGATCGACTCCCCCGCCTCCACCGTCGGAGAGCTCGCCGCAGCGCTCGGGCTCCAGCAGCCGAACGTCAGCTCGGGGCTGCGCGAGCTCGAGCGGCGCGGATTCGTCACCCGCGAGAAGAGCGAGCGCGATCGCCGGGTCTCGCTCATCCAGCCCACGCCATCGGGCATCGCCGAGCATCAGGCGATCGCCGCGGAGTGGGCGGGCCCGGTGAACGCCGCGCTCGACGAACTCTCCCCCGAGCAGCAGGCCGCACTCGAAGCGGCGGCCGATGCCCTCGCCGCCGCACACCAGGCGCTGCGACGCGGGATGAGCGGCACGCCGAGGGCCTGAGCGGCGGCCGATAAGCGCACCCGTCTGCCCGTGCTGCCGTTCACGACGCGCACGGCGCCGTAGGCGGAGTCAGGCCGGGTCGCCGGCTCCGCCTCGTCCGCTGAAGTGCCGTCGGCAACGTGCCTGGTACGACTCGATTCCGCCGACGTGCTCGGCGGTCGCGACGCGCGCATCCGCGACGTCGTCGGCGAGGACGCGCTGATGGAACGCGGCGTCCTGCCCGCATACCGCGCACACCGCCGTGAGCTTGGTGACGTCCTCGGCGAGCGCCATGAGCGACGGAAGCGGCTCGAAGGGGCGACCGTCGAACGTCACGCAGAGACCGGCGACGACCACCGACATGCCGGTGAGCACCAACCGGTTCACCGCCGGCACGAGCTCGGTTCCGAAGAACTGGGCCTCGTCGATCGCCAGCAGGTCGAGCTCGCGATCGCCGACGAGCTCCAGCAGCGAGCCGACGTCGGGCACCGAGCGGGAGGCGATGCTGAGTCCCGAGTGCGAGGCCACCCGACCCGCGGCGTGCCGATCGTCGAGCGCGTGGTTCACGACCTCGACGGCGAGTCCGGCGAGTTGCGCGCGGCGTACGCGTCGCAGCAGTTCCTCGGACTTGCCGGCGAACATCGGGCCGCAGACCACCTGGAGCCGGCCGTTCGAGTTCCTGGGCATGGGTCAGAGCCTAATGACGGCATCGTCGATCGGAACAGAACGGATGCCTCGGGGGCGGCGCCGCGCCGCCGACCGACGTAGGGTCGAAGGGGAGGTGCACCACGTGGGCGATCCTCGTGACGCGGCGGCGCAGTACCATCTCGAGCGTCTGCGCCGAGAGGAGGCGCGCGCCCGCGATGAGGTTGCGGATGCCGCCGGATCCGACGATGCGGCCCGAACGCCGACCGCGGCCGACCGTGCCGCCTACGTCGAGGTCGTGATCGAGCAGGCCATCCGTCGCGGCGACTTCGACGATCTGCCCGGCGCAGGCAAGCCACTGCAGCTCGGCGACCCGCACGATCCCGACTGGTGGATCCGCCGGAAGATCCAGACCGAGCAACTGACGGGCCTCGGACCGCCGGCGCTCGCGCTCCGCGTCGAACACGCCGAGATGGAGGCGCGCCTCGACACGCTCACGCGCGAAGCGGATGTGCGCGAGCAGATCGAGGACTTCAACAGCCGTGTCGTCGAAGCCCGACGGCAGCTGCTGGGCGGACCTCCGGTCGTGACGCCGACCCGGGATGTCGACGCCGAGGTTGCCGCATGGCGCGAGCGTCGAGCGGCGCGGCAGCGGGCCGACGCCGAAGCCCGGGCAGCGGATGCCCCGGCTGAGCGCGGTCGACGGCGACGCCGATGGCGCTCGTCGCGGTAGCCGGAGAACGACTACTCGAACTCGCCGATGTACAACAGCATCCGGGAGTCGCTGCCCGGCTCGATGTTCACGAAGCCATGCCGTTCGTAGAATCGGCGGGCGTCGGTGTCGACCTCGTCGACGTTGATGTGCATCTCCCCGCCGCCGCGAGCGCGTACCTCCTCGATCGCCCGGGTCAGCAGCACCGTGCCGATCCCCTCGGCTCGACGGGCGCGGTCGCACGTACAGTTCATCCAGCACGGCGAGCGGGCCGTCGGTGTAGACGGTGGGCCGCAGCGTCACGACGGCATATCCGAGGGGATCCTCACGCTCACCGGCGAGGAGGACGAATGCGGCCGGGTCCGCGAGCAGCCGCCGGAACCGCGGCAGCAACACGTCGAACGGCGGCGATGGATCGTCGAACTCGTCGCCGAAGTCGATCTGCAACTGCGTCACGGTCTCGGCGTCCCGCGCAGCGGCGAGCACGATGGGTGTCGGTGTGTGCGTCATGCCACCATCGTGCACGCTCGAGGTGTGCTCAGGCGAGGATCGTCAGCGGGTGCTCGATGCGCGCCACGAACGCCGCGAGCCAGCGCGCGGCGAGCGCACCGTCGAGCGCGCGGTGGTCGGCCGAGAGCGTGACGGTCATCAGCGTGCCCACCTCGAGCGCACCGTCGACCACGACCGGCGCCTGCCGAGCCGCGCCGACCGCGAGGATGCCGGCGTGCGGCGGGTTGATGATCGCGCTGAACTGCTGCGTGCCGAACATGCCGAGGTTCGACACGGCGAAGCTGCCGCCCTCGATCTCGTGCTGGCGCAGGCCGGCCCGAGCGGGCACGCTCGGCGAGGTCGACGATCTGCCGGCCCAGTGCCGAGACGCTGAGCCCCTCGACGCCCGCGAACCACCGGGGTGACGAGCCCGTCGTCGAGCGACACCGCGATGGCGATGTCGACCGAACGGTGCTGCAGCATTCCCTCGTCGGTCCAGCGTGCGGTTGGCCTCGGGCACGTCGACGAACGCGCCGGCCACGGCTTTCACCACGAGATCGTTCACCGACACCTTCAGCGTGCCCGCGGCGTTGAGCTCGCGGCGCAGGTCGAGGAGCTTGTCGACGCGGCAGTCGGCCGTGAGGTAGAAGTGCGGCACCTCGTGCTTCGACTCGGTGAGCCGGCGCGCGATCGTCTTGCGCATGCGGCTGTGCGGCACGAGCTCGGGCTCCTCGTCCGCGACGGGCGGCGCCTGTGGTGTCGGCGATGCGGCGCGGGCGCGGCCGTCGCGGCGCGCGGGGCGGCGGATGCCGCGGGCCCGGCCTGTTCGAGACGCTCGAGGTCTCGGCGCACGATGCGGCCGCCGGGGCCGGAGCCCGTGACGGCGTCGAGGCTGAGGCCGCGCTCGCGGGCGAGCCGGCGCACGAGCGGACTCACGAAGCGTCGGCCCGATGCCGGTGCGACGCTCGGCGCGGCGTCGGCTGCGGCATCCGTCGTCGTGACCGCCTCCTGCGGCAGCTCGTACACGGGCTCGGCATCGGCGACGGGCGCGGCCGACTCGGGATCGGACTCGGCTGCGACGGCGATCGCGGCCGCTGGTGCGGCATCCGTCGATCCGACCGTCTCGCCGGGCTCGCCGATGACGGCGATCGGGGCGCCGACGTCGACCTGGTCGCCCTCGGCGACCAGCAGCTGCAGCACGGTGCCGGCGGTCTCGGCCGCGTACTCGACGACCGCCTTCTCGGTCTCGATCTCGGCGAACGGCTGGCCGACCGCGACGGTGTCGCCGACGCCGACCGACCATGCCTGGATCGCGGCCTCGGTGACGTTCGCGAGCACCTCGGCATCCGGATCGTGGTGGCCATCACGCACCCCCGGCGTTCGCGCGAACGGTCTCGAGGCCGGCGACGACCTCTTCGGTGCGGGCGATGGCCGCCCGCTCGAGCACCCGCGAGATCGTGGGCGACGAGCCGGCGCCGGTGACCCGCTGGACCGGCTGGTCGAGCCAGTCGAAGAGGCGCCGCTGGATCTCGTCGGCGAGCCAGCCGCCGTACGAGGTGCCGCGCGCGCCCTGCTCGACGATCAGCACCGCGTTGGTCTTCTTGCGGATGCTCTCGATGGTGTCCCAGTCGAGCGAGGCGCGGTCGAGCCAGCGCAGGTCGATCGAGCTCGGCGTCGACGCCGGTCTGCTCGATCGCCTCGAGGCTGTGCTTGACCATCGAGAGGTAGCTGATGACCGTGACGTCGGTGCCCGCGCGGCGGATCGCCGCGTTGCCCGGCGGGATGAGTAGTCGAGGTCGCCGTCGGGCACCTTGTCCGGCGTCGCCGTAGAGGTCGACGTGCTCGATGACGAGCACCGGGTCTTCGAGCGCGAGAGCGGCGTTCATCAGGCCGACGTAGTCCGCGGCGGTCGACGGCGGCGACGATCCGCCAGCCCGGGCTGGTGGCGAAGATGCCGGCGGGGTCCATGAGGTGCTGCGAGCCGTAGCCCGAGCCCATCGCGACCTTGGTGCGCAGCACGAGCGGCACCGGGTTGTCGCCGCCGAACATGTGGCGCGCCTTGCCGATCTGGTTGAACACCTGGTCGGCGGCGACCCACATGAAGTCGGGGTACATGAACTCGACGACCGGCCGGAAGCGGCCGTCGAGCGCCATGCCCGCCGCCGAGGCCGGCGAAGGCGTTCTCGCTGATCGGCGTGCCGAGCACGCGCTCGGGGACGTGCTTGGCCAGGCCCTTGGTGGCGCCGTTGGTGCCGCCGTTCAGGCGGTGCACGTCCTCGCCGAGCACGACGATGCGCGGGTCGTCGCTCCATGCGCCGGTCCATCACGCCGGCGACGGCGTCGACGAATTTGACGTCTCGCGCGCACGGCCGTCGTGCGCGTGCGGCTCGAGCGCCGCGCAGTGCCGTCGAGCTCGCTGGCGTCGCCGCGCACGCCGACGTCGACGAAGCCGGGATCGGGCCACAGCTCGGGCCGGATGCGGCGCTTGCCCGCCTTCTCGGGGTCGGCCTCGAGCAGCTCGGCCGCGGCGGCGTCGCATCGCGGCCTGCGCCTGCTCGCGCACCGCGCTCGACCTGCTCGTCGGTCGATGAGGCCGAGCGTCGATCATCTCGCGGCGCGACCCGCTCGAGCGGGTCGCGGGCGCGCCACGCGCCTCTTCGTCCTTGGTGCGGTAGCCGAACGCGCTGCCGGGGTACGGGCCGTTCTGGTGGAAGAAGCGGTAGACCTCGGCCTCGATGACCGCGGGGCCCTCGCCCGAGCGCATGTGCTCGCTCGGCCTCGCTCCATCGCCAGGTGCACCGCGAGCGGGTCCATGCCGTCGACCCGCCAGACGGGATGCCGAATCCCTGGCCGCGCACCGAGAGCCGCGGCTCGGCGGTGACCTCGTCGACGTGGGTGGACACGGCGTAGAGGTTGTTCTCGATGAAGAAGCGACGGCAGCTTCCAGGCCGCCGCGAGGTTCATCGTCTCCAGCACGGAGCCGATTTGGCTGGCGCCGTCGCCGAAGTAGGTGACGGTGAGGTCGGTCGTGCCGGCTGTGCTTCTGCGCCCACGCGTTGCCGGCCGCCAGCGGCACGCCGCCGCCGACGATCGCGTTGGTGCCGAGGGCGCCGGCCTCGAACCACTGCAGGTGCATCGAGCCGCCGCGGCCGCGGCAGTAGCCCTGCGCGAGGCCGAGGATCTCGGCGAGCGTGCGCTGCAGCACGGCCTGGAGCTCGTCGGTGACGAGGTGGTCGAGATCGAGGGCGCCGCCCGAGACGTGGGTGATCGCCTTGGCGAGGAACTGGTGGTGACCGCGGTGCGAGCCGTTGACGCGCGTCCGTGGAGCGCAGGCCGACGATCGAGCCGACCGCGCCGCCCTCCTGGCCGATGCTCGAGTGGGCGGGCCCGTGCACGAGACCTTCGCCGGCGAGCTCGAGCACGGTCTCCTCGAAGGCGCGGATGAGGTGGAGCTCGCCGAGCATGGTCGCCAGCAGCTCCGGGTCGGCGGCCTTCCAGTCCGCGGCGGTCGTCGTGAGTCTCGACCCAGGGCGCGGCCGGTGTCCAGACGTCGTCGTTTCGGCATGTCTCATCTCCATCGCTCAGCGACCGATGTGCATCCGAATCTCAATCAGCGTACCGCGATTGGATCCACGTGCGCTGCATCCTGCGGAGCTATCGGACTAGCGATTGCATCCAATCGGATCCAACGAAGGGAGTCATGCATGGCGCTTCCCGGCCTGCGCGGCACCGACCACATCGGCTTCACCGTGCCCGACCTCGACGAGGCCCACGCTTCTTCGTCGACGTGCTCGGGTGCGAGTACGTCTACACCCTCGGCCCGTTCGAGCACGACGACGACTGGATGCCCGAGCACCTCGGCGTGCACCCGCGCACCGTCATGCGCGAGCTGCGCTTCTACCGCTGCGGCACGGCGCCAACTTCGAGGTGTTCCAGTACGAGCCGGCCGACGGCCAGGCGACCAGCCCCGCAACAGCGACCTCGGCGGCCACCACCTCGCCTTCTACGTCGACGACCTCGACGCCGCCGTCGACTACCTCCGCGCGCAGGGCGTCGCGTGCTGGGCGAGCCGACCGCGAGCCGCAATGCCAGCGAGGGCCAGCGCTGGGTGTACTTCCTCAGCCCGTGGGGCATGCAGTTCGAGCTCGTGAGCTTCCCGGACGGCAAGGCATACGAGGCGCACAGCGCCGTGAGGCTCTGGCACCCGAAGGAGCCGGCGGCATGACGCGGTGGAGTCACTCGCCCCGATCGCCCCGCGACGGCGCACCGAGCGCCGCGTCGCCGCCGGCATTCGCGAGGCCATCCTCGGCGGCGTCTACCCGCCCGGCGCGCGGCTGCGCCAGGAGGAGCTCGCCGACGCTTCGGCGCCAGCCGCGTGCCGGTGCGCGAGGCGCTGCGGGAGCTCGAGGCCGAGGGCCTCGTCACCCTCGTCGCCAACACCGGCGCCTGGGTCTCGCAGCTGAGCCTGCGCGAGTGCGAGGAGATGTACCAGATCCGCGAGCGGCTCGAGCCGCTGCTGCTGCGCTACACCGCGCCGCACCTGACGGCCGAGACCTCGATGAGATGGACGCCCTCGCGCGGCCATGGCCGAGTCCGACGACCTCATCGAGTTCCTGCGCCTGGACCGCGAGTTCCACCTGCTTAGCTACTCGGGCGCCGAGACGCTGATGCTGGGCGACCTCGTACAGCGGCTGTGGAACACCACCCAGCACTACCGGCGCGCCTTCACCACGCTCCTCGACGAGCACGGCCAGCGATCGTGCACGACGAGCACCGCCACATCGTCGCGACGCTGCGCGACGGCGACGCCGAGGGCGCAGCCCGCACGGTCGAGGGCCACATCAGGCGCACGCGTCGCATGCTGGCGGCCACCCCGAGCTCTTCTCACCGGCCGGATGACCCGGCCCCGGGACATCCGATCGCCCTTCACTCGCACCCAAAGGAAGGCACCCGCATCATGGCTCGACTCGGATTCCTCGGCCTCGGCCACATGGGCTCGGCGATGGCCGGGCCGCTCGTCGCCGCCGCGGACACAACGTGATCGTCTGGAACCGCTCACGCCGGGCCGCCGCCGAACTCGTCGCGGCCGGTGCGACCCTGGCCGCCAGCGCCGCCGAAGCGCTCGCCGCGCCAATCTCATTCTCGATGTTCGGCGACGACGAGGCCGCCGAGGCCATACTCACGGCCGAGGACCTTCGTGGTGAAGCCGGCCGCGTCCACGTCGACACCGCCTCGATCAGCGCGGCGGCCGCCGACCGGCTCGAAGCGGTCCACGCCGAGGCCGGCGTCGGATACGTCGCCTCGCCCGTGCTCGGGCGGCCGGCCGTCGCCGCAGCGGGCAATCTCAACCTCATGGTCGCCGGCCCCGACGACCTCGTCGAGCAGGTCCTTCCCCCCGTCCTCGAGCCGCTGAGCGTGCGCGTCTGGCGCTTCGGCGAAGCAACCCCGGCGCGCCAACATGGCCAAGGTCTCGATGAACCTCATGCTGCTGCACTCCATGCAGGCGATGGCCGAGTCGATCAGCCTCGTCGAGGCACACGGCATCGACGCCGCCGACTTCATCGAGCTCGCCACGAACTCGCTGTTCGGCGGCGTCGCCTACGGCGGGTACGGTCCGATGATCGCCGAGCGCCGCTACCGCCCTGCCGGCTTCTCGATGGCGCTCGGGCTCAAGGACCTCGGCCTCGCCGAGGATCTCGCCGAGGATAGCGGCATCACGCTGCCGTCCGCACCGGTGATCCGCGACCGTTTCGAGCGGGCGCTCGCCGACGACGAGCTGAAGGACCTCGACTGGTCGGCGATGGCCGAGGTCACCCGCGGTCGGTAGGGGCGGCTTCAGGGGCGCGCGTCGGGGCGCATCATCCGCATCGCCTGCAGCGCGTCGACGGCGCTGGCGACGCGGCGGGTCTCACCGGAGCTCGAAACCGTTCAGGTCGGCGAGCGACTGGTAGCCCAATCTCACGCCTGCCGATCACAAACCAAATGCCCCGGGCGTGGGTCGGATCACCCTGGTTGACGTACAGGTGAGGTCGGTTCGAGTCGAAGCAGAACGAGTCGCCGGGCTCGAGGACGTACGACTCGAAGTCTATGTGAAGCGTGAGCCGACCCTCGATCAGTACTCCATACTCGAGCCCGGCGTGGCGCATCATCTTGCCCTCCACGGAGGACGACGCCTATGGGCTGGTATGTGACGATGAGCGGGTCCGCGACGGCGCTCGCACCGACGGCCATGCGCTCCCAGGCGACGCCGTTCTCCATCTCGATGACCGGATTGTCCTCACGGCGCTGCACGACACTGTCGCTGCGGCGGCCGTCGGTGGCCTCTGAAGAATACGGGCTGTAGCCCGAAGGACAGTCCGAACGGCTGGCCAAAAGACTCGGCCCGGCTTGGTGCCCATGAGCCCGTCGAGGGAGATTCCGAGGTAGTTGACGAGCGCGTACAGCGTGCTGACCGACGGCTGGGTCTTTCCGGTCTCGACCTGCGAAAGCAGGCTAGCCGAGACTCCGACCGCCGACGCGACATTGCGCAGACTGAGCTTGCGGGACTCCCTGATGTGTCAGCAGCTCCGATCCGACATCTTTTTTTTGGGGGGTATCCTGCATGTACTGGTACGGATTCTGGATCGGCTCATCCTCGGGGATCTGGGGGTGCGTCCACTACCTTCCAGGCGTCCTCGCCGAGCGAGCCCCTTGACGTCTCGACCGACTCGGCCACCTTGTCCCAGATAGGGAGCCAGCGCGAGGCCGATGCGCTCCATCATCTTCACCACCCGGCCGTTCACGACCACGGTGTGCACGTCCGCGGTGCCTGCCTGGTACACGACGTAGGCATCAGGTTTGAGGATCGGCGTCATCGTCGGCGACTTCGTCGTTCTTCAGCAGCACGACGTCGGCCTTCTTCCCGACGGTGAGGGAGCCCAGCATGTTAGCAGGTGGCGCGCGACGCCCATCGTGGCCGACCAGACGACATCCTCGGCCCTGAGGCGGTTGACGTTGGCGCGGTTGCTCCCCCTTCGCCTGCGCCTCGAGGTGATCGCCAACCAGGAACGCGCTCGGCGTCGCCCGCATCGCCTGAAGAAGTCGGCGCCCCACCACACGCTCGTGTCCGTCGACAAGGAGTTCGCGGTCCGTACTTCCTCGTCTGCCAGATCGACGGATACCCCTGACCGGCGCTCTGCTCGCTCTCCGTCGCCACGGAGACCGTGCCGCCCGTGGCGGCGATCTTGTGATGGCTGCTGAGGCCGGCTGATGAGGAGTGCACGTACGCCGACCTTGTCCGTCATCCACCCGCCGTCGAACATCTGGCTGATGCTGGTGTCGGTGGTCGCGCCCCAGACACCGGCGTGCGTGGTGACGCGGAGGTGAGCTTCACGTGCCGCCCTGAAGGCTCCCTCCTCGGGGAATCCCTCGCTGCCCGTGACGTCGAACGCGAGCTGCAGGCCCATCATGTCGTCGGGGGAGCTGAAGTTGTCGGAGACGAACCTCCGGAACTCCGGGCTGTTCGACCACTCCCATGGCGCCCCGAGGTAGTTGCCGTAGCCGAGCACGAAGCGACCGAGGATGCGGAGAGCAGAGCGCCGCGTCGCCGTACTCCGGCGTGCGCAGCACATGGTAAGGTCGACGTAGGTCGGTGACGCCGGTGTCGACCGACTCGAGTGCACTGTTTAGGATGCCGGCGTAGATGTCCTCCGGTCGGAACACCTCGCCCCACGTCAGGTAGTAGAAGACGAAGTACTGGCTGAGCGCCCAGTCGCCGCCGTACCCGCGGAGCGGACTGCCACATGTGACGGTGCGTGTCGATCATGCCCGGCATGACGATGCCGCCCGTGGCGCATGCGGTGCGAGCGTCCCTCGGGAACGGCGAGGTGGCGGCCGACGCCGGCGATCTCGTCATCGACGATGAGCACGTCGGCGTTCTCGAGCACGCCGGCCGAGTCGACCGTGATGACGGTGCCGTTCCGGACAACGATGGGACGACCGGGAGTGAAGTCCTCGGCTCGCGGTGCGGCGACGTCGGTCATCGAGTCCTCCTTCATCGAGCGGATCTGGGTGCGCACTGTGCACCCAGTTCGCCGATGCTGCACGGATTGGTACGCGACACCCGGCGCCCAGGGGGCGTCGGGTGCGATTCCGCGCGGTGGTGGATGAATGTACAGTTCAGCAATACGCCGTTCGATCGGAGGTTTTCACGGCCACGACATGGGATTCTTTCCCCGATCATATACCCTCCCGCCGGTGGGAACGGCGAGTCGCGGCCATCGCCACGGTCGCGGCGGCGGGCGTGGCCGTCATCTACATCCCCCAGCCCATCCAGCCGCTCGTCGCCGACGAGTTCGGCGTGCCGCTCGACGCATCCGCGGCGGCGACGATCGCCGTCCAGGTGGGCTATGCGCTCGGGATCGTCCTCCTCGTCTCCCTGGGCGATCGGTTCGCCGCACGTTCGCAGGTGACGGCGCAGCTGGTCGCCTCACCTCGCTCGCGCTTTGATGCGGCACATGGCCTGGCCAGGATCTGGTCTGCGTCGTCATGTGCTTCGCGGCCGGCGCGACGGCGACGATCGGCCAGATCCTCGTGGCCGCCGCGTTGCGCCTGGCGCCGCCCGCTGCGCGCGCCCGCACCGCGGCCGTGCTGCTCGGGTCGTTCATCGTGGGCCTCTTCACGGTGCGAACGGCCCTCGGTTCGCTGGCCGAGCTCCTGGGCTGGCGCGGTGCCGTGGCGGTGAGCGCCGGGCTCCTGCCCACCCTGATCCCGTTGGCCCTTCGGTTCGCACCCGCGCGATCGGCCGGCCAAACCACCCGGCTATGGCCGCATCCTGGCGTCGATACCCTGGATCGTGCGAGCATCTGCCACCCTCCGGCTCATGTCGGCGATGCACGTGCTGTGCTTCGCCGCCTTCATCGCGGTGTGGGCGATGACCACCGTTAATGCCGTCGAGCGTGCTCGGCCTCTCGGTGAGCCGAGGCGTCACTCCTCGGACTGGCTGGACTGCTCGGAGGCATCGCGACGATCGCCGTCACGTTGCTGCATGCCGTCGTCGGCATTGCGATGATCCATCGGGGTCTCGATCGGCTCGGTACTCCTCATCGGAACGACGGCGATCGCTCTCGCACCGCAGTCGCTGCCCTCTCGGGCTGGTCGCGTTCTTCCTCATCTCGTTCGGGATGAGCAGCGAACAGGTCTCCGCGCAGGCACGCGCGCTGGCCTCCGTGGCGCCCCGAGCAGAGCGGACGGGCGAACACGGTGTTCATGGCCGCGACGTTCCTCGGCGGTGCTATCGCGACGGCGGTCGCCGGACGGGTGTACGGCTGGGCAGGGCGCCGGTGCGGTGGGTGCCATGGCCGCACTCATGATGGTCGCGGCGGTCGCTATCGCGCTCATGGCCACGCGGCGCGGCATGCTGCCCACCGCTCAGGTCGCTCGGCGCGGTTCGCGACGACGCCGTGATGGGCCCCTCAGGTAAGCCGCCAGCCGCGATCGACGTTCAGGCTCACGCCCGAGACGCCTCGTGCGGTGAGCAGGAACATCGCCGCCTCGACGATGTCGGCCATGGTTACGAGCTCGCCCTCCGGGCGTCCGCGACATCTTATGCTCGAGCACGCCCGCCGGCTTGGAGGCCCAGAAAGGGCTGTCGCCGACGATGCCCGGATGCAGCGCATTCACGCGGATCGGAGCGAGCTCGAGGGCGAGGGTGTCGAGGAGCCCCTCGATGCCGCCGTTGATGGTGGACACCGTCGTCGAGCCCGGGTACGGGGCATCCTTCGCCCGACCGCCGAAGAGGACGATGCCCGTCTCGTTCGAAGGAACCAAGCGATCGAGCAAGGCGTGCACGACCTCGGTGTAACCGATCAGCTTGAGGGTGACGAGGCGCATCGCACGACCGAGGTCGTAATCGCGAATCGTGTTCGCATCGCGATCGATCGCGCCCCAGGACGAGGCCATGCACCTCGCCGATCGGCTGCGAGGCCCGGGCGCGATGCTCTCGGGCTCGGAGAGCTCGAGTACGACGGCGGTTGCGGCGTCGCCGAGGGAGTCCGCGACCTTGCGCGTGCGGTCGAGATCGCGCACGGAAATGACGACGCGGTCGCCACGCGCGACGATGTCCTTCGCGATCTCGAGGCAGATACCCGAGGTTCCCCCGATGACGACGACGGTGCGTTCGCTCATTGCTGCTTCTCTTCGAGTCGTGCTGCAAGATAGGCCCAATCGCGGGCGGAAACGGTAGGCGTGACGTGCCGGCATCTGCGGGGATTGCGTCTCAAGCCAGCGCACCGGCGCGCCGACGGCCGCGAACGAGTGCACGCACCCTGCCTGCGCCCAGGCGATATCGCCAGGCCCGAGCCGGAATTGCTCGCCGTCGAAGGTGGCGTCGACCTCGCCGTCGAGGATCAGGTAGACCTCCTCGAGCGGGTGGTCATGCGGGCCGGCCTTGCCGTCGGGCTGGTACTGCACCATGAACATCGACGCGAGCGTCGCGCCGAGGTCGGAGTCGACCATCATCTTGAGCGAGATGCCGCTGTAGACCAGCAGGGCGGTGCGCATGCTCGCCGACTGAGCCAGCAATTCCTGCGACTGCCGCGTCTTGTCGAGGTGCTCGGTAGTGATCGCGCCGAACGAGCGGGTGCGCGGGTTGCCGCGGGGTGACACGGATCGCGCTCGAGCGACCGCTGAGCTCGGCGACTCGGTACGTGTCGAAGCCGTACTTCTCGCGCGCGGGCGGGGCATACAGGTCGGCCCAGGTCGCGGGCCGTCGGCGTCGCCGGGCATCGCGCGCCAGGAGTGAGGCACGCCGACGGGGATGACCCCGTAGTCGCCGGCGACCAGGTGCACCGTCGCCTCGGGCGTGGCAAGCACCACCTCGCCCTCGAGCATGTGGAAGGCCTCCTCGAAGGAGTGCACGTGCGCCGGCACGACGCCGCCCGCCGCGAGACGGCTGACGCCGAAGTCGCTGTGCACCGCGCCGTCGTCGTAGCCGACACCGCGCCAGCGGGTCAGACCATGCGAACCAGGGGCGAGGGCACCGGGCTCGAGGTACTCGGCTTCGGCGGCGCGGCGAACGACGAATCGATTGGTCATCGGATGCTCCTTCGGTTGGTCTTGACGTTGCTCACGAACCGCATACTTCGTTCAGTGCTAATGAACATTAGTGAACGGCTGAGGTCGTCCTGGAAGTCAAGGACCCGCGCGTGCCACGACCTTGTTCGGCGCTACGCCTCTCCGCGCCCCCACGGTCGTGTTGAGGTGCGACTGCGAGTCCCGGGTCGAGATCGAGCGGTCCGCCGACGGAGTAGTACCGCTGACCGGCGACCAGCAGCTCCTCGGCGGGGAACTTGGTGATGACCTCGCACCCGTCGGCGGTGACGACGACCTCCTCCTCGATGCGCGCCGCACCCCAGCCGTCCGCGGAGGGCCAGTACGTCTCGAGTGCGAAGACATGCCCTCCTTCCAGCTCTCGGGATGGTCGAGCGACACAAGCCGCGAGAAGATCGGCTTCTCCCAGATCGACAGGCCGACGCCGTGCCCGTACTGCAGCGCGAAGGCGGCCTCTTCGTCGGGGAATCCGAACTCCTGGGCCGTCGGCCACACCGCGCACGATGTCGGCCGTCGTCGCTCCCGGGCGCACCAGCGCGATCGCCCGGTCCATGTACTCGCGGGCCCGCGTGTATGCGTCACGCTGCGCCGAGCTGGCCGAGCCCACGGCGAAGGTGCGGTAGTAGCACGTGCGGTAGCCGTTGAAGCTGTGCAGGATGTCGAAGAACGCCGGGTCGCCCGGGCGGATCAGGCGGTCCGAGAACACGTGCGGGTGCGGAGAGCACCGCTCGCCCGAGATCGCATTCACGCCCTCGACGTACTCCGAGCCGAGGTCGTAGAGCACCTTGGCGACGAGGCCGACGGCCTCGTTCTCGCGCACGCCGGGCCGCAGGAACCGGTACAGCTCCTCGTAGGCGGCGTCCACCATCGAAGCGGCCTGGGTGAGCAGGCGGATCTCGTCGCCGGTCTTGATGCGGCGCGCCTCCATGAACACCTGCTGGCCGTCGACGACCTCGATGCCCTCCCGCTGCAGGGCGAACAGGATCGGCAGCTCGATCACGTCGACGCCGAGCGGCTGGTCGGCCAGGCCGAACTTCTCGAGTTCGCGCTTGATCTTCCTCGCCACGTCCTCGGCGATCGCCGCGTCGGGCGGGAACGCGCCGCGCAGGGTCGAGATCCCGGCCCGCGCGCCGGTCTCGAGCGCGGCCGCCTCGCGCCATCGTGCGGCGCATGCGGGTCGGCGTCCATCTCGGCCGTCGTCACGTCCAGCCACGGGTTGTAGAGCTCGTGGTGCTTCGCCGCCGAGCCGAAGTCCCACGAGATCGGGTCGGAGTTGCGGGTCAGCAGGCTGAACCGGATCAGCTTGTCCATCGCCCACGTGCCGATGTGGGTCGCGGTCATGTAGCGGATGTTCGAGAAGTCGAACGCGAGCACCGCGCCCAGATCGGACCGCTCCAGCTCGGCCTTCAGCCGCGCCAGCCGGTCGTCGCGAAGACGATCGAAGTCGACCCGCGCCTCCCAGTCGACCGCGTTGGTCCCTGTCGTGCCGGTGCTCTTCATCGGGCCCCTCCCGCTGGACTCGCCGTCCGTTCCTCCACGAACGGATGGCGGTGTTCGGTCTAGAAAATGAACACCACGACGGCTGCCTCTGCCTGCGCGAACGCCGAATGACTCGGGATGCGTGGGCATCCGAGAGCCCCAGTTAAAAAAAAAAAAAAAAAAAAAAAAAAAAACGGATCACGACTTCCGCACGGCCGTTCGTGAGTTCGTCGAGGGTCGCCGCCGCTTGAGCGATCAGCGTCGGCTCGCGCAGCATGACGCCGGAGGCGCTCGGGCCGAACCGCACGTTCTTCGTCCGGTCAGCCGCCGCGGCGAAGAGGAGCCAGAGGTCCTTGTGCCACGTCTCGTCCGCCGCGTACACGGCGTAGAAGCCGAGTTCGTCGGCGACTTCGATCGAGCGCAGCGACTGGTCCAACGGGTAGTCGGGAAGCATGACGTAGCTGAACTTCATGATCTCCTTTGATCGGTGACGAACAGGCGGTGCGATGCCGGGCCTCGTGCGGTGCGAGGGTGCGGTGCGATCAATCAGCGGATGCGGCGTCCTCGGCGTCGACCTCGGCGAGCAGGTTCCAGAACCCGTCACGATGCTCCGCGCGAAGTGCGCGTGCATCCAGGCGGAGGTGATCACCACGTGCGTTCATGATCCGCAGCGAGTCCCAGTTCGGGAACGACTGCTGGAGGACCCAGCGCTCCATGAGCCGCGGATCCACCTCGTACATGTGCTCGTGCGTCGTGATCGCGACATCCGTCACCTCTGGGGCTCGGGCGGCTGCATCTGCTCCTCGTAGCGGAATGCATCTCACCCCTCCTCGGGGTAGGCCGGTCGAGCAGGTACTTTCCGGGTTCATGATGTTGTTCGGATCGAGGGTGCGCTTGATGTCGAGCATCACGTCGAAGCCGCGGCAAGCTCCTCGGGCACGAGATCCACCTCGCCGTCGCGGCACGAGCCGTGGCACGCGCTGATCGAGCCGCCGTGGTCGAGCGACACGCGCGCGATCAAAAAAAAAAAAAAAAAAAAAAAAAAAAAAAAAAAAAAAAAAAAAAAAAAAAAAAAAAAAAAAAAAAAAAAAAAAAAAAAAAAAAAAAAAAAAAAAAAAAAAAAAAAAAAAAAAAAAAAAGAAAGAAAGAAAGAAGAGAAGAGAGCGTGCCGACCGTCACGGTGCGGTTCACGAGGTCGAGTTCATGCACGTGGTTCATGCGCTTGACATCGACCAGGATTCCGCCGCGCAGGGGCACCGCGCCGTCGGTGAGCCCCGTGCCACCGTCGCGCGGCACGACCGGCACCCGCAGGTCGTTGGCGATCCTGACGACCGCGGCGACCTGCTCGGTGAGGGTGGGGAGCACCACGACATCGGGGACCCGCTCGGCCCAGCGGTGCACCGGGAACGGTGCCGGGACCCTCGCGCGGTTGAAGCGGTCGGCCTTGCCCGTGAGGATCTGTTCCTCGGCGAGCACGGTGCGCAGGGCGCGAACGACCTCGTCGACGTCCTCGAGCATGATGGTCATCGGTGCGCTCCCCCGCAGCTGTCGCTGCCACCCGGGCCGCTGGCGCTCTTGATGCGGAAGCGGCGCGTCCCTGGCGCGCCGGTGCGGACCTGCGCGAGGCGGCGGTCGCCGGGCGCACCGCGCGAGCCGCCGACGTCGATGCCGAGCGAGGTCGCGAGCAGCTCGTGGATGTCGAGCACGTCGATGTCGACGTCGTCGCCGGCTTCGGTGAGCGGGCGCTCAGACCACGGACACGCGCTCACGAGGGTGTCGACGTCGAGCTCTGCCGGCGTGATCCAGACGGCGCGCACTGATCGCAGCGGTGAGCTCGGGTTTCTCGACCGCGAGCCCTCCACCGGCGCCGGAGCAGTACGACCATTGCGTGACCCGGTCGACGTCTTCGGATGGAAAGCCCCGGGATCGCGCGGAGCACCTCGCGGGGCTCCTTCCAGATGCCCTTGCGCTTGTTGAGTCGGCATGGGTCGTGGTACGTGATCGCGCGGTCGACGGAGACATCGGGGACGAGCCGGCCGTCGCGGATCATCTCGGCGAACAGCTCGACGACGGGCACCACCTCGAGGTCGAAGTCCGCCCCGAAGTACTTGGGGTAGTCCTCGGTGAAGCTGATGTAGTCGTGCGGGTCGAGCACGAGGATCCGCTTCGTGCCGGTGGCCCTCCACGACGCCATGTTGTGCTCGGCGAAGCGCGAGCTGGTCGACGTAGCCCATCTCGGCGGCGGGACCGCCGGCAGCGCCACTGCTCGCCCATGAGCCCGAACTCGTAGCCGCCCTTCTGAGCACCTGAGCGACGGCGCGCGGCACCGACGTGCGATAGAAGGCGGCCTCGCAATCTACGAAGAGGATCGACTCGCCGCCGACAGGGATGTCGAGGCCGTCGGCCCAGTCGCGCACGGTGTCCTGCCCGACGGGCACTTCGCCGAGCACGGGCTCGTGACTGCGCTCCGCCGTGCGGGCGTTCCACGAGCGATAGCCCGGTTGGTGACGCCGGAGTCGACCGCGAGCGCCCGCGCCGCCTTGACGACGTCGACCGTGCGTGTGCGGAACCGGTAGAAGTGGCCGGTGTAGAGCGTGTTGGGACAGCGCAGCTCGCAGGCGCCGCACTGCGTGCAGTTCACGTAGTCTGCGGCGACGTCCTCGATGCTCAGCTCGCCGCGCTCCATCGCCACGACGTTCGCGTGGAACGCGGTCGGCGTCCACGATTCATTGCGTGTCTCGGTCATGACGGGGCAGACCTCGCGGCAGAACTTGTGCCCCGACGAGTAGCAGTTGTAGGAGGCGTTGCGCCACTCCTCGACGAACTCGCGGGTCTTCACGTCCGCGAGCGGGATGACGACCTGCGGCACGATCTCGTCGTTCCGAGTCAGCTCGGCGAGTTCTGGCGGATTGCCCTGCATTCCGGGCGTGAACGGCTGCAGAAGCGGATCGGTGGACGGCGTTCCGTCGTGGTCGACATCGGTCACGGCAACCCCCTGGGCGAGAAGCACGCCCGGAGTACGTCCGGGACGAGCAGGTGACTCGGACTGCGATGTGAGTCATCCTCGCGGACTTCACCCCCCAAATCAAGGGTTCCGAGGTCGTTCCGCCATGGTCCATCCCGGGACCGTCGCTGCTACGCGATGCCCCCGGGCGTCACGCGACGATGCCGGATGCGGTGCGCGGCCTCGAGCGCGTGCGGCACGACCGACGCGAGCCCGGTGCCCGCGACCCATGAGCCGGTGACCTCGATGCCGGGTTCGGCGGCGACGGCGTCTTCGAGGGCGCGCACACGGTCGCGCTGACCCGAGTGCCGCGTGCGAGAGGGCGTCGCGCCAGGCGGTGCGGCCGGCGGCACGGAGCATCCGTTCGTCGAGGTCGACGCCGAGGATCGCACTCGCGTCGGCGAGCGCGAGCGCCGCGACCTCGTCGTCGGTGCGTCCGTCGAGCGGGTTCGATGCTCCCGCGCGGCCATATGAGAGGCGCACGACCTGCCGGCCCTCGGCGGCCTCGGCGAGCCACGCCCACTTCGCGCTCGAGTGGGTGAGCGCCTTCGCCGTGACGCCGGGGGTGTCGGCCGCGACGAGCACGCCGGTTCCGCGCGGCGCGGCGGCGAGCGCGGGCGCGTCGAGCACGAGCGTGACGAGTTCGACGGATGTCGCTGCCGGCCACTCGGCGGCCGAGTCCCAGCCGTCGACGGCCTCGCCGATGAGGCCGAGCGAGGTGTGGGCGGGAGCGGCGAGCACGACGTCTGCGGCGGCGAGTTCGAAGGGGGCCGGCTCGGGGTCGAGCGCGGCGGGCGTCGGCGTCGACGCCGAGGGCGGCACCGGGGATGGTGCCGTCGTCGGCGCCGGCTGCAGTCTCGGATCCCGCGCCGGCTGCGCTGCGCCGCCCGGTCACGCGCCACGTCTCGAGCGGGCCGCCGTTCGCCGCACCGGCAGGAGCCTCGACCTGCACCCGGGCCAGCCCGGTGACCTCGGCGCCGGTGATCACGGTGACGTCGAACCGCGCGAGCTCGGCGACGAGCGCGTCGACGAACCGGTGCATGCCGCCGCGGATGCCGCGAACGGCACCCCGGCCTTGCGTCCCTCGACGAGGTCGGCGACGCCGCCCGAGAGCGAGCCCATGCGCGTCATCGCCTGGTTGAGGCCGGGCGCGACGACGTCGACGTCGAGGTCGTCGGGGTCGGCCGAGTAGACGCCCGCGGAGATCGGGGTGACCAGCCGGTCGAGCACGGCGGCGCCCATCCGCGAGCGGACGAGCTTGCCGAGGCTGTGCGCCCGGCCGATCGTGAGGATCGGCATGAGCCGGTCGAGGTAGGCGCGGCACGCGCCGCTCCAGCCGATGATGCGGCGCACGTCGTCGCCGAGCGGGTTCGCCGGAATGCCGAGCATGCCGGTCTTCGGCAGCGGCGCGGCGTCGATGGCGCCGTTGCGGCCGGGCATCGCGAGCCAGGCGCCCGCGGGGTTCGGGTCGACGATCTCGTCGGCGAGCCCGAGCCGTTCGAGCAGCTCGGCGACGGTGCCGCCGCGCGTCGCGAAGGACTCGGCGCCGCTGTCGAGGGTGAGGCCGTCGAGCTCGATGCGCCCGACGCACCCGCCGAGTTCGTCGCGGCGCTCGAGCAGCGTGACCCGCAGGCCGACCCGGGCGCACTCGAGCGCGGCGACGAGTCCGGCGACGCCGCCGCCCACCACGACGACATCGGCCCTTGCTCGTGTTGCCCGTTCAGGGGATTCTTGCGCCACGCCGTGCGTGCGGGGGCCATCGACGGCGTGTCGTGCAACATCTCCTGAACGAGCAACGTCGCCGGGCGTCGGCTGAGGCGCAGCAGCTTCGGTCACGCCGCGCCCACCTCGTGCACGAGCTCGACCACACGGGTGAGCACGGTGGGGTCGGTCTCGGGCGGCACGCCGTGGCCGAGGTTGAACACGTGCGCGGGCGCGACGGCTCCGCGGCGCAGCACGTCGCGCACGGCGGCCTCGAGCACCGGCCACGGAGCGGCGAGCAGTGCCGGGTCGAGGTTGCCCTGCAGCGGAACGTCGGCGCCGACGCGCGCCGACGCGACGTCGAGCGGCACCCGGTAGTCGACGCCGACGGTGTCGACGCCGATGCCGCCCATCGCGGCGAGCAGCTCGCCAGTGCCGACGCCGAAGTGCACGACCGGCACGGCCCGCGTCTCGCCCGTCGGTCGAGTAGGGAGCGCAGCGAGCGTATCGAGACCACTCGCCGGGTCTCGATACGGCGCTGGCGCGCCTACTCGACCACCGGTCGTCTCGTAGGCGAGGTCGTGCACGAAGCTCAGCGCGCGCGCCGACGCCGGCGCGACATGCGCCTCGTAGTCGGCCAGCGAGAGCGCGCCGGCCCACGAGTCGAAGAGCTGCGCGGCGGATGCCCCGGCCAGCACCTGCGTGCGCAGGAAGCGCCCGGTGAGCTCGGCGGTCCACTCCATGAGCGCGCGCCAGGCACCGGGGTCGGCGTGCATGAGGGTGCGGGCGGCGAGGTGGTCCTTCGAGGGGCCGCCCTCGGTGAGGTACGCGGCGAGCGTGAACGGGGCGCCCGCGAAGCCGATGAGCGGCGTCGCGGCATCGCTCGCCGCGCCCGCCGGCGCGGTCGCGCAGTTCGGCGATCGTGCGCTGCACGGCCTCGGTGATCGGGGCGGATGTCTCGTCGAGGTGTGCCGGGTCGATCGCGGTCAGTTCGGCGACGGCCGCGGCATCGGCATATGCCTTCGAGAAGACGGGCCCGCGACCGGGCTGGATCTCGACGTCGACACCGACGAGCTTCAGCGGCACGACGATGTCGCTGAAGAAGATGCCCGCGTCGACCCTGTGCCGGCGCACCGGCTGCAGCGTGATCTCGCTCGCCATCGCCGGGTCGAGGCACGCGTCGAGCATGCGCGTGCCGACCCGGAGCTCGCGGTACTCGGGCAGCGACCGGCCCGCCTGCCGCATGAACCACACCGGCGTCGTGTCGGAGCGCTCACCGCGGTAGGCGCGGACGAGACGGGAGTCGGAAGTGAGGCCGGACGAGAGCGGATGCTGCGGGGAGAGGATCACGGATGACATTGTCTCGTATCGGGCTGGGCGAGGGCTCGGGGCGGGTCTCGCTGCGCATCTGCGCGACTCGGCGGCCGTTCCGCGACATTCGTTCGGAGTACTTACATCCGGCGCCCGATCGACGCTAGGGTCGGATTCGTTGTGCGCCCCCGAGCACGACGACGCGCCTCACCCCCGAGACGGCGCGCCTCCGCACCCACGGAGAACTCATGAACCGAACATCGTCGTTTGCCCCCACGCCCATGCTCCCCGAGCGAGCCGCCCGATGAACGCGGCGACCCCGCACCGCGTCAAACTGATCCTGCTCGTCGCCGCGTTCGCCGCACTCGTGATCGCGGCACTCGTGCTCGAGAGCGCCCGTCTCGAGCGATTCATGGCGCTCCTGCCCACCGGCCCTGCCCCCGACCTGGCGATCGCGGTCACCGCCGCGGTCGTGCTCGGCTTCGCGATCTGGGCCATCGTTCGAATCGCCCACGCCTCCCGGGCCCGATCACGCCGGCGTGCCCTCGAGGCGAGCGTTCGCGGAGACGTGAGCAGCGGCATCCGAACCCGCATGCTCGTCGCGCGCCTCAACGAACTCCGTGTGAGCGAGCCGCGCCAGATCACGCTGTCCGCGCGCTACTCGATCGTCGCCGACGAGCTCGGCGTCGCCTTCTGGAACGGCGGGCGCCGGCCGCGACGCGCGATGAGCTTCCCGTGGCGCGAAGTGCGCAACATCCGCGCCGATTCCATGATCGTCGGCGGCTCGGTCGTGTCGGTGCTCGTGCTGCGCGTGCGGCGCGGCGGAACGAGCGTCGAGCTGCCGATCATCTTCGGCGCACCGCGTGCCGGTTCGTACGCGCTATCAGATGCCCCGTTCTTCGCCGTCGTGCGCAGCTGGAAGTCGATGCACCGCGATGCGCTGAGGGCCGAGGGCATCGAGCCGCCGCCCGTGACCGGTGCGATCCCGATCATCCGGTCGGGGCAGGCGCCCGCCGGCGTGCGATGAACTGAGCGGTTGCGCGCTCGTCGCCGCCACCTACCCCCAGATCGGGGGCTCAGTGTTTACCCGGGGTTTCCTCACCTTCGACCACGGGTAGAATCGCTGCGTGCTCATCTGCCTCACCGCGAGCCACAAGAACGCCGGGTTCGACACACTCGAGCGTCTTTCGGCGCATGCCGAGCTCGCCGCGCCCCGCATCCTCGATCGTCACGACACGCTCCAGGGTGCCGTCGTCGTCGCCACCTGCAACCGGTTCGAGGCGTACCTCGACCTGAGCACGCCCGAGGGCGCGTCGCCGGTCGACGCGGTGTACGAGGCGATCAGCGCGGTGGGCGACGTCGCAGGCCTCGAGGCCGACGAACTGCGGGCCACCTTCGGCTTCGTGCACGGCAACGCCGTCGCCGGACACCTCTTCTCCGTGGCATCCGGGCTCGAATCGGTCGTCGTCGGCGAGGGCGAGATCGCCGGCCAGGTGCGCCGGGCGCTCGAGCAGGCGCGCGCCGAGGGAACCACGACTCCCGATCTCGAGCGGCTCTTCCAGCGTGCCTCGCAGACCTCGCGCAGGGTGAAGAACGAGACCGGCATCGGCGGCGCCGGCCGTTCGCTCGTGCGCCTCGCACTCGATCTGGCGTCAAGCCGGGTCACCGACTGGTCGGCCGCGCGAGTGCTGCTCGTCGGCACCGGCAACTTCGCCGGCGCGTCACTCTCGGCGCTGCGCGACCGCGGCGCCGACCAGGTGCGCGTGTACTCGCCCTCGGGCCGGGCAGCCGGCTTCGCCGCGAGCCACGGCATCGAGGCCGTCTCCGATGCCGACTACGCGTTCGCCGCCGCCGCCGCCGACGTCATCATCACCTGCACCACCGCCGACCACCAGGTCGTCGACCGCCTGCTGCTCGAGGGCGGGCGCGCGATGCTCATCGACGCGCACCGCACCGGGTCCGTGCTGGCCGCGTTCCGCGCATGGTGCCCGTCGCCGTCGGCCGCCGCCGATGCGCGACAGCTCGTCATCGACCTCGGGATGCCTCGCAACGTCGCCCCCGACATCGTCGACGTGCCGGGCGTCGAGCTGCTCGACCTCGAGACCATCCGCATCCACGCCCCGCTCGAAGAGCTCGGCGCCACCGATGCCGCTCGCGAGCTCGTGGGCCAGGCTGCGCGAAGCTTCCGCGAGGCCCGCAACGCCGACGACGTCACGCCGACCGTGGTCGCGCTGCGGCAGCACGTGACCGATCTCCTCGACGCCGAGATCGCCCGCGCGCGCTCGCGCGGCGACGACGACGGGCGAGCCGAGGCCGCGCTGCGGCACATGGCCGGGGTGCTGCTGCACGCGCCGATGGTGCGCTCGCGCGAGCACGCGCGGGCCGGCGATCAGCGGGCGTGGATCGACGGGGTCGCTGCCGTCTTCGGCGTGGTCGCCGAGGCGGCGGATGACACGGGGTCGGTGTCTGATGCGGGGTCGGTGTCTGGGGCCGGGTCGGGGTCTGACGCGGCGTCGGTGCTGAGGCCGAGTCGGGACATCCGGCGCAACAGCGGCGCTGAACCCGCTTACGGCGCTCACCGGTGACGCGGGGTCGGGACATCCGGCCGATCAGTGGCGTCAACGCCGCGCTGCACGAGGCCGCGGTCGGACTCGGTGGAACATGCGCGTGGTACTCGCGCCGCGGTCCGGCCAGGCCGTCGGCCGCTGGCGGTACGCTTCCCGACATGCATGACTCCGGCGGTTCCGGGGCCGATGCCGATCGCGCTGCGCTCGCGGCGGCCGACGGTCCGCCCGCGCTGCGCTTTCCCTACGACGCGACCGCGCTCACCGACGCGCCGTTGCGCACCGAACGTCTCATGCTGCGGCCGCTCGAGGCCTCGGATGCGGCCGACGTGTTCGAGTACCAGCGGCTGCCCGAGGTCATTCGGTTCCTTCCATGGCCCGCACGCGACCGCGAGCAGGCCTACGAGCACACCGCGAAACGCGCGGCCGGCAGGGTGCTCGCGGCCGACGAGGATTTCGCGGTGCTCGCCTTGGTGCTGCCCGGTGAGCCATCGGTCGGGGAGGGCGGCGACCCGACCGGCGACCGAGTCATCGGCGACATGATGGTGCGCGTCACGAACACGCAGCACGCGCAGCTCGAGGTCGGATGGGTGCTGCACCCCGACTTCCAAGGGCGCGGGTACGCGCGCGAGGCGGCCGGCGCGCTCGTCGACTTCGCGTTCTCGACACTGAACCCGCATCGGGTGACCGCGTTCCTCGACGCGCGGAACGGGGCATCCGCTGCCCTGTGCGAACGACTCGGCATGCGCCGCGAAGCGACCATACTCGAAGAGGAATACAACGACGGCGAGTGGACCGACACCGCGATCTACGGCATCCTGCGGCGCGAGTGGGCGGCGGGGCGGGGGTAGCGGCAGGCCGGGGATGCGTCTGGGTCGCGGCGGGCGAGAGCTCGCGAGGTGCGCGTCGCGGGCGCATCTGCGTCGCCGTCCGCTGCGGGTCTTCGCGCTGCTGGCCTCGCCCATCGCCTTCGCATCTCGTCCTCCACATCGGAGTTCTCCACAGAGTTATCCACATCTGTTCGAAACTTTCTTCGAGTGTCGGTGGCTCTCGGGAGAATCGATGCATGCCCGAAACGCTTCCTGACTTCGCCGGAATCACCGGCGAGCTGCGCGCGTTCGGGCTGACTCCGGCGGCGTTCCACGCGGCCGACGATCGGGCGTTGGTGGCGGCGCTCGAGACGATCTCGGTGCTGCGGCACGAGGTCGAGCGACATCAGGCGCTCGCGGCCGCCGAGGTCGCCCGCCGATCGCGGGTCGGGTTCGGGCAGCAGAGCCTCGCGCGGCGCGACGGGCACGCCTCGACCGGGGCGATGCTGCAATCGATCACGCGATCCTCCAAACGCGACGCGACCGCGCTCGTCGCCGTGGGCGAGATGGTCGCCGAGGTCGAGGCAGCGGCCGAGTTCGAGCGCATGACGGCACGACGACCCCGACGTCGCGGCAGTGCTGCCGCCGGCCGAACCGCCGTGGTTCGCGCCGCTGAGCGACGCCGTCGTGTCGGGTCAGGTCACCGTCGCGGTCGCCGACGCCATCCGGTCGGGTCTGGGCGAACCCGGTGGCGACGCTGACGCGGGCTGCCTGCGTGCCGAGCTCGAGGCGCTGCTCCCGTTGTGCGTCGACCTGCACGCCGACGCGGCTCGGCGGGCCGCCCGGCAGGCCCGCGACCGCCTCGACGCCGCCGGGGTCGAGGCTCGCGCCGCCGCCCAGCATGAGCAGCAGTTCTGGCGGGTCTGGGTCAAGCCCGACGGCATGGTCCGCGGCGAGTTCGAACTCGAGCCCGAGGCGGGCATGCTCGTCAAGGCCGTGTTCGATCAGCTCACCCATCCGCGGCTGATCGAACCGAAGGTGCGTCGCGGGTTCGGCGATCCGGTGCGCGGCGACCAGGCGTACGCCGACGCCCGCGCCACCCGCGAGCGCAACGCCGCCGAGGGTCTCGCGCAGCTCCTGCACGCCGGCGCGGGCGTCGACCCCACCCGCCTCCTGAACGCGCAGAAGCCGTCGGTGCGCATCGTCGTGAACGAACGCACCCTTGCCGACGGCCGCGGGTCGGGCCTGCTCGAGGGCCACCCCGACCGCATCCCGATCGGTGCGATCCACACCGGGCTCTGCGCCGGGTACCTGCCCGTTCGGTTCGACCAGAACGGTGCCTGCCTCGACCTCGGCCGCGACGAACGCCTCTTCACTGCGAAGCAGAAGGCGGTGCTCGCGATCCGCGACGGCGGCTGCCTCGATCCCGACTGCACGCGACCGCCCTCCTGGACCGAAGCGCACCACATCGACCACTGGCAACGCGACGACGGCCGCACCGACATCGCCGACGGCATCCTGCTCTGCCGACGAGACCATCTGAGGTACCACAACGAAGGTGGGAGGTCCGGCGCCAGGGCGCGACCTACTGGCTGATCCCACCCGCGGGCGTCGACCCCGACCAGACGCCGAGGCTGATGCGACCGAAGACGCCGGCCGACATCGTCAATCCGGTCGACCCGACTCGCCTTCCATCGACCGTGCCGCGAAGCCAGACGCGCGAACGTGATCGCGAAACTCCGGCCTCGATAGTGACCGAGAACTTCGCCAGAGCGAGCGGCACACAGCGAACTCTCCCTGACTGAGCCCGAGCACACGGCTGAGTGCTAGCGAGCGGACGTCTGGCATCGCTTCAATGGCGTCGTGCCTGCTAATGCTCGACGGTATCCCACAGCGAGCGAACGCCGGTGGCGGCGTCGGCGATTGCGCCGCCGTCGAGCGCGACTTCGCCGATCGGGATGCCGACCTGCGCCCACTCGACCACGAACCGTAGATCGCCGCGCAACGGCTCAGGCGACCACACCCAGAGTCCGTCCGAGCCGGAGACCGATCGGTCGCCGCCACCACCGCCACCATGTCGACGCATCGCTGTGGGCGGCTCGGGTGACTCTCCGCCAGACGATGCGAGTCCGAGATCCATCGGCAGATCAGTCCACCCGACTCGAGGATGCCGCGATCGATTCCGGCCGGTGAATCGGCCGAGGAGGATCGTCGGGACAGCCGCAACGGATCGTTGCGCGCCTAGGGGCGATCCGTGCGAGAACTCATTCGCCGAAGGGCGGCGCGCTGTCTCCTATGAATGACCACTGCAGACTACGCGCCGACGAGCCGCGCCGCCAGGTACCCTTCGAGCTCGGCGAGCGGCACGCGCTGCTGCTCCATGGAGTCGCGGTCGCGCACCGTCACGGCGTTGTCGTCGAGCGAGTCGAAGTCGACCGTGATGCAGAACGGCGTGCCGATCTCGTCCTGACGACGGTAACGGCGACCGATGGCACCGGCGTCGTCGAAGTCGACGTTCCAGTGCTTGCGCAGCGACGCAGCGACCTCGCGAGCGAGCGGCGAGAGCCGTTCGTTGCGCGACAGCGGCAGCACCGCGGCCTTCACGGGCGCGAGGCGCGGATCGAGGCGCAGCACCGTGCGGGTGTCGACACCGCCCTTCGCGTTCGGCACCTCCTCGACGTCGTACGCGTCGACGAGGAACGCCATCAGCGAGCGCGTGAGTCCCGCCGCCGGCTCGATGACGTACGGGATCCACCGCTCGTTCTTCGACTGGTCGAAGTACGACAGCTCCTTGCCCGAGTGCTCGGAGTGCGTGGTGAGATCGAAGTCGGTACGGTTCGCGACGCCCTCGAGCTCGCCCCACTCGCCGCCCGTGAATCCGAAGCGGTACTCGATGTCGACGGTGCGCTTCGAGTAGTGCGAGAGCTTGTCTTCGGGGTGCTCGAAACGCCGCAGGTTCTCGGGGTCGATGCCGAGGTCGACGTACCAGTCCCATCGGTAGTCGAGCCAGTACTCGAACCAGTGGTCGTCGGTGCCGGGCTCGACGAAGAACTCGAGCTCCATCTGCTCGAACTCGCGCGTGCGGAAGATGAAGTTGCCCGGCGTGATCTCGTTGCGGAACGACTTGCCGATCTGCCCGATGCCGAACGGCGGCTTCATGCGAGCGGCCTGCAGCACGTTCGCGAAGTTCGTGAAGATGCCCTGAGCCGTCTCGGGACGCAGGTAGTGCAGCCCCGATTCATCCTGAACCGGACCCAGGTAGGTCTGCAGCATCATGTTGAAGTCACGCGGCGGCGTCCACTGGCCGCGAGTGCCGCAGTTGGGGCAGGCGATGTCGGCCATGCCGTTCTCGGGGGCACGACCCTTCTTCTCTTCGAAGTGCTCGAGCAGGTGATCTTCGCGGAAGCGCTTGTGGCAGTGCAGGCACTCGACGAGCGGGTCGGTGAAGACGCCGACGTGACCCGAGGCGATCCACACCTGCTTCGGCAGGATCACGCTCGAGTCGAGGCCGACGACGTCGTCGCGGCTCGTGACCATGTAGCGCCACCACTGCTTCTTGATGTTCTCCTTCAGCTCGACGCCGAGGGGGCCGTAGTCCCACGCTGAGCGGGATCCGCCGTAGATCTCGCCCGCCTGGAAGACGAAGCCCCGGTGCTGGGCGAGGGCGATGACGGATTCGAGACGGCTGGGTGCGGCCACGGTGGCTCCAATGGTCCTAGAGATCGGGGGATTCCCGGAAACGACACGGTGCCACCATCCTACGGGCGCTCGCAAGCGCAGTTGGTTCCGGCGAGCGATCGACGGCGAGGCGAGCGATCGCGCAGGCGACGATCGCAGCAGGCGACGATCGAGGGCAGGCGAGCGGATGTCGCGGCTCACGCCGCGCGCAGCGAGTCCGGCCCGATCTCCGCGACCGACCGGTGCCCCGCGAGTCCCATCGTGAGGTCGAACTCGGCGATGTGGTTGCGCACGACCTCACGCACACCGTCGGAGCCCGCGACCGCGAGCCCGTACGCGTAGGGCCGGCCGATGCCGACGGCCGTCGCTCCGAGCGCGAGCGCCGTGAACGCGTCGGCTCCGCCGCGGACGCCGCTGTCGAGGATCACCGGGACCCGCCCGCCGACCCGCTCGACGACCCCGGGCAGCGCGTCGAGCGTCGCGACGGATCGGTCGATCTGGCGACCGCCGTGATTCGACACCACGAGGCCGTCGACGCCGTGATCGAGGGCCCGCGCCGCGTCATCCGGATGCAGGATGCCCTTCAACAGCACCGGCAGCGACGTCCACTCGCGCAGTTTCGCGAGCGAGGCCCAGGTGAGCGAGGGGTCGCTGAACACGTCGAGGAACGTCTCGACCGCCGCGCGCGGCAACGGTGAGCGCAGCGCCTCGCGCACGCCGCCGTCGACGAGACGTGTGTGCGCGCCCGAGCGGGCGATCGCGAACGCCGAGGCGAGCAGCGTCGGAGTGACCTTCGGGCGCGTGCCTCCCCCGCCGCCGCCGCGCGACCCGCTCGCGCACGAGCTCGGCGAACACCGGGTCGCTCGTGTACTGCGCGATGCCCTGCCCGCGCGTGAACGGCAGGTAGGCGGCGTCGAGGTCGCGCGTGCGCCAGCCGAGCAGGTGCGTGTCGAGGGTGACGACGATCGCCTCGCAGCCGGCCGCCTCGGCGCGACGCACGAACGACGCGTTGAGGTCGTCGGAGGAGCTCCAGTACAGCTGGAACCACCGCGAGCGCGAGCCCATCGCCGCGGCGACCTCCTCCATCGGGCGCGACGCCTGGTTCGAGAGCACGTACGGCACGTCGAGCGCCGCCGCAGCCCGGCCGACCGCGACATCGGCATCGGCGTGCGCCATCTCGGCGACCCCGATCGGCGAGAGCACGAACGGCGTCGGCCCGGCGGCGACCGAGCAACTCGATCGACAGGTCGCGCGACGAGACGTCGCGCAGCACGCGCGGCCAGATCTGCCATCGGGCGAACGCGGCGCGGTTGGCCGCCATGGTCGCCTCGGCGCCGGCGCCGCCCGCGAGATAGGCGAACGCCTCGGACGAAACGGCCTTGCGTGCGGCGTTCTCGAGCGCGTCGAAGTCGACCGGCACCGCGGGGCGGGTGCCCGAGAGGCCCGCCCGGTAGACCTCGGACTGGGTGGCACGACCGTATCCGCGGTGGTCGTCGTCGGCCATGGGCTCGCTCCTTCGCGATCGGCGGGTGCTCGTGCGCGAGTCGGCATGTGCGAGCCAGCGTAGCGGCGGCGGCCGCCTATCGTGGAACGGATGCGACGAACGCACGCCCGACGAACCGACGCCCGCACGCACCGCGACGCGGCCGACGCCTCGATTTCCGCCGATCGGATGCCCGCTGCCCGACCTGCTCGTCGCCGCGATCGCGCTCGTGCGCGACCGGCGAGTGCTCATGGTCACCGCCCGCGACCGCGAGGTGTACTACATGCCGGGCGGCAAGATCGACCCCGGCGAGACCGCCGCCGAGGCCGCCGCACGCGAAGCGCTCGAAGAGGTCGCCCTCGTGCTCGATCCCGCCGAGCTCGACGAGCTCTTCGAGGTGGTCGTGCAGGCGCACGGCGAACCCGACGGCCGGCTCGTGCGCATGCGCGTGTTCCGCGCCGAGACCGATGCCATGCCGTTCGCCTCGACCGAGGTCGACGCGCTGCACTGGGTGACGACCGCCGACGCCCACCGCTGCCCGCCGGCCGGCGCCGAGGTGCTGGCCCGGCTCGCGGCATCCGGAATCATCGACTGAGCGAGTCCGCCCGCTCGCCGCCCGCGCCTAGACTGCGGTCATGTCGAACACCCGCGAGTTCCGCAGCGGCGAACACGTGGTGATCATCCATGAGTCGGGACTGCGCAGCGGCCCCGACTACGTGCTGGTGCACGGCCTCGGCATGGCGCACGAGTACTGGGACGGACTCGCGGACGCCCTCGAGCCGACCGGCACCGTGTACGCGCTCGACCTGCCGGGGTTCGGCGACGCACCCGAGCCCCGCGAGCCCCTGCGCATGCCGGAGGCCGGCGAACTGCTCGCGCGACTGCTCGTCGCCGAGGGCATCGACCGCCCGGTGCTCATCGGGCACTCGACCGGCGCGCAGGTGGTCGCCGAGACGGCCGCGCGGCATCCCGAGCTCGTCGATCGGCTCGTGCTGATCGGGCCGACGGTGAACCCCCGCGAACGGACCCTCGCCATGCAGACGATGCGGTTCCTGCAGGACATCGCCCTCGTGAATCCGAAGGTGCTCGGAGTCGGGATCGTGTCGTACGTGAAGGCCGGCCCGCGCTGGTACGTCGCGAATCTCAGGCCGATGCTCGAGCACCGCATCGAGAGCATCCTGCCCGAGATCGCGGCGCCCACGCTCGTCGTCCGAGGCGAGCACGACCGCATCGTGCCCCGGTACTGGGCCGAACAGGTGGCCGGCACTCGCGCCGAACGGGCGCTACGCCGAGGTGCCCGGGCGCGGGCACGAGATCATGACGCGCGCCGACGGGCATGGTCGCCGACCTGATCGCGCGGCATGCGCAGGGCCTGCCCGCCGGACGCCCGATGGCGCTGCCCGACGAGCCGTCGAAGGCCGAGAAGCTCGGCCTTCCGGCGGCCCTCGGCTGGATGGCCCGTGATTACTCGTACGCCGGATGGCGCCAACTCGCGGTCTTCGGCGCCGGCCGGGAGCCGGCGAACTGGCGCACCGGCGACGTCGAGAAGCCACAGGTCGTGCTGCTGCCCGGCGTGTACGAGCACTGGTCGTTCCTGCGCGGGCTCGGCGACGCGCTCAACGCCGACGGGCATCGCGTCGTCGTCGTGCACGGCATGCGCGCCAACCGCAAGCCGATCGCCGAGACCGCGGCGCGCGTCGCCCGGGCGCTCGCCCGCGTCGCGCCGCCGCCGGCCGGGCGCGTGATCGTCGCGCACAGCAAGGGCGGGCTCATCGGCAAGCACGTGCTCGTCGACGACGAGGGCGAGCACCTCGGCATTCGCGGGGTCGTGGCGATCTGCACGCCGTTCGCGGGCGCGCGCCGCTCGCGGCTCTTCGCCGACCCGAGCATCAGGGCCCTGCTGCCGAGCGACGAGACCATCGTGATGCTCGGCAATGCGGCATCCGTGAACGCGCGCATCGTGTCGGTGTTCGGCACGTTCGATCCGCACGTTCCCGACGGCAGCGCGCTCGAAGGGGCGGTCAACGTGCGCGTTCCGGTGCCGGGCCACTTCCGCGTGCTCGACGCACCCGAGACGCTGCAGGCGGTGCGCGACGGCATCGCGATGCTCACGCGCGACCCGACGCGCGCCGACCGCCGGCGCTGGCGCTGGCGCGACCGACGCGGAACCTCCTCCTGAGGTGGGGCGACGTCACTCGGGCTGACCGGGCTGCTCGGGCCCGACGCGGTACGGCCGCATCATCTCGTTGTCCTCGTGCTCGACGATGTGGCAGTGCCACACGAACTGGCCCGGATTGACGAACGTCGCCCTGACTCGCGTGACCTGCCCCGGATAGGCGATCACCGTGTCCTTGAAGCCGGTCTCCCATGGTCGGGGCCCGAGATGCTGCCGTCGGGCTGGAAGGGCACGGCGATGTCGTCAGGGTCCTCGGGGTCGCGCACGAGACCCTCGCGGTCGACCACCTCGAACGCCACCTCGTGCACGTGCATGGGGTGCGCGTCGGCGGTGGTGTTGACGAACTCCCAGACCTCGGTCGACCCGACCGCGGGGTTCTCGGTGACGGCATCCTCCCATTCGTGCTCGACCGGTATTCCGCCGTCGGCGGTGCCGAGGACCGCCTCGACCGGGCCCTCGACCGGTTCGCCGTTCGCGTCGAACCCGACGCCCGACCGCTCGACGAGCACGAGCGGGCGGGTCACGGACTCCTGCGGGAGCGGGGTGATGACGGGCAGGGAGAGGAACTGCGGCGGGGTCGTCGGGTCGGGCGCCGTCGCCGGGACCACGCGGAACTGCAGCACCTGCCCGGTCGAGTCCGGGTCGGCGGGTTCGAAGTCGACGCCGGGAACGCCGCCGCCGAAGGGGTCGTCGGGCCCGACGTTGCGCAGCACGTGCTCGCCGAGCGGCACGTTCGCGAAGTCGACGATGACGTCGGCGCGCTCGGCCGGCCCCAGGAGGATGCGGCCGCCGTGCTCGCCCGTCACGTCCACCGGCGCGGCGAGGAAGCCGCCCTCGTTGCCGATCTGCCAGACCTCGACGCCCGGGATGTCGGAGAAGTCGAGGATCAGGAATCGCGACTGGCAGCCGTTCAGGAACCGGAACCGGTACCGGCGCTGCTCGACGCTCTGGTACGGCCAGGTGGCGCCGTTCGCGATGAGCATGTTGCCGAAGAACTCGGGGTTCCAGATCGGGGAGAACTCGCCGGCAGGGATGAAGTCGCCGACGATCTCGTCGAAGAACTCTCGTGAGTCGGGGTAGAACAGCGAGCCGTCGTCGTTGAACGAGCGGTCCTGCACGGCGATCGGGATCTCGAAGTAGGTCTTGTTCGAGGGGAACTTGTCGTTCGGCTTCGGCGCGGGTCCCGGCAGCACCGCGACGCTGCCGCTGCGGGCGTCGAGCACGGCCTTCTCGCCCTCGGGCCCGCCGCGCACCAGGAAGAACCCCGCGGGGCCGGCGTAGACGTTGAGCCGGGTCATCCCGAGGGTGTGATCGTGGTACCAGAGGGTCGATTCGCGCTGGTCGTTGGGGTACTGGAACATCGCGAAGCCCGGCCCCCATTCGACGCCGTGGGCAGCGCCCGCCTTGGCCGCGAAGAAGTCGTACCAGGTTCCCTCGGTGGCATACCCCGGCGGGATGTCGGCTGCCGCGGGCAGGTACCACGCTTCGGCGTATCCGTCGCTCTCGTCGCCGACCCCCGCCGCGCCGTGCACGTGGGTCACGAGTGGGACCGGCCCGTCGTAGGCATCCGGTGTGACGTCGAAGCTCGGCCGCATGTCACGTCCATCGGTCCCTCCCGGCGGGTTGGCCCAGTGCAGCGTGGGATCGACGGGCAGGAGATGCGGGAGGTGGTTCCCGCTCGCGTCGACGAGTTCGTTGATCCACTTCACCCGCACCGGACGATTCCACTTGGCCTCGATCGTGAGCGATGGGGCATTGTGGATCATCGGGTCGTTCGAGCGCTCGGCCGCGACGGGCCCATAGCCCCACACGGTCGTCGCCGGAAGGCCGGCGGGCAGGACCTGCTGGGCGAACTGCCGCACGGAGATCTCGTAGACGTCGATCGGCTTGCCGCCGCGCGCCTTGGCCGTGCCCGCCCTCGGCATCACCGGGGGAATCAGCAGCGGCGTCTGGAACTTCGGAACGTCGCCCGGCGACAGCGTGCCGCCGGGGATCTGCGCCAGTGCCACGCGCGTGCCGCCCGGCCCCATCGCGTAGAGCACGAAGCCGGCGCCCGCCGCCCCGGCCGCCGCGATGAACGTGCGCCGACTGATCGGCCGTCGGCTGATCGGCCGCTGCAACCCGTGTGTCTCGTCCATGACGCCACTCCGCATCCCGTCTCGGCCGGCGCGCCATCGCGCCTGTCGCCATCGCCGGGTCGACCCCCACACTGCCCCCGCTCGTCGCCTCCATCCGGGACTTCAGTCCCGTCGGAGCCGGGCACGCGGGCTGGAAGCCGTGGTACGGGCTCAGTGCACGAACTCGAGCAGGTCGCTGCCGACCTGGCGCATGCCGTCGAGCACCGCGAGGCGCGACGAGAGCATCGTGTCGGCGTAGTACATCGACACCGCGTACGACACGCTGGCCCGCGGCCCGCGCAGCACGCCGACCTCACTGCGCACGCCGGCGTCGGTGCCGGTCTTGTTCATGAGCAGCACGCTGTGGTCGGGCGTGCGGTGCGCGAGCGGGTCGAGCCCGAATGCCGAGGCGACCATCGACAGGTCGGCGTTGAGCGAGAGCCAGCCGACGACGCGCTGCGAGACCTCGGGCGACACGATCTCACCGCGGGCGAGCGACGCGAAGAGCCACGTGAGCTCTTTCGCCGACCCGATCGAGAGCTGCGGCGCGTCGTCGGGGCCGCGGTGGTCGCGCACGAGGTCGAGCAGCGCGGTGCGGGTGAGCCCGAGCGTCTCGGTGCGGGCACGCACCGACTCGAGGCCGATGTGGCGGATGAGCACGTTCGTGGCGAGGTTGTCGCTCGTGGCGCCGACGAGCGCGGCGAGGTCGGCGATGGGCAGCGACGGCGACTGCAGGTGCTGCCAGATGCCCGAGTCGCCGACGGCGTCGCGCGGATCGCGCTCGAGCACGGTGAACGCCTCGGAGCCGGCGCCCGCGAGCCGCGACGCGACCTCGACGAGCAACAGCACCTTGCCGATCGACGCGGTGGGCATGACGACGTGGTCGTCGACCGAGAAGAGCACCTTGCCGGTGGCGAGGTCGGTCGCCCGGGCAGACACCTGCACGCCCGCGAGCGCGAGCTCGCCGAGGGCGTTGAACCCCCGCGTGAAGTCCTCGTTCGCCTCTTCGGTGCGGTGGCGGCCGTGACGGAAGCTGGTGTGTCGTGCGCGGCGCTCTGAACCCTGCGACGACGTCACCACGGTGATTGCACGATCTTCCTCTGGGGCTCGGCGCTCCCCCACCGCAGTCCGCGGCGCGCTCGAGAAGGATGGACTGGACACTTTCTTGCGGTCGATCCCCGGATCGTCACTGCTCGACTGCAATCGTCGGAGGGCGGTATCGGGGATCACTCCCCAGACAGTGTAAGACGCCCCGGCGCCACCGCCGGCCCGCGACCGGCGTGCCGGGGGTTATCCCCCGACGGATCGGGCGGCTCCCCGGCTCCCGCCGTTCACGAGAGCTTCGTAGCGTGAGTGGCATCCCCATCGGAATGCCGTTCACGCGGCTCGAACCAAGGAAGCGAACCATGTCCACCACCGAAACCCCGAGGCCGTCCCACACCGGCCGAACCGTCGCGCTGATCGTCGTGGGAGTGATCGTCCTCGCGGTGATCGCGTGGCTTGCCGTGGGCGTCGTTCGCGCCGCCACCAGGCCGGTCGGCGCATCGGACACGTTCGAGATCGACGGACCCTTCGACTCCGTCGTGCTCGACGGCGATCTGGCCGACGTGAGCGTCGAGTACGGCGATGTCAGCCGAAGCGAGCTGACCCTTCGCCAGGGCGACGCGCGTCAGCGACTCGAGCTCGACCACGAGGTGCGCGGCGACACGCTGCACGTCTCCCTGACGCACGTGCGCGAGTTCGGCATGCCCGAGCTGTGGTGGCCGTGGTTCGGCACTCGCAGCCCCGAGCTGGTGCTCGTGCTTCCCGCATCAACTCGAAAGCCAGCCGGTCACGCTCGACCTGAGCACCGACATGGGCGACATCGAGGCCGTCGGCATCTACGCGGACGTCTCGGCCAGCAGCCACGTCGGCGACATCTCGCTGCGCGGCGCGGCGGACTCGCTCGACGTGCACACCGATGCCGGTGAGATCGACCTCCACCGCTTCAGCACCGACGGCGAGCTCACGGCGCAGTCGGCCGTCGGCGACGTCACGCTCGAACTCGAGGCGCTTCCGAGCGAACTCCGGGTCGAGTCCGAAGTCGGCCAGGTACGCGTCGACCTGCCCGAGGGCCGCTACGCGCTCACCGTCGACACCGAGATCGGCGACGTCGACCTCGACGCCCAGAACGACCCGTCGGCCGCTCGCCAGTACGAGTTCACGACGAACGTCGGCGACATCTCGGTCAGCGAGCTGAGACCGACCTACCAGATGGTGACGCGCTCGGCCGGGGTGAGCCAGAGCGCGTCACCGTCGTTCACGTCGAACGCCGCGTAGAACTCGTCGATGTTGCGCACGATCTGGTTGCAGCGGAACTCGTTGGGCGAGTGCGGGTCGATCGCGAGCAGGCGGATGACCTCTTCGTCGCGACCCTTCATCTGCCAGGCCTGCGCCCACGACAGGAAGAACCGCTGCGCCGCCGTGAGCCCGTCGATGACGGGCGCGTCGTCGACCGAACCGCCGACCGAGAGCACGTACGCCTTCCAGGCGATCGCGAGGCCGCCGAGGTCGCCGATGTTCTCGCCGATCGTGAGCGCACCGTTCACGTGATGAGCGGATGTCGCGGACGGGGCATCCGACTCGCTCGTCTCGCCCGCCTCGACGGAGGCGTCGTCGGCCGCGTCAGCGTCGGCCGCGTCAGCGTCGGCGCGCGTCAGCGTCGGCCGCATCAGCCGCGTCGCCGTCGGCCAGCTGCGTCGGAACCAGCGCGTCGTACTGGGCGATGAGCGCCTTCGTGCGCTTCTCGAACGCCGCGCGGTCGGCCTCGGTCCACCAGTCGGTGAGGCGGCCGTCGCCGTCGTACTTCGAGCCCTGGTCGTCGAAGCCGTGCCCGATCTCGTGGCCGATGACCGCGCCGATCGCGCCGTAGTTGGCGGCCGCGTCGCGCTCGGGCGTGAAGAACGGGTACTGCAGGATGGCCGCGGGGAACACGATCTCGTTGAACCCGGGGTTGTAGTAGGCGTTGATGGTCTGCGGCGTCATGAACCACTCGTCGCGGTCGATCGGCTTGCCGATCTTGCCCAGCTCGCGGTTGAACTCGAACTCGGCGGTCGCGCGCACGTTGCCGACGAGGTCGCCGGCGGTGATCTCGAGGCTCGAGTAGTCGCGCCACTTCACCGGGAAGCCGATCTTGGGCGTGAACTTGCCGAGCTTGTCGAGCGCGCGGGCGCGGGTCTTCTTGCCCATCCAGTCGAGGGCGGTGATCGACTGGCGGTAGGCCTCGACGAGGTTGGCGACCAGCTCGTCCATCGCCTCCTTCGCCGCGGGCGGGAAATGCCGCTCGACGTAGATGCGGCCGACGGCCTCGCCCATGGCGCCCTCGACGAGCGAGACGCCGCGCTTCCAGCGCTCGCGCAGCTGCGGGGTGCCGGTGAGCGTGCGCCCGTAGAAGTCGAAGTTCGCCTCGACGAAGTCGCTCGAGAGGTAGGCCGCGCTCGAGCGGATCACCTGCCAGGCCAGCCAGTCCTTCCAGGCGGCGAGCCGGTCTTCGGTGAGCAGCGCGCCGAGGCCGGCGACGAACGAGGGCTGGCGCACGACCAGCTCGTCGAACGCGCGGTCGGGAACGCCCATGGCGTCGCGCCAGAGATTCAGGTCGACGGATGACGCGGCGACGACGTCGTTCCAACCGGTGAGGTTGTACGTCTTCTCGCTGTCGCGGGATGCCACGTTGTCCCAGTGGGCCGCGGCGATCGCGGTCTCGAGGTCGAAGACGCGCACGGCCCGGTCGGCCGGGTCGTCGAGCTGCGCGAGCCCGAACATGCGCTCGAGGTGGGCGTTGTAGGCGGTGCGGATGCCGGCGAACCGCTCTTCACGGAAGTAGCTCTCGTCGGGCAGGCCGATGCCGCCCTGCTCGACGAACACGAGGTAGCGCTCGGGGTCTCCGGGGTCGTTGTCGACGAAGAGCTGGGCGAAGCCGGTGACGCCCTGGCGCTCGAGGCGGCCGAGGGTGTCGAGCAGCGATCTCGATCGAGCTCACGAGCGAGACCTCCATGAGCTGCGCGGCGATCGGCGTGGCCCCGAGCAGCTCGGCGTGCTGCTCGTCCATGAAGCTCGCGTAGAGGTCGCCGACCTTGCGCGCCTCGGTGCCGGGCTCGGCCTGCTGCGCCTCCTCGATGATCTCGCGCACGGCCTGCTCGGCCTCTTCATGCAGCACGAGGAACGAGCCGTACCTGGCCTTGTCGGCGGGGATCTCGGTGCGCTCGATCCATCGCCCGTTGACGTGACGGAACAGGTCGTCCTGTGGGCGAACGCTCGCGTCGAGCTCGTCGTGCTGGATTCCTGAGGGCAGTGCGACGTCGGTCATTGCACCAGCCTAAGGCGGGAGGGTGTCGCCGGGGTCAGCGCAGCTGCGCGAAGCCCTCGGCCTTCCGCGTCGGCCCGACGATGAGAATCGTGTCGTCAGGGCCGAGCACGGTGTCGGCGTCTGCGTTCGTCCACTCGGCGCCGGGCTTCTTGTACGCGGCCACGGTCACGCCGAACTCCTTGCGCAGCCCCGTCTTGCCGAGCGGCGTGCCGTGCAGCCGGGCGGGAGGCGACGACTTCACGATCGCGTAGCCGCGCTCGATCTCGATGTAGTCCTGCGCGGCACCGCGCACGAGGTGCGCGACCCTGCGCCCCATGTCCTTCTCGGGGTAGATGACGTGGTTCACGCCGAGCTGCTCGAGGATGAGTCCGTGGCGGTCGTCGCCGACCTTCGCCCAGATCACCGGGATCTTGAGGCCGAGCAGCACCGAGCACGTCAGGATCGACGCCGAGATGTCGTCGCCGATCGCGACGACCACGCGGTCGAACTCGTCGATCGCGAGCTGGCGCAGCGCCTCCTCCTTCGTGGAGTCCGCGCGCACGACCTGCGTGAGCTGGCCGTTCAGCGACTGCACGAGGTCCTCGTCGACGTCGATGCCGAGCACCTCGGTGCCGCCGGCCATGAGCTCGAGCGCCAGCGAGCTGCCGAACCTGCCGAGGCCGATGACGGCGACCGAGTCGGCCTCGGCGATGCGGCGCGACGTGTCGGCGCCGAAGATCGGGAATCTAGCCAATTGCGGGCCTCTCCTTCGGGTATTCGTAGAGGATGCGGCGGTTGCGAAGCGCGAGGGCCGTGCCCAGGGTCAGCGGCCCGAGCCGGCCGAGGAACATGAGCAGCACGAGGATGACCTTCGCCGCGTCGGGCAGGCCGGGCGTGATGCCCGTCGAGAGACCCACCGTTCCGAACGCCGACACCGCCTCGAAGAGCAGCTTGTCGAGGTCGAGCCCGGTGATGATCATCAGCAGGGCCGTCGCGATGACCACCGCGGCGACGGCGATGAGCACGACCGTGATCGCCTGTCGGTGCACCGCGCGCGAGAGCCGCTTGCCGAAGATGTGCACGGCGCCCTCGCCGCGGAGCTCGGTCATCATGATGAAGAAGAGCACGGCGAACGTCGTCACCTTGATGCCGCCCGCGGTGCCGGCCGGTCCCCCGCCGATGAACATCAGCACGTCCATGCCGAGCCAGGTCTCGTCGTTCAACCGGCCGATGTCGAGCGAGTTGAACCCCGCCGTGCGGGTCTGCACCGACTGGAAGAACCCCGCCAGCACGCGGGACGCGGGGTCGAGCCCGCCCAGTGTCGCCGGGTTGTTCCACTCGATGGCGGTGATGTAGACGGTGCCGGCCACGAGCAGGGTCACCGTGCCCGTCAGCACGAGCTTGGTGTTCATCGTCCAGTGCAACGGGCGGGTGAACTCCTTGCGGAGCTGCATGATCACGGGGAAGCCGAGCCCGCCGAGGATGATCGCGCCCGCCATCGGCAGGCATATCCACGGGTCGCTCACGAACCCGATGAGGTTGTCGGTGTAGAGCGCGAACCCGGCGTTGTTGAACGACGAGACCGAGTGGAACACGGCATGCCACGCCGCCTCGCCGACCCCGTAGCCGTATCCCAGCAGGAACCGCGGGAACAGCAGCACGAAGGTCGCGGCCTCGATCGTGAACGAGATCAGCACGATGCCCCGAACGAGGCCGCGCACGTCGTCGAACCCCACCGCCTTCGCCTCGCTCGCCGTGTTCAGCCGCGAGCGGACCGACATGCGGCGGGCGAGGAGCAGGCCGATCAGGGCCGCGAAGATCATGATGCCGAGCCCGCCCAACTGGATGAGCAGCATGATGACGACCTGGCCGAACGGACTCCAGAACGTCGGGGTGTCGAGCACCGTGAGCCCCGTCACGCAGACGGCCGAGGTCGCGGTGAACAGCGCGTCGACGAACGACGGCGGCGCGCCCGCCCGCCGTCGAGATCGGCAGCATCAGCAGCGCGGTGCCGACGAGCACCGCGGAACCGAAGCCGATCACCACGGCCTGCTCGGGGTGCAGCCCGAGCCGCCGCGCGGCGGGACATCCGCCGCCCTGGTCGCAACCTCGCACCCGTGCTCACGACGCAACACTATTCCGCTCGGCCCTCGGCCGGGCGAGCGGATGTCCCGACTCGTACGCCGACGGCGCGAGCGCGGCGTCGGTCGGCGGCCGCGCATAGGCTCGAGACGCCATGAGCAAGACCGTTGCGACCCGTGCCGTCGACCGCGACATCCTGCGCCTCGCCGTGCCCGCGCTCGGGGCGCTCATCGCCGAGCCGCTGTTCCTGCTCGCCGACACCGCGATGGTCGGCCACCTCGGGGCGACGCCGCTCGCCGGGCTCGGGCTCGCGAGCGCGATCCTGCAGACGATCATCGGGCTCATGGTGTTCCTCGCCTACGCGACGACGCCGGCGGTGGCGCGACGGCTGGGCGCCGGCGACGACGCGGCGCGGTCGCGGCGGGCATCGACGGGCTCTGGCTGGCGCTCGGGCATCGGCGTCGTGCTCGCCGTGGCGGGGTGGTTCGCCACTCCCGTGCTGGTGGGCGTGTTCGGCGCCGCGAGCGACGTCGCCGCCGAGGCATCCGTGTACCTCTCGATCTCGATGGCCGGCCTGCCCGCCATGCTCGTGGTCTTCGCGGCGACCGGGCCTGCTGCGCGGCCTGCAGGACACCCGCACGCCGCTGTGGGTCGCCGGCATCGGGTTCGCCGCGAACATCGCGCTCAACGCGTTCTTCATCTACGGGCTCGGCTGGGGCATCGCCGGGTCGGCGTGCGGCACGGTCATCGCCCAGTGGGGCATGGTGCGCGGTGTACCTCGTGGTCGATCGCGCGGCACGCCGCGCGCGTGGGCGCGAGCCCGTGGCCGCACCACGCCGGGGTGCTGCGCGGGGCGCGGTCGGGCGGCTGGCTGTTCCTGCGCACCGCGAGCCTGCGGGCCGCGCTGCTGCTCGCGACGTGGGCGGCGACCTCGCTCGGATCCGACGAGCTCGCCGCCTTCCAGGTGGCCATGACGCATCTACTTCACGCTCGGGTTCGCGCTCGACGCGCTCGCGATCGCCGCGCAGGCGCTCGTCGGGCAAGGGGCTCGGGGCGGGCGACGTCGAGCGCGTGCGCGCGGTGCTGCGCCGGTGCCTGCAGTGGGGCGTCGGCGTCGGAGTCGTGCTCGGCGCGCTCGTCATCGCCACGGCCTGGGTGCTGCCCGCGCTGTTCACGTCTTCGCCCGAGGTGGCCGGCGCTGCTGCCGCCGACGCTCGTGGTGCTCGGGCTCTCGGCGCCGCTCGGCGGGCTCGTGTTCGTGCTCGACGGCGTGCTCATCGGCGCCGGCGACGCGCGCTACCTCGCGTGGACCGGGCTCGTGAACCTCGCCGTGTTCGTGCCGCTCGCGCTCGGTGCGGTGTGGTGGTCCGAAGCCGCGGGGCCGGCGGGCGCGGCCGGCCCGGCGTGGCTCACGGCGGCGTTCGCGCATCGGCGTACCTCGCGGCGCGCGGCCGTCACGCTGTCGGCTGCGGGCGCGCGGGTGCGCGTGGATGGTCGTCGGCGCGTGCCGGCGTGAGCGCCCTGCTCAGCGACCGGGTGAACGGGCATCGCTCGGCGAGGCGCTCGAGCGGCCGCGGCGGCGCCGTCGTGTCGCCCACGTGCAGGGTGCTCGTGAAGCACACCGACTCACCCGGCTGCCCGGCGAGCAGCTGCACGACGGCTTCGCCGGCCGCCCGCCCCTTCGACACCGACGGCTGCGCGAGCGTCGTGAGGTCGTGCTGCAACCCGTCGACGCGGATGCCGTCGAATCCGATCACGCTGAGCTCGGCAGGCACGGCGATGCCGAGCTCGTCGGCGGCGTTGATGACCCCGGCCGCCAACAGGTCGCTCTGCGCGATGATCGCCGTGGGCCGCGTCGCCGGGTCGGCCAGCAGGGCGAGCGCGGCCTCGCGGCCCTCTTCGATCGAGCTCGCCGCGGCGGCGCGTCCGGTGGCGTCGGGGAACACCTCGCGGGCTCCGGCGAGCCGCTCGCTCGCGGTGTCGGCGGTGCTCGCGGCGATCAGCTCGGGGGTCAGCGGACCACGGGTGCGGTCGGCGTCGAACGGGAGGGTCACGAGCGCGACATCCGTGTGCCCGAGTTCGCGCAGGTACTCGGCGCCGCGCCTGGTGGCCGCGCGGTTGTCGATCGAGATCTGGGGCACGCCCTCACCGGCCGCGCCCTCGATGGCGACCGCAGGGATGCCGCGACGGCGCAGCACCTCGACCGCGACGCCGAGCCTCGGGCTGCAGCCGACGAGCACGACCGCGTCGACCGGCGCGCTCTCGATGCCGACCGCGTTGCCGCCCGCCTCGCCGGTGTCGGTGAGCAGCAGCAGGCCCGCGCCGAGCGGGGCGATGCCCTCGGTGATGCCGTCGAGCATCTGGATCTTCACCGGGTCGAGGAACGCCGCGCGCACCCGCTCTTCGAGCACGACGCCGACGATGCCCGAGCGTCCGCGGCGCAGCGACCGGGCGCGCGGGTCGGGGCCCGCGTAGCCGAGTTCGGCGGCCGCTGCGAGCACGCGCTCCTTCGTGGCATCCGAAACCGGGCCGGAACCGCTGAACGCGAGCGAGGCCGTCGATGCCGAGACGCCGGCGCGGGCCGCGACGTCGGCGAGCGTGGGTCGGTGCGAGCGCATCGGACTGCATGCGCCCGAGTCTAGGCCGAATCGATTCGAGGGGCGCCGGCTGGCGTGGCCGGAGCTCGCGCAACTCAGGAGAATGGGCGCCATCCCCCGCTGTGGCCGGGGATAGGTCCCATTCTCCTGAGTTGCGGATGGCGTGAGTCGCTGCTGAGTGCGTGCGCTGAGCCGCGTGGCGCCTACTCGGCCGGCGCCGTCGCGGCGCCCACCTCGTCGCGCGCGGCCGCGAACGCCTCGACGCAGCGGCGGATCTCGTCCTCGGAGTGCGCCGCCGACAGCTGCACGCGGATGCGCGCCGCACCGCGCGGCACCACCGGGAAGCTGAACGCCGTCACGTACACGCCCCGCGCCTGCAGGGCATCGGCGATGCGGGCCGTGAGCGCGGCGTCGCCGAACATGACGGGCACGATCGGGTGCTCGCCGGGCAGCAGGTCGAAGCCCTCGGCCTCCATGAGCGAGCGGAACAGCGCCGCGTTCGCCTTCAGCCGCTCGCGCAGCGACCCCGACGACTCGAGCAGCTCGAGCGCCTGGATCGTGCCGGCGACGATGGCCGGCGCGAGCGTGTTCGAGAACAGATACGGGCGCGCACGCTGGCGCAGCAGGTCGACGATCTCCTGGCGCGCGGCCACGTAACCGCCGGATGCTCCGCCGAGGGCCTTGCCGAACGTGCCGGTCGTGATGTCGACCCGGCCCTCGACGCCGCAGTACTCGGGAGTGCCCGCGGCCGTTCGAACCCACGAAGCCCACGGCGTGCGAGTCGTCGACGAACACGAGCGCGTCGTACTTGTCGGCCAGGTCGCAGATCTCGGCGAGCGGCGCGATGTAGCCGTCCATCGAGAAGACGCCGTCGGTCACGATCACGCGGCGGCGGGCATCGGCATGCCGCGACGAGCTGCGCCTCGAGGTCGGCCAGGTCGCGGTTCTTGTAGCGGAACCGCTGCGCCTTCGAGAGCCGGATGCCGTCGATGATCGACGCGTGGTTGAGCTCGTCGCTGATGATCGCGTCGTCGGCGCCGAAGAGCACCTCGAACACGCCGCCGTTCGCGTCGAAGCACGACGAGAAGAGGATCGTGTCGTCGTAGCCCAGGAACGCCGACACCCGGCGCTCGAGCTCGAGGTGCAGCTCCTGCGTGCCGCAGATGAACCGCACGCTCGCGAGGCCGTAGCCCCACTCGTCGAGACCGCGGTGCGCGGCCTCGACGATGCGCGGGTCGTTCGCGAGCCCGAGGTAGTTGTTGGCGCAGAAGTTCAGCACCTCGCGCCCGGCGACCTCGATCTGCGAGGACTGCGGGCCGTGGATGCCGCGCTCGCGCTTGGTGAGGCCCGCGGCCTCGATCTCGTCGAGTTCGGCGCGAAGCTGGTCGCGAACCGTCCGTACATGTCTAGAGCTCCGTCCAGTCGAGGATGACCTTGCCCGACGCCGGCTCACGAGGCGGCCGCGTCGAAGGCGGCGTCGCCAGTCGCGTGCCGGGTAGCGGTCGGTGATGATCGAGGCCACGCGCGTCGCGCAGGTCTGCGCTCGTCTGCAGCATCGCGCTCATCGAGTTCCACGTCTCGAACATCTCGCGCCCGTAGATGCCCTTGAGATGGTGAGCATGTGCGTGACGACCTTGCGCCCAGTCGACGGCGATACGGCTCGCGCGGCAGGCCGAGCAGGGCCATCCGACCGCCGTGGTTCATGTTCTCGATCATCTCGGGAAGCGCGCGGTCGGATGTCCCGCTCATCTCGAAGCCGACGTCGAAGCCCTCGCGCATGCCGAGCTCGCGGCTGCACGTCGGCGATGCGCTCGGACGAGACGTCGACGGCGGCGTCGGCGCCCATGCGCGAGCGCGAGCTCGAGCCGCGCGCGGCGAGACATCCGACGCGACGATGAAGCGGGCGCCGACGTGCCGGGCGACCGACGATCGGCCATGAGGCCGATGGGCCCGCAGCCGGTGACGAGCACGTCTTCGCCGACGACCGAGAACGCGAGGGCGGTGTGCACGGCGTTGCCGAACGGGTCGAAGATCGCGCCGACCTCGGGGTCGACGGGCGAGTGGTGCACCCACACGTTCTCGCCGGGGATGCACGACGTACTCGGCGAACGCGCCGTCGCGGTGCACGCCGACGCCCTGGGTGCGGATGCACATCTGGCGGCGCCCGGCGCGGCAGTTGCGGCACATGCCGCAGACGATGTGCCCCTCGCCCGACACGTGGTCGCCGACGGCGACGTCGTGCACGAGCTCGCCGACCTCGACGACCTCGCCGTAGAACTCGTGCCCGGGGATGAGCGGCGCGGCGATCGTCGACGCGGCCCAGTCGTCCCACTTCTCGATGTGCAGGTCGGTGCCGCAGATGCCGGTGCGCAGCACCCGGATCTTCACGTCGGCGGGGCCCGGGCTCGGGCTCGGGCCGATCGACGAACTCCAGTCCGGCGCCGGGGGCGGGTTTGTAGAGGGCCTTCATCGATAACCTCGTTGTTCTCTGGTACTCGAGCCGGGGGTGTTCGGCTCTGGGTCGGGGAATCGGGTCGTGTCCGGGTTCGCCGAGCGCCAGTCAGTTCATGGTAGCGACGGATGACCCGGCCCCCGTCGCCCGCCGGCGCCCGACGCCGTCGTCAGCGCCGAGGCGGCGAGCGTGCAGTCGAGGCTCGCTATTCCGCAGCGCCCGCGGCGACGACTGCACTCTCGGCGTAGCCGAGGCGCTGCTCAGCGGGGCCGGCGACCTGGCCGCGCTCGAAGTAGTCGACGAGGTCGGGGTCGAGCGGCGGCACGGCGAGCGCGCCCCCGTCGCCGCGCAGCGACTCGGTGGCGCGGATGCCGGCCGCGACGGCCTCGCGCGCGGCCACGGGCGAGGTCTCGGTGAGCCCGCCGTCGCGCACGAACCGGAGGAACTCGGCGACGAGCAGCGCGTCGGCGCCGTCGTGGCCGGCGTCCTCGGTCGCCTCGGGCACGATGAACGTCTCGTCGGCGGGTGCGGCGCCGTTGTGACGGCGGTTCCAGAGCCGCACCTCCGACCCCGCGACATCCCCGAAGTTCTCGATGCGCCCCTCGGTGCCGATCACGGTGTAGTTGCGCCAGTAGTCGGGCGTGAAGTGGCACTGCTGGTAGGAGGCGAGCACGCCGTTGCCGAGCCGCAGGTTCACCATCGAGATGTCCTCGACGTCGATGACGGGGTTGAGCCCGGTCTGCGCGGCCGGCGGCCAGTTGTCGAGGCTGAACCAGTCGCGCATGCGCTCGCCCGACCGGTCGCGCCGGTCGTCGATGTCGCCGTAGACGCTGAGCGAGCCCATGGCCTGCACCTCGGTCGTGTACGCGCCGGCGAGCCAGTGGATGACGTCGAGGTCGTGCGCGCCCTTCTGCAGCAGCAGGCTCGTGGTCTTCGCACGCTCGGCGTGCCAGTCCTTGAAGTAGAAGTCGCCGCCGTTGCCGACGAAGTGACGGCACCAGATGGCCTTCACCTCGCCGATGCGCCCCTCCTGGATGAGCCGGCGCATGAGCACCACGACCGACATGTGCCGCATGTTGTGGCCGACGTAGAGCCGGGTGCCCGTGCGGCGCGCGGTCTCGAGGATCGCGTCGGCGTCGTCGACGGTCACCGCGAGCGGCTTCTCGCAGAACACCGGCACGCCGGCCTCGAGCGCGGCGATCGCGACGCGCGCGTGCTGGTGGTCGGGCGTCAGCACCATGACGGCGTCGAGGCCCATCGCGAGCAGCTCGTCGAGCGATTCGGTGACGGATGCCTCGGGCAGCGCCGTGCGCGCATCGGCGCGGGCACGCTCGGCGGGGTCGCAGACGGCGACGACGCGCGAGCCGCGGCCCGGGCGGTGCGCCTCGGTCCAGAGTGAGGCGCGCGCGCCGAAGCCGACGATGCCGATGTTCAGATCCACGGGGTGGTGCTCCTTCAGGGGGTTACGCGTCGCGTTCGCGCAGGCGGGGCGTGCGCGGCGGCGTGTCGAGATCGGTCGAGCCGCCCATGACGAGCGACCAGCGGAAGTCGTGGAGCCGGGGCTCCTCGGTGTGGGACTCGAGCGCGCGGGCGACGATGATCTCGGCCTGCCGCTCGTAGAAGTCGGTGGGTCCGACGGTGGTCAGCGTCGGCGAGACGAGCCGGGCGTCGGGGGTGTTGCCGACGCCGATCACGGCGACGTCGTGCGGCACCCGCAGCCCGAGCATGTGCGCCGCGTTGATCGCCGCGATCGCGGCGAAGTCGGTCGTGGCGTAGATCGCGGTCGGCCGGTGCTCGGGCTGCGAGAGCAGCGCGACCGCCGCGGTGAACGCGCTCGCCTGCGTCTCGGTGAAGGTCGCGGTGTGCGACGGGATCGACCGGCAGTCCGCGCGAGCGCATGCGTTCGACGTACGGCGTGTACCGCGAGCGGCCCGTCGCCGCGGAACGCGGCCTCGGCCACGAGGCATCCGATCGCCGTGTGGCGTTCGAGCAGGTGGTCCATCGCGAGATAGCAGCCGGGGATCGCGTCGGATCGGATCACGTCGTATCCGTCGGGCTCGAGCGTCTCGGAGAACACGACGAGCCGCTGGCCGCGCTCGACCAGCGCCGCGAGCTTGCGCTTGCCGTCGTCGGTGTCGACCGCCGCGTCGAGGTAGGCGACGTCGCTCTCGACCCGGTCGAGCGCGGCGTACCAGTCGCCGTCGGCGAGGATCAGCGTCGTGAGCCCGTGCCGGTTGGCCTCCTCGTTGACCGCCGCGGCGACGGCGAGCGACCACGGGTCGCTCAGCATGTGCAGCGAGAGCTGCACGGTGTCGCTGCGGCCGGTGCGGATGGTGCGCGCGGCACGGTTCGGCCGGTAGTTCAGCTCGCGCGCGGCGGCGTGCACGCGCGCGGCCGTGTGCTCGGCGACGCCGGATCCGCCGCCGCCGCGCCCGGAGAACACGTACGAGACCGTGGCCGTCGAGACACCCGCGAGGTCGGCGACCATGCGCAGCGTGGGTCGGCGCCGCGGTGCGGAGGCACCATTGCCGCCGTTCGCGCTCGCGCTCGGACTCGTTCGCCTGCGTCATCCGCGTCATCCCTTCGTCCCGGAGAACGCGATGCCCTGGATGAACTGCTTCTGCAGGATCATGAACGTGATCAGCATCGGCAACGTCGCGAGCAGCGCGCCGGCCATGAGCACAGGGTAGTCAGTGCCGTGCAGCCCGACGAGCTGCGACAGACCCACCGACAGCGGCATCTTCGCGGGGTCGGTCGTGACGACGAGCGGCCAGAGCAGGTCGTTCCACGACCACAGCACGGTGAAGACCGTGAGCGCGACGATGCCCGGCTTCGCGAGCGGCACCATGACCCGCCAGAACGTCTGCCACGGGTTCGCGCCGTCGATGCGGGCGGCCTCCTCGAGCTCGACCGGCATCGACATGAAGAACTGCCGCATGAGGAAGGTGCCGAAGGCGCTGAAGATGCCGGGCACGATGAGCGCCTGCAGCGTGTTCAGCCAGCCGAGCGACTGGATGATCTCGTACTGCGGCAGCAGGTACAGCTGCGAGGGCACCATGAGCACCGACAGGAAGACGACGAACGTGATGTTGCGACCCGGGAACGGGATGCGCGCGAACGCGTAGCCCGCCATCGTGCACAGGACGACCTGGCCGACCGTGCGGCCGATCGTGAGCATGACCGAGTTCAGGAACATCTGGGCGAACGGCATCGAGTCGAACACCTCGACGAAGTTCGTGAACACCCACGGATCGGGGATGATCACGGGCGGCACCTGCACCGAGTCGGGGAAGGTCTTGAACGCGGTGAGGGTCTGCCAGACGAAGGGGAACACCATCACGACGGCGCCGAGGCCGAGCACGACGTGCACGATCCACGTGCTGCGTGCGGTGCGTCGCCGGCCGCGAACGGGCGATGCGGATGCCGCGGGGGTGGTCGGTCCCGCGACGACGGCTCGCGTCGACACGTCCTCGGTCAGGGTCAGTTCACTCATAGTGCACCCACTTCTTCTGCAGGCGGAACTGCACGACGGTGAGGACCAGGATGATGACGAGCAGGAGGAAGGCGATGGCCGCCGCGTAGCCGCGCTCGTTGTCGAGGAAGCCCGCCTCGTAGAACAGGTAGACGATCGTCCGGGTGTTCGGCATCGCCGGGTTGTTGCGGCCGAGCATCATGTAGATGAGGTCGAACACCTGCAGCGCGCCGATCACGCTGATGACGCTCACGAAGAAGATGCTGGGCGAGAGCAGCGGGATCGTGATCGAGAAGAACTTGCGCACCGGTCCGGCGCCGTCGAGGTCGGCCGCCTCCATCACGGTGTCGGGGATGCCCTGGAGCCCGGCGAGGAAGATCACGATGTTCGTGCCGAGGCCGGCCCAGATGCCGACGACCGCGATCGCGAACAGGGCCGTGCTCGGGTCGGTGAGCCAGCTGTTGCCCGGGATGCCGAAGACGCCGAGCACCTCGTTGAGCACGCCGTAGTCGCCGTTGTAGATCATGCGCCACACGAGGGCGATCGCCGCCGGCATCGTGACGACGGGGATGAAGTAGAGGGTGCGGTAGACGCCGCGACCGCGAAGGCCGGTGGTGTTCAGGAGCGCCGCGATGCCCACGGCCATCGGGATGCCGATGAGCACGATGATCGTGTACACGGCGGTGTTCCGGAGCGCGGCGATGAGCTCGGGGTCCTCGAAGAGCCGCACGTAGTTGTCGAGCCCGACGAACTCCGAGCCGCCGAACGGCCCCGACTCGGTGAACGACAGGATGAACGTGCGCACGGTCGGCCAGAGGTAGAACGCCAGCAGTCCGGCGGCGGTGGGCCCGATGAAGAGGAGCGCCCACCAGCCCGACTGGCCGGGACCCCGGCGACGGCGCCGGGGCGCGGGGGCGGCCGCGCCGGGCCGCCCCCCGTCGAGCTCGGCGATCGGCGCCGCGGTGCGCTGCGCGATCAGGTCGCTCATGCGACTACTCCGACTCCGCGTCGAGTGCCGCCTGCATCTCGTCTGCGAGCTGCTTCAGGCCGTCTTCGGGCGAGATCGCTCCGGCCCAGACCTGCGAGAGGATCTCGCTCTCGAGCGCGGTCCACGCCGCGGTGTTCTTCGACACGGGGTACGGCACGGCCGCCTCGAGCGCGTCGATGTAGACCTGCAGGTCGTACTGCGGGAGCGCGTCGACCCAGGCCTGCTGCGAGCCGTTGAAGGCGGGGATCACGGTGCCGGACTCGGCCTGGATCTCGGCGGCCTGCTCGCCGCTCGCGAACGCCGCGAACTCCTTGGCGAGGTCGAGGTGGGCGCTCTTCGCGTTCGCGACGTTGCCGATGCCGTGGATGACGCTCTGGTTGCCCTCGGTCCCGGCGGGCAGCGGCGCGACGTTCACCTTGTCGGCGAGGTCGGGGTTCTCGGCGTAGGCGATCGCGGCCCACGAGCCGTTCTGGAACATGGCGGCCTTGCCCGAGACGAAGAAGTCCTCGGCGGCCGTGTCGGTCATCTGCTGCGCGGTGGGCGAGGAGCCCGCGGCGATGAGGTCGGTCCAGAGCGTGATGCCCTCGAGCGCCTCGGGGGTGCCGTAGCCCGTCTCGGTGCCGTCGGCGCTGATGACCTCGCCGCCGGCCTGGGCGATCGAGTTGTAGTAGTTCTCCTGGCCGTACTGGGTGGCGGTGATGCCGTAGACGCCCGGCGGCCGGATCGGTGAGCTTCGCCGCGGCGGCCTCGAGGTCGTCCCACGTCCAGCCGGCGCTCGGATACTCGACCCCGGCGGCGTCGAACAGCTCGGTGTTGTACCAGAGGGCGACGGTGTCGAAGTCCTTCGGCGCTCCGTAGAGCGATCCGTCGTAGGTGTACAGGTCGATGAGGCCCTGCGGGTAGTCGGATGCCTCGACGCCCTGGTCGTCGAGCGGTGCGAGCACGCCGTTCGACGCGTAGAGCTGGAAGTTCGGGCCGTTCATCCAGAACACGTCGGGGGCCGCGCCGCCCGACACCGAGGTCTGGAGCTTGGTGAAGTACTCCTTGTACGGCGTCAGCTGGATCTCGACGGTGACGTTCGGGTGCTCGGCCGTGAACGCATCGGCGATCTCCTGCATGGCGGGCTGCTGGTTCTGGTCCCAGATGCCGTAGGTGATCGTGGCGTCTTCGGACGATCCCGTGGCGGCACCCGACGAGCAGGCGCTGAAGGCGAGCAGTGCGGCCGCGGACGCGGCGAGGGCCGCGACGGTGCGGCCTGTGGTGGTACGGAGCATGATTCTCTCTCTGTGAATACCCCGGTTGCTGAGGCGAACGGATGGGGCGTGAACGAGGTGTTAATCGTTTAGCAAGAGCGAAGATAGCGCGGCTCCCGCATCGACGCAACCGTTGATTCATCGGCCGACGAGCGCCGACACCCGTGGATCCGCGGCTCGGACGCGGCCGCATTGCGATCAGTCGAACTGATCGGTAATGTTCAACGTCAGATGGGTCGAATCGATTCGATCCCAACGTCGCCGCCGAAGACGAAGAAGCAGACACGATGACCGAAACTCCGAACCCGACGGCCGCTGCCGCGCGCTCGACGCGCGAACTCGTCGCCTGGCGGAACGCGGTATTCGCGATCTTCTTCCTGAGCGGGCTCAGCATGGCGACGTGGGTCGCGCGCATCCCGGCGATCCGAGACGACACCGGACTGAACACGCAGGGCGTCGGGCTCGTCATCCTGACCGGCGCGATCGGATCGGTCCTCGGCCTCATCTCGGCCCCGTGGCTGCTCGCGCGATTCGGCGCCCGCGCCGGCATGATCGCCGCGCTCTGCATCGTGTCGGCCGGCCTCGTGTTCGTCGGCATCGGTGGATCGGTGCTGCCCTCCGTTCCGCTCGTCATCATCGGGCTCGTGCTGTTCGGCTACGGCAACGGCGCGGTCGACGTGATGATGAACGTCGAGGGCGCCGAGGCCGAGCGCGAGATCGGCAAGACGGTCATGCCGCTCATGCACGCCTTCTTCTCGTTCGGCACCGTCGCCGGCGCAGGACTCGCCGCCGCGGCATCCGCTGTCGCCCTTTCGGTCTCGGTGCACTTCGGCATCATCGCCGTGCTCATCGCGATCGCGATCGTCGTCGCGGTGCGGTTCGTGCCGCACCGCGCCGAGGTCGGCGACGACCTGCACACCGATGCACCGCGTCCGCCGTGGACCGAACGCCTGCGCGCGAACCTCGCCGTCTGGGGCGACGTGCGACTGCTGCTCATCGGCGTCATCATGCTCGGCATGTCGTTCGCCGAGGGGTCGGCCAACGACTGGCTCGCCCTCGCCGTCGTCGACGGCCACGGCTTCGACGAGACGACCGGCGCGCTGATGTTCGGCGTCTTCACCGTGGCGATCACGACCGCCCGCGTGCTCGGCGGTCCGCTGCTCGACCGCTTCGGCCGCGTGCCGGTGCTGCGCGTCATGGCCATCGTCGCGATCGCCGGACTCGCCCTCTTCATCTTCGGCACCGAGACCTGGATGCTCATCGTCGGCACGGCGCTCTGGGGCGTCGGCTGCTCGCTCGGCTTCCCCGTGGGCATGTCGGCCGCCGCCGACGACCCGGTCAACCCGGCCGGGCGGGTCAGCGCCGTGGCGATCATCGGCTACTGCGCGTTCCTCGCCGGCCCGCCGCTGCTCGGCTTCCTCGGCCAGCAGTTCGGCATCCTCAATGCGCTGCTCGTCATCCTGTTCCTCCTCGTCCTGTCGGCACTCGCGGCCCCCGCCGCTCGCGAGCGCGACCGCCCTCGCTCGCCCGCCTGACCTCGCGCGACCTCGCTCCGCCTCGCACCGCGCACGCGCGGTGCTCGCGGGACTGACGCGCGCCGGGTCATCCGCTCGCCGTACACTCGTACGGTGCGTCTCGTCATCGCCCGCTGCTCCGTCGATTACGCCGGGCGGCTCTCCGCCCACCTGCCGCTCGCGACGCGGCTGCTCATGGTCAAGGGCGACGGCAGCCTGCTCGTGCACTCCGACGGCGGCAGCTACAAGCCGCTCAACTGGATGAGCCCGCCCTGCACGCTCACGACCGCGAGCCCGACGACGACCAGGCCGCGGCCGGCGTCACCGAGATCTGGAACGTCACCCACCAGAAGACGGCCGACCAGCTCATCGTGTCGATCCACGAGGTGCTGCACGACTCCTCGCACGAGCTCGGCATCGACCCCGGCCTCGTCAAGGACGGCGTCGAGGCGCACCTGCAGAAGCTGCTCGCCGAGCAGATCGAGCTGCTCGGCGAGGGCCACCGGCTCGTGCGCCGCGAGTACATGACGGCGATCGGTCCGGTCGACATCCTCGCCACCGACCCGTCGGGCTCGAGCGTCGCCGTCGAGCTCAAGCGCCGCGGCGACATCGACGGCGTCGAGCAGCTCACCCGCTACCTCGAGCTGATGAACCGCGACCCGCGCATTGCGCCCGTGACCGGGGTGTTCGCCGCCCAGGAGATCAAGCCGCAGGCCCGCACCCTCGCCGAGGACCGGGGCATCCGCTGCCTGGTGCTCGACTACGACGCCATGCGCGGCGTCGACGACGGGCACGCGCGACTCTTCTGACGAGGGCCGAACGTATCCCTGTCCGGTTGCGTGCAGAAGTTGCACATCCGACGCACAGGCGGTGCGCGGTGCGTGGCCCCTATGATGTCACGGTGACTTCCCCGACCCTCTCCCCCACCCGTACGTGGTCGGCCGTGCTCTTCGATCTCGACGGCACGATCGTCGACTCCGCGACCGACATCATGGCTTCCCTCGCGCACGCGTTCACCGAGATGGGGCTCCCCGTCCCCGCCGACGACGTGCTGCGCTCCTACGTCGGCCCTCCCCTGCTCGACAGCCTGCGCATGACGGCCGGCTTCACCGACGCCGAGGCCTGGGAGGCGCTCAACGTCTACCGCGACCACTACGGCGAGCGCCTGCTCTCGTCGCCCGGTCTTCCCCGGCGTCGCCGGAGTGCTCGAGCGGCTGCACGCCGCCGGCGTTCCGATCGCCCTCGCGACCTCGAAGCCCGAGTCGATGGCGCGTGCGGTGCTCGACCACAACGACCTCACCAAGTACTTCACCGTCGATCGCCGGCGCCAGCGAAGACGAGGAGCGCAGCACGAAGGCCGACGTCGTCGCGCACGCGCTGCGCGGCCTGCAGGCCGCCGGCGTCGACACCGACAACTCGGTGATGGTCGGCGACCGCGGCTACGACACGCTCGGTGCGCTCGCCAACGGCGTGCCGACGATCCTCGTCGAGTGGGGCTACGGCTCGCCCGCCGAGGTGGGCGACTCGTACGCCGTCGTGCACTCGGCCGACCAGCTGCGCAACCTGCTGCTCGGTTAGCTCGAGCGGATGTCCCGGCCGCGTGCCGGGTCATCCGTCGCGCCTGCCCGGCGCGGTGAACCGAGCGGATGTCCCGGCTGCCCGGTCATCCGTCGCGCTGCCGGGCAGTGATGTGACCGGATGTCCCGGCCCGCTCCTGGTCATCCGTCGCGCCGTGCCTACGGTGCAGCTCGCCGAGCCGGTGTCGCATCCCCGCCAATGCCGATTCCCGCCACCAGAATCGCAGATTCCGGCGTTTTCGGCCGTGATCAAGCATGATGTGCTGCATCCCTGCGTTAACTGAGGCTTCCTCACGCAAGAAATCTCCATTGGGGCTTCCCTCGACCCCCCGTTCGGGGCAGGATGCCGTTTACGTCCGTCTACCGACGGGCGCCGTGCGTGTTCAGCGGTCACCTCCGCTGGGCATTCGAAGGGAGAAGCATGTCTGGATTCACGCCCCGCGCGCGCAAGCGCGCGGTCGCGGCCATTCCAGTGTTCGCACTCGCCGCCACCGGTCTGGTGTCGTTCGGGGCGAGCACTGCGGTCGCAGCTGAGTCGCCGGTGTCGCCACCGGTGATCAGCGATTCCGAGTACTACATGAACTATGTCGCGCCTCGCGCCGAAGCCGCGTTCGGCACCGACGAAGAGGTCGGGGTCGACGTGGCCGGCAAGGCCGTCGCGGGCTCGGAAGCGGCCGTCGACACGGATGCGGCCATCGCGAAGGCCGACGCACTCGACCGCAAGTTCGGTCAGGGCAACCCGATCGCGGCGCAGGGCCTCGCCAAGCTCGAGTCGAAGTCGATCCAGACCGGCAAGAGCCCGAAGGAGATCAAGCAGAAGCAGCTCAAGCAGTCGAAGGGCACGCAGGAGGCCAAGCTGCTGACGATCCTCGTCGAGTTCGACGACACCGCGAACGACGACTTCTCCGGCACGTACGTGCCGACCGAGTTCGGCGCGACCGACTGCAAGCCCGGCGAGGTGCAGAGCGGGCCGCTGCACAACAACATCCCGAACCCCGCCGACTACGACCTCGAAGACAACAACTCGATGTGGCTCGAGGACTTCTCGTCGGAGCACTTCAACAAGATGCTCTTCACCGACGAGGGCATCACCGAGCGCGTGCGCACCGACCTCACCGGCCCCGACGGAAAGCCCGGCTTCGACATCTCGGGCTACACGATGAAGGCCATGTACGAGGAGATGTCGCGCGGCGCCTACACCGTGACCGGCGAGGCGACCCCGTGGATCACGGTGCCGCACTCCGAGGCGTACTACGGCGCGAGCCTCTGCTTCAAGAACGAGGCGGGCGTCTACGAGGCCGGCGCGATCCAGGACATGCAGGGCCACCCCGACAACCCGCTCGGCCCGGGCCAGCTGCCCATCGACGCGGTTGCGGCGCTCGCCGATGCGCAGCCCGACTTCCCGTGGGCCGACTACGACATCGAAGACCAGGGCGACCGCGACGGCGACGGCAACGTGCTCGAGCCCGACGGCGTGATCGACCACGTCGTGCTCGTGCACGCCGGTGAAGACAAGTCGGGCGGCGGCGGTGCCGAGGGCACCTACGCGCTCTGGGCGCACTCGTCGGCGGTCGCCGGCGGCGCCGACATCCCCGGCACCGACCTCAAGCTCTCGAACTACATCGTGCAGCCCGAAGACTCGGGCGTCGGCGTGTTCGCGCACGAGTACGGCCACGACCTCGGCCTGCCCGACCTGTACGACACCTCGGGCGTCGGCGACTCCGACGTCGACTTCTGGGACCTCATGAGCTCGGGTTCGCACTCCGGACCGATCTTCCAGTCGATGCCCACGCACATGGGCCTCTGGGACAAGTGGGTGCTCGGCTGGGCCGACCCCGTCGAGCTCAACGCCGGCGACGACACGACGACCGTGAAGGTCGGCCAGAACTCGCGGCCGAAGAAGGGCACCGAAGACGGCGTCAAGATCAACCTGCCCGACAAGGTGGTCACCCTCGCCCAACCGCACAGCGGCGAGAACATGTGGTACACCGGGGCCGACCAGGACTGGGCCGACCTGCGCCTGGGCCGCACCGTCGAGAACGTTCCCGCCGACGCCAAGTTCTGGATGTGGAACAACTACGTGATCGAGGCCGACTGGGACTACGGCTTCGTCGAGGTCTCGGCCGACGGCGGCTCCACCTGGACCGAGCAGAAGGTCTACGCCGAGAACGGCACCGAGGTCTCCACGGCCGACGGCTACGCCGACCCGAACGGCCGCATGGCCGACTACGGCAACAAGAAGTACGGCCTCACGGGTGACTCGCACGGCTGGGCGCACCACTACGTCGACCTGTCGTCGTACGCGGGCAAGACCGTGCAGGTGCGCCTGCGCCTCGCCACGGACGCCGCATACCAGGACCGCGGCTGGTTCAGCGACGACTTCGCGCTGACCAGCGGTGCCACCCAGGTCTGGGCCGACGACGTCGAGAACGGTGACAACGGCTGGACCGCCGAGGTCGCGTCGTTCACCACGACGACCGGACCCGGCTGGCGCATCGACACCGGCACCTCGGTCAAGGCGCAGTACTACCTGGTCGAGTGGCGCAACTTCGACGGCTTCGACGAGGGCCTCAAGTACGCCTACAACTCGGTGTACAGCGCCGGTGCGTGGAAGGTCGAGAAGCTCGCGTACAACGCGCCGGGCGCGCTCGTCTGGTACCGCGACACGACGTACGGCAGCTCGAACCAGATCACGACCAACGAGGCAGCACTGCCGAGCTACGGCGCGAAGGGTGGCCTGTTGATCGTCGACAGCCACTTCAACCCGCTGCAGCGCACCGGTGCGGCGGCCGACGCCGACCCGTCGACGCTGAACATCATGCCGTCGCGGGCGCAGTCGTCGAACGCGGCATTCGGTCTCACGAAGACGTACCCCTTCACGGAGTGCTTCACCGACGCCGCGCTCACCGAGTACTGCACCGACATCGCGGCCCAGGCGCCGGTGAGCACCTTCACCGACGACCAGGGCTGGGTGCCCGGGTTCGCACTCCGCGAGTCCACCGGTCAGCTGTTCTACCGCGACCGTGACGCCTCGACGGTCGTCCCGTCGGTGGGCAACGCGCAGTACACGACGCCGCTGTACGACCTGGCCGGCAACCGCCTCCCGGCGTACGACGGTCTCGACGTCGGCCTCGGCCCGTTCGGCTCGGGCAACCCGGCCGACTCGGGCGTGGGCTACGGCACGGTCGTCGAAGGTCAAGAAGGCCCTGGACGGCAACCGCGCCGCGCTCATCGAGATCACCCCGCCCACCGCGGGCTGATCACCGAGCAACGCAATCGACGAGGCGTCGGCCCCTCCGGGGGTCGGCGCCTCGTCGCTGTCGGCTGCGACGCATCCGCACCCGTACACTGGCGGCGGGGCGACACGAAAGAGGTAGGGCAGTGAACGACGCCGCGGCCCGCCCCACGCACGAACGCGAGATCACCGAGCCGGTCTCGCTGACCCGCCCCGACGGAACGCTGAATCCCGACGCCGTCGGCTGGACGCGTCGGCAGCTCCACGACACCTCGGGCATCGGTCACGGGCGCACCGGCCGCTTCCGCAACAAGCGGTGGGAGTACTGGGCGATCACGACCCCCGACGTCATCGCCGCCGTCACCGTGGCGATGCTCGACTACGCGACGCTCAGCCAGGTGTGGGTGCTCGACCGCCGATCGCTCGCCGAGGTCGACCTGAGCGCCGTCACGCCCCTCTCCCGCGGCGTCACGCTGCCCGGTTCACTCGGCGACGGCCCCGCGACCGCATCGGTGCCGGGCATCGAGACCGTGATCGCCGAGGAACCCGCCGGCACGCGCATCCGCGCGACGACGGCCCGGGTGCAGATCGACGTGCTCGCCGAACGTCCGGCGGGCCATGAGGCGATGGGCGTCGTCGTCCCGTGGAACGACCGCCGCTTCCAGTACACGGTGAAGGATGTCGCGCGCCCGGCCCGCGGCACGATCACGATCGACGGCATCGTGCACGAGCTGCCCGCCGACGAGAGCTGGGCGACGCTCGACCATGGCAGGGGTCGCTGGCCGTACCGCATGAACTGGCACTGGGGCGCGGCGTCGGGTCGCGAGCACGGGCGCACCGTCGGCGTGCAGCTCGGCGGCCTGTGGACCGACGGCACGGGCAGCACCGAGAACGCCCTGTCGCTCGACGGTCGGGTGCACAAGCTCGGCGGCGAACTCGAATGGCGCTACGACGCCGACCACTGGCTTCGACCCTGGTCGATCACCGGCGACCGCGTCGACCTGCGCTTCGAGCCGTTCCACGACCGCTTCTCGAAGACCGCGCTCGGGGTCATCCACTCCGAGACGCACCAGTGCTTCGGCACGTACCGGGGCGTGGTGACCGACGACTCGGGCGAGGTGATCGCCGTCGAGGCGCTCACCGGGTGGGCCGAGTACGTGCGCCAGCGCTGGTAGCACTCAGCCGCGCGCGAGCAGCCCGGCGAGCAGCCCCTCGACGCCCCACACGAATTGCGCGGTCGACGTGCGCTCGCGCGGCGACGACCGCCGTCTGCTCGCTGAGCGGGAAACGCGCCAGGTCGGTCCAGAGGGCCGCGCCCGGGGCATCCGTCATGATCAGCGGTTCGGATGTCGCAGCGTCGGCTTCGACGTCGACCTCGGCCGATTCCAGCGCGATCGAGCCGAGCGCGAACGCCTGCAGCGCATACGCGGCGCGTGCGGCGTCATCGAGCGCGAGGCCCGCCGCGGTGAACGACTCGAGGAGGGCTTCGTTGAGCCGCATCGCGTTCGGCCCGTCGAGCGGGCCCGCTCATGATGAGTTCGAGGGCGCCCGCGTGCCCCGTCAGCAGCTCGCGCAGCGAGAGGGCGAGGCGCACGAGGCGTGCGCGCACGGCGTCGACCGTGGTCGCACCGGTGACCTCGGCCTGCTCGTCGCCGTCGGCCTCGCCGAGGTCGAGGCGCGCGAGCAGGTGCTCGATCATGCCGCGCAACAGCGCCCGCTTGCTCGGGTAGTAGGTGTAGAGCGCGGTCGGCGTGATGCCGAGCGAACCGGCCACGCCGCGCACCGAGACGGCGGCGAAGCCCTTGGTCTCGAGCAGGTCGAACGCGGCGGCGAGGATCTCGGCGTGGGTGAGGCTGCGTCGTGGGCCGGGTCTCATGCTCGGGCGTGCTCGTCGTTCATGTCCTTCGAGCCTATGGCCCTGCGCGCGGCCGGCCGACCACCGCCGCCGAGCCGCCGTCGCCGAGCAGCCGAGCAGCCGAGCAGCCGATCGCGCTCGGCTCAGCCGATCGGCGTCATGAAGGTGAGTACCGATCCGTCCTCCACGATGAGCGGCCCGAGCGCCGCGTTGAACTCGGCGCCGTACTCCGCAGCGAGATGCGCTGCGAACGCCTCCTCGTCGCGGTATGCCTCGATCACGACGAAGCCGGTGCCAGCCGGCTCGGGCTCGGCGGTCACGCCCGACCCCGAGGGGGCCGGCCCGACGCGGTACGGCTCGAAGGCGAGGCATCCGGGCTCCTCGCGCACCTTCGCAGCGAGCGCGAGGAGGAGGCCTGCGACCTCCTCCTCGCGTCCGGGCAGGGCGGTGAATCGGGCGATGAGCTCGACCCGGTCATCGTCGCTCGACCAGCTCATGCGCGAGCGGCACCCGTCATGATCGCGACGGCGTCGGTCATCGAGTGCGACTCGGGCGTGATCGTCGCCGCACGCTTGCCGAGCCGCTGGATGTGGATGCGATCGGCGACATCGAACACATGCGGCATGTTGTGCGAGATGAGGATGACGGGGATGCCCCGGTCGCGCAGGTTGCGGATGAGCTCGAGCACCTGGTTCGACTCCCGAACGCCGAGTGCAGCGGTCGGCTCGTCGAGCACGACGACCTTCGAGCCGAACGCCGCGGCGCGTGCCACGGCGACGGCCTGGCGCTGGCCGCCCGACAGGTTCTCGACGGGCACCGTGACGTCCTGCAGGGTCGAGATGCCGAGCGCCTTGAGTTCGTCCCTCGCCTTCTGGCGCATGCCCTTCTGGTCGACGACGCGGAAGACCGACCCGAGGATGCCCTTCTTGCGTACCTCCCGACCGAGGAAGAGGTTCGCGGCCACGTCGAGCGCAGGTGATACGGCCAGGTTCTGGTAGACCGTCTCGATGCCGGCAGCGCGAGCGTCCTGAGGGCGTTTGAAGTCCACCGGCTTGCCGTCGAGGAAGATCTCGCCCTCGTCGGGGATCTCGGCGCCGGTGAGGCACTTGATGAGGGTCGACTTGCCTGCGCCGTTGTCGCCGATGATCGCGAGCACCTCCCCGGGGTAGAGCTCGAGGCTGACCCCGTCGAGGCCGACGACTCGGCCGAACGTCTTGACGAGCCGGCGGGCGCGGAGGATCGGCGTCCGCATGTCCTCGACAACGGGCGAGGGGGCGGCGGCATCCGTGAATGCGCCGATGGCCTGGTCGACGTGTGCGTTGCCGGCCGTCTCGGCCGGTTCGTTGGCGGTCATTTGCGTACCTTTCGGATCCACTGGTCGACGGAGACGGCCACGATGATGAGCACGCCGACCGCGAACGTCTGCCAGAGCACGTCGAGCCCGGCGAGCGAGAGACCGTTGCGGAACACGCCCACGATGAGCGCGCCGAGCAGGGTGCCCCAGACGGTGCCGCGACCGCCGAAGAGGCTGGTGCCGCCGATCACCACGGCGGTGATCGAGTCGAGGTTGAGTTCGGCGCCGGCGTTGGGCGAGGCCGCGTTGGTGCGCCCGATCTGGATCCACGCGCCGAGCGCGATGATCGCCCCGGCCGCGAGGTAGACGCTCATCAGCACGCGGCCGACACTGATACCCGCGAGGCGAGCGGCCTCGGGGTCGTCGCCGACCGCGTAGACATGACGCCCCCACGCGGTCTTCTGCAGGATGAGCGCGACCACGACGTAGAGCAGCAGCATCATGAGCACGCCGACCGTGAAGTTGACGCCGCCGACGTTGAACGTCTCACCCATCGCGGTGAGCAGCTCGGGCATCTCGCCGCCGCGCACGGTGGCGCCGCCCGAATAGAGCAGGGTGAGTGCCACGAAGATGCTGAGCGTGCCGAGGGTGACGATGAAGGGCGGCAGCTTCAGGCGCGTGACGAGGAAGCCGTTGAACGCGCCTGCGCCGAGGCCGACGAGGAGGCCGAGGAGGAGGCCGACGATGGCCGGGACGCCCATCTGCACCGTCGTCTGCGCCATCACCATCGAGCTCAGCACCATCACCGCGCCCACCGAGAGGTCGATGCCCGCGGTGAGGATGATGAGGGTCTGCGCAACGGCGAGCGTGCCGACGACGGCGACCTGCTGCGTGATGAGCGAGAGGTTCGCCGGGTTGAGGAAGCGGTCGTTGAGGAGCCCGAACACGATCACGGCGATGACGAGCACGATCGCCGGGCTGACCGCCGGGTAGCGGTGCAGCACGTTGCGGATGCGGCTGAGCGGGGTGGTGCGGTCGAGGAACTCCTCGGCCAGGTCGAGCGCCGCGGTCGGCGGCTCGCCTGTGGGTTGGCCCGGCGCGCCGGGCGTCGGATCGGTCGTGTGCTGACTCACGTTGGTTCTCCGTCTTCAGATGAGATTCTGTCGGGTGATGCGGTGCGGGCCGGGACGATTCGGATGCTCCGGGGCGTAGCCCTGGCATCCGTTCACCGACCCGCACCGATCACGTGTGGTGCCGAGGGATCAGCCCCAGCAGATCTCGCCGCCCTCGGCGGTGTCGATGGATTCGACGCCGTCCTGCGGGTCGTCGGTCACGAGTGCCACGCCGGTGTTGAAGAAGTCGAGGCCCTCGCTGTTCTCGGGAACCTCGCCGGTCTCGACGAGGTCGAAGATCGCCTGCACCCCGAGCTCGGCCATCTTCACCGGGTACTGCTGGCTGGTCGCGCCGATGATGCCCTCCTTCACCGCGTCGATGCCGGCGCAGCCGCCGTCGACCGAGACGACGATGAGGTCATCGGTGGATCCTGCGGCCTTGAACGCCTCGTACGCTCCGTAGGCCGCCGGTTCGTTGATCGTGTACACGACGTTGATGTCGGGGTTCTTCGAGAGCAGCGTCTCGGCCGCGGTGCGGCCGCCGTCCTCGGCGCCCTGGGATGCCTCGTTGCCGACGATCTCGTAGTCGCCGCCGCTGTACGTGCCGGTGGACTCCTCGTCGCCGTTGGCCTCGGGGTCGGCGGTGTCGATGCCCATGCCGTCGAGGAAGCCCTGGTCGCGGTTGTAGTCGACCGACACGACCTTGTCGTCGAACAGGTCGATGAGTGCGATCGTGGCCTTCTCGCCATCGAGCTTCGCGGCGGCCCACTTGCCGATCTCCTGGCCGGCCTGGAAGTTGTCGGTCGCGAAGGTGATGTCGACCGACTCGGGGTCGGCGGGCGGCGTGTCGAGCGCGATGACGTAGAGGCCGGCGTCGCGGGCCTTCACGAGCGCGTCCTCGACGGCGGGGCCGTTCGGCGTGATGAGGATGCCGGCGTCGCCCTTCGAGATGGCGTTCTCGATCGCCTGGATCTGGGTGTCCTCGTCGCCGTCCTCCTTGCCGGCCGCCATGGTGAGCTCGACGCCCAGGTCGTCGGCCGCGGCTTCGGCGCCATCCTGCATCGCGACGAAGAACGGGTTGGTGGTGGTCTTGACGATGAGCGAGACGCCGATGGGTTCGTCTCCGTTCGCGTCGGAGCCCGATCCGGATCCGCCCGAGGCGCATCCGGTGAAGGCGAGCGCGGCGGCGGCGGCCAGCGAGCCCGCTGCGATGAGGCGGCGACGGAGTGCGCCGGGTGCTGTGTGATTCATCGGTGAATCTCCTCTTGTGGTGGGGGACCGTTGCCACCCTGACAACGATGTCATATTTAGGTCTAGACCATGTCGGTGTGTATAGTCAAGTCCATCTTGCACATTGGAGAGTGAATCGTGACACCGTTGTCAGACACCACCTCATCAGCGGATGGCGCACGCTCCCGCCCGACGATGCGGCACGTGGCCGCCCTCGCCGGTGTGGGCGTCAAAACCGTTTCGCGGGTCATCAACGGCGAGCCCAACGTCTCGGCCGCGACGATCGCGAAGGTGACGGCGGCGGCCCGCACCCTCGACTACCAGCCCGACCTGCACGCCGGGAACCTCCGCCGCGCCGACGGGCGCACGAGAACCCTCGGCCTGCTCGTCGGCAGTGTCGACAACCCGTTCGCCGGCGCCGTGCACCGTGCCGTCGAGGATGCGGCGCTCGAGCACGGCGTCGCGGTCTTCGCCTCGAGCCTCGACGACGACCCCGCGCGCGAGCAGGAGTCGGTCGCGGCGTTCCTGCGCCGCCGTGTCGACGGGCTCATCCTCACCACGGTGTCCGACAGCCAGGCCTATCTCGCCCCTGAGCTGCGCCGCGGCACCCCCGTCGTCTTCGTCGACCGCGAGCCCGCGGGCATCACGTCCGACTCGGTCGTGAGCGACAACGCCGACGGTGCGGCGCTCGCCACCCGGCACCTGCTCGAACACGGCCACCGGCGCCTGGCCTACCTCGGCGACCGGGCCACCATCCAGACCGCGCGCGAGCGACGTCGCGGCTTCCTCGAGGAACTCGGCCGCGCCGGCGTCGCGACCCGCGACGTTCCCGTGATCGAGGACCTCCACGACGCGGAGTCCGCGCGGCTCGCGACGATCGCCCTGTTCGACTCCCCGAACCCGCCGACCGCGATCTTCAGCGCTCAGAACCTCGTGACGATCGGCGCCATCCACGCACTGCGCGAGCTCGGCCGTCACCGCGACATCGCACTCGTCGGCTTCGACGACGTGCCGCTCGGCGACCTCCTCGAACCCGGCCTCACCGTGGTCGCACAGGATCCGCAGCAGATCGGCCGGATCGCGGCCGAGCGCGTCTTCGCGCGGCTCGAGGGCGACCGCTCCCCCGCGGCGCGCACGATCGTGCCGACCCGGCTCATCGAGCGCGGCTCCGGCGAGATCCCCCCACGACAGGAAGGCTGAGCGGATGACGCAACCACCCGCACCCACGAAGCGGATCACCGTTGTCGGCGACGCGCTCATCGACGAGCTCCGCGATCCGAGCGGGTCGCGCGAGTTCGTCGGCGGAGCCGCGCTCAACGTCGCCGTCGGGCTCGCCGTGCTCGGCGAGACCGTCACGCTCGTCGCCATGCTCGGCGACGACGAGCCGGCGACGCGCATCCGGTCGTACCTGCGCGACTACGACGTGCGCCTCGTCGAGAGTCCGTCGGCACACGGCACCTCCCGGGCGATCTCCGACCGCACCGACGGCGAGCCCCGTTACGAGTTCAACGAGGCCGCGAAACAGCGCGGCCTCCGCTTCGACGCGGCGACGCGAGCCGCGCTCGACGAGGCCGACCTCGTGGTCGTGAGCTGCTTCCCGTTCGATTTCGCGGAGCAGTACGGCGAGCTCGTCGGGGCGATCGCGCGGCCCGAGGAGCGGGTCGTCGTCGACGGGAACCCGCGTTCGGGCATGCTCGCCGATCGTGAAGCCTTCCTGGCGAACTTCGAGGATTTCGCCTCGCGCGCCCTGCTCGCCAAGGTCGGCGACGAGGACGCGGACCTGCTCCTCGACGACTCGCTCGACGCGTTCGTCGACCGGCTCCGCGGCACCCAGGGGGGCCGCAGCGCACCCGGCGCGGTCCTCGCGACCGCGGGCCGCGACGGAGCCACGGTGTATGACGGCGACTCGGCCGTGCACGCCGACATCATCGCCCTGCCGGGCCCGATCGTCGACACGATGGGTGCCGGCGACGCGACCCTCTCGGCGGTCGTGCATCACGTGGCGCAGCATGGTGTTCCGCAGACGACGGATGCCTGGACGACGGCTCTCGACGAGGCCATGACGATCGCGGCCGAGACGGTGCGGCACGAGGGCGCACTGTTGCGCGTGCCGCAAGCCGAGCCGGTGTTCCCGAGCTGACGTCCCGGGCGTCGGGCCGCGTGCCGCGACCGGCAGTGCGCCGCAGCGCACGAATCGCACCTCGGTGACCTGCGAGAGCTCGTCGAGCTGCTCGGCGGATGATCGCGCGATGCATGCGTCGAGGGCACGGCAGACGTCTGCGCGGCGGCATCCGTAGACCCCTTGCAATGTCCACCGGACAGTACGTAGCATCGCCCACGTTGGATTGACAACGATGTCACTAAGACATCGCAACACGCGCAATGAAGGGCGAACAGACGATGACGACGAAATCACGATGGCGCACGATCGGCTCCGGTGCGGCGGTCGCCGCGCTGACAGCGGGCCTCATGGGCGCCGTGCCGGCGATGGCCGAGGAACCCATGCCGGACCCGGCGACGGAGCAGTACCGGCCGTACCTGCACTTCTCCCCCGAACGCAATTGGATGAACGACCCGAACGGGCTCGTGTACCACGAGGGCACGTGGCATCTGTTCTTCCAGCACAACCCGTCGGGCACCCGTTGGGGCAACATGAGCTGGGGCCACGCCACGAGCACCGACCTCGTGCACTGGGAGGAGCAGCCGCTCGCGATCCCGCAGACCTTCGACGAGAACGGCGTCGCGATCGAGGACATCTTCTCGGGCTCGGTCGTCGTCGATGAGACGAACAGCTCGGGCTTCGGCACGGCCGAGGACCCCCCGATGGTGGCCGTCTATACGAGCGCGTACACGCCGGCGCATCCGACGCATGCGGGCAAGCAGGCCCAGTCACTCGCATACAGCCTCGACGACGGACAGACCTGGACCAAGTACGAGGGCAACCCCGTGCTCGACCGCGACTCGGCGAACTTCCGCGACCCCAAAGTGATCCGCTACACGAACCCCGACACCGGCGAGTCGTACTGGGTCATGGTCGCCGTCGAGGCACTGCAGTACCAGGTCGTGTTGTATCGCAGCGATGACCTGAAGACGTGGACCCACCTCAGCGACTTCGGCCCGGCCAACGCGACCGGCGGCATCTGGGAGTGCCCCGACCTGTTCCCGCTCGCCGTGGACGGCGATCCGGCGAACACCAAGTGGGTCATGGTCGTGAACCTCAATCCCGGCTCGGTCGCGGGAGGTTCGGGCGGCCAGTACTTCGTCGGCGAGTTCGACGGCACCACCTTCACGTCCGAGAGCACGGTGTCGGATGACGCGGTGCCCGCGGGCGAGGTCTTCGCCGGGTTCGACGACGGCACGTACGAGGGCTGGACCGTCGCCAACGAGCCCGGCAACTGGGCGAACGGACCGTGGACGGATGCCCCGGCCACGGGCACGCTCCCCGGCCAGAATCCTGTTACGGGCTTCATCGGCGCGGGCCTCGTGAACGGCTTCGCCGACCACGACTGGCCGGTCGGCACGATGGAGTCGCCCGCCTTCACGATCGAGGACGACTACGTGAACCTGCTCGTCGGCGGCGGCAACCACCCGCACGTCGAGGGCACGCAGCTCGGCAACGAGCCGCCTGCGGGGCGTCTGCTGTTCGACGGCTTCGAGTTCCCCGACGGCACGACCCTCGCCGACACCGGCTGGGAGGCGACGGGCGACTTCGCAACCGAGCCGTGGCGCAACCCGTCGACGGCCGGCGGCGACTACTACCTCGGCCAGAAGCGCATCAACACCTGGGAGGGCGGCCCGAAGGGCGACGACAACCTCGGCGACCTCACGTCGCCGGCGTTCACGATCGAGCCCGGTGAGGACCACCTCTCGTTCCTCCTCGGAGGCGGCAAGCGCTCCAACGGCACGCTCGAGGTGCGGCTGCTCGTCGACGGCGAGGTCGTGCGCACGGCCACCGGTCCCGAGGCCGGGCAGCTCAACTGGCAGTCGTGGGACGTGTCGGACCTCGCCGGCCGCGAGGCGCGCTTCCAGGTGCACGACGACGCCACGGGCGGTTGGGGCCACCTCACGGTCGATCACCTCGTGCTCGGCGCCGAGCCGGCGCAGGCACGCTCCGACGAGACGAGCGTCAGCCTCGTCGTCGACGGCGAGGTCGTGCGCTCCGCCACCGGGCGCAACAGCGAGAACCTCGACTGGACCTCATGGGACGTGTCGGAGTACGCCGGCCGCGAGGCATCCGTTCGCATCGTCGACAACAACCGGTTCGGCTGGGGCCACATCCTCGTCGACCAGGTGATGTTCTCGGATGCCGCGGCAGCACCGCGCATCGAGGGCTACGACTGGCTCGACTGGGGCCGCGACTACTACGCGACCGTGTCGTTCAGCGGCGCTCCCGACGACCGCCGGGTCATGCTCGGCTGGATGAACAACTGGGAATACGCCAACGACATCCCGACGGGCACCTGGCGCAGCGCGATGGCCCTGCCCCGCGATGTCGCGCTCGTGACGACCGAGCGCGGGCCGCGGCTCGTGCAGGAGGTCGTGCCCGAGTTCGCCGAGCTCGAACAGACCGGGCTCGCGTACACGGATGCCGCGCGGCCGATCGCGTCGGGATCCGAGACGCTACCCGTGTCGGGTGAGGTCGTTCGCATCGATGCGGTGATCGCACCGGGGAACGCCGACGCGGTCGGGCTCAGCGTGCTGGGCGACGACGAGTCGGCGACGCGCATCGGGTACGACGTGGCATCCGCTCGCCTGTTCGTCGACCGTCGCGACTCGGGGAACACGGGCTTCCACGCCGCGTTCCCGTCGTTCGACGATGCTCCGGTCGAGCTCGACGACGGCCGCCTCGCGCTGACGGTGTACGTCGACCGTTCGTCGGTCGAGGTCTTCACGGGCGACGGCCGCACGACGATCACCGACCAGGTGTTCCCGAACGAGGGAGCCGATGCGATCGGCCTGTGGGCCGACGGCGAGGGCGCCATGCTCGAGTCGCTCACGGTCACGCCGCTGCACGGCGCGATGTACAAGGAGGCGGGTGTCGACGGCGCGACGGCGGCACCGCCCGTCGCCGAGATCTCGTCGACCTCCGGCCCGAAGTCGGCCGACAAGGACGGCGACTACCTCGTGAAGGTGAAGGTCGGGAAGGGTGAGCCGACGACGGTCGTGCGGCTCATCGAGGACGGCCGTGTGATCGCCCGAGAGTACCGCTCGGTCGACAGCGACCGGATCGTGGAGTTCACGATCACGGATGCCGCGCCCGGCGAGCATCACTACACGGTCGAGCTCGAGAACTCGGCCGGCACCACCGACGGGGGAAGACCTCGTCGTGCGCGTCGCCGGCTGAGCCGGCGGGGCGGGTGCGGTGTTGCTGACCATCGCATCCCGCTCCGCCGGGCGAGCGGATGCCCCGGGGCCGGCCGGCCCCGGGGCATCCGCCGTTCGTGCGGTTACTGCACCTTGCCGCCGGAGTTGACGTCGAGGTTCGCCGGGATGTCGGCCCAGCCGCCGAGCCCGCCGTCGCCGTACGAGTAGTCGACGCTGCTGTCGTGTCACCGTCGAGGTCGATCTTCACGGTCGGCGCGAGGGTGCCGCCGCGCACGAAGTCATCGTGCGTGCCGATCGTGTCGATGAAGGACTGCACCAGGCCGCCGGGCATCACGTAGTGCGAGTACGCCTGGAAGTGGCCCGGGTGCTGGTTGTAGTCGGGCGCGAACGGCTGTCCGCCGGCGAAGTTGAGGTTCGTCGGGTTGCCGAGCGCGAGGCCCGAGCCGCCGTTGAGGGGCTGGAAGTCGCTGCGGATGCCGTTGCCGACGAAGCCGTAGACGCCCTCGGGGCCGTCGATGCCGTTCGCGAACGTGCCGCGGTGGCTGATGGTGAAGAGGTAGGCCTTGCCGTCCTGGAACACGAACTGCGGCCGCTCGGTCTGGTCGGTGACGCAGTTCGCCGAGAGGATCGGCGGCAGGAACTCCCACTCGGTGAGCTCGTCGTTCTTCGCCTTCGCGAGGCCGATGTTGCCGATCTGGTAGGTCGCGCCCGAGGCGTTGACCTGCGTCGACGGTCTCGGCGTGGGGATCGCCCTCGCGGTAGCCGAGGTCCTCCTCGGTGCACTGCGCGGATTCGCGCGGCATGGCCGAGTTGCCCTCGAAGACCATGTAGGTCTCACCGGGGTGCGCCGGGTCCTCGAAGGTGAACGGGTCGCGGAAGTTGAAGAACTCGTTCTGCGCGCCGGTCTGGTAGTAGGTGCCGTCGGCCTTGAGGAGGTCGGTGACCTTGTCGAAGCCGGTGAACTTCACGCCCTTCTTGTTGGCGTGCACCTTGCCGACGCTGAGCGCGATTCGGGGGTCGTACGGCTTGATGTTGGAACCGTCCGCGTTGCGGTAGAACGCCACATCCGTGAAGAACAGCTTGATCTCGCCGCCCTTGAAGATGCGTGCCGAGCCCGACCACTGGGTCTGGTGGCTGTACGACTGGTCCTCGAAGATCGTGCCGGTCACGCCCTCGTCGAAGACGAGCCCGCCGTAGGTCCAGCCGCCGTTCTCGGGCCGCTCGTCGGCCGGGATGCCCGCCGGACGGAAGAAGTAGCCGATCTTCGCGTAGTGGTGACGCTCGTCGAAGCCGAGGCTGCGGTCGGCGACGAGCGAGAAGATGATCTCCTGGCCGTTGACGCTGTACTGGTTGCCGTCCTCATCGGTCAGCGGCCAGGTGTCCCAGACCCAGACCTCGCCGTTCGACATGTCGGGGAAGTCCTGCGGCACCTCGGGCATCGTGAGCGACGCCGGCATCGAGTTCTCCCGCGACGGGGCCTCGGGATCCGACAGCCGCTTCGAGCTGGCTCGCATCGGCCCGGGTCCACTTCGCGGTGAAGTCATCCTCGGGCGCGTACGCCTCCTGCGTGTGAATGGTCGGCTCGGGGCCGGGCTGGAGGTCGTCAGGTGCGGCGACGGCTGCCGCCGTGCCGGTGAAGAGGGTCGCGACCACGGCACCGGCCGTGACGATCCCTCCGATGATCGGGCGCCTGATGCGCCGGGTGGATGTTCGACATGTGGTGTCGCCTTTCGTGGGTGGAACGGAGCCGCCGGATGTCGGCGGCGATGGCGGTGCGGATGCCGCGAAGTGGCATGGTCGCGATCGTGGCATCCGAACCGGCCCGAGTCGTCGGTGTCAGCCGAACGGTCGGGAGTCGTGGTGCGGGCGCGACGGTACTCGGACGAACTCAGCGCGCCGGCGGATGGACGCGACCTGACGTCCGCAGTGATGCCCGGCGTGCGTGCGGCGTCACCGTGGTCAGAATGCGTGCGCGGTGCGCGGACTGGTGTCTTCACGTTCTTCGCCTTCGTGGTGGACCGGCTGTGCCGGAGCCGGCTCGGTCATCGAGAACGTGGCGTTCGTGCTTCCCCGGCACAGCAAGCTATGCGGAGACTGACAACGTTGTCAAGCCGTGAATCGGCGAAGCACTGGTCGGGTGCATTCGCAGGGAAATCCGCACATCGGCTGCCCGCCGCGGATGGTCGCGCTTTCACGCGTCGGATGTCGGGAGCGAAGTTTGCAAATCGATTTGGAAGACGGTAGCGTGGCCCGCGATTCCTCGAGTGGCGCTTGCGCTCCTCCCCGAACAGAACCGCTGCGAAGACGCGCCGCCGATTCCGACCGGAACGCCTCGCAGGCAGGTCGGCGGTCGTGCGGTCTGCGAAACCACGACGGAGGATCATGAACCGAACACACCGACACGGCGCGCCGCCCGACGCGGTCGCGCCGCACGCATCCGCGACGGCGGCCCGACCGCTCGACTGGGCGGTCGCGGCCGTCGCCGCCGTCGCTCTCGTCGCGATCGTCGCCGCCGCCGCGGTGCTGGCCCTCGTGCTGGCGCCCGGCGCGGGCGACGCGCCTGGCACGACGCCCGAGACGTCCGACGGCGCCGAACCCGAGCCGCGACTACACGCGACCCGCCGACTGGTCGACCTACCGCCCCGCCGTGCACCTCACCCCGGCCGAGCGCTGGATGAACGACCCGCAGCGCCCGTTCTGGCTCGACGGTCGCTGGCACTACTACTACCTCTACAACGCCGACTACCCCGAGGGGAACGGCACCGAGTGGTACCACGCGACATCCACCGATCTCGTGCACTGGCGCGAGGAGGGCGTCGCAATCGAGAAGTACGCGAACGGACTCGGCGACATCGAGACCGGCAGCGCAGTGATCGACACCGAGAACACCGCCGGCTTCGGCCGCGGCGCGGTCATCGCGATCATGACCCAGCAGGACGAGGGCGTGCAGCGGCAGTCGCTGTTCCTCTCGACGGACGGCGGCTACCGCTTCGAGCCGTTCGACGGGAACCCCGTGATGGACAACCCGGGCGCGACGCACTGGCGCGACCCGAAGGTCGTGTGGGACGACGCCCGCGACGAGTGGCTCATGGTGCTCGCCGAGGGCCACAAGCTCGGCTTCTACACCTCGCCCGACCTGAAGGACTGGACCTATCGCTCGGCGCTTCGAGCGCGACGACCTCGGCATCCTCGAGTGCCCCGACCTGTTCGAGATGTCACTCGACGGCGACGCTGGGCAGACGACGTGGGTGCTTGCCGCTGGGGTCAACGGCGCCGAGCACGGCAAGACCACCGGCACGGCGTACTGGACCGGGGAATGGGACGGCGAGGCCTTCACCGCGAAGGCCGCCGAACCCGCGTGGCTCGACCACGGCGCAGACTTCTACGCGACCGTCACCTGGGACGACCCTCGCCTGCCCGAGGCGGAGCGGCTCGCGAAGAGATACGCGATCGGCTGGCTCAACAACTGGGCCTACGCCGGCGACCTGCCCACCGAGGACTGGCACGGCGGAAGCGACTCGCTCGTGCGCGAACTCGAGCTCCGCACCGTCGACGGGCGCCCGACCCTGGTCTCGAGCCCGGTCGCGGCGCTCTCGCGACCTGGAAGGCAAGGCGCAGACCGTGCACGACGTGGCCGTGCCGAACGGTGGCGAAGCCGCAGCTCCCGCAGCCCACCTCCGACGCCTACCGCCTTCGCGTCGAGGTCGCGCCCGACCGGCGCGACCCGGCCGTCCGAGGTGCGCTTCCGCGTGAAGGACGGCGGATGGCTCGTTCGGCAACCGTCGGTGTCGACTTCGCCTCGGGCGTCGTCTTCGTCGCACGCGATGCGGATGCCGCGGCCGAGACGGTTGCCCGAGGTCTACCGCCAGGTGCGCACGGCGCCGGCGGCCGTGCGCGACGGCGTCGTCACCCTCGACATCATCGTGGACGCCTCCTCGGTGGAGGTGTTCGTGAACGACGGCGAGGCCGTGATCTCGAACCTCGTGTTCGGTGCGCCCGGCGCGAACGGACTCGCGGTCGAATCAGTGGGGGGCACGACCGACCTGCGGATGCTGCGGCTCGCGCCGCTCGCGGTCGCGCCGGTCGAGCGCCTGGATTGAGCCGGTGAGCCGGCGGCTCAACCTGTCGACGGGAGGCGGGCCGACCGAGCCGCGCTCGACGAGCTGCGCACGCGAGCAGCACCGGCTCCCTCGCACCATCGACGTGCTGCCGATGCCATCGATGCGGTCGAGCAGGGTCGCCATGCCCCAGCGGCCCATCTCCCGGTGCGGCAGCGCCACCGTCGTGAGCCCGGGTTCGAGGGCGGCGGCCACGATCTCGAGGTCATCGACCCCGACGACGGAGCAGTCGCGCGGCACCTCCAGCCCGAGTGCGGATGCGGCCTGCATCACGCCCATCGCGATCTGGTCGTTGAAGCAGAACACTGCGGTCGGGCGATCCTCCGCCGGAACGTCGAGCAGTCGCCGACCCGCACTCCGGCCGCCCGCTGCGTCGGATGCGCGCCCGCTCGACGTGGGCGTGATCGGGGTCGAGCCCGGCCTCCCGCAACGCGGTGCGGAACCCCGTCTCGCGACCGCGGCTCGCCGGACCCTCATCCGTCGTCGTGGCGAAGCCGATGCGGCGGTGTCCGGCAGCGACGAGGTGCGCGACCGCGGTCACCGCGATGCCGTGCTCGTCGGGAGCCACCGCAGGCACGCGCCATCCGCCGATCGGAACGGCATCGACGAGCACCGTGGGCGTCTCGCCGAGCGCGGGTTGGCCGGGCGACCTCCTGATGCGACATGCGCGCGAGCAGGATCCCGTCGACGCGGTGGTCGAGCAGGGCGCGCAACTGAGCCTCCTCGAGCTCGGGATCGCCCTCGGCGTCGACCACCATCAGCACGACCCCGCGCTCGCGCGCCGCCTCCTGCGCACCCTGCACGATGCGGCCTGCGAACGGAGTGGTGGCGATGCGATCGCTCACCAGCCCCACCACCCCGGTGCGCTGCAGGCGCAGTCCGCTCGCGAGGCGATTGGGTGTGTACCCGAGCTGGGCTGCGGCGCGGACCACTCGCTCGCGGGTCTCTGCCCGCACGGTGCGCGAGCCACTCAGCGCGTGCGACACGGTCGTCTGCGAGACACCGGCAAGCGCGGCCACCGCACGGATGCTCGGGCGACGACGCATCGCGTCATCCGGTCGCCGCTCGCTCCATGGGCACCGAGCCTACGCCGCACTCCAGGTGGCGCACAGTGGGGGTGGTCGGCTGCGAGCCCTGACCCTAGAGTCTCCCTATGGCGGACGACGGGAGCAGCCCGAGCAGGCTCGGCCAGGCCGCCGCCGCCTTCACGAGCAACTGGCGGAATCCCAGCCTGCGCCGCGCGCAGCTCAGCTTCCTCGGCGCCTGGACCGCCGAGTGGGCGTTCACCGTGGCGCTCGGCATCGTCGCGTACCGCGACGGCGGCGCGGCCGCCGTCGGACTCGTGGGCCTGCTGCGCATGGTGCCGTCGGCGATCCTCGCCCCGCTGCTGTCGCCGATCGCCGACCGCGGGCGCCGCGAACGGGTGCTCATCCTCGTGTCCATCGTGCGCGGGGCCGCGACCGCCGCCGCCGCGGTGGTCGTCGCGGTCTCCGGGCCATCCGGCGGTCATCTACGCGCTCGCGGTGCTGTCGACGATCGCCGCCACCCTCTACCGCCCGGCGCACTCCGCGCTGCTGCCGTCGCTGTGCCGCACCGGCTACGAGCTCGCGAGCGCCAACATGGTGCGCGGGCTGCTCGACTCCGCGGCCACGCTCGTCGGTCCGCTGGTCGCGGCGGTCCTGCTGCAGTTCACCGGGGTCGACGTCGTGTTCTGGGTCGCCGCGGGCGCGTCGTTCGTGGCGGCCGCCCTGCTCGTGCGGTTGCGATACGACGCCCCTCCGCGACCTCCCGCGCCGAGCCGTCCCAACCTGGCACGCGAGGCGGTCGAGGGTGTGCGCGCGGTCGCGCAGAATCGCGACCTGACGCTCATCCTCGGTCTCGCGGCGGCGCAGGCCCTCACCCGGGGCGCGCTCACCGTGTTCTCGGTGGTGGTCGCGATCGAGCTGCTCGGCACCGGCGAGCCCGGCGTCGGCGCCCTGATGACCGCGGTCGGGGTGGGCGCGGTGCTCGGGTCGCTCGCGGCGTCGCTGCTCGTCGGGTCGGGGCGACTGGGCGCCTGGTTCGCCGTCGGGGTCGGCCTGTGGGGGCTGCCGCTCACCCTCGTCGCCCTCGTCCCCCAGCAGTCGGCGGCGCTGGGCCTGCTGGCGTTCATCGGCGTCGGCAACGCCCTGGTCGATCTCGCCGGGTTCACGCTGATCGCCAGGATGGCTCCCGACGAGGTGCTCGCGCGCGTCTTCGGCGTGCTCGAGAGCCTGGTGGCGGTGTTCATCGGAATCGGCGCCGTCGTCGCCGTCGTCGATGATCGAGTGGTTGGGCATCCAGCCCGCGCTGATCGCGATCGGGCTGCTCTGCCCGATCCTCGCGGTGGTCTCCTGGCGGCGGTTGCGCACGCTCGACCGCTCCGTCGACGTGCTCGACACCGAGATCGGGCTGCTGCAGAAGGTGTCGATGTTCGGCACCCTGCCGCTGCCCGCCGTCGAGCAGCTCGCCCGCGGCCTCGAGCCGGTCACCGTGCCTGCCGACCGGGCGGTGTTCACGCAGGGAGACATCGGCGACCGGTACTACGTGATCGAGTCGGGCGAGGTCGACGTCGTGGGCGATGGACAGGTCGTGGCGACGCTGGGCCCGGGTGAGGGCTTCGGCGAGATCGCGCTGCTTCGCCGCACGCGCCGAACCGCCACCGTCGTGGCCAGAAGCGAGCTCCGGCTGCAGGCACTGGGCTCCGACCGGTTCCTCCCCGTCGTCCTCGGCTACACGCCGAGCGCTCAGCAGGCGGCGACGGACGTCGACGACATGCTGCACCGCTACGAGCCCAAGGAGCCGTTCGAGCAGGGGTTCGAGGAATCGTCCGAGGAGACCGCCGGCGGCGTCGCCGTGAACGCAACCCGCTGTTGTGCACCACTGGCTTTGGTGGGAGCCTAGGGCGCATGGAATCCGGACGTGCAGTCCTGCTGATCGCCGACATCGGTGGCTACACCGACTACATGAGCACGCACCGGTTCAGCCTCTCGCACGCCGAGGTCAACACCGCGCGCATGCTCGACAAGATGATCGACGCCGCACCCGGCTACGACCTCATCGAGATCGAGGGCGATGCGGCCTTCCTCTCGCGCAAGGCCGACGCGCGCGACCCCGACACGACGGTCACCGAGATCCTCCAGGCCGCCGTCGCCATGCATCGGGCCTTCCATCTCGAGCGCCAGAACGTCGCGACCAACCTCTGCCCGTGCTCGGGCTGCAAGGAGGCGGGCAACCTCAAGCTGAAGTTCGTGGCGCACATCGGCGACGTCGCCACCCAGACCATCCGGCAGCGCCACAAGCTCGTCGGCATCGACGTCATCCTCGTGCATCGCATGCTGAAGAACCCGGTCGACATCCCCGAGTACGTGCTGCTCTCCGAGCAGCTCTACACGACCGGCGACGGCTCGCTCCCCGGTGAAGCGCACGAGATCTCGCAGGAACTCGAGGGCATCGGAACCGTCCGTGCGTACTTCGTCGACGTCGGCGATCTCGACGGCAACCTCCCGCCGCTGCCCGCGCCGTCCTGGCGTGGACGCCTCGGCAGGACGTTCGCGGCGGCGGGCCTGGGCCTGCCGTACCAGCTCGGCCTGCGTCGTTCCCGCCGCGAGGTTCCCGCGCCGGCTGAACCGCCGGGCATCGCGGGCGGTCGATCTGCTCAGCGCCGGTTCAACCAGCCCATGAGCCGCCTCGGCGGCGCGACCGAACGGCGCTCGACGAGTTCGCCCGCGAGCAGCACCGGCCCCGCGACATCCGCCGCGCGCCCCCGCCGCCCGCGCCCGCGATGCGCTCGAGCAGCGCGGCCATCCCTCGACGACCCATCTCGAGATGCGGCAGCGCCATGGTCGTGAGGCCGGGGTCGAGCGCTGCCGAGATGACCTCGAGGTCGTCGACGCCGACGACCGAGCAGTCGCGAGGCACCTCGAGCCCCACTGCCTCTGCTGCTTGGTAGACACCCATGGCGACCTGGTCGTTGTAGCAGAGGATCGCCGTGGGTCGCTCGCCCGACGGCTGGTCGAGCAGCCGTCGCCCCATGCGGCGGCCGCCTGCGGCATCGGGACTGGTGCGCTCGACCACCGCGTGCCGGTCGTAGAGTCCCGCCCACTCGATCGCCGACCGGAATCCCGCGTGCCGGCCGCGGGTGACCGGCGTATCGCCCATGGCGGTGATGAACGCGAGGCGCCGATGACCCGCGGCGAGCAGGTGGGCGGTGGCGGCCTCCGCGAGGGCGTGCTCGTCGGGTGCGACCGCCGGCACGACCCACCCGGACGCCGGGATGCGCGTTGATGAGGACGACCGGGATGTCACCGACGCCGTCGGGGCGCTCGACCTCGTGATGGGAACTGCGCGCGAGCAGGATCCCGTCGACCCGGCGGTCGGCGAACGAGCGGAGGTGGCGTCTCCTCGAGCTCGGGATCGCCGTCGGAGTCGACGACCAGCAGCAGCGCGCCGCGCTCACGCGCCGCCTCCTGCGCCCCGCGGATGATGCGACCGGCGAACGGCGTGGCCGCGATGCCGTCGAAGACGAGCCCCACGACCGCCGTGCGGCGCTTCGCCCGTGCGACGCGATTCTGCACGTACCCGAGTTGCTCGGCCGCTCGCGCGACGCGCTCTCGCGTCTCGGCGCGCACCGCTCGCGTTCCGTTCAGGGCGTGCGAAACGGTCGACGGCGACACCCCTGCCGCGGCGGCGACCTGCGCAAGGCTCGTCCGCCCGGGATGGACGGATGCGGGGTGTCGATCCGCCTGCTCATCCCCCGGGTGCATGGTGTCCATGTTGCAGGCGGCGGGTGGGGAACGGCAAGACGGACCGTGACAACTGCGGATGCCGCTGCCTCGCTCCGATCGGGCGGGCACCCGATCAGCACGGCCGGATGAGCGGCACCACTCAGAGCGCGGGCCGCTGCATCTTGGTGGAGACGATCGACCCCGCGAGCACCCCGAGTGCGATGGCGACCATCGTCGCGATCGTCGCGATGAGCGAGTTGACGCCGCTCCCATCGCCGCCGAGCACGTTGGCGACGCCGACGAGGCCGAGCGCGCCGGGAACCAGCAACCAGAATGCGGGCACGAAGCTCACGAGCGCTGCCGGCCCCGACGGTTGCCGGGCGACGAGCGCGGTCACCGGAGTGACGACGAGCGCGCCGACGAATGCCGACAGCACCCCGCCGAGGAAGATGTCGCCGATGACCTGTGCGGCGTACGCGATGTACAGCACGAGCAGGATCCACGGAAGCGACCGGCGTGGTGCGCACTGGTGCAGGGCGATGCCGACACCGAAGACGGCCACGGCGATCCACGGTGCGATCGGGCCCAGGGCCTCGGGATGCTCGGTGAAGTCGAACACGGGCACGCCCACGAGCGCGCCCGCGGTGAGGATTCCCGCACCGAGCAGCACGAGTTGCATCCCGCCTGCGGCGAGACGTCCCGCCCCGGAGATCATCTGGCCGGTGGAGAGCTCGAGCACCGCCGTCGTGAGGAGCGTGCCCGGAAGGAGCACGACGAGCGGCGCGATGAGGGCGGGCAGGATGCGTGGGCTGAGGCCGGCTCGGAGCAGGAGGAACACCACGAGGGCGACGGTGAAGGCCACGGCGACGGTGATCAGCGCGCCGTATCGGCTCGGCAGCCGCTCACCGACGAGCAACGCCGCCCCGACGACCGCGCCGAGCCCGCCGGCGAGCGCGACACCCTCCCACGACGCCCCGAGCAGCACCGACAGGGCGATGCTCAGGAGCACGTACCCGAGCACGCGCAGCAGCGGGCCGTATGGCAGCGCCATCTCACGCACACGCGTGATGCGACTGATCGTCGACGCTGGATCCAGCACGCCCGTGCGGGCCGCGTCGACCGTGCGCTGCACCTCGTCGACCTGGCAGAGCAGCAGGCGGCGCTCGCCGCTCGAGGCCGCGCCGGTGTGATGATCGTCTTCGCCTCGTGCCGACACCAGCAGCGCCGTCGGGAAGACCACGATCTGGCTCGCCGGCAAGCCGTTCACCCGGGCGATGTCCTCGAGCGCCTCCCGCACCGTGTTGACCGAATACCCCGCCTCGATCATCGCGCCGCCGACCGCCTCGGTCGCAGCCGCCGTGGCGGCAGGGTCGGGCTTGCTCTCGGTGTCGACCGGCGTCGATCCGGTGGACGCGGCGGAGCGTGCGCTGGCTGTGAGGTCGCGCTCGGCGCGTCCACGCAGGCTCAGCAGCAGAATCAGCCCGGCCACGAGCACTCCGGCTGCGATGAACCACGAGATGGTCGGGCTCTCCACGATGTCCTCACCCTAGCGAAGCGGCATCAGCCCCGGATCAGAACGGCCAGATGAGCGGCACGAGCAGCACGCCGACGGCGAGGAAGAGCAGCGTGAACGGCCAGCCGAATCGCGCGTAGTCGCCGAAGCGGTAGCCGCCCGGACCCATCACCATGAGGTTCACGGGCGTCGCGATGGGCGTGAGGAACGCCGCGGCCGCCACCACGGTGAGCGCCATCAGGAAGGGCCTGGCCGAGACGCCGAGTTCGGCGGCGGCCGAGATCGCGATGGGCGCGATGATGAGCGCGGTCGCCATGTTGCTGATGAGCTGGCCGAGCACGACCACGAGCAGGCAGATCGCGAGCAGCACGAGGAGCGGCCCGCCGGGACCCGCGGCGTCGACGAGCGCGGTGCCGACGATCTCGGCGGCGCCGGTCGTGGTGAACGCCGTCGACATCGGGATCATGCCCGCGACGAGGATCACCGTCGTCCACGAGATCGCCCGGTAGGCGCGACCGAGCGAGACCACGCGGGTGAGGATCATCGCCCCCGCCGCGAGCAGGCCCGCGACGACCGCGGGCACGACGCCCGTCGCGAGCAGCACGATCATCACCGCGAGCACGACGATCGCCGTGATGCCGCGGGCGCCGATCGGCGCCGCCTGGCCGCGGACGGCCGCCGGAGCGTCGACGACCCGCACGTCGTCGCCGGCGGTGTTCTCCTCGAGGTCGTCCCACGTGCCCTGCAGCAACAGCACGTCGCCGACGGCGAGGTCGACCTCGGGCGCGGTGAGCTCGCGACCGTTGCGCGACACCGCGAGGATCACGAGCTTGCCGCTCGGCGTGGTCATCCCCGGGAACACCCGCATGCCCACGAGCTCCGAACGGGGCGGCACCAGCACCTCGGCGACCCCGTTCTCGGCATCGATGGTGACGGCCCGTCCGCCGCCGTCGGCCTGCGGCGAGCAGCGAGTAGTCGGCGAGCATGACGCACGCCTGGTCGCTGAGGTCGCGGGGAACCGTGGCGGCGCTGCGCGCCGGAAGCATCCGCTCGCCGAACGCCATCGTGATCAGCAGCGTGCCGATCACGAGCGGCACGCCGACGAGCGCGAACTCGAAGAACCCGAACGGCCCGCCCGCCGACTCGGCGGCGAACTCCGAGATGATGACGTTGACCGGGGTGCCGGTGAGCGTCAGCATCGAGCCGGCGTGGGCGGCGAACGCGAGCGGAAGCAGCAGTTGCGACGGCGGCAGCCCGATGCGCACCGCGACGACGACCGCCATCGGCAGCAGCGCCGCGACCGCGCCGTTCACGCTGATGAGGGCGGTCAGCAGGGCGACCAGCAGCATGACGAGCACGAGCACCCGCGTGCGACTCGCGCCGCCCTTCGCCACGACCAGTCGCCCGAGCCGCGCGGTGACGCCGGTGGCATCGAGCCCCTCGCTCACGACGAAGAGCGATGCGATGAACAGCACCGTCGGATCGGAGAAGCCGGCGAGGGACTGCTGCAGGGTCAGGATGCCCGTCGCCCACAGCGCGAGCGCGACGCCCACCGCCGTGATCGCGACCGGAATCCTTCCCGAGATGAACGCGACGACCGCGAGCCCGAGGATCACGAACGTCACCACGACCGGGTCCATGGCGCTCAGGCTAGCGGCGGCAATACAGTGAACGCGAGCGGATGTCCCGAACGGGGCGTCCTCGCCGGCACGAGGGGGACTCGAAGTGACCGCAACAGCTCCGGCCGCACCATCCACCGCCGCACCCCGCGCAACGTCGTGGCTGCCGCTCATCGTGGTGGTGCTCACGCAGATCCAGGCGTCGTTCGCCGTGAATGCGCTCACCGTGTCGATGGCGGGCATCACGACCGACCTCGACACGCCCGCGACCTCGGTCGGCACCGCGATCACGGCGGGCACGTTCGCCATGGCCGCGTTCATCCTGCTCGGCGCGAAGGTCGGCTCGCGGTTCGGCACCCGCGGGGTGTTCCAGATCGCGGTCGCGATCCACGGGCTCGCGATGCTCGGTGTGGCGCTCAGCGTCAGCCCCGCGATGCTCTTCATCGCGCAGGCGTCGTCGGGTGCGGTCATCGCGCTCATCGCGCCCGCGCTCACGGTGTTCATCGCCACGAACTACCACGGCGCGCAGCAGGCCCGGGCGATCGGATTCCTCGCCGCGGCCATCCCGGTGGCGGGCGTGCTCGCGCTGATCCTCGCCGGCTGGTTCGCGACCACGATCGGCTGGCGCTGGTCGTTCGTGCTCATGGTCGCGCTCGCGGCCGTCAACCTCATGCTCAGCTTCCTCGTGAAGAAGGTGCCGGCGCAGCCCGGGCTCACGATCGACTGGACCGGCGCGATCCTCGCCGCCGTCGCGGTCATCCTGCTGAGCTTCGGGTTCAGCGGGCTCGCGACCTGGGGCATCTGGCTCGCCACGCCGCAGGCGCCGTTCGACGTGCTCGGCATCTCGCCCGCGCCGCTGCTCGATCATCCTCGGGCTCGTGGTCGGGCAGGTGTTCTTCTCGTGGCTGCGCCGCCGCGGTCGTGAGGGGAGGCCGCGCATCTTCGACCTGCGGGTGCTCGCCACAGGATCCGAGCGCGCGGTGACCGCGTGCATGGCGACGATGCTGTTCGTCGGCACCGCCGCGAACTTCCTCATCCCGCTCTACATCCAGGTGGTGCAGGGGCGTTCGAGCATCGAGACGTCGTTCTCGATCATCCCCTACACGCTGTCGATCTTCGTCGCGTCGACGTTCGTCGCGTACCTCTACGGGCGGTTCACCCCGCGCGTGCTCGCGATGGCGGGGTTCATCGTGGTGGCGGCGGCGCTCACGCTGCTCGCCTTCACGGTGCGCGGTGAGTGGAGCCAGGGATTCGTCGTCGCCGGGCTCATCCTGCTCGGCCTCGGACAGGGCTGCATCGTCGCGCTCGTGTTCAACACCCTGCTCTCGGCCGCGCCGAAGCAGCTCGCGGGCGACGTCGGCGCCTGGCGCGGGCTCGTGCACAACCTCTCGGGCAGCGTCGGCATCGCCGTGGCGAGCGCGTTCGCGGTGGGCATGCTCTCGTCGATGCTGCTCGCCGGAGCGCAGGAGCACCCCGAGATCAGCGACGAGCTCATCGCGCAGGTGAACTTCAACGAGGCGAACTTCCTCACGAACGAGCAGCTGGCCGCCGTGCTGGAGTCGCGCGCCAGCGGCCCCGAACTCGATGCCGCGATCGCGGTCAACGCCGAGGCCCGCCTGCAGGCGCTGCAGATCTCGCTGCTCGGGCTGGGCGCGATCTCGCTGCTCGCGATCGTTCCCGCGACCCGCATGCCCGGCCGCCGTGAGGGCGACCTGCCCGAGAAGCTCGAACCCGACGATGACGACGTCATCGAGGTCGCACGTCGACGAGAAGGAGGCCGTCGCATGAACCGCAGCCCGAACAAGCTGATCCCCGAGGACTTCACGGCCATCCCCTCGCTCGAGCGGTCTCGCGAGGTGAAGGTCGCCGCCGTCGCCGAACTCGACGAGGCGAGCCTCGACGCCATCGGCGTCGTCGTCACGACCGACGGCGATCTCCCCGACGGCCTCGACCTCGACCGTGCGGCGCTCGAGCGGGCGGGCTTCGAGGGCAAGGCCGGCTCGACGCTGGTGCTGCCCTACGGCTCGGGCCCGCTGCTCGTGGTCGTCGGCGCCGGTCCCGCGGGCGAGCTGACCGCGTCGGGCCTGCGCGACGCCGCCGCCGCGTTCACCCGGGCCACCGCGAAGTTCGCGCGCATCGGCCTGCGCGTGCCGGTCATCGGCGACGCCGACGCGGCCGACGGCGGGCCAGGCCCTCGCCGAGGGCGCCCTGCTCGCCCGGTACCGGTTCGACGCCCTGAAGCGCGAGCCGAAAGACGTACCGCTCACCCGGGTCGAACTGCTGATCGACGGCGCCGATGTCGTCAGAGCCTCGGCGGGTGCGAAGACCGGCGCGGTCACGGCGCGTGCGGCGAACCTCGCCCGCGACCTCGCGAACTCGCCGCCCGGGCACCTGACCGCCACCGAGATGGCCGACGTGGCCGTCTCGCTCGGCGAGCGGTTCGGCTTCGACGTCGAGGTGTTCGACAAGCAGCAGCTCATCGAGCTCGGCTGCGGCGGCCTGCTCGGCGTCAACTCGGGCAGCGCCGAGGAGCCGCGCATGATCAAGCTGCGCTACACCCCGCCGAGCGACTCGACCGGGCATCTCGGCCTGGTCGGCAAGGGCATCATGTACGACTCGGGCGGCATCAGCCTGAAGCCGTCCGACCCGATGCACCTGCTCATGAAGATGGACATGGGCGGCGCGGCCTCGGTGCTCGCGACCTTCACCGCGCTGCGGGCGCTGCACGCGACCGCCACCGTGAGCGGCTGGCTGATGTGCACCGACAACATGCCGTCGGGCTCGGCCTACAAGCTCGGCGACGTGCTCACCGCCCGCGGCGGCACGACGGTCGAAGTCAAGAACACCGACGCCGAGGGGCGCCTCGTGATGATGGACGCCATCGTGCTCGCCAACGAAGACGGCGTCGATGCGATCGTCGACATCGCGACCCTCACGGGCGCGGCGCTCATGGCGCTCGGCCCCGCGATCGCCGCCCTGCTCGGCAACGACGGCGGCATCACGGGCCTCGTCGAGCGGGCCGCCGCGGCGACCGACGAGAAGGTCTGGCGCCTGCCGCTCGAGCGCAAGTACCGCAAGCAGCTCGATTCGGATGTCGCCGACATCTCGAACCTCGGCGGCCCCTATGCCGGGGCGACGACCGCGGCCCTGTTCCTCGATCACTTCGTCGGCGAGACGCCGTGGGCGCACCTCGACATCGCCGGCACGATGCAGTCCGATTCCGACGACTCGTGGCGATCGAAGGGTGCCACGGGCTTCGGCACGCGCATCCTCATCGAGGTCGCCCGGGAGTTCCGCCCGACGAAGTGACCGGCCACGCTCGGACCGGTGATCGACCTCGCGCGCTCGACAGCGAGCGGGTCCTGCGAGCACGGCGGGCTTCCGTGCTGCATTGGCCCGGTAGGGGTTCGTTCTGCTAGGAAAGAGTACCCAGGTTCCCCTACGAACGATCGGATGAAACGTGACGACTCCCAGCGGTGACCAGTCTGATGTGCTCGAACTCAGCGACTACGCGGCCGTGGGAGGCGCGCCGGCGATCACCGCGGTGGTGGGCAGGTTCTACGAACTCGTGGTGGGCGACGACCGGCTCGGCGGGTACTTCGAGGGGGTCGAGATGGTCCGGCTCAAGCGCCACCAGGTCGCACTCGTCTCGCAGGTCATGGGCGGCCCGGTCGCATACGAGGGGCGCGACTTGCGCGCGGCGCACGAGGGCATGGGCATCTCGACGGACGACTTCGCCGTCGTCGTCGGCCACCTCGTGACCGCGCTGACCGAGGCCGGCGTGCCGACCGAGATCATCGGTCGAGTGGGGGCCGCACTCGGCGGCACGGAACCCGACATCGTCGAGGTGTCCTCGACGCGAGGCTGACTCGGTGAAGACTGCCGCTCTGAAAGAGACGTGGGCGCTCGCCGAGACGCTCGGCGACGAAGTCCCGCTGTACTTCTACTCCCACCTGTTCCTCAGCCATCCCGAGCTGCGGAGCATGTTCCCGGTCTCGATGGCGACGCAGCGCGACCGGCTCGTCGGGGCGCTCGGCCGAATCGTGTCGAGAGTGGATCAGCTCGACGAAGTCACCGAGTTCATCAAGCAACTCGGCCGCGATCACCGGCGCTTCCAGGTCGTGGCCCAACACTACGACGCGGTCGGCGTATCCCTGCTCGCCACCCTGAAGCACTTCCTCGGAGACGCGTGGACCGAGGAGCTCGCCGCGGACTGGGCGGCAGCATATGGACTCATCGCCACGGTCATGGTCCAGGCGGCTGAGGAGTCCGAAACGACGAGTCCGGCGTCATGGGCGGGCCACGTGCTCACGGTCGAGCGTCGAAGCCTCGACATCGCAGTCATCCAGGTGCAGCCAGACCCCGCCCTGTCCTTCGAGCCGGGCCAGGCGATGGCGGTGGAGATCCCGTCCCGGCCCCGGCTCTGGCGATATCTCAGTCCGGCCAACGCACCGCGTTCCGACGGCACCCTCGAGTTCCATGTCCAAATGGTTCCGGGAGGACAGGTGAGCGGCGCGATGGTGCGCTCACTCTCCGTCGGCGACACCGTGCGCCTCGGCGCCCCGGTCGGTCAGGAGTTGACACTCGCTGACAATGAGCGCCGACGCGACATGCTCATGGTCGCCGGCGGCGCCGGTCTCGCGCCATTGCGAGCCCACCTCGAGCGGATCGACCAGCACTGGCAGGCGACCGGCGAGGCTCCGCGGGTGCACCTGTTCCACGGGGCGCGCGTGCCGTGGAATCTCTACGAGGGCAAGCTGCTGCGCGACTTGGCCGTGCGCCCATGGTTCACTTACACGCCGGTGATCTCGGGAGACCCGAGCTACCCCGGTCGCAAGGGTCTGGTGGGCGAGGTCGCCGCTGACGACGCGGCCCGGCCCGGTCTCCTCGCACTCGTGTGCGGATCGCCCGACATGGTGAGGCACACGGTGTCGCGTCTCCGCGACGCCGGGCTGCCGTCGACCGACATCCGCTTCGAGCAGTTCGCTACGCTCGACGAAGACAGCCGCGAACTGCATCACCACGCCCAGAACCCGCAGCCGGCACAGGCTGCCGAAGAGCGAGTGGGGACCCCCGTATGACGCCCACCTGGACCGACGACGGCAGCCTCCCCGAGGCTCCGCCCACCGTGGAGCACGACGGTGCCCTGGCCAGCGCGGTCGGCCGCCTGCCCGAGGTAACCGACGTCAGCTTCGGCATCAGGCACATCGGCGGGGGGTACGACCGGGCCGAAGTCGACGCGTTCCTGAACGAGCTGTCTGAAGCCGTGAGCGATGTCCGAGCCGCCATGGACAGCGGTCGACGCGAGTTGACGAACCTGCGTGCCGAGAACGCCAGGCTGCGCGCGGCGGCCGGCGCCGACCTCGAGCAGGAGATCGCCGCCGGAGCCGTCGGGCTGCTTTCGCAGGCGCAGCTGATCGCAGACAGGGCAGTCGCCGACGCCGAACAGTACGCGCGCGACGTGGTGCTCGCCGCCCGCGATCAGTATCGCGAGGTTCTGGAGCGCGCCGAACGCAGCGCAGGTCACGTGGTCGCGGGTCTGGCTGCCACGCCGGAAGGCTCGACTCCGGCCCTTCCCGAGATCGAGTACGTGCGCACCTACGCCAAGGTCGCGCAGATCCAGTTGCGTTCGGTGCTCGACGCCCTCACCGAGCAGGTCGACCGTCTCGGCACCCTGCCCCAGGCCAACCAGGAACCTGCCGAGTCCTCGACCGCCGAAGAGTCCGACGACGAGCCGGTCAGTGAGCCCGACTGGGCACGGCCGGTCGCCACGCGCGGATCGTTCGTCGAGCCGGAATCGTTCTCGATGCCGGCGTCGTTCTCCGAAGCGTTCTCCGAGCCGGAATCGTCCTCCGAGCTGGAATCGTTCCCCGAGGCGCGAGCCGCTGTTCGCGACTGATACCGTCGTGCTCGCCACGAAGACGGCGTCGATGCGATCGTCGACATCGCGACGCTCACGGGCGCTGCGCTCACGGCGCTCGGCCCCGCGATCGCCGCCCTGCTCGGCAACGACGGCGGCATCACGGGCCTCGTCGAGCGCACCGCCGTGGCGACCGACGAGAAGGTCTGGCGCCTGCCACTCGAGCGCAAGTACCGCAAGCAGCTCGATTCGGATGTCGCCGACATCTCGAACCTCGGCGGCCCCTTCGCCGGGGCGACGACCGCGGCGCTGTTCCTCGACCACTTCGTCGGCGAGACGCCGTGGGCGCACCTCGACATCGCCGGCACGATGCAGTCCGACGCCGACGACGCGTGGCGCGTCGAAGGGTGCCACCGGCTTCGGCACCCGCATCCTCATCGAGGTCGCCAGGGAGTTCCGCCCGATGAAGTAGTGGCGTGCGCGCCCAGCCGGCCGCAGCAGCAGTCAGCGCACGAGACGGATGGCCGGCACATTCCAGTGCTGGAAGGGCACTTCCGCGCCATCGGGCTCGAACCCGTTGCGACGGTAGAACGCGAGGGCGCGGGTCGGCGCCCCGCCGAGCGCCCAGACGAGCGCCGGGCGATCGCCGATGGCCGCGTCGAGCAACGCCTGCCCCGGCGCCGGTGCAGTTCGAGGTCGCGGGGAGCGTCGGCTGCACGCGGCCGGCCTGACTCCACCCACCCGATGATGCACTCGCCGTCGACCGCCACCCACACGTCAGACGGCACGTCGCCCTCGTCGGGCTCGATGTCACGCACGGCGATGGCCACCGCCCGCGTCCACCGCTCGACCCGCTGTTCGAGCGTCCACGCCTCGATGAGCTCACGCTCGACCCTGCCCGACTCGATGTACGTGGTCTGGTGGCTTTCCCAGTGCACGCGGGCGATGCCGGGTACATCGTCGGGCCGTGCTCGACGGATGAGGGCGTCGGCCATGATCAGCCGAACAGCTCTCGGAAACCCTCCCGCCACGACGGGTACTCCAAGATCAGTCCCAGCTCGGACTTGGCCTTGGCGTTGCTCGCCGGGCGCAGCCGGGCGCCGTAGTACACGGCTTGAACGCCGAGCTGCTCCTCGGCCTCCTGCTCGGAGATGTGCGGCGGCGGCGGGCCGTTCAGGATCTCGGCCAGGTACGGCAGCCACTCCGCCTGGGGCGCGGGCTCGTCGTCGACGATGTTGTAGATACCGGGGTTTCCTCGGTCGACCGCGTGCACGGTCGCCGACACGGCGTCGCGGACGTGGATGAACGGATATCGTCCGGAACCGTCGCCGACGATCGGCACGTCGCCCGACGCTGCCCCGGTCGCCCACTCTCCACCTGGCCCGATGGCCGTACCCTCGCCGTAGAGGAAGCCGAACCGAAGCACGATGCCCTCGATCCCCGGCGTGCCCACCACCAGTTCCTCGGCCGCGATGTTGGCCAGCACGTGGCTCCGGATCGGCTCGGGCGCGTCGAGGTAGAGGGGCGACGACTCGTCGGTGCGGCCTGATCCGCCCGGCTGGGTCATGAAGCTGGCGCTCTGCGCGACGACCCGGCGGGTGCCCGCTTCGCGAGCCGCCGCCATGAGCGTCTTCGTGCCCTCGCGCCGAATCCGGTTGGTGACCGCCAACCACGTGGCGTAGTCACGAGCCGGCACGGAGAGGGCCGTGACCTGGTTGATGACCACCTCGGGTTCGGCGTCGAGGATCGCCTGACGCACCGCAGCATCGTCGAGGGCGTCCATCAATGCCGGCCGCGCCCCGAGGGATTCGATGACGGAGAAGTTCTCGGTTCGGTGGGTGCTGGCCGTGACCTCGTCGCCCCGCTTCACCAACGCTTCGACGAGGGGCCGACCCACGACCCCTGTTCCCCCTGCGACGAAGACCTTCACCGTCGTCTCCTCACTGTGCGACGCAGCTGCGCCGTCGATACCTGCCGGAGGACGCGGCTGCATCATCCGACGCTACGCCGGGGCCGGAACGCCGGCAACGGTCGGCGCACCCTCAGCGCAGCGCGCCGGCGCGATAGGCCGCCTCGGTGCGGGTGGCCGCGCCGAGCTTGCGCAGGATCGCCGACACGTGCACGCTCGCGGTCTTGGCGCTGATGAACAGCCGCTCGCCGATCTGGCGGTTGCTGAGCCCCTCGGCGAGCAGCTCGAGCACCTGCCGCTCGCGAGCGGTGAGTTCGGCAGCCGCGAGTGCGTCGGCATCGGATGTCGCGGCGCCGGCGATGCCCGCGGCCTCGGGGGTGTGCGCGCGAGCGGCGCCGTCGAGGGCGATGGCGGCGGTGCTCGCGACCCGCTCGATGCGCTCGCGCACGGCGCCGACACCCCCGGCCTCGGCGAGGTCGAGTGCCTGCTGCAGCGTGACCCGCGCACCCGCACGGTCGGCGTCGGCGAGTTCGGCTTCACCCTGACGCAGCAGGGCGTAGGGCGCGAGGAATCCCGGCGCCTCGGGCGCGGCAGCGGCCTCGACCGCCCGGCGCCAGGCCGACGCGTCGGTGCCCGGCACGTCGGCGCCGCTGCCGTGGTCGACCGTGGCGAGCTCTGCGTCGAACAGCACCGCCCAGAGCGCGTGCGTCGGCCAGAAGGCGAGGCGCTCGAGCAGCGCGCGGTACGCGGGCTCGGATGCATCGACCTCATCGGCGACCGCCGGGGGCACCGCGCCGGGACGCGCGCGCACCGCGGCGATCACCCGGCCGGCGACCCAGATGAACGGCAGGGCGTAGCCCGCGAGCGGCAGGTACTTCTCGTGCAGCAGCACCTTCGCCTCGCGCCAGGCGCCGACGAGGTCGTCGTTGGCGAGCGCCACCTCGCCGGCCACGCGGCCGACGGCGAGACGGGTCTGCATCTCGACCTCCATGACCGACGCCATGGCGGGCTTGGCTCGCCGGAGCAGGTCGGTGGCCCCGCTGACGTCGCCGCGCCAGAGCGCAGCCCAGGCGCGGGCCCGCTGCAGGTAGGCCGTGAACGGAACCGGCGGGTCGAGGGCGAGTGCACGGTCGATGAGCGCGTCGGCCCGCTGCCACTCGCCGAGGGCGAAGAGCGGATCGACCGCGTTCGACGCGAGGATGACACCCGAACTGCGCTCGACGCCCTGGGCACGGGCACGCTCGAGCCCGTCTTCGGCGAGCCGCACGGCCTCGGGGTAACGACCGATGAGGTAGTGCAGGTCTGAGGCGTTGACCCAGTAGCGCAGCATGGCGGCGCCGTCGCCCTCGGCGAGCTCGCGCGCGTGCTCGAGCATGGTGAGCCCGGCCTCGACGTCGCCCCCGTCGGAGCGGCTGACGGCGGCCAGGTTCGTCGCGATCGACGAGTAGCGCGGCGAGCCGAGCTCGGTCGCGACCGCGAGTGCCCGGTCGGCGGTCTCGGCGGCGTCGTCGAGCTGGCCGTCGATCATGAGGCGACCCGCGAGCGCGCTGAGCACGGTGGCCCGCAGCTCGCTCGGTGCGTCGTCGCCGAGCCGGTCGAGTGCTGCGAGCGCCTCTTCGAGCACCTCGATCGAGCCGCCCTTGCCGACGTTGCCGAGGTAGAGCGCCTTGTCGCGCAGGAGTCGCGGGTAGTTGGGGTCGTCGCGGGGGCATTCGGCGAGCGCGGCACGGATGAGCGCGAGGCTTCGCTCGCCCTCGCCCGCGTTGCGCAGGTGCGACGCGGTGCGACCCATGAGTTCGAGCTTGCCCATGCCGGCCGCCTCGGCCGCATCGGGCACGACGTCCCACAGGCCGAGTGCGCGTTCGCCGAGCTGGGCCGCGGTGGCGTACGCCGCGGCGGCCCGGGCCTCGCGCATGGCCTGCATCGTGGCGGGGAACGCGCGCACCGCGTCGTGCGCGCCGAGCCAGTGGAACGAGATCTCGGCGGCGAGGCGACGGGTGCCCGCCGCGGCGGCGGCCTCGTAGGCCTCGGCGTAGCGCGCGTGGAACCGCGCCCGCTCGCCGGGCAGCAGGTCGGAGAGGATCGCCTCGCGGACGAGCGCGTGCCGGAACGCGTAGTCGTCGCCGTCGATCGTGAGCACGCCGTAGTGCACGCACTGGCGCGCCGCGGCGTCGAGCTCGTCGGCCGTGCCGGTGTAGACCTCGGACAGCAGCGAGTGGGAGACGCGAACGCCGCCGGTCGAGATGAGCCGCAGCAGCTCTTGGGCCGAGTCGGGCAGTCGCTCGTAGCGGGCGAGCAGGAGTTCGCGGAGGGTGTCGGGCACGAAGCCCTCGTCGCGGCAGCCGTCGATGCCGACGAGCTCTTCGACGAAGAACGGCACCCCGTCGCTGCGCCGGAACACGGTGTCGAGCACGCGTTCGCTCGGGGCCTCGTCGACGATCATCGACCGCACGACCTTGCGCACCTGCGACCGCGTGAGCCGGCTGAGCTCGCGCCGCTCGACCCAGCGGTCGCGGTCGGCCTCGGAGAGGAACTCGCGCACCGGGTGGCCGCGCGTGACGTCGTCGGTGCGGTAGGTGAGCACCGTGAGCACTCGGCTCGAGCCGAGTGCGCGCATGAGGAACCGCAGCAGCGCGAGGCTCGCCGCATCGACCCAGTGCAGGTCTTCGACGATGAACACGATGGGCCGCTCGCGCGAGAAGGTCTCGAGCAGCACGGCGATGCCCTCGTGCAGCTGGCTGCTCTCGATGCCCTTGCCCGGGGCGCCGATCGCGCCGGACCCGGCCTCGGCGAGTTCGGGCAGCAGGGCGACGAGCGCCGCGCGCCCCGGCCCGACCGCCTCGAGCACGCGCTCGGCGCCGACCTCGGCGACGAGCGTGCGCAGCGCGGTCTTGACCGGCGCATAGGGCGCCGCGACACTGCCGAGGTCGACGCACTGGCCGGTGAGCAGCAGCACGTCGGCGGGCAGCCGACTGAACTCGCGGATGAGCCGCGTCTTGCCGATGCCCGCCTCACCGCCGACGATGACGGTGAACGGCGCGCCGGCGCGCACCTCGTCGAGGCGCTGGTTGAGCCAGGCGAGGTCTGCGTCTCGACCGATCATCGCCGGTGCTGACGTGGTCACGTTCTCATGGTGCCACGCCCCACCGACAACGGCACGGGTAGGGACATCCGTGATCGCCAGCGGCTGAATCGTCACGGCTGGACGCCTTCGACGATCGCCGGGGTCTGCGGATGTCCCGAGCGCGCGATCACCGCAGCGCGAGTCGCGGTGCGTGGCGCGCGTGGTGGCGGCGCCGGGCCGCGGGCTCGGGCGACGCCCCCGCATCGCCCGACCCGCGCTCTTCGGCAGCGCGTCGGAACGCCATCTGCCGCTCGGCGACGTGCACGTTCGCCTCATGCGTGTGCAGGGCGACGAAGTCTGCTGAGTACTGCACGATGTCCTCCTGTGGTTTCCCGACCTCTGCGATCGGATGCCTTCAGCGTGCTCGCTAAGGCCCCTGAGGCTCATCGGGCGATCGCCCTATTTCCGATGTCCCCGCGCCGTAGGTGCCTCAGGTGCACGGGCGGGCGGCCGGATCACGCGGTCCGGGTGGGCGTGCGGTGGTAACCGTCACGGCGGAACTGCACGGTACCGGCGACGACCGAAACGGCCGCGATCAGTCCGAGCACGAGCATCGTTGCGAACATGGCGCACCTCCTTTCCATCACGAAAGCCTCTGGTCTCGGGTCGCGCCCGTCGTCAGGGCGGTCACCGAGTCGGGCACTGGCGTTTGCGCCGGGGTCAGCACTGAGGGCACGGGTTCGCCCCAGGCCCGGGTGAGCGGCACGACGCCGGCCCACACCGAGTGGTCCTCGCCGTCGTCGACGGCCTCGCCGGCGCCCGCCGCGCGCACCTTCATCACGACGTCGTCGAGGGGCAGCCGCAGCACGCGGGTCGATGCCTGCTCCTTGCGGCGCGTCGGCCGCACCTCGGCCCAGCGGCCGGGCATCAGCCGTTCCGACAGCGCGAGCAGCGCGCCGTCGGTCTCGTCCTCGGCCACCGGCTCGAGCACGCCGTAGACCACGGCGCTGCGGTAGTTCATCGAGCTGTCGTAGAGCGACCTGGCGTACACGAGCCCGTCGAGCGCGGTCACCGCGAACGCCACGGTGGCGCGTTCGGCGGCCGCGCGCAGGGCGAATCCGCCGCCGGTCGAGCCGTGCACGAGCAGGTGCTCGCCGTCGCGGGCGAAGCCCATCGGCACCACGAGCGGCATGCCGTCGACGACCGCCGCGAGGTGCCCGACGAGTTCGGTGTCGAGCAGCTCGAAGAGCGCCGACCGGTCGGTGGTCTGGCGTTCGGCGAGGCGGCGGATGCGGCGGGGAGCGGTGGATTCGATGATGGTCACAAGACGAGTGTCGCCGTACACTGGTCGTGCGAACAGTCCAGTTCGCGCACGAACGACCAGTCCAGTTCACGATCGGATGTCCCGGCGGGAGGCACATGGACGGCCCATTGCTCGTGCTCGACCGAGCCGCCGGCACCCCCATCGGCGTGCAGCTCGTCGAGGGCGTGCGCCGCGGCATCCTCGGCGGGGTGCTCCGCCCCGGCGACCCCGTGCCGTCGACGCGGGCCCTGGCGGCAGAGCTCGGCGTCTCGCGCAGCGCCGTCGTCGCCGCCTACGAGCAGCTCGCCGGCGAGGGCTACCTCGAGATGCGCCAGGGCGCGCCCACGCGCGTCGCCCAGCTCGCGCGCGACGGCGCCGGCCCCGCGACATCCGCAGATCGCGACGCTCGAACGGTCGCGCCCGGCGCACTCCGCACCGAACTCACCGCGAGTCACCCCGAATGGCCGCGCGGACTCGACACCCGCGACGATTCGGGGTGACTCGGCGCCGGGTGGGGGTGCCGAGGCGAGCGCAGCGACGCCGCGCGTTGGGAGACGTCGGCGCCGCGCATCGACCTGCGGCCCGGGCGCCCCTCGACCGCGCGGCTCGACACTCGCGCGTGGCGCGCGGCATGGCGGCACGCGGCGGCGCTCGAGGTCTCGAACGACTCACCGCCGCGATTCGGCGTGCCACGCCTGCGCGCCGAGATCGCCGACCACCTGCGGCAGGCGCGCGGCGTGGTCTGCTCCGCCGATGACATCGTCGTCACCGCGGGCACGAGCGAGGCGGTGTCGCTCATCGCGGCGACCCTGCGCAACGGCCGCAGACCGGCCGCCCACGGTCGCGGTCGAGCACCCCGGCTACCCGACGGCGCGTCGCATCATCGAGCACCGCGGCGTGCGCACCATCGGCGGTGCCGGTCGATCGCGACGGCATCTCGATCGAGCACCTGCATCGGATGTCCCGACCCGCCGATGCCGTCATGGTCACGCCGAGCCACCAGTACCCGCTCGGCGGGCGGCTGCCCGTCGCCGCCCGCCTCGGCCTGCTCGACTGGGCCCGCGACGCCGACGCCCTCGTGATCGAGGACGACTACGACAGCGAGTTCCGGCACCTCGGGCCGCCGATGCCCGCGCTCGCCTCACTCGATGACGAGGGGCGCGTCGTGCTCCTGGGCAGCTTCTCGAAGGTGCTGACGCCGGCGCTGCGACTCGGCTACCTCGTGCTGCCGGCGAACCCCGGGCTGCGCGCGGCGATCGCCGACCTGCGCGACGCCGAGCAGTGCCCCGTGCCGGGCGTCGCCCAAGAGGCCGCGGCCGCGCTGCTCGCGAGCGGGGCGGTGCGACGGCACATCGCCGTCACGAGCCGCGACTACGCGCATCGGCGCCGGCTCGTGCAGGCCGCGCTCGGCGAACTGCCCGGCGCGCGGCTCTCGGGCCTCGACGGCGGGCTGCACGCGGTGATCGAGTTCGACGCGGCCGGGACATCCGATGCCGTGGTCACCCGCCTCGCCGACGCCGGCATCGCGGTCGCACGCCTCGCCGACTACTCGGTCGTGCCCGGCGACGAGCGCGAGGGCATCGTGTTCGGCTACGCCAGCCCGAGCGACACCCTGCTCGCCGAGGCGCTCACGCGCATGCACGAGACGATCCTCGACGCCGGTGCGGGCACGCGGTAACATGCAGCCGATCGCGCGCGCTCCCTGCGCGTGCCGCTGCGACGAAGGCCTGCCCAGCCGATGAACGAGATCGTCACGGTCACCCCGTGGAACCCATGGCCGCTCATCATCCCTGCCGTCGTCGCGATCGCCGGCATCGTGATCTCGAGCCGCGGCACCCGGCGCCACCAGAAGGGCGTGCGCGAGCTCGGCACGTCGCTCTTCCTGCTCTCCGCCCTCGTGGCCGCGGGCATGTTCGCGATCATGCCCGGCGCGTGGGACCAGGGCGAGCGCGCCAAGGCGCTCATCGCGATCGGCTACACGTCGCCGACCTTCTCGGGCGAGGTGGTGCAGGCGCCGGGCGAGCCGGGCGTGACCGCCTTCCAGGCCGAGCGCGACGGCCAGCGGGTGCGCGGCGTCATCAAGAGCCTCGGCGGCGACCAGTGGGAGGTCTCGGAGATCGAGGAGGTCGCCGAGTGAGGTCGATCCGGCGATAGTGGCGCGGGCGGCGGCGGGTTAGGATAGCCTTTCCTGCCCCGCTTTCAGAAAGAGCTCGATGAGATCGCGCCGAATCGCCCTGCCCATCGCGATCGCTGGCCATCGCTGCGCTCGCGCTCACCGGCTGCGCGGGTGCCGCGACGCCCGGTGAAGAGGCACCCTCTGAAGACGCGCTCGTCATCTACAACGCGCAGCACGAGCAGCTGACCGAGGAATGGGTCGCGGCATTCACCGAAGAGACCGGCATCGAGGTCGTGCTGCGCAACGGCAACGACAGCGAGCTCGGCAACCAGCTCGTCGAAGAGGGCGATGCGTCGCGCGCCGACGTGTTCCTCACCGAGAACTCCCCCGCCATCTCGCTCGTCGAGAACGCCGGGCTGCTCGCGCCCGTCGACCAGGCGACGCTCGACCTCGTGCCCGAGCAGTACCGCCCGTCGAGCGGCCTGTGGACCGGCATCGCCGCGCGATCGACCGTGTTCGTCTACAACCCCGAACTGCTCGACGAGTCCGAGCTGCCGGTGTCGCTCATGGACCTGCAGGATGAGCAGTGGCAGGGTCGCTGGGGCGCCGCCCCCGGCGGTGCCGACTTCCAGGCCATCGTCTCGGCCGTGCTCGAACTCGAGGGCGCCGATGCGACCGCGGCATGGCTCGACGGCATGCAGCAGAACGCCGAGATCTACCAGAACAACATCGCGACGATGAAGGCCGTCAACGCCGGCGAGGTGCCCGGCGGGGTCATCTACCACTACTACTGGTTCCGCGATCAAGACGGCACGCAGGAGAACAGCGGCAACACCGAGCTGCACTACTTCGGCAACCAGGACCCGGGCGCGTTCGTCAGCGTCTCGGGCGGCGGCGTGCTGAAGTCGAGCGCCCACCAAGACGAGGCGCAGCAGTTCCTCGCATTCCTCGCGGGCGAGGCCGGCCAGCAGATCCTCGGCGAGGGCTACAGCTTCGAGTACCCCGTCGCCAGCGACGTTCCGGCGAAGTCGCCGCTGCCCGCGCTCGACACCCTCGATGCGCCCGTCATCGACCCGTCGACCCTCAACGGACCCGAGGTCATCGACCTCATGACGGAGGCGGGGCTGCTCTGACCACCACGGCGATCGGCGATCCGACCCGCGACGCGGGCCGGGCGAGCGGGCGCGCGCCGGCCGCATGCGGGCGCAGGCGCGCCGGGCCGCGCGGGGTCGGGCGCGCCGCGACCGCCGGCCTCGCTCATCGCGATCGTGGCGGTGCTCGCCGTCGGCATGCTCATCCCGGTCGGCTACGTCGTGGCCACCGTGCTCGAGCTCGGCTGGGACGCCCTGGCGCCGCTCATCTTCCGGCCCCGCGTCGGTGAGCTGCTCGTCAACACCGTGCTGCTGCTCGTGCTCGGAGTGCCCGCCACGATCGCGCTCGGCGTCGGCGGCGCCTGGCTCGTCGAGCGCACCGACCTGCCCGGGCGCCGCTTCTTCTCGGTGCTGCTCGTCGCGCCCCTCGCGATCCCCGCGTTCGTGAGCAGCTACGGCTGGGCGAGCGCGATCCCCTCGATCCAGGGGCTGTGGGGCGGCCTGCTCGTGGCGACGCTCGCGTACTACCCGCTCGTGTACCTGCCCGCGCTCGCGACGATGCGCGGCCTCGACCCCGCGCTCGAGGAATCGGCCCGTTCACTCGGGCTCGGCACGTGGGCGGTGTTCGGCCGGGTCATCCTGCCGCAGCTCCGACTCGCCATCCTCGGGGGCGGCCTCATCGTCGCGCTGCACCTGCTGGCCGAGTACGGCGCATTCGCCTTCATCAGGTTCGACACCTTCACGACCGCGATCGTCGTGGCGTACCAGTCGACGTTCGCCGGCTCGTCGGCCGCCGCGCTCGGCGTCGTGCTCGCCTCGCTCTGCCTCGTGCTGCTCGTCATCGAGGCCGCGGCACGCGGACGCCATCGCTACGCGCGGGTCGGCAGCGGCAGCCCGCTCCCCGCCGAGCGCACCAGGCTCGGGCGCGCGACGCCGCTCGCCCTCGCGGCCCTCGTCGTGCTCGGCACCGCCGCCACGATCGTGCCCCTCGCCAGCGTCGTACGCTGGCTCGCGGCATCCGACGGCAGTTCGTTCGGCGAGATGCCGGGCGCCCTCCTGCAGACCGTGCTCCTCGCCGGCGGCGGCGCGATCGGCGCCGTGGTCGTCGCCTTCCCGGTGGCATGGCTGTCGGGCCGGTACCCGGGGCGGCTCAGCAAGTGGCTCGAGGGTCCGTACTACGTCGCGAGCAGCCTTCCCGCGATCATCGTCGCCCTCGCGCTCGTCACGGTCACGCTGCGGCTGGTGCCGGCGCTCTACCAGACGCCGGCGACCGTGATCGCGGCGTACGTCATCGTCTTCCTGCCGCGGGCGCTCGTGTCGCTGCGCGCCGGCATCGCCCAGGTGCCCGAGTCGCTCGAAGAGGCGGCCCGCTCGCTCGGCTCGTCGCCGATCGTGGCCCGGCTTCGCGTGACCGTTCCGCTGCTCGTGCCCGCGATCGCGGCCGGCGGCGCCCTCGTCGCGCTGGGCGCGGCGAATGAGCTGACCGCGACGCTGCTGCTCGCCCCCACCGGCACGCGCACGCTCGCGACCCAGTTCTGGTCGGCCGCCTCGTCGATCGACTACCCGGGAGCCGCCCCGTACGCACTGCTGCTCATCCTGCTGTCGATCCCCGCGGTCGCGCTCATGTTCACCCAGACCCGAGGACGTGCCCGATGAACCTCTCCATACTCGGCGTCTCGAAGTCGTTCGGCGCCACCCGGGTGCTCGACGACATCTCGCTCGACGTGGCACAGGGCTCGCGCACCGCGATCGTCGGGGCGTCGGGCAGCGGCAAGAGCACCCTGCTGCGGCTGATCGCGGGTTTCGCCGAACCCGACGACGGCCGCATCACGCTCGGCGATCGCACCCTCGCGGCACCCGGCACGTCCGTGGCGGCGCATCGGCGCGGCATCGGCTACGTCGCCCAAGACGGCGCACTGTTCCCGCACCTCACGGTGGCCGGCAACATCGCGTTCGGCCTGCCGCGGGCCGGCCGCGCCGACCGGGTTCGCGAGGTCATGAAGCTCACCGCGCTCGACCCGTCGCTCGCCGACCGGTTCCCGCACCAGATCTCGGGCGGGCAGCAGCAGCGCGTGGCGCTCGCCCGGGCGCTCGCCCCGCGCCCCGGCATCATCCTGCTCGACGAGCCGTTCAGCGCGCTCGACACGGGCCTGCGCGAGCACACCCGCCGGGCCGTGATCGACGCGCTCGAGCTCACCGGCACGACGGCCGTGCTCGTCACCCACGATCAAGACGAGGCGCTGTCGTTCGGCCACGGCATCGGCGTCATGGTCGACGGCCGCCTCGCGCAGGCCGGGTCGCCTTCGGCCGTGTTCGACGACCCCGAGACGCCCGAGATCGCGTCGTTCCTCGGCGCGGCCGTGCTGCTGCCGGCCAAGCCGGGCGACGGTGTCGCCGAATGCGCGCTCGGCGCGATCCCCGTGCGACACGACCGCAGCAACGGTTCGCGGGTCGCGTTGGCCATGGTGCGTCCGGCGCAGATCGACCTGGTTTCGGATGCCCCGGGGCTGAACGCCGTCGTGCACGAGGTGCGTCCCATGGGATCGCTGGCTGAAGTGTCGCTGCTCGCCGGTACCGCCGGCGACGCGCACCCCGCGGTGATCACGCTTCGGGTGCCGCCGCATGAGCTCGGCGACCTGCGACCGGGGTCGCGGGTGGCGATCCGCGTCGACGGCGGCGCAGTGCTCTACCCGTCCGACGAGACGGGCGTCGTCGACGAGGTTCGCGACGACGCGCCGCAGCCCGTCGTCGCCTGAGAGCGCGGCGCGCCTCGCGGGTCGGCGTAGGGATCGCAGCGCGGTCAGGAGCTTATGCTGCTGCGGACCGTCGCGGGTGCGCGGATCGGTGATCGCGCGTGGCCGCCGACTGCCATGCTTGCGCATGGCGCAACCCAACGACCTCCTCGCTGTCCTCGTCGACGCCGACAACGTGCCACCTCGAAGATCGGCGCAGTCCTGACCGAGGTCGCACGTTTCGGCACGGCCTCGGTCAAGCGGGTCTACGGCGACTGGACGACCACGGGAGGAGCCGAAATCCTGAGCAGCTGGAAGCCGCGCTGCGAACGAGCACGTGATTCAGCCGATGCAGCAGTTCGCCAACACGACCGGAAAGAACGCGACCGACAGTGCGTTGATCATCGACGCCATGGACCTGCTCTACACGCGTCGATTCCACGGGTTCTGCATCGTGTCATCCGACAGCGACTTCACCCGTCTCGCGTCCCGCATCCGCGAAGAAGGCGTCACCGTCTACGGGTTCGGAGAGCGGAAGACGCCCGAGGCCTTCCGGAACGCGTGCGACCAGTTCACCTACCTCGACGTGCTCGACGTGCTCGACGTGCGACGTGCTCGACGTGCCGACGTGCTCGACCGGCCAGCAGCGGAGAGCACGTCGGCAGCACTCACGCGCGTTCCGACCCCGAAGCTGCGCGGCGACGCCAAACTCGTCATCCGGGCTACGGACGGTTGTGACCACCGCATCGGGAGAGGACGGATGGGCGCAACCTTTCGCGGTGGGCCAGCTCATGCGGAAGCAACAGCCCGACTTCGACTCGCGAAACTGGGGCTACGCGAAACTCTCCGACCTGGTTCGCGGTCGCTCCGGCCTCACCGGACCCGATTCCGATCGTGCTGCTCCGTGGATACGAGTACCCGATGCGCGGGCGGCGGCCTGCAGTGCACGCATGAGAAAGAAGGGCAGCGTCTGAGCGGCGAAACGCCGCAGGCTGACAGCCCGACGACTGGGCAGGCCTACCGGCTTCAGGAGCCGAGCTCGTCGAGCTCACGCCGCAGGTACTTCGGAGCCTGCACGCGCCACGCCTCGGTGACGAGCTCGGCGAGATGGTCGTCGTCGATGCCGGCCATGCGGAACGCGACCTTGGGCTCGCCCCAGGTCGTCGTGGTGCGCAGGAACACGTCGGGCGCCATTTCGACGAGGGCGAGCGCGTCGAGGCGTTCGGCGACCTTCACCCCGACGACGAGCTCGGCCGCGATGATCGCGCGCATGTCTGCGGGGATGCTCGGCCAGGGATGGCACTCCCACGCGTAGAGCTTGCCGCGCACGAACCACGCGGCGCCGCCCATCGTCGCGCGCTCCTCGCTGCCGGGCAGCCCGACGGCGGTGCGGCGCAGGTCATCGAGGGTAGCCACGGTGCGAGCCTATGCCGCGCTCCCGACAGGCAGCCACGACGGCCGTCGAAACGGCCATCCCGCTACGCCTCACTCAGCCAGGCCCGGATGACCGCGACGATCGCGTCTCGCTTGCTCGGCGAGTTCATCGGCCGTCGGCATCACGAGGCTGGCCCGGATGTCGGAGTGCCAGGTGAGCAGCCCGTCGGGGTCGCCCGAGAACGTCGGCGCGGCGGCCTTGTCTTCTGCGCGCCCGGTGCCGAAGTGCAGGATGAGCCGCACCGGCCGCGTGCCGACGGCGTTGATCGTGAGCCGGTCGACCCCGTCGAGCGTGTAGTCGGGTGAGTTCCACTTGACGATCTCGGTGAGCCCGGGCTCGGCCTCGTGCACGAGCGCGCGGAGCGATTCGACGGCGGCGCGCTGCTCGGGCGCCTGTGCGGCGAGGAACTCGTCGACGGTGGCGAAACGCTCAGGCATGAGGGGATGCTAGCCGCCGGCGGCGACATCGCGCTGGCGCAGCGGCCGCGCAGGCCGCCGTCGTCGCCTGATCCACCGGCTCGCACGGGCGACCACGACGCTGTAGCCCTTCCACACCGCGACGCCGACGGCGAGCGACAGCAGGGTCGCAAGCCAGGGCAGTTCGTCCTCGAGCGGCGGGTACACCTGCCAGTGCGTCAGGTAGATGAACATCGACGCGGCCGCGAGCGCGCCGATCACCGGCACGAGCATGCGCGCGACGGGGATGCGCGGCACCCAGATGAGCAGCAGCACGCCGCCGACGACGACCGCCTCGCGCGCCGGGTCGCCGAAGAATCCGGGCACCGTGACGAGCGCGAGCGCCGTCGCCACGATGCGCTGCCGGTCGGTCGCGGCCCGCGCGACGACCCAGCCGAGCGCGATGCACCAGACGGCGGTCTCGATCGCGTACCGCTCGGTGCCCTCGGCGCGAACGCCGCCGAGCAGCAGCACGCGCGCGGCCACGGCGAGCGCGAGCACGCCGAGCGCGAAGGCCCACGGATGTCGCCGCTCGAGCCGGTCGACCTGCGGGACTGCGAACACCGCGGCGAGCGCGAGCATCGACCACACGATCGCCTCGAGGAACCAGAACTGCCACTGGTCGCTCCAGCGCGCCCCGCCGACGAAGTTGTTCACGAACAGCGCGGTCGACGCCGCGTAACCGCCGGTGATGAGGCCGACGGCGCCGATCCAGATCGCGGCGGGCACGACGACCTGCGCGGCGCTCTTCAGCAGTCCGCCCGCTCGGCTTCGGCCGGGCACGTCGGCGAGCTGGAACCGGGCGAGGTTGTAGCCGGCGACCGCGAGCAGCAGGTGCGCGCCGCCCAGCGCGGTGAACAGGTTCGCGTGCGTGCCGACCACCAGCACGATCGCGATCGCCCGCAGCACCGCGGGGGTCTCGAGCCGGGGCATCCGTCGACGCGGTCGACCGTCGGCCTGCGGGGAGGCGCCTGACGCACCCGAGGCGGCGGCGGACAGCGGCGCCGTCGTCGACGACGACGAGCCGGTCGCAGGCACCGCGGCCGGCGGCGCGGTCTCGGCGGCGAGCCCCGCGAGGTCGAGCACCGACATCGTCGGCCACTGTCGCGGCAGGGCGCCGAGCAGCTGCTCGAGCCGCAGCGACACCTCCACGTAGCTGAGCGAGTCACCGCCGAGCCCGGCGAACGAGTCGTCGTACGAGACATCCGGCCGGCCCAGCAGCTCGGCGAACAGCGATCGGATCGCGTCGGGCGTCGCGTCGGCGACGGCGGCATCGGATGTCGCGTGCTCGAGCAGTTCGGCGTGGCGCACGAGCGCGGCGTTGTCGGGCTTGCCGGTCGACGTGCGCGGGAACTCCGCGACGGCGTGCACGCGGATCGCGTGCATCGGGAGCCCGAACAGCGACGACGCGCGCGCGTGCACGCGGTGCACGAACCGGTCGGCGAGCACGAACAGCGCGAGGTGCTCGCCCGACTCGACGGCCCGCACCTCGAGGTCCTCGTCGGCGTAGAGCCGCTCGACCCGATCGAGGTCGATGCGCAGCCCGAAGATCTTCGCGAACCGGTTGCTGCGACCGACGATCTCGTACAGGCCGTCGGCGCGGCGTCGGGCGAGGTCGCCCGTGCGCAACTCGCTGACCGTGCGCCCCGCGGCGAAGTCGGCGGGCTCCTCGGCGTAGCCCATCATGACGTTCGGGCCCTCGTAGACGAGTTCGCCGACGACATCGGCGTCGATCGCGGCGGCGTCATGAGGCGAGTCACCCCGAATCGCCGCTCGGCTCAGGCCGAAGCGACCATTTGGGGTGACTCGCAGCACGGGCTGGGCCAGGGCGGGGTGGCGGGCGCCGGGCGTGGCGGGCGCGGCGGGCGCGTCGATCCTGAACCGGCCGCCGGGGATCGGGATGCCGATCGCGCCCGCCGCGCTCTCGGCGAGCGCCGGCGGCAGGTAGGCCATGCGGGCGGTCGCCTCGGTCTGTCCGTACATCACGACGAAGTCGAAGCCGCGCTCGCGACCGAGCCGGGCGAAGCGCCGCGCACGCTCGGGATCGAGCCGCCCGCCGGCCTGGGTGATGTACCGCAGCGTGGGCAGTTCGCGCTCGGCGAAGCCCGCGGCCTCGAGCATGTCGAACGTGTACGGCACGCCGGCGAACGACGTGGCGCCCGCCTCGGCGAACTCGCGCCAGAACCCGTCGTCGACCACCGACCGCTCGGTGAGCCGCAGCGAGGCTCCCGCGACGAGGTGGCTGTTCACCACCGAGAGCCCGTAGCAGTAGTGCAGCGGCAGGGTCGTGATCGCCCGGTCGGCGGTGCCGAGGTTCAGGTAGTCCCCGATCGCGACGGCGTTGCTCAGCAGGTTCTCGTGCGAGAGCCGCACGAGCTTCGGCGAGCCGGTCGATCCCGACGTGCTCGCGAGCATCGCCAGGTCGGGATGCAGCGAATGCCGGCTGCCGGGGCGACGCTCGTCGAGCTGCCACGTGCCGCCGTCGGGCGCCGCGATGACGTCGGGATCGAACCGCTCGACGAGTGCGTCGCGATGCGCCGACCGCTGCGGGTCGCCGTCGACGAAGAGCACCGGATGTCCCGCCTCGAGCGCCGCGAGATACGTGACGATCGGCTCGAGGGCATTGGCGCCCTCGATCATCACGAGCCGCCGCGTCGCACCGAGCTCGTCGCGACGCGCATCGATGCGATCGCGCACGTCGCCGTAGGTCAGCGCCTCGCCGTCTGACAGGAGGGCGACCTCGTGAACGCCGCCGCGCGCCAGCCGCAGCCCGGCGACATCGGAACGAATGGGCACAGCTCGGCTCCCGGCGGATCAGGGGTTGGGGACAAGTTAGCTTAGCCTAACCAAAACCGAGAACCCGAACGGGAAGTCGCCAAGCGACGGAGCCCTCGAGCTCCGCGCTCCACGGGACATCCGATGGCCTCGACCGGCGAGTAGCGTGGACACGTGCTCACTCCGCCGAAGACTGCCAAGCGACCGACCGAACGCGTGCACCACGGCGACGTCTACGTCGACGACTACGAGTGGCTGCGCGCGAAGGACGATCCCGAGGTCACCGCCCACCTGCACGAGGAGAACGCCTACACGCGGGCGAAGACCGAGCATCTCGCGATCCTGCAGGAGCAGCTCTTCGACGAGATCAAGGCGCGCACGAAAGAGACCGACCTCAGCGTGCCCACCCGCGAGGGCGACTGGTGGTACTACACGCGCACGGTCGAGGGGCAGCAGTACGGCATCCACTGCCGGGTGCCGGTCGCCTCGCCCGACGACTGGGAACCCCCGGTGCCCGACGAATCGGGCGCGCCGCTGCCCGGCGAGCAGGTGCTGCTCGATGACAACGCCGAGGCCGAGGGCCACGAGTTCTACTCGCTCGGCAGCTTCGACATCACCGCCGACGGGTCGACCATGCTCTACGCCGTCGACCTCGAGGGCGACGAGCGGTACACGCTGCGGCTGCGGGCCATCGACGGCACCGACCGCGCCTACACCGACGTCATCGAGGGCACCGCGGCCGGCGCCGTGTTCGACCCGAGCGGCCGCTACCTCTTCTATGCGACCGTCGACGAGTCCTGGCGCCCCGACACGATCTGGCGGCACGAGGTCGGCACCGAGGCATCCGACGACGTCTCGGTCTTCCACGAACCCGACGAGCGGTTCTGGCTCGGCGTGGGCGTCATGCGCAGCCGCCGGTTCCTCATGATCGAGGCCGGATCGAACGTCACGAGCGAGTCGTGGCTGCTCGACGCCGCCGACCCGACCGGCGAGTTCACCGTGGTGTGGCCCCGCAAAGACGGGGTCGAGTACGACGTCGAGCACGTCGTCGCCGGCGGCAAGGACCGGCTGCTCATCGTGCACAACGACGACGCCGTGAACTTCGAATTGGTCAGCGTCGCGGCATCCGACCCGCAGGGGGCACGACGGATGCTGCTCCCCCACAATCCCGAGGTGCGAATCGAGGGCGTCGACGCGTTCCGTGACTTCGTCGCCGTCGAGTACCGGCGCGATGGGCTGCCGCGCGTGGCGATCGCGAAGGTGCCGCCGGCCGGCATCCCCGCCGACGCGACGCCCGACGACACCCTGCACGAACTCTCGTTCGACGAGGCGCTCTTCTCGGTCGGCGTCGGCGCGAACCCAGCTTGGGAGCAGCCGATCCTGCGCATCGGCTACACGAGCTTCGTGACGCCGTCGACCGTTTACGACGTCGTCGTCGCCACCGGCGAGCGCAAGCTGCGCAAGCGCCAGCCCGTGCTCGGCGACTACGACGCGACTCGCTACGCGCAGCGCCGCGAGTGGGCCGAGGCCGACGACGGCACCCGCATTCCCATCTCGCTCGTGTACCGGCACGACCTCGTCGACCTCGGCGTGCCTGCGCCGACCCTGCTCTACGGCTACGGCTCGTACGAGCACTCGATCGACCCCGGCTTCGGCATTCCGCGGCTCTCGCTGCTCGACCGCGGCATGATCTTCGCGGTCGCGCACGTGCGCGGCGGCGGAGAGATGGGCCGGCTCTGGTACGAGCACGGCAAGAAGCTCGAGAAGCGCAACACGTTCACCGACTTCGTCGCGGCCGCCCGGCATCTCATCGATGAGGACATCACCGCGTCCGACCGGCTCGTCGCCCAGGGCGGCAGCGCCGGGGGCCTGCTGATGGGCGCGGTCGCGAACCTGGCCCCGCGGTACTTCTCGGGCATCCTCGCCGAGGTGCCGTTCGTCGACCCGCTGACCTCGATCCTCGATCCGTCGCTGCCGCTCACCGTCATCGAGTGGGACGAGTGGGGCAACCCCCTCGACGACGAAGAGGTCTACTCCTACATGAAGTCGTACTCGCCGCTCGAGAACGTGCACGAGAACCACTACCCGCGCATCCTCGCCGTGACGTCGCTGAACGACACCCGCGTGCTCTACGTCGAGCCCGCGAAGTGGGTGGCTCGCCTGCGCGAGGTCGGGGCCGACCCGCTGCTCAAGATCGAGATGGCGGCCGGGCACGGCGGAGTCTCGGGCCGGTACTCGGCGTGGCGCGAGCGGGCGTTCGCGCTACGCGTGGGTCATCGACGCGGCGGGGGCGCATCCCTCGGGCGAATAGGCGCGCGTACTCGCTCGCAGTCGCACCCCTCGCAACGCGCACCCCGGCACACAGCCCTCGCCACCCTCCTCAGCACCACCCAAGTTGCAACGACCCCTCGACTTCGCCCGCCTCTGGGCGGGATGGGGCCCATTCTCCTGAGTCAGGCAGCCGAGCCGGGCACGGGCGGCTGAATGCCCGGGCTCGGCGCATGCATACGGATGGGTTCCGCGCTCAGCGAGCACGGTTCCACATGTCGGTGCCCGCTGCCAGACTGTCGAAATGTCGTTGCTGATTGACCTGAGAGAAAGCGTTCCAGGCCGGGCCTTCGGTCCCGGCGACACCGAGTTCGACGCCGGCCGCACCGTCTTCGCCGGCGTCGGCGAACCCGACGCGGTCGTTCGGCCGCACACCGTCGACGAGGTCGCCGAGGCGGTCGCGCGGGCCGCGGCGGCCGGGCAGGCGATCGCCGTCCGAAGCGGCGGCCACGGGCTGCTGCCCGTCGAAGACGGACTGGTCGTCGACCTCGCCGAGTTCACGTCGATCGAGGTGGGCGACGACGGCCTCGTCTCGGTCGGCGGCGGTGCCCGTTGGGGCGACATCGCGACCGCACTCGCCCCGCACGGCCTCGGCATCAGCTCGGGCGACACCCGCGACGTCGGCGTGGGCGGGCTCACGCTCGGCGGTGGCATCGGGTGGCTCGTGCGCGTGCAGGGCCTCGCGGTCGATGCGCTGCGCGAGGTCGAGCTCGTCACCGCGTCCGGTGAGGTGCTCACCGTCAACGCCGAGTCACACCCCGACCTGTTCTGGGCGGTGCGCGGGGGCGGAGGCAACTTCGGCGTCGTCACGCGGTTCACCTTCCAGGCGATTCCAGCCGATGGGCTCGTCGGCGGCCACATCATGTTCGACACGAGCGACGTCCCCGCGGTGATCCGCGCATGGCGCGACGTCATGCGCGACGGGCCCGACGAGCTCAATTCGTCGCTGATGCTCATGCCGCCGTTCGCCCCCGAGATTCCTTCGGGGCCGCAACTCGCCGTCGCCCTGCGCGGCACCGAAGACGAGCTGCGGCGACTGCTCGAACCGCTGCTGTCGCTCGCGTCGGTGTCGTCGGTGTCGCTCAGCCCGGTCACCCTCTTCGATCTGCTCGAAGACGCTCCTCCCGGCAAGCCGCCGTTCGAGTTCGTCGGCGGCAACGGCTTCGTGCCCGCGCTCACCGACGAGGCGATCGACGTCATCGCCGCGCAGTTCGCCCGCGAGGTGCCCACCATGGTGCTGCTCCGCGCACTCGGCGGGGCGTTCTCGCGGGTCGCGCCCGATGCAACGGCGATCGCCTACCGCGACGCCGAAGCCCTGCTCATCGTCAACGCCATCGTCGCCCCCGACGCGGCGCCCGAGCAGGTCGCGGCGCTGCGGGCGGGCAGCGACGCCGCCCTGGCCTTCGCGCGCGGGGCCTACGGCGGCTTCTCGCCAGAGCACAACGACGCGGTCACGCGCTCGATGTACCCGCCCGCGACGTTCGAGCGACTGCGTCGAGTGAAGGCCCAGGTCGACCCCGGCAACGCCTTCCGGCAGAACCACAACGTCCCGCCCGCCGACTGACGACCGAGGGCTAGACTCTCCGCGATGGATCGATCCACCGAGACCCGACGCATCCGACTGCTGACCGATCCGATTCGGCTGCGCATGCTCGACGTCATTCGCGAAAGCGCCGAAGGCCGCACCCACGTGCGGCGGCTGGTCGACCAGGTCGGCGCGACGCAGCCCACGGTGAGCCAGCACATCAAGGCGCTCGTCGCCGACGGGGTCATCGAGTGCTCCACCGAGGGCCGGCGTGTCTGGTGCTCGATCGCACCGTCGGCGGCCGGTCGGGTCGATGAACTGCTGCGGGCCGAGGTGCCGGCGCACGCACCCGACGAGGTGCTCGCGCGCGTGGCATCCGAGCTCGCCGACCGGTTCGAAGGCGTGTTCGCTCCCGAGACCGTCGGCCGCTACGTGCGCGAGAGCCACGACCTGCTCGTCGAGCGCGACGACGGCGCGCGCGATGCCGCGGCACGGACCGCGCAATGGGCCGCCGACCGGCTGGTGGCGGTCGCCTCGGCGCGATCGGGGCGAGCCGCCGGGGCTCCGCTCGAGGTGCTGTTCGTGTGCGTGCAGAATTCGGGGCGCTCGCAGCTCGCCGCGGCGATGCTCAAGCACTTCGCGGGCGACCGCGTGCACGTGCGCAGCGCCGGCTCGAAGCCGGCGGGCGCCGTGCGCTCGACCGTCGTCGAAGCGCTCGACGAGATCGGGGTGCCGATCGGCAACGAGTTCCCCAAGCCACTGACCGACGAGGTCGTCCGGGCCGCCGACCTCGTCATCACCATGGGCTGCGGCGACGCGTGCCCCGTGTATCCGGGTCGCCGCTACCGCGACTGGGAGCTCGACGACCCCGCCGGCCAGACCCTCTCGCGGGTCCGGGTGATCCGCGACGACATCGAGCAACGCGTCCTCGCGCTGCTCGACGAACTCGGCATCGTGCGCGAGCCGAGCCTCCGCGTCGGCTAGTTCAGCCGACGTACCCGCGGAACGGGTCGGCCGCCGCGGCCCGCCGCGCGCGCTCGGCCTCGGCGGCCTTCACATCGCGATCGAGGTCTTCCAGCAGGTCGTGCACGCGAACGTCGCGCTCCTGCCTCGTAGGCCTCGTCGACCTCGATCTGCGGCCACCCACTCCATTCGCGCGCGAGCCGGGCGTCGATCGCGCCGGCCACTTCGTCCCATGCCTCCTCGCGCGCGCGTTCGGCGAGCGCGGCGAGGTACTCGGGGTCGCTGCGACGCTTCCAGAGCTCGGTCGAGATCGCCGCGTAGACCTTCTCACGTCGCCGCAGGTTCGGGCCGTCGGCGCGTCGGTAGTCGTGTTCGTGCGAACTGCGGCCGTCGCGGCGTGCGGCGGCCTCGCGCTCGTCGGCGATGCGTTCGGCGACCTCTTCGGCCTCCTGCACGAGTTCGTACAGCACCTCACGGGCCGCGGCCGACGCCCGCTCGGGCTCGAACGGCTCGTCGCCGCGCAAGGCGACGCATGATGAATCGGTTTCGCAGGGTCATGCGGCCGGCCGCCTCGGCGACCATCAGGCCCTTCGGCGAGCATCTCGTCGAAGGTGGGCTGCGGGGCTTCAGGCAGTTCGTTGCGGTCGAAGGCACGGAAGCGACGCTTCGGCCGCTTGCGCCAGAAGGCCATCGCGTTCGCCCTTCGACCATCGGATCCGCCGCCCGTTCGGCGGCCGAATCGAGCTTATCGCGGGCGTTCGCCGGCCTCGCCCGAGTGCGACCTCAGCGATCGGATGTCCCGTGCCGATGTCTGCGGCACGGCGTACGGTTCCGGTATGAGCGTGAAGTCGTCGAGGCCCGCTCGAGGCGCCCGTGTCGCTCGCGCCGAGGGCGTGCAGCATCGACATCGGGGGCGTCGCCTGCCCATCGCCGGTCGCGCCGGGGGCGCCGCTCGACCTGTGCATCACGCACCTGCTCGAGGCGCACGACTGGGTCGACCGCGAGTTCGGTGTCACCGATCTGCTGCCGAGCCCGTGCCTGGCGTGCGGGTCGCGGCTCGGGGTGCGGTACCCGTCGGGCTGGCTCTGTGCGGTGTGCGAGTGGCGCGTCGGCGACCTGCCCGACGGCGCCGATCGCCGACGGCCGGGTCGACGTCGTCTACTACCTGCGGTACGGCGATCGCATCAAGATCGGCACATCGGCCAACCCGCGTCAGCGCGTCGCGAGCCTGCCGCACGACGAGGTGCTCGCCTTCGAGCGCGGCGGGCGGCTGCTCGAGCAGCGCCGGCACGCGCAGTTCGCCGACCATCGCATCGTCGGCACCGAGTGGTTCGAGTCGCACGAGGCGCTCGTCGCCCACGTCGCCGAGCTCAGCGCGGGGGTCGACGACCCGTGGGCGCAGTTCGATCGGTGGGTGAGCCGCCAGATCGCCCTGCACGGGTGAGACGCACTGCCGGGTGAGACGTCGCCGTGGCCGGGCGTCACGGGCAGTGCAGCTGCGTGCGCTCTCCCGAACGGTCGATCGCGTGGTCGGCCATCGGCTTGCCGCAGAGCGGGCAGGTGGGCGCGGTGGTCGGCTTCGGCGCCTCGTCATAGGGGCCGAGCGGAGGCGGCCCGATGTACGGCAGCAGCTTCGCGTTCAACCGGTCGATGAGCCCCGCGTAGCCGCGTCGGGATTGCTCGTCGCCGTCATGCTTGCTTCGTGCCATAATCATTAGTGTACTCAACAATTCCGGCGCCGGCCGCCGGACGAGCATGATGGGGCTCTGATGACCGAACTCACCACGCGCTCCGAGACTGCGGGGCCCGCGACATCCGACGACCTGCTCGCCCTCGAGAACCAGGTCTGCTTCGCCCTCGCGGTCGCCGCGCGCGGCGTCATCGGGCTCTACCGGCCGATCCTCGAGCCGCTCGGCCTCACGCACCCGCAGTACCTCGTCATGCTCGCCCTGTGGCAGCGCGACCCGCGCACCGTGCGCGACCTCGGCGAGGCGCTGCAGCTCGAGCCCGCGACCCTCTCGCCGCTGCTCAAGCGCCTCGAGGCGCAGGGCTACGTCACCCGGCACCGCAACGCCCGCGACGAGCGCGCCCTCGATGTCGCGCTGACCGACGAGGGCCGGGCGCTGCGCGAGCGCGCGCTCGGCATTCCGCCGCAGGTCGTCGACCGGCTCGGCATGAGTCTCGACGAGCTCGGCGCGCTGCGCGACCGCCTCACCGAGGTCATCTCCGCCGTGCGCACCGCCGGCTGACCGGGCGGGCTCACCGCGACCTGGTCTCTCGATACGGCGCTGCGCGCCGACTCGACCGGCGAGGCGGCTGCGCGCCTACTCGACCGGCGAGGCGTCAGGGTCGAACCACGGGAGCGACCCGTCGGCCGAGGCGTACTTCACGATGAGGCTGCAGTCCTTGCCGCCGAAGCCCTCGTCGATGAGCCGCTCGAACTGGTCGAGGGCGAGGTGCGCGCCGGGCAGGTGCAGCCCGGCGTGGTCGCCGGCGGCGAGCGCGAACGAGAGGTCCTTCTCGGCGAGCACGGTCGAGAAGGTCGCGTCGAAGTTGCGGTTCGCGGGGCTCGTCGGCACCACGCCCGGCACCGGGTACCAGGTGCGCAGCGGCCACGACTCCCCCGACGAGACCGAAGCGACCTCGAAGAACGTCGCCGCGTCGAGGCCGAGCTTCTCGGCGAGCTGCGACCCCTCGGCGAGACCCACGAGCGAGACGAACAGCATGAGGTTGTTCGCGAGCTTCGCGGCGATGCCCATGGTCGGCCCGCCGAGCTCGAACACGTGCCCGGCCATCGGCTCGACGAGCGGAACGGCCCGCTGCACGGCCTCGGCCTCGCCGCCGAGCATGAAGGTCAGGCTGCCGGCCGCGGCCCCGGCGATGCCGCCCGAGATGGGCGAGTCCACGAACGCGAACCCACGAGCTGCGGATGTCTCGTGGCAGAACCTCGACGTCGCGACATCCACCGTCGACGTATCGAGCAGCAGCGCGCCGACCGGTGCCGTCGCCCAGATGCCGGCATCGCCGCCGTAGACCTCGCGGACGTGCTCGTTGCGCGGCAGCGACGTGAACACCGCGTCGGCGCCGTCGACCGCCTCGGCGATCGTGTCGACGACGTGCACGCCCTGGGCTGCCGCCGCCGCCCGGGCCTCGGGCGTGGGGTCGACGCCCCGCACCTCATGCCCGGCCGCGACGAGGTGCCCCGCCATCGGGGCGCCCATGTGCCCCAACCCGATCCATGCGATGGCGGCCATGAGCCCTCCCGACCTCGTCGACGTGAAGCTTTGCCTCCACGATACGGCGGAGTCTGCTCCGGTGGTCGAGGAGCGACCCGATGCGAGCGGATGTCCCGGCCGCGGGCCGCCCGTCAGGCCATGCCCTCGGCGGTCTGCTCGAGATCGGACTTGGGGCGCTCGCGCTGCGTCGCGATGGCGGTGCCCGCGGCGCCGCACACCACGCCGATCGCGATGGCCTCGGTGAGCGTGAACGTCTCGCCGAGCACGAGCCACCCGAAGATCGCGGCGATCACCGGGCCGAAGCTCGTGATGATCGCGTACAGGCGCGGGCTGATGCGCCGCAGGATGTACGTGTCGAGGCTGTACGGCAGCGCCGACGAGAGCACGCCGACGCCGAGGAGCAGGCCCACGATGCGCCAGTCGAGCACCGCGGCGTCGAAGGTCGCGATCGCGAACGGCAGCAGCAGCGCGAGGCTCACGATGCTCGCCACCGTGAGCCCCTCGAGGCCCGGCAGCCCGACCGCGACGCGCCGGGTGAGCACGATGTAGCCGGCCCAGGCCGCCGCCGCGGTGAGCGCGAGCGCCACGCCCCAAGGGTCGATCGCCGAGGCATCCGACGCCCCCGGGCCGATGAGCAGCACGACCCCCGCACCCGCGGCGAGCGCGCACACGAAGTCGAGCAGTCGCCGCGAGCTCAGGAGTGCGATCGCGAGCGGTCCGAGGAACTCGATCGTCGCGGCGATGCCGAGGCCGAGCAGGTGCACCGACTCGTAGAACGCGAGGTTCATGACGGCGAGCACGACGCCGAGCGCGATCGCCGGCCAGAGCCGCCGCCAGGTCAGCTCGGCGCGCTTGGGCCGGTAGAAGGGCAGCACGGCCACGACCATCACGATCTGGCGCACGGCGACGACCACGAACGACCCGACCACGGGGATGACGAGGCCCGCGAGCGACGAGCCGAAGTTGATCGACACCTCGGTGCCGAGCTGCGTCGCGGCGCCGGCGAGGCGGCGGGATCGGAGCGAGGCATCCGTCATCGGCGGCTGGGCGGGATCGGGGGTCACCGTACGACGATACGCCGCCGCGGCACGCCGGAGCGTCACCACCGCAACCGGGCGAGCGCACGCGCTATTCGCGCACGAAGTCGAGGATGTCCTGCGACAGGCGCTCCTTGTGCGTGTCGGGCAGGCCGTGCGGCGCACCCTCATACACGAGCAGCCGGGCACCGTCGATGAGCGCGGCCGACCGCGCGCCGCCGACCGCGAACGGGACGATCTGGTCGTCGTCGCCGTGGATGACGAGCGTCGGCACGTCGATCGCGGCGAGATCGGGCCGGAAGTCCGTCGCCGAGAACGCGGCGATGGACGCGTAGGCGCCCCGGTGCCCTGCCGTCATTCCTGCCCGCCAGAACGCGTCGCGCACGCCCTGCGGCACGTCGCCGGTGCGATTGTGGCCGAAGAACGGTCCGTCGGCGAGCTCGCGGTACAGCTGGGCGCGAGCCGACCGCTCCCCTGCGCGGATGCCGTCGAAGACCTCGATCGGCAGGCCCCCGGGGTTGTCGGACGTGCGGAGCATGAACGGCGGGACCGCCGAGACGAGGACGAGCTTCGCGACCCGTGCCGCGCCGTGCCGGCCCACGTAATGCACGATCTCGCCGCCGCCGGCGGCATGCCCCACGAGCGTGACACCGGTCAGATCGAGGGCGTCCAGCACGCAGGCGAGGTCGTCGGCGTACGTGTCCATCTCATTGCCGTCCCACGGCTGGCTCGATCGACCGTGGCCGCGACGGTCATGCGCGATCACGCGGCAGCCGTGCTCGGCGAGGAACAGCGCCGCGGCTTCCCACCCGTCGGCGTTCAGCGGCCAACCGTGGCTCAGGAGCACCGGCGTGCCCACGCCCCAGTCCTTGTAGTAGATCTCCGTTCCGTCCTCGGTGGTGATGTGGGGCATGGTGTCCTCCGCGCCGTCCGGTTCCACTGCAGCGAGTGTCGCACCGGGAGGCATCCGGCCGAATCCCGCGTGACGCGTAGTCGCTCAGCGGCGACGCGGCAGGTGCTGGGCGAGCTGTCGTCGCGACGTCACGCCGAGGATGCGGAACACCTTGCGCAGGTGGTAATCGACCGTGTTCGGGCTGATGAAGAGTGCGGCGGCGATCTCGGCGTTCGTCGCACCATCGGCGGCCATGCGAGCCACTGCGCCCTCCTGCACGGTGAGCTCATGCGGGCCCGTCGAGGTCGACATCGGTGCGGATGCCGCTGCCTCGCCCGCCGCGGCGAGCTCGCGACGCGCACGGCCGGCATACGGCGCCGCGCCGACTTCGGCGAAGCTCGCGTAGGCGATGCGCAGGTGTTCGCGCGCATCGCGGCGGCGGCGCATGCGCCTCAGCCACTCGCCGTACACGAGGTGGGCCCGGGCGAGATCCATCGGTGCCGACGTCAGCTCGAGCCGATCGATCGCGTCGAGGTACCAGTGCTCGGCGTCATCGTCGTCGACGACGAGCGCGGTCGACCTGGCGGCGACGCCCGCGCACCAGGCTGAGCCATTCGCGGCGGCATATCCGCGCAGGTCCGACGCGTACTGCACGCGCCGACTCGAGACGGCCCGACCGTGCTGAGGCCTCGACGAAGTCGGCCAACTGGTGCATCGTCACCTGGATGAATCGTCGGGCGACCATCGGCTCGAGACGTTCGGCGGCCTCGGCGTAGCGGCCCTCGGCGAGGTCGAGCGCCGTGAGCCCCATGAGCGCGACCGCCTCGGCCCCACCGAAGCCCGCCGCGCCGATCCCGGCGGCGAGCGCGCTGATCGTCTCGCGGGCGCCTGCACCGCCGACCCATCCGAGGTAGCCGGCGTTCTCGACGTGCTCCGCCGAGTACCCGATCGCCTCGCGCAGCTGACGCACCTGCTCCATCGCCGCGGCAGCGGACCGCAGGCGGCCACGCTCGCACAGGCAGAGCCCGATGATCCAGAGGAGCGAGTCGAGCACGACGAGCGACCCCGCGGACCGGGCCGCCTCGGCCGCGCGGCGCAGTACGCGCTCGCGGGCGACCTCGTCCCACAGGCCGCTGGTGATCGCCACGCTGCCCATTCCGTAGCGCAGGGCGATGCCGGGGTCGTCGACGTCGAGCATCGCCTGCGCCGCACGCAGCGCCGGAACCGCCTCGGCGTACGGCCGCGTGATGAAGAGGCCGATCGCACGAAGCAACACGCAGTCGGCGGCCGTCGTCGTCATCGGCTGCGGCGAGCGCCCGCTCGCCGTACTCGGCGAGTGTCGTTCCCTGCATGAGGAAGTCGGCGGCGAGCGCGAGATCGAAGGCCCGCAGCAGGGCTGCTCGCTCGCGATCGGGTGCCGATCCGCGGAACGCATCAGCCGCGCGCATCAGGTCGGCGGTCGCATGCCTGACTGCCGATGGGTCGCCGAGAAAGGTCGCGAGCGTGGCTCGTGCGGCGATGACCCGGCCGCGTGACACGTCGTCGAGCGCCTCCGGCTCGAGCCGGTCCAGCAGGTCGATGGCAGCGTGGGCGGCCCCGGCTGCGCCTGCGGCCTCGGCCGCGTCGATCGTGCGCTGATCGCGGGCCGCGACCCTCGGGGGTGAGTTCCACGGCGCGCGCGAGCAACCGGGCGCGCGACGCGAGGCCGCCGCGCTCCCCGGCGCGATCCGCGGCACGGGAGAGTTCGGTTGCGACCATCTCGTCGGGCCGCAACTGCGCGGCCGCGAGGTGCCAGGCGCGCAGGTCGACGTCGCCCGGCGCGCGGGCTGCGTCGGCGAGCGCGCGGTGCACGGCGCGGCGCGCAGGGCCGTCGGCGGCGCCGTAGATCGCCGAACGTACGAGCGGATGACGGAACGCGATCGACTCGCCCACGGTCACGAGCCCGACAGCCTCGGCGGCCTCGGCCGCGTCGTCGGGCAGGCCGAGCGCCGTGGCGGCGTCGGCGACCAACGCCGTCTCGCCCGTTGTGGCCGCCGCCGCAAGCAGCAGCCACCGCTGTGTCTCGTCGGGCACGGCGCGCACCTCACGCACGTAGTGCTCCTCGAGGTGCCGCCCGAGCGGCACCGGTTCGGGGAGCAGGGGCGTGCCCACGAGCTGCCTCGCCGTGAGTTCTTGCGAAAGGTCGATGAGCGCGAGCGGGTTTCCGCCCGTTGCCGCCGCGATCTGCGCCGCCGCGAGCGGCTCGATCGACACCGGGGACGAGCGCGTGAGGAGCTCGATGGCGTCCCGCGGCTCGAGCCCGACGATGGGAAGTTCGGGAATGCCCGCCAGTCGCCCGGCCTCGTCGGGGCGTGAGGTGAAGATCATCGCGATGCGCTCGGCCTTCAGCCGCCGGGCGACGAAGGCGAACACGTCGAGGGACTCGGGGTCGAGCCACTGCACGTCGTCGATGCAACAGACCACGGGCTCCGCGCGGCTCGCCTCGGCCAGCAGCGAGAGGGTGGCCAGTCCCACGAGGAATCGGTCGGGCGGCGACCCGGACTCGCGCCCGAACGCGACGCGCAGGGCGTCGCGCTGCCGCGCCGGGATTCGCTCGTCGCCATCGAGGAACGGCAGCAGCGCGAGGTGCACCGCCGAGAACGACAACTGCGCCTCGGACTCGACACCCGCCAGTCGCACGACCCGCACCCGGTCTGCGGCGGCCGCGTGGTCGAGCAGCGCCGTCTTGCCGATGCCGGCCTCGCCGACGAGCACGAGCGCGCCGCTCACGCTGTTGCGCGCCGACGTGACGAGTGCGTCGAGCGCGTGCCGCTCGGCTGCGCGGCCGAGCAGGGGAACCGGGTGCTTCGCGATGCTCCACACGCTAGCGGAATGCACCGGGACGTCGAGTGATTCTCGCCGAAACCTGCAGACTACGCACCGCACGTGGTGCGCACGGCAAGGGCACGGCGGAATGCTGCGGGGTGACGGTGCTTCCCGGTACGACCTTCGGGTGCGGCATCCGCCACCATCGACCATCGATCAGGGAGACATGATTCCGATGCACACGACATCTCGACGTGGCCGCAGCCGGCCGCTCCGCCTCACCCTCGCGCTCGCCGGCGCGGTGGCCCTCGCCGCCGTGACGGTCGGCCTTCCCGCTGCCGCGGTGGCGGCCAAGCCCAGCGCACCGAAGCCGACCGTCGTGCTCGTGCACGGCGCGTTCGCCGACGCATCCGGCTGGAACGACGTCACCGAGAAGCTGCAGAAGCGCGGCTACACCGTGCTGGCCGCCGCCAACCCGTTGCGCGGCCTCGCTTCCGACGCCGAGTACGTGAAGACGATCCTCTCGACGATCGAAGGGCCGATCGTGCTCGTCGGCCACTCGTACGGCGGCGCCGTCATCACCAACGCGGCGACCGGCAACCCGAACGTGCAGGCGCTCGTCTACATCGCCGCCTACGCCCTCGATGAGGGCGAACGCCTCGTCGACGCGAACGCGCTCGGCGGCGGGCACAGCGATCTCGCCGACCACCTCGTGATCCGGCCGTATCCGGGCGCGCCCGAGGGTGATGCCGACGGGTACATCGACCCCGCGTTCTTCCACGAGCTGTTCGCGCAGGACCTTCCGCCCAAGCAGACCGCGGTGATGGGTGCGTCGCAGCGGCCGGCTGCCCTGTCTGCGTTGTTCACGCCGTCAGGCGTGCCCGCGTGGAAGACCATCCCGAGCTGGTACCTCGTCGCATCGCAGGACCACACGATCCCCCCGGAGGCGGAGCGGGTGATGGCGGAACGAGCCGGTGCGACGACGGTCGAGATCGACAGCTCGCACGTCGCGATGATGAGCCACCCCGATGAGGTGATCGACCTCATCCTCGACGCGGCCGAGTAGGTCCCGCCGGGGTGCGTGCGCGTCGCGCGCACGCACCCGGCGCGGCATCCGCGCGCGTCAGCCCGCGAGCTGCTCCCGGAACGCGGGCGGCCCGCCGGGCACGGCGCGAGCGGATGCCGCGGCCGCGACGAATCCGTCGCGCCGCACGAGGTACACGAGGGCGGGATCGAGCCGCCCGTGCGGGTCGGGCCCGAACGCGTGACCCTCGAGGCCGACCGACGCGGCGATCGCGTGCACCTCGGGCGCGTACACCCCGTAGCCGTGCACCTGCCACGTCATCGAGCGCAGCACGTCGAAGTTGTCGCCGGTCCACGGCAGGCGGCGCCCGACGACGTGGTCGCGCCGCGACTCGTGCGGCGACATCCGATAGTGGATTCGCGTCTGCGAGAGGTAGCCGAAGATGCGGCCGCCGACCAGCCGCGGCAGCAGTCGCACGCCCAGCGGCGCGAAGAACGGCAGCGCGCGACCGCGCACGAACCGGGCGAATCCGCGACTCCGCGGTGATCTCGCCGAACATCCGGTCGGTGGTCGCGACGAGCGTCTTGCCGACCGGCCGGCGCTCGGCCTCGAACCGGTCGAGGCGGCGGTCGGGCATGCCGCCGACGAGCACGTCGGCGAGCGCGCAGGCGAGGTTGTGCGCCTCCTGCAGTCCGGTGTTCATGCCCTGCGCGCCGACCGGCGAGTGGATGTGCGCGGCGTCGCCGACGATGAAGCACGGCCCCTCGCGGAACCGCCGCGCCAGCCGGTGGTGCACCCGGTAGGTCGTGAACCACGACGTCTGCGCGTACTCGACCCCGAACTCGCGCCCGATGAGCGACCGCACGTTCGCCTCGGGCAGGTGCCCGTCGGCGTCGAGGTCGGCGTCGCGCACGATGCCGAGCAGGCGCATGCGTCGCTCGCCCATCGGGAACGCGAGCAGGAAGTGCTCGGCCGTGAACCGCAGGTTGACCGCGTCGCCGGCCAGGCCGGTCACCTCGCCGGCATCGGCGATGTAATAGGTATAGGCGTTCGTCACGCCCTCGAACGGGATGCCGAGCGACTCGCGCACCCGCGAGTGCGACCCGTCGGCGCCGATGCAGTAGCGGGCGCGCACGGTCACCTCGCCGTCGGGCCCGGCGAGCGTCGCGACGACGGATGTCCCCCCACGGCGCTCATCGTCACCCTCGGCCGTCGACGACCTCGAGCCGTTCGAGCGCATGCCCCCACCGCACCTCGCGCCCCAGGTCGCCGAGCGCGTCGACGAGCAGCCGCTCGTTGCGGCTCTGCTCGAACACCGTGATCTCGGTGTAGGGCGAGACCCCTGCGCCGAGCCCCGTGAACTCGACCCGGCCGAACGCGCGGCGACCGGCACCCGGGTGCGATCGCCGGCGCCGGCGCACGCTCGGCGAGCACCCGGTCGACGAGGCCGAGCTGGTCGTAGAGCTCCATCGAGCGGGCCTGCACGCCGAGCGCGCGCGACTCGCGTGTCGGCCCCTGCTTTCCGTCGACGATGAGCACGTCGACGCCGAGCTTCGCGAGGCACACGGCGGCCATGAGCCCACTCGGGCCGGCGCCGACGACCAGCACGTCGGCGTGAAGCTCCTCGCGGTCGCTCGCCATGCCTCCACTGTGCCACCGGCGCCCTGCCGGCGTCACGCGAACTGGATGATGACCGCGACGCCACCGGCTCGATAGTGTGGGCACGGGCGCGGGTCTGGGCGACTCGCGGAATCGGAGTCCTCATGTGGTGGACCAGGAAGCAATCGAAGGCAGAAGCCGAAGCCGAGAAGGCCGAGGCCGCCGAAGAAGCCGCTGCGGCAGAAGCCACCGCCGCGGCCGCAACGCACGTGAGCACCCACCGCAACGCCTACATCCTGATCGGCTTGGGCGGTGCCGCCCTCGCCACGTTCGGCATCGCGGCCATCTCGGGCATCTTCGGGCCCGTGTTCTTCGCCCTCGTGCTCACGATCTGCGTGCATCCGCTGCGCGTCGCGCTCGAGAAGCGCGGCGTGCCGCGCGGCCTCGCGACCGGCTCGGTGATCACGGCCGTCACCCTGCTGCTGCGTCGCGTTCGGGTGGGCCGTTGCCGTCGCGTTCACGCAGTTCGCCGAACTGATCCCGCAGTTCAAGGACCAGATCATCGCCTGGGGCCAGGCGGCGGCCGAGCTGGCTGTCGACGATCGGCATCAACGCCGACGAGATCCACGACGTCGCCTCGAGCTTCGACCCGTCGACCCTGGTGGGATTCCTGGGCGGCCTCATCGGCGGCCTCACCGGCTCGATCACGCTGCTCGTCATCGTGTTCACCATGCTGTTGCTGATGGCCATGGACGCCGGCCTCGCTGCCGACGGTGCTGAAGCAGCTGTACCCGGTGCGGCCCCTCGCCGTGGTCTCGCTGGTCGCCTACGGCACGAACGTGCGCCGCTACATGGTGGTCACGACCGTGCTCGGGCTGGCGCAGGGCTTCGTCAACTGGATCGCGCTCCTCATCCTGCAGGTGCCCGGCGCGTTCATCTGGGGCCTGCTCGCGTTCGTCTGCTCGTTCATCCCGAACATCGGCTACTTCATCGCGATCATCCCGCCGATCATCTTCGGCGCGCTCGTCGGCGGCTGGCCGACGGTGATCGCCGTCATCGTCGTCTACGGCGTCATCAACGGCGTCATCCAGTCGGTGATCCAGCCGCGGGTCGTCGGCAAGGCCGTGAACCTGAGCCAGACGATCACGTTCTTCTCGGTGCTGTTCTGGGCCGTCGTGATCGGCCCGATCGGCGCGATCCTCGCGATCCCGCTCACGCTGCTCGTGCGCCTGATGCTCGTCGACACGAACCCGGGGATGAACTGGATCCGCCCGATGCTCGGCGAGTTCGACGAGACGAAGGCGATCATGGCCGACTTCGATGCGCAGGCGAAGGCCGAACGCAAGGCGCGAAGGGCCGCGGCGCGCGCTGCGGGCCAAGGCTGCCCCCGGCCGTCTGAGGCTCCAGCCTCCTGAGGCTCGAGCCGCAGAGCCGCGAACGACCGCGGCGGCGACCTCAGAACTTGTCGCCGAGCGCCTTCGCCTTGAGCGCGTCGAACTCGCCCTGCGTGATCGTGCCCTGATCGAGCAGCGCCTTGGCCTTCGAGATCTCGTCGGCCGGGTTCGCGAACGACACCGAGCGGATGTACTCGGCCGAGTCGTCCTGCACCTGCTGTTCGCGCCGCACGTTGCGCTCGGCCATGCCCTTGCCGCGTGCGATGAGGTAGACGAGCGCCGTGAGGAACGGCATGAAGATCAGGAAGATGATCCACACCGCCTTCCACCAGCCGTTGAGCTCGTGGTCGCGGAACAGGTCGGCGACGATCGCGAACAGCACGAACAGGTACGCCGTGAACGCGAAGATCCACAAGAACCACCAGATGATGTCGCCGAAACTGTTCCAGAAGCCCATCGTCCGCCCCATTCCCGCCCGGGATGTCACCCGTGCTGTTCGTCACAGTAGCGCTCGGCCCGCGCCCGCGACCAGAGACACTCAGAGCAAGATCTGAGCGGATGTCTCGAGCTCGCGCCACCCCGCGGCGGCGATGGTCGCCGGCAGGCGGTCGGCGGCGACGAGCTCGGGCATGACGAGCCCCGTGATGACGGCGATGTCGCCGATGGGCACCTGGAAGGTGCGGAACGGCCCGACCGGCGGGCGCCTCGCCGGGCGCGGGCTCGCGCAGCTCGCTCGTGTCGACGAGGGGTGTCTGGTCGACGACGAAGCCCACGGCGGCGAGCACCCCGTCGTCGTCGGTGCCGGCGTTCCACGCCGCGATCTTCCAGAATCGCAGCGGCACCTGGATGCCGCGGTACGGCGGATCGGCCTCACCGAGCACCGGGGCGGTGAACACGCTGAGCCGCTGCCGGTGCGCGGCCGCGTGCTCGAGCACGTGGTCTTCGAGGCCGAGCCAGAGCTCTTTCGACTGGTTGAAGCCCGACGCCTGCGGGGCGGCGTTCGTGTAGTGGAAGGTGTCGGAGTTGGCCCTCGCCGCGACCGCCGGCTCGCCCCACACCGGGTCGCGGCGGCGCACGAGGTGCCCGCGGTCGAGATCGTTGCGGGCGTAGATCGCCGGGCCGGCCTGCCAGTCGGCGGGGATGCGGTCGTCGAGCCGCCACTCGTCGCCGCCGCGATCGAGGTCGAGCAGCGCCGCCCCGTCGATGTTGACGCCGGTGGCGCGCGCGAAGCGGCGGGCGGTGTCGAGCACCACCGCGAAGTGCACGTAGTCGAGCTCGACCGCGGCCTCGCGAACGACGCCGGTCGAGACATCCGTCGTTTCGAATCGCGGCATCGCCGCTCGCACCCCCAGGAACCGCGCATCGAAACCCATGCGCCTACTCGACCACGACCCGCCCACATCGCGACAGTGCCCCGCACGCCGCGTCGACACGAATGGCAGACTGAATCGGTGATCACGACCCTGGACCTGCCGGTTCCGCTCAGCGCCAAGGTGGCAGAACCTCACCCTGCGACGGGCTTCTGAAGACGATCTCGGTGCGATCATGCGCCTGCTCTCGGACGACCCGATCAGTGCGTCGAGGGGCGACAGGGCCGACGAAGCCGACACCGCCGCCTACCGATCCGCACTCACGGAACTGATCGCCGACACGTCCAACGAGGTGCTCGTCGTCGCCGACGGCTCAGACGAGCCCCTCGCCACGATGCAGCTCACCCGCATCCCCGGCATGGCTCGCCGCGGCTCGACTCGGCTGCTGATCGAGGCCGTTCGCGTGCGCAGCGACCATCGGTCGAGCGGCATCGGATCGGCCATGATGCGCTGGGTCACCGAAACGGCAGCACCGGCCATCGACGCGTCGCTCGTGCAGCTCACGTCTGACGAGGCACGCACCGACGCGCACCGCTTCTACGAGCGACTGGGTTTCGTCGGTTCGCACCGCGGCTTCAAGTTCAGGGTGGAATGAAGCCCGGCTACGACGCGGGGTCCTGCACGAGCTTCATCGACACGAGCTCGGTGAATCCGACGCGGCGAGCGAAGCGCACCTTGCGACGCTTGTACACCGTGAAGCCGAGCTTCGCGTAGACGTGCAGGGCGGGCGCGTTGGTGAGGACATCCGACCGCACCCGGTCGAGTGGCCGAGCTGATCTGGGAGCAGATATCGCCTCAGCGCCCGGGCCCGAACCAGCGCGTGAGCGCGTCGGTGAGCGATTCGTCGCTTCCGGGATCGACCCATGCCACGTGACCGTCGGGCCGACGAGCACAGCCGTGGGCGCTGCGACCTCGCCCAGTACCGGCAGCTCCCACACGCCGGTGAACCGCACGTCGAGGGCGCGCACTCGGTCGGCCCAGGGCGAGATGTCGATGCGCCCCGAACCGGCGAAGTCGAGGAGCAGCGGTCTGGCGTCGTGCAGGAGCGAGTAGACCCGTGTCGGGCCGCCCGCGGTCTCGAGGTCGAGGTCCGGCATCCGTCGTCCGAGAAGCGGATGTCCCTCCCCGAGGTCGTAGGCGACATCGAGGCCGTGGATGAGCGCGGCGATCTGCGTGCGGGCCGGGGCCGTCGTCATGAGATCGTCGATGGTTTCGCTCAGCGCAGCGGTGCGCGGGTCGGCGCGCTGCAGGGCCGTCTGCGCCATCGAGAGCCTGAGCGCTCGCGCTCCTGCGGGGTGCCGCTCGGCGTGATACGTGTCGAGCAGCGACTGCGGCGAGACGCCGTTGACGACCTGGGCGAGCTTCCACCCGAGGTTGACGGCATCCTGGATGCCCAACCCGATGCCCTGACCGCCGGCGGGATAGTGGATGTGCGCGGCATCCCCGGCGAGCAGGACTCGCCCGCTCGCGGTACGCCGCAGCCTGGCGAGTGGCATCCGTGAACCGCGAGATCCAGGTCGGGTCTGTGCACGCCGAAGTCGGTTCCGTAGACCGCGGTGAGCGCGTCTGCTGAGATCGGAAAGCGTGGGTTCGGTGGCCGGGCCGATCTCCCGTTCCGTCGTGACGACCCGATAGGTGTGCCCGTCCTCCATCAGGTGCAGCGCGTGCACACCTCGCTCGTCTTGGACGAGGCCGCCCGGCGGCTCCTCGGTGACTTCGACCTCGGCGATGAGGTTGCTGCGCGTCGCGTCCCAACCGGGGAACTCGATGCCGGCCGCCTTGCGGATCACGCTGCGGCCGCCGTCGGCCCCGACGAGGTACTTCGCCCGCATCGTCTCCCCGTCGCGGAACACGACATCGACGCCGTTCTCGTCCTGGACGATGCCGGTCACCTCGCGGCCGCGCTCGACCCGAACGCCGAGCTGCTCGATCCAGTCGGCGAGGATCGGCTCGATGCGGTTCTGCCACAGAGCCAGCCCATAGGGGTGCCGTGTCGGAAAGTCACTGATGTCCAGCACGGATGTGCCGAACCTCGCGGTCTGCGCGATCTGCCCTTCCGCGAGGAACCGGTCGGCGATCCCGCGTTGGTCGAGGATCTCGATGGTGCGCGAGTGGAATCCGCCCGCGCGCGACCCCACGAGCTCTGATGTCGTGCGCCGCTCCACCACGGTCGCCTCGACGCCCGCCAATGCCAGCTCCCCCGCCAGCATCATCCCGGCCGGCCCGCTGCCGACCACGATCACCTCAGTCATGGCCATCGCCTTCGTCGCCGATCCGGATACGCTCGCGTCTTGGGCACCGATACCGCCCGTCAGGAACGCCGCTCGATGAGACGCACGTGCACCGAGTCGCCCGCCTCCTTGCCGATCGCCCGACGCACGGCAGCCGTGACCGCGAGCTTGTGCCGGCCGTCGCCGAGGGCCATGAAGGAGCCGTCGAACGGCTCACCGTCGACCTCGCCCGACACCTTCACGAGACCGTGAGTTCGGAAGAACTCGGGCGAATCCGGCCAGATCACGTACGTCCAGCCACCGGCAGCTGGGCTCTTCTCGAGTACCGCGTCGAACGATGCGTCGATCGGTCCGACCTCGGCGCCTTCGGTGCGCGACTTCGTCATGATGGTCATGATGCCTCCTTCTCACGTGCTTCCACCAGTGAGTCGGATCCGGAACCCGCGATCTCGACCGGGCCCTGATGGCGGCTGCGACGCGAACTGCGACGCACCGAGCGCGACCCGATTGAATCGAACCGCGATAGTCGGGTGCCGGCCGAGGTCGATGAGCAGGCTTGATGCTGAAAGGGGGAACCGTGATCGCAGCACTCAACCGACTCGTCGAATTCATCGAGGACCACCTCACCGAGGAGATCGACATCGCCGGGTTGGCGAGCAGTCTCGGCACGACGGAGTACCACCTCCGCCGGATGTTCTCGTCGCTGGCCGGCATGCCGTTGTCCGAGTACGTCCGGCGGCGGCGCATGGCGGTCGCCGCGGCCGACGTCCTCGGAGACGGCGACCTGCTGGGTATCGCGGTGCGGTACGGCTACGGCTCGACCGAGGCCTTCAGCCGAGCGTTCCGATCGGTGCACGGCGTCAGTCCCGGCGACGTGCGCCGAGACGGTGGCCCCCTTCGCACGCAACCGCAGCTCAGGTTCCGCCTGACCGTAGAAGGGAACACCCCCATGGACACCCGCATCGCAGATCGACCGGCATTCCGACTCGTCGGCCACGCGGCCCGCGTGCCGCTCATCCACCACGGCGTCAATCCGCACATCCAGGCGCACATCGCTTCGCTGCCCGAAGCCGAGCACGCTCGCCTCAAGGGATTGAGCAACACCGAGCCGGCGGGGCTGCTCCAGGTGAGCGCCGACGTCGACCCCGACTACACCGAGGGCAGCGAGCTGACCTACCTGCACGGCGTCGCCGTCACCGAAACGACGCCGGTGCCCGACGACCTCGACGCGATCGAGGTTCCGGCCGGCACCTGGGCGGTGTTCCGCACCGCGGGCCCGTACCCGGCGGCCCTGCAGTCCACGTGGGCCGCGACCGCGACCGACTGGTTCCCCTCGAACCCGTGGCGGCTGCGGCCCGGACCCTCGATCGTGGCGATCCTCGACCGCGCCGCCGACTTCAGCACGGCGACGCTGCGAACTGTGGCTGCCTGTGGAGCGCGCCTAGGACCGAGCGCCCCCCGGCTTCAGGGACGACTTTCGAAATCTGATCGACGACTTCGGACGGCGTGGCGGCGACTTCGGACGGGTAATGCGCACGTAAAGCGTCACGAGTTTCCAAGTATTACTAGCGCCGCAATTGAAAACCATGCAAGTCTGCAATGGATTCACTTTTCCCTACGAAAGGTTTCTCCATGCAAATCCCTCGCACGAAGGCCGTCGCCGTCTCAGGGGCCGCCGTTCTTCTTCTGAGCGCGGCCGTCCTCTCCGCGCCGGCAGCCGCCTCTGCCATCCCCGAGCAGTCGCATTGCGGCACCGAACCCGGCAACAACTACGATGCCTATGTCAACCACGCCCAGTTGACGAAGCAGCTCCAGCAGATCGAGCGCACCACCGGCGGCACCGTCGACGTGGAAGTCGCCGGCTACAGCAACCAGGGGCGCGAGATCTATCAGGCTCGCGTCGGTCATGGCGACACGGTGCTCCTGGTCGAGTCCAGATCCACGGCAACGAGAACCACGGCACCGAGGCGCTGCTCAACCTGCTCCGCCATGGGGCGGCAACACCCCGAGGCCCATGCGCTGCGCGAGAACATCACCATCGTGGCGGTCCCCCGGCTCAACGTCGACGGCGGCGAGAACGACACCCGTCAGAACGAGATGTCCTGGGTCGACGTTGTCGACGACTTCCCGCAGCTGGCAGGTGCGTCGCCGGCGTGGAACTACCGCGCCGACGTGCCCGGATTCGACGTGAACCGCGACTTCAACCCCGACCTCGACTACGTCCCCCGCCCGCGGACTTCCCGGGCAACAGCGCCTACACCGGCTGGTACATCACGCCGGAGTCGCAGACCGTGCGCGACCTCTACCGCAGCCTCGAAACGAGTTCGGCACCGTCGACTACTTCGTCGACCTGCACAACCAATGGTCCTGCTATGCCGCAGGAGGGCACGGGCGAGAATGTCGCCGCTCTCCATCTCGGGCCGCTTCATCGCCGACCCGAGCGAGTTCGGCGACTGGCCGAAGTTCGACTACGACGCGTCGCGGCGGGCCAACGTCGCGGTCTACGACGCGTTGCAGGACAAGGGCAACTCCGGGTTCGGCTCCCTGACGCTGTATCCCCAGGACACCAACCTGCCGGGCACCGCGCTCGGCTCGTTCGCCCTGCGGGGCAGCGCCACCGTGCTCTTCGAGACCTCCAGCAACACGCAGACCGACGGTCAGAAGCGCAACGGCATGCTGACCAAGCAGGTCGAGATCGGCGTCGACGGCCTGGTCGACGCCATCGTCGACGGCAGCGTCGACACCCTCGACCCGCGGACTACGAGGAGATCCCGACCCGGGTCTATCTCCCGGCCGACTGAGACGGGTCCGTCAGCTCGGCGCCTGACGGGGTGCCGGGTCGTTCCTGACGCCCGCATTGCCCTCGGCCCCGGGCCCGACTGGACAAATCCAGCCGGGTCCGGGGCCGGTTGCGTTGGACGGAGCAAGCGAGTTCCCGGCTTCCATCGGGCAGGCGGCTCAGCCCGACGGCGTCCTCCCGTCCAGGAGTGGCCACTCGGTGGTCAGTCGTGAGGCGGGCGACGCAGTCGCTTGACGTCGGTGCGCCGCTTCTTCGCCTTCAAGCGCCGTTCCTTGGCACCGCGACTCGGCGTCGTCGGTCGCCGCGAGGGCGACGGCGGCCGCAGAGCGTCGGCCACGACGGCGGCCAGCCGAGCGCGCGCAGCGTCCCGGTTGCGCAATTGCGCGCGGTGCTCGGATGCGGTGATCGTCAGTACTCCGTCGACAAGGCGACCACTCAGGCGCTCGAGGAGTCGCTCGCGCTGGAGCGGAGTGAGGACGGCCGAGCCTGCCACATCCCACACGAGTTCCGCTCGGGAGTCGGCGGTGTTCACTCCTTGCCCGCCGGGGCCGGATGACCGCGAGAACCGCCAGGTCAGCTCGGACTCGGGGATCGTGAGTCCCGAGTCGACCCGAAGACCGGGACGGTGGGCAGCGGGCATGGATCCATCATCCACCCGGGGACATCCGCCTCGGCGGGGACATCCGCCGCCTCACGCGACCCGTCCACGAAGCGCGCCGCGTCCGACACGGCGGCGGTGAGCAGGGCGACGAGTCGATCGTCGGGATCCCCGACGCACGCCCGCGCGATCCCATCGACGGCGCCGGTCACGATATCCCGGCACTGCCGCGCGGTCATACCCGGGCGGGCCGGACCGACTTCCTCGATGAACTGGATGGCCCAGGCATCGGCTGCGGGGGCGGCGCGGAGGGCGGCCTCCGCCAGTTCGCGCGACTCCGCGGCGAGCTCGTCGTCGCGTTCCGCGAGGACCCTGAGGGCGGCGCGCACCCCCACCGCCTGCGAACGCTGGCGCTCCTCAGCGGCGATGGGCAGGGCGGCGCTGGCAGCTCGCACGGCGAGCAGGACGTCGAGCAGCGGGTCGTCACTCGTCAGGCCGACGACCGTCGGGATGAGCGGCGTGAGCCGGGCGCGGCCGGCTTCGCTCGTCCGGTCGTTCACCATCCGCGCGAGATGCGCGAGGGTGCCGTGCGTACACGCGGGATGGTCGCTCCAACGCTCTCCCGCGAGGTACGACGCGAATTCCATGAAGCAGGCCCCGCGTCGTGGCGAGCGGTGCCGGCCCGGGGAGAGGATCGGCATGACATCCGGGTGAGCGATCGCGTAGCGCATGGGACCTCCCTCTCTCCTTCCACTGTGCGCCTGCCGCAGCCGCGATTCAAGTGCCTCGGCCGGATGTCCGTAACGGGTGAACAACGGAAGAGGCAACGACGAGGCTGCATCCGTTCGTCGGGTTCACTCGTGTTCGGGCAGCAGCGGCGGTCGACCAGCCCGGATCGCGACCGAGTTGCGCAGCTCGCGCGACGGACGCCGCGCCGAAGCGATCGCGTACCGCGTCGAGCACCGTGTCGAGGCGCACCCCGTCGTCCCAGTCGATGGGCAGCTCGGGCTGGAGGCTGTCGGCGCGCGCCAGCTGCGACAGCGAGACGCCGATCAGGGTGATGCCGCGCTCGGCGATCTCGGGCTGCGCGCCGGCGAGCAGCCCTCGCGCGACAGCGAGCAGCACCGCGGTGCGGTCGGACGCGGAGCGGAGGGTACGCGATCGGGTGGCCTTCGCGAAGTCGCCATAGCGAAGGCGCAGCACGACCGTGCGGCACATCCGGTCGCCATCGCGGAGGCGGCGGCGAGCGGATCGACGATCTCGGTGAGGATAGGTCGAGTTCGTCGGCCGGGCGGGGCGGGTGCCGAGCGCGCGCTCAGAGCCGATGGAGCCGCGGCGGCGCGTGGTGTCGACCGGGCGCGGGTCCCTAGCCGGGCCAGCGCATGCAGATGCGCGCCGGTCGCCTTGCCCAGCAGATTCTCCGCGGTCGCGGCTTCGAGCTCGGCCAGTTGGCCGACGGTGCGATGCCGAGCCGATGCAGCTTCTCGGCGGTGACTGCACCGACTCCCCACGACCGTTCTACTGGCAGCGGAGCAGAAACGCCTCTTCCCGCTCGGGCTCGACCACCAGCAGCCCGTCGGGCTTGCTGACCGCGCTGGCGACCCTCTCGCATTGGTCCGCGCGATCCCGACCGAGATGGCCGACCCGACCTCCGCACGAAGCCGCTCACGCAGTCGCACGGCGATCTGCTCGGGCGTGCCCGCGATGCGTCGAGGCCCCCGACTTCCAGAACGCCTCGTCGATGGAGAGCCCCTCCACGAGCGGCGTCGTATCGCGGAAGATCGCGAACACGGCTCGACTCGCCGCCGGATATGCGTCCATCCGCGGCGGGACGACCACGGCATCCGGGACAGGGCGCTCGCCTGCCGGCCGCCGATCGCGGTACGCGGCCACGGCCTTCGCCTCGTAACTCGCCGCCAGCACGACACCACCGCCGACGATGACAGGCCGGCCGCGCAGCTCGGCACGTCGCGCTGCTCGACTGAGGCGTAGAACGCGTCGAGATCCGCGTGCAACACGGTCGCCTCGCCCCGCATCCCGTCCTCCCACCGATCGTCCCTCCTCCGGATCGTCGCACGCACCGGGACGCGGAATACTCGCGTTCCTGGCTTCCCCGGACATTGAGCGAGTCCGGGAGTATTAAAAAAAAAAAAAAAAAAAAAAAAAAAAAAAAAAAAAAAAAGGTCTAAGTCGTCAAGCCGCGGTGAGGCCGGCGATCGTGTCCTCGATCGGAGTGTCGACGCGCACTGCGCGATCCCCGCGGGGCGCCAGCAGGCCCCGCTCGTAGGCGCGGTAGAGCTCGGCGACGCTCTCGGCCACGTGGGGACGGAAGCCGGCGTCGATCAGCGCGGGCGCCCATGCGTCCTCGGGCAGCACGACGACCTCGAGCTCGCGATCCAGCGCCGCTCCGAGAACCCCGGCGACCTCTCGTTCGGAGTACGCAGGCCCGCGCACGTCGATCGATGCGCTCGTGGCATCCGGCGACAACAGCGCCCGCGCGGCAGTCGCACCGAGATCGCGAGTCGCCACCATTGGAACCGGGACATCAGCCGACGCGGCGAAGACTGGATACACCCCCGCCCGTGCGGCCTCGATGAGGTCGCCGACCTTCTCCTGGAAGTGCCCCGACCGGAGCGCGGTCAGCACGGTGCCCGTCGCCCGCAGCGCCTGTTCCATTCGGTGCATGCCAGTGATGGGCCCGGTGCCGTCGGGAAGGTCGGCTCCGCCGGAGGAAAGCATGACGACGTGCGGGATTCCGCTGTCGGCGACCGCTCCGGCGACCGACGTCGTGACCGCGTCCGCGTAGGCGTCGAGGTCGTCGACCGTGAAATCGAACGGCAGGAGTACGAAGAGACCGTCGCACCCGGTGATCGCATCGCGCACGGCGGCCCGATCACCGAGATCGACGACACGGGCCTCCGCGCCCTGCCGGATCCATTCCTCGACGCGTTCGCGGTCTCGAACGAGAACCCGCACCTCCGCTCCGTTCGCAAGCAGGTGACGCGCCGTTGCTGATCCCACGCGTCCTGTCGCTCCAGCTACTGCATACATGTGTCGCTCCATTCGTTGATGTTGTTCGCTCATCCGACGGTATGGGCGGTTGATCGGCGTAACCATGCTGGTCCGTCCACGCTTCTTGTTCATTCGTCCAGATCGACGGACGCCCGAGCAGAGTCTGCGGCACTATGGAGCCATGGATGCAACACCATGGGAAGGCCGAGACCGCGTCGCCCGGGTCCTGCAGACGCTGCGGATGCGGGGGGTCTTCTACTGCCGGTCCGAGCTCACCGAGCCGTGGGGGCTGGAGATGCCGGCGATCACCGACTCGGTGAGCTTCCACGTGCCGACGGTCGGATCGTGCTGGCTCCGCGTCGACGGCGTCGACCCGGTCGAACTGCGTGCCGGCGACCTCGCACTCGTGCCGCACGGCCGTGGGCACGACATCATGAGCTCGCCAGGCATCGGGCCGTCACCGCGGGTCGACCGGCTCCCGCAGCACTACCTCGGGCCGCACTACTCGGTGCTCCGGCACGGCGGCGGCGGGCGGGCGACACAGCTGATCTGCGGAATCGTCGCGTTCGACGACCCCGCCGCCCGAGAGCTCGTGCGCGGCCTGCCGAGCGTGCTGACGGTGCGCGGCGATGAGCCCGTGATGGCGTCGTCGGTCCGCGACACGCTGCGCCTCATGGCCGACGAGCTGACCCGCGCGCAGCCCGGCGCGGAGGCCGTCGCCACGCGGCTCTCCGACATCCTCGTCGTGCAGGCCATCCGCGCCTGGCTCGCCTACGATCCCACCGCGCGCGACGGCTGGCTGCTGGCACTGCAAGACGATCGGGTCGGCAGCGCCCTCGAGGTCATGCACGCCGAACCCGGCCGCGACTGGAACCTCGAGCAGCTCGCACGCACCGCCACGATGTCGAGGTCGGCGTTCAGCGCGCGCTTCACGGGCATGGTGGGCGAGGCCCCCATGGCCTACCTCACTCGCTGGCGCATGAACCTCGCGGCCAACCGGCTGCGTGATGACCGCGCCACGGTCGCACAGGTCGCCGCCGAAGTCGGCTACCAGTCCGAGGCCGCCTTCACCCGCGCGTTCGCCCGCACCATCGGACAGACGCCGGGCGCGGTGCGCCGGCAGGCACTGTCGG
>CAWILI010000031.1:0-188441 GCA_963836825.1 uncultured Actinomycetota bacterium
GGCGCCGGAGCTCGCCGCGGCTGCCGTGACGGCAACCCATGACCTGGTCGCAGCCCTCGCGGAATGGCACGCGGATGCGTTGGCGCTGACGTTCGTCGACGGCGGTGGGGTGGACCGCCGTGCCGGGTTCGGCGACTCGGCGGCGCGGCTCGCAGAGCTCAAGCGCGCGTTCGACCCGGGCAACATGTTCGCGGCAGGCCACCCGGTCGCCTGAGGGCGGGCGGGTGCTCGGGTCAGGCCGCGCGGGCTCGCGACTTGACGGCGCTCGGCGCCTCGCCGAACTCCGCGCGGAACGCGCGGCTGAAGTGTGCGGCATCCGTGAACCCCCACCGGGCGGCGATCTGGCTCACCGGGTGAGGCGACAACGGGTCTGCGAGATCGCGCCGGCACCGGTCGAGCCGGCGCGAGCGGATCCAGCCCGAAACGGTCAGCCCATCTTCGTGGAAGATCGCGTGCAGGTGTCGCGTCGAGATGTAGTGTGCCGCTGCGATGCTCGACGGGCTCAGCTCGGGCGAGCCGAGCCGGGCATCGACGTACGCCTGCACGCGGCGGAGCAGCGGGCGGTGCGGCTGGTCGGCGTCGCGAACGATGTCGAGCTCCTGTGCGTACATCGTCGTCACGAGGTCGACCGCGTGCTGTGCGAGTCGCGCACCGACGGGGCCATCGAGCTGTTCGAGCTCGTCGCTGAGGCCGGCGAGGAACTGCGCGACCACACGGCCGAGGCCCCGCTCGCCCGAGATGGTGGTCGCCGTCATTCCGCGCAGGCCGTCGGTCGGCAGTTCGATGAGCCGGTGCGGCACCATGAGCACGGCCGTCGCGAACGACTGTTCGAACATCAGCGAGTACGGGGTGTTCGTGTCGTAGATCGCGAGATCACCGGGGCGCAGCACCGCTTCGCGGTTGTCCTGGATCAGGAGTCCGGTTCCCGAGAGCTGCAGGCCGAGCTTGAAGAACCGGCTCTCCTTGCGCGCGATCAGTTCGGGGGTGCGCTCGATCGTGTGTTCGCCGGCGGTGACGATCGAAAGGTGCACGTCGTCGCTACCGGCGGCGCGGATATCACCACGGAAACGCTCGGGTCGGTCGGACGTGACGCGCAGCGGCACGAATGACTGCGACACCTGCTCCCTGAACTGCGTGAAGTCCAGCGGCATCGCGGTCGTGTCGATCATGGATTCTGTTGCGAGAGTTTGCGGCACGGGTACACCTCGTCTCTGGTGGTCTCGACGCCGGTGACGAGCCCGAAATGAAACTATACGCCTGTTGAGGAAAAATCGTCTGCTCCCACTCCGGTTCAGCTCACGAGCGCCGTCGGCACCGCCATCGCGACGAGCATGAGCGTCAGGCTCGCCGCTTCGGCTGCATGCAGGCCCTCGCGGCGCCCGCGGCGCAGGAGTCGCGCCACGAGCCAGCCGCCCAAGACGACGAGTGCGGTCGGCTGCGACGGCGACGACGAATCCGTTCGCCGAGACGTGAACGTGCGCGCTCACAGCGGATGTCGCGGCGGAGTCGGCGACCCCGGCGGTACCCACGAGCAACCACCCGCCCACGATGAAGACGAGTGCGCGGTGCAGTTCTCGGATGGCATGGTCGGCCTGCACGGTGCGAGCGGCGTGGGCTCGAGCCCGCGTCGCGCGCACGCGAGCGCCGAGCGCGATCCCGGCCGCGACGAGGATCAACGCCCAGACGAGTGCGGGAAGAAGACGGGTGAATGCCATGTCGGCCATCGCCGCGAGCATCGCTGCCGATGCCGCGACGTCGAGGGCGCGCGCGTGACGCCACCCCGCCAGGGTGCATGCCGTGCAGGCGAGCGCGCCGATCAGCATCGCCCCGTGCGTGATCTCACCCATATGCAGACTTCCCTGTCTCGTGCCGTGCTGGTATGTTACTCAACAAGCGTAGAGAAAACGAAGGAAGTCAGCATGACGACGACGTCAGCCCGCGAGGCACGGCACCTGCACCACCACGCCCACGAGACAACGCACGCGGCATCCGACGAACGTGCCGGCGGCGACCCGATGAGGGGACTCGCGGCAGACGAGATCGTCGCGACGCGTGAGGTGCTCGCCTCGGCGGGCCTCGTCAGCGAATCGACCCGGTTCGTCTACGTCGGCGTCGACGAGCCGGCGAAGGCCGCTGTGCTCGCCGGGGTCGGCACTCCCGCGCATCGTGCGCGCGATCATCCTCGACCAGGCCACCGGTGCGTCGCACGACGTGCGCGTGTCGCTGACCGCCCGCGAGGTGGTCCGCGTCGACGAGATCGACGGCTCGAACGGGCAGGCGCCGATCCTCGATGTCGAGTTCGAAGCGATCTACGACATGCTCGGCGGCGAAGACGAGTGGCACGCCGCGCTCGCGAAGCGCGGCATCACGCACGAGCAGGTGGCGCTCGCACCGCTCTCCGCGGGCAACTACGGATTCGACGACGAACGCGGGCGTCGCGTCATCCGCGTGCTCGCCTTCATGCGGCAGTACGAAGCCGACCACTGCTGGGCGCATCCGGTCGACGGGCTCTGCGCCTACGTCGACATGATCGAGGGGCGCATGTTCAAGCTCGTCGACCACAAGGTGTTCGACATCCCGGCCGAGGGCGGCAACTTCGACGACCCCGACGTGCAGGGCGCCCCGCTCGACACGCTCAAGCCGATCTCGATCAGCCAGCCCGAGGGGCCGAGCTTCACGGTCGAGGGCGACGAGGTCTCGTGGGCGAACTGGAAGTTCTCGATCGCCTTCGACGCCCGCGAGGGACTCGTGCTGCGGCGCATCCGATTCACCGACGCCGACCAGGGCGGCGCCGAGCGTGACGTCATCTACCGTGCGTCGATCGCCGAGATGGTCGTGCCCTACGGCGACCCGTCGCCGTCGCGGTTCTGGCAGAACTACTTCGACACCGGCGAGTACGTCTACGGCAGGTACGCGAACTCGCTCACGCTGGGCTGCGACTGCCTCGGCGAGATCCGGTACTTCGATGCGACCCTCGCCGACGAGTTCGGCAATCCCCGGGTCATCCCGAACGCGATCTGCATGCACGAGGAGGACTACGGCACCCTCTGGAAGCACACCGACATCTACACGGGCTCCAGCGAGGTGCGCCGCCAGCGTCGCCTCGTGATCAGCTTCTTCACGACGGTCGGCAACTACGACTACGGCTTCTACTGGTACCTGTACCTCGACGGCACCATCGAGTGCGAGGCCAAGCTCACCGGGGTGCTGTTCACCTCGGCGTACGACCCCGAAGCGGGCGACCACGCGAGCGAGGTCGCGCCCGGGCTCGGCGCGCCGTACCACCAGCACCTGTTCAGCGCGCGGCTCGACATGATGGTCGACGGCGTCTCGAACGCGGTCGACGAGGTCGATGCGGTGCGGCTGCCGATGGGCGAGGGAAACGAGTACGGCAACGCGTTCACGAAGCAGCGCACGCGACTGCGCACCGAGTCCGAGGGCGTCCGCGACGCCGACCTCACCGTCGGTCGGGCCTGGCACATCGTGAACACCGAGAAGCAGAACCGGCTCGGTCAGCCGGTCGCCTACGAGCTGCTCGCCCAGGGCACGCCGACGCTCATGGCCGACCCCGAGTCGGTGATCGCCAAGCGCGCGGGCTTCACCCGCAAGCACCTCTGGGTCACGCAGTACTCGCCCGACGAGCGGTACCCCGCGGGCGACCTCGTGAACCAGAATCCCGGCGGCGACGGGCTTCCCCGGTACACCGCCGCCGACCGTGCGATCGACGGCGAGGACATCGTGATCTGGCACACGTTCGGCCCGACGCATTTCCCCCGCGTCGAGGACTGGCCGGTCATGCCCGTCGACTATGCCAAGTTCACGCTGAAGCCCTACGGCTTCTTCGACCGCAACCCGACGCTCAACGTGCCGGCATCCGAGGCGATGGGCATGGCGTGCCATGTCGGTGGGCAAGCGGCGGGCGACCGGCCCGATTCACGCGACCTGCTCGCTCCCCAGACCGGCGGATGCGCCTGCGAGGGTCACGGCCACTGATCAGGTCGGGTGAGAACGCGCGGCGAGCGGATGTCCCGTAGCGGGCGTTCGCTCGCCGCGCGGTCGTCAGCGAAGCAGAAGCAGGAAGTCGTCGAGCATCGCGGTGAGCCGCTCGGGTGAAGACCTCTCGGGCGAGAGCACGGCGAGCACCTGCGCGCCGTTCAGCATCGCCACGAGCTGGTCGGTCGTCGCTCGCGACATCGACGTCGGAGCGCACCTCGCCGAGACGCTTCGCCGCCTCGAGGTCATCGGCGAACTCCGCACTCCAGAGCTCGAGGGTGCGCTCGTGCAGCTCGCGCAGTTGCGGCTCGTTCGCCGCATATTCCCAGAATGGAATGACGATGCGCGACTCGAGTATGCGCTCATCGTCGAGCGGGAGGATCTGCAGCATGAGCTCACGCAGCGCCGCGATGCCGACCCTGCCCTCGCGCACCTCGGCGAAGCGCTGGTTCGTGGCTGCGAAGACGTGCTCGAAGGTCGCGCCGATCAACTCCTGCTTGTCGCGGAAGTACGGGAAGAGTCCGCCGTTGGCGACGCCCGAGGCCTTCGCGATCTCGCGCATCGTCGTGGCACGGAACCCCTTCGCAGCGATGAGCCGCCAGGTCGCAAGGACGATGGCGAGGCGACGCTCGTCGTGGTCGACGATCTTCGGCATGGTGTCCTCTGGAAGGTAGGGGAGCGTGTCGATCCCACCCTACGCGGCGCCGGGGACACGACCGTGAGCACCACCGTCGCGTTCGACGTGCAAGACGGATGCCGCGAGCCCGGCGGGCTCGCGGCATCCGTGCTTGATCGGTTCAGCCGTTGATGACCTGGGGTACGCCGAGGGATTTGAGGCCCTCGACGCCGAACTCGAGGCCGTAGCCGGACTGCTTGGCGCCGCCGAACGGGATCATCGGGTGCACGCCGCCGTGCGAGTTGATCCAGACGGTGCCGGCCTCGATGCGGGCCGCGATCTCGCGGGCGCGCTCGCGGTCGCCGGACCAGACCGACGCGCCCAGGCCGACGTCGAGGCCGTTGGCCATTTCGATCGACCTGGTCGATGTCGGTGTACCGGATGATCGGCAGCGCGGGGCCGAACTGCTCTTCGGCGACGAGCGGGTTGTCGTTGTCGATGTCGGCGATCAGGGTGGTCGGGTAGAAGTTCCCGGGCTGGTCGCGGTCGGGCTCGCCGCCGAGCACGACGCGGGCGCCCGACGCCTTCGCGGCCTCGACGAGGCGGTCGACGATGTCGAACTGGGCGCGGTTCTGCAGCGGGCCGAGCACGTTCTGCTCGTCGGTGCCGACACCCATCGGCATCGCGGCGGCGACTGCACTGAGCGCGTCGACGACGTCGTCGTAGACGTCGTCGTGCACGTACAGGCGCTTGAGGGCCGCGCAGGTCTGCCCGGTGTTGATGAACGCGCCCCAGAAGAGGCCCTCGGCGATGGCCTTCGGGTCGACGTCGGGCAGCACGATGCCGGCGTCATTGCCGCCGAGCTCGAGGGTGAGCCGCTTCACGGTGTCGGCCGAGCTGCGGATGATCGCCTTGCCGGTCGCGGTCGAGCCCGTGAACATGACCTTGCCGACCGCGGGGTGGCTCGAGAGCGCGGCGCCGACCTCGCGGCCGCCGACGACGATGTTCAGCACGCCCTCGGGCAGCACCTCGTTGATCACGGCGACCAGGGCGAGCACGCTGAGCGGGGTGTACTCCGACGGCTTCACGACGACGGTGTTGCCCATGCGCAGCGCCGGGGCGATCTGCCACACGGTGATCATCTGGGGCCAGTTCCACGGGCCGATCGCGCCGACCACGCCGATCGGGCGGTAGTGCACCTCGGCATGGGTGTCGCCGTCGTCGAAGACGACCTCGGCCTCGAGCGGGGTCGCTGCGGCCGCGCGCAACCATCCCGACGCACCGCCGACCTCGAATCGTGCGTTCGGGCCGTTCAGCGGCTTGCCCTGCTCACGGGTGAGGATCTGCGCGAGCGCCTCGGCGTTCGCGTCGATCGCGTCAGCGGCACGCAGCAGCAGCTCGCTGCGCCGCTCGTGGCCGAGCGCGGCCCAGGCCGGCTGCGCCGCCGCCGCGGCGTCGACCGCGCGTTCGAGGTCCTCCAGCGTGTGCACCGGCGCGAGACCGACCTCCTCACCGGTGGCGGGGTCGAGAATCGGCCGCGTACGACCCTCGGTCGGGGTGATCTCGGTAAGCAGTGCGGTGTGATCGTCGGCGAGGACGTCAGTTGGGCTGTTCATAGCTCCTCCACGTTGAGTCGGGGCTTTCACGCTATGCAGCCGGGCACCGTCGTGCTTGTCTGTGGACGCGTCGATCTTGACCCTGTGCGCACGCGCCCGCCCGCCGTCGGGTTCGGGCGCTCGTGCCCGCGAAGTCAAGCGTCGTGCAGGTAGAGGCAAGACCGAGGCAGGCTGCATCGGCGAGGATCGGGGCCATCCCCACGAGTATCGTCTCGCCCAGAACGAAGGAGTTCCCATGAGCGTGAGTCCCCAACAGGTCGCCAGCGACGCGGGCGCCGACGCCGACGCGCGGCGCCCCGCAAGGCACAAGCTCGGCGTACTGTCGGTCGCATTCCTCATCGTCGCCGCGTCGGCCCCGTTGACGGTCATCGCCGGGGGTTCGACATCGGCATTCTCGGTCACTCATGTGCTCGGCATCCCGCTCGGATACGTGGTCCTCGCGGTCGCCCTCGCGATCTTCGCCGTCGGCTATGCCGCCATGAGCCGGTTCATCACGAATGCCGGCGCCTTCTACGCCTATGTCTCGCAGGGCATCGGCCGGCCGACCGGTGTCGGCGCCTCGATCGTCGCGCTCATCGCGTACAACGCCATGCAGGTCGGGATCTACGGCATGTTCGGCTTCCAGATGTCGATGTTCGTGCTCGAGAAGACCGGCGTGGACATCCCGTGGTGGGTGTTCGTCTTCGGCTGCATCGCCGTCATCGCCTGGATGGGCGTCAACCGCGTCGATCTCTCGGCCAAGGTGCTCGGCGTGCTCGTCGCCCTCGAGTTCCTCGTCGTGATCGTGTTCGACGTCGTCGCCTTCGCCAACCCCGCTGAGGGCTTCTCGGCGGAGCCGATGAGCCCGGCTGAACTCTTCGTGCCCGGCATCGGCGCGGTGCTGTCCTTCGGCATCGCCGCGTTCATGGGCTTCGAGTCCGCGGCGATCTACAGCGAGGAGTCCAAGGACCCGCGCCGCACGATCCCGCGGGCGACATTCCTCGCGGTGGCCGTGATCGGCGTGTTCTACGCGATCTCGTCGTGGGCGCTCGCCCTCGCGATCGGCCCCGCGAAGATCCTCGACCCCACCGGCATCACCGCGGACGAGGCCGGCCCGCCGCTCTTCTTCGGATTCGTCGCTCAGCACCTCGGCGTGCTCTGGGTCGACCTCATGTCGATCCTCTTCATCACGAGCCTGTTCGCGGCGCTCGTGAGCTTCCACAACGCGGTCGCGCGCTACATCTTCTCGCTCGGTCGCGAAGGCGTGCTGCCGTCGGGCCTCGCCGCGGTTCGGGCCCGCAGCGGCGCGCCGTGGGCCGGATCGGTCGTCCAGACCGTCGTGGCCATCGTCGTGGTCGCCGCCTTCGCGATCGGCGAGATCGGCTGGAACCCCGAGAACGGCCCCTATGCCGTGCTCACGCTCTTCACCTGGCTGACCAACACCGGCGCGTTCGGTCTCGTGCTGCTGATGGTGCTCGTGTCGATCGCCGTCATCGGGTACTTCCGCCGCGACCGGCGGGGAGTCGGCGTCGGAAGCCGACTGGTCGCCCCGCTCATCGCCGCCGTCTCGCTCGGCGGCGTGGCGGTGCTCATCCTGGTCAACTTCGATGTGCTGCTCGGGCAGGCCGAGTCGAATGCGCTGACCTTCCTGCTTCCCGCGATCGTGGTCGTGCCCGGCGTGCTGGCCACGCTCTGGGCATACCGCCTCCGGCGCACGAGGCCCGACGTCTACCGCCGCATCGGCCACGGCAACGACGACGCCGCGGCGCCGCACCTGGGCGAGGAAGCGTGAGCCGGCGGCGTCGAATTCGGATCATCGGATCGATGCCTGCGCGGGCATAGCCTGAGTCCGTGGAGGTCAGCAAAGCACGTGCCTTCCTCGCGGTGGCGGAGGAATTGCACTTCGGGCGCGCCGCCGCCCGCCTGCACATCTCGCAGCCCCCGCTCAGCCGCATGATCCGCGCACTCGAGGACGAACTCGGCGCGACCCTGTTCGAACGCAGTCCGAGACGGGTCGCCCTGACCGCGGTCGGGACTGCGCTCGTCGAGCCGGCCCGCGAGCTGGTGATGCATTCCGAGCGACTGGTGCAACTGGTGCGACGAGTGCAGGGAGGCGAAGCCGGCAGGGTGCGGCTGGGGTTCGCCGGGGCATCCGTCAACGGCGTGGTGAGCGCACTTGCGAGGCGACTTCGCCGAGAGCGACCCGGCCTGGTTCTCGATCTCCATGGTTCGCAGCTATCGGATCCCGGCATGGAGCGTCTGCGCGCCGGCTCGCTGGACGTGGTCGTGGGCAGATGGGACTTCCTGCCCGACGACGTGGATTCGCGCGTGGTGGCACGAGAAGAGCTGCTCGTCGCACTGTCGGACGATCACCGGATGTCCCGTGCGGAGGTCGTCTCGCCGTCCGAACTGGCGGATGAGCCGTGGGTGGTGTTGCCCGGGGGCAGCGGAGCAACCCTCTCGAACCGGCTGCACCTGCTGGGGATGCGAGGCCGCTTCGTTCCGCGGATCGTGCAGACGGCAGAGGACTCGTCGACCCAATTGCTCCTCGTCGACGCCGGAGTGGGCGTTGCGCTCACGTTCTCCGGAGTCCGCGAGAACATTCCCGCTCATGCCGTCGTCTTCCGTCCGCTCCAGCCCGATCTCGGCACGGTGGACGTGCGAATCGCGTGGCGCGCCGCCGACGACAACCCTGCGCTCGCCGCGGTCATCGCCGCCAGCGAATCCCTCTATCCCGATGTTGCCGTCGCCCCGTTCCGGGCGTCCCGGAACGCGAAGATGTGCCCGGGTAGTTCAGCACGTCGGGGACTCGAGCACGATGCTGATCAGGTATCGCTGGCGTCCGATCTTGATACTTCACAACATCGTGGTGCTGTTGCACAGTAGGAAGGAACCCGAACCCGGACCAGGAGTGCCACATGACGAACCACCCTCACGCGTGACCGCCCGCAGCTTCTCGCCACGGGACGGCAGCCCGATCGGCTGTCGTCGAGCAGACCCCTCTGGAGGAGACGCTCGCCATCGTGGACCGTGCTGTCGCCGCCGCCGCGTCGATCGCCGACACGTCGCCGATCGAGCGCCGCGCATGGCTGGATGCTCTTGCGGACGCCGTGGTGTCGCACCGCGACGAGCTCGTCCGACTCGCCGATGCCGAGACCGCGCTCGGTGTTCCCCGCCTCACGGCGGAACTCGCCCGCATGGCCGATCAGCTCCGCTTCTACGGCCGGGTCGCGGAAGATGGCGGATACCTTGGGGTGACCATCGACGAGGCGACGGCGACCACCCCTCGCTTGGTCCGGCTTCGCGGCCCCCTCGGCCCCGTGGCGGTGTTCGGGTCCAGCAACTTCCCTTTCGGCTTCGGTGTGCTCGGAAACGACACCGCTTCGGCGCTCGCATCCGGCTGCCCCGTCATCGCCAAAGCGCACCCCGCCCACGTGCTGACATCGCTGCGGCTCGCGGAGATCGCTCGCGATGCCCTGGCGGACGCGGGAGCACCTGACGGCACTCACGCCGTCGTAGTGGGCCGTCAGGCGGGCGTTGACCTCGTCGCCGCCGACGGCACGAGGGCGGTCGGCTTCACCGGGTCGCAGGCCGGCGGTCTGGCCCTGTGGCGGATCGCCAACGAGCGTTCAGAAGTCATACCCGTCTATGCCGAGATGGGCACGGTGAATCCGATCGTGTTGACCGAGGCGGGCGTCGCCGGGATCGACGAGATCGCCCGCGGTTTCGTCGGATCGTTCACGCTCGGTTCCGGCCAGTTCTGCACCAAGCCCGGACTGTTGTTCGCCCCCGCCGGGCACGGCGTCGCCCGGGCCGTGGGCGACGCACTCGAGCAGGCGGCGCCGCAGCCCACGATGCTCACAGAGGCGATCGCGGCGAGCGTCGCGACGGGCCTCGACGAGATGGTCGCCGCCGGTGCCGACGTGGTCGCCAGGGTCGCCGGACCCGGGGTCGGGTGGTCGGCCGACGCCGCCGTTCTTTCGGCGCCGATCGATGCGCTCACCCCCGACAGCCGACTCCTGGAAGAGTGCTTCGGCGCGGTCGCCGTGGTCGTGGAGTACTCCGACGCGACCGAGCTCGAGGCTGGTCTGCATGCCCTTCAAGGGAGCCTGGCCGGTGCGGTCTTCGGCTCGGGCGAGGACGATCCCGACGTGGCGCGTGCCGTGAAGCTCCTCGCGAACCAGGTGGGCCGCGTATCGGTCGGCGACTGGCCGACAGGCGTCGCCTGGACATGGGCGCAGCATCACGGGGGTCCGTGGCCGGCGACCTCCGACCCGAGGTCCACGTCGGTGGGAGCGGCAGCGCTCGATCGCTTCGTCCGCCCCGTCACCTATCAGTCGGTACCCGACGCGGCGCTGCCGCTCGCCGCACGCCGAGCTGCAGCATCCGACAATCCATGGCGAATTCCTCGCCGCATCGATGGTGAGTTGGTCGCTGCCATGACGCTGCCCTTGGAAGGCGTCCTCGTCGCCGACTTCTCCCGCGTCCTCGCAGGCCCGCTCGCCACGGCGACCCTCGCCGACCTCGGGGCGCGAGTGGTGAAAGTCGAGCGTCCGGGCAGCGGCGACGACACGCGATCGTGGGGTCCGCCCTGGACGACCAACAGCTCCGCGTACTTCGAGAGCGCGAACCGGGGCAAGGAGTCCGTCGTGCTGGACCTCCGCGATCCCGCTGACCGGCAGCTGGCGCGCGAACTGGCGCGCCGCGCCGACGTGTTCGTCGAGAACTTCCGTTCGGGGGCGCTCGAGCGTCACGGCCTCGGGTACGAGCAGGTCTCTCGCCGACAATCCGCGCTCGGTGTATTGCTCGATCACCGGCTTCGGCAGCGGTCTGGGCGCCCAACTCCCCGGCTACGACTTCCTCGTGCAGGCGGTCGGCGGTCTCATGTCGATCACGGGGGATCCCGACGCTGACGGCGGCACGCCGATGAAGGTCGGTGTCGCCCTCGTCGACGTGCTCACCGCGAAGGACGCGACCACGGGGATCCTGGCAGCGCTGCACGCGCGGAACACCTCGGGCCGCGGTCAGCATGTCGAGGTGAACCTGCTCTCGAGCCTGCTGGCGGCGCTGGTCAATCAGGCGTCGTCCTACCTGGCAACGGGCAACGCCCCCGGGCGCTTGGGCAATGCACACCCTTCGATCGCCCCATACGAGCTCCTCCCCACCGCGGACTCGCCGCTCGCGGTGGCGTGCGGCAACGACAGCCAGTTTCGCCGGCTCGCCGAGACGGTGGGCGACGAGTCGCTCGCCGACGACGAGAGATTCGCAACGAACGCGGCACGCGTGCAGAACCGGGCGGCGCTGCGTGCAGCGCTCGATCCGCTCCTTGCTGAAGACGCCGCGGATATCTGGGTCGAGCGCCTGACCGCGGTCGGCGTCCCTGCGGGAAAGGTGGGAAGCGTGGCCGACGGATTCGCTCTTGCGACGCGTCTCGGACTCGACCCCCTCGTCGAGGTCGGAAGCGGGCAGCCCCGGCAGGTCCGGCACCCGATCGCCTATTCCGACACCCCCGTCACCCGCTACACGGCACCGCCGCGTCTCGGCCAGCACAGCGACGACATCCGCCATTGGCTCAGCAGGAGGAAGCGTCTGAGCCCATCCCCACCTGATGAGCTGCCCGCGCTGAACCCGACCGACCCAACTCTCGAGAAAGCATTGCCATGACCGACTCCACCCCATCCACCGCCACGCTCGATGCCGAGCAGTCGCTCGCGGCCGTGTTCGAACTCGACGCGCTCCTGCAGCCCGAGGAGCGCGAGTGGCAGCAGCGTGCGCGGCGATTCGCCCGCGATCGCATCGCACCGACCATCGAGGACGACTTCGAGAACAAGCACTTCCGTCGCGAGTTCGTCGCGGAGCTCGGCGCCCAGGGATTCCTCGGCATGCACATCTCGGGCTACGGCTGCGCGGGCGCGAGCGCAACGAGCTATGGCGCTGTCTGCCTCGAGCTCGAATCCGTCGACAGCGGTTGGCGCACGTTCGTCTCGGTGCAGGGCTCGCTCGCGATGAGCGCGATCGCGAAGTTCGGATCCGAGGAGCAGAAGCAGGCGTGGCTGCCGAGGATGGCGCGCCGGCGAGGCGATCGGATGCTTCGCGCTCACCGAGCCCGACGGCGGCAGCGACCCCGCCGGCATGCGCACTCGCGCCGTGCGAGACGGCGACGACTGGGTGATCGACCGGCACCAAGCGCTGGATCGGACTTGCGAGCATCGCCGACGTCGCGGTGGTCTGGGCGATGACCGACGATGGAGTGCGGGGCTTCATCGTTCCGACCGACACGGCGGGATTCACGGCGACCCCGATCGACGGCAAGCTCGCGATGCGGGCGTCGATCCAGTGCGACATCACGTTCGATGACGTGCGCGTGAGCGAGTCGATGCGGCTTCCCGACGCGCTCGGCCTGCGTGCGCCCGTTCTCGTGCCTGAACGAGGCCCGCTACGGCATCATCTGGGGGGTCATGGGCGCAGCGAGGACGTGCCTCGAGGTCGCGCTCGATCGCTCGATGACTCGCGAGGTGTTCGGCAGGCCGATCGGCCAGTTCCAGCTCACGCAGGACAAGCTCGCGAACATGCTGCTCGAGTACGAGAAGGGCGTGCTTCTCGCGCTGCACATCGGCCGTCAGAAGGACGCGGGTGTGCTCTCACCCGCCCAGATCAGCGTCGGCAAGCTGAACAACGTTCGGGAGGCCATCACGATCGCGGGCACTGCCCGGTCGATCCTCGGGGGCGACGGCGTCACGAACGAGTTCCCCGTGATGCGGCACATGGCGAATCTCGAGGCGGTGCGAACCTATGAGGGCACCGACGAGGTGCACTCGCTCATCCTCGGCCGGGCGCTGACGGGTCTCGCTGCCTTCAGCTAGCAGATCCTCGACGCGGCAGCTCGAGGCGAGTCCGTGCTCCAGCCATCGGCGCTACTGCCGTGCCATTGCGACCCGCAACCGCTCGTCGGGATCGATGAAGTGGTCGTTGTCGTCGGTGCCGACGTCGAGCTGCACCCAATTGATCCGGCCGGTGAACCGGCTGGACTGCGGGGTGTAGTCGGGACTGACGGCGGTGCCGGACTCGTAGCCGATGTCGGTCGTCTCGTCGGCGGAGAAGATCAACGGCTGCGTCATGCCCACCCGACCGGAGCCGACGGCCTTGCCGTCATGGTAGAGCGTGACGTCGCCGCCCTTCGCGAGGCCGCCGCCGTCGTACGCGAACTCCATGCGCACCTGGTGGGTGCCTGCCGGGATCGGCCGGTCGCGGCGACCGTGAAGTGCTGGATGCCGAGCACGTTGTAGACGAACTTCGCCGTGCCGCCGTCGACGTAGACGCTCCATCCGCCGAAACGGCCGCCCTGCGCGATGATCACGCCGTTCGCGCCGCCTTCGGGAACCTCGATCTCGGCGGTGACCGAGAAGGACTTGTTCTTGATGCTCACGACGCTGCTCTCCGAGAGCCGGCCCATGCCGGCGAAGAACTGCTGCGAGTTGCCGCGGATGAGCGTCGGCCGGCCGGCGAGCTCGGGGTTGAGCCGTTCGGCGGTGCGGTCGTCGATGGGCAGCACGTTGTACTTCACGGCTTCGATCAGCCAGAGCCGCTGCAGCTCGTGCAGTCGCTCGGGCTGCTCGGCCGACAGGTCCCGGGCCTGGCTGTAGTCGACGTGCCGTCGTAGAGCTCCCAGACGTCGTCGTCGAACGCCGGAACCGTGCCGCCGACGAGCTGCCATGGCGTGCGGTGCTTGGTCACGGCGCTCCACCCCTTGAAGTAGACGCCGCGGTTGCCGAACATCTCGAAGTACTGCAGGTCGTGACGCTCCGGGGCATCGGGCTCACGGAACGCGTAGAGCATGCTCGTGCCCTCCATCGGCGACTGCTGCACGCCGTTGACCATGGTCGGCTCGGGCAGCCCGGCGGCTTCGAGGATCGTGGGTGCGATGTCGATGCAGTGCGTGAACTGCGTGCGCAGCCCGCCCTGCTCGTCGATCCCGTTCGGCCAGTGCACGATCGTGCCGTTCCGCGTGCCGCCCCAGTGCGAGGCGACCTGCTTCGTCCACTGGAACGGCGTGTCCATCGCCCAGGCCCAGCCGACCGCGTAGTGGTTGTACGAGCTCGGCGATCCGAGTTCCTCCAGCTTGGACGCCATGAACTCGGGCGTCTCGAGCGCGGCCATGCCGTTGAAGTTCGCCATCTCGTTGAAGGCGCCGTTCAGCGTGCCCTCAGCGGATGCCCCGTTGTCGCCGATGATGTAGTAGATCAGCGTGTTCTCGAGCACGCCGAGGTCCTCGATGGCGTCGAGCACGCGGCCGACGTGATGGTCGGTGTGCTCGAGGAATCCGGCGTAGACCTCCATCTCGCGCTCGAGCACGGGCTTGAGCTCGGCGGGCATGTCGTCCCACGACGGGATCTCGGCGTGCCGCGGGGTGAGCTCGGCGTCGGCCGGGATCACGCCGAGTTCCTTCTGCCGCGCGAAGGTCTGCTCGCGTTGCGCGTCCCATCCGTCGGCGAACTTCCCGGCGTACTTGTCGGCCCACTCCTTGGGCACGTGGTGCGGGGCATGCGTCGCGCCCGGCGCGAAGTACACGAAGAACGGCTTGTCGGGCATCAGCGACTTCTGCGACCGGATCCAGCCGATCGCGTGATCGGCGAGGTCCTCGGTGAGGTGGTAGCCCTCCTCGGGAGTGGCCGGCGGCTCGACGGGCGTCGTGCCCTCGTACAGCGCCGGCTCCCACTGGTTGTTCTCGCCGCCGATGAAGCCGTAGAACGTCTCGAAGCCGCCGCCGCCCGACGGCCACGCGTCGAACGGACCCATCGGCGACGACTGCCAGACGGGCACCTCGTGGCACTTGCCGAACTGGGCCGTCGAGTAGCCGTTCAGCTTCAGCGTCATGGCCAGCGGCGCCTTCGTGTTGGGCCGAAGCGAGCTGTTGCCCGGCGCCGAGGTCGCCGTCTCGGTGATGCTGCCCATGCCCACCGAGTGGTGGTTGCGACCGGTGAGCAGCGCCTGCCGCGTCGGCGCGCACAGTGCGGTGGTGTGGAACCGGTTGAACTTCAGGCCGCCCGCGGCGAGCCGTTCGGCGTTCGGAGTCGCGCACGGCCCGCCGAACGCGCTCGACGCGCCGAAGCCGACGTCGTCGATGAGGATGACGAGCACGTTCGGCGCGCCCTCGGGTGGCAGCAACGGTTGGATCGGCGGATACGAGGTGTCGGGATCCTTCGCGTCGTACGTCGTCAAGCCCGGTGCCGGTCGATCCGGAATCGGGAGCATCGAGCGCGCCAGTCGATCTGAACTCATGACAATCCCTCGCCATCATCGTGTGGATGCGGTCACGCTACCGATGCAGGGGGGAGTCCGCTACATCCTGTCTGGGTGATGCGGCACGACCGACCAAGGGACTGGTGCAGAGGGATGACCGTCGGTTCGGCCGCGAGCGCCAGGTCGTGCCGCAGCTACGCAGCGCCCTGGCGGCGAACCATCTCGCCGATCCAGGTGGGCGCGAACGGCGAGGTGCAGTTCGGCGGCGTCGGGTAGTCCTTCAGCACCTCGAGTCGTTCGCCGATGTCGATGGCACGGGCGCGGTGCTCGGCGTGCGTGATGCCGATCTGCGCGAGGCAGTGGTTCATGGCCCACTGCAGGCGATCGGGGGCGTCCTTCATCTCGGCTTCGATGACGTCGAGCAGTGCGTCGAGATCGAGGCCGTCGGGGCCTTCGCGACGCGTTCGGTGGTCAGGGCCCAGCCGGCGCTGGCGACCACCGGATCCGGATCGGCGAGCCAGGCGACGCGCAGCTCTTCGGAGTGCGGACTCTTCTTGACCACGTAGTTCACGAGCCAGTCGTGCACCTTGGGCGCGCGCGCCTCGCGCAGCATGGCGTCGAGCTCGTCGCGTTCGAATGCCTTCGGGCGGCAGATCAGGATCGCCAGCAGTTGCGCCGCCGTGTCGTCGGTCGCCCAGAGTTCGCGCGCCAGGTCGTGCTGTGTCTTCAGCCGCTTCGCGAGCGCGCGCAGCTGGCTGAGGTTCACGCCGTGATCGTCGCCGCGCCGCTCGTTCGCCTCGCGCATCTGCGGATTCTCGAGCGCGGCGAGCTCGCGCATGACCTCGGCGACCGCCGCGTCGGTCGAGGTCGTCGCCGGCACCGTGGCCCCGGTCATGGCGTGGGGTCGTCGCCGCGCGACCACGCGATCGCGATGAGCCGGCGCAGCACGTCGAGGTCGATGTCGTCGAGCTTTCTCACGTAGACGCACCCCGCGCCCTCGGTGTACGTGCCGAGTTCGGGGAGGAGCGCGGCTCCCTCGGGGAGGTCCTTGACCCCGTAGATCGAAAGCTGCGCCTTGCGCGGCGAGAACCCGGTCTTGGGCCAGTCGCCCTGGTTGCGGGGATTCGCGGGAGACACGTAGCGGTAGCTGCCGTAGCCGACGATCGACGGACCCCACATGACGGGTTCGGCTCCCGTGACCTCGCGGAAGACCTCGGCGAGGGCCTTGCCGTCGTCGCGGCGACGGGCGGGCGTCGCGGCGTCGAGGAAGTCGTCGACCGAGGCATCCGTCGGCTGTGTCTTGTTCTCTGCCATGACAGCCATTCTCGTGCGTGAACCACGGACGCGCGACCGCTCGGCGGGCGCGCGTCGTAGGCTGACGCCATGCCACCCGCCCCGACCGACGCCCGCGCCGACCTGGCGGCGCTGTGCGAGCGCGGCATCGACTGGCGGCTCGGCCCGCAGCGGGTGCTGCGAAACGACGCCCCGGCGCGAGACGCCGCCGTGCTCGTGCTCTTCGGCGTGCTCGACTCGGTTCCCGCCGGTGCGTCGAACGCGGTCGCCCGCGATCTCGATGTGCTGCTGCAGCGTCGGTCGGCGACGCTCTCGAGTCATGCCGGACAGATCGCGTTCCCGGGTGGCCGGCTCGAACCCACCGATTCGGATGCCGCTGCCGCGGCCGTCCGCGAAGCGGTCGAGGAGACCGGGCTCGACCCCACGGGCGTCGACGTGCTCGGCACGCTGACGCCGTTCCCGGTCCCGGTCAGCAATCACCTGGTGACGCCGGTGCCCGCATGGTGGAGCCGCCCGTCGGAGGTCGCCGCCGTGGATCACGCCGAGACCGTCGAGACGTTTCGCGTGCCGGTCGCCGATCTCGTCGATCCGGCCAATCGCGCGATGACCGAGCACCACTTCGAGGGTGACGTCTACCGCTCGCCGGCGTTCGCGGTCGACGGGCGGGTCGTATGGGGATTCACCGCGATCGTGCTGTCGCGCATGTTCGAAGATCTCGGGTGGGCCGTCGAGTGGGACGATCGTCGAATCGTCGAGCCCTGATTTCGAGCTCGCGAACACTCGGTGAACGTTGCGCCGAACTCTGGCGTGGCGAGCCCGATGGGGGTACCGTTCCGCAGAAAGTGCTCCGGATGGAGCGCTCTCAGCGGGGGAGGGTTCGCATGACGGATGCAACGACCAAGCCGACGATCGTGTTGGTGCACGGGGCGTGGGCCGACGGTTCAAGCTGGGACGGCGTGACGCGCGCCCTGCAGGCGCAGGGCTACACCGTGCTCGTCCCGCCGAACCTGCTTCGCGGACTGACCGACGATGCGGCGTACATCGCCTCGTTCCTGGCGCAGCGCACGAGTGGGCCGGTGGTGCTCGTCGGCCACTCCTACGGTGGCGCAGTCATCACGAATGCCGGCGCCGCGCGGCGACGTGCGTGCCCTCGTCTACGTCAACGCGTTCATGCCCGACGAGGGCGAGACCGTGGTGCAGATCCTCGAGGGATCGGACTCGGCACTGGGCGTCGCCGACCCGACGACGATCTTCGACATCGCCGGCTATCCGGGCGCGCCCGAGGGCGCCGCCGAGGTGTTCCTCAAGCCCGAGGTCGTGCATTCATCGTTCGCGCCGGACCTGCCCGAGGCCGACCGCTGGACGATCGTGGCCAGCCAGCGCCCGGCGTCGCTCGTGGCGAATGTCACGCCCTCGGGTGCGCCCGCGTGGAAGACGCTGCCGAGTTGGGCGGTCATCGGCACCGACGACCGGGTCATCCCGGTCGACGTGCTGCGGCGCATGGCCGAGCGTGCCGGGTCGACCGTGTCAGAACTCTCGGCGTCGCACGTGTCGATGGTGTCGCATCCCGACGCCGCAGTCGACGCGATCGTCGCAGCGGCGAACTCGATCTGATCGCGGTCGACGCACTTCGAGACCGCGACGCTCGCCCCGGTTCGGGGGACCGTCTGCACTTGGCGTGTCGCGGCGTTCGAACGTATGTTCGAAGCGTGGTGAAGTGGCATCCGATTCTCGCCGCACACGAGCCCACCGCCGGCCGATGGGAACTGCGCGACCAGTACGACCGCTGCTACGGCGTCGTCGTCATCCTGCGTCGTGGCGACGAGGTCGGGTACCGCGCCGAGAGCGGCACGGGCGAGCTCATCGGGTACTTCACGACGCTGCGCGCGGCGTGCCAAGAAGTGCACCTGCGGTTCATCCGCAGTCACGGACCGGCGCCGTTCGCGGGATATCCCGACTTCACGCCGAAGCCGTAGCGCCCGAGCCGGCTACGCACCGGGGTTACGAATGCGTGACCTGATCGCTGCGATGGTTGGCCGTTTGTCGCGTTGCCCGGGCGGGCAGCCGACGGCGAGGATGAATGCATGACACCCCGAACCGAAACGGCCCTGCTCGTCATCGATGCCCAGGAGTCCTTCCGCCAACGAACCGACGACTGGGCGGCGACCGCGAATCCCCAGGTGCTCGCCAACATCGCGCGGCTCGTGGATCACTCGCGATCAGTCGGTGACGTGGTCGCGTGGGTGACGCACGCCGAGCCCGGCACCGGCGGAGTATTCGATCCGGCGCTCGGCTTCGTCAGGGTGGTGTCCGAACTCGAGCCGCTCGACAGCGAGATCCAGCTCACGAAGACCTCGATCAACGCCTTCACGACGACCGATCTGCACGAGCAGCTGACGCAGCACGGCGTGCGTCGGGTCGTGATCTGCGGCATCCGCACCGAGCAGTGCTGCGAGACGACTGCCCGGCTCGCGAGTGACCTGGGCTTCGAGGTCGAGTTCGTCACCGATGCCACGACGACGTCGGGCATCGCGGCGGGCGAGACGTACGCGGCGGTCTCCGGTGAAGATCTGATGCGGCGAACCGAGAGCGTGCTCGCGGCACGCGGCTTCGCGACGATCGTCACGACGGCGCAGCGGGCGAGTGCTTCGGCGGCAGCCTGACGCAGCTCATCGCGCGGCCCACCGGCCGGCAAGTCACCGAACACCCGCGATCTAACCAAAGACTAAGCTCGCAATCTTTGGTTAGAATGGCCGTGTGACGATCACGGATGACGCGTGGCCCGCCGTCGGCAGTGAGCCGCGGCCGTGGCACCGCGCCGAGAACGAGGTCGCCTCTCGCCGGCAACTGCGCGCCGCGGTCGGCGAGTACCGTGCCGCGCTCGTGCCGATGATCGCCGAACGCGAGGTGCGGTTGCGCCCCGAGACGCTCGCGATCGCCGACGACGCGAGCAAGGAGCTCACTCGGTTCGACGCCGAGGCGGGTTCGTTCGCGGCGCCCTTCGCGGCCATCCTGCTGCGCACCGAGAGCGCCTCGAGCTCCGAGGTCGAGCAGCTCACCGCGAGCGCGAAGCAGGTCGCGCTCGCCGAGCTCGATCGATCCGACTCGACGAACGCGCAGCTCGTCGTCGCGAACGTGCGCGCGATGCAGGCGGCGATCGCGCTCGCCGACCGCCTCGACGAGCAGGCGATCATCGCGATGCACGAGGCCCTGCTCGAGGCATCCGCCCCGCATTTCGTCGGCGCATGGCGCGATCAGCAGGTCTGGATCGGCGGCGGGTCGTTCTCGCCGCATCACGCGATGTTCGTGCCGCCGCACCACGACCGCGTGCCGAAGCTCATGGCCGACCTCGTGCGGTTCGCCGACCGCACCGACGTGCCGGCGCTCGCGCACGCCGCGATCGCGCACGCCCAGTTCGAGACGATCCACCCGTTCCCCGACGGCAACGGGCGCACCGGGCGAGCGCTGCTGCACGGGATGCTCCGTGCCGCCGATGTCACGCGCAACGTCGCGGTGCCGGTCTCGGCGGGTCTGCTCGGCGATCTCGACGCGTACTTCCAAGCACTCACCCGGTACCGACAGGGGCAGCCCGATGTGATCGTCGAGACGGTCGCCGAGGCCGCGTTCCGCGCGGTGGCCAACGGTCGCGCCCTGGTGCGCGAGCTGCAGGAGATCGCGGCGGCGTGGGATGCGCTCGTGCGAGCGCGATCCGATGCCTCGGTGCACCGGGTGAAGGCGCACCTGCTGCAGCATCCGCTCGTGACGGCCGCGTCGGTCGCCGAGGCGGTCGGGGTCAGCGAGGTCGCGGCGCAGACCTCGATCGACAAGCTCGCGGCGGCGGGCGTGCTCACGCGAGCAGCCGGGGGAGCGCGCTATCGGGTCTGGCAGGCGACCGAGGTGCTCGCCGCGCTCGACGCGTTCGCCGCGCGCGCTCGCCGCGCCCGCTGGTGACGCGCGGGGGCCGGCAGCCTCAGTCGACGATCTTCCAGAACGAGTCCTTGCGCGTGATCTTGCCATCGCGGTCGAACTCGAGCAGGTCGACCCCGCGCACTTCGAGCTGCAGGCCCGCCGCCGAAGTTCCGGTCAGTGTCCACTCCGACACCCCGAGCTCACCGCAGACCCAATGCCGGTCGTCGCCGTAGTGCACGTCGGGGATGCCCTCGAACCGTTTCGCGAGCCCGGCGCGAACCGCATCCTTGCCCGACGAACCGATCGCCCCGAGGCTTCGCGCCCCGTGGCATGTAGAAGGCGCACTCCTCGGCGAAGAAGCCCATGATGGCGTCGAGGTCGTGGCGGTTGAACGCCGCGAGGAACTCCTTCAGCGTCTCGCGTGTCTCGTTCTCACCGATCTCGATCGCCTCCCGGATACGAGCGTGAATTCCCCGCGCCCGTTTACCGCAGGCGGCCGAAGATGAAGTACGAGATCGGCCCGATGAAGTTCACGGCGATGATCACGGCCCACAGCGCTTTCGGTCCTCGCACTCGGCCGGCAGGGCGCTTCGCGAGATCAGTCCACGCCGTGGCCGCGAGTGCGAGGTGCACGGACGCCGCGATGAGCGACCAGGTCTTCTGTTGATCGCTGAGATCGCTCCAGCTCTTCGCTCTCTCCATGTCGGCCTCCTTCATCGACGGTGTCGAGCATTGCTCAGCCTTGGTGTCACAGTAGTCCGCTGACGCGCCGGCGGCACCCGAACGGCAGGCAGCCGGTGTCAGAAGAGCAGGGCGACACCCGTGACGACCAGCCAGAGCGACCAGGCGATGTAGGTGAACGGGGTGAGCGTGGCCGCGAGCTTCCAGCCGTTTCGTTCGAACGGACCGACGAACTCGAGGGAGCAGACGGCGAGGATGACGCCGATCACGATTCCGGCGGCTCCGAGCAGCGGATGCACCTCGGTGCTCTGCAGCATCGCGACCCCGACGAGGATGCTCCAGACCCCGGTCAGCAGGAAGCCGAGATGCTCGCCGACAGCGACGCCGAGGTAGCGGTTGAACGACTGGAACACCACGTCGATCGCGTCCTTCCGTGCGGGCGACGCGTCGGGCTCGGCGTCGGCACGGGCGAGGTACGGCACGAGGAACGGCCATCGGATCAGGCCGAGGAACTGCACGGCCCCCGCGAGCACGCCGACGGCGGCTCCGACCGCGAGCAGCACGGGGTCGGCGCCCTCGAGCGTCGCCGCCAGCAGCACCGCGAGCGGCGCGAAGAGCACGGCCGTCATCGCGAATCCCCACCAGAGCAGCACGAGTCTCGATCCGCCTGCGCGGAACCGCTCGAGGATCTCGGCGGTCGGCCGCCTCAGGATGTCGGGATAGTCGAACGTGGCGGCCAACGCGGCGAACGCCGCGTTGAACGCGACCGGCAGCGCGATGAGCAGGATGCTCGTGACGAGCGATGACGAGGTCACGCGTCGAAGCTACGCCTCCATGGCGAGGAGCGGCAGCAACTGAACGCCTTTGCGCCCGATCTGGAGTGGACCCCTCATGTCGCGGTGATATCGGCGACGCGAAGGCCGGCCGCCCCTCAGGGCGACCGGCCTTCATCAGCGACCCGCTCGCGCTACGAGGTCTGCAGTGCCTTCGCCTTCAGCGCGTCGTACTCGGCCTGCGTGATCGCGCCCGAGTCGAGCAACTGCTTGCTCTTCTCGATCTCTGCCGCCGCCGAGGATCCACCGCTGCTGCCCGCGACGCTGCGAATGTACTCGGCATTCTGGGCCTGCGCCTGAGCTGCCTGCTCCATGTTGCGCTGTCCCATGCTCTTGCCGCGAGCGATGAGGTAGATGAACGCCGCAAGGAACGGGAGGAACACGAGGAAGAGCACCCAGAGCGCCTTCCCCCACCCGTTCAGCGTGTGATCCCGGAATATGTCGATGATGATCGTGATGAAGATCCAGATGCACGCCACCACGATGTAGAACCAGAACAGCCACACCAAGAAGTCCCAGAAACTGGTCATGTCGGCCCCTTTCAGCTCGATTGACGCCGGCACTCGGCATCTGCCTGTCGAAAAGCTAGCCGCACGTCGCCCGGCCCGACATCACGCAGATCAGGTGAAGCTGCGGATTCACGTCATCTGCATGATGCGTCGGACGGCGAGGTCGCGTGCACTTGGACATGCTCGATCGAGGTGGATTGGGGGAAGACGTGGACTATGCGGAACGGCTCCGACGACTGGCCATCAACGATGAACGGCTGGCCGAAGACGACCTCGGCGAGGTCGGGGTGGCGCCCGACGGGCTCGACGCCAAGACCCTGGCGCTCGCCCGCATCGCCGCGCTCGTGGCCGTCGGCGGCGCCGAGCCGTCGTTCGGATCGCAGGCCGACGCCGCGGTCAGCTCGGGTGCATCCCCGCAGGAGATCGTCGACGTGCTCGTCGGCATCATCCCCGTCGTCGGATTTCCTCTCGTCGTCGCCGCTGCGCCGAAGGTTGCGATGGCGCTGGGGTACGACCTCGACGACGCGATGGATGCCACGGCCGGAGCGCACCCCGAATGAGATGACCGCCCGGTGTCAGGCGCCGAGCAGTCCCATCGCCATCGCCGCCTCGACCGCGTCGCTGCGCGCCGAGACCCCCAGCTTGCGGTAGATCGAGCCGACCTCTGAGCTGACGGTGTTGCGCGAGATGTACAGACGCTCGCCGATCTCGCGAATCGACAGGTGCGTCTGCAGGTAGGGCAGCAACCGCAGCTCGGCCGGCGTCAACGGCGGCCCTCCGGCGGGTTCGGTCTGCTCGGTCGACGAGATGAAGGCCCGGAAGTCGGCGACCTGGTCGACGAGCACGCCGAGCGCCGGCCGATGCTGGAGGATGTCGTCGATCTCGCGCAGCAGGTGCCGCGCCGTCGCGTGGTCGGTCAGCGACCAGAACACCTTCGCGAGCTGCAGGCGCAGGCGCACGGCGATGAACGGGATCGCATACGTGCAGGTCGGCCTCGCGCGCATGGCGCGGGTCAGCTGGTGGCGCGCGTCGGCCAGGTCTCCGCGGTGCACCGCGAGCCGTGCAGCTGCGGCGAACGCGAGCAGCGTCGTGGCGTAGTCGTGCATGCGCCCGCGCTCGACGGCGGTGAGCGCCGTTTCCACGTGTCGGGTCGCATCGGCCCACCGCCCGTCGTCCATGGCCAGCACGGCCAGCTCCGACTCGCTGAGGATCACGTCATCGATGCTGCCGCGTGCGGCCGACGTCGCCGAGCACTCCTCGAATGCGGCCTGCGCCTGCGCGGTCTCGCCCAGGAGCAGATGCGCCTCACCGAGGAGGATCAGCGCCTGGTCGCGCCACGGGCTCCAGATCGGCTCCGACGCGACGGCGAACGCGGCATCGGCCATCGCGCGCTCGGGTCCGGCGGCGCACATCACGGCGCGGAGCATCGCCCGGGCGGAGTCGAACGACGAGGTGCCGTCGTCGGGAGCGGCATCGAAGCTCGCGCTGCTGAGCACGGCCGCCCATCGTTCCGCTTCGTGCGCCTGGCCGGCGAGCGCCGTGATCCACCCGGCGAGCACGGCGAGCGGCGGGTACGCCTCGATCGTCGGGTCGCCGAGGGCCGCGAACCACCGTTGCACGGTCGTCAGTTGTCCGGACTGGTAGGTCGCCAGTGCGATCGACGTCACGAGGTGCTTCGCCCGCTCTCGTTCGGCCGAATTGTCGAGCAGGTGCTCGACGGCGATCGCCGGGGAGCCCTGCTGCTCGAACCAGTCGGCGGCCCGCAGGTGCAGGTCGACGATCGCGCCGGGTTCGACGCGTCGAAGCTCGCCGACCAGGAACTCGCGGAACAGCGAGTGGTAGCGGTACCACTCGCGGCGGCGGTCGAGCGGCACCAGGAAGGCATCGGATGCCTCGAGCCGGCGCAGCACCTCCTGGGCATCGCCGGTGCCCAGCATGGCATCGCAGAGCGGCGCCGAGAAGCGATCGAGCACCGCGGTGCGTCGCAGGAATCGCTGCTGCTCCTCGGGCATCTTCGCGAGCGTCTCGCGGTAGAGGTAGTCGGCGACATAGCGGTCGTCGCCCGCGACCGCGAGGGCATCGCCACCGCCGTCGCGGACGATCGCCGCCGCGAGGAACAGGCCGACCGGCCAGCCCTCGGTGCGTTCGACGACCTCGACGGCGTCGTCGCGGTCGAGCGGCACGTGAACGCCCGCGAAGATCTGCTGCGCGCCCGACGGGTCGAGGGCGAGATCGCTCGCGCTGATCTCGAAGGCATCGCCCGCGGCGCGAAGGCGTGACAGGTGCGGCTGTTCGCCGCGGCTGGCGGCGATCACCTGCGACCCGCGCGGAATCCCGGCGAGCACGACGCCGAGCACGTCATGGCACCCGGGCGAGCGCAGCTCGTGCAGGTCGTCGAGCATCAACACGAACGGCGTGGGAGTCGCGCGGAATGCCGCCGCGAGCAGCGGAGCGGCGCGACCCAGCGCCGACACGCCGTGGCCGCGCACGTCTTCGGCGAGGTGGCGCATGCCGGGCGTGATGCCGGCGTACGCCGTCGCCAGCAGCGCGAGCACCGCAGCGGGGTCGTCGTCGAAGCGATCGAGCGACGCCCATGCGACGGGCCTGCGCTCGAGATGCGCCCACTCGGCCAGCAGCGTCGACTTGCCGTACCCGGCGGGGGCGGTGATGCCGACCACGCGCAGTCCGCTGCGTTCGTGCCGCCTCGATGAGCCCGGCGCGACTCACCGATTCTCGGGCCGGACGGTCGGGGACGGTGAGCTTCGCGTCGAGCAGGAGCCGATCAAGCTCGACCCCTGTCGTCGTCGGAGCCGGGGCTTCCTCGAACACGCTCGAATCCTACGGGTCGCGCGGCGGCACGCTCAATAGCCCCGTTCGGGCGTGTCGATCCGTGACCCGCCCCGGGGAGTAGCGTGGCGACATGGAGCCGCGCGAGTTCGACGTCGGCGGGTTCGCTCGCACGGCCCGAGGCAGCCTGCGCGACGAGCTCGACCTGACGAGTCTCGGTGCGACGCCGCTCGCACCCGATGTCGTGACCGTGCTCGAGGCGCTTCGTGAGCTCGAGGGAGCCACCATGGCTCACCTGCGCAACGTGCTCGTCACGCCCACCCACAAAGATGCCCGAGTCACGGCGTTCCTCGTGACCTGGGCGTTCGAGAAGTTCTGGATCGCCGACGCGCTCGGCGTGATCGTCGCGGCGAGCGGCGGCGGCGAGGCGCCGTCGAGCAGGCTCACGGATGCCCCGGCCCCGCGCCGAGGCATCCGCCGCGCCCGCGGACCGGTACGACGAGCGTTCGCCGGCTTCACGCAGGGCGAGTCGATCGTCGGCGCCCACACCACGCTCGGACTCGTCGACGACTGGGTGCTGCACGAGGTCTACGAGCGCGTGTCTTCGGATGCATCGGGCGGCAGCGCCCTCGCCGAGGCCCTCACGACCATCATCGCCGTGAAGGCGCGGCACACCGCCTTCTTCGAAGCGGAGTCGCGTCGTCGCCTCGCGGCCTCGCCGAGGGCGGCGCGCCTCGCACGCCGCGAGCTCCGCCGATCACCGTGGCCGCTCGGCGCGGCCGTGATCGATCCACTGCGTCGGCGAGCGGTCGCGCGGTTCACCTGGTCGGGCCCGACGCGGCACCGAGCGCCTCGCGTCGCTCGAACGCCGCATCGCGGCGCTGCCGGGGATCGGGACATCCGCCGCCTCGACCGTCCGCGCGAGCCTCGCGCGCGACGCATCCGACTGATCGCATGGAGTGAGGCGGGAGGGACTCGCATGGCGTTCGACATCGACAGGTACACCGCGACCTCCGTCAGCGTGCACTGGGACGACCTCGACCTCGAGGATTTCCGCAGGCATCCGTTGCCCGAGCGCTCGCTTCGCACGCTCCGCTACATGGCCGATGTCGAGTACCACACCGTCTGCTACACCCGCGACCTGCTGACCACCCCCTCGCACCGAGAGCCCGAGGTCAGCGCGTTCATGACGATGTGGAACCGCGAGGAGTTCTGGCACGGCGAGGCGCTCGCCGCGGTGCTGGCGATGCACGACATCACCGTCGACTACGACGTGCTCAAGGCCAACCGCCTGAAGCTCGGCTGGAAGGACCGGCTCGACCCCATCAAGCAGTCCGTGCTCGGCACGCTCGTCGGCGCCGACTTCGTCGCGGTGCACATGTCGTGGGGCGCCGCGAACGAGTGGTCGGCGATCACGGCGTACCAGCGCATGGCCGAGCTCGAGGAGCATCCGGTGCTCGCCGAACTGCTGCGCCGCATCGCGAAGCAGGAGGCCAGGCACGTCGCCTTCTACACCTCGCAGGCGCGCGACCGGCTCGCGGCGAGCACGAAGGCGCAGAAGGTGACCCGCTTCGCGCTCAGCCGGTTCTGGGCGCCCGTCGGCTCGAGCATCAACTCGGTCGACGACGTGCGGCACGTCATGACCCACCTCATGAGCGGCCCCGAGGGGCGCCGGGCGGCGCGCAAGGTCGACGACAGCATCAGCGGCGATGCCCGGCCTCGGCGGCCTCACGATCGTGCAGGACGCCCTCGACGATCTCGGCATCCCAGCCTGAGCGCTGTCGGCGTGCGGCCTCCGCGCGGCCTGTGAGCGGTGAGGAAGGCGCCTGAAGGCCGACTGAACCCGCGGTTGCGGACCTGAGGAAGGCTCTCTAGTCTGTCGCGAATTGGCAGCTTCCGCGGGCGGAAGGCGCTCGCGGATCGAGAGACCGGGATCGATCGGCGCGTGCGTCGCGCGATCCCACGGTGATCCACATGCGAGACAACCCCCTGAACCGGCAGATTCCTGCGTCCGAATCCGGCGGTGGCACCCCGCCTCGACCGCACCCCCGGTCGCGGAGGAAGCGGTGGCTCGCGGCCCTCTCGGTCGGCGCCGTGGTGGCGATCGCCGCAACCGCCGGCACCGGGATGCTCGTGCGCACCGCCGCCGACGAGACCGCAGCGAGCATCGCGGCGACCGAGGAGCTGACCGCGAGCGTCGATCTCGCCTCCGACCAGCTCGACGCGCACGGCCTCATGCTCACCGCTCGGGCGACCCGCGATGCCGAGGCCGCGCTCGACGGGGCCGCCCAGGCCATCGCCGCCGCACGCGGCAAGTCCGACGCTGCCGAGCTCGAGGCATCCGTCGCCGCGTTGCGCGTCTACGATCTGCTCGCGCCCGAGCGCATCTTCGAACTCGCCGACCTCGCCGACGCGCAGGCCGCGACGGTGCGTGCCGAGGTCGCCGAGTTCGACCGCATCGCCGCCGAGAAGGCCGCCGCGGAACGCGCGGCCGCCGAGCGCGCCGCGACGCGCGAACGTGCGGCCGCCGAGCAGCCCGCCGGCGCCCGAGCAATCGGGCGGGGGATCCGGTTCGATGCCTGCGCCGCCGGCGAATCCGAGTGAGGCGCAGGCGATCGCACGAGACCTGATGGCGGCCGCAGTACGGCTGGGGCTCCGACCAGTTCGGATGCCTCGTCGCGCTCTGGGACTACGAGTCGGGCTGGAACGTGTACGCCAGCAATCCCGAGCGGCGCATACGGGATTCCGCAGGCGCTTCCGGGCTCGAAGATGTCCTCGGCCGGAGCCGACTGGGCGACGAGCGCGCGCACCCAGATCATCTGGGGTCTGGGCTACATCGCCGGCCGGTACAGCACCCCGTGCGGTGCGTGGGCGCATGTCGAAGCCAACGGCTGGTACTAGCGGAATCGGGTGCGCGGCGCAACCACGTTCGGATGACTTTCACAGAAAGATGTGAGGTTTTGTCCAGAACGGCATGGGCAGACTGGCCACTTCGCCCGGACGCCGCCGCGTCTGTGGAACGTCGAGAGAAGGATCGTGGCGCGCAAGCATCACGAACCGCCACGTGAAAGTCATGCAGAACCAGTCTTCACCTTCCCCCAGCAACACACCCTGACCCGTCTTCCGAAGGCACCCCGCCGCCCAGCCGCCGTGCATGCGCAGCCGCCGCGGCTGGCGCCGTGGGCCCGTCATCGCCGCAGGTGCCGTCGTCGCAGTCGGCGCACTCGTCGGCAGCGGCTTCGCCCTGCAGTCGGCCGTCGCCGCGCAGAACGAGAGCATCGCCGCGACCGCTGAGCTCAGCGCCGCGACCGACCTGCGCGTCGAGCAGCTCGGGTCGCACGCCGGCATCCTCGAAGCCCGCGCCGTCAAGGACGCGCAGGACACCCTGACCGGTGCCAAGGACACGCTCACGAAGGCGAAGGGCAAGGCCGACGCGGCCGCACTCGCCTCGTCGGTCGCGGCGCTCGACGACTTCCGCCTGCTCGCACCCGAGCGGGTGTTCGAGCTCGCCGACGTCACCGCCGCGCATGCGGCCACGGTGACGGCCGCCGTCGCCGAGGCCGACCGCATCGCCGCCGAGAAGGCGAAGGCCGCAGCCGCGGCTGCCAAGGCGAAGGCCGCAGCTGCGGCTGCCGCCGCCGCCGAGGCGGAGGCGCAGGGCTCGGGATCCTCGTCGTACCCCACGGGTCCGGCGAATCCGACCGGCGCACAGGCGATCGCCCGCGACATGCTCGCGGCACGCGGGTGGGGCGCTGACCAGTTCGGTTGCCTCGTGTCGCTCTGGGACCGCGAGTCGGGCTGGAACGTCTACGCCCAGAACCCGTCGAGCGGCGCCTACGGCATCCCGCAGGCGCTCCCCGGCAGCAAGATGGGCTACGGCCGGCGCCGACTGGCAGACCAACGCCGCCACGCAGATCGCCTGGGGCCTCGGCTACATCGCCGACCGCTACGGCAGCCCCTGCGGCGCGTGGAGCCACTCGGAGTCGGCGGGCTGGTACTAGGCGACAACGCCCACGAGTACGCGGAAGGGCCGCGGCGGATCTGATCCGCCGCGGCCCTTCGCGTGTTTCAGCGGAGGCTACGCGACCGTCTCGGCGTCGCGCTTGGGCAGCTTCCACCCGGGGCGCACGAAATGGCACGTGTACCCGTTGGGGTACTTCTCGAGGTAGTCCTGGTGCTCGGGCTCGGCCTCCCAGAACGGGCCGGCGGGCGAGACCTCGGTCGTGGCGGGTCCGGGCCACAGGCCCGAGGCGTCCACGTCGGCGATGGTCTCGTACGCCGTGATCTCCTGCTCGGGCGTCGTCGGGAAGATCGCCGAGCGGTAGCTCATGCCGATGTCGTTGCCCTGGCGGTTCCTCGTCGACGGGTCGTGGATCTGGAAGAAGAACTCGAGCAGGTCGCGGAACGACTCCTTCGACGGGTCGAACACGATCTCGAGCGCCTCGGCGTGCGTACCGTGGTTGCGGTACGTCGCGTTCGGCACGTCGCCGCCCGTGTAGCCCACGCGCGTGTCGATGACGCCGGGGCGCTTGCGGATCAGGTCCTCCATGCCCCAGAAACAGCCGCCCGCGAGGACGGCGGTCTCGGTGCCGGGGATCGTGGTGATGGCACCGGGGGTCGTCATGATGCATCCTCCTTCTCGGATGTCGCGGACGCGGCATCCGTCGTCGTGAACAGGTCGCGGTACTGTGCGTACCCCTGCGCCTCGAGCTCGGCGAGCGGCACGAATCGCATCGCCGCCGAGTTCATGCAATAGCGTAGGCCGCCGGCATCTGCCGGCCCGTCGTCGAAGACGTGACCGAGGTGGCTGTCGGCGCCCGATGAACGCACCTCGACCCGCTTCATGAACAGCGAGCGATCGACCTTCTCGGTGACCGCGTCGGGATCGATCGGCCGGGTGAAGCTCGGCCATCCCGAACGGCTGTCGTACTTGTCGGTCGACGCGAACAGCGGCTGGCCCGAGACGACGTCGACGTAGATGCCCGGCTCGTGGTGGTTCCAGTACCGGTTGCGGAAGGCGGGCTCGGTGGCATCCTCCTGCGTCACGCGATACTGCTCGGGAGTGAGGCGGGCGACCGCCTCGGGAGTCTTGCGGTAGTCCTCTGACAAGGTCTTTCCTCCTTCATGGCGACGCTGGCTGCGGCGCCTCGACTCGGGCACTCGGTGCGAGTGCTCGCGCGTCACCAGAGAGAACGGGCGACGGCGCCCTGCTGTTCCGCATCACACGCCTCCCCGCTGTGACTTCGCTGTGAGCGTGTGGCCGCGTTGCGTTCGCGCCGCGCCGCGACCGCGTGGGTAGCCTGACGGGCATGGGTGAAGAGCAGCCGCAGCAGCGCAAGGGCGGGGCGTTCGCGGCGATCATGGCGCTCGTCGCGCGCGTGACCGCGTGGGCGCTGGCTCTGAAGCCGGTGCGGGCGATGCTGCGCTACTTCGAGCACCACGGCCCCATGCTCGCCGACAGCATCACCTATCGCACGCTCTTCTCCGTGTTCGCCGGGGTGTTCCTCGGGTTCGCCATCGCGGGCGTGTGGCTCGCCGGCCGTCCCGAGGCGATCGCGGCCCTCATCGAGACGATCGACGCGGTCATCCCCGGCCTGATCGGTGAAGACGGCCTCATCCACCCCGACGACCTCGTGCAGCCGCTCACCCTCAGCATCGCCGGCGTGCTCGCGCTCATCGGCCTCGTCGGCGCGGCCATCGGTGCGATCGGGTCGCTGCGCCTCTCGTTCCGCAACCTCGGCGACCTGCCCGACGACCAGACGTTCTTCATCTGGGTCATGGCGCGCGACTTCGTGCTGGCGATCGGATTCGGCGCGCTGCTCGCTGCGACGGCCGCCGTGACCTTCTTCGGCACCGCGGCGGTCGACGTCGTGTTCGGCTGGTTCGGCGTCTCGACCCGCGATCCCGCGTACGACGGCACGATCCGGGCCCTCTCGATCGTCGCTGATCTTCGTCGATCGACACGGTCGTGGTGGCGGCGATGTTCCGGATCCTGTCGGGCCTCAGGCCGAGCGCACGGTCGCTCTGGAGCGGCGCCGTCATCGGCGGCATCGGCCTCACCGGGCTGCAGGAGCTGTCGAGCCTGTTCGTGGCCGGCGCGACGGCCAACCCGCTGCTCGCATCGTTCGGGTCGCTGATCGCCCTGCTGCTGTGGTTCAACCTCTCGGCCCAGGTCATCCTGATCGCCGCCGCCTACATCGTCATCGGCGTCGACGACGAGCATGATCGGGTGAGCGCCCGATACGGCGCGACGACGTTCGCGATGCGGCGGATGCAGCGCGCGGAGCGCCGCGCGTCGATCGCGGCGACCGAGTTGGCGGATGCCCGTGCCGCGGTCGAGCGAGAACGCGAGACGTCGGGCGGCGGGGGAGCCTGAAGCCGCTCCTCGGCGGGACTTCCGGAACGTCGTCGCCGGCGACGAGAATGGGCGAATGCCGACCGTGCAGCACCTCGTCCGCTCCGTCATCGCGCCGCTCACCCGCACCCGTGTGTTCCGCGCGCTCGCGCCGGTGGTGCTGCCGCTGCTCGAATGGGTGGTCGCGCGGGTCTCGGGCGGGCGCGTGCAGCTGAGCGGGTTGCTCGTCCCGTCGCTCGTGTTGCACACGACCGGCGCGAAGTCGGGCGAGCCGCGCGACACCTACCTGATGTACACGGCCGACGGTCGCGGCCGGGCGATCATCGCCGGTACGACGTTCGCGCAGGAGCGGCATCCCGGGTGGACCTACAACCTGCTCGCGCACCCCGACGCCTCGATCACGGTGCGGGGCCGCACCATGCGGGTGCGGGCGAGCCTCATCGGCGACGACGAGCGCGACGAGGCTTGGGCGCGCATCGAGGCGCAGTGGCCCGGCTACCGGGGCTACGAGCGCGATTCGGGGCGCGTCGTGCGGCTGTTCCGCCTGCAGCCGGTCGCCGACCGCCGCGGTGCTTCGATGTGAGCGGGCTACTGCGCGGCGCTGCCGACGCTCGCGCCTGACTCGGCGAGCAGGCGGACGACGCGACGGATGACCGGACTCTCGGCCATCGACCGACGGTAGGCGACCCGCACCTCGCGCACCTGGCTGTGGTCGCGGAGCGGCCTGGCCACCGCGCCGGCGGGAAGCGGCGCACGACCGAGTCGTGGCACGAGGGCGATCGCGACCCCGTCGCGCGCGAGTTCGACGAGCGACGCGAAGTCGGGGTCCTCGACGATCACTCTGGGCACGGTGCCGAGGTCGGCGAAGATGCGCATGAGCGCCTCGTGGCAGATCGCTCCGGTGGGCGTCGATGCCCACAGCTCGTCGACGAGGTCGGCACGTTCGACTTCGTCGTGGCGGGCGAGCGGGTGGGCAGCCGAGAGCACGACATCGGCCTCGTCGAAGCAGACGTGCTCGCTCATGACATGGGCAGGGGTGACGAGCGGCACGGAGTTCCAGTTGTGCACGATCGCGAGGTCGACGATGCCGTCGGCCACCATGCCCATGGCGTCGACCGGGTCGACGCTCGTGACGGTGGCGGCGATCGGAGCGTCGTCGGCTGCGGAGGTCTCGGAGCAGCGGGCCGACGAGGCCGCGCGTCGCAGTCGAGAACGACGCGATGCGCAGCGGCGCGGAGCGTCGCACCTCGCTCGCCGCCAGCGCCTCGAGTCGTTCGAGGCCGGCGAGCAGCTCGCGGCCCTCGCTCGCCAGGGCCCGGCCGTGGTCGGTGAGCAGCACGCCGCGCCCGCGTCGCTCGAGCAGCACCGCGTCGAGGTCGCGTTCGAGCTTCTTCACCTGCTGCGAGACGGCCGACGCGGTGTAACCGAGCCGATCGGCGGCGGCCACGACTGAGCCGTCGCGGTCGACTGCCACGAGCGCGCGGAGGCCCTGAAGGTCGATCATGAAGAAATCGTACGCTTTCACGTGAAGAATTCGGAACTGGTACTGCATCGATTCCGGTGTAATGCTTGACGACGTGACCCCCAGACATCTCGCGCTCGGTGTGCTCGTCGCCATCATCTGGGGCGTGAACTTCGTTGCGATCGACCTCGGCCTCGGCGACACGCCGCCACTCGTGCTCGTCGCCTTCCGATTCCTGCTCGTCGCCGTGCCGCTCGTGTTCTTCGTGCCCAGGCCCGATGCGTCGTGGCGGGTCATCGTCGGCATCGGACTGTTCATGAGCGCCGGCCAGTTCGGGTTGCTGTTCACGGCCATGCATCTCGGCCTGCCTGCCGGGCTCGCGGCGGTCGTGCTGCAATGCCAGATGATCTTCACCCTGATCATCGGGGCGCTCGCGCTGCGCGAGCGACCGACCCGCATGCAGCTCGGGGGAGCCGTCGTCGGCGTCGTCGGGCTCGGCGTCGTCGCGCTCGGGCGATTCGAGGCGGCGCCCGGGCTCGCCGCGATCGTGCCGATGCTCATCTGCGTGGCGGCCGGGCTCAGCTGGGCCGTCGGCAACGTGATCTCTCGATCGGCGTCCGGCGCGAGCGGCTTCGGCATCGTCGTCTGGTCGGCGCTGGTCGTTCCGCTGCCGGTGCTCGCCATGAGCCTGCGTGCTCGACGGTCCTGCGGTCGTCGGAGATGCCTTCGCGACCATCGGATGGCAGACGATCGCGAGCGTCGCCTACACCGCCGTGCTCGCCTCGCTCGTGGGGTACACGATCTGGAACATGCTGCTCGGCCGCTACCCCGCCGCGATGGTCGCCCCATTCGCCCTGCTCGCTCCACCGGTCGGTCTCGCGGCGGCCGCGGTCGTGCTCGGCGAGGTGCCGAACGCGCTCGAGCTCGCCGGCAGCGCACTGCTCGTCGGTGGGGTGGCGGTGGGTCAGCTGCGCCGTCGATCGCGTGATCGCTCGATCGAAGTGGCTCGAACCGAGCCGACTCCGGTGTTGCGGGGTTAGCATCGGGGCATGTGCAGGAACATCCACACCCTCCACAATTTCGAACCGGCCGCGACGAACGACGAGGTGCACGCGGCGGCGCTGCAGTACGTGCGCAAGGTGAGCGGATCGACGAAGCCGTCGAAGGCGAACGCCGAGGCGTTCGATCGTGCCGTCGCCGAGATCGCGCACATCACGCAGCACCTGCTCGATGATCTCGTCACCACGGCGCCGCCGAAAGACCGAGACGATCGAGGCGGCGAAGGCGCGAGCGCGCGCCGCCCGCCGCTATGCCGACGCTGCCCGCGAGCGCGTAGCCGCGCGGCCCCGTCGATGCGCTCACGGCGCGCAGGGGAGTAGCGTCGCTGGCATGGCCGCCGACGCGATCGAGCTCACTGTCCCAGGTCCGCACGGCGATCGCAGCGTGCGCATCTCGAGTCCGTCGCGCGTGATCTGGCCCGAGGCCGGCATCACCAAGCGCGAGCTCGCCGAGTACCTCGTCGCCGTCGGCGACGCGTTCGTCGCGGCGAACGGCGATCGACCGATCTCGCTGCAACGGTTCCCGGGCGGTGTCGACGGCGAGCAGTTCTTCTCGAAGAACCCGCCGAAGGGCGCGCCCGAGTGGGTGCGGTCGGTGCCGGTGACCTACCCGAGCGGGCGCAGCCACCCGCAACTCGTCATCGACGAGCCGGCGACGGCCGTGTGGGCGGCGCAGATGAACACCATCGTGTTCCACCCGTGGGCGTCGCGCGCGGGCAACAGCGACAACCCCGACCAGCTGCGCATCGACCTCGACCCGCAGCCCGGCACCGGGTTCGCCGAGGCCGTGCCCGTCGCGCTCGCGCTTCGCGAGCTGCTCGCCGAGGTCGACCTCACCGCGTTCGTGAAGACCTCGGGCAGCCGCGGCATCCACGTCTTCGCGCCCATCGAGGCCGAGCACGAGTTCCTCGACGTGCGTCACGCGGTGATCGCGCTCGGCGCGCGAGCTCGAACGCCGCATGCCCGACGAGGTCACCACCAAGTGGTGGAAGGAGGAGCGCGGCGACCGCATCTTCATCGACTACAACCAGGCGAACCGCGACCGCACGATGGCGGGCGCCTACAGTCCGCGCCCGCTGCCCGCCGCCACGGTCTCGTGCCCGATCGAGTGGGACGAGATCGAGACGACCGACCCCGGCGCAGCACACCATCCGCACGGTGCCCGACGCGGCTCGCCGAGAGCGGCGACCCGTGGGCGACGATGCACGATCACCCGGGCCGCATCGACACCCTGCTCGAGTGGTGGCAGCGCGACCTCGACGACGGGCTCGGCGAGCTGCCGTTCCCGCCCGACTTCCCGAAGATGCCCGGCGAGCCGATGCGCGTGCAGCCGAGCCGCGCGCGGAAGGACTGATCGCGGTCCTTCAGTCGAGTGCGACGACCTGATCGTAGGTCGGTACGCCGACAAGCGGGGCCGCTCCGCCGGCGTCGATCTCGGCGATCGTCTGGGCGAGTGCGCCCAACGACGACGCGGAAGAGCAGCGATCCGGTGCTCACCCGTGCCACGCCGAGCCGAGCAAGCTCCGGGACCGGGATCGTCGGCTGCACGAGTACGTTGAGCGGCGCCGCGATCTGCGTGCGCCAGCGACGAGATGGTCGCGGCGGCCATCGCGCCGGGCACGAACACTGCCCGTCGCACCCGCCGCGAGGTAGCGACTGGCCCGGGCGCACGGCGGCGGCGTGCCGTGCAGTCCGCGTCGGCGTCGCCGCCGATCCAGAACGAGTCGGTGCGTGCATTGAGGAAGAGGGCCGGCGCCGCGACCGCGATCGCCGCGATCTTCGCGGCCGCCAGCTCGGGATCGACGAGCCGTCCTGCGGAGTCGGAGTCCTCGATGTTCACGCCGACGGCTCCGAGGCCGGCGAGCTCGGCGACGTACTGCGCGACCTCGTCGGGGTCGTCTGAGAAACCCGCCTCGATGTCCGCCGTCACCGCGATCCCCGCACCCGTGATGCGGCGCACGAGCTCGAGGGTCTCGACCGCGATCGCTCCGGTTCCATCGCGACTGCCCGCGTCGAACGCGACGCCGAGGCTCGTGGTGCCGACGACCGCTCGACCCGACGCGTGCAACCAGCGCGCCGAAGCGAGGTCCCACGCGTTCGGGAGCAGGATCGGCGACCCGGGGCGGTGCAGGCTCCGGAACTCAGCGGGCGTCAGCATGTGCGACTCCTTCCGTGGGATGGGCGGGAGCGCCGTCGCGGGCATCGGACCGCGTGCGGAGCACGTCGACGATCGCACCCGCGATCGCCATGGCATGGTGCGGTGCCGGACATCGACGGGCTCCAGCGCCGAACGCCAGGTCGGTGCCGCCGAGCCGGCAGCACCAGGAGCTCGACCGTCGCGGCGCGACCCGGCGAGTCGCGGCAACCGGTGCGTCGTGCTCGAGGGTCGAGTGAAGCAGCTCGGCGGTCGTTCGCGCGGATCGCCGTCGTCGGTCGCGAGCCGGCGCATCGCGCCGTCGATGAGGGCTGCCGTGGACGCCCACGCCTGAACGAGGAGTTGCACCTCGATCGCGCGCATCTCGGCGTCGGTCGCCGGTGCCGCGTCGAGCAGCCGCTCGATCGCGGAGTCCTCGGCCGTGGTGTCGCTCGCGATGCCAGTCGCGTAGCGCTCGGCGACCGCCGCGACGAGCGGCGGGAGCAGGTCTGGATCGTCGAAGCCGAGCAGTTCGGCGAGGGTTGCGACGGGCACCGCGCGAGCGAGCGATCCGGCGGGCGTCGCCGGCGCGTCTGCGAGCGTGCGTCGGGTGCGCGCCGCCGCGACTTCGGCGAGCGGCGTCGGGTGTCAGCCCGGGCGAGCCGGACGTCGATCCATGCACGCCGGTCGTCGTGCGTCGACCCGTTCGCGAAACGCGAGACGGTCGAGCGGAACCGCTCGAAGGAACCCGTCGACGAGGCATCCGCCTCGGGAACGCGGTAGTGCTGATCCTCGAGAATTCGGGTCACATGCGCTGGGTCGCTGATCATCGTCATATCGTCACGGTACGGCCGGGACGATTCGCTGACGGCCGAAGTATGGCCGACGTAGGGTGGCGATATGCACGGAGACGCCGACCTCGCCGCACCCGCCCGCCTCATGGGCGAGCCCGCGCGAGCGGCGATGCTGCTGGCCCTGCTCGACGGTCGCGCGCTGCCCGCTTCGCGACCTCGCCGGCATCGCCGGGGTCAGGCCCTCGACCGCGAGTGCGCACCTCGCGCAGCTCGTCGACGGCGGATTGGTCACCGGCCGCAGGCTCGGTCGCCACCACTACTTCTCGCTGGCCGGGCCTGAGGTGGCGAACGCCGTCGAGGCGCTCCAACTGCTTGCACCGCGACGCGAGGTGACCTCGTACTCGCAGTCCACGACCGCGGCACGGCTCGCCGAAGCGCGCTCGTGCTACGACCATCTCGCCGGGCGGGTCGCGATGGTGCTCGCCGACGCGCTCGTCACCGAGGGCGCCATCGCGCCGCTCGTCGCGGGCGCGACCGGCGCCGTCATCGATGCCGGCCGCCCGATCGCCGAGCGCCTGGAGGTCCACGTCGTGCTCGCAACCGCCGGCCGGCGTCCCGTGGTGCGCGGCTGCCTCGACTGGACGGAACGTCGCCCGCACATCGCGGGCCGGCTCGGCGCGCACCTGCTCGAACGACTGCTCGACGAGGGGTGGGTGACGCACATCGCCGGCGAGCGATCGCTGCGGATCACAGCCGAAGGCAGGGCGCGGTTCGAGGCGCTCGCCTGAACGCTCTGCTCCAGCCGCGGCCGACGTCGGGTCGGTCAGACCGCGATGTCGCGGTTCGCGTGCGGCAGCGCGGGGCACGCCGTGCACCTCGCGGTGCAGTCGCTCCATGCGCGCGTCGAGCTCCGAAGCCGTGTGCGCCGCATCGGTGAGCCCGTCGAGGAGCTCCTGCGGAATCTGCTTGTCGTACTTGTAGTAGATCTTGTGCTCGAGGCTCGCCCAGAAGTCCATGGCGATCGTGCGGATCTGCACCTCGACGGCCACGGCGTGCGCACCCGTCGACAGGAACACCGGCACCTCGACGATCACGTGCAGGCTCTGGTAGCCGTTCGCCTTCGGCTCGCTTGATGTAGTCCTTGACCTTCAGCACGCGGACGTCGCGCTGCGTGGTCAGCAGCTCGAAGATGCGGTAGGCATCGGAGACGAAGCTGCAGGTGACGCGCACGCCCGCGATGTCGGTGATCGTCTCGCGGATCGTGTCGAACGACGGCTCGATGCCCTTGCGCTGCATCTTGTCGATGACGCTGTCGAGGCTCTTCAGCCGGCTCGAGATGTGCTCGATCGGGTTGTAGTCGTGCGTCTGGTTGAACTCCTCGCGCAGGATCGAGAGCTTCGTGATCACCTCGTCCATGCCGAACTTGTATCGCAGCATGAAGCGCTCGGTCTCGTCGCGCAGCGCCCGCATCTCGTCGAGCGTCTGCCCGTCGATGGTCTCGAGGGTGCGCTGGGCGCGGTCGGTGAGCATGGGCGGGGCTTTCGGATGCCTCGTGGTTCGGATTCCGTCGAGCGGGGTCACGCGTTCCACCGTAAGGCGCGACCCTCTGCATTCGCTTTGATTCGGCCATGGACGACCGGATCAGGGGCGGGGTTTCGCTGCGGGCTGATCGCTACGCTTCGTGACATGGCTGAATGGCATACCGTCGCCCCGGGCATCCACCAGCGCCGATACGACCCGTTCGACATCTCGATCGTCGTCGTCGAGGGCGACGACGGCCTGCTCTCGTCGACACGCGAGCCGAACCGGGCGAGGGCGAGCAGCTGCGCGACGACGTGCGCGAGCGGTTCGGTCGCCCCGTTCGATGGGTCGTGAACACCCACGCGCATTTCGATCACACCTTCGGCAATCAGGTCTTCGGTCCGGGTTCGGCGACGGATGCCTCGATCCACGGTCATGCGAACATCGCGGCCCATTTCGCCGAGTACGAGGGGCCGCGGCTCGCCGCGTGGCGTGACGACCCCACGCGGGAGTCCGGGCGGCACTGGCACGGCGTGCGGCTGACGCCCCCGACGCATCCGGTCGAATCGCCGACGACACTCGATCTCGGCGGCCGCATCGTCGAACTCCTCCCGCAACCGCCGGCGCACACCGACACCGACCTCGTCGTGTTCGCCCCGGCCGAGCGGGTGTGGATCCTCGGCGACCTCGTCGAGGAGTCCGGGCCGCCGATGTACGGGTCGGGGAGCTTTCCGCTGCAGTGGCCGGGGGTGCTCGCCGCCCTCGCCGCTTCGATGGCGCCCGGCGACCTCGTCATCCCCGGTCACGGCCGCGTCGTCGACCGCGCGTTCGTCGCACACCAGGCCGGTCAACTGCAGCTCGTCGCCGACCGCATCCGCGCCGCCCACGACGAGGGGCTCACCGCGGCGGAGGCGCTCGCTCGCCATCACGACTGGCCGATGCCGCTCGACTTCGTCGTGAGTGCCGTCGAACGGGCCTACACCCAGCTCGATCAGACGTCGCCGTCGATGTAGTACCAGCGACCCCGTTCGCGGGTGAAGCGACTCGTCTCGTGCAACTCGCCGCGTTCGCCATCGGCGCGATACCGGGCGGTGAACTCGACCACGCCGGTCGTGTCGAGCGGGCCGCCGCGCTCGGTGCGCACGATGTCGAGGCGGTACCAGCGCAGCGACCCATCGATCTCGAGCGTCGTCGGCCGGGTCGACGGATGCCACGTCGCGAGCAGGTACTCGGCGGCGCCGGTGGCGAACGCCGTGTAGCGCGATCGCATGAGCTGCACCGCGGTCGGGGCCTGCGCCGCCCCGCCGAGGAACCGTCGGCAGCAGGCACCGAACACCTCCCCGCTGAGGCATGGACACCGCTCGTCGGGCGATGGCGCGAGCGGACCGTCGGCGGTGGACATGCCTCAAGTATCGGGTGCCGATACCCATGGTCTGCACAGGTGAAGCTGAGGATCTGTCCAGACTGGCCGGGCAGAGTGGGGGACTTGTGCCCGCGCTCGGGGGCTTTCCTCCCAACCGAATCTGATCCGAGCGACTCACTGGAACCTATGCGCAACGACACCTCAGCCACGCCCGAAACCGAACTCGACTCGACCCACCCCCGCCGCGGCGCCCGCCGCCGCCGCACGAATCGCAAGCGCCTCATCATCGCCGGCGCGATCGCCGCGACCGGCCTCCTCGTCGGAACGGGCTTCACCGTGCAGTCCGCGATCTCGACCCAGGCGAGCATCGACGCGACCACCGCGCTCACCGAGTCGACGGGCGTGCAGCACGAGCAGCTCGGCGCCTACGCCACGATCGCCGCCGAGCGCACCCGTGCGAACGCCGAAGACACGATCACGGCGGCCAACGCGACGCTCGCCGCCGTCGACGGCAAGGTGGATGCCTCGGGCCTCGCCTCGTCGGTCGCCTCGCTCGGCGAGTACAAGACGCTCCCGATCGACGACGTCGTCGACCTCGCTGCCCAGACGCGAGCCGAGGCCGAGAAGGCGCGAATCGCCGCGGCCGAGTACGACCGCGTCCAGGCCGAGAAGGCGAAGGCCGCCGCCGAGGCGCTCGCCCGCGCGAACACGCCTGACGGCGCCAAGGCGACCGCCCGCGAGATGGCCGCGTCGAAGTACGGCTGGGGCGAGGGCGAATTCCAGTGCCTCGTCTCGCTGTGGCAGAAGGAGTCGGGCTGGTCGTACACGGCCATGAACGCATCCAGCGGCGCGACGGGCATCCCGCAGGCGCTGCCCGGCAGCAAGATGGCGACCGCCGGATCCGACTGGCAGACCAACGCCGCGACGCAGGTCGCGTGGGGCCTCGACTACATCAAGCGCGGCTACGGCTCGCCGTGCGGCGCCTGGTCGCACTCGCAGGCCGTCAACTGGTACTGATCTGCCGGTCGTCGGCCTCGGTCAGCCGCGCTCGACGAGCGGGGTGAACTGCTCGAGCTCGGCGCCGAGTCCGAGGTCGATGACGCGCAGCTCGCCGGCGTAGTCGGCTCCGGGCTCGAGCAGCAGTCCCGCCTTCGCCGCGCCGAACGTGACCGTGACGTCGGCGGGGAGCACGACCGGGTCGGGCACCGAGCCGTCGTCGGGATGGATCCCGCTCGGCAGGTCGACGGCGACGACGATCGGGCCGTCGGGCCCGGCCAGCGTCGGGAGCACGGCGGCGACGAGCTCGCGTGCGCGACCGCGAAGCGCCGCGTCGGCACTCGTTCCGGTGCCGAGGATTCCGTCGACCAGCACGGATGCCCCGGCCGCGAGCCGCGCGACCTGCTCGGGCTCGACGTCGTCGGCGATGCGAACGCCCGCCTGCTCGGCTGCGGCGCGCGCCTCGGCGTGCAACCGTGCGCCGGTGGGAACCACCTCGACCCGCGTGCCCTCGCCGGCCAGCTCGGCGGCGGCGAACAGGGCGTCGCCGCCGTTGTCGCCGCTGCCGGCGAGCACGAGCACCGAAGGCGAGCCGCCCGTGCGTCGCGCGAGTTGCTCGCGAACGACCGCGGCGAGTGCCGACGCGGCCATGCGCATGAGCGGCTCGCCGCGCTCGAGGTGCGGTCTCTCGGCAGCGCGCACCTGTGCCGCGGTGTATCCGGCGACCATCAGTTCAGCCGTTCGTCGAGCATCGACTGCCGATCGGGATGCCGGTCGAACCACTCGCCCACATACCAGCAGCTCGGCACGATGTGGCGCGTCGAGGTCGCCTCGACGTCGTTGACCGCGTACTCGACGAGGTCTCCGGCGAGGCCGGCCCCGCGGTAGGTCGGATTCGTGAACGTGCGGGTGAAGGCGACGGCCTCGCCGAGCACGCGGTAGTCGAGCACGCTCGCGATGCCGCCGTCGACCCGCAGGACGTAGCGTCGGGCGTCGGGTTCGTGACTGAGTTCCTTGCGCACGACCTCAGGCTAGCCGCTCGCGTTCAACGCCCGCGCAGGCGGTCGAGGTCGCGTCGCTCGCGCTTGGTGGGGCGGCCGGCTCCGCGGTCGCGGGCCACGACCGCCGCCACCGACTCCCGCGGGGGCGGCGGCGGAGTGCGGTCGTCGACCGCCTCGGCCGCGACCGCCGCCGACACGCGCTTGACGAGCGTGCGGCGAACGATGAGCTGCCGGTCGAACCCCGAGATGCGCACCCGCACCTCGTCGCCCGGCCGCACCGGCTGGGCCGCCTTCGCACGCTCGCCGTTGACCCGCACATGCCCCGCACGGCATGCGGCGGTCGCCGCCGAGCGGGTCTTGAACTGCCGCACCGCCCACAACCACGCATCGATGCGCACCGGGGCCTCGCCGTTCATGTCACCAGCCTACGACTCATGTCGAGATCCCAGCCGAGTGCGCCATGCTGGAGGAATGAGTGCGAAGAGCGGCGACGCCTGGGTCGAGGGGCCGGGTGGCGCGCGCTACTGGGGGCGTTTCGGCGCCGCCGGCCTGCTGGCCGTGAGTCCGCAGCGCGAGGTGCTGCTGCAGCACCGGGCGCACTGGAGCCACTTCGGAGGCACCTGGGGCATGCCGGGCGGTGCCCGACACGAGCACGAGAGCGCCGTCGACGCGGCCGTGCGCGAGGCCGGAGAAGAGGCCGGCGTTCCGCCCGACCTGCTCGTCGTGCGGTTCACCTCGGTGCTCGACCTCGGCTACTGGTCGTACACGACCGTCGTCGCCGACGTGACCGAGCGATTCGAGCCGGTGGTCAGCGACCCCGAGAGCATCGAGCTCCGATGGGTCGCCGTCGATCGCGTCGTCGAGCTCGACCTGCACCCGCGATTCGCCGAGTCGTGGCCCGCGCTCGCCGCGCAGGTCTGACCGGCGCTCAGGCGGTGCGCTCGCCTGCCGCCGCGCGACGACGCGGGAACCACGGGATCAGCGGCGATGTGCGCGCCCGGTACTCGTCGTAGTCGGGGTACTTCGACCGCGAGATGCCCTCGGTGAAGATCGTCGAGCCGATGAACACTGCGGTGAGCAGCACCGCTCCGACGACGCTCCAGTGCAGCCACACGCCGGTCGCCGCGACCGCGAAGCCCGAGAAGACCCACCACTGCGCCTGTTCGAAGAAGAAGTTCGGGTGCCGCGAGAACCGGAACAGCCCGGTCTGGAGGAATCCCGGCTGCGGCGAGCGGCCGGCTGCCCGCTCGCTCGCCTTCCACCGGTGGAACTCCCACTGCTGCTGGTCGGCGACGGTCTCGCCCACGAGGAAGGCGAGGAAGCACGCCGCGATCGCGATGTCCCAGCCGTGCAGCGGCAGTGTGCCGTCCTCGGCGACGGTGAACGCGGGCAGGGTGAACGCGAGGATGACGGCGTTCTGGAAGATCGAGATGAACAGCAGGTTGAACACGGCGAACTGCGGCCGCGACATCCGACCGCGCAGCACCGCCCAACGGTAGTCCTCGCCGCCCGGCCGATACCCGCCCTTGCGGGCGAAATTGAACGTCAATCGGATGCCCCAGAGCGTGACGAGCACCGCCATGAGCAGCAGTCGCGGGGTGAGCCCGCCTGCGGCGGCGAAGACCCACACGTAGATGATCGGGGCGATCGACCAGATGCGGTCGACCCACGAGTACTCGCGGGTGATGAGCGAGGCGACCCACGTGCAGAGCGTGATCGCGCCGCCGATGACCAGACACACGAGCAGCGGACCCATGGCCGAATTGTACGGCTCGATAGGATCAGGACGTGGCAGGGGAACGCTCGGGGGAGATCGGTTCGGAGGTCTGGACGATCCCGAACATCCTGAGCATGCTCCGGCTCGCGCTCGTGCCCGTCTTCCTGGTGTACATCGTGCTCGGCGACTACATCGTCGCGCTCGTGGTGCTCGTGGTCGCGAGCCTCACCGACCTGCTCGACGGCTTCCTCGCGCGACGGCTCGGCCAGATCACCCGTCTCGGTCAGCTGCTCGACCCCGCGGCCGACCGCCTCTACATCTTCGCCGCGCTCGTCGGCCTCGCCGCACAGCAGCTCGTGCCGTGGTGGATCGTCGTCATCATCGTGGCGCGCGACGTGTTCCTCCTGGCGCTGGGCGTCGTGCTCGCCAACCACGGGTTCGGCCCGCTTCCGGTGCACCAGCTCGGCAAGGTCGCGACGTTCGCCCTCTTCTTCGGCCTGCCCGTCATCATGCTCGGGCTCGCGTTCCCCGCGATCGAACCCGTGAGCGAACCGATCGGCTGGGCGATCACGCTCTGGGGCGCGTTCCTCTACTGGTGGGCGGGCATCATCTACGCGATCGAGACCTCACGGGTCATCCGTATTCCGCGGGTGGCAGACGACTCCCGATCCGATACGCTGGAAGAAGGAGGTTAGCCGTGGCGGAATCCGACATGACAAGGCCCGACCGTTCGAACGAGACAGGAGACGGGTTGTCTACGCCTACCTCAGAGCACGCGGTCAGCGACGACACCGGCGACACGACGATCGGGTTCAGCCGCGACGCGGCGGCGCAGCTCAGTGCGCTCGACGCCGACACCACCGCCGAAGAGCAAGAGGCGATCGCGGCGCTGCCCTCGGGTTCCGCACTGCTCATCGTGCGCCGCGGGCCCAACAGCGGTGCGAGGTTCCTGCTCGACACCGACCTCACGGTCGTCGGCCGCCATCCCGACGCCGACATCTTCCTCGACGACGTCACGGTCTCGCGCAAGCACGCCGAGTTCGTGCGTCATCGCACGGCCTTCGAGGTGAAAGACCTCAGCTCGCTCAACGGCACCTACTTCGACGGGGTACGCATCGAGACCGCCCTGTTGAGCGACGGCGCAGAGGTGCAGATCGGCAAGTACCGACTCACGTTCTACGCGTCACGACGCGACCTGGCTCCGGTAGCGAGCGAGTAGTGGCGAGCACCGCTGCGTCGTCGCGCGCGAGCGGCCATGAACCACTTCTCGGCATCGGCCAGGTGCTCGCGAGGCTCCAGCCCGAGTTCCCCGACCTGACGCCCTCGAAGCTGAGGTTCCTCGAAGAGCAGCGGCTGGTGTCGCCGGCGCGCACCGCCGCGGGCTACCGCAAGTTCTCGGCGGCCGACGTCGAGCGCATCACCGTCGTGCTCGCCATGCAACGCGACCACTACCTTCCGCTCAAGGTCATCCGCACGCACCTCGAGGCGATCGACGCGGGCGAGACGCCCGCGCTGCCCGCAGCGACGAGCGCCGCCGCATTCCTCGGGGCGGCCCGGCGCATGCGCCGCGACGAACTCCTCGCCGAAGCCGGTGCCACCTCGGCCCTGCTCGACGACGCGGTGTCGGCCTCGCTGCTGCCCGCGGCAGAGCACTACGGCGACGAGGCGCTCGGCGTACTGCGCTCGCTCGTCGCGCTTCGCCGGGTCGGCATCGAGCCGCGCCACCTTCGCGGAGTACGTGCCGCCGCCGAACGCGAGGCGGCGCTCGTCGAACGTGCCATCGCCCCGTCGAGACGCGCCGATGCAGCCGACAAGGCCCGCGCCGCCGAGCAGGGTCGCGAACTCGCCGGGCACCTCGAGACCGTGCACTCGAGCGTCGTTCGCGCCACCCTTTCGCGACTCGCACGCTGATCGGGCGACACGCCGTGACGTTCGGCCCGATGTGTTTGGCCGATGCCGAGGTCGTCGGTAGCGTTGTGGACATGCCGACGGGGAGCCGGCATGAGAGCGAGGGGCGAACGCATGAGTGAGACCGTACCCTCACGCTACGACCTCGGACTCCTGTTCACCGATGGAATGCCCGAGTACGAAGACGGCACCGGCTACCGCGGTGCGGTCGCCGCGCGCGCGGCCGGCATCAGCTATCGACAACTCGACTACTGGGCTCGCACGCAACTCGTCGAACCCACCGTGCGCGGTGCCGCGGGTTCGGGCTCGCAACGGCTCTACGGCTTCCGCGACATCCTCGTGCTGAAGCTCGTCAAGCGCCTGCTCGACACCGGCATCTCCCTGCAGCAGATCCGCACGGCGGTCACCCAGTTGCGCGAGTCGGGCGTCGAAGACCTGGCGCAGACGACGCTCATGAGCGATGGCGCCAGCGTCTACCTGTGCACCTCAGACGACGAGGTCATCGACCTCGTCAACCGCGGCCAGGGCGTGTTCGGCATCGCGGTCGGCAAGGTGCTGCGCGAGGTCGAGTCGACGCTCGTCGAGCTCGACACGCAGCCCGCCGACCCCATGGACGAGCTGGCCGGCGCGCGCGCGAAGTCGCGCAAGATCTCCTGACCCAGCCTTCGCGCGTCGCACTTCGTCACATGGCGTCATGTTCGCGTGCGATTCCGCGCATGCTCGCGGAGGGTCATCCGTTCGGTTCTGAACGGTACGACGACCGGGTCAGATGACGTGGGATTCGACCGCGAGCGGCGCCTGGTCGGCGTACTCGCCGATGCGCGCCGTGCGCAGCACGCGGTCGAGCAGCTGGTCGAAGTTCGCCGACATCTCTTCGGCGCTCTCGCCCGGCCACATGTGCAGCGGCTTCGCCGCACCCTGCGCCTGCTGCAGCGACGTGCGCTCGGGCAGCTGCGGCGAGAGCACGAGCGGGCCGAACATGTCGCGCAGCTCTTTGATGCGGAACTGGTGCTCGAGCGACTGCACCCGAGCGCGGTTGACGATGATGCCGAGCGGCTGGAGGCGGGGGGAGAGGCCGCGGCGGATCTCTTCGATCGCACGCAGGGCGCGATCGGCCGCGGCGACCGAGAACAGGCCGGGCTCGGTGACGACGGCCACACGGTCGCTCGCGGCCCACGCGGTGCGGGTGAGTGCGTTCAGCGACGGTGCGCAGTCGATGAGCACGAGCTCGTAGTCGGCCTCGACGTTGGCGAGTGCCTCTTCGAGCTTCCAGATGTCGCGGATCGACGGGTGCGGGCCGTCGAAGTTGATGGCGGAGGGGCTGCCGATCATGACGTCGATCGTGGAGTTCGGGTTCGACCTGGTCCAGCCGCTGGGCGCGATCGCCGAACGCACGATCTTCTCTTTCGGAGAGGCGAGCACATCGGCGACATTGAGGTGGCCGGCGACCTGGATGTCCATGCCGGTCGACACGTCGGACTGTGGATCGAGGTCGACGACGAGGGTACGGACGCCGCGGGCGAAGGCCGCCGACGCCAGTCCGAGGGTGACGGTGGTCTTGCCGACGCCGCCCTTGAGGGAGCTGACGGAGAGAACGTGCACGAACAGATACGTTACCTTTACTAGTCGGGCGATACCTAAACGTTCGCTGTGCGGATTCCGGTCGGAAAGGCTTGCATGTTCACGAAGATCCTGGTTGCCAATCGTGGTGAGATCGCAATTCGAGCGTTCCGTGCCGCTGTCGAGGTCGGTGCGAAGACGGTCGCGGTGTACCCGGTCGAGGACCGCAACTCACTGCACCGGCTGAAGGCCGACGAGGCATACCAGATCGGCGAGCCGGGGCATCCGGTTCGTGCCTACCTCGACGTGAGCGAGATCATCCGCGTCGCGAAGGAGTCCGGCGCCGACGCCATCTACCCGGGCTACGGCTTCCTCTCGGAGAACCCCGAGCTCGCACAGGCGGCCGCCGAGGCCGGCATCGCGTTCATCGGCCCGCCCAAGCACGTGCTCGAGATGGCCGGCAACAAGGTCACCGCGAAAGAGCACGCGATCGCCGCCGGCGTGCCGGTGCTGAAGTCGACGCCGCCGTCGCGCGACATCGAGCAGCTCGTCGCCCAGGCCGACGAGATCGGATTCCCCATCTTCGCGAAGGCCGTCGCGGGCGGTGGCGGGCGCGGCATGCGCCGCGTCGACTCGAAGGACGACCTGCGAGCCTCCCTCGAAGAGGCCATGCGCGAGGCCGACAGCGCCTTCGGCGATCCCACGATGTTCCTCGAGCAGGCCGTGCTGCGGCCCCGCCACATCGAGGTGCAGGTGCTCGCCGACGCCTCCGGCGAGACGGTGCACCTCTTCGAGCGCGACTGCTCGGTGCAGCGTCGTCACCAGAAGGTGATCGAGATCGCACCGGCGCCGAACCTCTCCGACGATGTGCGCACCGCCCTCTACCGCGACGCGATCGCGTTCGCGCGCTCGATCGGCTACGTGAACGCCGGCACGGTCGAGTTCCTGCTCGACACGGTGGGCGAACGCGCCGGCCAGCACGTGTTCATCGAGATGAACCCCCGCATCCAGGTCGAGCACACCGTGACCGAAGAGGTCACCGACGTCGACCTCGTCGTGTCGCAGATGCGCATCGCCGCGGGGGAGTCCCTCGCCGAGCTCGGGCTCACGCAGGATTCCATCCGGCTGCGCGGGGCCGCCCTGCAGTGCCGCATCACGACCGAAGACCCCACGGCCGGCTTCCGCCCCGACACCGGCAAGATCACGACGTACCGCTCGCCCGGCGGCGCGGGCATCCGCCTCGACGGCGGCACCATCAACCCCGGCGCGCAGATCAGCCCGCACTTCGACTCCATGCTCGCGAAGCTCACCTGCCGCGGCCGCGACTACACGGCAGCGGTCGCGCGTGCCAAGCGCGCCCTCGCCGAGTTCCGCATCCGAGGTGTCGCGACCAACATCCCCTTCCTCCAGGGCGTGCTCGACGACGCGGCATTCGTCGCCGGCGACCTCAGCACCTCGTTCATCGACGAGCGCCCGCAGCTGCTGCGCGGCCGCGTGTCGAAGGACCGCGGCACCAAGATCCTCAACTGGCTCGCCGACGTCACCGTGAACCAGCCCAACGGCGCGGCGCCGATCAGCGTGAGCCCCGTCGAGAAGCTGCCGGCACTCGACCTCGCGCAGCCTGCGCCGGCAGGATCGCGCCAGCGCCTGCTCGAGCTCGGCCCGGCCGGCTTCGCCGCCGCGCTGCGGGCCCAGACCCCGCTCGCCGTCACCGAGACGACGTTCCGCGACGCCCACCAGTCGCTGCTGGCGACGCGCGTGCGCACGAAGGACCTCGTCGCGGTCGCGCCCTACGTGGCGCGCATGACGCCCGAGCTGCTCTCGGTCGAGGCCTGGGGCGGCGCCACCTACGACGTCGCGCTCCGGTTCCTCGGCGAAGACCCGTGGGAGCGGCTCGCCTCGCTCCGCGAGGCCCTGCCGAACATCAACATCCAGATGCTGCTGCGTGGCCGCAACACCGTCGGCTACACCCCGTACCCCACCGAGGTGACCGACGCGTTCGTGCGCGAGGCATCCGCCACCGGTGTCGACATCTTCCGCATCTTCGACGCGCTGAACGACGTCGAGCAGATGCGGCCGGCGATCGAGTCCGTGCTCGAGACCGGCCACTCGATCGCCGAGGTCGCGCTGTGCTACACCGGCGACCTGCTCGACCCCGCCGAAGACCTCTACACGCTCGACTACTACCTGCGCCTCGCCGACCAGATCGTCGGGGCGGGCGCGCACGTGCTCGCGATCAAGGACATGGCCGGGCTCCTGCGACCTGCGGCGGCCGCACGCCTCGTGGGCGCGCTGCGTGAGCGGTTCGACGTTCCCGTGCACCTGCACACCCACGACACCGCAGGCGGGCAGCTCGCGACCCTGCTCGCGGCGTCCGACGCCGGCGTCGACGCCGTCGACGTCGCGAGCGCACCGATGGCCGGCACCACGAGCCAGCCGTCGGCGTCGTCGCTCGTCGCCGCGCTCGCGCACACCCCGCGCGACACGGGCATCTCGCTCGACGCGGTCGCCGACCTCGAGCCCTACTGGGAGGCCGTGCGGCGCCTGTACCGGCCGTTCGAGTCGGGCCTGCCGGGGCCGACCGGCCGCGTGTACCACCACGAGATCCCGGGCGGTCAGCTCTCGAACCTGCGCCAGCAGGCGATCGCGCTCGGCCTCGCCGACGACTTCGAGCTCATCGAGGACATGTACGCCGCCGCCGACCGCATCCTCGGGCGCGTGCCGAAGGTCACGCCGTCGTCGAAGGTCGTCGGCGACCTCGCCCTGCATCTCGCCGCGGTGAAGGCCGACCCGGCCGACTTCGCCGAGAACCCCGACAAGTACGACGTGCCCGACTCGGTCATCGGGTTCATGGCCGGCGAGCTCGGCGACCTGCCCGGCGGCTGGCCCGAGCCGTTCCGCACGAAGGTGCTGGCGGGGCGCGATGTGCGCATCGGGGTCACCGAGCTCACCGACGACCAGCGCGCCGACCTCGAGGCCGACAGCACCACGCGCCGAGCCACGCTGAACGCGCTGCTGTTCCCCGCGCCGACGCGGCAGTTCGAGCAGATCCGCGAACTCTTCGGCGACCTGTCGGTGGTCGACACCGTCGACTACCTCTACGGGCTGCGTCCCGGTTCCGAGCACGTCATCGAGATCGCCAAGGGCGTGCGCCTCTACGCGGGCCTCGAGGCCATCGGCGAGGCCGACGACAAGGGCATGCGCACGGTCATGACCATCCTCAACGGCCAGCTGCGCCCGGTGTTCGTGCGCGACCGCGGCATCGTCGTCGAGAGCAGAGCAGCCGAGAAGGCCGATGCCTCGCAGCCGGGCCAGATCGCCGCGCCGTTCTCGGGCGTGGTCACGCTGCAGGTCGAGGTCGGAGCCGAGATCGCCGCCGGCCAGGGCGTCGCATCGATCGAGGCGATGAAGATGGAAGCCGCGATCACCTCGCCCGTCGCAGGTGTCGTCGAGCGGGTCGCGATCCCCAAGACGCAGCAGGTCGAGGCCGGCGATCTGCTCGTCGTCGTGCGTGCACGATAGGCTGTCCCCTGTAATGGCGCTGATGAGGAGGGGTATCGGTGGCTGACGACACGACCGAAGACCGAGCCGGCGCACGCCGAAGCAATGGTGGGCACGCGGCGGCGGCCGAGCACGGTGAACCCGAGACGACGACCGGGGCGCACGCGGCGACGCGGGCGTCCGACAGCCTGAACCTCAGGCTCGACCTCCCACCCGCGCCGGTGCGCGAGGTGCCCGAAGACGAGGTGGCCGTCGCCATCGACGACGTCTCGGTCAACCCCACCGCCCTCGTCGACGGCGAATCGGGTACCCGATCGGTCGAGGTCATCACACCCGCCCTCGCCGGCAGCTCGTACCGCAGCGCGGCTCGCCGCGACGCATCGCCCTACAGTGCGCTGCTCGCGGCCGATGCGTCGCGGGCGCGGCGCGAGCGACTGCGCGACGAAGCGTCCGCCCAGGTCGCCGTCGTCGAGACCCCGGGTGAGGCACCGGTTCCGGCCGCGGTGCCCGAGACGCCCGAATCGCTCACGCCCGATCGTCTGATCGACCTCAACCGAACGACGCGCCCTGCGCCGCACGGCGGGCTCAACCGCTTCGTCTACGAGGCCTCGTTGCACCTCGTGAACCTCGGCGACTCCGCCAAGGTGCGCGCGCACAAGGCGCTGAGCCAGCGCATCCAGAAGCGGTTCGAGGGCGGTGCGAGGTTCGTGCCGGTGCTCACGCGCAAGGGCGGCGTCGGCAAGACGACGATCACCGCGCTGCTCGGCATGGCGCTGGCCGACGCCCGCGACGACCGCATCATCGCGATCGACGCCAACCCCGACCGCGGCACGCTCGCCGAGCGCGTCGACCGGCAGACTCGCGAGACCGTGCGCGACGTCGTCGTGAAGGCCTCGTCGATCGGCGGCTACACCGACTTCTCGAAGTACGTCTCCCGCGACGAGACGCGCCTCGACATCCTCGCCTCCGACACCGACCCCACGCTCTCCGAGGCGTTCGACGACAACGACTACAACGTCGTCGCGGGTCTCGCCGCACGGTACTACTCGCTCGTGCTCACCGACTGCGGCACGGGCATCGTGCACTCGGTCATGCGCGCGACGCTGCAGCGGGCCGACTCGATCGTCATCGTCTCGGGCGGCAGCGTCGACGAGGCCCGACTCGCGTCCGAGACCCTCACCTGGCTCGAGGCGAACGGCTTCGGCGAGCTCGTGCGCAACGCCGTCGTCGCGATCAACCTCGCCACGCAGGGCACGCACCTCGTGAAGGTCGACGAGATCGAGGCGCACTTCCAGTCACGCGTCCGCGAGATCGTGCGCATTCCATACGACCCCCAGCTCGCCGCCGGTTCCGTGGTGAACTGGAAGGAACTCCGCCCCGTCACCCAGCACGCGGCGCGAGAACTCGCCGCCCTCGTGGTGGAAGGCCTGCCCGCCGAGCGCGGGCACTGATCGGAGCGCAATTGCCGGAACGTCCCATTCGCCTGTTCGGCGACCCCGTCTTGAAGACCGTCTCAGCCCCCGTCGAACAGGTCGACGATCGCGTGCGCGCGCTCGTGGCCGACCTGGTCGACAGCGTGCGACTTCCCGGGCGCGCAGGAGTCGCTGCGTCGCAGATCGGGGTGAACCTGCGCGCCTTCAGCTACAACGTCGACGGCGACGTCGGCTACATCCTGAATCCCGAGATCGTCGAGGTCTCGGGCGAGAAGCAACTGATCGACGAGGGGTGCCTGTCGGTGCCCGGCCTCTGGCACAAGACTCCGCGGTTTCCCTTCGCGCGTGTTCGCGGCATCGACCTCGACGGCAACGAGATCGAGCTGGCGGGCGAGGGGCTCATGGCGCAGGCGCTGCAGCACGAGGTCGACCACCTCGACGGAATGCTCTACCTCGACCGGCTCGAGAAAGACGAGCGTCGGCTCGCGATGAAGGCCGTGCGGGAGTCCGACTGGTTCTGACGCTCGCCGAAAGGTGCGCACCGATCATCAGACGAAACGGGGCTCCGCGGAACAATCCGCGGAGCCCCGTCGTGCGTTCGATCGGTCAGCTCACGATCGAGTGACCCTCGGTGGCCGGCGCGCCCGAGTACATCGCCTCGACGTGCGGCGAGAAGTCCTCGAGGATGACGTTGCGCTTGATGCTCATCTTCGGCGTGAGGTGTCCGCTCGCCTCGGTGAACTCGGTCGGTGAGGATCGTGAACTTGCGGATCGACTCCGCACGCGAGACGGTCTCGTTGGCCGCGTCGATCGCGCGCTGCACCTCGGCGTTCACCGCCGGGTTCGAGGCGGCCTCGTCGAGCGACATGCCCGCGTCTTCGCCGTTGTTGTTGAGCCACACGGGCAGCATCTCGGGGTCGAGCGTGATGAGCGCCGAGATGAAGGGCTTCTTGTCGCCGACGACGACGACCTGGCCCACGAGCGGGTTCGCGCGGATCGGGTCTTCGAGCGCCGCCGGCGAGACGTTCTTGCCGCCCGCCGTGACGATGATCTCCTTCTTGCGACCGGTGATCGTGAGGAAGCCGTCGTCGTCGAACGAACCGATGTCGCCGGTCTTGAACCAGTCGCCGTCGAACGACTCGGCGGTCGCCTCGGGGTTCTTCCAGTACTCCTTGAAGACGTCGATGCCCTTGACCTGGATCTCGCCGTCGTCGGCGAGGCGCACCGAGACGCCCGGAAGGGTCGGGCCGACAGTGCCGATCTTCGACTTCGTCGCGAGGTTCACCGTGGCCGGCGCCGTGGTCTCGGTGAGGCCGTAGCCCTCGAGGATCGTGATGCCGAGCGAGTGGTAGAAGTGGCCGAGGCGGGGCCCGAGCGGGGCTGAACCCGAGACGGCGTACTTGACGTTGCCGCCCATGGCGGTGCGCAGCTTCGCGTAGACGAGCCGGTCGAACAGGGCGAACTTGACCTTCAGGCCGAACGGGACCTTCTTGCCCTCCTCGAGCAGCGTCGAGTGCTCGACGGCGGCGTCGGCGGCGGCGCGGAAGATCTTGCCCTTGCCGCCGGCCTCGGCCTTCTGCTCGGAGACGTTGTAGACCTTCTCGAACACGCGCGGCACCGCGAGGAGGAACGTGGGCTTGAAGCTGCCGAGCGAGGGCAGCAGCTGCTTCGTGTCGGGCTGGTGGCCGACGCGCACGCCGGCGTGCACCGACAGCACGGCGATGAAGCGCGCGAAGATGTGCGCGGTGGTGATGAAGAGCAGCGTCGATGCGCCGGGTTCGGCCACGACCTCCTTGAGCGCGACGGCGGAGTTGCGGCAGAGCTCGACGAAGTTCGAGTGCGTGAGCACGCAGCCCTTGGGCTTGCCGGTGGAGCCCGAGGTGTAGATGAGCGTCGCGATGTCGGAGCCGACGGCGAGGTTGCGGCGGCGCTCGATCTCGTCGTCGGGCACGTCGGTGCCGGCGGCGGCGAGCTTGTCGAGGTCGCCGAGGTCGATCTGCCAGGCGTTGCGGATCGACGGGGAGGTCGGGGTGCACCTCGTCGAAGCGCGCGAAGTGGTCGGCGGTCTCGAGGATGATCGCGATGGCGCCCGAGTCGCTGAGGTTCCACCGCACCTGCGCGGGCGAGCTCGTCTCGTAGACGGGCACGAGCACCGCGCCGGCGAACCACGTCGCGAAGTCGATGAGCGTCCACTCGTAGCGCGTCTTGCACATGAGGCCGATCTTGTCGCCCGGCTGGATGCCGGCGGCGACGAGGCCCTTGGCGAGTGCGATGACCTGGTCGTAGAACTCACGGGTCGTGACGGGGGACCAGCCGCCGTCGGCGGTGGGAAGCGAGAACAGCACCAGGTCGGGAGTCGCAGCGACGCGGTCGACGAGCAGGTCGGTGGCGTTCGCCTCGGGGTCTGGGGCGACCACGGCTGGCGTGGAGAATTCGATCACGGTAGCTCCTTCGGCACCGGGCGTGTCGCGCCGTGGTCGGGTCGTGCGCGGCCTCGGCGGTGGGGTCGTTTACACTCTAGTGGTTGCTCGCGTGGCCGTCGGCCCGAGCATGCCTCTGCCTCATCCTCCCCTGAAAGGCGGCTCCACGGGTGCACGCGATCGGTATCGACATCGGCGGGACGAAGATCGCCGGTGCAGTCGTCGACGAGCTCGGCGCGATCGTGCGCAGCGAGCGCGTCCCGACCCCCGCAGGCGACGTGGCGAAGCTCGAGGACGCCGTGGTCGCCATGATCACCTCGCTCGCGGCCGACGAGGAGGTTGCCGCGGTCGGCGTCGCCGCCGCCGGGTTCATCGACGCCGCCCAGTCGACGGTCTACTACGCCCCGAACATCGACTGGCGCAACGAGCCGTTCCGCGAGAAGCTCGAGGCCCGCGTCGGCAAGGCCGTCGTCGTCGACAACGACGCCAACGCCGCCGGCTGGGCGGAGTTCCGCTTCGGCGCCGGCCGAATGGTCAGCGACATGGTCATGCTCACGATCGGCACCGGCGTCGGCGGCGCCGTCGTGGCCGGCGACCGCCTGTTCCGCGGCGGCTTCGGCGCGGGCGCCGAGCTCGGCCACATGCGCGTCGTCCCCGACGGGCTCGCGTGCGGTTGCGGGCAGCGCGGATGCCTCGAGCAGTACGGTTCCGGACGCGCACTGCTGCGCATGGCGAACGAGGTCGCCGATGCCGGCGGGAGTCGGGCGCGCGCTCGCCCAGGCCCGCGACGAGCACGGCGCCCTCGACGGGCGCCTCGTCGGGTCGCTCATGATGGCCGGCGACCCGGGTGCGCTGACCGCCCTGCGCCAGCTCGGTCACTGGCTCGGCCAGGCCGCAGCGAGTCTCTCGGCGGTCCTCGACCCGCAGCGGTTCGTCTTCGGCGGAGGAGTCGCCGAGGCCGGCGAGCTGCTGCTCGAGCCGATCCGCGAGGCGTATGCCGAGCACCTCCCCGCCCGCGGGTACCACCCCGAGCCCGACTTCGTCATCGCCGAGCTCGTGAACGACGCGGGTGTGGTCGGCGCGGCCGACCTCGCGCGAGTGTGGGTCGTCGAGCACGCGTGACGCGCTGACGCTAGGCTGAGGTGTTGCGTCACGGGGAAGGGAACGCACGGTGTTCTACTGGATCATGAAGCACCTCGTGGTCGGTCCGATCCTGCTCTCGATCTTCCGGCCGTGGATCGTCGGCCTCGAGAACGTGCCGAAGTCCGGCGCCGTCGTGCTCGCGTCGAACCACCTGTCGTTCATCGACTCGATCTTCCTGCCGCTCGTCGTTGCCGCGGCCGGTCGTCTTCCTCGCCAAGAGCGAGTACTTCACCGGCAAGGGGCTGAAGGGGTGGGCGACCCGCGTGTTCTTCCAGGCGGCCGGGCAGCTGCCCATCGACCGCTCGGGCGGCAAGGCCTCCGAGGCGTCGCTCAACACGGGCCTCAAGGTGCTCGCCGAGGGCAGCATCCTCGGCATCTACCCCGAGGGCACCCGCAGCCCCGACGGCAAGCTCTACCGCGGTCGCACCGGCGTCGCGCGCATGGTGCTCGAGTCGGGCGTTCCCGTCGTCCCGGTCGCGATGATCGGCACCGAGCACGTGATGCCGATCGGCACGCGCCTCCCGAAGGTGCGCCGCATCGGCATCATCATCGGCGAACCGATCGACTTCACGCGTTTCGAGGGCATGGAGGGCGACCGGTTCGTGCTGCGCTCGGTCACCGACGAGCTCGTGTACCGAGCTGCGCGGCCTCAGCGGCCAGGAGTACGTCGACGTCTACGCGAGTTCGGTCAAGGAGCAACGGGCCTCGCAGTCGCGATAGGCTCGAATGGCGGCGGCGCGACGTGCGTCGCCGTTCCGTTTCCCGGCGCACGTCGCGCCCGACCCTCCAGGACACTCCCGTGGTACAGCTCGCCGAGCCCGTCGTCTTCGCAGATCCCTCCGTGATCGCGGGGCTCGACTATTGGCGAACGCTGCCGATCAAGCAGCAGCCGCAGCTGGCCCGACCCCGAGGCCGCGCACGCGGCATCCGCCGAGCTCGCAACCCTGCCGCCGCTCGTCTTCGCGGGCGAGGTCGACACGATGCGCGCGCGCCTCGCCGCAGCGTCGCGCGGTGAGGCGTTCCTGCTGCAGGGCGGCGACTGCGCCGAGACCTTCGCGGGCGCCACGGCCGACCAGATCCGCAACCGCGTGAAGACGGTGCTGCAGATGGCCGTCGTGCTCACCTACGGCGCCTCGATGCCCGTCGTGAAGATGGGCCGAATGGCCGGCCAGTTCGCCAAGCCGCGCTCGAGCGACTCCGAGACGCGCGGCGACGTGACGCTGCCCGGCCTACCGCGGCGACATCGTCAACGGCTACGACTTCACGCCCGAGTCCCGCGCGGCCGATCCGCAGCGGCTGATCCGCGGCTACCACACGGCCGCGTCGACGCTGAACCTCATCCGTGCGTTCACGCAGGGCGGGTTCGCCGACCTGCGCCAGGTGCACTCGTGGAATCAGGGCTTCGCCCAGAACCCGGCGAACGCGCGCTACGAGTCGCTGGCGCGCGAGATCGATCGCGCCGTCAAGTTCATGGATGCCTGCGGCGCCGACTTCGAGGCGCTGAAGCACACCGAGTTCTACACGGGCCACGAGGGCCTGCTCATGGACTACGAGCGCCCGATGACGCGCATCGACTCGCGCACCGGCACGCCGTACGTACACCTCGAGCCACTTCATCTGGATCGGCGAGCGCACGCGCGAGCTCGACGGCGCGCACGTCGACTTCCTGTCGCGGGTGCGCAATCCCGATCGGCGTGAAGCTCGGCCCGACGACGACGCCCGAGGTCATGCTCGAGCTCGTCGAGAAGCTCGACCCGAATCGCGAGCCCGGTCGCCTGACGTTCATCACCCGCATGGGTGCCGGCAAGATCCGCGACGCGCTGCCCCCGCTGCTCGAGGCGATCAAGGCGAGCGATGCCAACCCGCTGTGGGTCACCGACCCGATGCACGGCAACGGCATCACGACGCCCAACGGCTACAAGACGCGTCGCTTCGACGACGTCGTCGACGAGGTCAAGGGCTTCTTCGAGGCGCACCGCGCGGCCGGCACGCACCCGGGCGGCATCCACGTCGAGCTCACCGGCGACGACGTCACCGAGTGCCTCGGCGGCTCCGAGCACATCGACGAGGCGACGCTGGCGACCCGCTACGAGTCGCTGTGCGACCCTCGCCTGAACCACATGCAGTCGCTCGAGCTGGCGTTCCTCGTCGCAGAGGAGCTCGCCGCCCGCTGAACCTGATGGGTGGGGCCGCTGAGCGCGCCCCACCCATCGGTTCGTCCCGGCGTCGGAGCGCATCGCGAGATCGGCGTCGCCGACGGGGTGCTGCCGGTCGTCCGATCAGAGCGTGAGTGAACCGACGATCCGAACCGTGCTGTTGCGGACCGCCTGGGTGTCGCCCGCAGGCTCCTGCGACTGCACCGTCGCAACCGGCAGGAAGAGGTCGGGCAGCTCCCAGCTGGCCACGAGCCCCGCCGCTTCGATCAGCTCGATCGCCTCGGCCATGTTCTTTCCGACGACGTTCGGAACGGTGACGAGATCGGCGCCCTTCGACAGCGTGAGGATGACGGTGTCGCCGGGCCGCATCGGATCCTTCGTCCACTCGGCGGTGACGACGTTGTCTTTCGGGACCTCGTTGTCGAACACGGCGATCCTTGTACTCGACGACCAGGTTGACCGCCTCGAGCTTCGCCTGGGCCTCGCCACCGGGAAGCCCTTCGACCGGCGGAACCGGTCCGACCGAGACCACGAGCGTGATCGCGCCGCGTTCGGGATAGGTGGCGCCGAGCGCCGCGCCGTCGGCGTCGAGCGCAGCGACCACCGAGCCGGGCTCGACATCGGGCGAGAACTGCTGCGTCGCGGTCTCGGCGACGCTGAACGCGGCGAGCGCCTCGCGAGCTTCGGCCTCGGGCATGCCGATGACCGTGGGGACGTCGAGGATCTGGGGTCCTTCGGACACGAAGAGCGTGACGGTCGAGCCGCGCGGCGCCTGGCTGCCGCCGGGCGGGTCGGTGTCGGCGACCTGACCCTGCGGCACCACGGGATCGGTGCGCGATGACGGCTCGACGACGAATCCGGCGTCTTCGAGCACCGCCGTGGCGGCCTCGGGCGTGAGCGTCGACGTGATCGGCACGGCGGTGAACGAGCCGGGGCCGGCGCCGAAGTACCATCCGGTTCCGGCGGCGAGGCCGGTGAGCAGCAGCACGAGCGCGAAGAGCCAGTATCCGCGGCGGCGGCGGCGGGCGGCGCTCGTCGAGAGGGCCGCGGTGTCGTCGACGGATGCCTCGTGGGTGGCGGTGGCGACGAGCGGGGCGCCGCCCAGCACGTGCGTCTCGGCCGTCGCGCCGGCGGTCATGGCCGAGACGTCGGGGAGCACCATCGTGGCCTGCGTGGTGAGCGGGAGGTGGGACGCCCGGATTCCCGGCTCGATCTCGCGCAGGCGGTCGAGCAGCTCCCGCGCGTCGCGGGGCCGTTCGTCGGGGTCGCGCGACGTCGCCCAGGCGACGAGCTCGTCGATCTCGGCGGGTACGGCCGGATTCTTCGAACTCGGGGCCGGCACCGAGTCGTTGGCGTGCTGGTAGGCGATCTGCATCGGCGCTTCGCCGACGTACGGCTGCTCGCCGGTGAGCATCTCGTACATCATGATGCCGACCGCGTATATGTCGCTGCGGGCATCGGCGACGCCGCGGGTGACGAGCTCGGGGGAGAGGTAGGCGATGGTGCCGAGCAGCGCCTGCCCGGCGGCCGTGTTGGCGCTCGCCGCCCGAGCGAGTCCGAAGTCGCTGAGCTTGATTCGGCCGTCGTCGGCGAGCAGCACGTTCTCTGGCTTGACGTCGCGGTGCACGATGCCCGCCTTGTGCGCGGCAGCGAGCCCCGACAGCACCGCGTCCATGATGTCGACCGTCTGCTCGGCGGTGAGGCGCTTGTAGTCCTTCAGCAGGTCGCGCAGCGTGATGCCCGGCAGGTACTCCATGACCAGGTACGCCATGTCGGCGTCTTGACCCTGGTCGAACACGTTCACGACATTGGGATGGGCCAGACGCGCGGCCGACCGGGCCTCTTGCACGAAGCGGGTCTTGAACGTGTTGTCGTCGGCGAGGTGGCCGTGCATGATCTTCAGCGCCACCCGCCGCTCGAGACGCAGGTCGGTCGCGAGGTACACCGTGGCCATGCCGCCGCGCGCGATCCGCGAGCGCACCTGATAGCGACCGTCGATCAGACGGCCGATCATGGGGTCGGCGGGCGCGGTGGTCACGTGTGAAGTCTACGAAAGTCCATATGCCGAGGCCGTTGCAAACGCCGACGGCATCCCGATCGCAACGCCATCGTGATGCGTCAGCCGAGCTCGGCGAGCCAGGCCCGTGCCGAGACCTCCCACTTGGCGTAGTGGTCGGGGTGCGCGCTCAGCTGCACCGCCTGGGCGGCCTCGGTGACCGTCATGGACTCCCAGCCCACGATGTCGAGCAGTCCACGGGTGCGTCCGGGATTGGGGTTGGACTCGCCGCCGTAGAACGCCGTGGTCGCGCGCACCGGATCGAGCACCTCGTCGATGGTTCCCCAGCCCTCGCTCGGACGCTGCTGGAAGAGGCCCTGCGAGTCGAGATCGCCTCGGTGGAGGTTCCTCAGGCTCGACTCCTGCGCTGCTGCGGCGAGCGCCACGACGATGCCCTGGTCGGGCACGCCGAGGCGACGCCCCGTCTCGACGATGATGACGGCGTTCGCGCGCATCTCGTCGGTCAGCTGCACGCTCACCGACGCCACCGGCAGCACGGCGACCGGCTTCGGAATGGTGAGCGTCTGGCCGGGGTGGATGGTGCCCGCGCTGTCGAGCCCGTTCGCCTCGATGAACTGCGAGACCGCGACATCGTGGCGTTCGGCCAGGTCCCACAGCGTGTCGCCCGCGACGACGACGTGCGTTTCGGCGGCCGTCACCGGCTGCGACGGGGCGGGCGGTGCCTCGACCGACCGGATCCGCCGCCGTCGACGGCAGCACGATCGTCTCGCCCGGGAAGATGAGCGACTGCCTTCCGAGTCCGTTGGCCCGCAGCACCACGTCGAGGTCGAGTCCGTGCTGGGCGGCGATCCCGCTCATGGTGTCGCCGGCCACGACGGTGTGCTTCGCGATCTCGGCCGCGGGGCTCGGCGGCGGTGCAACGGTGTGCGACGTGCCGCCCGGCAGGGCGAGCCGCTGGCCCGGGAAGATCAGGCTCGACCAGCTGAGTCCGTTGTGGGCGAGCACCTCGGCCGTCGAGAGCCCGTAGCGCTCGGCGATGCCGCTCACCGTGTCGCCGTCGGCGACCACGATCTCGGCCGGCACCGCTGCCGTCGCGACGCTCGACGCCCGCGTGGCCCCGCCCGTCTGCGCCTTCGCCTTCGGCTGGCGCTTGACCTGATGCGTCGCGGCCTCGGCGGGTTGGGCGATGCCGAGGGTCACCGCGATCGTGCTCACGATCGCGAGCGGCAGCGCGAGCGCGCCACGGATGCCGCGTGGCCGGCGTCGCCGCTGCACGTCGTCGTTCGTCGTGCGCCCCCCGACGCTGTCGACCTGGTCGACCATGGTGCCCCCTTCACCGATGCGCACATCGGCCCTTCGCGTCACGGTCGCACACGAGGTGGGGTCAGTCAAACTCCCGCGCGGGTGAGCGACGACTCGACGCGCGAATGCTTTCGTCGCGGCATCCGACATGGCAATCTTGGTTTCGTGACCGATGCCGCCGAGACCACCTGGCTGACTGTTCCCGACCTCGTCGAGCTGACGGGGCAGAGCCCCAGCCGCATTCGCCGACTCATCGACGACCGACACCTGCTCGCCGCGCGTGTCGACGGCGTGCTGAAGGTGCCGTCGATCTTCCTGCGCGACGACGTGCCGGTGCCCGAGCTCTACGGCACGGCGATCGTGCTCGCCGATGCCGGGTTCAGCGATGCCGAGGCGCTCGACTGGTTCCTCGCCGAAGAAGACAGCCTGGGCACGACGCCGATCGCCGCGCTGCGCGCCGGTCGCAAGGCCGAGGTGCGTCGCGTGGCCCAGGCGCTCGCCTGACCCGACCCGCGACTCCGACTCGGGTCGGCGCCGGGCGCCCGTGGCTCAGTAGGCGCGCCGGGTCACCGTCTTGGCGAGCTCGCCGAGTTCGTCGCGCGCGGCGCGGTTGAGCGGTGCGTCGGCGAGCGCCGTGGTCGCGCGCGCCACGTTGTCGGCGATCATGCGCTCGACCTCGTCGACCGCTCCGCACTCGGCGATGGTGCGTTGCAGCATGTGCACCTGCTCTGCGGTGAGCCCGGCGTCGCCGAGCAGTTCGTCGAGCAGTCGGCGCTGCCCCGGCGCGAGTCGCTCGCGGGCGATGGCGACGAGCATCGTGCGCTTGCCCTCGCGAAGATCGTCGCCGCTCGGCTTGCCGGTGACCTCGGGGTCGCCGAAGACGCCGAGCAGGTCGTCGCGCAGCTGGTAGGCGATGCCGAGGGGGAGCCCGAATCGGCGCAGGGCCTCGAGCTGGGCGGCGGACGCGCCCGCGATGGCGGCGCCGATGAGCAGCGGCGCCTCGATGCTGTACTTCGCCGACTTGAACGTGATGACGCGCTCGGCGCGCAATCGCTGCTCGTCTGCGGGCTTCGTGAGCCAGGCGCGCTCTTCGAGGATGTCGAGGTACTGACCGGCGGTCACCTCGGTGCGCATGCGCATGTACTCCGCGCGCGCCGCCCGGGCGGCACGGCGGTCGGCGAGCGGGTCGAGTCCTTCGTCGAGCAGTTCGTCGCTCCAGCCGAGCAGCAGGTCGCCGAGCAGGATGGCGGCATCGGTGCCGAACTCGGCCGCGTCGCCGGCCCAGCCGCTCTCGGCGTGCAGGCCCTCGAAGAGTCGGTGCGCCGACGGCGCGCCGCGGCGGGTGTCGGAGCGGTCGATGATGTCGTCGTGCACGAGCGCCGCGGCGTGGAAGAGCTCGAGTGCGGCGGCCGCCGAGACGACGGGGAGGCGATCGTCTGCGCCATCGGGTTCGAACGGGTCGAACGCGTGCGCGCGCACCCCCTGCCAGCCCCAATAGCAGAACAGCGCCCGGAAGCGCTTGCCACCGCTGAGAAACCGCCGTGAGAACCCGTCGAGCGGGTCGAGGTCGGGGCTGATCGAGCGGAGAATGGAGGTACGTTCGGCGAGGAACTCCTCGATGCGTTCGTGCACCAGATCGACCAGACGGGAACCATGAGCCACCCGCCTAGCCTACCGAGGCGAGGCGGGGCTAGAATGGACTCGGATGCGTCGATCCCGAGCCTGAGGGGAATGAGATGCCGCTTTCAGAGCAGGAGCAACGTCTTCTCGAGGAGATGGAGCGCAACCTCTACCGCAACGATGCCGACTTCGTGCACGCGGTCGGCGGGGTACGTGGTCGTCGACCCAACTACCGCGCGATCGTGCTCGGCGTTCTGCTCGCCGTCGCCGGTGTCGGCGCGCTCATCGCGGGCGTCGCACTGCAACATCCTCATCATCGGCATCGTCGGCTTCGCGCTCATGTTCGCCGGTGTGCTCATCGCCATCACCCCCGGCAAGAGCGGTGCCGCCGCGCCCGCGCCGAGCGAGGGGTCGGCGCCGCAGGGCAAGCGTCGCTCCGGCGGCGGATTCATGGACCGCATGAACGAGCGGTGGGATCGCCGCCAGGAGGGCCGCGAGTAGGTCCTCCGCTTCGCAACACCTGAACGGGTCGATCGTCTGATCGGCCCGTTTCGCATTCCCTCCACCTCGCACCACCCGACGTCCTCCACTTCGCACCACCTGAACGGGTCGATCGTCTGATCGGCCCGTTTCGTCGTCTGCGCCGCTGCATTCGACCGCGGGAATGCGGGGCGCGGGGCATCCGTCGGTCGCATCGGTGGTGACCGATCGCGTTCTCACCGCATTCTCAGCGAAATCCCTCCACTCCGCTCCACGGGCTGAATTCCTTGAATTCACGGGCCTTCTCGTGCCGCCAGCTCCAACGAAAACGAGCGAATGTCGTTGATCCGTGGATGGATGTGGAGTAAAGTGGGGCCTACCTGGATCCTGGCCGGAGGAAAGGGGGTGGTGCGGTGTTCCTCGGGACCTACGAGCCGAAGCTCGATGAGAAGGGCCGCGTCATTCTTCCGGCGAAGTACCGGGACGAGCTCTCGAGCGGACTCGTGCTCACGCGGGGGCAGGAGCGCTGTCTCTACGTGTTCAGCGCACGCGAGTTCGAGAGCATGAGCGACAAGATCCGCCAAGCCCCGGTGACGAGCAAGCAGGCGCGCGACTACATGCGCGTCTTCCTCTCGGGGGCGTCCGCGGAGACCCCCGACAAGCAGCATCGGGTCACCATCCCGGCCAATCTCCGCGGCTACGCGGGGCTCGACCGGGACCTCACGGTCATCGGCGCCGGCAGCAGGGTGGAGATCTGGGATGCGGCGGCGTGGCACAGCTACCTCGCCGAGCAGGAGGCGGCCTTCGCGGAAACGGCGGAGGAGGTGATCCCCGGGCTCTTCTGATCCTCGGGCCCCGACTCCCAGCCGGCCGGGCCTGGTGCACTTCCCCGCATCAGGACGAACGGATGGGGATCGGGACCCGAGGCCCACGAAGACAAGGCGGAATCATGGACATCGAACGCATCCACACCCCGGTGATGCTCGAGCGCACGCTCGAACTGCTGGCACCCGCCATCTCGGCCGACGGTGCCGTGCTCGTCGACGCCACGCTCGGCATGGGCGGGCACGCGGCCGCCTTCCTCGAGCGCTTCCCGAACCTCACCGTCATCGGCCTCGATCGCGACACCGACGCGCTCGGCATCGCCCGCGAGCGCCTCGCGAAGTACGGCGACCGGGCCCGGTTCGTGCACACGGTCTACGACGGCATCGCGCGCGCCGTGCGGTCCGAGGGGTTCCGCGAGGTGCAGGGCGTGCTCTTCGACCTGGGCGTGTCATCGCTGCAGCTCGATCGCGCCGAGCGCGGGTTCGCCTACTCGAAGGACGCGCCGCTCGACATGCGCATGGACTCGACGAGCGGGCGCACCGCCGCCGACGTCGTCGCCGAGTCGACCGAAGACGAACTGCGACGCATCTTCCTCGACTACGGCGAAGAGAAGCTCGCGGCCCGCTACGCCCGCGCGATCGTGCGGGCCAGGGCCGAAGCCCCGATCACGCGCTCGGCCGAGCTCGTGGCCGTGATCCAGGCGGCGACGCCCATGGCGGTGCAGCGGCAGGGCCACCCCGCCAAGCGCGTGTTCCAGGCGTTGCGCATCGAGGTGAACGAAGAGCTCACGGTGCTCGAGCAGGCGATGCCGGCGGCCCTCGACACCATCGCCGTCGGCGGCCGCATCGTCGTCCTCGCCTACCAGTCGCTCGAGGACCGCATCGTCAAGCGCGCGCTGCAGGCCGCGTCGAGCTCGACGGCACCCGCGGGGCTGCCGATGGAGCTGCCCGAGCACCGCCCGCAGTTCAGGCTCCTCGTGCGGGGTGCCGAGCTCGCGAGCGAGACCGAGCAGGCGGAGAACCCGCGTGCGAAACCCGTGCGACTGCGCGCCGCAGAACGAGTGAGGAGGCCGTCATGAGTGCATTGCCGGCCCAATCCATCCCGGCGCCGCGGCGGGCGATCGACCGCCTGCGCGTCCTCCGTCCCGGCTTCCGAGGTCGCCCGACGCGCGAAACCGCGTCTCGCCTACGCGATCATCGCCGTCGCGGGCGTCGCGATGATCATCGTGGCCCAGATGCTGCTCTCGATCGCCGTGACGCAGGGCGCCTACGAGGTCGATGCGTTCCAGATCGCGCAGTCGAAGCTCGCGCGACAGGAGCAGCAGCTGCGTGAAGACCTCGACCGCGTGCAGTCGCCGCAGTACCTCGCGGCGAACGCCGAGGCGCTGGGCATGGTGCCGAACGCCGACCCGGTGTACCTGCGGCTCTCCGACGGCGCCGTGCTCGGCCAGCCGTCTGCAGCCGACGGCGCCGCCCGGTCGACCGCGCCGCTCGTTCCGAATGCGCTGATCGACGGCGTGCCGCTCGTCACCGAGCAGCAGACGGGGGAGACTCCGACGCAGGGGAACACGCCGGGTGCGGCCGGCAATGCGGGCGGGGCCATTCCCGCCCAGGCGCCGGCACCGCCACCGGTCGACGGCGCACTGCCGACTCCCGCGACGCACTGACGACAGAGAACGAGCACGAGCCCGACGAGCAAGGAACCTGAAGCGGATGAACCGAACCAGCCGGTACCCGATGCGGCGGATCCTCGTCTTCGCAGTCGTGATGGTCGTACTGGTCGGCGTGTTCGTCGTGAAGCTCGTCGACGTCCAGATCGTGCGGGCGTCCGAGCTGAACGTGCAGGCCCAAGACGCGAGATCGGTTCCCGTGACGGTCTACGGCGCGCGCGGCGACATCGTCGACGCCGCCGGCCAGGTGCTCGCCGACACGGTCATGCGGTACGACATCGCGCTGTCGCCGAAGCAGGCGATGAAGGGCCCGGTCACCCGAGAGCAGCCCGATCCCGCCGATCCCGACAAGACCATCGAGGTCGACGTGCCGCTCGAGCAGGTCGCAGCCGAGCTCGGCGCGGTGATCGGGCTCACCGGCGACCAGGTGCAGGGCATCATCGCGGCCGCCCTCGCCGAGAACGCCGATTCCGACTTCGCCTTCGTCGCGAAGCTGGTCGACACGGCCACCTACGAGGCGGTGAAGGCGCTCGACATCCCCTGGGTCGTTCCCTACGAGCACCCGAGCCGCCGCTATCCCAACGGCGCCGTCGGCGGCAACCTGCTCGGATTCCTGCGCGACGACGACGGCGAGCCGCTCGCGGGGCTCGAGCTCTCCGAGAACGACTGCCTCGCGAGCGAAGACGGCGAGGTGAGCTACCTGCACAGCCTCAAGGACTGGGTGCGGATTCCGGGCAGCGAGGTGGTGCACAAGGAAGCCCGCGACGGCGGCACGCTGCAGCTCACGATCGATGCCGACCTGCAGTTCTTCGTGCAGCGCATCGCCGAGGAGCAGCGCCGGGCCGTCGGCGCCGACTGGGCGACGGTCACCGTCATGGAGGCGAAGACGGGCCGGTTGCTCGCCGTCGCCGATGTTCCCACGATCGACCCCAACGATCCCGCCGCGACGGCAGAGGGCGACCGCGGTTCGCGGACGTTCACCGCGCCGTTCGAGCCCGGGCTCGACGTTCAAGGCCCTCACCGCGGCATCCGTCATCAACGCCGGCAAGGGCGACCCGCTCAGCCGGATCACCGCCGACTACCGGTACCTGCCGCCGAACGGCGCCAACATCAACGACAGCTTCTTCCACGGCCCCACTCCGTACACCCTCACCGGCGTGCTCATCGACTCGTCGAACACGGGCATGTCGATGTTCGGCGAGCGGCTCACCGACCAGCAGCGCTACGACGACATGCTGAAGTTCGGGCTCGGCGAACGCACCGAGGTGGGCTTCTCGGGCGAGGAGACGGGCGACCTGCACGGCGGCCCCGAGGCGTGGGACAACCAGACCAAGTACGCGACGATGTTCGGCCAGGGCCTCACCACGACCGCCGTGCAGATCGCGAGCGTGTACCAGACGCTCGCGAACGGCGGCGTGCGCATGCCGGTGTCGCTCGTCGACGGCTGCAGCACGGCCGACGGCGAGACGACGAAGGCCGTGTCCGAGGGTTCGCGCGTCGTCTCCGAGAAGGCCGCCGACGAGACGACCGCGATGCTCGAGCGCGTGTACGCAGAGGGCTGGCTCGCCGACAAGTGGGAGATCCCCGGCTATCGCGTGGCGGCGAAGACCGGAACCGCGCAGGTGCCCGACGGCCAGGGCGGCTACCTGAGCGGCTACCTCGTGTCGGTTTCGGGCTTCGCCCCGGCGGATGACCCGGAGTTCGTCGTTTCGGTCAGCATCATGAATCCCGTTAAGATGAATTCGTCCGCCGCATCCGCGCCCGTCTTCCAAGAGGTGATGAGCCAGGTGCTGAAGAAGTATCGGACCGTTCCATCCGGCGCCCCGGCGCCTGAACTGCCAGCCACCTGGTGAGAAAGTTGGGTTCGTGACCGGATCGCCTCCCACGGCCCTCCGGCCGCAGCACCCGAACCCACGATCGCTCCGCGGCCTCGCCGAGGAGTTCGGGTTCGATGCGCGCGGCGAGCTCGGCGACCTCGAGGTCACGGGCGTCGGCCTGTCGTCGTCGGCGGCGCTCCCGGGCGACCTCTACGTGGGTGTCCCCGGCCGCAACGCGCACGGAGCGCAGTTCGCCGGGGCCGCCCGCCAGGCGGGCGCGGTGGCGCTGCTCACCGATGAGGCCGGTGCCGCTCTCGCGGCCGACGCCGGTCTGCCGATCCTCGTGACGGCCGACGCTCGGGCGTCGCTCGGCGATGTCGCCGCGTGGATCCACCGCACGGCCGAGAACCCGGCGACGCTCTTCGCCGTCACCGGCACGAACGGCAAGACGAGCGTCGTGTACCTGCTGTACGGCATCCTGCGCCAGCTCGGCGTGGTCAGCGGGCTCACGTCGACCGCCGAGCGCCGCATCGGCGACGAGGCCGTCACCAGCTCGTTGACGACCCCCGAGGCGAGTGAGCTGCACGCGCTCCTCGCCCGCATGCGCGAGGTCGACGTGCGCGCGGTCGGCATCGAGGTGTCGGCCCAGGCGCTCTCGCGCCACCGCGTCGACGGGCTCGTGTTCGACATCGCCGGCTTCACGAACCTCAGCCACGACCACCTCGACGACTACGCCACGCTCGAGGAGTACTTCGAGGCCAAGCTCGAGCTGTTCCAGCCCGAGCGTGCGCGCCGCGGGGTGGTCACGGTCGACTCGGCGTGGGGCGAGCGGCTCGCCGCCGAGTCCGGCATCCCCGTGACGACGCTCACGACCCGCGCCGACGTCGCGGCCGACTGGCGCCTCACCGTGCTCGACGAAGAGGCGGCCTACACGTCGTTCGTGCTCGAGGCCGCCGACGGGCGTCGCCTCGAGTCGCGCGTGCCGCTGCTCGGCTGGTACATGGCCGCGAACGCGGCCCTCGCGATCGTCATGCTCGTCGACGCCGGCTACGAGCTCGACCGCATCGCCGAGGTGCTCGAGCACGACGGCGGCATCGACGCCTACATCCCCGGCCGCGCCGAACGCATCTCCGGCGACCGCGGGCCGATCGTCTACATCGACTACGGCCACAGCCCCGACGCGTTCCTGCAGACGCTCGCCGCGATCCGCCGATTCACCACGGGTCGCGTGGTCATGGTCTTCGGCGCCGACGGCGACCGCGACACGACCAAGCGCGCCGAGATGGGCGCGATCGCCGCGCGGGGCGCCGACGTCGTCGTCATCACCGACTTCCATCCGCGGTTCGAAGACCCGGCCGCGATCCGCGCGGCACTCATCGAGGGCGCCCGTGCCGCGGTTCCCGACCGCGAGATCCACGAGATCGCCGACCCGCGCCAGGCGTTCCGCGCGGCGCTCGCCCTCGCCGACGAAGGAGACGCGATTCTGTACGCCGGCCCCGGCCATGAGGACTACCACGAGGTTCGCGGCGTGAAGCTGCCCTATTCGGCGCGCGAAGACTCGAAGCAGGCGCTGCGCGATGCGGGGTGGCTCGAATGATCGCGCTCACCATGGCTGAGGTCGCCTCGGCCACGGGCGGTGCGCTGCATCTCGACGGCACCGACGCCTCGCCGCAGACCGTCGTCTCGGGCACGGTCACGACCGACTCGCGCGAGGTCGACCGAGGGCGGCATCTTCGTCGCCAAGCGCGGCGAGTTCGACGACGGGCATCGTTTCGCCCCGGCTGCGGCCGAGCAGGGTGCCGCCCTGCTCATCGTCGAGCAGCCGCTCGAGCTGCCGGTGCCCCAGGTGGTCGTCGCCGACTCGGTCGACGCGCTCGGCGCCCTCGCGACCGAGGTCGTGCGCCGGGTGCGTGCGCTCGGCCGCCTGCGCATCGTCGGCGTCACCGGGTCGAACGGCAAGACGACGACCAAGAACCTGCTGCGCACCGTGCTCGAGGGGGTCGGCCCCACGGTCGCCGCCCGCGCCTCGTTCAACAACGAGGTCGGCGCCCCGATCACCATGCTCGAGCTCACCGAAGACACCGAGTTCCTCGTGGCCGAGATGGGCGCGTCGGCGGTGGGCGAGATCGCACGGCTCATCCGCATGGCACGCCCCGACGTCGGCATCGTGCTCAAGGTCGGCCTCGCCCACGCCGGGGAGTTCGGCGGCATCGAGCGCACCGTGCTCGCCAAGTCCGAGATGGTCACCGACCTGCTGGCCACCGACGTCGCGGTGCTCAACGCCGACGACCCGCGGGTCGTTCCCATGGCCGACCTCACCGCCGCGAAGCGTCGTCTGGTTCGGGCTTCGGCGACTCGGCCGACGTGCGCGCCACGCACGTGCGCGCGCACGCGCGCGGAACCGACTTCACCGTGACCGATCCCCGGTGGCGAGTCGGCCGAGGTGCACTTCGGCGTGCTGGGCGAGCACCATGTCATGAACGCGCTGGCCACCATCGCGGCATCCGTGTCGCTGGGCGTGCCGCTCGCGCAGATCGCCGGCGCGCTCGAACAGGTGACCCTCGCCGAACGCTGGCGCATGCAGCTCATGGGCGGCCGCGACGACATCACCGTCATCAACGACGCCTACAACGCGAGCCCCGACTCGATGTCGGCGGCCCTGAAGACGCTCGCGCAGGTGAAAGCGCCGGGCACGCGTACGATCGCCGTGCTCGGCGAGATGAGCGAACTCGGCGAGTTCTCGGGCGAAGAGCACGATCGCATCGGCCTGCTCGCGGTGCGGCTCGGCATCTCACAGCTCGTCGTCGTGGGCCAGGGCGCGCGGCGCCTGCACATCACGGCGATCAACGAGGGGTCGTGGGACGGCGAGTCCGCCTACGTCGAGACGCAGGACGAGGCGTTCGACCTCGTCGTGTCCTCCGTGCGCCCGGGCGACACGGTGTTGGTGAAATCGTCGAACGCGGCGGGTCTGCGTCTGCTCGGCGATCGACTGGGAGAATGGTTCGCGTGAGAGCACTGCTGACCGCCGGGGCGTTGTCGCTCGCTTTCACGCTGTTCCTGACCCCGCTCTTCATCCGGCTGTTCACGCGGCTCGGCTGGGGCCAGTTCATCCGCGACGACGGGCCGCAGAGCCACCACGTCAAGCGCGGCACGCCCACCATGGGCGGCATCATCTTCATCCTCGGCGCGCTCTTCGGCTACTTCTCCGCGACCCTGCTCTTCTCGAGCGAGCGTCCGACCGCGTCGGGCCTGCTCGTGCTCGGCATGATGGTCGGGCTCGGGCTCGTCGGCTTCGTCGACGACTTCCTGAAGACCCGCAAGCGGCAGAGCCTCGGGCTCGGCGGCTGGGCGAAGGTGCTCGGGCAGGTGGTCATCGCCGCCGGGTTCGCGCTGCTCGCGCTGCAGTTCCCGAACGAGCAGGGCATCACGCCGGCGAACACGAAGATCTCGTTCATCCGCGACCTGCCGCTCGACTTCATGGTGTTCGGCACGGTCGTCGGCATCATCCTCTACGTCATCTGGATCTGCCTGATCACGGTCGGCGCCTCGAACGGCGTCAACGTCACCGACGGGCTCGACGGCCTCGCCGGCGGCGCCTCGATCCTCGCGATCGGCTCGTTCGTCATCATCGGCTTCTGGCAGTTCAACCAGTCGCTGTTCAGCCCGAACCTGAACCCCAGCGACGCCTATCGCGCCTACGACGTGCGCGACCCCCTCGACATCGCCATCGTCGCGACCGCGATCGTCGGCGGCCTCATCGGATTCCTCTGGTGGAACACGAACCCGGCGAAGATCTACATGGGCGACACCGGCTCGCTCGCCCTCGGCGGCGCTCTCGCCGCCCTCGCGATCGTCAGCCACACCGAGCTGCTCGTCGTCATCATCGGCGGCCTCTTCGTCATGGAGACCGGCTCGGTCATCGTGCAGCGCGCGTACTTCAAGCTCACGCGCGGCAAGCGCATCTTCCTGATGAGCCCGATCCACCACCACTTCGAGCTGAAGGGCTGGGCCGAGGTCACGATCGTCGTGCGCTTCTGGATCATCGGCGGCCTGTTCGTCGCCGCGGGCGTGGGCGCGTTCTACTTCGAGTGGCTGCAGCGCTGATGGGCGATGCGCCCGCATCGAACGCGTCGAGGCTCGACGCGCTGACCAGCTGGAACGCCGATTGGGCGGGCCTCAGGGTCGCCGTGCTCGGGCTCGGGGTCACCGGGTTCGCCGTCGCCGACACGCTCACCGAGCTCGGCGCCGAGGTGCTCGTCATCGCGCCCGAGGTCGACGACGACCGGGCGAGGATCCTCGACGTCATCGGGGCGCGCCTGTTGCGGCATCCGCTCGACGGCGTGCCCGCCGAGCTCGTGGCATTCGCGCCCGAGGTGATCGTCGTCTCGCCCGGATTCCATCCCGACCACCCCGTGCTCGAATGGGCCGGCGTCGCCGGCGTCGCCGTCTGGGGCGACATCGAGCTCGCCTGGCGCGTGCGCGACAAGGTGAACACCGCCGAGTGGATCCTCGTCACGGGCACGAACGGCAAGACCACGACCGTGCAGATGGCGGCGACGTTCCTCGCCGCCAACGGGCTGCGCGCCGCGCCGTGCGGCAACATCGGCGTGCCGGTGCTCGATGCCGTGCGCGATCCGGGCGGATTCGACGTGCTCGTCGTCGAGCTCTCGAGCTACCAGCTGCACCACCTGCCGAAGGCCGGGCCCGGCGCACTGCACCCGTGGTCGAGCGTCGTGCTGAACGTCGCCGACGACCACCTCGACTGGCACGGCTCCTTCGACGCGTACAAGGCGGCCAAGGCGACCGTCTACGAGAACACCAAGATCGCGTGCGTGTACAACCGCGCCGACGAGGCGACGCGCCGCATGGTCGAAGACGCCGAGGTCGAAGAGGGCGCCCGCGCGATCGGTTTCGGTCTGGATGTCCCGGGGCCGAGCGATTTCGGCGTCGTCGACGGCATCCTCTGCGACCGTGCCTTCCTCGACGACCGGCGGAACGCCGCGCTCGAGATCACGTCGCTCGACGAGCTCGAACCGCGCGGCCTGACCGCGCCCCACGTCGTCGCGAACATCCTCGCCGCCTCGGCGCTGGCACGGTCGTTCGGCGTGCCGGTGGGCGTCATCCACGACGCGCTCGGCGAGTTCCGGCTCGACGCGCATCGCATCGAGACGGTGGCCCTCGCCGGCGGCATCCGCTGGATCGACGACTCCAAGGCGACGAACCCCCACGCCGCCCAGGCGTCACTGGCCGCTTTCGGCAAGGTCGTGTGGATCGTCGGCGGGCTGCTGAAGGGCGTCGACGTCGACGCGCTCGTCGCCGCGCATGCCGCTCGGCTTCGCGCGGCGATCGTCATCGGGGTCGATCGAGCCGCGCTCGTCGGCGCGTTCGCGCGACACGCGCCCGAACTGCCCGTGTTCGAGGTGGTCGCGGCCGACACTGATCAGGTGATGCCCGACGCGGTCGCACTGGCCGCACGGGTCGCCGAGGACGGCGACACCGTGCTCCTCGCGCCCGCCGCGGCGTCGATGGACCAGTTCGCCGACTACGGCGATCGCGGCAGGCGGTTCCACGAAGCGGTCAGATCGATGCTGGGAGGTGAGGCGGATGGCGACTCCGCCCCGCACGACCCGCCCCGCGAAGGCTGAGGCCTCGGGCATCTCGGCTGCCCGCATCCGACTGGGCCGGGTCTTCCGGGTCGAGTCGGCCGACTACTTCCTGCTGCTCGGCACGACGCTCTTCCTCGTGGTCTTCGGACTCGTCATGGTGCTGTCGTCGTCGCTCGTCGAGTCCTACATCGCCGACGGCGGATTCCTCGACCAGGCGATCAGGCAGGCCGTCTTCGCGGTCATCGGCATTCCGGCGATGCTGCTCGCGAGCCGCATGCCCGAGAGCTTCTGGATGCGCATCGCGTGGCCGGTGCTCATCGCCTCATGCGTCTTGCAGCTGCTCGTCGTCGCCACTCCGCTCGGCATCGAGGTCGGCGGCAACACCAACTGGCTCGCGATCGGGCCGGTGCAGTTCCAGCCCTCCGAGTTCATCAAGGTCGCGCTCGTGATGTGGCTCGGACTCATCGTCACGAAGAAGCAGGAGTACCTCGGCGACTTCACGAAGGGGATCCTCCCGATCGTGCTCGTCGGGGGCGGGGCGATCGGCCTCGTGCTCCTCGGCGGCGACCTCGGCACCGTCATGATCATGGGCGGCATGCTGCTCGGCGCGCTGTTCCTCATCGGCGTGCGCCTGCGACTGCTGCTGCTGCCGATCCTCGCGGCCTCCGCCCTGTTCGCCGTCGTCGCGGTCTCGAGCGAGAACCGCATGCGCCGCATCATGTCGTTCCTCGACGCCAACTGCCAGGCGGGCGGCACCGGCGACGCGATCAACGAGTGCTGGCAGATCCAGCACGGCACGTACGCCCTCGCGAACGGCGGCGTGTTCGGTGTCGGCCTCGGCAACTCGGCGGCGAAGTGGTCGTGGTTGCCGGCCGCCGACAACGACTTCATCTTCGCGATCATCGGCGAGGAGCTCGGCCTCATCGGGGCGGTCGTCGTGATCGGGCTCTTCGTGCTGCTCGCCGTCGCGTTCGCGCGCGTGCTGCGCTCGGCGCGCACGCCCTTCGCCAAGGCCGCGACGGCCGCGGTGCTCGTGTGGGTCATCGGCCAGGCGTGTGTCAATATCGGTGTCGTGCTCGGTGTCTTCCCCATCCTCGGCGTTCCGCTTCCGCTCGTCTCCGCGGGCGGCACCGCGCTGCTCACGACGATGTTCGCGATCGGCATCGTGCTCTCGGTCGCGCGCGATCCGGGTGCCCCGGCGCGCGCCGCCGCACGTGCTTCCGCACGCAAGGCGGCGAAGGCGGGGCGCGCGGCGCGATGACCGTCTACCTGCTCGCCGGCGGCGGAACCGCCGGCCACGTGAACCCGCTGCTCGCCGTCGCCGACCGGCTGCGCGAGCGCGACCCCGACGCCGAGGTGCTCGTGCTCGGCACCGCCGAGGGACTCGAGGCCCGACTCGTTCCGGCGCGCGGGTACGAGCTCCTGACGATCGCGAAGGTGCCGTTCCCGCGGCGGCCCAACCGTGCTGCCGTCGCATTCCCGTCACGATTCCGCCAGTCGATCGCCGACGTGCGTCGCATCATCGACGAGCGCGACGTCGATGTGGTCGTCGGCTTCGGCGGCTACGTCTCGACGCCGGCCTACCTCGCCGCCCGTCGCGCGGGCATCCCGGTCGCGATCCACGAGGCCAATGCCAAGCCGGGGCTGGCGAACCGGCTCGGCGCCCGATCGTCGGGCGCGGTCGGCGTCGCGTTCGAGGGAACGCCGCTGCCGCGTGCCACCGTCGTGGGCATGCCGTTGCGTCGCGAGATCGAGCAGCTCGATCGCAGCGCGCTGCGTGACGAGGCGGCCGACTTCTTCGGGCTCGACCCGTCCCGCCCGGTGCTGCTCGCGACCGGGGGATCGCTCGGGGCGCGCCGCATCAACCGCACGATGGTCGAGAGCGCCGACGTGTTGACGGGGGCGGGCTGGCAGGTGCTGCACATCACCGGCGCCAAGTCCGACGTGACCGACCCCGGCATCGCCGACTACCGCATGGTCGAGTACGCCGACCGCATGGACCTCGCGCTCGCGATCGCCGACTTCGCCGTGTCACGCGCCGGCGCGGCGACCGTCAGCGAACTCGCAGCGCTCGGAATCCCCGCCGTCTACGTGCCGTATCCCGTCGGCAACGGCGAGCAGCGGTTCAACGCCGCGGGCGTCGTCGACGCCGGCGGCGGCGTCCTCGTCGACGATGCGCGATTCCTGCCCGCATGGGTGCGTGACGAGCTCGTCCCGCTCCTCGCGGATTCGGCACGCGTCGACCGCATGGCCCGCGCTGCGACATCCGCCGGCGTGCTCGACGGCACCGACCGCATGGTCGCCCTCGTCGACGCCGCACTCGGCGGGGCAGCCGTCGACCGGTCGCGAGGCGCGTAACGTTGGTGTGAGCGGATGTCGCGACATCCGCCCGATCGACGAATCGGCCATGCCGACCACCCGACCCCGCAGCACCGCACCCGAGGAAGAACGCCCCACGTGACCATCAAGCCCGACCTCACCGCCCAGATCCCCGCCGAGCTCGGCGCCGTGCACTTCGTCGGCATCGGCGGCTCGGGCATGAGCGGCATCGCGCGGCTCTTCATCGACGCGGGGCACCGGGTCACGGGCTCCGACGTGCGCGACTCCGCGAACATCACCGCGCTGCGGGCGCTCGGCGCCGAGATCGCGATCGGGCACGACGCCGCGAACGTGGGCGACGCCGAGGCGCTCGTCGTGACCGGCGCGCTCTGGCAGGACAACCCCGAGTACCAGCTCGCCCTCGAGCGCGGGCTGCCGGTGCTGCACCGCTCGCAGGCGCTCGCCTGGCTCATCTCGGGTCAGCGGCTCGTGTCGGTCGCGGGTGCGCACGGCAAGACCACGTCGACCGGAATGATCATCACCGGCCTGCTCGCACTCGGTGCCGACCCGAGCTTCGTCAACGGCGGCGTCATCGAAGAGCTCGGCGTCTCGTCGGCCGCCGGCTCCGACGACCTGTTCGTCGTCGAGGCCGACGAGTCCGACGGCTCGTTCCTGCTCTACGACACCGCCGTCGCACTGGTCACGAACGTCGACCCCGACCACCTCGACCACTACGGTTCGCGCGACGCCTTCGAGCAGGCCTTCGTCGACTTCGCCGACCGCGCCCGCGAGCTCGTCGTGATCTCCTCCGACGACGCCGGCGCGAAGCGGGTCACCGAACGTCTCGCGCACGAGCACGTCGTCACGTTCGGCGAGGCGGCAGACGCCACGGTGCGGGTGCACTCCATCGAGACCGACGGCCCCGTGTCGTTCGCGGTGTCCTACGAGGGCGCCGATCACCGGGCGACCCTGCGGATCCCCGGGAAGCACAACGCCATCAACGCCGCGGGCGCGTTCGCGGTGCTCGTCGGACTCGGCTTCGACCCCGCGGCATCCCTCGCCGGAATCGCGCGCTTCGCCGGCACCGGCCGCCGCTTCGAGCTGCACGGCACCGTCGGCGGCGTCAGCGTCTACGACGACTACGCGCACCACCCCACCGAGGTCGCCGCAGCCCTGGCGGCGGCGCGCACCGTCGTCGGCGAGGGCCGCATCATCGCGGTGCACCAGCCGCACACCTACAGCCGCACGCAGGCATTCGCGCAGGAGTTCGCCGACGTGCTCGAGCAGTACGCCGACGAGACCGTCGTGCTCGACGTGTACGGCGCGCGTGAAGACCCCGTGCCCGGCGTGACCGGCGCGCTCGTCAGCGAGCGGTTCACCGACACGTCGCATGTCGCATTCGTGCCCGACTGGCAGCAGGCCGCCGACCTCACCGCGAAGATCGCGCGCGAGGGCGACTTCGTCATCACCCTCGGCTGCGGTGACGTCTACCGCATCGTGCCGCAGCTGCTCGGATCGCTCGAGCGGGAACGCGGATGAGGGCGAGCCGCCGGTGAAGCGGCCGCAGGGATTCGACCGACCCGCGGCGCGGCCGCAGGGTGCGGGTCCGGGTCCTGCGGCGTCGACGGCGGCGCGATCGGATGTCCCGCCCGCAGCCGTTCCGTCGCCGACGGCGGCCCCGAAGCAGGCAGCGGCCGGTCGCACGGGCGCTCGGGCGAGCGGCGCCGATCCCGACCGGGTGGCGACCGAACCGATCGAACTCGGCCCGCTGACACTCGGTGCGGGCGCGCCGGCCGACGGTCGGACCCAGCGTGCCGGCCGGGGTGCACGACACGCCGCCGAAGGCCGCCGAAGGCGATCGCGCCGCCGCGGGCCCCGTCTCCGGCATCCCGAGCGACTCCAAGGGCGCCAAGCGAGCCCTCGCCGCGGCCGCGCGCGAGCGGCGACGCTACGAACGCCAGGAGGTGCGGCGCTTCACGAAGCGCTCGCGCCGCCGTCGCATCGCGTGGGCGGTGGCCGGGGGAGCCGTGGCGCTCGTCACCGTCGGCGTGGTCGCGGGCGCGTACTCGCCGCTCATGGCGCTCCGCGAGGTGCGCGTCGAGGGTGCGCAGCGCATTCCGGCGGCCGAGGTCGTCGCCGCGTTCGACGGCGAGCTCGGCACCCCGCTGCCCCTGATCGCCCGTGATGCGGTGCACGACGCTCTCGCGGACTTCTCGCTCATCGAGACCTATTCGACCGAGACCATTCCGCCGGGCACGCTCGTCGTTCGCATCGTCGAGCGCACCCCGGTCGGCGTGATCGAGGCCGATGGCGGGCTGCAACTCGTCGACGGTGCCGGCGTCGTGATCGAGCGTCCCGACGAGCGACCCGAGGGCCAGCCGCTCATCACCGTCGAGGGCGGCACCGCGAGCGACGGGTTCCGGGCGGTCGCCGCGGTCGTTCGCAGCCTGCCGGCAGACGTGCGTGCGCAACTCGTCGCGGCGCGGGCGACCACCTCCGACGACGTCGAGCTCGAGCTCGCGGGCGGCGCATCCGTGGTGTGGGGCGGCGCAGGCGAATCGGCCCTGAAGGCCGATGTGCTGGCCGCACTCATGCGCGCCGCGCCCCCCGACACGGTGGCGACCTACGACGTGTCCTCACCCGAGACCGTCGTCACGGAGTGAGCGGCGTCCCCCCTTCGGGGGCCACCTGCACGACCGCTGCTCGACGAGCGCCCTGCGGTTCGCGACACGCGGGCGCGCCTTGCGGGGAGCGTGCACCGCGGCACCTACCGTCAAGTTCAGGAATTGCATACTCAGCAAAACTTTAACCTTCGACTAGAGGTTCAGGGTTCAGAGTTCGCACGGAAGGCCGGTCATGTCGACAAACCAGAACTACCTCGCCGTCATCAAGGTCGTCGGTATCGGCGGCGGCGGTGTCAACGCCGTCAACCGAATGATCGAACTCGGCCTGCGCGGGGTCGAGTTCATCGCGATCAACACCGACGCGCAGGCGCTGCTGATGAGCGACGCCGACGTCAAGCTCGACGTCGGGCGCGACCTCACTCGCGGACTCGGCGCGGGTGCCGACCCCGAGGTCGGCCGGCGCGCCGCCGAAGACCACGCCGAAGAGATCGAAGAGGCGCTCGCGGGCGCCGACATGGTCTTCGTCACGGCGGGCGAGGGCGGCGGCACCGGCACCGGCGGCGCACCCGTCGTCGCGCGCATCGCGAAGTCGATCGGCGCCCTCACCATCGGTGTCGTCACCAAGCCGTTCGGCTTCGAGGGCAAGCGTCGCCAGACCCAGGCCGAGCAGGGTGTGGCGCGCCTGAAGGAAGAGGTCGACACCCTCATCGTCGTGCCGAACGATCGGCTGCTCGAGATCAGCGACCGCGGCATCTCGATGCTCGAGGCCTTCGCGACCGCCGACCAGGTGCTGCTCGCCGGTGTGCAGGGCATCACCGACCTCATCACCACGCCCGGCCTCATCAACCTCGACTTCGCCGACGTGAAGTCGGTCATGCAGGGTGCCGGGTCGGCGCTCATGGGCATCGGCTCGTCGCGCGGCGCCGATCGTGCGATCAAGGCGGCCGAACTGGCGGTCGCGAGTCCGTTGCTCGAGGCGTCGATCGACGGCGCGCACGGCGTGCTGCTCTCGATCCAGGGCGGCTCGAACCTCGGCATCTTCGAGATCAACGACGCGGCGCGCCTCGTGCAAGAGGCGGTGCACCCCGAGGCGAACATCATCTTCGGTGCCGTCATCGACGACACGCTCGGCGACGAGGTCCGCGTCACGGTCATCGCGGCCGGCTTCGACGGCGGCGAGCCGAACGCCAAGCCGGTCGAGGCGCGTCGCACGAACTTCGTGCCGGCGGCAGTCGGCGCGGCGGTCGGGGCGGCGGCGGCTCGGCGCTCGGCGGCGAATCCGCGCCGACGTGATCGGCGAGATCGACATCGACGAGCTCGTCGAGACGGCGAACTGGGGCGAGGTCGAGACCTCGACCGCCGACCAGATCGTCTCCGACCCCGCATTCGGCGACGACAGCGACGACCTCGACATCCCCGACTTCCTCAAGTGACGCGGCGCGGCGGCGACGGGCGGCGAGGCGCATGAGCGACCTCGCCGACCGTCTCGCCGTCGTCCGTGCGAGCATCGCGGATGCCGCGACCGAGGCCGGGCGCGAGGCATCCGACATCACGACCATCGTGGTGACGAAGTTCCACCCGGCATCGCTCGTCGCCGAACTGGCGCCGCCTCGGCGTGCTCGACGTCGGCGAGAACCGCCACCAGGAGGCCCAGGCGAAGGCCGCAGAGCTCGCAGGGGCTCGGCGTGCGCTGGCACTTCGTCGGCCAGCTGCAGAGCAAGAAGGCGAAGCAGGTGCGCGCGTACGCGACGGCCATCCACTCGGTCGACCGTGCCGCGCTCGTCGACGCGCTGCGCTCCGACGAGGCATCCGTCGACTGCTTCGTGCAGGTGAATCTCACCGACGATCCCGGCCGCGGGGGAGTGTCGCCCGACGGTCTCGATCCGCTCGTCGAACACGTGCTCGCGACGCCGGGCCTCAACCTGCTCGGCCTCATGGCGGTCGCACCGCTGGGTGAGCCGGCCCGGCCGGCGTTCGCCCGGGTGCGTGCGCTCTCGGCGCGCGTCCAGGCCATCGCCCCGACCGCGACCTCGTTGTCCATTGGGATGTCGCACGATTTTCGCGAGGCGATTCTGGAGGGTGCGACACACCTGCGGATCGGCACCGCAATCACCGGGAATCGGCCGGTCGCCGGTTAACCTCGAAGAGACGGAACCCAGACGGAGGCATCGATGTCGAACCCGCTCAAGAAGACCATGGTCTATCTCGGACTCGCCGACGAGGAGTTCGAGAACGAGAACCAGCAAGCGAGTACGCCGGCCCCCGCGTCCGCGTCCGCGCCCGTCGTGCACGCCGCGCCGGCGCCCGCACCCAAGACCGGTGCAGCGGTGACCCCGCTGCGACGGCACCACGTCCAACCGAGCACCCCGCAGGCGGAGATGAACGAGATCCTGACCGTCCACCCGCGTCAATACCGTGACGCGCAGGTGATCGCCGAGTCCTTCCGCGAGGGAGTCCCGGTCATCATCAACCTCTCGCAGATGTCCGACGGCGATGCCCGTCGGCTCATCGACTTCGCCAGCGGGCTCTCGCAGGGCCTCCACGGCAAGATCGAGCGGGTCACGAGCAAGGTGTTCCTGCTGTCGCCGGCGCACGTCGTGGTCTCGGGCGAGTCGGGTGACGCAGAGGGCGACGTCGAGGCGTCGTTCTTCACTCACGCGTAGCCGCCGTGGGCGCACTGCTGATCGTCTGGAACCTCCTCTACGCGCTGCTCCTCATCTACTTCTTCGTGATGTGGGCGCGGTTCGTGCTCGACCTCGTGCGCACGTTCAATCGATCGTGGCGTCCGCGCGGCTTCTGGCTCGTCGTGGTCGAGGCCGTCTACAGTGTCACTGATCCGCCGGTGCGTTTCTTCCGGCGGCTCGTTCCACCGATACGCATCGGGCAGGTTGCACTCGATCTCGGGTGGAGCCTCGCGATGCTCGTCGTCATCATCGCCATGACCGTCGTGTCATGGTTGGCCGCGGCAGCCGCCGCAGCGTGAAGATCTCCTGAGTTCGTGACAGACCGAGACACTCGGCTCTCACGTCTCTCAGGATGTCTTTGCTACCGTTAGCAGAACGTGATCGAACCGTTCGACAGATTTGAGGGTGGGAAGCCATGGCGCTAACTCCGGAAGATGTGGTCAACAAGCGCTTCCAGGCGACGAAGTTCCGCGAGGGATACGACCAAGACGAGGTCGATGACTTCCTCGACGAGGTCGTCGTCGAACTGCGCCGGTTGACCCAAGAGAACGACGAGCTGCGCCAGCGCGTGGCCGCCGCCGAGGCTCGGGCCTCCGAGGCCGCGTCGGCACCCGTCGCCGCGGCCGCGGTGCCCGCTCCGACGCCCGCCGCGGTCTACAGCGAGCCCGCGTCGCCGCCGCCCACCGTCGCCGTGCCGACGCAGGTCGGCCAGTCGCAGTCCGAGCTCGACGAGCAGACGTCGACCACCAACCTGCTGCAGCTCGCACGCCGACTGCACGAGGAGCACGTCCGCGAGGGCGTCGAGAAGCGCGATGCGCTCATCGCCGAGGGCCACGCGACCGCCGCGCGCGTCGTCGCCGAGGCCGAGGCCAAGCAGCGCCAGCAGATGGGCATCCTCGACCAGGAGCGCCTGTCGCTCGAGAAGCGCGTCGACGAGCTCCGTTCCTTCGAGCGCGACTACCGCCAGAAGCTGAAGAGCTACATCGAGGGCCAGCTGCGCGAGCTCGACACCGCCGCGCCCGTGTCCGTCTCGGGCAACCAGGGCTTCTCGTCCCCGGCCGAGCAGCCTGCACCGACCTTCCAGGGCTTTGGAGGCTGAGCGCGCCGCCAAGGTCGGCACCACCACTGCGCTTCTGGTCCTGGCCGGCGCCGCGCTTGCGGCGTACGGCCTCGACCAGTTGAGCAAGTACCTCGTCGTCACGAATCTCACCGAGGGTGAGATCGTTCCGGTGCTCGGCGAACTGCTGCAATGGCAGTTCGTGCGGAACCCGGGCGCTGCCTTCTCGCTCGCGAGCGGAATGACGTGGATCTTCACGATCCTCGCCGCCGGCGTGATCACCTTCATCGTGTGGTTCGCGCGGCGCATCCACTCCGTGGCGTGGGCGCTCGTCTTCGGCCTCCTGCTCGGCGGCGTGCTCGGCAACCTCACCGATCGGCTCTTCCGCGAGCCGAGCTTCGGCCTCGGGCACGTGATCGACTTCATCGCGACGCCATGGCTCCTCCCGGCGATCTACAACATCGCCGACATCGCCATCGTGTCGAGCATGGTGCTGTTCATGATCCTCACGATCCGCGGCGTCGGGCTCGACGGCACGCGTGAGGTCCGGCCGGCGAAGCACCAGGCCGCCGCATGACGAGGCGAAGCCCGCGGGCGAGGCGACCCCCGGCGAGGGGCCCGCGCCGACCGCGAATCCGCAGCTCGCGACCGAGTCCTGATGGAGCATCGGTCCCTTCCCGTTCCCGACGGGCTCGACGGAACGCGCGTCGATGCGGGGCTCGCGAAGCTGCTCGGATTCTCGCGCACGCTCGCTGCCGAGATCGCCTCGGCCGGCGGGGTCGTGCTCGACGGGTCATCCGTCGACAAGTCCGACCGGCTGCGCGCCGGCAGCTGGCTCGAGGTGAGCTGGGAGCCGCCGCGCACGCTCGAGGTCGAACCGATCGCCGTGCCCGATCTCGGCATCGTGCACGACGACGACGACCTCGTCGTCGTCGACAAGCCGGCCGGCGTCGCCGCGCATCCCTCGCTGGGCTGGAACGGGCCGACCGTCGTCGGTGCCCTCGCCGCCGCGGGGTTCCGCATCTCGACGTCGGGAGCGCCCGAGCGCCAGGGCGTCGTGCACCGACTCGACGCCGGCACGAGCGGGCTCATGGTGGTCGCCAAGTCCGAGCGTGCCTACACCGAGCTGAAGCGCCAGTTCCACGACCGCGAGGTCGAGAAGATCTACCACACGGTCGTGCAGGGGCATCCCGATCCGCTCGCCGGCACGATCGACGCACCCGTCGGCCGGCACCCGCGGTCCGACTGGAAGTTCGCCGTCACCGCCGACGGCAAGCACGCCGTCACCCACTACGAGACGCTCGAGGCGTTCCCGTACGCGTCGCTCCTCGAGGTGCATCTCGAGACCGGTCGCACGCACCAGATCCGCGTGCACATGGCCGCGCAGCGGCATCCGTGCGCCGGTGACGCGATGTACGGAGCCGACCCGACGCTCTCGGCCAAGCTGGGTCTCGAGCGGCAGTGGCTGCATGCGAAGCAGCTCTCGCTCACGCACCCGGGCACGGGGGAGTGGACCACCTTCGATTCCGAGTATCCGGCCGATCTCGCGCGGCGCGCTCGAGCTGTTGCGCGGGGACTAGCGTGGGCGGTCGACCCTAGACTGGAAGTCCCGTCGAACCCGCTGTGAGGAGCTCCGTGGCCGCCGATTCCTTCGTCCACCTGCACGTGCACAGCGAGTACTCGATGCTCGACGGCGCCGCCAGGGTCGGGGAGCTCATCCAGGCGGCGAAAGACCAGGCGATGCCGGCCGTCGCGGTCACCGACCACGGCAACGTGTTCGGCGCCTACGACTTCTGGAAACAGGCGACCGACGCCGGCATCAAGCCGATCATCGGCACCGAGGCGTACATCACGCCCGGAACGCACCGCGGTGACAAGACCCGGGTGCGCTGGGGTTCGGGCGGCGGCGACGACGTGTCCGGCTCGGGTGCATATACGCACATGACGCTCCTGTCCGAATCGACAGCGGGCATGCACAACCTGTTCCGCCTCTCGAGCCGGGCGTCGATCGAGGGCTACTACTTCAAGCCGCGCATGGATCGCGAGCTGCTGTCGCAGTACTCCGACGGGCTCATCGCGACGACCGGGTGCCCCTCCGGAGAGGTGCAGACGCGCCTGCGGCTCGGGCAGTACGACGAAGCCCTGAAGGCGGCATCCGACTATCGCGACATCTTCGGCCGCGACAACTACTTCGCCGAGATCATGGATCACGGACTCGGCATCGAGAAGCGCATCATGGGCGACCTGCTGCGCCTCGCGAAGGAGCTCGACCTGCCGCTCGTCGGCACCAACGACCTGCACTACACGCACGCGCACGACGCCAAGAGCCACGCCGCCCTGCTGTGCGTGCAGTCGGGCTCGACGCTCGACGACCCGAACCGCTTCAAGTTCGACGCCGACGAGTTCTACCTGAAGACCGCCGCCGAGATGCGGCACGTCTTCCGCGACCACCCCGAGGCCTGCGACAACACGCTGCTCATCGCCGAGCGCTGCGACGTGCAGTTCAACACGAACGCCAACTTCATGCCGCGCTTCCCGGTTCCCGAGGGCGAATCCGAAGAGACCTGGTTCGTGAAAGAGGTCGACCGTGGCCTCGAGGTGCGCTATCCCGAACGGCATCCCCGCCGAGGTGCGCACGCAGGCCGACTACGAGGTCGGCGTCATCCTGCAGATGGGGTTCCCCGGCTACTTCCTCGTCGTCGCCGACTTCATCAACTGGTCGAAGAACAACGGCATCAGGGTCGGTCCCGGCCGTGGCTCCGGTGCCGGGTCGATGGCCGCCTACGCGATGCGCATCACCGACCTCGACCCGCTGCGGCACGGGCTCATCTTCGAGCGCTTCCTGAACCCCGACCGCGTCTCGATGCCCGACTTCGACGTCGACTTCGACGAGCGTCGTCGCGGTGAGGTCATCAAGTACGTCACCGAGAAGTACGGCGACGAGCGCGTCGCCCAGATCGTGACCTACGGCACGATCAAGGCGAAGCAGGCGCTGAAGGACTCGATCGCGCGTGCTCGGGTTCCCGTTCGGCATGGGCGAGAAGCTCACCAAGGCGATGCCGCCCGCGATCATGGGCAAGGACATCCCGTTGTCGGGCATCGTCGACAAAGACCACCCGCGCTACAAGGAGGCCGGCGACATCCGCGCCCTCATCGAGACCGACGCCGAGGCGAAGACGGTCTTCGAGACGGCGCTCGGGCTCGAGAACCTGAAGCGCCAGTGGGGTGTGCACGCGGCCGGCGTCATCATGTCGAGCGATCCGCTGATCGACATCATCCCGATCATGAAGCGCGAGCAGGACGGCCAGATCGTCACGCAGTTCGACTACCCGGCGTGCGAGTCGCTCGGCCTCATCAAGATGGACTTCCTGGGGCTGCGCAACCTCACGATCATCGACGACGCCCTCGACAACATCGAGGCGAACCGCGGCTTCCGGCCCGTGCTCGAAGACCTCGAGCTCGACGACCAGGGCGCCTACGACCTGCTCGCCAAGGGCGACACGCTCGGCGTGTTCCAGCTCGACGGCGGGCCGATGCGGTCGCTGCTGCGGCAGATGAAGCCCGACAACTTCGAGGACATCTCGGCCGTCATCGCGCTCTACCGCCCGGGGCCGATGGGCGCGAACTCGCACATCAACTACGCCCTGCGCAAGAACGGGCTGCAGCCGATCACGCCGATCCACCCCGAGCTCGAGGAGCCGCTGAAGGACATCCTCGACACGAGCTACGGCCTGATCATCTACCAGGAGCAGGTCATGGCGATCGCGCAGCGGGTGGCGGGCTTCTCGCTCGGCCAGGCCGACATCCTGCGCCGCGCGATGGGCAAGAAGAAGAAGTCCGAGCTCGACAAGCAGTACGAGGGCTTCTCAGGCGGCATGAAGGCCAACGGCTTCTCCGAAGCCGCGGTCAAGATGCTCTGGGACATCCTGCTGCCGTTCTCCGACTACGCGTTCAACAAGGCGCACTCGGCCGCCTACGGCGTGCTCAGCTACTGGACGGCCTACCTCAAGGCGCACTACCCGGCCGAGTACATGGCGGCGCTGCTGACGAGCGTCGGCGACGCGCGCGACAAGCTCGCGCTCTACCTCAACGAATGCCGCCGCATGGGCATCAAGGTGCTGCCGCCCGACGTCAACGAGTCGATCGGCTACTTCGCCGCCGTCGGCGACGACATCAGGTTCGGGCTCGGCGCGGTGCGCAACGTCGGCTTCAACGTCGTCGACGCCATTCGGGCCGCCCGCAACGAGAAGGGGCGCTTCGAGTCGTTCCACGACTTCCTCAAGAAGTCGCCGCTGCAGGTCGCGAACAAGCGCACCGTCGAGTCGCTCATCAAGGCGGGTGCATTCGACTCGCTCGGCGCCACGCGGCGCGCACTCATCGAGATCCACGAGAGCGCGGTCGAGTCGTCGGTCGGCGAGAAGCGCGTCGAGGCGACGGGCCAGGCCGGATTCGATTTCGACTCGCTGCTCGCCGAGGTCGATGCGGTGCCCGTGTCGCTCGTGCCCGACCGGCCCGAGTGGAGCAAGCGCGACAAGCTGGCCTTCGAGCGCGAGATGCTCGGGCTGTACGTCTCCGACCACCCGCTCGCCGGCCTCGAGGTGCCGCTCGCGAAGCACGCGTCCACGACGATCACCGAGCTCATCGGCTCCGACTCGACGCAAGACGGCGACACGGTCACGATCGCCGGGCTCGTCACGAGCGTGCAGCACCGCGTCGCCCGCCAGAGCGGCAACCAGTACGGCATGATCCAGGTCGAGGACTTCTCGGGCGAGATCACCGTCATGTTCATGGGCAAGGCCTACCAGGAGTTCGCGCCGGGCCTGCAGAGCGACTCCATCGTGGTCGTCCGCGGGCGCGTGAGCCTGCGCGACGACGGCATGAACCTGCACGCCTACAGCGTGTTCACGCCAGAACTCGGCCAGGGCGACGAATCGGGGCCGGTCGTCATCTCGCTGCCCGACATCCGGGCCACGACCGACACGATCACCGCCCTCAGCGACGTGCTGATCCGCCACGCCGGTGACACCGAGGTGCGGTTGCGGCTCATCCGCGGACGCACGGCTCGGGTGTTCGAACTGCCCTACCCGGTGCGCGTCACTGCCGACTTCTATGGTGAGTTGAAGAGCCTGCTCGGTCCGAACTGCCTCGTGTGACGCGCGACGCAGCGCCGCGCGCGGGCCGGCTCGATAGGCTGGAACGGTCATGCTGAGAACGATCGACCTGCGCGCAACCCGTCCGTCACCGAGCGAACTGCTCGCCCTCGTGCCGCGCGCCGCGACCGACGTGTCGGCCGCACTCGCGCCCGCGCGCGGGCTCATCGACGCGGTCCGCGAGCACGGCGAGGCGGCGCTCATCGAGCAGGCCGAGCGGCTCGATCGGGTGCGCCCCCCGCACCTCCGCGTGCCCGCCGACGAACTCGAGCGTGCCCGCGATGAGCTCGCCCCCGAGATCCGCGATGCGATCGAGCGCACCGTCGAACGCGTTCGCGCCGCGAGCGCAGCCCAGGTGCCCGCGCCCGAGCGAACCGTGCTCGCAGACGGCGCGGTCGTCGAGCAGCGCTGGCAGCCCGTCGGCCGCGTGGGCCTCTACGTGCCCGGCGGCAAGGCCGTCTACCCGTCGAGCGTCGTCATGAACGTCGTCCCGGCGCAGGTCGCCGGCGTGCGATCGATCGCGCTCGCCTCGCCGCCGCAGGCGGCCTTCGACGGACGGGTGCACCCGACGGTCGCGGGCGTCGCGGCGCTCCTCGGCATCACCGAGGTCTACGCCATGGGCGGTGCCGGCGCGATCGGCGCGTTCGCGTACGGTGTGCCGAGCCTCGGGCTCGATCCCGTGCAGCGGGTGACCGGTCCCGGCAACGTGTACGTCGCCGCCGCGAAGCGGCTCGTGCAGGGCGTCACCGGCATCGACGCCGAAGCCGGACCCACCGACATCCTCGTCATCGCCGACGATTCGGCCGATGCCGACTTCGTCGCCGCCGATCTCGTGAGCCAGGCCGAGCACGACGAGCTGGCGGCCGCCGTGCTCGTCACCGATTCGTCCGAGTTCGCCGCACGAGTCGTCGAACGACTCGCAGCCAGGGTCGCCGCCACGAAGCACTCCGCCCGGGTGCGCGCGTCGATCGAAGGCGTGCAGTCGGCCGTGGTGCTCGTCGATGATCTCGAGCAGGCCGCAGACTTCGCGAACGCGTTCGGTCCCGAGCACCTCGAGATCCAGGTGCGCGACGCCGACGGGGTGCTGGCCCGCATCGAGAACGCCGGCGCCATCTTCGTCGGACCGTACTCGCCCGTGAGTCTCGGCGACTACGCTGCGGGCTCCAACCACGTGCTGCCCACCGGCGGTCAGGCCCGCTACGCGGCCGGGCTCTCGGCGGCCACGTTCCTGCGCCCGCAGCAGGTCGTGCGCTACGACGAGGCCGCGCTGCGCGAGGTCGCTCCGGTGATCGCCGCGCTGTCGGCCGAGGAAGACCTCCCCGCGCACGGCGAGGCGGTCACGGCACGGTTCGACGGCGTGTGACCGCCCGCCGCTAGGCTGGGAGCACCATGTATTGCCCGTTCTGCCGTCACCCCGACTCCCGCGTGATCGACTCGCGCACGAGCGACGACGGGCTCTCGATCCGGCGTCGCCGACAATGCCCCGAATGCGGCCGCCGGTTCTCGACGACCGAGACGGCGAGCCTCGCGGTCATCAAGCGCAGCGGCGTGATCGAGCCGTTCAGCCGCGAGAAGGTCGTGCTCGGCGTGAAGAAGGCCTGCCAGGGTCGGCCGGTCACCGACTCCGACCTGGCGGTGCTCGCCCAGAAGGTCGAAGAGACCATCCGGTCGACGGGTGCATCGCAGATCGAGGCGAACGACATCGGCCTGGCGATCCTCTCTCCGCTGCGCGAGCTCGACGAGGTCGCCTACCTGCGGTTCGCGAGCGTGTACCAGGCATTCGACTCGCTCGACGACTTCGAGGGCGCGATCGAGCAGCTGCGCGCCGAGCACGGCCGAATTCCCGCGCGGCCCGTCGAGTGAGCGACGCGACCGACACGACGGCTCCGATAGCCTGAGTCCGGCATGTATCGACTCCTCTTCTCCGCGTTCCTCTCGCGCATGGACCCCGAAGCCGCCCATCATCTGGCGTTCCGCTTCATCCGCGCGCTTCCGACCCTCGGCTTCGGCCGCGTGGTCGAGCGATTCACCGCGCCCGACCCCGCCCTGGCCGTCGAGGCGCTCGGGCTCACGTTCCCGTCGCCATTCGGCGTCGCCGCCGGGTTCGACAAAGACGGCTTCGCGGTGCGCGGTCTCGGCAACCTCGGGTTCGGACACGTCGAGGTCGGCACCATCACGGCCATCGCGCAGCCCGGCAATCCTGCGCCGAGACTGTTCCGACTGGTCGGCGATCGGGCGCTCATCAATCGCATGGGCTTCAACAACGGCGGTGCGGATGCCGCTGCCGGGCGTCTCTCGCGGCTGGCGCGCCGCACGCATCGGCCGGTGCTCGGCATCAACATCGGCAAGAGCCGGGTGACCGCGGTCGACGACGCCGTCGGCGACTACGAGCGCAGCGCGCGACTGCTCGCACCCTATGCCGACTACCTCGTGGTGAACGTGAGTTCGCCGAACACCCCCGGACTGCGCGGGCCTGCAGGAGCTCGACGCGCTCGCGCCGCTGCTCGAGGCCGTGCGCGCCGTCGCCGGCACGACGCCGTTGCTCGTGAAGATCGCCCCAGACCTCGACGACGCCGAGATCGTTCGCATCTGCGAGCTCGTGGTGCGGCTCGGACTCGACGGCATCATCGCCACGAACACGACGATCTCGCGCGACGGGCTTCGTGAAGCGGCATCCGTCATCGCCGACATCGGCGCCGGCGGCCTCTCGGGGGCGCCGCTCGCGCAGCGATCGCTCGAGGTGCTCCGCGTCGTGCGGGCCAACGTGCCGGCCGAACTCTGCGTGATCTCGGTCGGCGGCGTCGAGACGGCCGCCGACGTGCAGCAGCGGCTCGACGCGGGAGCCGACCTGGTGCAGGGCTACACCGCATTCATCTATCGCGGCCCGCTGTGGGCGAGGCAGGTGAACCGAGGGCTGCTGCGCCTGCGGCGTCAGAGCACCTCGACCTCGGCGAGCTGATCGGCGATCCGCGCACCGTCGCTCGCTGAGACCCACGCCACGTCGGCACCGTGCTGTTCGGCCTTGGTGCGCCCGCCGGCGAGCACCGCCTCGCCCGTCGACAGCCGACGGATCGCGACCGCCGCGACCCGGTCGGGGTGCTCGGCGGCGAAGCGTGCGTACAGCTCTTCGTCGTGCTGCCCGTCGTCGCCGATGAGCAGCCAGCGCATGCCGGGGAACTCGTCGGCCAGACGTCGGAGGTTCTGCTCCTTGTGCGCGCGACCGCTGCGGAACCACCGGTCGTGCGTCGGGCCCCCAGTCGGTGAGCAGCAGCGGGCCGGCGGGGTAGAGGTTGCGCGAGAGGAATCGCGTGAGCGTCGGCGCGACGTTCCACGCACCCGTGGAGAGGTAGATGACCGGCGAGCCCGGGTGCGCCCTGGCGAGGCGTTCGAAGAGCACGGCCATCCCGGGTGTGGGGATTCGGGCGTGCTCGTCGAGCACGAACGTGTTCCAGAAGGCGAGCAGCGGCCGGGGCAGAGCGGTGACCATGACGGTGTCGTCGACGTCGGAGATGATGCCGAAGTCGACATCGGGCCCGACGATGCGGATCGGCGCCTCGGCGACCACCGACCCCTCGGTGTGCAGCCGGGCCTCATGCCAGCCCGGCGTCAGGGCGACCGGGATGCGGGTGTCGACGACGCCCCCGCGGTCGGCGAGGACTTCGATGCGGGCGCCGCCGATCTCGATGATCACCGGGACATCGCCGACCGGAACGCTCGTGAAGCTGCGCCAGCCGCGAATGCCCTGCTCGCCGCGTCGCCGGCGACGCTTGGATGGCTCGTCGGGCGCGATGGGGCGGCTCAGCAGTACTCGGCAGAGGACGCGCACCCATTCGGTCGATCCGTACCCGGTGTACGGAACGACGGTCGGGACGTGGCCGCGTCGGCGTGCCCAGCGTTCCCTGATGTCGTGGATCCAGTCCTCGATGCGCGCAGCACGGTGTCGTACCTGGTGATTCGGGGGATCCGGTCGGGTTGGGGGTGCTCGCCGGCATTCACTCAGTCTGTCATGAGCGCCCGTCGGGTCGCGAAACCGCGAGGTGGTCGAACCCCCGCAGCACCTCCGAGTAGGATGAAGCCGCAAACTGAGGAGGTTTCGTGTCCAATGTCGACCTGATCCTTGGGGCCGATCCGAGCCGCAAGCGAGCAGTCCGAACCGAGCCGACGCAGCGACGCAGCAGTCAGCGGCTCGATGCGCTGCTCGACGCGGCCGCCGAGATCGTCGACGAGTCGGGCTTCGAGCGGCTGACGACGCAGATGGTGGCCGAACGCGCAGGCGCGTCGATCGGCACCGTCTACCGCTACTTCCCCGACCGTGTCGCAGTGCTGCACGCCCTTCGCGAGCGCTCGGTGCGGCGGTTCCGCGAACGCGTCGCCGATGAGCTCGAACGCGCCGAACTCGAGACGTGGTGGTCGATCATCGACCTCTCGTTCGACGTGTGCGCCGACATGTACCGCGATGAGCCGGGCTTCAGCGTCGTGCGCGGCGCGCAGCGTGAGCTCGCCGAAGACGATGTCGAGCCCGAGCTGGCCCACCGCATGGCCCGCCTCATCGAGGCGGAGTTCGGTGGCGACATCGACGCCGAAGAGCTTCGCTTCCGGCTGGGAGTGGCGATGGAGTTCGGCGACGCCCTGATCAGTCGCGCGTTCGATCGCGACGAGGAAGGCGACGAACGATACCTCGAAGAGGCCCGCCGTCTCGTGCACGACTATCTCGCCGAACACCTCGGCGCTGCACGCGACGAGAGCAACGCGGCCTGACGACGCGCCGCCCCTCGTGCGTTGCCTCGGCGTGCGAATGGTGTTTGGCTGGTATCCGCCGTTCGAGCGAACGTCGCCCGTCGTGGAGTGAGGCAGCATGATCGAGTTCCGAGGCGTGTCCAAGCGGTTCCCCGACGGCACGCTCGCCGTGGCCGACGTCGACATCGTCATCCCGCCCCACAAGACGACGGTGTTGGTCGGGTCATCGGGTTCGGGCAAGACCACGCTGCTGCGCATGATCAATCGCATGGTCGACCCGACATCGGGGCAGGTGCTGATCGACGGCACCGATGTCGCGACCCGTGAGCCCGTGGCGCTCCGTCGCAGCATCGGCTACGTGATGCAGAACTCGGGGCTGCTGCCGCACCGCAAGGTGATCGACAACATCGCCACGGTGCCGCTGCTGCGCGGCACCCGCAAGCGCGAGGCGTACGACCACGCCCTCGAGCTGCTCGACACCGTCGGGCTCGACCGGTCGCTCGCCGATCGGTACCCCAGCCAGCTCTCGGGTGGGCAGCAGCAGCGCGTCGGCGTCGCGCGGGGCCTCGCGGTCGACCCGAACATCCTGCTCATGGACGAGCCGTTCGGCGCCGTCGACCCCATCGTGCGCGCCGAACTGCAGCAGGAGTTGCTTCGACTGCAGGGCGAGCTCGGCAAGACCGTGGTCTTCGTCACGCACGACATCGACGAGGCGTTCCTGCTGGGCGATCAGGTCGTCATCATGCAGCAGGGCGGCAAGATCTCCCAGGCGGCTTCGCCGGCCGAGATCCTCGCGAACCCCGCCGACGAATTCGTCGCCGAGTTCGTCGGCGCCGACCGCGGCAAGCGCGCGCTCCACATCACCGACGTCGGGGGCCGGCGCGTCGTCGTCGACGGCGACGGCCGTGCGGCTGGAGTGCTCGCCTCGTGACGTGGCTCTGGTCGAATCTCGACCTGGTCGGCGAACTGACCCTCGTGCACCTGGCGTTGTCGGTGCCGGCGATCATACTGAGCTTCGTGATCTCCGTGCCGATCGGATGGCTGGCGCACCGCTACCGGTGGTCGCGCGCGGTGCTGCTGTCGCTGTGCGCGCTGCTCTACGCGGTTCCGTCACTGGCCCTCTTCGTCGCGCTCCCGCCGATCACCGGCCTCGCCCTGCGGTCGCCCGTGAACCTCGTCATCGCCCTCACGCTCTACGGCATCGCCGTCATCGTGCGCACGGCCGCCGACGCGTTCGACTCCGTCGAACCCGATGTGCGGCAGTCGGCGACCGCGATGGGCTACTCACCGGCGGGTCGTTTCTGGGGCGTCGAACTGCCGCTCGCGGGTCCGGTGCTCCTCTCGGGCCTGCGGGTGGTCGTCGTCAGCACCATCAGCCTGGCCACGGTCGGCGCCGTGATCGGCGTGGAGAGCCTCGGCAGCCTCTTCACCGACGGATTCCAGCGAGGCATCCAAGCCGAGATCATCACCGGCCTCGTCGCGACGATCCTGCTCGCGCTCGTGCTCGACTGGGTGTGCGTCATGGCCGGGCGACTGCTGATGCCGTGGTCCAACCCTCGTCGCTCGCGGCGACCCGCGCTCTCCGATGTGCGCTCGATCGAAGCCGATCCCGCATGAACCTCTTCCTCGACGCCATCGCCTGGATCCTCGATCCCGCCAACTGGAGCGGACCGGGCAGCATTCCGCAACGGCTCTGGGAGCATGTGTGGATCACCGCGGTGGTGCTGCTCATCGCGTCGGCGATCGCGCTGCCCGTCGGCGCCCTCATCGGCCACACCGGTCGCGGCCGAGAGCCCGCCGTGCGCGTCTCGGGCGGGCTCCGCGCGCTTCCGACGCTCGGTCTGCTCACGCTCTTCGGAATCTGGATCGGCATCGGCCTCGCCGCGCCGATCATCGCCCTCGTCATCCTGGCCATCCCGCCGTTGCTCGCGGGTGCCTACGCGGGGTTCGAGTCGGTCGACCGGGGCACGATCGACGCCGCCCGTGCGGTCGGCATGCGCGAGTCGCAGATCGTGCGAAAGGTCGAACTGCCGCTCGGCATGCCGATCGTCGTGGGCGGCATCCGGTCGGCGACGCTGCAGATCATCGCCACCGCGACGCTCGCGGCCTACATCGCCGACGACGGGCTCGGCCGGTTCATCTTCGCGGGACTGAAGACCCGCGACTACGCCGAGATGCTCGGCGGGTCGATCCTCGTGATCCTGCTCGCCCTCATCGTCGACGGCGGCCTGGCCCTGACGCAGCGGCGCGTCGTTCCCGCGGGCGTGCGCGCTGACCCGCACCACCGAACTCCGCTCCCGGCCGACCCGGTCGCGGGCGGTCGTGGGGCAACCCATCCAGGAAGGGAATCGAGAATGATCACAGCAGGAAGAGGCCGGCTCGTCGCGATCGCGGCGGTCGCGGTCGGGGCGACAGTGGCCCTGGCAGGGTGCTCGTCGGGCGATCCGCTCGACAGCGGATCGACGGACGGCGGCGGTTCGTCCGAGACGATCGTCGTCGGCTCGCAGGACTACTACTCGAACGAGATCATCGCCGAGATCTATGCGCAGGCACTCGAGGCCAACGACATCACGGTCGACCGACAGTTCCGCATCGGCCAGCGCGAGGTGTACATCCCCGACATCGAGAGCGGTGCGATCGACGTGTTCCCCGAGTACACGGGCAACCTGTTGCAGTACTACGTTCCCGACACGACGGCGACCACGAGCGACGACGTGTACGCCGAGCTCGAGACGTCGCTGCCCGAAGGGCTGCGCGTGCTCGACCAGGCACCCGCGACCGACCAGGACTCGTACAACGTGACCCGCGCGTTCTCCGAGGCGAACGACGTCACGAGCCTCGCCGATCTCGCGAATGTCACGACGCCGCTCACCCTGGGCGGCAACTCCGAGCTCGCGACCAGGCCGTACGGGCCCGACGGGCTGAAAGAGGTCTACGGCGTCGACGTCGCGTTCACGCCGATCGAAGACAGCGGCGGGCCCCTCACCCTCAAGGCGTTGCAAGACGACCAGGTGCAGATCGTGAACATCTTCAGCGCGAACCCGGCGATCGCCTCCAACGATCTCGTGACGCTCGAAGACCCCGAGGGGCTCTTCCTCGCCTCGAACGTCGTCCCCGTCGTGAGCGAGAAGGTCACCGATGAGATCGCCGACGTCATCAACACGGTGAGCGCGGCGCTCACCGCCGAAGACCTCGTCGCGCTCAACGCGCTCAGCGTCGACGAGCAGCAGTCGGCCGACCAGATCGCGACCGACTGGCTCGCCGAGAAGTCGCTCTTCTAGCGTTCGGCGTCGAGGTTCGAGGGGTCGGATGCCGCGGCATCCGGCCCTTCGTCGTCGGCAGCCACCCCGACGGCGTCGAAGCCGTCGCCATCGACCTCGTCGAGCCGGCCGATCTCGTCGATGGCCGCCATGTGCTTGGCCTCGGAGCGGACGAGCAGCTTCTTCACGCCCCAGACGACGAGCAGGAAGGCGGCGATGATGCCGACGAAGACATACCCCGCCCAGTGCAGGCTGCGGCTGAGCTCGCGATAACTGCCCGCCGCGAGCCATCCGACCGTGACGTAGGCGAACGCCCAGATCACGCAGGCCGGCACGGTCCACGCGATGAAGCGCCGATATCGCATGGTGCTCATGCCGACCGTGAGCGGGATGAGCGAGTGCAGCACCGGCAGGAACCGCGAGATGAAGATCGCGGGGCCGCCGCGCCGGTCGAGGTAGCGCTGGGCACGGTGCCAGTTGTCTTCGCCGATCTTGCGACCGAGGCGCGAATGCAGGATGTGCGGGCCGAACCAGCGCCCGAGCGCGAAGCCGATGCTCTCGCCGATGAGCGCACCGGCGATGACGGCGAACGTGAGCGCGAAGTACTCGGCGGTGCTGTCGACGGCGGTGGAGGCGACGAGCACGATGGTGTCGCCGGGGACGACGAGGCCGATGAGCACCGAGGTCTCGAGCATGATGCCGAGGCCGGCGAGCAGCGTGCGCATCACCGGGTCGACGCTCTCGACGGTGTCGAGGATCCAATCGAGGATCTCGTTCATCGTTCGAGCGTATCGAGGCCGGACATGGAGCGCGTCACACTGGGGGAGGATTCCGAGCGTCACGCGACCGCCGGCGCGAGCCGCGCCAGTCGTGCCTCGAGCATCGCGAGATCGGGGCTGACGCCACCCGCGTCGGCATAGGCACCGGGCTCGCCGCCCGAGCCGACCTGGACGATGGCGCGGCGGACCGGATCGTCACCCGTCGCGCGTCGGGCGCCGTCATCGGCGAGCATCTCGGTCAGCTGGGCGACCGCGCGCTCGGCGCGATTCGCGATCGGAAACCAGGGGAGGGCGCTGTGCCAGGCACGGAACGCGAGGAGCACGAGGTGGTGCAGCTGGTCGAGGTGGGTTCGCTCGTGCGCGATCACGGCGGCGAGCTCGTCGGCGCGCAGCGTGTCGACCAGGCCGTCGGTGAGCACGGTGGCGGTGCGGATGCCCGGCACGCAGTAGGCGAGCGGCACCGGGTGTGCGAGCACACGTGTGCGAGGCTCACCCGGGATCGGGTCGCCGAGCAGGGCGATGAGCTGGTGTTGGCGACGTCGTTCGCGCTCGGCTCGCACGGCGGTGAACGCGAGGTTGAGCGCGAGGTGCACGGCGAGCCCGGCGGCGAGCGTGAGCGCCGCGAGATGCACGACGCCGAAACCGGCCGGCAGGGGGCCGGCGAAGATCGCCGGCGCGAGTGCCGTCCAGGCGCCGAACAGCGATCCGGCGGGCGCCGCGCCGAACAGCAGCAGGCTGCCGATCATCGACAGCCCGCCCGCGACGGCGATCGCCTGCCACAGCGCGAGCGCGACGGCGGGAGCGCGCGCGGGCCAGGCCGCGCGGCTGAGCGCGACGGGAACGGGCCACGCCAGCGCGAAGGCGAGGATTCCGAGCAGGACCGCGTCGGCGAGCACGGTCAGCGGCGCGCCTGTTCTTCGAGCAGGCGGCGCAGCGTCGCCGCCTCGCCGTCGCTGACGGTGCGGACGAAGCGTGCCAGGGCGGCGTCGCGGTCGCTCGAGCGGTCGAGCACCTCGTGCATGAGCTCTGCCGTGTGCTCTTCGCGTGAGAGCAGGGCGTGGTACCGGTGCGGTCGGGTCTCGCGCGCGCGGCTGACGAATCCCTTGCGCTCGAGCCGCGAGAGCACCGTGAGCACCGTGGTCGTGGCCACCGCCTTGCCCGGCTCGGCGCCGCGCACGGCGAGCGCGTCGCGCAGCTCGTTGGCGGTGAGTGCGGCGTCGCTCGACCACAGCACGTCCATCACGGACCGCTCCAGTTCACCGAGACTCGCCACACCTCAAGACGTAACGCGAGCGTCGAGAAATGTTCTACGCTCTGTAGAAGAACGATTCTTCGACCACCGCGGTCGTGAAAGGGGCATCCGTGAACGAGCTGCTCGACCCGCTGCTCCTCGCCCGTTGGCAATTCGGGCTCACCACCATCTACCACTTCCTGTTCGTCCCGCTCACGATCGGTCTCGCGACCACCACCGCGGTGTTCCAGACCGCGTGGTACCGCACCGGCAAGGCCGAGTACCTGCGGATCACGCGGTTCTTCGGCGGCATCTTCCTCATCAACTTCGCCATGGGCGTCGTGACCGGCATCGTGCAGGAGTTCCAGTTCGGCATGAACTGGTCGGAGTACTCGCGCTACGTCGGCGACGTCTTCGGCGCGCCGCTCGCGCTCGAGGGCCTGCTCGCGTTCTTCTTCGAGGCCACGTTCATCGGGCTCTGGATCTTCGGCTGGGACAAGCTGCCACGCGGCCTGCACCTCGCGACCATCTGGTGCACGGCGATCGGATCGATCGTCTCGGCCTACTTCATCATCGCCGCGAACGCGTTCATGCAGAACCCGGTCGGCTTCCAGATCAACGAGGAGAAGGGTCGTGCCGAACTCGTCGACATCGGCGCACTGCTCACGAACCCGGTCGCCCTCGCCGCGTTCCCGCACACGATCGCGGCGAGCTTCATGGTCGCCGCCGGGCTCATCATCACGCGCGTCGGCATGGCACCTCGCCCGCAACCAGCACCTCGACACGATGCGGCCGGCACTGAAGTTCGGCCTCTGGGTGATGGTCGGCGCCGGCATCCTCACCACGCTCTTCGGCGACCAGCTGAGTCTCGCGATGGTCGCGACGCAGCCGATGAAGATGGCGGCCGCCGAGGCGACGTACGACACCGTCTGCGGTGCGGATGCCTCGTTCTCGATCTTCACGCTCGGAACCCCCGACGGCACGACCGAGCTGTTCTCGATCCGCGTGCCGTACCTCCTGTCGTTCCTCTCGACACACACCTTCGACGGGTGCGTCGAGGGCATCAACGACCTGCAGGCGCAGTACCAGGAGCTGTTCGGCCCCGGCGACTACACCCCGATCATCTGGGTCACGTACTGGTCGTTCCGCTGGATGATCGGGCTCGGCCTCGCGCACGTGCTCGTCGCCGTCGTCGGCCTGTGGCTCACCCGCAAGGGGCGGCTGCCCAAGCAGGCCTGGATCTGGAAGGTCGCGATCTGGAGCTTCCCGCTCTCGCTCGCCGCGATGATCGTGGGCTGGGTCTTCACCGAGATGGGCCGCCAGCCGTGGATCGTCTTCAGCCAGATGTTCACCGAGTCCGCCGTCTCGCCGAATGTGACCGGCCTCGAGGTGCTCATCTCGCTCGTCGCCTTCACGCTCATCTACGGCGCGCTCGCGGTCGTCGAGGTGCGCCTCGTGATCCGCGCCATCAAGAAGGGACCACCCGAGGTCGGCGAGCCCGACCCCGAGACCGGTCGTCACGAACCCGCAACGACGGTGTACTAGGAGGAAATGCACATGGATCTCTCGGTGCTCTGGTTCTGGATCGTCGCGTTCCTCTTCGTCGGCTACTTCGTGCTCGACGGATTCGACTTCGGGGTCGGCATGTCGCTGCCCTTCCTCGGCAAGGACGATGTCGACCGGCGCGTGCTCATCAACACGATCGGCCCGGTGTGGGACCTCAACGAGACGTGGGTCATCGTGGCGGGGGCCGCCCTGTTCGCCGCGTTCCCCGAGTGGTACGCGACGCTGTTCTCGGGGTTCTACCTCGCGCTCCTGCTCATCCTGCTCGCGCTCATCGCCCGCGGCGTCTCGTTCGAGTACCGCCACCAGCGGCCCGAGTCGCAGTGGAAGCAGTGGTTCGACCGCATGATCATCGTCGGCTCGGCGGTGCCCGCGCTGCTGTGGGGCGTCGCATTCGCGAACATCGTGCAGGGCGTGCCGCTCGATGCAGGGCAACAACTACACGGGGTCGCTGCTCGACCTGCTGAACCCCTATGCGCTGCTCGGCGGTCTCACGACCCTGCTGCTCTTCTTCACCCACGGCGTGGTGTTCGTCTCGCTGAAGACCGAGGGCGACCTGCGCGAGCGGGCCCGGCGCCTCGCCGCCCGGGCGGGCTTCGTCGCGATCGTCGTGGCCGCCGCGTTCCTCGCTGTGGACGGGACTCGCATACGGCAGCCTCTGGTTCTGGATCCTCGCCGCTGTCGCGGCCGTGGCGCTCATCGCCGGCTGGCTCGCGAACGCGCGCGGCGCCGAGGGTGTGGCGTTCACGCTCCTCGCGGTCACGATCGCGGCAGCCGTGTTCGCCCTGTTCGCCTCGCTCTTCCCCGACGTGATGCCGGCGTCGAACGACCCCGCGAACAGCCTCACGATCGCGAACGCGTCGAGTTCGACGTACACGCTGACGGTCATGAGCTGGGTGGCGCTCGTGTTCCTCCCGCTCGTGCTCGCCTATCAGGGCTGGACGTACTGGGTGTTCCGCAAGCGTGTGACGCAGGGCATCGATCGAGGCGGCAGTGCACTGACGTGAAACCGCTCGATCCGAGGCTCGTCCGCCGCTCGAGGTCCTCCCGCGCGTTCCTCGCCGCGGGCGGCGGGCTCGCGCTCGTCCAGGCGGCGTCGATCATCGCCTTCGCCTGGGCGCTCGCGACGCTCGTCACGGGACTGATCGACGGCATGGGGATGTCCCGTGCCTGGCCGCTGCTCGTCGTACTCGTGGTCGCGGCATCCGTTCGCGCCCTCGCCGCGTGGGCGTGGGACCTCGTCGGTTCGTCGGGTGCCATGCGGGTGAAGGCCGAACTGCGAACCGAACTGCTCACCGCGCTGGAGACGAGACCGACAGGGGTGCCCGGCTTCCCGACCGCGCGCGTCGCCACGCTGCTGGGGGCCGGGCTCGACGCGCTCGACGCGTACTTCGGCACCTACCTGCCGCAGCTCGTGCTGACGGTGATCGCGACGCCCGTGCTCATCGTCACGGTGTGGATCGCCGACCCGCTGTCGGGCCTCGTGCTCGTGATCGTGCTGCCGCTGATCCCGGTGTTCATGGCGCTCATCGGCATGGCGACCGAGGCCGTGCAACGGCGGCAGTGGCAGAGCCTCGCCTCGCTGTCGCGGGGCTTCCTCGAGGTCGTCGGCGGGCTGTCGACCCTCGTGGCGTTCGGCCGCGCCGAACGGCAGGTCGCCCGCATCCGCGCGGTGACCGATGACTATCGCGCACGCACCATGAAGGTGCTGCGCATCACGTTCCTCTCGGGGTTCACGCTCGAGTTCGCCGCGAGCCTCTCGGTGGCGCTCGTCGCCGTGTCGATCGGGCTGCGGCTGGTCGGCGGCGACATGACGCTCGTGGCCGGGCTGTTCGTGCTCGTGCTCGCGCCCGAGGTGTTCCTGCCGTTGCGCAACGTCGGCGCCGCCTTCCACTCGTCGGCCGCGGGCCTCACGGCGTCGAGCGATGCGTTCGACCTGCTCGCGGCCGCGCGGGAACCTCGGTGGCGATCGAGCTGTCGGCGCGCTCGATGCGGCTCCGCGCGATTCGACCTCCGCGTCGGCATCCGCCGCCGGGCGCGTCAGCGATGGCCTCGTCATCGAGGGACTCACCCTTCGCCGGGGCGATCGGGTCGTGCTCGACGGCTTCGGCCTCGAGGCGCGTCGGGGCGAGGTCGTCGCCATCACCGGCGAGAGCGGCTCGGGCAAGTCGAGCCTGTTCGCGGCGTTGCTCGGCTTCGCCGACGCCTCGGGCAGCGTCACGCTCGACGGACGCCGTGTCGAGCCCGGCGATCGGTCGTCGATCGCGTGGGCGGGGCAGGCGCCGGCGCTCCTCGCCGGCACGATCGCCGAGAACGTGCGGCTCGGCGACGAGGGCGCCGACCCCGCGGTGCTCGCCCGCGCCCTCGACCTCGCCGGGGTGGAGCTCGACCCCCAGCGCGTGCTCGGGCCGGCGGGCGCCGGACTCTCGGGCGGTCAGGCGCAGCGGGTCGCGACCGCGCGGGCGATCCACCGCCTGCTCGCCCGCGACGGGCGACTGCTGCTGCTCGACGAGCCGGCATCGGCGCAGGACGAGGATCGTGAACTCCGGCTGGCCAGACGACTCCGCGAGCTTGCGGCCGACGGGCGCATCGTGCTCGTGGCCACCCACCGCACCGGGCTCGTCGACCTCGCCGACCGGTGCATCGACCTGGCGGTGACGCATGTCTGACCGCATCGACCGAGATGCTGCGCCGCGCGGTTCCGCGGTTCTCGCGACTGCTGCCGTCGGTGCTGTTCGGCATCGGGTCGGCGGGGTCGAGCATCGCGCTGCTCGCCGCTTCCGCCTGGCTGATCGCGCGCGCTGCCGAACAGCCGCCCGTGCTCTACCTCGGGCTCGGCATCGTGGGCGTGCGGGCGTTCGCGCTCGGGCGTGCGGTGTTCCGCTACCTCGAGCGACTCACCGGCCACGATGCCTCGTTCCGCCAGCTCGCGACCATCCGGGCGGGAGTCTTCGAGCGCCTGCTGCCGATCGCACCCGACGGGCTCGCAGCGAGCCGTCGCGGCGACCTGCTCGCGCGGTTCGTCGACGACGTCGATGAACTGCAGAACGTGCCGCTTCGCGTCGTGCAGCCGGTCGTGAGCGCCGCGATCGTCCTCGTGCTCGCCGTCGTCGGGGTCGCGTTCCTCGCCCCCGAGTCGGGCTGGGCGGTGCTCGTCTGCCTCGTCGTCGGCATCGGGGCGACCCTGCTCGTGCAACGCCGGTCGGCCAGACGCGCCCAGCGCACGCTCGCACCCCTTCGCGGCGAACTGCAGGCGGCGGTCGTCGAGCACGCCCAGTCACTCGACGTGCTCGTCGCGTTCGATGCTGCCGAGGCGGGTCGCCGGCGCATCGACGCCATCGGCGCCAGGCTCGCGAAGGCGACACGCGCTCGTGCCGTGGCGACCGGCGCCGCATCTGCCGCGATGGTCGCCGTCGGCGGATTCGCCGTGGCGGCGAGCCTCGCGGCCTCAGCGCCGCTGCTCGAGTCGGGCCGCATCGACGGGCCGACCTTCGTCGTGCTGTGCCTCGTTCCGCTCGCGATCGCCGAGGTCGCCGGCGCGATCCCGCTGGCGTCGAGTGCGCTGCGTCTCGCGCGGGCGAGCGCCGAGCGCGTCGCGAGCGCCGTGCCCGACGAGGTGCCTGCGGGCATACCGGTACCGCCGGTCGATCCGCACGCGCCTCCGTCGCGACATCCGACGCCCGCGATCGAGCTGCGCGGCGTGCGCGCGCACTGGCCGGAGATCGGCAACGACGACGACCGGGTCGCCGACGCGCGGCCTGCCGCCCTCGAGGGCGTCGACCTCGAGATCGCGCCCGGAGAACGGGTGCTCGTGCAGCGGCGCGTCGGGCGCCGGCAAGACCACGCTCGCGCACGTGCTCGTGCGATTCCTCGACTACGAGGGTTCGTATCGCCTCGGCGGCGTCGAGGCCTCGAGCCTCGATCCCGGCGACCTCCGCCGGCTCGTCGGCGTGGTCGAGCAGCGTCCGTGGCTGTTCGACGAGGACGTGCGCCAGAACCTGCTGTTCGCCCGCGACACCGCGACCGATGCCGAGTTGCGCGAGGTGCTCGACCGCGTCGGCCTGGGCGAGTGGCTCGAGGAGCGCGGGGGGCTCGACGCCGAGGTGGGGGAGCGCGGCAGCCTCGTGTCGGGCGGGCAGGCGCAGCGGATCGCCCTCGCTCGGGCGCTGCTCGCCGACTTCCCGGTGCTCGTGCTCGACGAGCCGACGGCGAGCGTCGACCCCGCGCGCGCCGATGCGCTCGTTCGCGACATCACGGATGCCGCGAGCTCGTCGGGCCGCTCCGTGGTGCTCATCGCCCACGCGGGCGTCGATGAGCGGCTCGTCGACCGGGTGATCACGCTCGACGCCGGTCGCGTCGTGAACGCGAGTGCCCCTACCCAGCGCGGAGTTCCTGAGATAGCCTCACCGCAACGGCACTGATCGGGTCAGATCCGAGGCGGTGCCGCTGCGGTGTCCGACCGCGGACGCCGCGAGCACAGAACCTCCGACGAAGGAGCACTTGTGAACCATCGAACGATCATGCGAACCTCCGGTGTCATCGCCACTGCCGCCGTCGCCGGGGCGCTCGCGCTCGCGATCGGCGCACCCGCCACCGCTGCGCCGGGCACCGACTCGACCGCGTTGCGCGGGGCGATCACCGAGAGCGGCCTGATGGGGCACCTCGAGGCAGCTGCAGGCCGCGGCCGATGCCAACGGTGGCAATCGCGCCGCAGGCTCCACCGGGTACGAGGCATCGGCGGCGTACGTCGAGGACGACCCTGGTCGCGGCGGGCTACACGCACGACCCGCCAGGACTTCACGTACGAGCAGTTCATCCTGAACGGGTCTGCCTTCAGCGCCGACGGCGTCACGTACGTGGACGAGACCGACTACTCGCCGATGAGCTACTCGGGGTCCGGCGACATCACTGCGACGCTCCAGGCCGTGGATGTCAACCTCGCGGGCGACCGCGCATCGACCAGCGGCTGCGAGGACAGCGACTTCGACTCGTTCACGCCGGGCAATATCGCGCTCGTGCAGCGTGGTACGTGCACGTTCCGCGTGAAGGTCGACAACGCGGCGGCGAACGGCGCGAGCGCGATCGTGGTCTTCAACCAGGGCAACGACGTGCCCGGCGACGACCGGTTCGGCGTGGTCTTCGGAACCCTCGACCCGCCGCTCGCGGCGATTCCCGCGATCGGCACCAGCTTCGCGATCGGCGAGGCGCTCGTCGGCGCCGGCGCGGTCGAGGCACGGGTGATGGTCGATGCCACGACCGAGACGACCGACACGTTCAACGTGATCGCCGACACCCCGACCGGTCGCGATGATCGAACCGTCGTGGTCGGCGCACACCTCGACTCGGTCCAGGAGGGCCCGGGCATCAACGACAACGGCACCGGAACCGCGACGGTGCTCGAGACCGCGGTGCAGATGGCCGAACTCGGCATCGACCGCGCAACACCGTGCGCTTCGCCTTCTGGGGCGGAGAGGAGGACGGCCTCATCGGCTCCGAGTACTACGTCTCGCAACTCTCGAAGGCGCAGATCAAGCAGCATGCCGTCAACCTCAACTTCGACATGCTCGGCTCGGTCAACGCCGTGCGGTTCGTCTACGACGGTGACGGCGACGCATTCGGGACGACCGGGCCCAACGGCTCCGACGTCATCGAGGGTGTCTTCGACGACTACTTCGCATCGCAGGGACTCGAGACCGAGCCGACCGAGTTCGACGGGCGCAGCGACTACTTCGCGTTCATCAACAACGGCATCCCCGCCGGCGGGCTCTTCTCGGGTGCCGAAGGGCTGATGACCGCGCAGGAGGCCGTCGACTTCGACGGCATCGCCGGCGCGCCGTACGACCCCTGCTATCACCAGGCCTGCGACACGATCGACAACGTCGATCCGGAGACGCTCGAGGAGCTCGCGGACGCGGCGGCGCACGCCACCCTCACGTTCGCGCAGACGACCTCCGCGGTCAACGGCACGGCGAAGGGCAAGGCGGTCGGCCAGCTCGACCCGACGTTCAAGGGTCACCTGGCACTGCGCTGACCAGCGCTGGGTGCGCGAGGGGTGGCGCGGGCGACCGCGTCACCCCTTCGCGTCCTAGGCTGAGGGGATGCCTCGTCGTCGCGTGCGATCCCGCCCGTTGCCGGTGTGGTGCGACCCCGAAGTCGTCTTCCGTTCCGCGTTCGTCGATGCGCCGTTCGTCGTCTGGCTCGACGGGGGCACGGATGCCTCGGCCGGGGTCAGCATCATGGCCGCCGGGCACGGCGGCAGCGAACTGGTGACGGCTGACGCGACCGCCGGCACAGTGACCAGCAGTCGCCCGCCGGCCGGGCCGAGCACGACCGCGACCCGATCGGTGTTCGAGGCGTTGGGCGAGCGGTTGCGCGACGAGCTTCCCGCGTCGGCGCTGCCCGCCGACGCCGAATCGCGCGACGGCCATGGCGTGCTCGGCTGGTACGGCTGGTTCGGCTACGAGCTCGGCGCACACCTCGACGGTGTCGCCACCTCGCCGGCCGAGACGCCCGACGCCGCCTTCCTGTTCGTCGACCGCGCGGTCGTGTTCGACCACGCGGCCCGGTCGGTGCGGCTCGTCTGGATCGAGGACGAGTCGGCGAGCGACGAGACCGAAGCGTGGGCGGCGCAGCTCGCGGCGACCATCGAGCGCGCGCACGGGACATCCGTGCCGTCGGTCGGTGCGCCGGCGCACCCGGCTGCCGATGCGCCCGCGGTGCGCTGGCGGCACGACCCCGCTCGCTACGCCGAGCTCATCGCCGAGTGCCAGGCCGCGATCGTGCGCGGCGACGCCTACCAGCTCTGCCTCACCAACCGCATCGACGTCGACGTGCAGGTCGATCCCGCGTCGACCTACCTCGCATTGCGCGCCTCGAGCCCGAGCCATCACGGCGGATTCCTGCGATTCGGCGACGTGGCGCTGCTGAGCGCGTCGCCCGAGCAGTTCCTGCTCGTCGAGCCCGACGGCGTGGTCTCGACCAAGCCGATGAAGGGCACCCGACCTCGCAGCGAAGACCCGGCGACCGACCGCGCCCTGCGCGCCGAGCTGCTCGCGAGCGAGAAGGAACGCGCCGAGAACCTCATGATCGTCGACCTCATGCGCAACGACCTGGGCCGCATCGCCGAGCTCGGCAGCGTGAGCGTGCCGAGCCTGCTCGAGGTCGAGGAGTACGCGCACGTGCACCAGCTGGTCTCGACCGTGCGCGCCCGCATCGCCCCGCCGGCGACCGCGCTCGACGTCGTGCGGGCGGCGTTCCCCGCGGGCTCGATGACCGGCGCCCCCAAGCACAGCGCGATGTCGATCCTGCACGAGCTCGAGCAGGGCCCGCGCGGCGTGTACTCGGGGGCGTTCGGGCGCCTGGGCCTCGACGGCAGCGCAGATCTCGCGATGGTCATCCGCTCGATCGTGCTGACGCCCACGGGCGCGAGCATCGGCACCGGCGGGGGCATCACCGCGCTCTCAGACCCCGACGAGGAGATCGAGGAGACGCGGGTGAAGGCGCGGGCGCTGCTCGCCGTGCTCGGGGCGGACTCGTCCAGCGAGGAGTGAGTAGGCTTGATGTTCGAGCGCGCCGCGATCCGGCGTGCCCTGAACTTCGGGCGACGCTCCCACCGACACACGATTGAGAGTCACGTGGCACACGATCACGACCCTGCACACGCCGAGAGCGGCGCGTACGACTTCGCCGAGATCCAGGCGAAGTGGCTTCCCGTGTGGGACGAGCTCGAGCCGTTCCGCGCCGGGGTGTCGGGCGATACACGGCCGCGCAAGTACATCCTCGACATGTTCCCGTACCCGTCGGGCGACCTGCACATGGGTCACGCCGAGGCGTTCGGCTACGGCGACACCGTCGCACGCTACTGGCGCCACCAGGGCTTCGACGTGCTGCACCCCGTCGGCTGGGACTCGTTCGGCCTTCCGGCCGAGAACGCCGCGATCAAGCGCGGCATCGATCCGCGCGGATGGACCTACGAGAACATCGAGCAGCAGAAGCGGTCGTTCCGCCAGTACGCGCCGTCGTTCGACTGGAGCCGCGAGCTGCACACGAGCGACCCCGAGTACTACAAGTGGAACCAGTGGCTGTTCCTGAAGCTCTACGAGAAGGGCATCGCCTACCGCAAGGCGGGCCAGGTCAACTGGTGCCCCAACGACCAGACGGTGCTCGCGAACGAGCAGGTCATCGACGGCCACTGCGAGCGCTGCGGGTTCGTCGTCACGAAGAAGGCCCTCACGCAGTGGTACTTCCGGGTCACCGACTACGCCGACCGCCTGCTCGACGACCTCAACCAGCTCGAGGGTGCCTGGCCGACGCAAGGTGCTGTCGATGCAGCGCAACTGGATCGGCCGTTCGGCCGGCGCCGACGTCGACTTCGAGATCGAAGGGCGTGACGAGCCGGTCAGCGTGTTCACGACTCGCCCCGACACGCTCTACGGCGCGACCTTCATGGTCGTGGCGCCCGACTCCGAGCTCGCCGCCGAGCTCGTCGGCGGGGCACCCGCCGAGGTTCGACAGCGCTTCGACGACTACCTCGACTCGGTGCGCGCCGAGAGCGACATCGATCGCCTCGCGACCGATCGCCCGAAGACCGGCGTGTTCCTCGAGCGCTATGCGGTGAACCCGGTGAACGGTGAGCGCCTGCCGATCTGGGCCGCCGACTACGTGCTCGCCGACTACGGCCACGGCGCGATCATGGCCGTGCCCGCGCACGACCAGCGCGACCTCGACTTCGCACGGGCGTTCAACCTGCCCGTGCGCGTCGTCGTCGACACGAACGCACCGGTCACCGGCGTGATCCCGGTGATCCAGCTCGACGAGCAGGGCGACCCGATCATGCCCGACGACCTGCCCACGCTCGACCCGGCGTCGACGGGCATCGCGCTCGGCGGCGACGGCCGGCTCATCAACTCCGGACCGCTCGACGGGCTCTCGAAGTCGAACGCGATCCGACGCGTCATCGAGGTGCTCGAGCAGCGTGAGCACGGGCGTGCCGCCAAGAACTTCCGCCTGCGCGACTGGCTCATCTCGCGCCAGCGCTACTGGGGCACCCCGATCCCGATCATCCACTGCGCCGAGTGCGGCGAGGTGCCCGTGCCCGAGAGCGAGCTGCCGGTGCGGCTGCCCGATGCTGCGGGTCTCGACCTGAAGCCCAAGGGCTCGAGCCCGCTCGGCGCGGCCGAAGAGTGGGTGAACGTCGCCTGCCCGAACTGCGGCGGCGCCGCGCGGCGCGACTCCGACACGATGGACACGTTCGTCGACAGCTCGTGGTACTACCTGCGGTACCTGAGCCCCAACGACGACACGCAGGCGTTCGATGTCGCCGAGGCCGAGAAGTGGCTGCCCGTCGACCAGTACGTGGGCGGCGTCGAGCACGCGATCCTGCACCTGCTCTACTCGCGGTTCATCACCAAGGTGCTCTTCGACCTCGGGTACCTGAGCTTCACCGAGCCGTTCACCTCCCTGCTCAACCAGGGCATGGTCATCATGGACGGCGCGAAGATGTCGAAGTCGAAGGGCAACCTCGTCGAGTTCGCGGGCGAGCTGTCGGCCCACGGCGCCGACGCGCTGCGCGTGACGCTCGCGTTCGCGGGGCCGCCCGAAGACGACATCGACTGGGCGGATGTCTCGCCGGTGGGTTCGGCGAAGTTCCTCGCCCGCGCGTGGCGCATCTCCGGTGAGGTCACCTCGTCGCCCGATGTCGAGTGGAAGACGGGCGATGCCGCGCTGCGTCGCATCACGCACCGGCTGCTGGCCGACGCTCCCGGTCTCGTCGAGGCGTTCAAGTTCAACGTCGTCGTCGCACGGCTCATGGAACTGGTGAACGCCACCCGCAAGACGATCGACTCGGGCGCCGGCGCGGGCGATGCCGCCGTGCGCGAGGCCGCAGAGGTCACCGCCATGATCCTCGACCTGTTCGCGCCCTACACGGCAGAAGACATGTGGCAGCGGCTCGGTTACGAGCCGAGCATCGCGCTCGTGACGTGGCGCAAGGCCGACCCCGCGCTGCTCGTCGAGGAGTCGGTCACGGCCATCGTGCAGGTCGACGGCAAGGTGCGCGACCGGCTCGAGGTCTCGCCGAAGATCTCGACCGATGAGCTCGAGTCGCTCGCACGGGCGTCAGAAGCCGTGTCGCGATCGGTCGGCGAGCGCGAGATCGTGAACGTCATCGTGCGCGCGCCGCGCCTCGTGAACATCGCCACCCGGGGCTGAGTCCCGACCGGATGCCGGGCGTCGGCCGGTCGCGCCACTCGTCCTCGACAGCGGTGGCGGCGGCGCATCGATCGACAGGTTCGCTGACCGACCCCGTCGGCGATCATGGCCGCGCATAGCGTGCGGGTATGCCCGCAGCCCCCGGCCCCGATCCGTTGGGGGCGCTCGACCCCAGTGCCCGCAGGGCCTCGCCTCGGCTGCGTGTCACGGTCGGAGCGGCCGTGGCGCTGTTCATCGGGGCGGTCGCGGTCGCGGCGATCCTGTCGTTCACGGCGACCGGCGGCGGCGTGCAGGGAACCATCGGCGGGCCGATCGCGGGCGAGGTCGGGAGCGAGGCCGGCGCTGAGACCGCCTCCGGCGACGGCGCGGTCTCGGGTGCGCCGCTGCTCGTGCACGTGCTGGGTGCGGTGTCTCGGCCGGGGCTCGTCGAGCTCGAGGCGGGCGCTCGGGTGGTCGACGCCGTCGCCGCAGCCGGCGGACTCACGCCCGAAGCCGATCCTGCCGGGGTGAATCTCGCACGACCGGTGGTCGACGGCGAGCAGCTGGTGGTGCCGGTGGTCGGTGCGGTTCCGCCACCCGACGCGCCCGGCGGAGCCGCGGCGGCCGCCGATGGGCTCGTGCACCTCAACACGGCCGATGTCGCCGAACTCGACACGCTTCCGCGCATCGGACCGGCGCTCGCACAGCGCATCATCGACTGGCGCGACGCCAATGGGCCCTTCACGAGCACCGAGCAGTTGCTCGATGTCGCGGGCATCGGCGACGCGGTCTTCGCGGGACTCGCCGACAAGGTGGCACCCTGATGCCCGACCTGCGGCTCGCGCTGCCGGCGATCGCGGCGTGGGCCGGGGCATGGCTCGTCGTCGCGGCGCCCGATGCCGGCATCCCGGCGTCGGCCGGCGATCATGGGCGTCTGGGCGTGTGCGGTGGCGGTGCTGTCGGCGCTCATCGTGCTGCGGGTGCGGGCGAAGCGGCTCGCGAAGCGTGCGCACCCCGACGCCGGTCACCATCGGGCGTCGCACGCCGCGGTGCGGTGGTGCGCGGCCGCTGCTGGTCGCACTCGCGGCGACCGGGCTGGTGGCGACATCCGCCGGCGCCGCCCTCGAGGCACGCGCAGCGTTCGCCGCTCGTCGACGCGGCGTCGAGCGGATCCACCGTCAGCGTCGTCGTCGAACTGAGCGGCGCGCCGCGGGCGATGTCGGCGCCGTGGTTCGACAGCGGTGACGAGGGCGCGGCATCCGGGCTGCCGCAGCGGGTCGAGGGCAGGGCGCACGCCGTCGATGGCGTTCGCGTCGCCGCGGTTCCCGTCACCGTCACGGTCGACCTGCCGCCAGAGCAGTTGCAGCTCGGCACGACGCTGACGTTCGACGCGAACGCGACCAGGTTGCCCGCGGCCGAGGCCTCGGCCTTCCGGCTGCGCGTCGCAGGCGACATCCACGCTGCCGCGCCGCCGTTCTGGCTGGCGTGGAGCGGCGATCTGCGCACGGGTTTCGGTGACGCGGCCGGATCGCTCGGCGGCGACGGCGGAGCGCTCGTGCCCGGGCTCGCGATCGGCGACACGAGCGCGGTCGGCGCCACGCTCGACGACGCCATGAAGGCGAGTTCGCTCAGCCACCTGACCGCGGTCTCGGGGGCCAACTGTGCGATCGTCACCGCTGCCGCATTCGCCCTCGCCGCGGCCGCGGGATTCGGACGCGGCATCCGCATCGTGGTCGCACTGCTCGCACTCGTCGGGTTCATCGTGCTCGTGACGCCCGAGTCCAGCGTCGTGCGGGCGGGCGCGATGGCGGTGGTCGTGCTCATCGCCCTCGCGTCGGGCCGACCGGGCGGTGGCATCGCCGCCCTGGCGGTCGCGGTGATCGTGCTGCTCTGCGTCGACCCGTGGTACTCGCGCGACTACGGCTTCGCCCTCTCGGTCTGCGCCACGGCCGGCCTGTTGCTGCTGGCCGGCCCGTTGGCGAAGGCCATGGCACGCGTGATGCCGACACCGCTCGCGATCGTGCTCGGAGTGCCGCTCGCGGCCCAGCTCGCCTGTCAGCCGGTGCTCATCCTGCTCGACCCCGCCCTCTCGCTCTACGGCGTGCCCGCGAACCTGCTCGCGGCTCCGGCCGCGCCGGTCGGCACGATCGCGGGCCTGATCGGCTGTCTCCTGCTGCCGATGCTGCCCTCGGTCGGGTTCGCGTTCCTCCAGGTCGCGTGGGTGCCGGCGAGCTGGATCGCGCTCGTCGCGCACGCCGCGGCCGCTCTCCCGTTCGGCCGACTGCCGTGGATTCCGGATGCCGCGGGCGCGGTGCTGCTCGTCGTGTGCACCGCGCTCGTGCTCTGGCTCGTGCTCGATCGCTCGCCGAGGCCACGGCTTCGTGCCGCTGCGATCGCGGTGCTGCTGATCGCCGTCGCCGTTCCGGTCGGCATCAGCGTGGGCGCCCCGACGCTCGGCAGGGCGCTTCGACCCGGGTCGTGGACGCTCGCGGCATGCGACATCGGCCAGGGCGACGCGGTGCTGCTGCGCTCGGGCGGCGCGACGGCGCTCATCGACACCGGGCCCGATCCGGCGGCGCTGCGCCGGTGCCTCGACTTCCTGGCGATCGACCGCATCGACCTGCTCGTGCTCACCCACTGGGACGCCGACCACGCGGGCGGGACGTCCGCCGTCGTCGGACGGGTCGACACGGTCGTCCATGGGCCGCTCGACGGCGAGCGGTCGAGCCGGGCACGCGACCCGCTCGTCGCCGGGGGAGCCGACGTCGTCGAGGTGACCGCGGGAGATCGGGGGTTCCTGGGCGACGCACGGTGGCGGGTGCTCTGGCCCAAGCCCGGTGCGGCGCCGGGAAACGACGCGAGCGTCGTGATCGACGTCGAGACGCCCGACTACCGCGGCATATTCCTCGGGGACCTCGGCGAGGAGGCGCAGCGCCGCCTGCTCGCGGCCGCGCCGATCGGTGCAGTCGACGTCGTCAAGGTCGCGCACCACGGCTCGGCCGACCAGAGCGAAGAACTGTATGCGCAGCTCGACGCTCCCGTGGGCATCATCGGCGTCGGCGCAGAGAACGGGTACGGACATCCGACCGACCGCCTGCTCGACCTCCTCGCGCGAACGGGCACCGCGGCGGTGCGCACCGACCGCTCGGGAACGGCGCTGCTCACGGCCGGCGACGCCGGGTTCTCGCTCTGGACCGAGCGAGCCGACGATCGCGTCGGTGCCCGACCGTAGACTTGACCCGGAACGGAGGCACGGGTGGCAGCACGCACAGGAGCCGCTTCGGCACGGTCGAAGGCGGCGATCCCGCAATTGGCGTGGAACGCGGTGCGGCCGGCGCCGATCGTGCTCGTCACCGGTCCCGAAGACGTGCTGGCCGAGCGTGCCATCACGATGCTGCGCGACTTCCTCCGCGCCGAAGACCCGTCGCTCGAGGTGAGCGACGTCGAGGCCGACGGCTACCGGCGCGGCGAACTCCTCACACTCGCCAGCCCGTCGCTGTTCGGCGAGCCGCGGCTCGTCCGGGTGAGCGCCGTCGAGAAGTCGAGCGACGACTTCCTGCTCGATGCGCTCGACTACCTCGACCAGACCGCCGAGGCCGCCACCCTCGTGCTGCGTCATCGTGGCGGGCAGCGCGGCAAGAAGCTGCTCGACGCGATCCGTGCGGGCACCGGCGGCGGCATCGAGATCGTCTGCGCCGAACTCAAGCGCGACGCCGACAAGCAGGACTTCGCGGTCGCCGAGTTCCGTGCCGCGGGCCGCAAGATCAGCCCGGGCGCGCTGCGCGCGCTCGTCGCGGCGTTCAGCGACGACCTGCGCGAACTCTCAGCCGCGTGCCGGCAGCTGATCGCCGACAGCCCGGGCGACATCTCCGAGGCGGTCGTGGCCAAGTACTACGGCGGGCAGGTCGAGACCAATGCATTCGCCGTCGCAGACGCGGCGATCGCCGGCCGCTACGGCGAGGCGCTCATCGCGCTCCGGCACGCACTCGACAGCGGCGCCGACCCGGTGCCCATGGTCGCCGCGTTCGCCATGAAGGTGCGCACGATGGCCAAGGTCTCGGGCGCACGCGGCGGCGGGCCGCAGCTGGCGTCGTCGCTCGGTCTCGCGCCATGGCAGGTCGACCGCGCCCGGCGCGACCTCGCCGGCTGGACCGACGCCGGTCTCGCGGCCGCGATCGAAGCGCTCGCGGCCACCGATGCGGCGGTCAAGGGCGCCGAGCGCGATCCGGTGTTCGCACTCGAGCGACTCGTCGGCATCATCTCGGCGCGCGGCCGCGCGTAGCCGCTCCGACTGCACGCTGCGCCGCGGTGGCGTGCGCGGCGTCGTGGTGTCGAGAGTGCAGGTGGCGCCTTGCGTGGGGCGCCGAGTGCATTCTCGGCGCATATCGATACGCGCACGCACGACGCGCCGACCTGCGACGACGCCACCGACGACGACGCACGCCGCACAGACGACGACGGCCCCGCACCGAAGTGCGGGGCCGTCGAGGTGGTTCAGGCTGGCGTCAGAGCGCAGCGGCCTGCTTCGCGATGGCCGACTTGCGGTTCGCGGCCTGGTTCTGGTGGATGACACCCTTCGACACGGCCTTGTCGAGCTTGCGCGACGCGACGCGCACGGCGTCGGTGGCCTTCTCCTTGTCGCCGGCGGCGATGGCCTCGCGGGCGGCGCGGACGACGGTCTTGAGCTGGCTCTTGACGGCCTTGTTGCGCTCTTCGGCCTTGCGGTTGGTGCGGATGCGCTTGATCTGCGACTTGATGTTTGCCACGTGGTTCGTCTTTCGTTTGTGTGGGTACCGGATGTGCCGTCGCGGGGTAGAGGGGCCCGCGCCCGGCGATCGTGCGGGGTGGGACCCACACGTAAGCCAACAGGCAACGATACCAGCTACCTCGCGGCGGTGCCAAAGCGTGCGCTGCGGCGTGCCGCGGCGCGGCGGTCGAGTTCGGCGACGGCGCCCAGCACGACCGCGGTGAAGTGGTCGGGGCGGGTGAGGCTGACCAGGTGGGTCGCTCCGGGGATGACGACGAGTCGCCCGTCGCGGGTGGCCCTCAGCAGCCGGCGCTCCTCGGTGCGGAAGTGATCGAACTGCCCGTTCACGAGCCACACGGGGATGTCGATGGACGCGAGCGCCGCTTCGGGGTCGAACTGCCCGACCGCCCGAAGCACGGGGTCCATCACGTCGAGCGCGACCCCGCCCGACAGCACGTCGTCGACCGCGTCCGGCGAGAGGAACAGATGCGCGACGGCATCGTTCATGCCGCGGCCCTTGTCGGGGAGGCGACCGATGAGCGCGGCCAGCTGCTGGTACGCGGTGAGGCCGATTCCACGCGGCCGGGTGCCGCACGATGCGGCCACGAGTCCGTCGACGCGATTCGGATGCCTCGCCGCGAACTCGATCGCGAGGTAGCCGCCGAGGCTCAGCCCGACGAGCAGCCGCGGCACCGCAGGGCTCGACGTGCCGGATCGCGGTGCCACGGCTTCGGGATCGTCGGGGTTCAGCGCCCGGTCGATCTCGTCCATCGCCGCTTCGACCGTGAACGGCTCACCGAGGTGCGTTCCGTGCCCGGGCAGGTCGACCGCGACCACCTCGATGTCGTGACGGGCGAGCTCGACCAGCTGCCTGCGCCACATCGTCGCCGAGGTGCGCAGGCCGTGCACGAGGACGACGCGGGCGCGGGGCATCCGTCAGCCCGCCCTGATGGCGCCCAGTTCGCGGGCTCTCGCGACCGCCGCCGTGCGCGAGCCGACGCCGAGCTTGGTGAAGATGTGCACGAGGTGCGACTTCACGGTCGCCTCGCTCAGGAAGAGCGCGCGGCCGATGTCGCGGTTCGTGCGGCCCTCGGCCACGAGCGAGAGCACCTCGGCCTCGCGGGCGGTGAGGCGCTCGTTCGAGGTGCGCGACGCATCGAGTCGCGACGAGACGCCGGGGGCGAGCGCCGACTCGCCGACGGCCGAGGCGCGCACGGCCGCGATGAGGTCGGCCGGCGGGGCATCCTTCAGCAGGTAGCCGCTCGCACCCGCCTCGATGGCGCCGAGGATGTCGGCGTCGGTGTCGTAGTTGGTGAGCACGAGCACGCGCGGCGCGCCGGCCTGCGAGCGGATGCGCCGGGTCGCCTCGGCGCCCTGCAGCGCGCCGGGGAACTGCAGGTCCATGAGCACGAGGTCGACATCGGCGGTGAGCGCGAGGCGGACCGCGTCTTCGGCGGTGGCGGCCTCGGCGACCACCTCGAGGTCGGTCTCGCTCTCGAGCAGCGCGCGGATGCCGGCGCGCACGACCGGGTGGTCGTCGGTGAGCAGCAGGCGGATCACGCGACCACCACCGGAATGCGCACCGACAGGGCGGTTCCCTCGCCCGGTGCCGTCTCGACATCGAGCGTGCCGCCGAGCTGCTCGGCCCGCCGGCGGATGGCCCGGAGCCCGAAGTCGCCGATCTCCGCGGCGGCGCGCGGCGATGCGCGGCGGCGTCGAACCCGACGCCGTCGTCGACGACGTCGAGGGCGATCTCGTCGCCCAGGTAGCTGAGCGTCAGCGAGGCCACGGTCGCGTCGGCGTGCTGGAGCACGTTCGCGAGCGATCCCTGCGCGATGCGCAGCAGCGCCGCGTCGGTCGCCATCGGCAGCATGACGGCGTCGCCGCTCACGACGAAGTCGACCCGCACCGGCGAGCCGGCCTGCTCGGCCTGCTCGGTCGTGGCGCGCGCCAGCCGGCTGAGGGCGGCGGGCAGCGTCTGCGCGTCGAGTGCCGGGGGAGTGAGCTCGCGGATGAACCGGCGCGTCTCGCCGAGGTTCTCGGCGGCGGTCTCGCGCGCGAGGCGCAGCTTCTCGCGTACCTGATCGTCGGTCACGTCGCGTTCTGCCGCGTGCAGCAGCATCTGGATGCTCGAGAGCCCCTGGGCGACGGTGTCGTGGATCTCGCGGGCGAGCCGCTCGCGCTCGGCGCGGGTACCGGCTTCGCGGCTCGCCGTCGCGAGCTCTTCGCGCGTCGCGACGAGGTCGAGGATGAGCGCCTGGCGCTCGTGGGTCTCCTGCGACATGGCGCGGTAGCCGAGGCCGAGGACGATCGCCACGCCGGCGCTGATGAGCGGCCCCAGGATGGAGCCGACCTCGAGCCCCAGGTGCGTCGCGGTGCCCCAGACCGACAGCCCGAACGTCACGGCGACGAGCGGCACCGCGATGGGCGCGGCGAGCACGTGCAGTTCGAGGAAGAACAGGGGGAACGCGAGGAACGCCGCATCGGGCGTCAATGCCGACAGGCCGACCCAGAGGGCGAGCAGCGCGACGAGCCACACGACGCGCGCCCAGGTGGGAAGGTGACGGCGGGCGGCGGCGATGCCGGCGCCGTAGCAGGCGAGGAAGGCGACGGCGAGCACCGTGATCGCCGACCTCGGACGGGTCGTCGGCGAGCAGCGCGCGAACGACCACGAAGAGCGTGAGCCCGACCACGAGCAGGTGCAGCCCGAGCCGCAGCGCCGTGAACACGGGTCGCAGCGCCGAAGCGGCGATGCGCTCATCGGTGGGCTCGATGACGGTCATGATGCTTCCGAGCGTAGCCGTGGCGCTTCGCGCGAGGCATCCGTCGAAAGTCGGAACGCAACTCATGGGAGAATCGAGAGGATGTCCCCTCGAGCCGTAACCCCGCCGGTGCCTGCTGCCACCGACCCCTCGCTGATCCGCAACTTCTGCATCATCGCGCATATCGACCACGGCAAGTCGACCCTCGCCGATCGAATGCTCGGCATCACGGGCGTGGTGAGCGACCGCGACATGCGCGCGCAGTACCTCGACCGCATGGACATCGAGCGCGAACGCGGCATCACCATCAAGAGCCAGGCCGTGCGCATGCCGTGGCAGTTCGGCGACACCTCGTACGCGCTCAACATGATCGACACCCCCGGGCACGTCGACTTCAGCTACGAGGTCTCGCGCTCGCTCGCGGCCTGCGAGGGCGCGATCCTGCTCGTCGACGCCGCGCAGGGCATCGAGGCGCAGACGCTCGCGAATCTCTACCTCGCCCTCGAGAACGACCTCGAGGTCATCCCCGTGCTCAACAAGATCGACCTTCCGGCAGCCGAACCCGAGAAGTACGCGAAGGAGCTCGCCGACCTCATCGGCGGTTCGCCCGACGACGTGCTGAAGGTCTCGGGCAAGACCGGCGTCGGCGTCGAAGAACTCCTCGATCGGGTCGTCGAGCGCATCCCGGCTCCCGTCGGCAACGCCGATGCCCCGCCGCGGGCCATGATCTTCGACTCGGTGTACGACAGCTATCGCGGCGTCGTCACCTACGTGCGCATGGTCGACGGGCACCTCAACCCGCGCGAGCGCATCCAGATGATGTCCACCAGGGCCACGCACGAGATCCTCGAGATCGGCGTGAGCGCCCCCGAGCCCACGCCCACGAAGGGCCTCGGCGTCGGCGAGGTCGGCTACCTCATCACCGGCGTGAAAGACGTCCGCCAGTCGAAGGTCGGCGACACGGTCACGACCGCGGCGAAGTCGGCGACCGAGGCGCTCGCGGGCTACACCGAGCCGCTTCCGATGGTCTTCTCCGGTCTCTACCCGATCGACGGCAGCGACTACCCCGAGCTGCGCGAGGCGCTCGACAAGCTCAAGCTCTCCGATGCCGCGCTCGTCTACGAGCCCGAGACCTCGGTCGCGCTCGGATTCGGGTTCCGCGCCGGCTTCCTCGGGCTGCTGCACCTCGAGATCGTCACCGAGCGCCTGCGCCGCGAGTTCGGGCTCGACATCATCAACACCGCCCCGTCGGTGGTCTACGAGGTCACGACCGAAGACAAGAAGACCGTGACGGTGACGAACCCGAGCGAGTTCCCGACCGGGGCGAAGATCTCCGAGGTGCGCGAGCCCATGGTGCGCGCCGCGATCCTCGCGCCGAAAGACTACGTCGGCACGATCATGGAGCTCTGCCAGTCTCGCCGCGGCACGCTGCTCGGCATGGAGTACCTCGGTGAGGATCGCGTCGAGATCCGCTACAACATGCCCCTCGGCGAGATCGTCTTCGACTTCTTCGACCAGCTGAAGTCGAAGACCGCCGGCTACGCCTCGCTCGACTACGAGCCCACGGGCGACCAGGCGGCCGACCTGGTGAAGGTCGACATCCTGCTGCAGGGCGAGCAGGTCGACGCGTTCAGCGCGATCGTGCACCGCGAGAAGGCCTACGCCTACGGCGTGCTCATGACCGGGCGCCTGCGCGAGCTCATCCCGCGCCAGCAGTTCGAGGTGCCCATCCAGGCCGCCATCGGTGCCCGCATCATCGCGCGCGAGTCGATCCGCGCCATGCGCAAGGACGTGCTCGCCAAGTGCTACGGCGGTGACATCAGCCGCAAGCGCAAGCTGCTCGAGAAGCAGAAGGAGGGCAAGAAGCGCATGAAGATGGTCGGCCGCGTCGAGGTCCCCCAAGAGGCGTTCATCGCCGCGCTCTCGGGTGACACCGAGAAGAAGGACGCGAAGAAGTAGGGAACGACCGATGACCCGCCGAAGCACATTCACCGACCAGTCGGTCACCTACGGGGCGATCGGGGCGACGCTCGACCCCGACTTCCTGCGGTACCCGCCCGCCGGCTACCGGCCCGCCGAAGACACGGTGCGCCTCGGCATCGGGCGCCGAACGATTCGAGCGCGCCGCCGAGTCGCTCATGACCTGGGGCGTCCAGCGCGGCGCCGGCTTCACCGTCAGCGACGTCTCAGAGGGCACGGGCGCGCAGTACCCCGGCATCGTCTACGGGCCCGATGGCGCACCGCTCTCCGATCAGCCCGCCCCCCACGCCGAGGTGCGCTTCGGCGCCGACGGCACGCAGTACCTCACCGCCGGCATGACCGCGACGTTGCAGCGCAAGCGTCGGTTCGGCACCGCGAAGACCCCGGTGCTCGTCGTGTACGTGATCGACGAGCCCAAGCGCATCGGCTTCGCATACGGCACGACGAGCCAGGGCCCCGAGACCGGCGAGATCTCGTTCATCCTCGAGCACCGCGACGACGACACCGTGTGGCTCACGATCCGTTCCATCCTCGCCCCGGCGGGCGGTGTGCACCTGCTCACCCGCCCCTGGCAGCGCAAGCACCGCCGCGACCTCACCCGCCGCGAACTGCGCGCCCTGCACCCCGCGGGCGGCGTGTAGGCGTGGCATCCGCCCTGCCGCTCGGTGAGCCGGCGCCCGCCGACGGGCTGCTGCCCGCATCGGCCGCCGACGGCGCGCAGCAGCGCGCGTTCGGCGTGTACCTGCACGTGCCGTTCTGTCGCGTGCGATGCGGGTACTGCGACTTCAACACCTACACGTCCGACGAACTGCGCGGTGCGCGGCAATCCGACTACGCGGGCCACGCGATCAGCGAGGTGCGGATGTCCCGGCGCGTGCTCGAGGCCTCTGGGCTGCCGACCCGCCCGGCGCAGACGGTGTTCTTCGGCGGCGGCACTCCCACGTTGCTGCCCGGCGTCCGACCTCGTCGCGATGCTCGGCTCGGTGCGCGACGAGTTCGGCCTCGCCGACGGCGCCGAGGTGACCACCGAGGCGAACCCCGACTCGGTCGGCCCCGACGATCTCGTGCAACTCGCCGAGGGCGGATTCACGCGCGTCTCGTTCGGCATGCAGTCGGCGGTGCCGCACGTGCTCGCCGCGCTCGACCGCACGCACGACCCCGAGCGTGTGCCGCTCGTCGTCGGCTGGGCGCGCGACGCCGGACTCGACGTGAGCCTCGACCTCATCTACGGCACGCCGGGGGAGTCGATCGACGACTGGCGGCGCAGCCTCGAGCACGCCATCGCCCAGCAGCCCGACCACCTGAGCGCGTACGCGCTCATCGTGAAGACGGGCACGAAGCTCGCTCGGCAGATCAGGCGCGGTGAGCTGGCGACGCCGTCGGACGACCTCGAGGCCGACATGTACGAGTTGGCCGACGACCTGCTCGGCGCAGGCCGGGTTCGACTGGTACGAGGTCAGCAACTGGGCGACCGACGACTCGCATCGATCGCGCCACAACCTCGGCTACTGGCGCGGTGACGACTGGTGGGGCGTCGGCCCCGGCGCGCACAGCCACGTCGGCGGCGTGCGCTGGTGGAACGCCAAGCACCCGTCGGCGTATGCCGACCGCGTGACCGCGGGAGTATCGCCCGCGGTCGGCCGCGAGGTGCTCGACGCGCCGACCCGCGAGGTCGAGCGGGTGCTGCTGCTCACGCGCATCAGCGAGGGCATCGAGATCGCGTCGCTGCACGCCGGCGGGCGCCACGCCGTGGCGGGCCTGATCGCCGACGAGCTCGTCGACGCGAAAGCCGCCCTCGCCGGGTGTGCTGGTGCTCACCCGGCGAGGGCGGCTGCTCGCCGACGCCGTGGTCGGCGCCTGCTCGGACGGAGTGAACCCGATCAGCTCACGAACTTGATCGAGAGCGGGTAGGTGTAGGGCTGGCCCTGGTTGGCCTTGACCGCGGCGATGATGCTGAACACGATCATCGACCACCTCGACCGCGATCATGAGCAAGATGCCGACGAAGACGAGCGACAGCACGTAGCTGACGACGTAGGCGATCGCGATGGTGATCTGGAAGTTCAGCGCGGTCGCGGTGTGCTCCCGCATGAACGGCCCCTCGATCTTTCAGGACCAGGTACCCGATGAGCGCGGGGATGAAGCTGAAGAAGATGCCGCCGAGGTGGATGAGCGTCGCCCAGAGCTTCTCGTCGCCCGGGCTGAGCTGCGCCGCGCTCTGTCGTAGGGGTTCTGCGGGGGTGGCGGCGGGTCCCTGCGGAGGCGGAGGCGGACCCTGCGGCGGCGGGGGAGGAGGAGGTGCGTCGGACATGATGGCTCCTTGGTGTCGTCGCCCGCAGGCGAGCTGTTGACTTCATGCTGGCACAGACGGCCGCGCCGGGTGATGGAATCTCGTGGCGCGGCGGCCGAGCCTGCCTACTTGATGAGGCGGATCGCGAACGGGTAGCGGTAGTGGTTGCCGTCCTTGGCCCGCAGGAACGCGATGACCGAGAACACTGCGCTCAGGATCCAGAGCGCCCACCACAGGATCGCGCCGATGAAGATGAAGATCAGGACGTACGAGATCACGTAGCCGATGGCGATCGTGATCTGGAAGTTCAGCGCCTCCTTGGCCTCGGTGTCGGTGAACGAACCGCGGTCCTTGAACACGATCCAGATGATGAGCGACGGGCAGGAAGCCGAGCACGCCGCCGAGGTGGGCGAACGAGCCCCACTGCACATCCTGTTCGTGCGAGAGCGGGGTCGGCGGCGTGCTGGCCGCGGGAGTCTGGGCGTTCGGGTCGGTCATGGGCGTGCCTTTCGGGGGAGGGACTCGGATGAACCACGGCTGCCGGAGCGGGGAGGGGCAGCGGGACGTACGCGGATCATGCATACGCTAGCGTCGCCGACTCACGGCTGGCAACGGGGTGGATGCAGTCTCGTCAGGATATGATTAGCAGTCAGTCAAGTCGAGTGCTAAGCGCGTGCACGGGAAGCGAGGGACATGGTCTCCGAACGCAGTCTCGCAGTGCTCCGCGCGATCGTGCAGGACTACGTGGCGTCGAGAGAGCCGGTGGGCTCGAAGACGATCGTCGAGCGGCACTCGTTCGGCGTCTCCGCCGCGACCATCCGCAACGACATGGCGCTGCTCGAAGAAGAAGAGCTCATCGCCGCCCCGCACACGTCGTCGGGCCGCATCCCCACCGACAAGGGCTATCGGGTGTTCGTCGACCAGCTCACCGACGTACGACCCCTGACCGCCGCTCAGCGTCACGCCATCGAGACGTTCCTCGGCGAGTCGAGCGATCTCGACGAGCTGCTCGCGCGCACCGTTCGACTCATCGCCCAGCTCACCAAGCAGCTCGCGGTCGTGCAGTACCCCAGCTTCTCGAGCGCACGGGTTCGTCACGTCGAGCTCGTGTCGCTCGCCCCGACCCGGGTGCTCTGCATCCTGATCGCCGACTCCGGCCAGGTCGAGCAGCGGCTCGCCGAACTCGACCACCCGGTCGACGACGAGACGCTCGCCCAGCTCCGGGTGCGGCTCAACGACCTCGTCACCGGCTCGACCATGATCGAGGCCGTGGCACTGCTCTCGGGTGAGATCGAGGCGGCCGACCGCCGCCACGCGGCGTTGCTCCACACGCTCGCGGCCACGCTCGCCGAGCAGGCGCGCGTGCAGCGCACCGACCGCCTGGTCGTGGCAGGGGCCGCGAACCTCGTGCGCACCGAGCAGGACTTCGCGGGATCGATCCTCGGCGTCATCGAGGCCATCGAAGAGCAGGTCGTGCTGCTGAGGCTCTTCGGCGAGATGGCGGCCGACGAGCACGCCGTCGCGGTGCGCATCGGGCGCGAGAACGCCGCGTTCGGCCTCGGTGAGACCTCGATCGTGTCGAGCGCCTTCGAGATTCCGGGGCGCGACATCTCGCGACTGGGCATCGTCGGCCCGACCCGCATGGACTACTCGAACAGCATGGCCGCGGTACGCGCCGTGGCCCGCTACCTCTCCCGCACCCTCGGCGAGAGCTGACTCAGCCGCCCGTCGCAATCCGACCGGCATCCGGCAATCGAAAGGACAAGCCCTCCGTGGCCGACCATTATGAGGTCCTCGGCGTCTCACGCGACGCCACCCCCGACGAGATCAAGAAGGCGTACCGTCGCCTGGCCCGCGAACTCCACCCCGACGTGAATCCGGGTGCCGAGGCATCCGAGCGCTTCAAAGAGGTCACCCACGCATACGACGTGCTCTCCGATCCGAAGCAGCGCCAGCAGTACGACCTGGGCGGCGGCCAGGCCGGGTTCGGCGGCCAGGGCTTCGGCGGGTTCGGCGACATCTTCGAGACGTTCTTCGGTGCCGGGCAGCAGACCCGGGGCCCGCGGTCGCGTCGCGAGCGCGGTCAAGATGCGCTCATCCGGGTCGAGGTCGGACTCGACGAGGTGATCTTCGGCACGCATCGCGACATCGAGGTCGACACGGCGGTGCGATGCGACACCTGCCAGGGCTCGTGCTGCCAGCCCGGCACCTCGCCGGTGACCTGCGACATCTGCCGCGGAACGGGCTCGATCCAGCGCTCGGTGCGATCGCTGCTCGGCAACGTGATGACCTCGACGCCGTGCGGCACCTGCCGCGGCTACGGCACCATCATCGCGACGCCCTGCGTCACCTGCCAGGGCCAGGGCCGCGTGCGCGCCCGCCGCACGGTGCCGGTCGACATCCCCGCCGGCGTCGACACGGGCGTGCGCCTGCAGATGCCGGGCTCCGGCGAGGCGGGCCCCGCCGGCGGCCCGAACGGCGACCTCTACCTCGAGATCAAGGTCAAGAACCACGAGGTGTTCAGCCGAAACGGCGACGACCTGCTCGCCACGCTCGAGGTCGCGATGACCGACGCGGTGCTCGGCACGATGGCGACGATCCACGCGCTCGACGGCGACGTCGCGGTCGAGGTGCGCCCGGGTGTGCAGAGCGGCGAGATCCTCACCGTGAAGGACCGGGGCGTCACGAAGCTTCGAGGCACCGGGCGAGGCGACCTGAAGATCGGCGTCCAGGTGATCACCCCCACGAAGCTCTCGTCGAAGGAGCGCGACCTGATGCAGCAGTTCGCGTCGTCGAAGAAGTCGCCGGCGCCCGAACTCAGCCACTTCCAGCAGGGCATCTTCGCGCGTCTGCGCGATCGGTTCCTCGGCTAGCGCGGCGCAGCGATGAGCCACCTCTACCTCGACGAGTCGCTCGACCTGCTCGAACTCGCGCCCGGCGCCATCGTCGAACTCTCGGGCGACGAGGCACGGCACGCGGTGACGGTCTCGCGAGTGCGCCCGGGCGAACGGGTCTCGATCGGCGACGGCCGCGGCGTGCTCGTGCGCGGCACGGTCACCGAGACGGGTCCGAAGCGGCTCGCGATCGAGGCCGACGAGGTGCTCGTCGAAGAGCGGCCGTCGCCGCACATCACGCTCGTGCAGGCGCTCGCGAAGGGCGACCGCGACGAGCTGGCGGTGCAGGCGGCGACCGAACTGGGCGTCGACGCGATCGTGCCGTGGGCGGCCGCCCGCTCGGTCTCGCGGTGGGACGGCCCGAAGGCCGAGAAGGGCCGGCTGCGCTGGGCGTCGATCGTGCGCGAGGCGGTCAAGCAGTCGATCCGGGCCTGGCTGCCGCCGGTCGGGCCGCTGGCGACGACCGCCGAGCTGCCCGAACGTCTGGCAGGCGTGCGGATGCTCCTGCTCGAGCCGACCGCCACGGCCCGGCTGACCGACCTCCAGCCCGATGGGCGCGACCTCGCGCTCGTCGTCGGGCCCGAGGGCGGCATCGCGCCCGCCGAGCTCGAGCGCCTCATCGCGGCCGGTGCCGAGCCGGTGCGGCTCGGGGCATCCGTGCTTCGCACCTCGACGGCGGGCCCCGCGGCGATCGCCGTGCTGAACGCGCGGCTCGGGCGGTGGTGAGACATCCGTCGCTACGATGGTGGAATGACCGACCCACGCGCCGAGCCGACCCTCTTCGAACGCATCGCCGCTCGTGAGATCCCCGCGCGCATCGTGGCCGAGACCGACCGCGTGATCGCGTTCCACGACATCGCGCCGAAGGCGCCGGTGCACGTCGTCGTGACCCCGAAGACCGGCGAGTACCGCGACGTCGTCGAGCTCGCGGCCGGCGACCCGGCACTGCTCGCCGAACTCGTCGCGGTGTCCCGGTCGATCGCGTCCGAGCTCGCCGACGGGCAGTTCCGGCTCGTGTTCAACACGGGCGAGGGCGCCGGGCAGACGATCTTCCACGTTCACGCGCACCTGCTGGCCGGCGGTCTCGAGGAGGCAACGCTTGCCGGAGCCTGAGCAGCTCGGCCCATCCTCCGAGTCGGCCGACGTCGACGAGGAGCGACTCAGCATCGACGGCATCGCCATGGTGCGACTGCTCGGGCCCCAGGATCGCCTGCTCACGTCGATCCAGCACGAGTATCCGGGCGTCGAGGTGCACGTGCGCAGCAACGAGATCGCCATCCGCGGCGACGCCGAGTCGCGACTGCGGGTGCGCCGGCTCATCGAAGAACTCCTCGAGCTCGTGCGCTCGGGCCAAGATCCAACCCCTACCGAAGTGAGGAGCTCGGCACGCATGCTCGACGCCGATCCCAACGCGAAGCCGTCAGAACTGCTCGGGCAGGTCATCGTCTCGAGCCGTGGCAAGTCCATCAGGCCGAAGACCGAGGGCCAGCGCGCCTACGTCGACGCCATCGACGAGTTCACCATCGTCTTCGGCATCGGCCCGGCCGGCACCGGCAAGACCTACCTCGCCATGGCCAAGGCGGTGCAGGCGCTGCAGCGCAAAGAGGTGAGCCGCATCATCCTGACGCGCCCGGCCGTCGAGGCGGGCGAGCGACTCGGGTTCCTTCCCGGCACCCTCACCGACAAGATCGACCCGTACCTGCGGCCGCTCTACGACGCGCTCAACGAGATGATGGACCCCGAGCTCGTGCCGAAGCTGCTCGCGTCGGGCACCATCGAGGTCGCCCCGCTCGCCTACATGCGCGGGCGCACGCTCAACGACTCGTTCGTCGTGCTCGACGAGGCGCAGAACACCACGCCCGAGCAGATGAAGATGTTCCTGACCCGGCTCGGGTTCGGTTCCAAGATGGTCGTCACCGGCGACATCACGCAGATCGACCTGCCCGGCGGGGCGAGCGGACTGCGCCTCGTCACGCGCATCCTCGACCACGTCGACGACATCAACTTCACGCGACTCACGAGCGACGACGTCGTGCGGCATTCGCTCGTCGGCCGCATCGTCGACGCCTACACCGAGTACGACCAGCGCACCCAGGCGCAGCGGTTCGAGCGCGACCAGGCGCGCGAGTTCGCCAATCGCGCCGAGCGCCGCGGCCACGCCGGACCCCGTGACCACCTGCCGAGGAAGGGCAAGTCGTGAGCATCGAGATCAACAACGAATCGGCCATCGAGGTCGACGAGGCGGCGATCCAGCGGCTCGCCGTGTACGCCCTCGACGTGATGCACGTGCATCCCGACGCCGAGCTCGCGATCGTGCTCGTCGACGAGGGCGCCATGGAGCAGCTGCACGTGCAGTGGATGGACGAGCCCGGCCCGACCGACGTGCTCAGCTTTCCCATGGACGAGCTGCGCCCCGGCACCGAAGACCAGCCCACACCGGCCGGCCTGCTCGGCGACGTCGTGCTGTGCCCGCAGGTCGCCGAGGCGCAGGCCCGCACCGCGGGACATCCGCTCATCGACGAACTGCTGCTGCTGACGACGCACGGAATCCTGCACCTGCTCGGTTTCGACCACGCCGAGCCCGATGAGGAGAAAGAGATGTTCGGCGTCCAGCGCGACATCCTCGTGGGCTTCTCGATGCAGGAGCGCCGCCGCTGACCATGCTGCCCTGGCTCTTCCTCGCGGCCGCCTTCGTGCTCGTCGCATTCGGCGGCCTGATGGCGGCCGTCGACGCCGCGATCGGCGTCAGCTCGCGCGCCGACGTGACCCAGCTCGCTCTCGAGTCGCGGGCGCGGCGCTCGTTGCTCGCGATCGCCGAAGACACCGGCGCCCACGTCAACGCCGTGAACTTCGTGCGCATCATCGCCGAGACCACGGCAGCCGTGCTCGTCACGCTCGCGTTCACGTTCTTCATCGACAACATCTGGCTGGTGCTGCTCTACGCCGCGCTCATCATGACCGCGGCGTCGTTCGTGCTCGTCGGCGCGAGCCCGCGCAGTGTCGGTCGTGCGCACGCGGCAGCCGTGCTTCGGCTCACCGCGCCGCTCGTGCACTTCCTGCGGGTGCTGCTGGGCCCGCTCGCGAACGCGCTCGTGTCGCTGGGCAACCGGGTGACGCCCGGGCGCATCCGCTTCGCGGGCGTCTCGAGCGAAGAGCAGTTGCTCAGCATGGTCGACGAGGCGACCGAGCTCGACGTGCTCGAAGAGGGCGATCGCGAGCTCATCCACTCGATCTTCGAGTTCAACGACACGGTCGCGCGCGAGGTCATGGTGCCGCGCACCGACATGGTCACGATCGATTCCGCGGCGCACCTGCCCCAGGCCATGGCGTTGTTCCTGAAGGCCGGCTACTCGCGTATCCCCGTGATCGCACGCGACGCCGACGACGTGATCGGCATCCTCTACCTGCGCGACATCGCGCGGCTGAGCTTCGAGCGTCCGATCGACGCCGAGGCGCTCACGGTCGGCGAGCTCGTGCGCCCTGCGGTCTTCGTGCCCGACTCGATGAAGGCCGATGCGCTGCTGCGCCAGATGCAGCTCGAGTCGAACCACCTCGCGATGGTCGTCGACGAGTACGGCGGCATCGCGGGGCTCGTCACCCTCGAAGACCTCATCGAAGAGCTCGTCGGCGACATCTCCGACGAGTACGACCGCGAGGCGGCCCAGGTCGAACCGCTCGGCGACGGGCGCTATCGCGTGAACGCGCGCCTGCCGATCGACGAGCTCGGCGAGCTCTTCGGACTCGACCTCGAAGACGAGGACGTCGACTCGGCCGGCGGACTGCTCGCCAAGGAGCTCGGTCGGTTGCCGCAGCCGGGCGAGCAGGCGACCGTCTCGGGGCTGCACCTCTCGGCCGAACGCACCGAAGGACGGCGCAAGCGCATCTCGACGATCATCGTCGAGGCCGATCAGGCGCTCATCGACGCGCACGCCGCGTTCGACATCGAGCCAGTGGAAAGGAACAGCCGTGGCTGAGTACCGTGCCGGATTCGTCTCGATCGTGGGGCGGCCGAACGTGGGCAAGTCGACCCTGACCAATGCGCTCGTCGGCGAGAAGGTGGCGATCACGAGTTCCAAGCCGCAGACGACCCGCCGCGCCATCCGCGGCATCGTGCATCGCGAGCACGGCCAGCTCATCCTCGTCGACACGCCGGGGCTGCATCGGCCCCGCACCCTGCTCGGCGAGCGCCTGAACTCGCTCGTGCAGTCGACCCTCGGCGACGTCGACGTGATCGCGTTCTGCGTTCCCGCCAACGAGCCGATCGGCCCGGGCGACCGCTTCATCAACGAGCAGCTCGACCAGTATCCCCGGGCGAAGAAGGTCGCGATCGTGACGAAGACCGACGCCACGTCGAAGGCCAAGGTCGCCGAGCAGTTGCTCGCGGTGTCGCAGCTGCGCGAGTGGGCGACGATCGTGCCCGTCTCGGCGCCGCGCGGCGAGCAGCTCGAGGTGCTCGTCGACGAGCTGCTGACGCTGATGCCCGAGTCCGACCAGCCGCTGTACCCGGCCGAGACCCTCACCGACGAGGACGTCGCCGATCGCATCGCGGAGTTCGTGCGCGAGGCCGCGCTCGAGGGCGTCTCCGACGAGCTGCCGCACTCGATCGCGGTGACCGTCGACGACATGATCGAGCGCGACGACAAGGACCTCGTCGAGATCTACGCGAACCTCATCGTCGAGCGCGACAGCCAGAAGGGCATCATCATCGGCAAGGGCGGTGCCCGCCTGCGCGAGGTGGGTGCCACCGCGCGCGTGCAGATCGAGCAGCTGCTCGGCCGCAAGGTCTACCTCGCCCTGCATGTCAAGGTCGCGAAGGACTGGCAGCGCGACCCGAAGCAGCTGGGTCGCCTCGGGTTCTGATGCGGGCGGCCGCTCGCCGCCGCTACTCGACGGGCTGCAGGCTCGAGATCACGACCACGGCATCGTCGCCGTAGCGTTCGTCGAACTCCGCCTGCAGGGTTCCGTCGTCGAACATCACCTGAACGACGAGTCGGCCGTTCACCGGTGTCGTCGCGAGCATTCCGGGGACGACGTCGGGCAGTTGCGCCTGCAGAGCGACCGTTTCGGCTTCGGTCAGGGGGCCGGCCGGGAGGCTCTCATCCCACGGGTTCGGATCGAGCGGCGCGGCCATGGGGTCGTAGAGCGCGGCGAGCACCGGCTCGCGGGTGACCGTGAAGGTCTCGCCGTTCCACTCGCCCCAGACGGCGTACGCGCCCCAGGTCACCTCGTTCGCGGTCTCTTCGCCGTCGACGGCGTCCCAGTCCCACCCGACGATCGGCGGGCCGCTGCACTGCGGCGGGTACGACTCCGCGACGGCGCCGAGGCACAGCTCGGGGCTGTCGTCACTGTCGAGCACGGTTCCGAGGCCCTGCACTTCGACAGGAGCGGTCGGGAACGGCGTCGGGAACGTCGGCGGGCCGCCTTGCGGATCGCCTGCGATGCCGGCGCACCCGCCGAGCAGCAGCGCGACCGATGCCGCGAGCGACACCCGCACGAGCGTGCGACGATCCATGGCAGCCTCCGATCCCATTGTCCGCCCGAACAGCGGTCGGCGCGACGGCGACGCGACCGTACGACCAGCGGATGATTCTCCCGTGCCCGAGCCGCTCCGCACCGGCGTGAACGCGTACGGTGGATCGGTGCCCACGACCATCACCCGCGCGCAGCTCACGACCGACATCGTGCTCGCGGGCGTGTTCGCGCTCGTCTGCCTGCCGTTCGCGGTGCTCGGCGGCTGGCCCGACCTGGTCGTGCTCGTGGTCTTCGCCACGGCGCTCGCGGTGCGCCGACGGTCGCCGGCGTGGTCGCTCGGCATCGCGTGGGGCGCGGCGCTCGCGCAGATGCTGATGCTGCGCGACCTGCAGCTCTACGACGCCGCGGTGCTCGGCGTGCTCTATTCGACCGCCGCGCACGGCCGCCCGCTCGTCAAGTGGCTCGGGCTCGCCTCGGCGGGCGTCGGCGCACTCGTCGCCACCGGGCTACCTCGCGGTCGTGAAGCCGCTCGCCGGTGCGGCGTTCGTCGGCCCCACCGACGCCATCGGCATGCTCACGATGTCGGGGATCCTCTTCGTCGCGTCGATCGCGGTGCTCGTGCTCGCGTGGACGACCGGCCTGCTGGTGCGTTCGGTGCGCGACACCCGCGAGATCAGGCGTCGTGAAGAGATCGCGACCCGCGAACGCGAGCTCGTCGAGTACCGCTACGTCGTCGAGCAGGAGCGCAACCGCATCGCGCGCGACATGCACGACGTCGTCGCGCATTCGCTCGCGGTCGTCATCGCGCAGGCCGACGGCGCGCGGTTCGCCGCTCGCACCGACCCCGAGGCGGCGATCGACGGGCTCGGCACGATCGCGGGTGTCGCGCGCGGTGCGCTCGGCGACGTTCGCCTGCTGCTCGCCGAGCTCCGCCACGCCGAATCCGATTCTCCCCAGCCGGTGCTCGACGACCTCGGCGAGTTGCTCGAGCAGGTGCGCGCCGCCGGCCTCGACGTGCGGTTCACCGAGTCCGGGGCAGCCCCTGCAGCTCGGCACCGGCAACCAGATCGCCGTCTACCGCATCGTGCAGGAGGGGCTCACCAACGCCCTGCGCCACGGCGACGTCGAGGCGCCCGTGGAGCTCGAGTTCGCCTGGGACGAGGCGGGCGTCGACGTGACGCTCGTGAATGCGATGCGAGCGGATGTCCCGCCGCCCGAGTCGCACGCGTTCCGCCACGGTATCCCGGGCATGCGCGAGCGCGCCCAGCTCGCGGGCGGCTCGCTGTTCGCCGAGGCAGGCGACGACGGCGTGTTCCGGGTGCGCGCCCGCATCCCGGCCCAGCAGGGGAGTCCCGCGTGAGTCCGATCAGGGTGGCGCTCGTCGACGACCAGGCGCTGTTCCGCGCCGGGGTGCGCATGCTCGTCGAGTCCCAGCCCGACCTCGCGGTGGTCGGCGAGGCGGGCGACGGCGTCGCCGCCGTGTCGCTGGCCGCGAGTTCGCGCCCCGACGTCGTGCTCATGGACGTTCGGATGCCCCTGCAGGACGGCATCCACGCGACCGAGCGCATCCTCGCCGACGCCGACCGCGACGGCCGGCCCGCGCCGCGCGTCATCGTGCTCACCACGTTCGACCTCGACGAGAACGCCGCCCGCGCCATCCGTGCGGGTGCGAGCGGGTTCGTCCTGAAGGACGCCGACCCCGAGTTCCTCCTCGCCGCGATCCGCACCGTGCACCAGGGCAACCAGGTGATCGCCGCGAGTGCGACGCGCGAGCTGTTCGCCCACGTCGGCCGCGGCAACGGACGCCGCCCCGCGCCGGCGGCCTGGCGCGAGCTCACCCCGCGCGAGCGTGAGATCTTCGGGCTCGCGGCACGCGGGCTCTCGAATGCCGAGATCGCGGCATCCGAGTTCCTGAGCGAGGCGACCGTGAAGACGCACGTGAGCCGCATCCTCGCGAAGCTGGGCCTTCGCGACCGCGTACAGCTCGTCGTGTTCGCCTACGAGCACGACCTGCCGTCGGTCGAGTAGCGCCCGAAGCAGCAGGGGGTGCTCGGGCGGGTACCGGTGGCTAGACTCCGGGCATGTCGTTCAATGTGGCGGCGACGTCGTACGACCGATTCATGGGGCGGTTCTCCCGGCCCCTGTCGATCGAGTTCGCCGACTGGCTCGACCTGCGCGCGGGCCAGCTGGCGCTCGATGTCGGCTGCGGACCCGGGGCGCTCACCGAGGTGCTGGCCGACCGGCTGGGGGCGGCATCCGTCACCGCTGTCGACCCATCCGAGCCGTTCGTCGCGGCGGCGCGCGAGCGCCTCCCCGGAGTCACGGTGACGCAGGCTTCGGCCGAGTCGCTCCCGTTCGAAGACGCGACCTTCGATCGCACCCTCGCCCAGCTGGTCGTGCATTTCATGAGCGACCCGGCGAGGGGTGTGGGCGAGTTGCGTCGCGTCACCCGCGCGGGCGGTGTCGTCGCCGTCAACGTCTGGGACTTCGAGGGCGGCCGTGCGCCGCAGTCGACGTTCTTCCGGGCGCTGCTGACGGTGATGCCCGACGCCGACGATGAGGTCGCCCGCGCCGGCGCGCGCAGGGGCGAGCTCGCAGCGCTGCTCGAGCAGGCGGGATGCCGCGACATCGAGGAAGCCGAACTGGAGGTGACGGTGACCTCGCCGACCTTCGAGGAGTGGTGGCAGCCGTACACGCTCGGCGTGGGGCCGGCAGGCGCCCAGTTCGCACGACTCGACGGGGAGCGGCAGCGCGCCGTGCAGGAGCGCTGCCGCGAGCTGCTCGGCGACGGACCGATCGTCAGCACCGCCACCGCGTGGGCGGCGAAGGGCCGCCGCTGACTCGCCTACACGGTCTCCGTCAGCAGGGCGACGACCGGCCATGCACCCTCGGAGCTGTTGCCCAGCACGCTCAACGTCGTCGCGGTGCGCGGGTTGTGGATGGAACGGAACGATGCGCCCGCGTCGTGGCCCTCCATGATGAGCTGGGGTCCCGTCGCGCCGAGGAAGACGCCCATGCCGGATCGCAGGTCCTCCCCGGGCACGTCGAAACGCGGACGGGTCATCTCCTCGACCGTCTCCTCATTCACGATGCGGCCCTCGGTCAGCGCGCGCCAGAAGGTGTGGAGGTCGTCGGCGGTGGTGTAGATGCCGCCGTCGCCGTTGCCCCGCACCGGCAGATGCAGCACATTGGTGCGATCGCCCTCCTCGAACAGATAGCCGAGCGCAGCGTCTGCCGGGGAGGTCGTCCGACCGCAGGAACGACGTCTTCCCCAGCCCGGCCCGCGCGCAGACCTCGGCCTCGACGAGGTCGTGGTACTCGACCCCGCTCGCCCGCTCGGCGATCAGCGCGAGCACGATGTAGCCCCCGTTGCAGTAGGCGAACCGCTCGCCGGGCGGGAACGACTGCGGATAGCCGTCGACACGGGCACGAATGCCTCGGTGTCGGCGAGGACGTGCACGGGTACGGGCAGCACGTAGTCGTTGGTTTCCCAGTCGGCCTCTTCGTCGATGTAGTCGCCGATCCCGGACGTGTGCGTGAGCAGCTGCTCGACGGTCACGTCGTCGTCGATGAGCGGCAGGTCGGCGCCCAGGATGCCGCGGACGCGCGTGTCCAGCGACAGGACTCCCTCTTCGATGAGCCGGAGCACGGCCAGCGCGGTGAAGGTCTTGCTGCCGCTCGCGATGGCGAAGCGGGTCTGCGCGGTGTTCGGCACCCGCAGCGCACGGTGCGCGAATCCCTCGGCGCGCTCGAAGCGGCGTTCGTCGCCCACGTCGACGGTCAGGACGCCGGTGAACGAGGCCTTCCTCACCGCGGCGTCCAGCGCAGCGTGATCGATGTCCAGTTCCGTGCCGGGTTCGGAGACCATGCCGCGAAGCCTACGCCGTGGCGTCAACGTCATCCCAGAGGATGACGGCGAACCATCCGGCCGTCGGATGACCCGGGCCACGGTGCATCCGTAGCGTCGAAGGCATGCAGATCCAACCCTCAGACCTCGGCCTCATCGCCCGCGTCGCCGAACTCGGCAAGCGCTACGGAAGCGGCTCGGGAGCCGTCACCGCACTCGACGACGTCTCGCTCGGCCTGCGCCGCGGCGAGTTCACGGCCATCATGGGCCCGTCGGGCTCGGGCAAGTCCACCCTGATGCACATCATGGCCGGTCTCGACTCGCCGACCTCGGGTCGCGCGTGGCTCGGCGACACCGACATCACCGAGCTCTCCGACAGCGCGCTCACCGTGCTGCGCCGACGACGCATCGGATTCGTGTTCCAGTCGTTCAACCTCGTGCCCACGCTCGATGTGCGCGGCAACATCATGCTGCCGTTCGAACTCGACGGTCGTCGCCCCTCGCGCGACGAGCAGGAGTGGATCGACGAGCTCGTCGAGGTGCTCGGCCTGGGCGCCCGCATCGGCCACCGACCGCACGAACTCTCGGGCGGTCAGCAGCAGCGCGTCGCGATCGCGCGCGCGCTCGCGACCCGGCCCGACCTCGTGTTCGCCGACGAGCCCACCGGCAACCTCGACTCGCGCACCGGTCGCGAGGTGCTCGGACTGCTCGCCGCGGCGAGCGCGCGCTACGGCCAGTCGATCGCGATGGTGACGCACGACCCGATCGCCGCGAGCCACGCCGACCGCATCCTCTTCCTCGCCGACGGGCGCATCGTGCGCGACGCCGGCCGGTCGACGGCCGAGGAGATCTCGACGTTCATGCTCGGCATGGAGCGTGCGGCCTGATGCGCGCCTCGTTCGCCGGGCAGTGGCCGACGCTGCTCGTCGCGGCGCTCGCGGGCACCTTCGGCAGCGCGCTGCTGCACGTGACCGGGTTGCTCGCCGCCGCCATCGACGCCGATCCCGTGACCGGCGGCAGCTCGTCGGTCGCGGTCATGCTCGGAATCGTCGCGACCGTGTTCATCGTGATCGCCGTCTACGTGAGCTCGGTCGTCACCGCGAACACCGTCTCGACGGTGGTCGCGGGGCGCACGAGGCTCATCGCCCTGCTGCGGCTCATCGGGTCGAGCGCCCGATCGCAGCGCGCGCAGATCGCTCGCGAGGGACTCCTGGTCGGGGTCGCCGGCGCGGCCATCGGCGTGGCCGCGGGCACCGGGGTGGCCTTCGCGCTCGAACGCGTCGCGGTCGCCACCGACCTGATGCCCGAGACCGACCTACGGCTACGCGAACCCGTGGGTGGCGCTGCCGGCCGTGGCGGTCGTGCTCACGACGTGGCTCGCATCGTGGGTGGGCTCGCGTCGGGTGCTGAAGGTGCGCCCGATCCAGGCGATCGGAAACGCGAACGAGCACGACCGCGAGGAGCTCGGCAGCCGTCGCGGCCGCAACGTCACCGCGTTGGTGTTCGTCGTGCTCGGCACCGCGCTGCTCGTCCTCGGCGTGGTGCTGGGCCTGGTCTCGCCGTTCGGCGTGCTGATCGGCCTCGTCGGCGGCATCGTCTCGTTCACGGGCATCGTGCTCGGCGCCGACGTCGTCATGCCGCCGGTGCTGCGCGCTCGTCGGGCGAGTCTTCGGCGCGACCCCGGCCGCGCGCCTCGCGGCCGAGAACGCCGTGCGCCACCCCGAGCGCAGCTCGCGGATGACGATCGGCCTCGTCATCGGCGTGACGCTCGTGACGACGTTCTCGGTGACGATGGCGTCGTACCGCGACATCCTCCTCGAGGCGCAGCGGGCGCAGCCCGAGGCCTACGCCGGCATCGACGAGATGCTGAACGTCACCGTCGGCGTCTTCACCGTGCTGATCGGCTTCAGCGCGCTCATCGCCGCGGTCGGCATGGTCAACACGCTGTCGCTGAGCGTCATGCAGCGCACCCGCGAGCTCGGCCTGCTGCGGGCGCTCGGCTTCGACCGTCGGCAGCTGCGAGGCATGATCGTCGCCGAGAGCGCCGCCCTCACCCTCGCGGCCACCCTCACGGGCGTCGTGCTCGGATTCGGGTACGGCTGGGCGGGCGCGCAGTCGCTCCTCGGCAGTGCGCAGGGCACGCCGGCGCTCGTGGCACCGGGCATTCCGTGGGCGCTCTTCGGCGGACTGCTCATCGCCGCGGCCCTGCTCACGATCGTCGCGTCGATCGCCCCGGCACGGCGCGCGATGCGGGTCTCGCCGGTGGTCGCCCTCGCGGTCGAGTAGGCCGGCGAGCGCGCGCGTGCGCGAAGAGCCGGCGAGCGAGCGGATGTCCCGGGGGAGACATCCGCTCGCTCGTCATGTTTGCGCGCCCGAGCGCGCGCGGTGTTAGCCTTGATCCGTGCTTCACGGCCTGCTTCTCCTTAGCTGCCGCAGCGAGTCCTAATCCAGGCCTCCCTCGCTGCGGAGTTCGTCGTCGGCTGAAAGACATCCGAACAAGCGAGAAGAGCACCTCATGCAGAACACCCAGAAGCCCTCGGCGATGCCCGTTCACCGGTACCGCCCGTTCCACGAACTGATCCGCGTCGACCTGCCCGATCGCACGTGGCCGTCCAAGCGCATCGAGCAGGCGCCGCGCTGGTGCGCCGTCGACCTGCGCGACGGCAACCAGGCCCTCATCGACCCGATGAGCCCCGAACGCAAGCGCATCATGTTCGACCTGCTCGTGCGCATGGGCTACAAAGAGATCGAGGTCGGGTTCCCGTCGGCGAGCCAGACCGACTTCGACTTCGTGCGCAGCCTCATCGACGACGGCGCGATCCCCGACGACGTCACGATCCAGGTGCTGACGCAGGCACGCGACCACCTCATCGAGCGCACCTACGAGTCCATCGCGGGCGCCAAGCAGGCGATCGTGCACCTCTACAACTCGACGAGCATCCTGCAGCGCGAGGTCGTGTTCCGCACCGACAAGCAGGGCATCATCGACATCGCCCTGCACGGTGCGCGAAAGTGCCGCGCCATGGAGGCGACGATCCCCGGCACGACCGTCTACTACGAGTACTCGCCCGAGAGCTACACGGGCACCGAGCTCGAGTTCGCCGTCGACGTCTGCAACCAGGTGATCGAGGTGTTCGAGCCCACGCCCGAGCGCAAGGTCATCATCAACCTGCCGGCCACCGTCGAGATGGCGACGCCCAACGTCTACGCCGACTCGATCGAGTGGATGTCGCGTCACCTGGCCCACCGCGAGAACGTCCTCCTCTCGCTGCACCCCCACAACGACCGCGGCACGGCGATCGCCGCGGCCGAGCTCGGCTACATGGCCGGCGCCGACCGCATCGAGGGATGCCTGTTCGGCAACGGCGAGCGCACCGGCAACGTCGACCTCGTCGCCCTCGGCGTGAACCTGTTCACCCAGGGCATCGACCCGCAGATCGACTTCTCCGACATCGACGAGGTCAAGCGCACCGTCGAGTACTGCAACCAGCTGCCCGTGCCCGAGCGCCAGCCGTGGGCGGGCGACCTCGTCTACACGGCCTTCTCGGGCTCGCACCAAGACGCGATCAAGAAGGGCTTCGAGGCCATGGAGGCCGAGTCCGAGCGCAGCGGCGTCGCGGTCGACGACCTCGAGTGGGCGGTGCCGTACCTGCCGGTCGACCCGAAAGACCTCGGCCGCAGCTACGAGGCCGTCATCCGCGTCAACTCCCAGTCGGGCAAGGGCGGGGTCGCCTACCTGCTGAAGACCGACCACGCGCTCGACCTGCCGCGTCGCCTGCAGATCGAGTTCTCGGGCGTCGTGCAGGCCAAGACCGACGCCGAGGGCGGCGAGGTCTCGAGCGACGAGATCTGGCGGGCCTTCAACGACGAGTACCTGCCGGCCGCGGCCGACCGCCCGAACGAGAAGTGGGGCCGCTTCGAGCTGCTGTCGCTGCGCACCGAGAGCGCCCTCAACGGCGTCGTCAACGTGCGGGTCGGCCTGCGCGACGGCGACGAGCGCGTCGAGGCCGACGCGAGCGGCAACGGCCCGATCTCGGCGTTCCTCGCGGTGCTCGGTGCCGAGGGCGTCGACGTCAAGCTGCGCGACTACGTCGAGCACACCCTCTCGGCGAGCGGCGACTCGCAGGCCGCCGCCTACGTCGAGCTCGAGGTGGCCGGGCGCGTGCTGTGGGGCGTCGGCATCGACGCCGACATCTCGACCGCATCGCTGAAGGCCGTGGTGTCGGCGGTCAACCGGGCACTGCGCCACGCCCCGGTCGCGGCCGAGCTCGCGAGCGTCTGATCGGCACGTCGGTCTGGCGGCGCGCTCAGGCGCGGCGCCAGACCTTCCAGCTGCCGAGCGCACGCTGCTCGGGCAGGCTCCAGCCGAATCGCACCGAGCCGAGACGGGTGAGGGTCGTCACGACGACGCACGCGCTCGCGGCGACGACGATGTTCACGCCGAACGCGACGAGCACGACGAGCAGCACGGTGCCGGCGGTCGCGGCGATCGCGTAGAGCGAGCCGACGTGCATGAGTGCGATCGGCAGGTTCAGGGCCACGTCGCGCAGGATCGAACCGCCGACCGCGGCGAGCACGCCGATGAACACGGCGGGCACGACCGGCACCCCGTAGGCGAGCGCCTTCGAGGTGCCGATGGCGCCGAAGAGCCCGATCGTCACGGCGTCGAGCGCGATGATGAGCCCGTTGAGCCGCGTGAACACGCGCAGCAGCAGCATGCCGATGAGCGCCGCCGCCGTCGCGACCGGGATGTACCAGTTGTCGCTGATCGCCGCCGGGAGCTGGTTCAGCAGGATGTCGCGCATGAGGCCGCCGCCGAGGCCGACGATGACGCCGATGAGCGCGACGCCGAGCAGGTCGATGCGCCGCCCGGTCAGGCGCGCGGCGAACATGGCACCCTGGATCGCGCCGATCGCGACCGCGGTGAGGTCGAGCCAGAGCGGGATGACGAAGAGCGCGGTGGTCACGGCATCAGTGAACCATGAGCGGATGCCCCGGGGCGAAACGCATGTCGTCAGGCGACGCCTGTCGGGCGCGGCCCGCGGGGAGGCCGCCCCGCCGGGACATCCGCTGCCGCCGTTCGGGGCGTCGGTGATGGGAGAATCGAAGGGTGCCCGTGTACCGAGATGAAGCCGTCGTGCTGCGCACCCACAAACTGGGCGAGGCCGACCGCATCGTCACCCTGCTCACGCGGCAGCACGGCAAGGTGCGCGCCGTCGCCAAGGGCGTGCGCCGCACGGGCTCGAAGTTCGGCGCACGGCTCGAACCGTTCATGGTCGCCGACCTGCAGCTCTACGAGGGCCGCAGCCTCGACGTCGTGACGCAGGCCGAGTCGCTCGGCTCGTACGGGGCCGAGATCTCGCAGGACTACGCGGCGTACACGGCGGCGAACGCCATGGTCGAGGCCGCCGACAAGCTCACCGAGGCCGAGGGGTCGCTGCAGCAGTACCTGCTGCTCGTCGGCGCGTTGCGGTCGCTCGCACGCGGTGAGCACGGCGCCGGGCTCACGCTCGACTCCTACCTGCTGCGCGCACTCGCCCTCGCCGGATGGGCGCCGAGCTTCCAGGACTGCGCGCGCTGCGGCCGCGTCGGCGCGCACACGGCGGTCGTCGTGCAGCTCGGCGGCGTCGTCTGCGACGAGTGCGCCCCGCCGGGGACCCCGCGCATCGCGGCCTCGACCGTGGTGCTGCTCGGCGCGCTGCTGGCCGGCGACTGGACCTACGCCGAAACGGCGAGCACGTCCGACCGCAACCAGGCGAGCGGCATCATCGCCGCCTACACGCAGTGGCACCTCGAGCGGGGACTGCGTTCGCTGCCGCACGTCTCGAGAGAAACGACCACCACGTGAGCCCCAAGCCCTACACGCACCGCGACGCGGTGCCCTACAAGCCCGTCGACTGGACCGGTCTCTACCCGCCCGCCTACCCGAAGGGCGCGGTGCCCGAGCACGTCGCCATCGTCATGGACGGCAACGGCCGCTGGGCGAACCGCCGCGGGCTCACGCGCATCGAGGGGCACAAGGCCGGTGAGGCGGCGCTGCTCGACGTCGTCGCCGGCGCGATCCAGGCGGGCGTGAAGCACCTCTCGGTGTACGCGTTCTCGACCGAGAACTGGAAGCGGTCGCCCGACGAGGTGCGCTTCCTCATGGGCTACAACCGCGATGTGCTGCACCGCCGCCGCGACCAGCTCAACGAGTGGGGCGTGCGCATCCGCTGGGCCGGGCGCCGGCCGCGGCTCTGGGCTTCGGTCATCAACGAACTGCAGTTCGCCGAGAAGCTCACCGCCGGCAACGACACCCTGACGCTGACGATGTGCGTGAACTACGGCGGCCGCAACGAGCTCACCGACGCGGTGCGGTCGATCGCCGACGACGTCGCCGCCGGTCGGCTGAAGCCCTCGGCGGTCAGCGAGAAGCTCATCCAGAAGCGGCTCTACGTGCCCGAGCTGCCCGACGTCGACCTGTTCGTGCGCAGCTCGGGCGAGCAGCGCACCTCGAACTTCCTGCTCTGGCAGTCGGCGTACGCCGAGATGGTGTTCCTCGACACGCTCTGGCCCGACTTCTCGCGCACCGACCTGTGGCAGGCGATCGACCTCTACGCGAGTCGCAACCGCCGGTTCGGCGGCGCGGTCGACGCGCCGAGCGCCTGAGCCTCGCCGCGGGAATACGCGAGTCGATGCATCCGTTCGCATTCATCGTGAGTGAACCCATCAAGATCGACATCTGGTCCGACATCGCGTGCCCCTGGTGCTACATCGGCAAGCGCAACCTCGAAGGCGGCATCGCCTCGCTCGGTGACGATGCGCCCGAGGTCGAGATCACCTACCACTCGTTCGAGCTCGCGCCCGACACGCCCGTCGACTTCGAGGGCTCCGAGGTCGACTTCCTCGCGAAGCACAAGGGCCTGCCCGCCGAGCGCGTGCACGAGATGCTCGACCACGTCACGGGCGTCGCCGCGAACGCGGGGCTCGACTACCACTTCGACACGCTGCAGCACACCAAGACGCTGAAGGCGCACGAGCTGCTGCACTTCGCGAAGGAGCAGGGCCTGCAGCTCGAGCTCTCCGAGCGGCTGTTCCGCGCGTACTTCACCGAGGGCCGCCACGTCGGCCGCATCGACGAGCTCATCGAGCTCGCCACCGAGGTCGGCCTCGACGCCGACGCCGCCCGCGAGGCGCTCGAGTCGGGTCGCTTCGCCGCCGCCGTGCAGGCCGACATCGCCCAGGCGCAGGCCTACGGCATCAACGGCGTGCCGTTCTTCGTCATCGACGGCAAGTACGGCGTCTCGGGCGCGCAGCCCAGCGAGGTGTTCGCGCAGGCGCTCACCCAGGTCGCGGGCGAGAAGGCCGCGTGAGCGAGCTCATCGCGACCGCAGCGACGGATGCCCCGGCACCGGCCCCGTTCGCGATGATCGTCGGCGACGCCTCGGCCATGGTGTGCGAGGGCGACGTCTGCTACATCCCCGATCCGCCGGTCGAGTAGCGAGCGTCAGCGGGCGAATCGAGACCCGCTACTCGGGGTCGCTGATGTCGGCGACCGTCGCCTCGAACGCGGCGATGAGCGCGTCGGCGTCGACGAAGAGGCTGCGGCCGTGCTCGCCGGCGCCCATCGACACTCGGCGACCCACGACGCTCTCGTCGACGACCACGGGCCACGCGGTCGTCGAACCGAGCGGCGTGATGGTGCCGCGCTCGTACCCGGTCGCGGCGAGCGCGTGCGAGGCGTCGGGCAGCTGCAGCTTGTTGACGCTGAGCAGCGCCCGCAGCTTGGGCCACGAGATCTTGCGGCCGCCGGGCACGAGCGCGAACACGTAGGTGTCGTCGCTGCGCTTCACGACGAGCGACTTCACGATGTCGCCCGGCGTGATGCCCATCAGCTCGGCGGCCTCTTCGAGGCTGCGGGCGGCGGGACGCTCGATGACCTCGATCTCGAGGCCGCGCTCGGCGGCATCGGCCTGCACCCGTTCGGCGCCCGTGAGCTCTGCCATCTCGTCCTCCACAGCCTCGGTCCTGCGAGAATCCTAGGCGCGCGACACGTGCGCGGGCGAGGGCGGCCCGAACTCTGGGAGAATCGACGGTGATGTCCTCCACCACCCTGTCACGCGGCCCGCTCACGATCGGCGGCCTCGAGCTCGACACCCCGGTCGTGCTCGCGCCCATGGCCGGCATCACGAACACGGCGTTCCGCCTGCTCTGCCGCGAGTTCGGCGCGGGCCTCTACGTCAGCGAGATGATCACGTCGCGCGCGCTCGTCGAGCGCACGCCCGAGTCGATGCGCCTCATCACGCACCACGAGTCCGAGTCGCTGCGTTCCATCCAGCTCTACGGCGTCGACCCGAAGACCGTCGCCGAGGCGGTCACCATGCTCGTCGCCGAAGACCGCGCCGACCACATCGACCTGAATTTCGGATGCCCCGTGCCGAAGGTCACCCGCAAGGGCGGGGGAGCCGCGCTGCCGTGGAAGACCGGCCTGTTCCGCGGCATCGTCGAGGGCGCGGTGAAGGCCGCGGGCGACATCCCGCTCACGATCAAGATGCGCAAGGGCATCGACTCCGACCACCTCACCTACCTCGAGGCGGGGCGCATCGCCGAGGGCGCCGGCGTCGCCGCGGTGGCGCTGCACGCCCGCACGGCCGCCGAGTTCTACTCGGGCCAGGCCGACTGGTCGGCCATCACCAAGCTCAAAGAGGCGGTCACGAGCGTGCCGGTGCTCGGCAACGGCGACATCTGGTCGTCCGACGACGCGCTGCGCATGGTCGACGAGACCGGCTGCGACGGCGTCGTCGTGGGGCGCGGCTGCCTCGGCCGGCCGTGGCTGTTCGGCGATCTCGCGGCCGCGTTCCGTGGCGAAGACACCACCGCCCGGCCGAGCCTCGGCGAGGTGGCGCAGACGTTCCGGCGGCACGCCGAGCTGCTCACCGAGTTCTTCGACAGCGAAGAGCGCGGGTGCCGCGACATCCGCAAGCATGTCGCCTGGTACTTCAAGGGGTACCCGGTCGGCGGCGACCTGCGGGCGCGCCTCGCCACCGTCGAATCGCTCGCGCAGCTCGATGAGCTGCTCGGCACGCTCGACTGGTCGATGCCCTACCCGGGCGAGGGCGCCGAGGGTCCGCGCGGCCGTGCCGGCACGCCCAAGAACCCCGCCCTGCCCGACGGCTGGCTCGCCTCGCAAGAGCTCGTGGGCGACGATCGCGACACCCTCGTCGGGGCCGAACTCGACACGAGCGGCGGCTGAGATGCGCGAGCGACTCTTCGGCGGCTACGAGGCCGCCGACGCCGAGCGCCGGCTTCCCGAAGAGCACTCGTCGCGCCGCAGCGACTTCGCGCGCGACCGCGCACGGCTGCTGCACTCGAGCGCACTGCGCCGGCTCGCCGCGAAGACGCAGGTGCTGAGCCCCACCGCGGGCCTCGACTTCGCGCGAAACCGCCTCACGCACTCGCTCGAGGTCGCCCAGATCGGCCGCGAGCTCGCCACGAACCTCGCGCTCGATCCCGACGTCGTCGACACCGCGTGCCTCGCGCACGACCTCGGCCACCCGCCGTTCGGGCACAACGGCGAGAAGGCGCTGAACGCCTGGGCGGCCGACATCGGCGGGTTCGAGGGCAACGCGCAGACGCTGCGCCTGCTCACGCGCCTCGAGCCCAAGGTGTTCGGCCCCGATGGCCGCGGCTACGGACTCAACCTCACCCGGGCGAGCCTCGACGCGAGCTGCAAGTACCCCTGGGCCGAGGCGACGGGCGTGGCCGATCCCTCGGGCCGGCAGAAGTTCGGGTTCTACCACGACGACGTCGACGTGTTCCGGTGGTTGCGTGCCGGCGCACCCGACCGGCGCCTCTGCATCGAGGCGCAGGTCATGGACCTCTCCGACGACATCGCCTACTCGGTGCACGACTTCGAAGACGCCGTCGTCAACGGCTACATCGACGTCGAGGCCCTCGGTGCGCGCGTCGACCACGACGAGCTCGTCACGTCGATGTACGAGTGGATCGGCGGGGCGATCGGGCACGACGAGCTCATCGCCGCGTTCGACCGGCTCGACTCGCTCGACGTCTGGATGGACACCTGGGACGGCAGCCGGCGCGACCAGGCGCGACTGAAGAACCTCACGAGCCAGCTCATCGGCCGGTTCTCGCACGCGGCGACCGCGGCGACCAAGGCGGCGTTCCCGCTCGCGAGCCTCATCCGCTTCGACGCCGACGTCATCGTGCCGCGTGACATCCAGGCCGAGATCGCCGTGCTCAAGGGCATCGTGGCGGCGTTCGTGATGTCGAAGAACACCCGCCAGCCCATCTACCACCAGCAGCGGCAGCTGCTCACCTCGCTCGCCGACGTGCTGCTCAAGACGGGCGAGCAGCACCTCGACCAGGGCTTCGCCGAAGACTGGGCCGCCGCGCCCGACGATGCCGCACGCAAGCGGGTCGTCGTCGACCAGGTCGCGAGCCTCACCGACCAGTCGGCCCTCGCGTGGTCCGAACGACTCGTGCAGCACTGATGACGGGTTGCGTTCGTCGAGGCGCCCGCCCGTCGAGGGCCTCAGGGAACGTAGGATGTGACCATGGCGGGCCGAATTCGACAGAGTGATGTCGATGAGGTGAAGGCCCGCACGAACATCGCCGACATCGTCGGCGACCACGTGAGCCTGAAGTCCGCGGGCGTCGGCTCGCTCAAGGGACTCTGCCCCTTCCACGACGAGCGCAGCCCCAGCTTCCACGTGCGGCCGCAGCTCGGGTACTACCACTGCTTCGGCTGCGGCGAGTCGGGCGACGTCTACACGTTCCTGCAGCGCATGGACCACGTCTCGTTCACCGAGGCGGTCGAGCGGCTCGCGGGCCGCATCGCCTTCGAGCTGCACTACGAAGACGGCGGCCAGGCCTCCGATCACGGCAACCGGGCGCGACTGCTCGCCGCCAACCAGGTCGCCGCCGAGTTCTTCGTCGAGCGGCTCGGCACGCCCGAGGCCGAGGTGGGTCGGCGATTCCTCGGCGAGCGCGGCTTCGACGCCGACGCGGCGAAGAACTTCGGCGTCGGCTTCGCCCCGAAGAGCTGGGACGCGCTCACCGGCCACCTCAAGGCTCGCGGGTTCACGACCGACGAGCTCGTGGCATCCGGTCTCGTCTCGCAGGGCGATCGCGGCGTCTACGACCGCTTCCGCGGCCGCCTCGTCTGGCCCATCCGCGACGTCACCGGGCAGACCGTCGGATTCGGCGCGCGGCGCCTGCTCGACGACGACAAGGGCCCGAAGTACCTGAACACTCCCGAGACCGCGGTGTACCACAAGTCGCAGGTGCTCTACGGGCTCGACCTCGCCAAGCGCGACATCGCCAAAGGTCGTCGCGTCGTCGTGGTCGAGGGGTACACCGACGTCATGGCGTGCCACCTCGCGGGAGTGACCACCGCGATCGCCACCTGTGGAACCGCGTTCGGGGTCGACCACATCAAGGTGCTGCGGCGCGTGCTCGGCGACGACTCGGGTGTCGGCGAGGTCGTCTTCACGTTCGACGGCGACGCCGCGGGCCAGCAGGCCGCGATGCGGGCGTTCGCCGAAGAGCAGCGGTTCGCGGCGCAGACCTTCGTCGCGGTCGCGCCCGACGGACTCGACCCGTGCGACCTGCGCCTCGCACGCGGCGACGCCGCGGTGCGCGCGCTCGTCGAGTCGCGCACGCCCATGTTCGAGTTCGTCATCCGGCAGGTCGTCACCCGATACGACCTCGAGACGGTCGAAGGGCGCGTCGCGGCATTGCGCGCGGCCGCGCCGATCATCGCCGAGATCCGCGATCCCGCGATGCGGCCCGGCTACACCCGCGAGCTCGCCCGAATGCTCGGCGTCGAGCTCGGCGAGGTCACCCGCGCGGTGCGCGGCGCATCTGCACGAGGCGGGCCCGGCTCCGCGGGGCCGGCGCAGCACGCGGCATCCGCTCGCCCGCAGGCGACCGAGCCGGCAACCGATGCCGCGCAGCGGCCGTTCTCGATCACCGCGCTGCCGAACGACCCGTCGACACGGCTCGAACGCGACGCCCTGCAGGTGATGCTGCAGTTCCCCGAACGGGTCGGCGACGAGTTGCTGCGACACGCGATCGACAGCCGGTTCGGCGATCCCACGCTCACCGTCGTGCGCGACGGCATCGCGTCGGTGCTGGGCTCGCCCGACCCCGTCGTGCGGGTCGACCGGGTCATGGCCGAGGTGCCGCAGCCGTTCGTCGGCGTCGTGCAGCAGCTCGCCGTCGCCCCCGTGCCGCAGCGCAGCGAGGCAGAGCTCGAGGGGTACGCCCGTGGCGTGGTGGGTTCGCTCGTCGATCGAGAGCTGCTGCGGCAGAAGTCCGAGCTGCTCGGCCGGCTGCAGCGACTCGACCGCGCCGACCAGGCCACGTTCGCCGCCCTGCAGCGCGCCCTCGTCGAGCTCGAGACCGAGCGCCGGGCGCTGCGCGACGACTGACGCAGAATCCGCGCCGAATCGTCGGCGACGCAGATCGATTGCGTGCAAGGTTGCAGATCGGTAAACATTGCGCCGCCGAGCGGGCATCTCATGCAGCCTTTCGACGCCGTGTGCTAGTCCTGTGGGATACGAGAAACGCGCCCGAGCTTCGTGGCGCGCTTCAGTCCTGATCAGGAAGAGGTAGACGGATATGACATCCGCATACAAGAACCGGCGTCGCGGCCTCATCGCGGCAGCCGGGGTTTCGGTCGCAGCCCTCGCACTCGCGGGCTGCTCGGCCGGAACCGACAACGGCAGCAGCGCGAGCGACTCGATCACGGTCGGCACGACCGACAAGGTGACGACGCTCGACCCGGCCGGTTCGTACGACAACGGCTCGCTCGCCGTGCAGACGCAGGTCTTCCCCTACCTGCTCAACACCGACTACCAGAGCACCGACGTGGTCCCCGACCTCGCCGAGTCCGCCGAGTTCACGTCGCCCACCGAGTACACCGTGACCCTGCCCGAGGGCCTCAAGTGGGCCAACGGCAACGACCTCACCTCCTCCGACGTGAAGTTCTCGTTCGACCGCAACCTCGCGATCGCCGACCCGAACGGCGCCTCGAGCCTGCTCTACAACCTCGACAGCGTCGAGACGCCCGACGAGACGACCGTCGTGTTCAAGCTCAAGGCCGAGAACGACCAGGTCTTCCCGCTCATCCTCACGAGCTTCCCGGGCGCCATCGTCGACGACGAGGTCTTCGCGGCCGACGCGCTGACCCCCGACGAGGACATCGTCGAGGCGAACGCCTTCGCCGGCCCGTACGTCATCACGAGCTACGACTTCAACAACCTCATCTCGTTCAAGAAGAACCCCGACTACAAGGGCCTGCTCGCCGAGGCGAAGACCGAGACGGTCAACCTGAAGTACTACGCCGAGTCGTCGAACCTGAAGCTCGACGTGCAGGAGGGCGGCATCGACGTCGCCACCCGCAGCCTCTCGTCGACCGACATCGAAGACCTGAAGGGCAACGACGCGGTCAACGTCATCGAAGGCCCCGGTGGCGAGATCCGCTACATCGTCTTCAACTTCAACACGCAGCCCTACGGCGCGACGACCGCCGAGGCCGACCCGGCCAAGGCACTCGCCGTGCGTCAGGCCGTCGCCGACCTGATCGACCGCGACGAGCTCTCGACGCAGGTCTACAAGGGCACCTACACGCCGCTGTACTCCTACGTGCCCGCGGGCCTCGCAGGTGCGGTCGAGCCGCTGCTCGAGCTCTACGGCGACGGTGAGGGTGCGCCCGACGCCGACAAGGCTGCGGAGCGTCTCGAGGCTGCCGGTGTCACCACGCCGGTCGAGCTCAACCTGCAGTACTCGAACGACCACTACGGCCCGTCGTCGGCCGATGAGTACGCGCTCATCAAGGACCAGCTCGAGGCGACCGGCCTGTTCACGGTGAACCTGCAGACCACCGAGTGGGTGCAGTACTCCGAGGACCGCACGGCCGACGTGTACCCGGCGTACCAGCTCGGATGGTTCCCCGACTACTCCGACGCCGACAACTACCTGACGCCGTTCTTCCTGACGAACAACTTCCTCGGCAACCACTACGAGAACCAGGAAGTCAACGACCTCATCCTCGAGCAGGCGGTCACGCCCGACGTGGCGGCCCGCACGGCGCTCATCGAGGAGATCCAGGAGAAGGAGGCGGCCGACCTGTCGACCGTTCCCTACCTCCAGGGCGCGCAGGTCGCCGTCACCGGAACCGACGTCGAGGGTGTCGACGACGACGCTCGACGCCTCGTTCAAGTTCCGCTTCGCGGCGCTCTCGAAGGGCTGAGCCGGCTGAACGGCCACTAGAGTCACTTCTACACGGAACGGGTGGCCCGCTCCTCTCGGAGCGGGCCACCCGCTTTCCAGCCCACCCCCGATTGGCTTGCCTTGACCTCAACGACGACGGCCCCCGCCACGAGCGAAACACCCCGACGACCATCACGATCGTCGTCGGGCAGCACCCTCGGCCGCTACATCCTCATCCGCGCACTGCTCATCATCCCGACGGTGTTCATCCTCGTCACCCTGGTGTTCGTGCTCATGCGAACGACCGGTGACCCGATCACCGCGGCCCTCGGCGGCCGGCTCAGTGCCGACCAGCTGCAGGAGCGCATCGCACGAGGCCGGCTTCGACCGCCCCGTGATCGTGCAGTACATCGAGTACATCGGGCAGATCTTCACGGGCAACTTCGGTACGACGCTCACCGACAACCGCCCGGTCACCGAGGTGCTCGTCACCTACGGCACCGCGACCTTCGAGCTCGTCTTCTACTCGCTCATCGTCGCGTTCGTCATCGGCATCCCGTTCGGCCTCCTCGCGGCCTACCACCGCGACAAGGGCCAAGACGCGAGCCTGCGCGTGTTCGCGATCCTCTGCTACGCCACGCCGGTCTTCTTCGCGGGCCTGCTGCTGAAGCTCATCTTCTCGGTGTGGCTCGGGTGGCTCCCCGTCGCGGGTCGCGCCTCCACGAGCGCCGAGCTGCAGATGGAGCTGCTGCCGAACAAGACGGGCTTCTACACGATCGACGCGATCATGACCGGCGACCCTGCGGTGCTGGGCGACGTGCTCGCCCACGCGGTGCTCCCCGCGATCGCACTCGGCCTGCTCACCGCCGGCGTGTTCCTGCGTCTCGTGCGCACCAACGTCATCGGCACGCTCTCGACCGACTACGTCGATGCCGCCCGTTCGCGCGGCGTCAGCGAGTACCGACTCGTGCGCAAGCACGCCTACCGCCCCGCGCTCATCCCGATCATCACGGTCATCGGCCTGCAGATCGCGCTGCTCCTCGGCGGCGCCGTGCTCACCGAGACGACCTTCGAATGGAAGGGCCTCGGCTTCCAGCTCACCGAGTACCTGCAGGCGCGCGACTTCGTCGCCGTGCAGGGCATCGTCGTGTTGCTCGCCGTGATCGTGGCGATCACGAACTTCATCGTCGACATCATCGCGGCACTCATCGACCCGAGGGTGAGGTACTGACATGGCGACCGACACCGTCGTCGTCGGCGCTCCCAAGCGCCTCCTGCGCGACCGCATCCCGGTCGTGCACCAGCTGCGGCAGAGCGTGGGGCTGCAGCGCGGCATGCTCGTCGCCGGCCTCGTGATCACCGCGATCTTCGTGCTCGTCGCGATCTTCGCGCCGTGGCTCGCGCCGTACGGGTTCGCGCAGCTGCGTGACGCCCAAGGCCCCTTCGGCAGCCAGCAGCCGCCGTCGTCCGAGCACATCTGGGGAACCACCGTCGGCGGGTACGACGTGCTCTCACGCGTGTTGTGGGGTGCGCAGACCGCGCTGCTCGTCATCATCGTCGCAGTCGCCCTCTCGCTCTTCGCAGGTGTGCTGCTCGGCCTCTTCTCGGGATACTTCGGCGGATGGCTCGACCGCGTGCTCGTCGTCATCTGCGACGCGATCTACGCATTCCCGGCGCTGCTGCTCGCGATCGTGATGGCGATCATCATCTCGGGCGGGCAGTCGAGCCTCTGGGGCGGTGTGCTGGCAGCGGCGATCTCGATCACCGTGGTCTTCATCCCGCAGTACTTCCGGGTGATCCGCGCCGAGACGGTGCGCATCAAGGCCGAGGCGTACGTCGAATCGGCGAAGGTGCTGGGCGCTTCGAACAACCGCATCATGTTCCGCCACGTGCTGCGCAACGCGACGCGCACGCTGCCGCTCATCTTCACGCTCAACTCGTCCGAGGCGATCCTCACGCTCGCGGGCCTCGGCTTCCTCGGATTCGGCATCGAGCCGACCTCGGGCGCCGAGTGGGGGTACGACCTGAACAAGTCGCTCGCCGACGTGTCGAGCGGCATCTGGTGGACGGCGCTGTACCCGGGCCTCGCGATCGTGTTCGCCGTGCTCGGCATCACGCTGGTCGGCGAGAGCCTCAACGACCTCGCCGATCCGCGCCTGCGCGGGCGACGTCGCGTGGCGCAGTCGGCCGGCAACGTCGCCGAGACGTCGGTGGTTCCCGGAGGAACCCTCGTCGCCGGACCCGGAGGCATCGCCGGTCTCGAAGACGGCGAATCGTTCGAAGAGCACGGAATCGAGGTCAAGCCGTGAGCACGGTGGTCGACATCAAGGGGCTCGGCGTCTCGTTCGCGACCGACGCCGGTGCCGTGAAAGCCGTCGACGACGTCTCGTTGTCGGTCGAGCGCGGCGAGGTGCTCGCGATCGTCGGCGAGTCGGGCAGCGGCAAGACGGTCACGGCCAAGACCATCCTCGGACTGCTGCCCGAGACGGCGACGACGCGTGGTGCGGTGATCCTGTCGAACAAGGCCGGCACGGCCGAGCACGACGTCATCTCGCTCTCGAAGAAGAACCTGCGGTCGGTGCGCGGCACCGACGTCGCGATGATCTTCCAAGAGCCCTCGACGGCGCTGAACCCGGTCTACACCATCGGCTGGCAGATCATCGAGGGCCTGCAGGCGCACACCGACATCTCGAAGAAGGACGCCCGGGCGAAGGCGATCGACGTGCTGCGGCGCGTCGGCATCCCCGACCCCGAGGTGCGCGTCGACCACTACCCGCACCAGTTCTCGGGCGGGCAGAAGCAGCGCGTCGTGATCGCCATGGCGCTCGTGCTCGACCCGGGCCTCATCGTCGCCGACGAGCCCACGACGGCGCTCGACGTCACGGTGCAGGCCGAGATCCTCGACCTGCTGCGACGGTGCCGCGACGAGTTCGGCATGGGCATCGTGCTGATCACCCACAACATGGGCGTCGTCGCCGACCTCGCCGATCGCGTGGCGGTCATGTACCAGGGCAAGGTCGTCGAGGAGGCCGACGTCGAGACGCTCTTCGCCTCGCCGCAAGACGACTACACCAAGGCGCTGCTCGCCGCCGTGCCGTACGTCGGCACGGGCAGCGCGAAGACGGCGGCCCGGGCGGAGGCGCGCCCCGAGGGGTGGGCCGAGCAGACCCCGGTGGTCGAGGCCTCGGGCCTCGAGATCGTCTACCCGGGTCGCTTCGGCCGCCCGGGCTTCCGGGCGGTCAACGGCGTCGACTTCGTGATCCGGCCCGGCGAGGTGCTCGGGCTCGTCGGCGAGTCGGGGTCGGGCAAGACCACGATCGGCCGCGCGATCGCCGGCCTCACCAAGGTGACCGGCGGCTCGCTCAAGGTGCTCGGGCACGAGATGAACGGCATTCGCGAGCGCGAGTTCCGTCCCACGCGCAGCCGCATCGGCTTCGTCTTCCAAGACCCGGCGTCGAGCTTCAACCCGCTGCTCACCATCGCCGACTGCGTCGCCGAGCCACTGGTCATCCACGGCCGGGCGAGCGACGCCCACGATGCCCGACAACGCGTCGACGAGCTGCTCGAGGCGGTGCAGCTTCCTCGCGCCTACGGCGACCGCTATCCGCACGAGCTGAGCGGCGGCCAGCGACAGCGTGCGAGCCTCGCACGCTCGCTCGCGCTCGAACCCGAGCTGCTCATCGCCGACGAGCCCACGTCGGCGCTCGACGTCTCGGTGCAGGCGCGCGTGCTCGAGCTGTTCGCCGAGCTGCAGCACGAGTTCGGGTTCGCCTCGTTGTTCATCAGCCACGATCTCGCCGTCGTCGACCTGCTCGCCGACCGCATCGCGGTGATGTACCGGGGCTCGCTCGTCGAGGAGGGCACGGGTGTCGAAGTGCTCGGCGCTCCCGAAGACCCGTACACCCAGCGACTCCTGGCGTCGCTGCCGGTACCCGACCCGGTGGCGCAGGCCGAACGGCGTGAGCAGCTTCGGCGGTTGCGAGAGGCCGACTGATGGTGCGGGCGGCGCACGGTTACCCGATCGTCCTGAGCGACCTGTCGCTCGAGTACCCGCCGCACGGCCCGAGCCCAGCACACGTCGCCCTTCACGGGCTGACGCTCACGATCGCTCCGGGCGAGGTGCTCGGCGTGCTCGGCAGTGCCGGCAGCGGCAAGAGCACGCTCGCGAAGGTGCTCTCGGGCGACGCGTTCGAGCCCCGCGGCGGCGAGGTGCGCCCGGTCATCACCGGCGGCGAGGCCAACCGTGCTCGGTCAGGGGCTGCGTCGCATGCCGAGGCGCAAGCTGGCCGAGTACCGGTTCCGCGTGGGGTACATGCCGCAGGGCGCCTCGTCGATGCTGCCGGCCGATCGCAGCGTCTCCGAGATCATCGCCGAGCCCATCCTCGAGCGCGATCATCGCTACAACCGTCGTGCGCTGACCACGCGGGTCGCGACGATGCTCGACGGAGTCCGGCTGCCGCTCAGCATGCTCGAGCGCTATCCCTACGAGCTGAGCGGGGGCCAGCGACAGCGTGTCGCGCTCGCGCGTGCGTTGGTGCTCGGGCCGTCGGTGCTCATCGCCGACGAACCCACGGCGGGCATCGATCTCAGCGTGCGCGACGTCGTGGCCCAGCTCATCGGCGAACTGCGCGAGCAGCACGCCTTCTCGGCGATGCTCATCAGCCACGACCTGCCGGTGCTGCGCAGCATCGCCGACCGCATCGCGGTGCTCGACCGCGGCGAGCTCGCGGCGATCGGCACGATCGACGACGTGTTCCACGACCCGCCCCATCCGTACGTCAGGGCCCTCGCCGGGGCGCTCGACGACGGCCACGCCATCATCGACGACCTCGCATCCGACTCGCCGGCATGACGACCGAGCCCGGCACTGCATCGCGCATCCGCGGCACCGTGCGGTCGCCGGAGCACCGGGAGGCGCGACCCCTCCGAGCGCTGCGGTCGTGCCCGGCCCGATCGCCATCATGCCCACGTCCGACCCGGGCGTGGCTGACGCGGTTCGTCGCGGTGGCGGCGTGATCGCCCCGCTCTCGCCCGAGACCCGCGGGATCGTCTGGGTCGCGTCATCCGGCGCCGACGAACTCGCGGCGGTACTCGACGCGAATCCGGCGGTGAGCTGGGTGCAGCTGCCCTGGGCGGGCGTCGACGCGTTCTCGGGCGTGCTGCACGAGTTCCGCGACGACGGCCGCGTGTGGACGAGCGCGAAGGGCGCCTACGCCCAGCCGGTCGCCGAGCATGCGCTCACGCTCGCACTCGCGCTCATGCGGGTGCTGCCGCGCCGCATCCGTGCAACGACCTGGCAGGCAGACGAGATCGGCCGCAGCCTGTACGGCGCCCGCGTGGTGATCGTCGGAGCCGGCGGCGTCGCGCTCGAGCTCCTGAGGCTGCTGACCCCGTTCGACGTGGACGTGACGATCGTGCGGCGGCAGCACGCGGCCGTGTCGGGTGCGGCGAGAACCCTGCCCAGCACGCGTCTGGCCGAAGCGCTCGAAGGTGCCGAGGTGGTCTTCGTCGCCGCGGCGCTCACGCACGCGTCGCACCGGCTCATCGGCCGTGCCGAGCTCGCGACGCTCGCGCCGGGGGCGATCCTCGTGAATGTCGCGCGCGGCGCGCTCGTCGACACCGACGCCGTGCTCGACGCGCTCGAGTCGGGTCGGCTGGGCGGCGTCGGCCTCGACGTGACCGATCCCGAGCCGTTGCCCGAGGGGCATCCGCTGTGGGCAGCGCGCGACTGCATCATCACGCCGCACGTGGCCGACACCGACGACATGACGGCCCCGCTGTTCGCCGAACGCGTGGCCGTCAACGTGCGCGCGTTCCTCGACGGCGGCGACTTCGTGGGGCGCATCGACCCGGCGGTCGGATACTGATCTCGGCATCTGTCGTGCCGCGCGTGCACGGCGCCCGCCGAATTGGACTCGGGGCAACCCTTTGCTAGAGTATCGATGCTGCAAAGCGATCCTCCATAGCTCAATTGGCAGAGCAATCGGCTGTTAACCGATAGGTTCTTGGTTCGAGTCCAAGTGGGGGAGCGATCAGGGCCGTCCGTGCGAATCGGGCGGCCCTTCTGCGATTCAGGAGGCACGGTGAGCGAGTCGTCGGATGCCCCGGAGCCCGCGGCTGATTCGACGACCCGGGTCCGCGGCGACGCGGCGTCCACCGAAGCCGCACCGACCGCGAGTCCAGGGGCGACGGCGGCGCAGCGCCCGACACCGCCGTGCGCGACGGCCTTGCCGTCGGGCTCGCGACCGCCGTCTACGGCATCTCGTTCGGAGCCCTCGCGGTCGCGGCGGGACTCGACATCTGGCAGACCTGCTTCCTCAGCCTCGTGATGTTCACGGGCGGGTCGCAGTTCGCGCTCGTCGGGGTGCTCGCGAGCGGCGGCGTCGCCGCGGGCGGCTCGGCGATCGCGACGGCGGCGATGCTCGGCATCCGGAACGTCATCTACGGCATGCGCATGAAGCCGATCCTCGAGGGGCCGCCGACAGCCGGGGAGCAGGTGCCCGTGTGGCGTCGGGTCGCCGCCGCATGGGTCACGATCGACGAGTCGACCGCGGTTGCGCTCGCACAGTCGAACGACCGGGCCGCCCGCGTCGGGTTCTGGGTCACCGGCGTCGTCATCTTCGTCGGCTGGAACCTGACGACGCTCGCGGGCGCGCTCATCGGCGACGCCATGGGCGACACCAAGGCCTGGGGGCTCGATGCCGCTGCCGCGGCGGCGTTCCTCGGGCTGCTCTGGCCTCGATTGAAGCGGGTGCAGGCCGGGGCGGTCGCGGTCGGCGCCGCCGTCGTCGCCACGCTCACGACGCCCGTGCTCATGCCCGGGCTGCCGGTGCTCGTCGCCGCGCTCGTCGCCGTCGTGGTCGGATGGTTCGACCTGTTCCGTCGCAGGAGTGAGCCATGACGACCTGGCACATCATCCTCATCGCGTCGGCTGCGACGCTCGCGCTGAAGCTCGCGGGCCATCTCGTGCCCGCCGGGTTCCTCGAACGCGAACGGCCCGCTCGCATCGCCGACCTGCTCACCGTCGCACTGCTCGCCGCCCTCATCGCGGTGCAGACGCTCGCGGCGGGGTCGTCGATCGTCATCGACGCGCGGGTTCCGGCGGTCATCGTCGCGGCCGCGCTCTACGCGCTGCGGGTGCCGTTCGTGGTGGTCGTCATCGTCGCGGCCGCGGTCGCCGCGGGCATCAGGGCATTCAGCTGAGCGGATGTCCCGGCTCCGCCTGATGCGGGCGCACGGGACATCCGCTCATCGCCGCCGATGCCGTGCGCGGCCGATCAGTCCTCGAGGTGGTCGACGCCGGGCATCCACTGCACGCCGGGCTTGCCCCAGCCGAGCTTGCGGCTGATCTTGTGCACGAGCTTCTGATCGCGTTCGCCGAGGCGGTCGATGTAGAGCGTGCCGTCGAGGTGGTCGAACTCGTGCTGGAGGATGCGCGCGAGCCAGCCCTGCGGCCTCGATCTCGAACGGAGCGCCCTCGAGGTCGGTCGCACGCAGGATCGCGCGCTCGGCCCGTCGCAGCCCGAACCGCTCGCCCGGAAACGACAGGCAGCCCTCGGACTCCTCGTCGACATCGGCCTCGCCGGCGGGGGGCGGAGTGATCCACAGCTCGGGGTTGATCGCGACGCCGCGCCAGCGCGTGCCGTCGTCGTCGACCCAGCCGTAGGTGAAGAGGCGAAGCCCCACGCCGACCTGCGGTGCTGCGAGACCGACCCCCGGAGCGGCATCCATCGTCTCGAACATGTCGCCGACGAGCGTGCGCAGTTCATCGTCGATGTTCTCGACGGGCAGGGCGGGGGAGTGCAGCACCGGGTCACCGGCGATTCGAATGGGGAGCACGGCCATTCGGCAAGGATATCCGGCGGTCACCGGGTAGGGTCGTTGCGTGGAGCCCCTGACCGACCTCGCCGAGCAGATCCCGCTCGATCCGTCGACGTTCATCGGGATTCCGCTCGCGTTGATCGGCGCGATCTTCCTCTCGCTGGGGGCGCAGTTCCAGCACCGCGGCGTCGTGAAGGTCGAGGCGCACACCGCCGACACGCTCGGCAAGGGGCTCAACGGGCGGCAGCTGATGCTGCTGCTCGCTCGGCCGTCGTGGGTGCTCGGCACGGTGATGCTCGGGCTGGCGATCCTCTTCCAGCTCTCGAGCCTGTACTTCGCGCCCATCATCGTGGTGCAACCGCTCGGGGCGATCGCACTCGTGATCACCTCGATCGTGAACTCGCGCGTCAACCACGTCGAGCTGAAGCGCAAGTCGATCACGGCGATCATCATGTGCGTCGGCGGCGTGTTCCTCTTCGTCGGCGTCGCGGCCTTCACCGCGGTCGACAAGCCCGTCACCGACCGTCAGCTGGTCGTGATCCTGATCATCCTGGCGGTCGTGCTCGCCGTCGCCGGCATCACGTTCGTGCTCTTCCGCACGAGCATCCGGGCCATCTACTACGTGATCATGGCCGGCGTGCTCTACGGCTTCGTCGCGACGCTCGCGAAGGTCGTGCTCGGCAAGATCGAACAGGGCGAGTTCGGCTGGCTCACGATGCTCTGCCTGATCGGCCTGCTCGCCGCGACCGCGCTCGGCGCGTACTTCGTGCAGAACGCGTACGCGTCGGGACCGCCCGACCTCGTGATCGCCGGACTCACCGTCGTCGACCCGCTCGTCGCGGTGGTCATCGGCATCGTGGTGCTCGGCGAGGCCTCGCAGGCGCCGCCCTGGGCGATCGTGGTGTACGTGATCTCGGGCGCGATCGCGGTCTGGGGGGTCTTCCAGCTCGCGAGGAACCACCCGCAGACCCGCCTCTGAGCGCGGATGCACGGCGCGATTCGGCACCGACCGGCGACATGCTCGGTCAGCGGCCACAGCACCGGCGCTGCGTAGACTATCTTCGGATGAAGCCGGCGAGCACCCATCAGCGCGCCGCCGTGCTCGACGGGACCGACCGTCCCGCTCCCCAAGAACTGTGAGGAACAACGCCACGTGTCTGACACCCCCGGTGCGAGTACCCCCGCCAGCGCCGGCGACTCCGAGACCGAGCGCCCACTGCGCATCCTGATCGGCGCCGACACCTTCGCCCCCAACGTGAACGGCGCGGCGCGATTCGCCGAGCGACTCGCCGCAGGGCTCGTCGAGCGCGGCCACGAGGTGCACGTCATGGCGCCCGCCGCGAGCCGCAAGCACGGCACGTGGAAGGAGATCCACGAAGGCCAGGAGATCATCGCGCACCGGCTCTACAGCTGGCGCTGGTATCCCGCACGACTGGCTGCGTTTCGCGCTGCCGTGGCGCATCAAGCAGAACAGCGCGCGAGTCATCGACCAGGTGAAGCCCGATGTGGTGCACTTCCAGTCGCACATCATCACCGGGCGCGGGCTCTCGCTCGAGGCCGCGAAGCGGGGCATCCGCATCGTCGGCACCAACCACTTCATGCCCGAGAACATGCTCGAGTTCACGCTGCTGCCGACGGCATGGCAGGACTGGGCGGTCGGGCCTGGCCTGGAAGGCGGCGCGACGCACGTTCGGGCGGGCCGAGTCGGTGACGACCCCGACGCGCAAGGCCGCGCAGTTCCTCGAGAAGCACACCGGCCTCTCGGGCGTGCACGCGATCTCGTGCGGCATCGATGCGCACAAGTACTCGCCCAACTGGGAGCAGCGAACCGAGAATCGCATCCTCTTCGTCGGCCGGGTCACCGGTGAGAAGCAGATCGACGTGCTGCTGCGCGCGCTCACCCTGCTGCCCGCAGACCTCGACGCCAAGGTCGAGATCGTCGGCGGGGGCGACCAGAAGCGCAACCTCGAACACCTCGCCGACCGAGCTGGGCATCGCCGATCGCGTCACCTTCACCGGCTACGTCACCGACGACGAGCTTCGCGAGGCGTACCACCGCGCCTCGGTGCTCGCGATGCCGTCGATCGCCGAGCTGCAGAGCATCGTGACCATGGAGGCGATGGCCTCGGCGCTGCCCGTCGTCGCCGCGAACGCCATGGCGCTGCCGCACCTCGTGCACGACGGCGAGAACGGCTACCTCTTCGAACCGTCGAACCCCGAAGACCTCGCGGCCAAGCTGCGACAGGTGCTCGAGGCGACGCCCGACGAGTACCGCGCGCTCAAAGAGGGGTCGATCCGGCTGATCGCCGCGCACGACATCCAGCGCACGATCTCGACATTCGAGAGCCTGTATCGTGGAAAGCCGGTGACCGACCCGGTCACCTATGTCGCGCCGGCGGCCATTCCCGAGTGACGCGGCGCGCGGGGCGGTAGCTCAGCTGGTCAGAGCAGTGGACTCATAATCCATCGGTCACGGGTTCAAGTCCCGTCCGCCCTACAACCGCCCATTGATCAGGGATTTTAGATAGATATCCCCTTCTTGTTCGGTGCAGTCGGCGATCTTCTGCCGGAGTGGCTCGACATAACGTGACCCATCTGGCATCGAACTGCGAGGGCCGTCGGCCAAATGCGATACGATACGAGTCGAACAATGCGCACCGAGCAGAGAGAGCGAGATGCCATGACAACGCAGGCCTCCCCGAACGACGCGGTCGTCGTCGCCTACAAGCGCACCGCATTCGGCCGCGCGCGGAAAGGCTCCTTCGCAGCTGAGCGCCCCGAGGACCTCGCACTGGCTGCCGTTCGGGGCGCGCTCGGCGACGTTCCCGCGCTCGACCCTGCGACGCTCGAGGACTTCTACCTCGGGACGGCCGTGCCCGAGGGGGCACAGGGTGACAACGCCGCGAGGCGGGTCGCCGTCTACGCGGGATTAGACGGCCTCCCCGGTGCCACGGTCAACCGCTTCTGCGCCTCATCGATGCAGGCGATCGCCGGGGCCGCGCGCGCCATCAGGGCGGGCGACGGCGACGCGTTCCTCGTCGGCGGCATGGAGTCGACCTCGAGCACCCCGCCGATTCCCACACACCTCTACCCGGGGTCGGATGTCCCAGCCGCCCGCGCCGACGAGATCTTCGCCTCGGCGGGGGAGTGGAGCGACCCTCGTGGCGTTGGCCTCGTGCCCGACGTCTACATCGCGATGGGGAAGACCGCCGAATTCGTCGCTCGCCTCACGGGAACCACCCGCCGCGACCAGGACGAGTGGGCGCTGCAGTCGCAGCGCCGCGCCGCGGCCGCCCTCGAGGCCGGATTCTTCGAACGCGAGATCGCCCCGTACACCCGCGCCGACGGCAGCGTTGTCGCGGCGGATGACGGCCCACGATCCGGCACGACCATCGACGGTTTGGCCGCGCTGAGCCCCGCCTTCCACGAGGCCGGCACCGTGACCGCCGGAAACGCGAGCCCGCTCAATGACGGCGCCTCGGCGGCGGTGCTGATGAGCGCCGCCAGGGCGGCGGAACTCGGCCTCACCCCGCTCGCTCGGATTCTCGGTACCGGCGCGACCGCACTCTCGCCCGAGATCATGGGCCTGGGTCCCGTCGACGCAACACTCAAGGTGCTCGGACGACTGGGTCTCACCGTCGATGACATCGACCTGATCGAACTGAACGAGGCGTTCGCCGCCCAGGTGGTCCCGGTGGTCCGCCAACTGGGAGCCGATCCCGAGCGCGTCAATGTGCACGGCGGCGCGATCGCCATCGGGCATCCGTTCGGTGCGACCGGCATCCGGCTCACCGGCACGCTGATCAATGCGCTGCAGGAGCGCGACGGCACGCTGGGCCTCGCCACCCTGTGCGTCGGTGGGGGACAGGGCATGGCGCTCGTGCTGGAGCGGCTCAGCTGATGGGCCTCGTCGATCCGTTCATCCAGGGGGTGCTCGAGAACGAGCCCTCCTTCGCGTGGTTCGGCTTCACGATCGACGAGGCCACCGAAGGGCGGGCCGTCGTCTCGCTCGTCGTGGGTCCCGGGCACGTCAACGCCAACGACATGGCTCATGGGGCGATCGTCTTCGCCGTCGCCGACCAGGCGTTTGCGATGGCTGCGAACACGCTCATCCCGCACGCGGCCACGGGCGACGCGCAGATCCACTACCTGGCACCGAGCCGTCTCGGGCAACGCCTGGAGGCCACGGCCACGGCGAGTTGGGCTGACGACCGCCGCGCCGTCGTCGACGTCACCGTCACCGCCGATGGAACCGTCGTCGCCACCTATCGCGGGATGGCTCGGGCGACCAGGCGAGCCTGACCTCGACCGGGATGACCCGCGGCCTGCGACATCCCACGATTGGATCTGCACCGCACTACAGCGGGGCCCGGGCAGGTCACTGCGCCCGGGCCCCACTCGTCCTTCAGGCCTGCACGCGGCCCTTCACGAACTCGCTGTCGGGCAGGTCGGTGACCGGGAGTCCCGACGCGACGAGCGCCTGGCGGGCCTGCTTCATGAGGCGGTCGGGGATGCGCGGAGCCGGCGCACGGAGGGCGCCGCCGTTGAAGCCCGCGAGCCACTCCTGGTACTTCCAGCCGGTGCGGTTGATGACCGTGGTGCCGACTGACGAGCCGGAGAGGATCGCGACGTTCGCCGCGCCCGCCGGAGCCACCTGCCACCACGGGTCCATGGCCTCTTCCCACTTCCCGTCGCGTGCGAGGTTGAAGGCGCGGGGGAAGTAGTCGCTCATCGAGTTGGTGTTGCTCGTGCCGGAGAAGTGGAAGTCGAGCGCCGACATGAGCGGGATCGTCTCGGAACCGCTACCGTCGGCCAGGCCCAGGTGGACGGCTACGGCATGTCGCATGGCGGCCTCATCTTCCGATCGCCGACCAGGCCTTCGCGATGGCGGCGAACTTGGTGCTGCGCTTCGCGGCCACGGCTGACGCGCAGATCCAGTTCCTCGCCCCGACCATGGTCGGCGAACGCCTCACCGCGACAGCCCGGACATCGTTCCAAGACAGGCGTCGCGCGGTGATCTACAGCGGGATAACGCCGGAGGGGCGAATCGTCGCCCTTTTCCGCGGCACCGCCCGCACCGTGCGACGGGCCTGATCGCCGCATCTTCACTGCGTCGCGATGGCCTGTCGCCGCATTCCGCGCAAATGCCATGCGGCGACCCCTCGGTTCTCACGCGTGCTCGATGAGGCGGTAGTAGATGCGCGGACGCCTCACGTTCGGGTTTCGCAATGCGGATGCTCTCGTCCTCGAAGTGGTCAGGTTTCCGTGGACTGCTGAACCACCCACCGTACGATACGTACCGATCCTTATTACCCATTCAGTGAAGAAGGGGACCATAGTCATGGCGGCACGGATTCAGGCGGCGAAGATCGGCGACATCCCGGACGGCGAGGCGATCATCGTGACCAAGGACATCGCCGGCACGGTTGACGACATCGCGCTCTTCCATGATGGCGGCGAGTACTTCGCGCTCGACAACACGTGCAGCCACGAGCTCGCCTCGCTGGCGGACGGCTGGGTCGAGGGCGGAACCGTGGAGTGCCCGCTGCACACAGGGAAATTCTGTCTGCGCGACGGCAAGGTGTTGTCCAGTCCGGCTGACCGGGATGTCGCGGCGCACGAGGTCGAGGTCGAAGGAGACGACATCGTGATCCTGCCCAACGCCGAGCGGCTGGCCTAGCGTGCCCGGCCCGGAGCGGATCGTCATCATCGGCGGAGGACTGGCCGGGTATACACTCGCCGAGGCCTTGCGTCAGCGCGGCCACCACGGTGCGATCGTGGTAGTCGAGCAGGAGTCGGCGATGTACGATCGACCACCGTTGTCGAAGGTGGCCTTCAGCGGCGGGGCGACGCTGGAGAACCTCGCGTTCGCCGACCGCGAGAAGCTGAACGCGCTCGTGCTTGACGTGATCGTCGGCCGCGTGGCGGTGGCGATCACTCCGGAGACTGGCGGCGTCACGCTCGACGACGGAACCGTCGTGGTTGGAGACGCACTCGTCGTCGCCACCGGCGGGCGTGCACGACGTCTGGCGTTTCCAGGCAGTGACCTGCCCGTGGTGCACGCGCTGCGCACCTTCGAGGACGCCGAAGCGATCCGTCGTGCGGCGGTGCCCGGTGCGCACATTCTCGTGGTGGGCGCCGGACTCATCGGCGCGGAACTCACCTCGTCGCTCCGCGCGCTCGATGTCGACATCACCCTGATCGACCCGATGGAGACGCCGCTCGCCCATGCCGTCGGGCAGCAATTGGCCGTGCGTTTGCACGCGATGCACACTTCACACGGCGTCGACGTTCGCGTCACCACGCTTTCTTCGCTCAGCCCGTTCGGTGCCGGCTGGCTGGCCGAACTGAGCGACGGTACTGACCTCAAGGTCGATGCCGTCGTCGTCGGTGCGGGTATCCTTCCGAACTCCGAACTCGCAGCCGCCGCGGGACTCGATGTCGACAATGGGATCATCGTCGACGAACACCATCGCACGGCGCACCCCCGGGTGTACGCGATCGGCGACGTGGCTCGCACGCGCGGCGCAGGAGGCGTATTGCAGCGTCGCGAGGAGCACTGGGAAGCTGCTCAGCTCGACGCTCAGGAGCTCGCCGCCTTACTTCTCGGCCAGGAGCCGGGTCCACGCGGCGCACCATGGTGGTGGTCGGACCGCTACGACGTGCACGTCGAGGGCGTCGGGCGGATGACCGGTGATGGAACCACGGTGTTCCGCGGGCCGAATGTCGCGTTCCACCTGGTCAGCGGCCTGATCGTCGGAGCGGTGTCGGTGAACGACGCGAACGCCGTGCGCGCCGCTCGGCGGCTCATCGACCAGCACATCGCCGTGGTTGCCGCCGAACTGACGGATCCAGCCGTGCCGCTTCGCGATTTGCTTCGTTCGCCGCGGCCCGCGGTCGCTCGCGTCTGAGTCGTGGCGCTCCGTTCAATCGAGATGAAGCCACATTCCCGTAATTCCAGTCACGCTCAAAGGAGAAATGACATGTCCTCAGTCGATACCTTCCTCGAGTCGATCAGCCCGCAACAGCTGTTCGACGACCCCTATCCAATCTACGAACGGCTCCGCAAGGACGCCCCCGTCGCGTATCTGCCTCAGCTGCACCTCTACTGGGTGACCCGGTTCGACGATGTTGCCGAGGTCGTGGCGAGCAGAGACGGATGGGTCTCCGCCTCGTCGCAGAAACCGCTGCGCCGCACGCTCGGCGACCCGGTCATCACGCTGGTCGGCGGCGCTGTGCACGACGACCTGCGCGTCGGCGTCGACAAGAAGCTTCAGCCCCGACCGATCTCGAAGCTCATCGAGCATGCGGTACGGCCCATCGCGCGAGGACGCGTGGACGCGCTCCTTGCGCAGGGCGAGGCTGATCTCGTCGGAGAATACTTCGAGCCTGTGAGTGTCGAGGCTCTTCGTCACGTCATGGGTCTGGACCCCTACGTCGACGCCGAGACGCTGGTGCGCTGGTTCAAGATGCTCGCCCAAGGCGCCGCGAACGTCACCAACGACTCAGAGACGTACGCGATCTCCGACCAGGCGGCACGCGAGATCGAGGAGATCCTCCTGCCCGTGCTCGACGACCTTTCGCTCAAGCCCGACGACTCCATGCTTTCGCACATGCTCTGGGCGAACCGCGAGGGCGGCACCCCGCGTGATAAGAACCACATCCTCTCGACGGTCAAGATCATCCTGCTTGGCGGGATGCAGGAACCCGGTCACGCCGCGTCCTCCTCTGCGCTCGGCCTCTTCGAGGCCGACCAGTGGGGCCTGCTGCGCGAGGACCCGGTCAAGTGGATCCCCAACGCCGTGCTCGAGGGGCTCCGCTGGATCGCCCCCATCGGAACGACGGGCCGCCAGCCTGGCCACGAGTTGGAGTTCCGCGGCGTGACCATCCCTGAAGGACAGGTCGTCGAGGCAGTCCTCGCCTCTGCCAATCGCGATGAGACCCATTTCGACCGCCCCGAACTCTTCGACATCGAGCGCAACGAGAAGGTCCACCAGGCCTTCGGTGGCGGCGAGCACTTCTGCGCCGGCCACTTCTTCGGGCGCCAAGTCGAGCGGATCATGTTCGAGGAGCTCATCGGTGCGACGAAGGACATCGTCCTCAAGGAGGGCGCATCCATCCCGGTGACAGGTTGGGTCTTTCGTGCCCCGCGGAGCATCGAGGTCTCGCTTCAGGCGGTCTGACCCGCGCTCGCGCCCCGCGTCGACGACCGGTGCGCGAGCGCTCCGAGGCGAGCGCTTGATCGGAGGAGCGCTGCCGCGGTGGAAGCCTGCGATCTTGTCGGCTGATGAGGTGATCGTGAACGACATCGCTTCGCGCACCCATGCCGCGCGAGATAAGCCGCCGGGGTTCAGCCGATCAGGATCGTCCGTGACCGACGACGCGTCTCGGAAGGGCTCTCCCCGAAGTGTGCGCGGTAGGCGGCGGCAAATCTGCCCAAGTGCCCGAAGCCCCATCGTGCGGACACGTCCGCGACGAAGCCTGTGTCGTCCAGGAGGTCACCACGAGCGCCCTCCAAGCGCAGTCGCTGCAGGTACGTCATCGGCGAGACGCCGAGCTGCTCGAGGAACGCCTGCTGCACCCGCCTCCCGCTCACCCCCGCGATCTCGGCCATCTCGGGTACCGTCCAGTGGCGCTCCGGAGCGCCCTGCATTGCTTCGATGGCCCGACGAACGCTCACCCAGCGCGGCGGACGATGGTCGGTACGGAGCGAACCCGAGAACTCGTTCTCCGTCGCGCGCAGCAGCGAGCTGATCACCAGTCGTTCGAGCTGGTTGCGGTGACGGGCCGACGACCGGGCCAGACTTCCCGGCTCGCTCAGCTCCGTGACGAGCAGCCCGACGGCCTGAAGCCAGCTTCCCGCGCGCGGCGATTCCAGGCTGAAGACGTACTCGAAGCGGAGCTGCCCCGTCACGGCGTGGCCGACCAGTTCCGTGAGTTCACGTGCGACTGCGCTTGGGCGGATGCGGATCATAAGGAGTCTGGTGTGCGCCGCCCAGCGGGGGAGAAGCGCACATTCGCCGGGTGCGTTCACCGATGCCGTCATCGGCCCGACCTCGACGACACGCGATGCGAAATGCCCCACGACGCCGCCGCTCAGCGCGACGACGACTTGGTAGTCCGGCATCGGTCCGACGTGAGCCCGGACGTCCGTCCCGACGTGCACCACGCCGATCGTCAGGTCCGAAAGTCGTGCGGCATGGAGCGTCGATTCGGCGGGTGATGCTTCGTGGGGCATCGTCGGCACCATTGACGTCGCGGGAGTCGGGAAAACCGTCTGCATGCCACCCCACATGGACTCGAAATCGAGGGTGCGCCTGACCTCGAATGCCGACAGGTAGTCTTCGACCGGCCGGTCGAGGCGGAGCGGTCCATCGCCCACGAGATCCTCCTCGTAATTCTCGTCACCGGATCAGGCCGTCCGGAGCGGATCGTCGGCGCACGGCCGCCCGCCCCGCTCGCCGGGTCCTCACGTGATCACCCCTGCACGCGGCCCTTCACGAACTCGCTGTCGGGCAGGTCGGTGACCGGGAGTCCCGACGCGACGAGTGCCTGGCGGGCCTGCTTCATGAGGCGGTCGGGGATGCGCGGCGCAGGCGCCCGCAGAGCTCCGCCGTTGAAGCCCGCGAGCCATTCCTGGTACTTCCAGCCGGTGCGGTTGATGACCGTGGTGCCCACGGCCGAGCCGGTGAGGATCGCGACGTTCGCGGCGCGCGCCGGCGCGACCTGCCACCACAGCTCCATCGCTTCCTCCCACTTGCCTTCGCGTGCGAGGTTGAAGGCGCGGGGGAAGTAGTCGCTCATCCAGTTCGTGTTGCTGGTGCCGGAGAAGTGGAAGTCGAGCGTCGACATGAGCGGGATCGTCTCGGACTCGATCGGGCAGGAGATGACGACTTCCTCCCGGAAGTGGTGGTACATCTCCATGATTCCGCCGATGGTCGGGTACCCCTGCTCGGCCTTGATCGCGACGATGTTGGGGATCTCGTCGAGGACTCGGCGTACGAACGGCACCGGCATGCCGGCGTTGTCGATGCGTTCGAAGCCCCAGGCCGGAAGGCCGAAGAGCATCGCGCCGAGGTCGGTCGAGTCAGCAAGCCGCTTGGTGTAATCGAATACCTCATCGAGCGTGGTCGGCCAGAAGGCGGTCGGGTACGAGATCAGCACATTGTCGACGCCCTCTTTCTCGGCGAGCGACAGCGCGTGGATGTTCTCCTCGAGCGTGTTGAAGGCGGCGTGGAAGAACAGCTGGAAGTCCGGACCTCCGGCCTCGCGGGCGACCGCCGTGACGCGGGCGTTCTCCTCGGGGGTGATGTTCAGTTCCGTGACCAGCAGCGTGCCCGAGAACCCCAGCTCCTTGAGCTTCAGGATGTCGTGACGGATCGCGTTCTCGTTGATCTTCGAGAAGTCCGGCGGTGTAGGAGGGCATCGTGACGGCGATGCAGCCGTTCCAGTTCTCCTTCGCCCAGGCGCGGGCTTCGGTTTTCGTGTAGTCGACCATGTGTCTGCTTCCTTACTTGCGGGTGGTCACGATTCCGACGGGCAGCTCGGTTCCGAGCCCCTCGTCGCGGGCGCGGTCGTAGAGCATCTCGGCGACGACGATGTCCTGCAGTCCCGAGCCGGTGGATTTGTAGATGCGGATGCCGCGTGCCGGGTCGATCGGGTGATCGCCGACGATCGCGCTCGAGAGCGGCATCACCAGCGCATCGACATCTACACCCGCGGCCCGTGCGGCGATGAGGTCGCCACTGCCGTGCACGACCTCCTCGACGGTGTCGGCGACGACGACGGATGCTCGAGAGAAGAGCTCCGCAGGGAGTTCGCGCTGCGCGGGCGTGGTCGAGCCGATGGAGACGACGGTCGCGTTCTCGTCGACCCAATCGGCCTGCACGGTCGGGCTCTCGTCGCGCGAGCGGGCGGCACACAACACCAGGTCGGCGCCGCGCACCGCGTCCTCGGCCGCGCTCACCGCGCGCACGGGCGCGCCGAACTTGCCGTCGAACTCGGCGGCGAAGGCCTCGCGGTTCCGCTCCGTCGGGCTGTAGACGCGCACTTCGGCGAATTCGAGCACCTGCGCGAATGCGGTGAGGTGAGAGCGCGCCTCGAAGCCGGAGCCGATCACGCCGACGGTGAGCGGACGCCGCGGCGTGAGCGCCTCGGCGCCGACCGCGGTGGTTGCGGCGGTGCGCAGCCCCGTGACTCGGTTGCCGTCGACCAGTGCGACGAGGTCGGCGGTCTCCTTGTCGAACAGCGAGATGAGGTAGCTCACCCGCAGCCCGTCGGCGAAGGACCCGTTGATCGACTTCGCGCCGAAGAGCCTGCCGCTAGCGGGGACCGAGGGCATGATGCGCATCCACTCGCGCCCGCTGTCGGCGAAGATGCGCCCGGGAGTGCGCTGGTCGTCGGCGACGGAGCCGTATGCAGCGCGAATCGCCTTGATCGCGTGGCCCCAATCCGACAGCCGCTCGACGTCGTCGTCGGTGAGGAACAGGGGGAGGCGGTCTGGCAGTTCGCCGTCGGCGCTCATGGATCACTCCTTCGGGACCAGTGGTTTCGAGCCCGAGTGACGACCTTGCGTCATCCACCAAGCAATACGAAACGCATCGTATGTAATCCGACTATACTCGGTCACACCACATCGTCTCAACGAGGGAGAGCATCATGGCGATCGCCACCGTCAATCCGACGACCGGAAAGACCGAGATCATCATCGAGCCGCATAGCCCGGATGAGGTGGCCGAGCGGATCGCGGAGTCGGCCGAGGCCGCTCGTACGCTGCGCGGAACCTCGTTCGCGCAGCGCGCCGAGTGGATGCGATCCGCGGCCGACATCCTCGAAGATCAGGCCGAGGGACTCGGCGAACTCATCACGGTCGAGATGGGCAAGCCGATCGCGCAGTCGATCGCCGAGGTGCAGAAGTGCGTGAAGGCGATGCGGTTCTACGCCGACAACGCCGAGGGCTTCCTCGCCGACGAGGCGCTCGACGACCCGTCGAAGGTCGGCGCATCGCGGGCGTGGACCCGCTACGAGCCGCTCGGCGTCGTGCTCGCCGTGATGCCGTGGAACTACCCGCTCTGGCAGGTGATCCGGTTCGCCGCACCGGCCCTGATGGCGGGCAATGCCGGGCTGCTCAAGCACGCCTCGAACGTGCCGCAGGCGGCGCTCATACCTCGACACGCTGTTCGAGCGCGCGGGCTTCCCGCACGGGTCGTTCCGCAGCCTGCTGATCGGCGGCGCGCGAGGTGGCCGCGGTCATCGCCGACCCGCGTGTCAAGGCGGTCACCCTCACGGGATCGGAGCCGGCCGGCCGGTCGGTCGCCGCGACCGCCGGCGACCACGTCAAGAAGGCCGTGCTCGAGCTCGGCGGCTCGGACCCGTTCATCGTGCTGCGCGAGCGCCGACGTCGAAGGCTGCCGCCGAGACCGCGGTGCGCGCCCGCATCAACAACAACGGTCAGTCCTGCATCGCCGGCAAGCGCTTCATCGTCCACGCCGACGTCTACGACGCGTTCGCCGCGGAGTTCACTGCGCGCATGGCCGCCCTGAAGGTCGGCGACCCGCTGCTTCCCGAGACGGAGGTCGGGCCGGTCGCCACGGAATCCGGCCGCCAGGACCTCGTCGACCTCGTCGAGGACGCCCGGGCGAAGGGGGCGACGATCCTCACCGGCGGGCGGCGCACCCGACCTCCCCGGCTGGTTCTACGCCCCAACGGTGATCGCCGATCTGCCGGATGACGCGCGGCTCGTCCAGGAGGAGGCGTTCGGCCCCGTGGCATCGCTCTATCGCGCGATCGACAACGATGACGCGCTGCGGATCGCGAACCAGACGACCTTCGGCCTCTCGAGCTGCGGTCTGGACGAACGACCCCGAGGAGGAGGATCGGTTCCTCGCCGAACTCGACGCCGGAGCCGTGTTCATCAACGGGATGACGGTGTCGTACCAGGAGCTGCCCGTTCGGCGGGATCAAGCGCTCGGGCTTCGGTCGAGAGCTCGCCGCGGTCGGCATCCGGGAGTTCTGCAACCTGAAGACGGTCTGGAGGGCGTGAGCTTCCTCCAGCCCGCACGAATCCGTCCGCGGTAGCGTGATGCCGTGGTCAACGCGGACTATAACCTGCTGCGCCCCCTCCGGGCGTTGCTCGAGGAGCGCAGCGTCACGCGCGCGGCCGCACGACTGCGCATCTCCCAACCCTCGATGTCGATCGCGCTCGCGAGATTGCGGACGCACTACGAGGACCCCCTGCTCGTACGCCACGGCAATCGGCACGAGCTGACGCCGCTGGGGGAGCGGCTGCTCGCCGCGCTCCCGCAGGTGATCGCCGAGACCGAGCAGGTGTTCAGGCTGAAGTCGCGGTTCGACCCGGTGACCAGCACGCGCACGTTCTCCATCGCCGGGGTGGACTACATGATCGTGCGGATCGCTCCGGCCCTCACCCGTATCGTGGAGCGCGAGGCGCCGAACGTGCGGTTCGAGTTCCCGGCTGCGGACGGTCGGCTGGTGTCGGGGGTTCCCGACTCGCTTCGCACGATCGACGGCGCGATCCTTCCGCACGGGTACGTCACCGACCAGCCCCATCTGGATTTCGAGCCGGAGGCGTGGGTCTGCCTCGTCGATGCGGCCTCCGGCGTTGGCGAGCAGGCCTCCGCCGACGAACTGCTCACGCGGCCCTGGGTGCAGACGCTTCCCGCCCGCGAGGGAGTGACCCCCGTCGCCCAGCAGCTCAAGTTCCGGGGGATCGAGGTCTCGGTGGTAGCTGCCACCCCGCACTTCTTCGTCGTTCCGTCGCTCATCGTCGGAACCGATCGGGTAGCGCTAGTGCCCGAGGGGTTCGCGCGCATGGCTGTGCGCTCGGAGCCGCGGTTGCGCATGGTCGTGCCACCGCTCGATCTCGACCCCGTGCGCGACGCGTTCTGGTGGCACTCCGATCGCGAGCGCGACGCGGAGCACGTGTGGTTGCGAAGCGTCGTCGCACGGGTGCGCGACGAGGTCATTCGAAATCCTGATCACGGAGATAGTCAGATCAGCGTTTCTTGATGACGCTTTGCCGTACAGAGTGGATTGCACCGATACGAACCGTCGCGTAACATTCGATACGGAACGTATTGCACACAAAGGAGTGCTTGTGAGAACCGACGTCGATGTCGTCGTCATCGGAGGTGGCCCGGTCGGAACGACCGCGCTCGCGCTGCTCGGCCAGGCCGGGTTGATCGCGGTCGGCCTCGAGAAGGACCGGGAGATGTGGCCCACCGCGCGTGCGGTCCACTTCGACGGCGAGACGATGCGGACCCTGCAGAGCCTCGGCGTCGCCGAGGAGTTCGCGGCCGTCACGATCCCGATGAAGGACGTCCAGATCATCAACGAGTCCGATGAGATACTCGTCCACGCCCCGACCGATCGACTCGGCGACCAGGCGTGGAACGACCACATCAGCTTCCACCAGCCCGACGTCGAGGCGCTCGTCCGCGCGGTCGTCGACCGCACGCCCGGAGTCGAGCTCCGATGCGGTGTCACGGTCACGAAGGTTGAGAACGTCGAGGGCGGCGTCGAGGTCACGGCCACCGACGACGGGGGCCGTCAGCAGCTCGTCCGGGCTCGCTGGGCGATCGCAGCCGACGGCGCGCGGTCTGGCATCCGGCAGGCGCTCGGCATCGAGAGCGAGAAGTTCGGTCAGGACGAGCAGTGGCTCGTCGTCGACGGCCAGCTCACAGACGCTCCCGGCTACGACTCCGACATGATCCAGTTCGGACGCTACACACGTCCGGCGCTCTGGCTCCGACTCCCCGGAACCCGCGTGCGCATGGAGTTCATGCTCATGCCCGACGACGACCCGCAGGAGATCGTCACGCCGGCCGCCGTCGAGCGGATCAGCCGCGGCATCCTGCCCGTCGGAAAGTTCCAGCCCGATCGCCAGGCGGTCTACACGTTCCGCGGGCGTATCGCCGACCGGTGGCGCGCCGGCGCACATCTTCCTCGCCGGAGACGCCGCCCACCAGGCGCCACCGCTGTTCGGGCAGGGCCTCTGCGCCGGCATCCGCGACGTGCAGAACCTCGTCTGGAAGCTCGACCTCGTGGCGCGGGGAATCGCGGACGAGGAGCTGCTCGACACCTACGAGAGCGAGCGCAAGCCGCACGCCACCTTCTGGGTGAAGACCGCCGCCGACCAGGCCGTGATGATCCAGACCACCGATCCCGAGGTGGCCGCCGGTCGCGACGCCTTCATCAAGGCGCATCCCGAGGCGAGCGCCGTGCCGACCTCCGAGGGCCTCGGCGTCGGCCTGCACGAGGGCGACCGCGACGAGCGCGCCGGCAAGCTCAGCGTGCAGCCGATCCTCCAGGACGGCACTCGCCTCGACGACATGGTCGGCACGCACTTCGTGGTCGCCGCCGACCGCGGCGCTCTACAGCGCCCTTCCCGCAGGACTCAAGGCCGCCCTCGACGAGGACGGCGACACCGTCACCCTGCTCGACCCGCTCAAGGTCGGCGACCTCCTCGCCGCCGTCGGCGCGAGGGCCGTCGTCGTCCGCCCTGATCGGTACATCCTCGGGGTCGGCGACACCGCCGACGACCTCGAGCGTCTCATCCGCCGGATCCCCTCCATCGCGCACGCCGCGACCGTCACCCACTGAAGCTTCACGCGAAGGAGCACATCATGTCGTTCAGCCCCATCACCCACATCCGCCACTTCGATATCGCGGTGCCCGACTTCGACCAGCAGGTCGAGTTCTACAAGAACCACTGGGGTCTCACCGTGCAGCACGACGACGGCGACGTCGTCTACTTCGCGGCCGAGGGCTCGCCCGAACAGTACGTGACCCGCGTGCGACGTTCGGCGGACAAGCGTCTCGACCTGGTGGCCTTCGGCGCCGCCGACCGGACGGCCGTCGACACGCTCGCGCAGAACCTGACCGCATCGGGCATCAAGCTCGTCTTCGAGCCGACCGATCTCAAGACCCTCGGGGGCGGATACGGATTCCGTTTCTTCGACCTCGAGGGGCGCACGGTCGAGGTATCGACTGACGTCGAGGTACGGGAGCACCGCAAGATCGAGGAGCGCGAGGCCATCCCGGTGCGCCTCTCGCACGTCGTGTTGAACTCGAGCCAGCCCGAGAACATGCGGGCCTGGTACGAGAAGCACCTCGGCTTCCGACTCTCCGACACACTCAACCACCCGCACGCCGGAGACCTCTTCTACTTCATGCGGTGCTCGTCGCAGCACCACTCGATGGCGATCGCGCGCGGCCCCCACGCCTCGCTGCAGCACGCCTCATTCGAACTGCGCGGCCTCGACGAGTACATGCGCGGGAGCGGTCGCATGATGCGCGCCGGCTACCGGAAGATCTGGGGCCCCGGCCGGCACGCCGCTGGTGACAACACCTTCACCTACTTCATCGACCCCAACGGGAACACGATGGAGATGACCACCGAGCTCGAGATGATCGACGAGGACACGTGGCACCCGCACATCTTCGACGTGCAGGAGCCCGAGACCTCCGACCAGTGGGGCACCGGCGGCGACATGGACGAGTTCATCACCAAGGAGATGTTCAACGATTCCGATAACCACCACCTCTTCGTCGCGCCGCCGGTGTGAGTCATGACCCCCGACTCCAGTGCGGCCGCTGCGCCGCCACCGTTCGCTCTGGGGACGTTCGTCGCCGACGGCGAGGAGTTCCCGGGCATGGTCGTCGATGGCCACGTCATCGACATCCGGTCGATCCTGCCCGTCGTCCGTCGTACCGGTGACCTGTTCGCCCAGTGGGATGCGAACCTCGACGCGTTGCAGACGGAGACTGGGCGCGTCGGCATCCCGCTCGAGTCACTTCAGGTGCTTCCGCCGGTGCAACCCGTCGGCCCGATCCTCGCAGCGGGCGTGAACTACCGCGAGCACATCATCGAGATGAGCGTCGCGCACAAGCTCGGTGAGGCCGGAGCCTCCGACGAGCAACTGCGAGCCGACGCGGCCGCGGAGCTCGACCAGCGTGTGCGCGCCGGCGACCCGTACATCTGGACCGGCATCCCGTCGGCGGTGAGCGGCGCCTACGACGACGTGCGGTTGCCCGACTTCGGCGAGCACGTCGACTGGGAGGCGGAGCTCGGGGTCGTGATCGGACGCCCCGCATGGCGGGTGTCGGCCGAGGACGCGCTCGACCACGTGGCTGGGTACGTGATCGTGAACGACATCACCGCACGCTCGCTGGTGCCGCGCGACGACATCGCGAAGATCGGCACGGATTGGTTCCGGGCGAAGAACCAGCCCACGTTCTTCCCGGTCGGTCCCGTCCTGGTGCCGGCCCGGTTCGTTCCCGACCCCTCGGCGCTGCGCATCGAGCTCCGCCTCAACGGCACGTTGATGCAGGATTCTTCGACGCGTGACATGGCCTTCGACGTGCGAGCGCTCATCGCCTATGCCTCATCGGTCGCGGAACTGCGGCCCGGTGACCTGCTCATCACCGGATCGCCGGCGGGGAACGGCTCGCATTGGAAGCGATTCCTCGAGGCCGGCGACGTGATGGAGGTCTCGATCACCGGCCTCGGTACCCAGCGCACCGGCGTGCGCGGCCCGAGCGGCGTGCCGGCTCCCTGGCACGCATCGCGAGCGGTGGGGGCGATCGGATGACGCTGCACCTGTCGTTTTTCGTTCCACCGGCGCCGCACGTGGCGGCGCGCGAGCGGGGGCTGCTCGACGGAATCGAGCTCATCGAGTCGCGCGCGGCCGGGAGCCCGGCGCAGTTGGCGGGGTTGCTGGCCGGGGAGCTCGACGTGGCGGTCACCGCGATCGACAATCTCTTCGAGTGGACTCGCGCCGGGGCCGACGTGCGCCTCGTGGCGCAGGTCGAGCGCACGACGCCGCTCGGGATCTTTGCTGGACCCGGTGTCGAATCACTGCGGGATCTCCGCGGTGGGCGCTTCGCCGTGGACGCCTTCGCGAACGGGTTCGCGCTCGTCGCACGGTACCTCCTCGGGCAGGCGAAGGCCGACGTCGACTACCTCGAAATCGGCGGTGTGGAAGAACGCTTCGACGCGCTGCTCGATGGCGCCGTGGACGGCACGCTGCTCGGACCGCCGTTCGACGAGCGTGCGCGTGCATCGGGCAAGCGGGAACTCGCGAGCGTGCAGGAGGCGTTCCCGGCCTTTCCGGGTCAGGGACTCGTCGTCCGCGGTGACCTGGTCGGAGACGAGGAGCTCACACGTTACCTCTCTGCCCTGTGGCAGGCGGGACTCGTCGAGGTGGAACCCGACGGCCTCGACACGCTGACCGGCATCCGCGAGGAACTCGGGCTGCTGCCCGACGGTGCCGACCTGCGTGCACTGCTGATGCGACCCCCTTCATGAGCGGTCGCCCATGAACACGAAACGCGGGGCTGTGGCCCCGGAGAGTCAGGAGAGACACATGGAAGCGAACGAACTGGGAGAACGGTTGAACGTGAACGTGCGGGAGGTGCTGTCGAGCCCGCTCACGATCAACACGCTCGTCCTCAAGAACCGGATCATCCTGGGCCCGATGGCGGTGCTTCGTCCCACCGACGACGGGCGGCCGAGCGATCAGTCGATCGCGTTCCTGAAGCGGCGCGCGAAGGGCGGGGTGTCGCTCGTGATGGTCGGGGGGACGGTCGCCACGGAACGCGCCTGGAACGAGTCGCCGTTCTTCCCCAACATCCGCTTCGACAAGGACGAGTTCGTCCCCGACCTCGCCCGACTCGTCGACGGCGTCCACGAGGAGGGCGCTGCCGTCTTCGCGCAGCTCTTCCCGAGCTTCGGTCGGATGGGCGTGCCCCGCAACGGCAAGTTCCCCTCGGCGGCCAGCCCGACCCCGGTCGTGATGGGTGCGGTCGGACTGCCCGACCATGTCTACATCCCCGGCGGCCGCGTCATCCCCGGGCCGCGGGAGACGACCGTGGAGGAGATCAAGGGGCTCGAGGCCGATCTCGTCGCCTCGGCTCGGCGCGCGAAGGCCGCCGGCTTTGACGGCGTCGAGGTGGCCGCGCACATGTGCTACTTCTACTCGTCGTTCCTCTCGCCGCACGCGAACACCCGAACCGACGAATACGGCGGCTCCGCCGAGAACCGTGCGCGGGCCCTGCGCGACGCAGTGGTCGCGGTGCGGGCGGAGGTCGGCCCCGACTACCCGGTCGGCATCCGGATGAGCGTCAACGACCACCTGCCCGGCGGCCAGGACGAGCACGGCTTCGCGGAGGTCGCCTCGCACATCGTGCAGGCGGGCGTGGACTTCATCTCCCTCTCCGAGGGGAACTACGAGTCGATGGGCGAGAACGTGCCGTCGGCCTCGGGGAACATGATCGCGCACGGCGAGCCCCAGGCCTTCCGGGCCGCGGTCGGCGACATCCCGCTCTTCCTGTCGAGCACGCCCGACCCGAGGCAGGCTGCCGAGGCGATCGCCACCGGGACCGCCGATGCGTCGATGCTGGCGCGCCAGCTGCTGGCCGACCCGGACTATGCCAACAAGGTCATCGAGGGTCGCGAGCGCGACATCGTGTGGTGCGACCACGCGAACTCCTGCCTGCGTCGGCTGATGACGAACGTGCCGGTCGCCTGCCACAAGAACCCCGAGATGGGCCGCGAGGACCCGGGAGCCAAGCGCTCCACCCTCGCACAGGACCTGTTCGTCTGGGCAGCCGGCAACCCGCTGCTCATGCGCATCGCCGACACGGCAGCGCGGGCCGGAAAGCGGAACCACTGAGTACGGCTCCGGTGCGCGACATCGCGTACAAGCTGACGATCCTGCTCTCGCGTCAGACGGAATTGACGCCCGCGGACTTCGTCGAGCGGTGGCTCGAGGTCGAGCGACGAGATCCGGTGGTGGCACCGGGTCTCGCGCGCTACGTCGCCTACCGCCCGTATCCGGGGCCATCGCCGATCGCGGGCGCACCCGCCGCACCCTATGATGCGGCGATCGAGACCTGGTGGAGGCGCAAGAACGACGCCGCCGACTGGGTCACGTCACGCGAGTTCGAGAACGGATGGCTTCCCGAACGGCTCCCGTTGCTTGAAGGCCGGCCGGCCGCGGTGGGCGGAGAGCCTCAGGTCGTGTGGGAGCGGGAGCTTGCGGCCGGGACATCCCCGGTCACGGTGCTCGTGCTGCCGGTGGCGCTGCGGCGACTCCGCTTCCAGGACTTCGTCGCGCACTGGACCGGTGCCCACGCGGAGCTCGCCCTCAGCGGCCCGCACACGACGGAGCGGCTGGTGCGGATCGAGGACACCCCGGCTCCGGCCGCGCCACCGTCGTGGTTCGAGCGCACGCGCTACGACGGCGTCGGCGCGCTCACGTTCGTCTCGTCGGCGGCGCTTGCCGAGGAGTTCATCGACGACCACTACGCGCGCCACGTCGCCCCTGATGAAATGCGCTTCACGGATGTCAGAACGTCCCGAACCCTGCTGGTGACCGAGGCGCACGCCTACTGACTCCTACAGGAGACGACCAACGTCGAACGCGCCGGGATCGAGGTCCCGGCGCGTTCGGCATTGATGCTGCTCCGAATCAGAACCGATCGCGGACGTGCCGCTCGCGGCCGTAGAGCGCAACGACGCCCAGGATGATGAGGCCGTAGACGATGCGGCTCTGAGACTCCGTGAGGCCCTGGCTGACGATGATCGTCGACAGCACGGTGAGGATGACTGCGCCGAGGGCGGTGCGGGTGAAGCTGCCGTTGATCGAACCGAAGGTGGTACCGCCCACGAGCACCGCCGCGAGACCGGAGAACAGGTACGGCTCGCCGATCGATTGCGACCACCCCGAGCCGAAGGCGGCGATCAACATGCCCGCGACGCCGGCGAGAGCGCCGGAGAGCGCGAAGACGCTCGCCCACACGACGGTGGCGTTGATCCTCGTGAGCTCCGCGGCACGCGGGTTGATCCCGGTGGCGTAGAGCTTCCGGCCGGCCGACGTCTTGGCCAGCACGATCCAGATCAGCACGCCGAGCACGATGACGATCGGGATGACGGGCGGAACCGGCAGGCCGAAGGTCGTTCCCGAGAGCTGCGCGAGCGACTTGAGCTCTTGCGGAGGCTGCCCGTTGTAGTCGCCGTTCGCGAGGAACATCGAACCGCCGGCGAGCATCACGCCGACGCCCAGCGTCACGACGAGCGGCTGCACTCGGAACCGATGGCACAGCCAGCCGACGCCGGCGCCGACGCCTCCGCAGACGAGCAGTACCACCAGAAGGGCGATCGGCACGGGCCATCCGAGCCGGCTCGTGGCGTTGGACGCGATCATCGCGCCGAAGGTGACGTAGCCGATGATCGCAAGATCGAGTCCGCCGAGGATGACGACCAGGGTCTGGCCCATCGCGGCGAGCGCCAGAAGCGATGCGAGGACGAGCACCGAGATGGCTGCCTGCGGGCGGGCGATGAAGGCCGGGACCAGCGCGACCAGGATTGCCGACAGCGCGATGAGCACGATGAATTGGATGAGCGGCGTTCGGAGCGCCCAAGTCCGGAATCGGAGCCATCCCGAGGGGGGTGGCAACGGGGTGCTGAGGGATTGGGTCACGGTGGCGATGGTCGACTCGGTCATGCGCGGCTCCTTGTGAGGCGTGGGTTCAGCAGCGTTGCTCCGAGGACCACGCCGACCACGAGCACGAGCCCGTAGGCGAACTGCACGAGGCTCGGCTGGACGCCGACGGCGGTCAGCAACTGCTGCAGGAGGTAGATGACGACGGCTCCGAAGAAGGTGCCGAGCAGGCCCCCCTTCCCGCCCCCGAGGGCCGTGCCGCCCAGCACCGCTGCGGCGAGGCCGAGGAGCGCGTAGGTGGTGGCCAGAGATGACTGGGAGGACTGGAGCAGCGCGGAGAGCGCGATGCCCGCGACGCCGGCGAAGAGTCCACCGAGGGTGTAGGCGAGGACCCGGACCGCGGTGACGTTCACACCGGAGCCGAACGCGGAGACATCGCTCTCGCCGGTCGCGAGCAGGTTGCGGACGTAGGTCGTGCGGCGCAGCAGGAACCACGCGAGCGCCACGACGCCCATGGTGATGGCCGCACCGGGGAGCCAGCCGTATGACTGGGCGAGTCCGTCGGACCAGTTCGGCGGCGCCGAGACGGGAGCCCTCGAGATCGTGGTCGACAGCCCGATGAGGATGAACAGCACACCGGTCGACGCGACGACCGGATGGAGCCGGGCGACGGTGACGAGCAGTCCGGTCACCGTGCCGATCGCGCCCGCGGCGATGAGGAGGATCGGGATCGCGGCATACCAGTCGCCGAGACCGGACGGCAGCAACACGGCGATGAAGAGGCAGTTGATGAACGTGGCCAGCGGTCCGACGGAGATGTCGATGCCTCCGGAGAGGATGGAGGGTGTCGATGCGAAGCCGACGAGCACGAATGGTGCGAGCGTGGCGAGGGTCGCCGGAAGCCGGTCGGGGGCGAGGAAGCTCGGGCTGATCACGAGATTGATGACGAGCAGGATCAGCGCGAGGAGGCCCACGAAGGACCACGAGTGCCGCTGGAGAAATGCGAGGATCCGGTTCATGCTGCACTCCTGGTCTGCTGGCCGAAGTAGGCGGCGACGATCGCCTCGGTGGTGAGTTCCGCTCGCGGTATCTCCGCGAAAATCTCCTGGTCGCGGAGGACGAGCACGCGGTCTACCAGTTCGACGAGTTCATCGACCTCGCTCGAGAGCATCACGACGCTCATGCCGTCGGCGCAGAGGCGCTCGAGCGTCGCGTAGATCTCGCGCTTCGTCATGATGTCGACGCCCCGCGTGGGATCGTTCAGCAGGAGGACCTTCGGATCGGTCGCGAGCCAGCGTGCGAGGATCACCTTCTGCTGGCTGCCACCGGAGAGGCTCGAGATGGGATCGGTCTGAGCGCCGAGCCGAATGCTGAGCGACCGCACGAACTCGCCGAAGCGTTCCGCCATCCGCGTCGCGCTGAGCAGGAGGCCACGACGATCCTGCTGCAAGGTGGGGATCGCGAAGTTCTCGCGGATCGACATCTGCTCGAAGAGGGACTCGCCCCGCCGCTCCCTCGGCAGGTAGGCCACGCCGAGCTTCGCACCGTCGTTGGGCTTGATGTCGATACCTGGGCCGACCACCCGGGTGACGGAGCCGGGGCCCTGGGTCAGGCCCGACAGTCGCTTGATGAATGCATCCTGCCCATGGCCTTCAAGGCCGGCGAGGCCGACCAGCTCGCCGGCGCGAAGCTCGAAATCGATCGGCGCCGCGCCGGGTGCGAGTGCAAGCGCGTCGGCTCGCAGGGTGACGTCGCCGAGGGCTCGGCCGTGATCCACGCGCTCGAAGTGACCGGACGTTCCGGTCATGTCCGCGATGAGCTTCGTGATCGAGAGTTCCTCCCGGGCCACCGTCGAGACCGTGCGCCCGGAACGGAGGACGGTCACCTGGTCGGAGATCTCCTCCACTTCGTCCATGCGGTGCGAGATGAACAGGATGCTCACGCCCTCGGCGGCCAGGCGTCGCATCTCGGCGAAGAGGCGATCCCGGGTCTGGACATCGAGCGCGGCCGTGGACTCGTCGAGGATGAGGACCCGCGGGTTGCGCACCAGCGCGCGGACGATGCACACCGCTTGGCGCTCGGAGAGCGAGAGCTCGCCGGCCGGTGCGTCGATGTCGATGCCATCGACGAGTCGGCTGAGGGTCTCCATCGCGATCGTGCGCTGCTGTGCGCGACTCAGCCGGCGGACGAAGACGCCGTCGGTGCCCAGCCAGATGTTGTCGAGCACGGACTGGCTCGCCGCGGTGAGGACCTCCTGGAAGACCACCGCGATGCGCCGACGCTGCGCTTGGCGTGGGTTCGCGAGATCGACGGGTTCATGGTCGAGCGTGAACACGCCGTCGTCGGGTTTGTGCACGCCGCCGATGACCTTGACGAGCGTGCTCTTGCCGGAGCCGTTCTCGCCGAGCAGCGTGTGGATCTCGCCGGGCAGTACGCGGAGCTGTGCATTGACGAGCGCCCGGGTGGCCCCGAATCGCTTGCTCACTCCCGATAGCCATAGGCCTTGGCGGGCATCCGTCATTCCGTCACTCCTCATCGAGTTCTGCGCTCTGCGCTCGGCTTTCATTCAATACTAAACGCATCGTATCGAATATGTCGAACGGTTTCAGCGGCAGTGGCATCTCTGGCTTTATCCAAAACTAGACGGATCGTATCGAATGTGTCTATCCTTCTCTTGCGCGGCCAGCGCGAACCCTGCAATTCAATGAGGAGCTGCAAAGACCATGCAGAAACACACACGCTTCCGCCGGCTCGGCGTCGCGGCATCCGCCCTTTTCGCGGTCGGGGCGCTCGGCCTCGCCGGTTGCGCCACAGCCGGTACCGCGACAGGCGGCTCGCCGGCATCCGGAGGACCCTCCGCCAACGGCTGTGGTTCCGTGCCGCAGATCGGCGCGAACGACCCCAACGACCTGCTCGCCGGATTCTCGCCTGAGATCCAGGACAGCTACAACGCGTACCCCTTCGAGATCAAGGAATCCGCGTGGGCCGGGTGGAAGTCGGAGAAGTCCGACGGCTTCACGGCGGCCATCGTCGGGCAGGCTCCGGCCGCGCCGTTCATCGCGGTCTACCAGGAGACGCTCACCGCGTCGCTCGAGGCAGCGGGCGTCGATGTCGTTCTGGATGTCGCACCCAACGACCCGACGGATGTCCCCGGGCAGATGCAGATGTTCGGTCAGGCGCTGTCCCTCAAGCCTGACATCATCTTCTACAACCCCGGGGCACCCGAGCCGTCGGTCGACCTCGTCGCGCAGGCGCACGACGCGGGGATCCCGGTCGTGGCCGTCGTGGTGCCGATCGACAGCGAGTACGCGCTCAACACCACGTACAACGCCAACCTCCAGGCGATGAGGTCGACCGCCGGGATCATGGACGCCATCGGGGGGAGTGGCCGTATCCTCGAGGTCGACGGCGTTCCCGGCATCCCGAACCAGCTCTTCTGGGAGGACGGCACGGCGAAGGCCCTCGAGCTCTGCCCGGACGTCACGGTCGCCGGCGAGGTGCAGGGACTCTTCCAGCCGCCTCTCGCGCAGCAGGCCGTCGTCCAGTTCCTCGCCACGAACCCGACCGGCGTCGACGCCGTGCTCCAGGCCGGCACCATGGGCTGGGCGATCCGCGACGCGTTCGTGCAGGCCGGCCAGCCGGTCCCGCCGATCAGCGACATCGGCGGCTCGCAGGGCATGGCCGCGTTCGCAGCTGCGAACGACGACTACCCGTACTTCGGCTCGGCGACGCCGCCGATCGCCATGGCTCAGGCCGCCGTCCAGATCGGACTCAAGACGCTCGCCGGCGCCGGCCCGAAGGTGAACCAGGTGGTCTGGGAGCCGTATCCCGTCGATGCGTCGAACCTCGCTGACCTCGTGGATTCGTCCTGGTCGGAAGCCGACGGAACCGACCTCGCTCCCGAGGACGTGTACTACACGGACGAACAGCTCGCCGAGTTCTTCGCCAACCCGGAGCTCGGGCCGCAGTCGGCCGAGTAGCCTTGAAGGGGCGGGTCGCCGATGATCCGCCCCTTCGCCGGCTCCCGTGGAGAACCATGACGACGCTTCTGGACACTCGCGTAGTCCCGCTCTCGGAGCGCCCCGACTACTGGTCGGCTGGGATCGCCGAGCACTTCTTCCCCATCAGCTTCGGCACGATCGGTGCCGGCCCGTTCGAGGGACGGCTCACCGGGGGGCAGGTCGGTCCCATCACGGTGCGGTCGATGCGCGGAGTTCCCCACCGCGTCATGCGCACGACGGCGGCGGTGGCGGCCGGCGATCCTGAGAGCATCCTGCTGTACCTGGTGCGCGAGGGGTCGTGCCGCATCGAACAGGACGATCGCTCGACCGTGCTCAGAGCGGGCGACATCGGATGGCAGGACACCTCGCGGCCCTCGGCATTCCAGGCCGACAGCGGCTTCGAGCTGCTGGCCCTCGCCCTGCCGAAGTGGTTCCTCGGAGCTCGGGCGGAGGTCTACGCCCGGCGTGCGGCGATGCGGATCGCGGGTGGCGGAGCGCCGTTCGCGCACCTCGCTGGGCCGTTCGTGGCGGGCCTGGCCCGCGCGGCGGACGCCGGAGGACTCAGCGGGGTCGAGGGTGACACCGCGGCCGAGATGCTCCTCACAATGCTGCGCGCGTTCGAGGGCGACGAGGCATCCGTGTCGGCGTCCCGCTCCACCGCGCTGCTGGCGCAGATGCGCCGATACCTGCTCGAGAACCTCGATGATCCCGACCTCGGCCCTGGGGAGCTCGCGCGGGCCCACTTCGTGTCCACGCGGTACGTGCACAAGCTGTTCGCGGCGTCGGGCACGAGTGTCGCGTCCTGGATCCGCGAGCAGCGCATGGAGCGCGCCCGGCAGGAGCTGGAGACCTCGCTCGACGCCTCGGTCGCGGCCGTCGCGGTGCGATCGGGCTACCGCGATCCGGCGAGCTTCAGCCGCGCCTTCCGCGAGGCGTATGGGATGTCGCCACGCGACGTGCGCAGGAGCCTCGCGGCCTGAGCGCCTGGTGACGTGTGTGTGTGAAGGCCCTCGCCCGGGGCATCCCGGACGAGGGCCTTCTGCCGACTTGTGCGCTATGCCAGCGGGTAGCCCTCGCCGCGGAGCCGTGAACCCCAGATGCCCGACTTGCCGGGAGCGATGATGCCGTTCGGGTCCAGCGTGTCCTTGATGGTCTCGTTGAACCGGCGCTGGGCGTGGTCGTTGAAGCCGAACTGGTCGGCCGCGAGGTCCATGAACGACAGGTGGGCGCGGTACTCGCCATAGCCCATCTTGCCGGCCTTCGCGACCATCTCCTTCGCCACCGTGTAGGCCTTCTCGACCTGCTCAGGGTTCTTCGTGTCGAAGGGGATCACGTTGATGAACGTGGTCGACCGCGCGTTGATCGGAAGCATGCCGCCGAGGTAGTCGAGGCCGGCCTCGGCGCACATCTCGGACATCAGCTTCTGCGCGGCCTGCGAGTGCTGCGCCGTGAGGGGGATCACCGGCGAGAAGTCGACGTGACCGCCCTCGTCGCCGCCCGACCATCCGGCCATCTTGTAGAGGTCGAGGCTCGGAACGCCGATCTGCACGCGCTCGTGCGGGTTCGGGAGGGTCTCCCACGCATCGGCGCCGTGCTTCTCGCCCACGAGATCGACGCTCGGGATCTGCAGGAAGCGGGCCCGGAGCTTCTCGTAGTTGTGGTCGACGATCGCCTCGTCGCCGTACAGCGCGAACCGCATCATCCAGCGGCCGAGGCCGAGCTCCGTGGCGATCTTGTTGATGACCTCGTCGGGCATCGGGCCGGGGCCGTCGTACCACTCGGCACGCGTGGTGAGCATCGACGCCATGATCAGCGTGTTCGACAGCTGCGGACGCATGTCGATCGTGCCGTCCAGCATGAGCTCGCGCAGCGCGTCGACGACGGCGGGCAGCTGCGAGTCATCCCAGAGGCGCAACCAGAGCGGCATGTACACCTCGGGCTTCGGCATCAGCCAGTAGCCCATCTTCGTGACGATGCCGTAGTTGGACTGCATGAACATCTCGGTCGAGGTCGGCCCGAGACCGCGCTTGTACAGCGGCCAGGTCGGGTTGTTGTCCATGCCGCCCGAGCCGGTGCGCATCAGGTCGCCGTTCGGCAGCACGACCTCGAAGCCGCAGTGCGAGGCCTGGTCGATCGAGTACGGCATATAGGTGAGCCCGTGCTCGAGCGTGTTCGAGACCACGCCGCCCCAGCCGATGTCGACGATGGAGGCGACGAGGTCGTGCCCGCCCTCCTTGATCGCGTCGTGCAGGTCGAACCAGCTCACGCCGGGCTCGACCATCGCGTAGCCGAGCTCCTCGTTGATCTCGAGGACTCGGTTCATCTCCTTGAACGAGAGCATGACTGTTCCGCGCACCTGCGGCGCCGCGCCGCCGTAGCCGTTGTTCTTGCCGCGGCTGATCGGCCAGAGCGGGATGCGGTGCTCGTTCGCGAGCCGCACGATCGCCTGGACGTCGTCGACGGAGGCGGGGCTCACCACCGCCGAGGGGAGGTTCGTCGCCGAGCCGGGGACCTGGTACGGGTCTTGGAACTCGGCCAGCGTCTCGGCATCAGTCGCGACCTTCTCGCTGCCGATCGCCGAGGCGAACGCGGCGAGTGCGACGTCGAGTTCGGACTCGGTCACTCCGGGCGGGGTCGGCCGAGTGGTCTGGGTGGTGTCTGACATGGCTCCTCATCTCTCCTTCGAGGTGGTTGCGGAGTACTCCGTCTTCCCGGGATACGCGATCGGATCTCTGCGGTGCACGAACGGTGCAGTCGGTGCACAGATCTGTGCGCTGCGTGCACGAAGGCCATCGGATGCCGCGACGCCGCGGTTGCATGGCCTGAGGTGACGATTCGACGACGAATGGAGAGTGTGGAGATGACTGGACGGCTCGATGGGAAGGTCGTGTTGCTGACGGGGATCGGCAGCGGCATGGGGAGGACGACCGCGCTGCTGTTCGCCAGCGAGGGCGCGACCGTGGTCGGATGCGACCTCAATGCGCAGACCGCGGGGGAGACCGAGCGGATCGCGGCAGAAGAGGGCCACCCGATCGAGGCCGTCGCCCCGGTCGACCTCAGCGACCGATCCGACGTGGAGCGTTGGGTCGAGGCGGCGGTGGCGCGGCACGGTCGGATCGACGTGCTCTACAACAATGCCAGCATGCCCCGCTTCGCGCCCTTCGCGGACATGCGCGACGAGGACTACGTCTTCACGATGAACAACGAGCTGGACCTGGTGTGGCGCGCCTGCCAGGTGGCGTGGCCCCATCTCGCGCAATCGCGCGGCACGATCGTCAACATCGGTTCGGGCGCGGGGCTGCTCGGCGCTCGAGCGCTGCCGCAGGCCGCCCACGCGGCGGCCAAGGGTGCGGTCATCGCGCTGACCCGACAGCTGGCGGCGGAAGGGATCGCCGTCGGCATCCGCGTCAACAGCGTGAGTCCGGGCGTCATGGCGACACCCCCGATCGTCGCCATGTACGCCGAGCTCGGCGAGCGCGCCCCCGTCGCGCCGATCGTCGAGCGCACGATCACCGGCGCGCCGGGCGATCCGATGGCGGTCTCGTGGGCCGGCTTGTACCTCGCGTCCGACGAGGCGGCATGGGTGACCGGTACCAACCTCGTGGTCGACGGCGGGGCGAGCGCCATCATGTGACCGGTTCGGACTGCTGTGGGTTGCGCCTCTCCGCGGCATTCGATACTGTACGTATCGTATGCTTGAGATCGGACGTGGAACCTGCCATGTCCACAGAAGGAGCCACCAATGAAGCTGGGACGTGTTGCCGTCGCTGCACCGGACGGCGAGGAGATCCGAGTCGTCGCCGTCGAACCGGAGAACGATCGGGTCATCGACCTCAAGCGGGCCTACGCGCTCGCACTGCAGAAGGGCGGCGCGACCGTGGAGGGGTCTCGCCAACTCGCCCACGCGACCTTCCGGGACATGACCCAGGCGGTCTCGACCGGCGACTTCTTCCTCGACGCCGCCCACCGTGCGCTCGCGGCGGCCGACGACGCCTCGTCGTCGCTCGCCGAAGCGGACTTCCGGGCGGCGATCAAGCCGCCGGTCATCCGCGACAGCCTGACCTTCAACGGGCACATCAAGAACTTCTTCGGCAACGTCATGAAGACGACGCCGGCCCGCGCCGTCTACGAGCGGCCCGGGTACTTCAAGGGGTCGACGGCGACGATCTACGGCACGAACGAGACCATCCCGTACCCGAGCATCACCGAGCAGCTCGACTACGAGCTCGAGATCGGCTACATCATCGGCAGGCCCGGCCGCAACGTCACTCCCGAGGACGCATTCGGCCACGTGTTCGGCATCACGATCTTCAACGACTGGAGCCTGCGCGACGTGCAGGTGCTCGAAAGCCCCATCGGGATGGGCGCGCAGCACTCCAAGGACTTCGCATACGGCATCGGTCCTTGGATCGTCACGCTCGACGAGATCCCGTCGGTCATCGGCCTCACCGGCCAGGTGCGCGTCAACGGCGAGGTCTGGTCGGATACGAAGGTCGAGGACTTCATCTGGACCCCCGAGGAGACGGTGTCGTACGTATCCCAGCTCGATGGGCTGCAGCCCGGCGACCTCATCGGCTCGGGCACCATGGCGTTCGGCGCCGGCGCGGAACTCCGGAAGTTCCTGCAACCGGGCGACGTGCTCGAGCTCGAACTCGAGAAGGTCGGCGTGCTCCGCTCGCCCGTCGCGACCGAGAAGGAGACCCCGACCTGGTGGCCCACGCCTCGCCCGTTCCCGTTCGAGGAGGCAGGATCATGACGAACGGACCGCAGATCCGCCGCGTCGTCACGGGTCACGACGACCACGGCCGCGCGATCATCCTCACCGACGACATCGCGCCGAACACCTTCGCCTCGCCGACCATCCCGGGATTTGGCGCATCCGTTCCGTGGCTGAGCTCGAACCCGATCGACCACGTCACCGACCACGACCCGGTCGGACCCGGATCGCCCGTGCCGACCTTCCCTGCCGCCGGCGAGACGGTGTTCCGCATCGCGGAGTTCCCGCCCGACGCGGTCTACCCGAAGGACGCCCAGGACACGATCTTCGACGAGATCGACGGCAAGGCCGAGGCGGCCGACGGTGCCAAGCACTCCGACGGCAAGCACTTCTGGTTCCACCGCACCGACTCGCTCGACTACGCGATCGTGCTCGAGGGCGAGATCACCCTGCTCGTCGACGACGGTGAGGCGACGCTCAAGGCCGGCGACGTCGCCGTCCAGCGGGCGACCAGCCACGCCTGGTCCAACCGCACCGACCGCATCGCCCGGGTCGCGTTCGTCCTCATCGGAACCGAGCCGATCTCGGCCGATGCCATCGCGGCGAATCGACGGGAACTCTCCGTGGGTGCGGAGCAGCCGTGATCGTCGATCCGGATGCCGCTGACGGCGACATCCTCTGGAGGCTCGAGCCCGAGGCGCAGCCGAAGACGAACGTCTCGCGATTCGCGGACTTCCTCCGGAGCCGCGGTGTCAGCGTCGGGAGCGGGTATCACGAGCTGTGGCAGTGGTCGGTCGACGAGCCCGAGCAGTTCTGGTCGAACTGGGTGGACTTCGTCGGCGTGCGGATGGGCGGGGAACCCGGTCCGGTGCGCACCGACGATCCGATGCCGGACACCCGCTGGTTCCCCGGCCGCACGGTCAACTACGCGCGGCATCTGCTGGAGGGGCACGACGGCCTGGCGCTCATCGCGATCGCAGAGGACGGCGCGCGAACGGAGATCACGTTCGACGAGCTCCGTGCGCAGGTGGCGGCCTTCGCGGCGCACCTGAGATCCATCGGGGTGGCCGCGGGCGACCGAGTCGTCGGCATCCTGCCGAACGTCGCGGAGGCGGTAGTCGCGCTGCTCGCCACCGCGTCGATCGGCGCGGTCTGGTCGGTTTGCGCGCCGGAGTTCGGGCCCGGCGCGATCGTCTCCCGATTCCGCCAGCTCGACCCCAAGGTGGTGATTGCGGCTCCCGGCTACCGCCTCGCCGGCAAGGACCGCGACCGCCGCGACGAGCTGGCGGAGGTCTTCGAGTCGCTCCCTTCGGTGCAGGCGGTCGTGTGGGTCACCGCGCATACCGGCGCCGCGCCGATCCCGCTCGCCGTTCCGTCGGTCGATTGGACGACGGCGACGGCGTCCCCGGCCGAGCTCGATATCGCGGACGTGGAGTTCAGCCATCCGCTGTGGGTGCTGTTCTCCTCTGGCACCACCGGCATCCCCAAGGGCATCGTGCACGGGCACGGTGGGGCGCTGCTGGAGCAGCTGAAAATCTGCAGCATCCATGACGACATCCGCCGAGGCGATCGCGTACTTCACCGTGGCGTCGACGAGTTGGGTCGTCTGGAACGGGCTGGTGGCGGCGCTCGGACTGGGGGCGACCGCGGTGCTCGTCGACGGCAACCCAGCGTTCCCGTCGCTCGACCGGGTATGGCAGATTGCCTCCGACGAGCGGGTCGCGGTTCTTGGGGTCGGCGCCGGGTTCATCCACGGATGCGCGAAAGCCGGGCTCGAGCCGGGACGCGATCACGATCTCTCCGGGTTGCGGGTCGTCACGGTCACGGGTTCCCCACTCTCGAGCGACGGGTTCAGGTGGGTCTACCGCAGCGTCGGCGATGTGTGGCTCACCTCGCAGAGCGGCGGCACCGACATCGCGTCGATCTTCGTCGGCGGGGTTCCGACGCTGCCGGTTCGCGTCGGATTACATCCAGGCGCCGGCGCTCGGGGTTCGCGTCGAGTCGTGGGACGAGCAGGGCAACCCGACGCTCGGGCGCGGTGAGCTCGTCGTCGCCGACCCGATGCCGTCGATGCCGCTCCGCTTCTGGGGCGACGATGACGGCTCGCGCTACCGGGCGAGCTACTTCGAGACGTTCCCGGGGGTTTGGCGTCACGGCGACTTCATCGAGTTCTGCCAACGACGGCATCCTGATCCACGGGCGGTCGGACTCGACGCTCAACCGCAACGGCATCCGTCTCGGCTCGGCCGACATCTACGCAGCCGTGGAGGCGCTGCCCGAGGTCGCCGAGGCGATGGTCGTCGGGGTTGAAATCGGCACGGACTACTACATGCCGTTGTTCGTGAAGGCGACCGGGGGAGTGGACGAACAGCGGCTCAGGGCGGCCATCGAGCAATCGATCCGCGAGAACCTGTCCGCCCGCTACCTGCCCGACGAGATCGTCGTGATGCGCGGGATACCGCACACGAAGACGGGAAAGAAGCTCGAGGTTCCGGTCAAACGTCTGCTCCAGGGGGCCGCGCTCGACGAGGTAGCCGACTTGGGAGCGGTCGACGACCCGGCGCTCCTCGAGGACTACGCGCGTTTCGCCGCATCCAAGGCCACTCCGACCTCGGAAGCCGAGTTTCAGCCACTACCCGAACACGCCATGGTGAACGTTTCGTATCGAACCGTCGAGCCTCTAGAGTCGAGCTGTGGCAATACGTAGCGAACACAGCCGGCAGGCGATCCTGCAAGCGACCATGAGATTGATCGACGATCGCGAGCCTGGTTCCATCTCCGTGCAGCAGCTCTCGATCGAGCGCATCGCGCGCGAAGCGGGCGTCAGCAAGACGACGATCTATCGCTGGTGGCCGAGCAAGGCCGCGGTGATCATCGACACGTTTCTTGAGAACCACATACTCGCAACCCCGGTCCGCCAGGATCTGCCTGCGATCGAGGCGCTACGAGAGCACGTCGTCGCGCTCACCGCGCTGTATGCCGGGCACGAGGGCCGTCTGATGGCTCAGCTGATTGCCGAGAGCCAATACGATCCCGCGACGCTGGACGAATTCAAGAAGCACTTCTGGCGACCGCGCCGGGACGCCGTAAACGTCCTGATCGAGCGCGCCATCGCCGAGGGATCGATCCGCGGCGATCGCGACCCAGACGAGATCGCGGAGCGTATCTACGCCCCTGTCTACTTCAAGCTGCTCTTTCAAGAGGGGTCGTTCGACGCCGATGCGGCGAGCAAGGGCTTCGACCTCGCCCTCGAGGGCCTCACGGCACCCTAACCGCAGTCCGCAGCCGCAGCCCGCAGAAAAGTGGCCTCGGCGATGGGCTGGCAG
>CAWILI010000032.1:0-13411 GCA_963836825.1 uncultured Actinomycetota bacterium
CGACGACGCGGTAGTAGCGGCGAAGGTCGAGCGAGTGGTTGCGCACGCGCTCGAGGTGCTTCGAGACGCGGCCCATGACGGTGTCGAGCACGATCGGCGCGAGGAGGCCGCGGAACTCCGTGCTGAAGCCCTCGAGCGGATAGTCCTTCGTGTCGAACACCGTGACGTTCTTCGACACCTTCTTCACGAAGCGCTCGACACGGTCGGTGAGCGCTCGTGTCTCGTCCTCGCCCTGGAAGACGATGACGCTCGTGTCCTCCTCGAGCAGCTCGAGCGAGCCGTGGAAGAACTCGGCGCTGTGCACACGGGTGGTACGCAGCCACTGCATCTCCTCGAGGATGCACATCGAGTAGAGATAGGTGAACCCCCAGAGGTTGCCGCCGCCGACGAGGAAGTGGTAGTCGGTCTCGGCGTGCGCCTCGGCGAAGTCGGATGCCACGGGCTCGGCCTGCTCGGCGACCGCGACGAGCGCGTCGGGGAGGCCGGCGAGCTCGCCGGCGAACTTCTCGTAACCGTCGAACTCGCCGCGGAGCGACAGCAGGCGCGTCGTGAAGAGGAGCAGTTGCATGTCGAACGGCCAGGTCTTCGGCTCGGACACAAGCGCGATGTCGACGGCCTTCGCGATGGGGGAGTCGGCGTAACCGGTGAAGCCGATGGTCGTCACGCCGCGCGCCTTGCAGTACTCGATCGCACGCAGGCTGTCGTCGGTCGTGCCCGAGACCGAGGTGAACACCGCGACGGAGTCGCTGCCGAGCGTGGCATCGCCCGACTCGAGGAGCTCGGCGGCGATCACGCTGCGCACCGGCAGCGTCGAGCTGCGGCGGGCGAGGTGCTCGTAGGGCCACATCGCGGCGTAGGTTCCGCCGGCCCCGATGAGGAAGAGGTTGGCGAAGCCGTCGGCGTGCAGGCGGTCGACGACCTCCTCGATCTGCGGGCGCAGCGCGACGGCACTGGCCGTCTGCGTGCGGAAGGTCGCCTCGTCGAAGCCGAGGAGCGTGGTCGCGAGCATGGTGGTCCTTTCGAAGCGGGTGACCGGTCCGAGGATCGAGTTCTGGTACCGGTATCAGGTGGCCATCATGCTGACACACGCGGCAGGAAAGGTCAACAGAGGAATTTTTCGACAGATCTGGTACCGGTATCAGTTTCTGTGTAACATCGGTCCCCACCACGCAGTACGTGTCACAGAGATCCGATGGCGGATCCCCCGGAGCCTCCCCCTCCGGTTGGTCCGGCCTTCATCCGAGACAGAGGAAGACCATGCACGCACAGAGAATCACCGCACTCACCGCGCTCGCCGCGGCATCCGCGCTCGTCATGACCGGATGCGCCGGGGGCAGCGCCGCCCCCGCCGCCGACGTCACGGCCGAGCCCGAGTACTCGGGCACCCTCAGCATCCTCACCAAGTTCGGCGGCGACCCGCTCGGGCCCTACTTCGAGACCCTCGCGGCCGAATACGAGGAGCTCCACCCCGAGGTCACCGTCGAGCTCATCCAGGAGACCGACCAGAGCGTCAAGGACAAGACCAAGACGCTCACCGCGTCGGGCGCGCTGCCCGACATCTACTTCACGTGGACCGGCAACTGGGCGCAGAACTTCATCGACGGCGGCCTCGCAGCCGACCTCACCGACGTGATCGGGCCCGACACCGAGTGGGGCCAGACCTTCGGCGAGGCGTCCCTCAGCGCGTTCGAGGTCGACGGCAAGTACTTCGGCATCCCGCTCTACAACAACGGCAAGTTCATGGGCTACAACACCGCGATCTTCGACGAGGTCGGCATCGAGGTACCCACCACCTTCGATGAGCTCATCGAGAGCTGCACACCACTCCGCGAAGCGGGCTACGAGCCCATCGCGTTCGGCAACAAGGACGGCTGGCCTGCGCTGCACTACCTGCAGCAGCTGTTCGCCTACAACGTGCCGAGCGACGTGCTGCACGACGACTTCTCCCCCGCCACCGCGACGCTCGACGACGCGGGCTACGTCGCCTCGCTCGAGCAGTTCAAGACCCTCGTCGACGAGTGCACCGACACCGGCACCGGCACGAACGGGGTGCTCTACACGACCGCGCAGGAGGCGCTCGCCGGCGGCCGGGCGGCGATGTACTACCAGGAGATCCTCGAGTTCGACACGGTCACCGCCGAGGGCAACGCGCTCACGCCCGAGAACTTCGGCATCTTCCCGCTGCCCGTGCCCGAGGGCGCGAAGGGCGAGCCGGGCGCCATCGAGGGATCGCCCGAGGGGTACCTCATCAACGCGAAGTCGCCTCGCGCAGCGCTCGCCGTCGACTTCATGAAGTTCGCCACGACGCTCGAGAACGCGACGATCCTCTCGTCGCCGCCGTACGGCCAGCCGAGCACCGTCGTCGGTGCCGTGACGCCCGAGACCTCGAGCGTCGCCGTGTTCGACGGCATCACGAAGGTGAACGAGGCATCCGAGCTCGTCATCTGGCTCGACACCGTCACGGTGCCCGAGGTCGCCGACGCATGGCTCGCCGGCGGCGAGGCCCTGATCAGCGGCGGCTCGACGCCCGAAGAAGTGCTGGAGAGCGTGCGGAATGCTTCTGACGCAGCCGAGTAGGCCGGTCGAGCGGGCGACGGCGGCACTCCCCGCCGTCGCCCCTCCCCCCGCGCACCGAAGCGGATCACGGCTCGCCGCCTCTTCGGCCTCGCCTGGATCCTCCCGGCCGTGGTCATGCTCGCCGTGTTCGTCTACCTGCCGCTGGCGCAGAACCTCGGATTCTCGACGCTCGAGTGGGACATCTACAGCGGCAGCCAGGAGTTCATCGGCGCCGAGAACTACCAGCGGCTCGTGGCCGACCCGATCTTCTGGTCGTCGCTCTGGAACAACGTGCTCTACGCCGTCGTCTCGCTCGCCTTCCAGGTGTTCGGCGCCATCGTGCTCGCCGCGGTCATCGAGAGCATCCGCCACGACCGCTGGCGGCGCGGCCTGCGCGCGATCTACTTCGTGCCCTCGGCCATCTCGCTGACGGTCGGCCGGCCTCCTCTTCTACTTCATCTACGAACCCAACCTGGGCCTGCTCAACCACGCGCTCGACGCCGTCGGCCTGGGCGCGTTGGCGCAGCCCTGGCTCGGGCAGGAGTCGACGGCGATGATGGCGGTCATCTTCATGAGCCAATGGCAGGGCTTCGGCTACTCGACGCTGCTCTTCGCGGTGGCGATCCAGCGCATCCCCTCCGAGCTCTACGAGGCGGCCGCGATCGACGGCATCGGCGCAGTGCGGCGGTTCTTCACGATCACGCTCCCGCTCGTGCGCGAGATGACCGGCCTCATGATCATCGTCACGATCTCGGGCGCGTTCCAGGTCTTCAACGAGGTCATGGTCATGACCTCGGGCGGCCCCAACAACTCCACCCAGGTGCTCGGCACCTGGCTCTACCGCAACGGCTTCGTGCGCAACGACTTCGGGTACGCGGCGGCGATCGCGACGGTCATCTTCGTCATCACGCTCGCCATCGCGCTCGTGCAGCTCTGGATCAACCGTCGCAGAAGGGTGGAATGGTGACCCGACTCACCTTCGCCGGCATCATCGCCCGCGTGTTCATGTGGACGTTCCTGCTCTGCCTCGTGGTGGTGGTGCGTCTACCCGCTCACGTGGATGGTGCTGAACGGCTTCAAGACGAACGCCGAGCTCTTCGGCAACCCGTTCGCGCTGCCCCTGCAGTGGGGCTGGGAGAACTACGCCGCCGCCTGGAACCGAGGCGTCAGCAACTACCTCACGACGAGCATCCTCGTGACCGTCACCTCGACGATCGCGACGGTGTTCATCAGCGCCTGGGCGGCCTACGGCCTCACCCGCGTCGACATCCCGTTCTCGCGCACCTGGGCCACCGTCATCCTCGGCGGGCTCATGCTCGCGCCGACCGTCGCACTCGTGCCGCTCGTGAAGATGTTCCAGGGCATGGGCCTCTACAACACCTTCTGGGCGCTCCTCATCCTCTACACCGCGTTCCGCATCCCGTTCACGACGTTCCTCATCCGGGCGTACATGATCGACCTGCCGCGCGAGGTCGACGAGGCGGCCGAGGTCGACGGCGCGAGCCGGTGGACGGCCTTCTGGCGCATCATCCTGCCGATGTGCCGGCCGATCATCATCTCGGTGGTCATCCTGCACATCCTCTTCGCCTGGAACGAGTACCTCTTCGCGATGGTGTTCACGAGCGGCACCGACGTGCAGACGCTGCCCGTCGGCCTCACGAACCTCATGAGCAAGCACGGCACCGACTACCCCGTCGTCTTCGCCGGCATGGTCATCGCCGCGCTGCCCGTGGTCGTGCTCTTCTTCGTCTGCCAGCGGTACTTCGTCAAGGGCCTCGCCGACGGGATCGGCAAGTGAGCGGCATCCGCCTCGACCAGATCACCGGGTCGAACTTCTCGTACCAGCACCTGCCGTTCGACCGCTTCCTCGACGACATGGTCGAGCTCGGCCGCGAGCGCGTGGAGCTCTGGGGCATCGCGCCGCAGCTGCACGTGCCGCGGCTGAGCGACGAGGAGGCGCGCGGCATCCGTCGCCGCATCGCCGATCGCGGGCTGGCCGTGCACTGCCTCACGCCCGAGCAGGTGATCTACCCGGTCAACGTGGCGTCGCCCGTGCCATGGCTCCGGGAGTCGAGCATCGCGATGTTCCGCCGCGCGGCCGAGCTCTGCGTCGAGCTCGAGTCGTCCCTGCTGTTCCTGACGCCCGGCCGAGGCTTCGAGGACGAGCCGACGGATGCCGCGTGGCGGCGCTCGGTCGACGCGATCGGCGACATCGCAGCCCATGCCGCTTCGCTCGGGGTCGACTGCGTGCTCGAGCCGCTGCAGCGCGTGGAGTCGAACCTCGTCAACGACTCGGCGACGCTGACCCGCATGCTCGACGAGATCGCGGCCCCGAACCTCGGCGCCGCGCTCGACACGGTGGCGATGGCGGTGGCCGGCGAAACCGTCGACGAGTACTTCGCCGCCCTCGGCGGACGCATCCGGCATGTGCACCTCATCGACGGAAAGCCGAACGGGCACCTCGCGTGGGGTGACGGCGAGCTGCCGCTCGGCGAGTACCTCGAGGCGCTCGGGCGACACGGCTACGACGGATGCCTCACGTTCGAGCTGTTCGGCGACGGCAGCTACGCCTTCGACCCGCGGCCGGCGCTCGAGCAGTCGTTCGCTGCCGTCGAGCGCGAACTCACCGCCGCCGCGGCCTGATCGTCGCGGCACCGACTCCGCGCCATCCACGCACCAACGACCACCATCGAAAGGAACATCCATGCTGAACTTCGACGAGGGGCGCTTCCTCGACATCCAGGCGGGCGCCGTCGCGCTCGCCGAGCCGATCGACGCCTTCATAGCCGAACGACTCGGCGCCGGCGCGCGCAACGTCTTCTTCGTGGGCTCCGGCGGCGCCGGCATCCTCATGCAGCCCGCGGTGCGGCTGCTGCAGACCCGTTCGACGTTCCCGACGTTCCTCGAGATGCCGGCCGAGCTCGTCGAGACCGGGTCGGTGCACCTCGGCGCGGACTCGATCGTCGTCATCCCGTCGCTGTCGGGCACGACGCTCGAGAGCATCCGCGCGCTCGAGTACGCGAAGGAGCGCGGCGCGACCGTGCTCACGCTGACCGGCCACGCCGACACGCCCGCTCGCCGAGGCCGCCGACGTGAACCTCACCGACGTTCGCCGCCGACGACACCTCGAGCGAGACGTTCTCGGTGCAGTCGCTGCTCATCGCGCTGTCGATCATGCGCGCGCGCGGCGAGTTCGACGGCTACGACGAGGTGCTCGACCAGCTCGCCACGCTGCCCGACGCGCTCCTCGGCGTGAAGCGCGGCTTCGAGGGCCGCGCCGCCGAGCTCGCCCGCGTGATCGCCGGCTCCGACTACCACGTCATCACCGGCGCGGGCGCGAGCTGGCCCGAGGCGTTCTACTACGGCATGTGCATCCTCGAAGAGATGCAGTGGATCCGCACGCGGCCCGTGCACGCCTCGGACTTCTTCCACGGCACGCTCGAGCTGCTCGAGCCCGGCGTCAGCGTCATCGCGCTGAAGGGCGAGGACGCGGGGCGAGCGCTCGTCGAGCGCGTCGAGGCGTTCGTGCCGCGCATCACCGACACGCTCACGGTCATCGACACGGCCGACTTCGAGCTGCTCGGCTTCACGCCCGAGGTTCGGGCCCTGCTCGCGCCCGCCTTGCTCGCCACCGCGCTGGAGCGGGTCAGCGCGCACCTCGAGGTGCTGCGCGACCACCCGCTCACCACGCGCCGGTACTACCGGCAGCTGCAGTACTGAGGCGACCGTGGACGGCGGCGCTGCGCGGTCGGGCGCGGACGCCGGCTTCGTGATCGCGACGGTCGGCGACAACACGATCGACCGCTACGTCGGCGACGAGTCGGCGCGCTACGCGGGCGGCAACGCCTACAACGTCGCCGCGCAGCTCGCCGGCCACGGCCGCGCGGTCGCGTACTTCGGCGCCGTCGGCGCGGACGCCGACGGCCGCACCATCGCCCGCGGACTGCACCGCGCCGGCATCGACCCCGTGGGCCTCGTCACCATGGCGGGGCCCACGGCGGTGACGACGATCCGCGTCGACGGCGGCGACCGCGTGTTCGAGAGCGAGGAGTTCGGCGTGACCGCCGACTACTTCCCGAGCGACGCGCATCTCGAGCTCCTGGCGAGCGCCCGCTGGGTGCACGTGGGGATGCTGCCGCGCGCCGACGAGCTGCGGGCGAGGCTCGCCGAGCTCGGCCGACGGCGCGGGCGCGCCGGGCCGCGGGCCCGTCGTGAGCCAGGACTGCGCGGTCGCCTCGGGGTTCACCCAGCTGGATGTCGCGTTCGGCTCGGTCGGCGAGCGCGGTGACGCCCGCGGGTGGGCGGTCTCAGCCCTCGCGGGCGGCGCCCGCACGGCCGTCGTGACGCGCGGGGCCGCGGGCGCGATCGCGACCGACGGCAGGGACTGGTTCGAGCAGCCGGCGATCCCCGCCGAGGTGATCGACACGACCGGCGCCGGCGACGCGTTCATCGCCGGCTTCATCTCGGCGCGCGTCGAAGGCGCCGCGATGCCCGCGGCACTCGAGCGCGGGGCGCACTGGGCCGCCGCGGCGTGCGGCCACCGCGGCGGCTGGCCGCTCGCTCGCGCGGGCGGACCCGGCGCTCGCCGCCGAACCGCCGACGATCTCGACGCCGCACGCAGACACACCGCGCACGACCAGAGCGGATGCCACGCCCCCCAGGCACGCGGCATCCGCCTGATCGCATCAATCGGAACCGATCGAGCTATCGCTGCGTCACCGGCGCCCACGCACCGGTCGACACCGCCTCGGGCTCGGCGTCGGCCTCGAACCGGTCGAGACGGAACGACTTCAGTCACGGGCGAAGGCCGACCGGTCAGGATCTCCTCGGCGAGCAACTCGCCGAGCACCAGCCCGAGGGTCGCGCCCGAGTGGGTGAAGACGGTGTACAGGCCGGTGATCGAGGGCACCGCCCCCACGACCGGCTCGCCGTCGCCGGGGATCGGCTTCAGCCCGGCGCCGACCCGCTGCGCGGTCAGCCGCGGGTTGCCGGCGAGCACCTTCGACGCCTCGTCGAGCAGGCCCTGCACCGACTCCTCGGGAACGGAGATCGAGCCGTCGTCCCCGACGACGACCGACTGCTCCGCCCAGTCCGCGTCGAGCACGAGCCTGCCGTCGGGCGTCGGTCGAACGGCGACGCGCGGCGTGTTCAGCACGGTCTTCACCTCGACGTCGACGGGATCGGTGAACAGCACGAAGGCGGCGGGCGTGGCATCCGGAACCGTCACACCGAGGGCGGCGAGGTGGGCCGGGACCGCGGCGCCCGTCGCGAGCACCACCCGGTCGGCGGCGAGCCGTGTGCCGTCGCCCAGGATCACGCCGGTCGCCGTGCCGTCCTGCACGTCGACGCGCGCGTCGCCGGCGTCTTCGATGACGCGCGCGCCGTCGGCCACGGCTTCGCCGACCAGCGCCGCGATGAGGTCGGGCAGGCTCACCCAGCCCTCACCGGGGTTGAAGATCGCGCCCTCCTCGGCCACCGCTTCGGGGCTCACGTCAGGGGCGACCGAGGCCACGTCGGCACGGTCGACCCAGACGGCGTCGTAGCCTCCGGCACGCTCGAACGCGAACGTCTCGCCGAAGCTCCCCTCCGGGCCCGCCCACTTCATCGCGCCGTCGAAGCGCAGGTACGCACGGCTCTCGGGGTGATGCACGCTCCACGTGCGGTAGCGGTCGAGCGCGAGCAGACGCAGGTAGTGGTACTCGGCCGAGCGATCGCCCGACGAGTTCAGCCACGCGATCGAGCGACCGGATGCCCCGTCCGCGAGCGACCCGGCGGTGACGAGCGTCACCTGCGCTCCGCCCCGTGAGAGGTGCGCGGCGGTCGATGCGCCGAGGATTCCCCCGCCGATGACGACGACGTGGTTGGGCTGGGTAGTGGTCATGCTGATGGTTCTCTTCCTTGTCATGAGGTCGGTGGTCGTGCTGTTCCGGTCAGGCGGTGACGGATGCCGCGGCGTGCGCGCGCTCGATGACCTCGAGCACCGCCACGGCGTCGGCCGGGTCCACCGGCAGGGGCCCGCCGTCGCGGAGCGCGATGGCGAGCAGTCGGTAGAAGGCGCCGTAGTCGCCTCGCTTCGTGGGCATCGGCCGGGTGTCGCCGTCGGCGCCGAGCACGCCCCAGCGCGCCTCAGGCGTCTCGCCGAATCCGGGATCGCCGGGCAGCGCGCCGGCGATGAGCGACGGCTCCTGCACGTCGAGCCCCCAGCGTCGCGTAGCCCGCCTTCGAGCCGAGCACGTGGAACCGCGGGCCGAAGAGCGGCGCCACGGCGCTCATCCAGAGGTGCGAGGTGACTCCCGAGGCGTGCTCCAGCGCGAGGAACACATCGTCGTCGGCCACGGTCGTCGGGGCGGCGGCGCGCGAGCTCGACGTACAGCTCCGACACGGGCCCGAAGAGCTGCATCGGCCTGGTCGATGAGGTGCGTGCCGAGGTCGTAGAGGATGCCGCCGCCCTCGCCGGCCGAGGCCTCGGTCTTCCAGGAGGCGGCGGGCTCGGGCTGCCACCACTCGAACCGCGACTCGAAGCGGCGCACCTCGCCGAGCGATCCCGCGTCGACGAGCTCGCGCAAGGTGAGGAAGTCGCCGTCCCACCGCCGGTTCTGGAACACCGTGATGCGACGGCCGAGTCGCTCGGCCTTGGCGATGAGCGCGCGACCCTCGTCGGCAGTCACCGCGAACGGCTTGTCCACGACCACGTCGAGTCCAGCCTCGAGCGCGGCGTCGGCGAGGGCGGCGTGCGTGCCGCTGGGCGAGCCGATGACGACGAGGTCGAGCGCGGGCGCATCCGCCCACACCTCCTCGGGGGTCGCCACGACCCGGGCGAGCGGGTATCGCGCCGCGGCCGCCGCACGACGCGACGGGTCGCCCGTCACGATGACGTCGAGCGAGAAGTCGGGATCGGCGTGGAGGAACGGCGCGTGGAAGATGCGCCCCGAGATGCCGAAGCCGATGACGGCCGTGCGGATCGGGCGGCGGGCGGCATCCGTCATCACAGCACCTCCGAGAGGAATCGCTGCAGGCGCGGGCTCTGCGGGCGGTCGAAGAGGTCACCCGGCTTGCCCGACTCGACGACGCGGCCCTCGTCCATGAAGACGACCTGGTCGGCGACCTTGCGGGCGAAGCCCATCTCGTGCGTGACGACGAGCATGGTCATGCCACGATGGGCGAGGCCGGCCATCAGGTTGAGCACGCCCTTGACCAGTTCGGGGTCGAGCGCACTGGTGGCCTCGTCGAAGAGCATGACCTCGGGCTCCATGGCGAGCGCGCGGGCGATCGCGACGCGCTGCTGCTGGCCGCCCGAAAGGTCGCGGGGCCGGTGATCAGCACGGTCGGCCAGGCCCACCTCGGCGAGTCGCTCCCGCGCGACGCGGAGCGACTCGGCCTTCGAGAGGCCCTTCACGTTGCGCAGCGCGAGCGCCACGTTCTGCTCGGCCGTGTGGTCGGGGAAGAGGTTGAAGTGCTGGAACACGAGGCCGATGCGCTTGCGCACCGTGTCGGGCTTCTGCGTCAGCACGCTCTCGCCGGCGAGGCGCACGTCGCCGGACTTCGGCTCGTGCAGGCGGTTCACGCCGCGGAGCAGCGTCGACTTGCCCGAGCCCGAGGGCCCGATGATGCAGGTGGTGGTGCCGGGTGCGACCGCCAGGCTGACCTCGCGGAGCACCTCGATGTCGCCGTACGCCATGGTCAGGTCGACGAGCTCGAGGCTCGAGCCCGCGTAGATGTGGCCGTCGGTGACGGGCACGGGTGACGTGTAGGTCATGAGTTCTCTCCGTAGGTGAGCGCGACCGGGGTGGCCCGCTGCTCCTCGACCTCGTCGAGGCCGCTCTTGGGCGGGGTGGCCTTGCGTCGGCCGGTGCGGAAGCGGTTGTCGAAGTAGTTCACGAGATGCGTGAGCGGCACGGTGATGGCCAGGTAGAACAACCCGGCCGCGACGAGCGGCGAGAGGTTTCCGGTCAGGACGGCTGCGTCCTGGCCGACCCGGAACAGCTCGCGCTCGGACACCAGGAGGCCGAGGAAGTACACGAGGCTCGAGTCCTTCACGATGGCGATGAACTGGTTCACCAGCGCGGGAAGCACCCGGCGGACGCCCTGCGGCACGACGACGAGGCGCATGGCCTTGCCGTAACTCATGCCGAGCGCACGACAGGCCTCGAGCTGGCCCCGGTCGACACTCTGGATGCCGGCCCGGAAGATCTCCCCCATGTACGCGCTCGCGATCAGGCTGAGGGCGAGGATGCCCAGCGGGTACGGCGAGGGGCCGAAGACCTGCTGACTGAACCGGGCGAAGCCCTGGCCGATGAGCAGGATGGTGAGGATCGCGGGCAGGCCGCGGAAGATGTCGGTGTAGATGCGGGCGGGGATCCGCAGCCAACGTGAGGGTGAGATGCCCATGATGGCGATGAGCATGCCGAGGACGATGCCGATGACGGTCGCCCAGATCGAGATGACCAACGTGTTGACGAGTCCGATGGCGAACAGCTGCGGGAGCACCTGCAGCATTGCCTCGAAGTCGAAGAAGGTCGTGATGATGTTGTCGAGCCAGTCCATGGTTCGCTTTCGTTCAGAGGAACGGTGGGGCGGTGCGGGCCGGCGGGTCGCCGACCCGCACCGCGGGTCCGGCTACTGGGCCGGGGCCTCGGACTCGGCAGGCGCAGACGTCTGCTCGTCGGAAGGCAGGTATTGCTCGGGCATCGGCGAGCCGGGGAACCACTTCTGGTACAGCTCCTTCCAGGTGCCGTCTTCCATGGCCGCGGCGAGGGCCTCGTCGAGCGCCGCCTTGAACTCGGCGTTGCCCTTCGCGATCGCGAAGCCTGCCGGCGCATCGAACGACGGGATGTCGATCGCGTTCTCGAGCCCGTACTGGGCTGCGTACTCCTTCGCCGCCTCGTAGTCGAGGAAGTGCGCGTCGATCGAGCCGCTGTTCACCGCCGAGATCGCCGCGTTGTTGTCGGGGAACCGCACGAGCTCGGTCTCGGTGAAGTTCTTCACGGCGTACGCCTCCTGGAGCGTGCCCTGCACGACGCCGAGGCGCTTGCCGGCCAGGTCGTCCTCGTCGGAGATGTTCGCGTCGGGACTCGCCATGACGGTGAGGTATCCGGCGAGATAGCCCTCGGAGAAGTCGACGGTCTGCTTGCGCTCATCGGTGATGCCGATGGCAGCGACGCCGACGTCGAACTGGCCGTTCGCGACGGCGGCGAGCAGGCCCGAGAAGTCCTGGCCGGTGAACACGACGTCATCGATGCCGATGCGGTCGGCGACATCCGTGAAGAGCTCGACATCGAAGCCGGTGAACTCGCCCGATTCGTCGGTGAACGTGTAGGGCTTCGCGTCGCCCAGGCTCGCAACCCGGATCTGGCCCGGGGTGATGAGGTTGTAGGGGTTCTCCTCGGCGCCGGCTGCCTCGGTGCCGCCGGCCGAGGAGCAGGCGGCGAGGGCGAGAGCGGCGGCGGCCGCTGCAGCGGCGATGCCTGCTCGGCGGAAGGTGGTGCGGTTGATCACGATGATCCTCTCGTTGCAGTGATTGTCGTGCGGTCGTGCGGTTGCGGGTACCCCGTTGCGGCGGCGCGGATCGAGTGATCCGTCGAGGCTCGAACTGGATGTGCTCTTGTTGAGACCGGTCTCAGTCCGGTAGGTTGAGACCGGTCTCAATTCGTTTTCTGGGACAGTACGCGACTGTGAGGGGCGCGTCAAGAGTTTTTTCGGAGGGCATGTGAGCGAACCGCCAACGGGCACGGAAACAACGGCCATGGACGACGCGAGGTGACGGTCACCGACGTCGCCGCCGCCGCAAAGGTGTCGAAAGCGACCGCTGCGCGCGCACTCGGCGACTACGGTGCCGTGAGCGAGGCAGTGCGCGACCGCGTGCAGGCGGCAGCCGAGCTGCTCGGCTACCGTCCCAACGCCCTCGCCCGCACGATGAGCACGGGCCGCTCGAACACCCTCGGCATCGTGGTCGGCGACATCGAGAACCCGTTCTTCGCGCAGGCGACGAGGGGGGCGGCGGATGTCGCCAACGCGGCAGGATTCGACCTGATCCTCTCGAACTCCGACGAGGAGGCCGAGACCGAGCAGAAGGCCATCGGGGTGCAGCTGGCCAAGCGCGTCGACGGCCTGCTCGTCGCGCCCGCGTCGTCCGTGGACATCGAGAACCTGCGCACGATCGTCGACGCCGGCCGTCCCCTCGTGCTGTTCGACCGCGCCGCCCCCGAGCTCGAGGTCGACACCGTGATCGCCGACAACCGCCGAGGCGCCGAACAGCTCACCGGCCTGCTCACCGCGGCCGGGCACCGACGCATCGCCTTCATCTCGACGATCCGGCACCCTGACCACTATCGTCGCGGCGACATCCTGGGCTCCTCGTCGGTCGCCGACCGCGTGCAGGGATTCGTCGAGGCGCTCGAGCAGGCGGGCGTCCCGCTCCCGAGGCGCTCGTGCACCTGAACGCCAGGCAGGAGGGCGTCGAACGGCTCGCCCGACGCCTCCTCGACGACGACGACCGCGGCATCACCGCGATCGTCGCATCCGACAGCCTCATTGCGCTCTCGGTGTTCCGAGCTGCGCGTGCGCTCGGTCGCCAGATCCCGCGCGACCTGTCGCTCGTCGCCTTCGACGACGCCGACTGGACCGCTGTCACGACTCCCGCGGTGACCGTGATGGCACAGCCGATCCACGAGATCGGGGCAGAAGCAGCGAGGCTGCTCCTACGGCGCATCGGCGGCGACGGCGCCCCGCCCGTCACCCTGATGCTTGAGCAGCACCTCATCGAACGGGATTCTGTCGCGCCGCCCGCGTCGGACTGATCCACGTTCCGTACTCGGGGCGAGTGCGCTGACTCAGGCGGCGGCCTGCCGCTCAGCCC
>CAWILI010000033.1:0-16463 GCA_963836825.1 uncultured Actinomycetota bacterium
GCTGACCCCGAGGGGAATCTCCGTGTGCTGCACGGATGTCGCGACCTCGGCGTGCGAGCACGCTGGGCCACGAAGCATCCGAATCATGCCTGCTTCTCATTCGACAAGGAGACGACCGTGACCGACACGCACACGATTCCCGCCACCCAGTCCGACGCCGACCGCGCGCTCAAGCAGAAGCACCGCGCGATGTGGGCCTCGGGCGACTACCCGCGACTCGCGAGCGAGCTCATCTGGCGGCTCGGGCCGCGACTCGTCGCCGCGACCGCGGTGCAGCCCGGCGAGCGCGTGCTCGACGTCGCCGCGGGCAGCGGGAACGTGGCGATTCCGGCCGCACTGCACGGCGCGACCGTGGTCGCGAGCGACCTCGCCCCCGAGCTGTTCGACGTCGGCCGGCGCCTCGCCACCGAGGCGGGAGCCGAGCTCGAGTGGCGCGAGGCCGACGCCGAGGCGCTGCCGTTCACCGACGGCTCGTTCGACGTGGTGCTCTCGTGCGTGGGCGTGATGTTCGCGCCGCACCACCAGCAGGCCGCCGACGAACTCGTGCGCGTCACCGCGCCCGGCGGACGCATCGGGCTGATCAGCTGGACCCCCGACGGGTTCATCGGCCGCATGTTCAAGACCATGAAGCCGTTCGCCGCACCGCTGCCCGAGGGCGCGCAGCCGGCGCCGCTCTGGGGCGACGAGCAGCACGTGCGCGAGCTGCTCGGCGACCGCGTCGACGAGGTCGTCGCGAAGCGCCAGACCGTCGCGATCGACCGCTCGCGACGCCCGAGGCGTTCCGCGACTACTTCAAGGCCCACTACGGCCCCACCATCGCGGTCTACAACCGCATCGCCGACGACCCCGACCAGGTTCGCGCGCTCGACGAGGCGCTCGTCGCGCTCGCCGTCGAGCACGGCCTCGGCGTCACCCGCGAAGCCATGGAATGGGAGTACCTGCTGTTCACCGCCCGAAAGCGGTGAGCCGTCGGGGAGCTCCCGAAGGAGAGAACACATGTACCTCAGCGAAGACTACGTCTCACTCGAGCTGCATCGCGCGGCCGAGCAGCGCATGCTGCGCGACCTCGAGCGGCGCCGCGTGATCGCCGAGCGCGCGGCCGAGATCGCCGAGGCCGCCGAGGGGGTGACGGATGCCGCGCGCCCGCGCCGCGGCATCCGCGCCCTGCTCCCCCGCCGCCTCCGGTCCGCTCAGCCCGCCGCGGCCGATCACGCCGTGATCGACCCGATCGACCGGCGGTCGCGCTGAGACTCCGAAACAGGAGCTGCTCGGACGGCACGTCCGTGTCGATCTCGGCGAGCCGCACGAACGGCATCGCGCGAAATCGGTGCGGCGCGAGGCGCGCGGTCCTAGACTGGGCGCCGTGTCGGCCCGTGAAGACACGCTGACCCCGCGCGAAAGCGCCATCCTCGCCGCCGTCGAGCGCAGACTGAGCAACCCCGAGATCGCCTCGGAGTTGTTCATCTCCGTGCGCACCGTCGAGAGCCACATCGCGAGCCTGAAGCGCAAGCTCGGCGCCGAGAGCCGGGCCGACCTGATGGCGGCGGCCGCGCGAGCGACGCGAGCGGGCGGCATCCGTTCGCCTCCCGCACAACGCGTTCGTCGGCCGCGACGCCGACCTCGCCGCCCTCGGCGCGCTGCTCGACGAGCACCCCTGGGTGACCGTCGTGGGCCCGGGCGGGGTCGGCAAGACCCGGCTCGCGCTCGAGTTCGCGAGTGCCGACGAGCGGGTGCCGGTCGTCGTCGAACTCGAGCACGCCGAGCCCGGCGACGTGGTCGCCCGCATCGCCCGCGCGCTCGACCTCGAGGCGGGCCCGGGCAGCGACGTCGCGTCGTCGGTGTCGCTCGCGCTCGCCACGCACCCGTACCTGCTCGTGCTCGACAACGTCGACCGGGTCGGCGTCGCGGTGGGCGAGGCGATCGCCCGGGCACACGCGACCGCGCCGGCGCTGCGGGTGCTGACCACCTCGCGCACGCCGATCGGCGATACCGGCGAGGCGGTGTTCACGCTCGCGCCGCTCGCCGTCGGCGATGTCGACGCCCCCGCGGTGACGATGTTCCTCGACCGGCTGGCGACCGCCGGACGAACCGCGGCGGCGCCGATGCGCCTCTCGGCGTCGCGCGCGTCGCCGGGTGAGGTGGAGCTCGCCGCCGAGGTCTGCGCCAGCCTCGACGGGCTGCCGCTCGCGATCGAGCTCGCCGCGGCCGTCGCGCGGCACCTCTCGCTCGCCGAGCTCGCCTCGCGCCTCGAGCGCGACTTCGCGACCCTCGACCGGGCGGTGCCCGAGGGGCGGCACCGCACCCTCGAGACCGCGTTCGAGTGGACATGGGACCTGCTCACCGACGAGGAGCGCGAGGTGCTCTGCCGGCTCGCCGCGCTGCCGCGCACCTTCGACGTCGACCTCGCCGCCGCGGTGACCCACCCGGGCGCCGAGGGCATGGTGCTGCGCCTGCTCGACCACTCGCTGCTCGTGCCCGCGGGCGGACACCCGCGGCGGTTCCGCCTGCTCGCCGTCACGCGCGAGTTCGTGCGCTCGCGCACCGACCCCGAGGTCATCCACGAGGTGCTGCGACAGCACGCCGAGTTCCTCGATCGAGAGCGTGCTCGTGTTCGTCGCGACCGCCCGCACCGACAGCAGCCTCGAGGCCATGCACCGGTCGGAGACGCTGTGCCCCGAGGTCAACGCAGCCCTGCGGTGGGCGCTCGCGGCGCGGCATCCGGCCGCGGTCTCGCTCGCGAACTCGCTCTCGATCGGCGTCGAGCAGTTCGGATCGGACGTCGACAGCATCCGAACGCTCTCGATGGCGGCGCACGATGAGGGCTTCCTCGCCGCCGCCGCCCCGTCGCAGCTGCTGTCGATCGGCACCGCGCTGGCGTTCATGGACGTGGCGCTCGTGAGCGAACTCGCACAGCGCGCCCTCGCGCTCGCCGCCGACGACCACGACCTGCTCGACGCGCACCACCTCGCCGGACTCGCCGACGCCTACGCCGAACGCCACGACTCGGCGCTCGAGCACCTCGACGAGGCTGCGCGGCTCGCCGTCGCGCAGCACGCGGAATGGGATCTCGCCGCGGTGCGCCAGATGCGCGGACTCGCGCTGCGCGACTCGACCGTCGAGGGCGCACGGCTCGCGATCACCGAGTTCGAGGCGGCGATGCGCGGCTACGCCCTCGCGGGCGACGAGATCCACGTCAACAACTCGCGCTACATGATGGCGCACACCGCCGCCGAGGCGGGCATCGAGCTCGACCGCGCCGCGCAGTGGGCCGCGGAGTGCGTCGACTACTCACGCTCGATCGGCAACGAGCACGAACTCGCGCACGCCCAGCTCGTGCAGGCCACGCTGGGTGCCGATGCGCCGGGCGAGCTCGATGCGCTCGTCGGCAGGTTCCGCAGGCTCGGCGACCTGCGATGCGTCACCCGCAGCCTCGTGCTGCGCGCCGAGCGCGCCGCGCCGCCCGAGCGGGTCGCCCTGCTCGAAGAGGCGCTCGGCGTGGCCGAGGACGCCGGCGACCGCGCCCGGCAGATCGCGATCCTCACGCGCCTCGTCGAGACGCGCTGGTCGCTGGGCGATCGCCACGGCACGCTCGTCGCGCTCGATCGCCTCGCCGCCGTCGGCGGTGCGGATGCCGCAGCCGAGGCGTGCCCGCCCGAACTCGCCGATGCCGTGGTGGGCGCTACGACGGCTGACCTGCGCGACCCACTCGTCGAACGTCTGCACGGCGCCGCGACGACGCCCCGTCGTCCCGTTCGGTCGCTCCAGACGGTGGACATGCGTCTCGTGTGAGGCGTGCCGTGGAACGCGCCGGTCAGATCTCGGTATGGCCGAGCTCCGGCTCCCCGAGCAGGCGGATCATCGGGTCGGCGATGGCCTCGAACTCGAGAATGACGACCTCATTGCGGCCCGCAGAGGTCACGGGCGCGGGCACGATGAGCGTGCGCTGCGGGCCTCGCCGCCAGTACCGGCCGAGCAGGAACCCGTTCACCCACGCGAGTCCCTTGCCCCAGCTGAGGTGTCGAGGTAGAGATCGGCGGGCTCGTCGAGCTCGAACGAGCCGCGCGCGAACCGCGGCCCGGCGGCGAAGTCGGCGCCGTTCGCGAGGTCGACGCCTGGGCACCCGGCCGAGGTCGAGCGGACGCGCCGTCCACCCGGTCAGCTCGACGCCGTCGAGCCGCACCCCGCCGATGAGCCCCTTGTGCTCGCCGATGCGCGTGCCGTAGTTCACGCGCCCCTGGTCCTCGACGACGATCGTGAGCTCGCCGCGCGCGTCGGGCAGCACCACGGCACGCTCGTGCGAGTCCCGGGCGAGCACGCCGACCGGCACGCCGTCGAGCAGCACCCACGCCCGGTCGCGCACCTGCTCGCCGACCGTGAGGTGCCGGCGCCGCCGCGCTCGAGGCGGGTCGAGAACACCGCGACCCGCGATCATGGGCGAGCTCGTCGAACGTCGGGAACGAACTCGTGCGCACTCGCGTCGCCGAGCTCGGGCGCCACGTCGAGCAGGGAGCGGCCGGGCTCGAGCGGCGCGATGAGCGTGGGCGCCGACGGGTCGAGGATCGGGGACCTCGTCGGGCACGTCGGCGTACTTCGCGATCACGTCGCGGAACGCCCAGTACTTCGCGGTCGGGTTGCCCGCCTCGTCGAGCGGGGCGTCGTAGTCGTAGCTCGTGGTGATCGGCGCGGTAGCGTCCCTTGTCGTTCGCGCCGCTGGTGAGCCCGAAGTTCGTGCCGCCGTGGAACATGTAGACGTTCACGGAGCCGCCGGCCGCGAGCAGGCGTCGAGTTCGGCGGCGGATGCCGCGGCATCCGTCATGTGGTGGTGCGACCCCCAGTCGTCGAACCAGCCGCACCAGAACTCCATGCACATCAGCGGGCCGGTGGGCTGGTACTCGCGGAGCGTCGCGAGCCGCTCGGCGCGCGGGAGCCGAACGAGCCGGTGAGGTGCAGCCCGGGCAGGCTGCCGTCGGCGAGCATCTGCGGCGGTGGGCTGGTCGATCGTCGTGAGCGGCACGGTGATGCCGCGCCTCGCGCGTAGCGCGCACGAGTTCGGCGAGGTAGGCCTTGTCGGCGCCGTACGCGCCGTACTCGTTCTCGATCTGCACGAGGATCACGGGCCGCCCGTGTCGATCTGGCGCGGCGCCGACGATGTCGTAGACGCGACGCGAGGTACTCGCTGACCGCCTCGAGGTAGTGCGGCTCCGAGCGCCGCACGCCGACCTCGGGGTCGCGGAACAGCCAGGCGGCAGGCCCCCGTTGTCCCACTCGGCGCAGATGTACGGGCCGGGTCGCACGATCGCGTGCATGCCCTCGGCCGCGACAGGTCGAGGAACGGCCGAGGTCGAGCCGCCCGTCGGCGCGCCACTCGCCGCGCCGCGGCTCGTGCTCGTTCCACGGCGACGTAGGTCTCGATGGTGTTGAGGCCCATCAGCCGGGCCTTGCGGATGCGGTCGGCCCACAGGTCGGGGTGCACCCGGAAGTAGTGCAGCGCCCCGGCGAGGATCCGGTGCGGCCGCCCGTCGAGCAGGAAGTCGGTCGGCGCCGATGGAGAAGCGGGAAGGGGCGGTCACGGAGCATCCATTTCTTGTCGTGCTTGGATCGGTGAGTCGCTGAGGAGTCGAAGCGACGTCGCGTGGCCGGCCGGAGCGTTCCGACCGGCCGCTCCCCAGTGCGCGGATGGGCTACTCGTTGACCGTGAAGCCCTGCTCGTTGCCGTACTCGACGATGCTCGCTCCTGCCAGGCCGCGAGGCCGTCGTTCAGGTCGGCCTCGTTCGGCGTACGCCTGCCCGACGGTGTCGCCGAACACGCTGTTCGCGAAGGCCTGGTAGGGCAGGTACTGCCACCCGGGCACGACGTCCTTCGCCGCCTGCACGAGCACCTCGTTGATCTTCTGGCCGCCGAAGTACTCGCACTCGCGTCGAGGAACTCGTCGGCCTCGAGGTCGGCGACGGTCGACGGGAAGCCGCCGTTCTCGGCGTGGATCGCACGCGCCCTCGGCACCGTTCATGAACTCGAGGAAGCCGGTACGCGACGAGCTTGTTCTCGCTCTGCTGCAGCACGGCGTCGCCGCCGCCGCCGTTCTCGGCCGCCGCGGGGCTGCCGTCGTACGTCGGCATCGGAGCCACCCGCCACTGACCGGCACCGGCCGGCGCGCCGGACTCGAGGTTCGCCGGGCATCCAGGCGCCGATCACGAGCGTCGCGATGCTGCCGTCGCCGAGGCGCCTGGAACCACTCGTCGCTCCACGACGGGACAGGCGCGACGAGGTCGTCCTGCAGGAGCCGGTTCCAGGTGTCCGCCCACTTGCGTCGAGCCCTCGTCGGCGAAGTCGACGGTCACGTTCGTCACCGTCGACGCGGAACGGCTGGCCGCCGGCCTGCCAGATCATGCTCGTGGTGAAGCCGGCGTCGCCGACGTCGTTCGTGATGTAGGCGTTCGGGTCGGCCGCGTGGATCTTCTCGGCCGCGGCGATGTACTCGTCCCACGTCGTCGGCACGGCGATACCCAGGCGTTCGAACACGTCGGCGCGGTAGAACATCGCCATCGGACCTGAGTCCTGCGGCAGCGCGTAGATGCCGCCGTCGATCGGCGACCGACCCCAGGTCGACTTCGTGTACTCGTCCTCGAGGTTCGCCGCGCCGAACTCCGTGAGGTCCACGAACGCGTCGGACAGGGCGAACTGCGGCAGTGCGTAGTACTCGACCTGGGCGACGTCGGGCGCGCCGGTGCCCGCCTTGATCGCGTTCTGGAGCTTGGTGTAGTGGTCGTTGCCCGTGCCGACGTTCTCGAGCTGGACGTCGATCTTCGGGTACTTCTCCTCGAACGCGTCGACGATCGGCTCGAGCTGCGGGGCCCAGCCCCAGACGGTGATGCTCGACTCCTCCTGGAGGGCGGCTTCGATCTCGTCGGGCGTGGCGCTCGTGACTGTCGCCAGTGCCTCCGGCGTTCGGCGCGCAGGCGGCGAGCGTCGCAGCGAGCGCTGCGGCGATCGCCACGCCCGTCCAGACGACGGGTGCTTGCGGTGTGCGTTCATGGTGTTCCCTTCACTTCGATGTGCGGGTTGAGCAGGACTGCTCGGTGGGGTGGCCGTCAGCAGGGACATCCGTCACTGCTTGACGCTTCCGGCGCGCGAGCCCCGACTGCCAGAAGCGCTGGAGGAAGAGGAACGCGACGATGATGGGGACGATCGTGAGCAGGGAGCCGGTGATCACGAGGTTGAAGATGGCTTCGCCGCCGAGCCGTGAACGCCTGGGCGTTCCACGCGTTGAGGCCGACGGTGAGCGGGTACCAGGTCGGGTCGCTGAGCATGATCAGCGGCAGGAAGTAGTTGTTCCAGGTCGCGACGATGGTGAACAGCAGCACCGTGACGAATGCCGGGCGCGAGCAGCTTGAGCGGAGATGGTGAAGAACGTCCGGAACTCGCCCGCGCCGTCGATGCGGGCGGCTTCGAGCAGCTCGGTCGGGACGGCGTCGACCGCGTAGACCCAGATGAGGTAGAGCCCGAACGGGCTGATCAGCGACGGGATGATGATCGCCCACGGGGTGTTCGTGAGACCCATCTGGCTGAACATGAGGAACGTCGGCACAGCCAGCGCGGTGCCGGGCACCGCGACCGCGCCGAGCACGATCGCGAACACTGCGCGACGGCCCGGGAAGTCGAACTTCGCGAGACCATAGCCGGCCAGCGTGGCGAGCAGCGTCGCGCCGCCGGCTCCGAGCACGACGTAGAGCAGCGTGTTGCCGAACCAGCGCACGAACGATGCCGTCGTCGTAGGTCAGGGTCTGCGCGATGTTGTCCCACAGCGCGAACTCGCCCGAGAACCAGAGGCCGAAGCTCGAAGCAGCGCCTGCTGGGTCTTCGTGGAGTTGACGAGCAGCCAGAACAGGGGCAGCAGCGCGTAGAGCGCGAGCAGGCCCATCACGATCGTGAGGGGGATGGATCGCCTCGGTGCCGTTGCGCTGCGGCGCGCTGCAGGTCGCAGGGACATGGAGCGGCGACGCGCGGGATGCTCGATCTCGACCATGGTGCGTGTCTCGGTCATCGGGCTCCGCTCCCTGCGTGATCCGGAGAGCTGCACGGCGTACGCGATGGCGACGGTGATCAGCCCCATGATGATGGCGACGGCGGCGGAGTAGTTGAACTGCTGGCCGGCGAACGAGAGGTTGTAGGCGTACATGTTCGGCGTGAAGTAGGTGCGTGATGGCGTTCGGAGCGAGGGGCTTGAGGATGTTCGGCTCGTTGAAGAGCTGGAAGCTCCCGATCACCGAGAAGATCGTGCCGCGATCACGATCGCGCCGCGGATGGCGGGGATCTTGATGTGGCGGACGATGCGGAACGCGCCGGCGCCGTCGAGCGGCGGCCGCCTCGTACAGGTCGGTCGGGATGACCCGAAGCGCGGCGTAGAAGATGAGCATGTTGTAGCCCACGAACTCCCAGGTCACGATGTTCCCGATCGAGGCGAGGATCCAGCTGCTGGAGAGCGGAGCCGGCAACTCGAGGCCGAAGAAGCTCGTTGATGTTCCCGATCAGCCCGAAGCGTGTGCCGTACATGAAGCCCCACATGAGCGACGCCACGACCGCGGGCACCGCGTATGGCAGGAAGACCGAGATGCGGAAGAACGAGGCAAGGCGGAGCCGGCCGCTGTCGATCGCGAGCGCGGCGACCAGGGCGATGCCGAGCATGATGGGCACCTGCACGACGAGGAAGAGGAGGACCCGCCCGAACGCGTCCCAGAACTTCGGGTCGACGAGGGCTTGGGCATAGTTCTCGAGGCCGACGAAGCTCGTGCCGCCGATCAGCTGTTCGCGGAACAGGCTGAGGAAGATCGCGTACGCGACTGGGGCGACGAAGCACCAGGGCGAATACCGCCATGAACGGGCCGACGAAGGCCCAGCCCGTCCAGTTCGGGCGGTCGCGGCGCAGCGGCCGAGCGGACCGGGGAGTGCGGACGTCGCTGTCATCGGTTCTTCCTGTCGGGCTGCATGTTCACGTCAACATGCGATGCGGGCACTGTAGCATGTTGACGTGAACATGCAAGTGTGCCGGACCCATCACGAAGGAGCAACGATGACCGTCACCACCCCGGCGGATGCCGCGCCCGGCCGCCGTCGCGGACCGTCCATGGCGGATGTCGCGCGGGAGGCGGGCGTGTCGGGCCAGACGGTGTCGCGCGTCTCGAACGGCCGCAGCAACGTCGATCCCGAGACCCGCGACGCGTGTGCTCGCGGCCATGCAGAAGCTCGGGTACCGGCCGAACAGCGCCGCGCGGGCCCTCAGGTCGGGCCGGTTCCACAGCATCGGCGTGATCATGTTCACCCTTTCGAGCTTCGGCAACATGCGCACCCTCGACGCCATCGCCATCGCCGCGACGGACGCCGGCTACTCGATCACCCTCATCCCGGTGCCGCACCCCACCAGGGCGAGATCTCGGTCGCGTTCGACCGACTCAGCGAAGAGGCCGTCGACGGCGTCATCATCATCATCGAGGCGCACCTGCTCGACGAGAACGACGTGGAGCTGCCCGCGGGACTTCCGGTGGTCGTGGTCGACTCGACGGCCAGGGACCGCTACCCGATGGTCGACACCGACCAGGCTCACGGTGCCGCCTGGCCACGGAGCACCTGCTCGAACTCGGGCATCGCACCGTGTGGCACGTCGCAGGGCCCGAGCGGTCGTACTCGGCCACGCGTCGCCGCGAGTCGTGGGAGGCCACGCTGCGCGCACATGGCGCCGACGTGCCCCCGGTGCTCATCGGCGACTGGTCGAGCGAAACGGGGCATGAGCTCGGACTCGAGCTCGCCCGCAACCCCGAGGTCACGGCGGTGTTCGCCGCCAACGACCAGATGGCCCTCGGCGTGCTGCGGGCGATGCACGAGGCCGGCCGTGCCGTGCCCGGCGAGGTGAGCGTCGTCGGGTTCGACGACATGGAGGAGTCCCGCAGCTTCTGGCCGCCGCTCACGACCGTGCGCCAGTTCTTCGGCGAGGTCGGTCGCCTCTCGGTCGAGGCACTGCTCCGCGAGGTGGAGGCGGGCGAGCGCGACGGTAAGACGCTCGTGGCCACCGAACTCGTCGTGCGTGAGAGCACCGCTTCCCCGCGGGCCTGACGCCGCCTCGCGGTGCGGCTCCGACTCAGCTGCGCAGCAGCTCGCGCAGCGTCTGGATGGTGTCGGCGTCTTCGGGTCGCTTGTCGTCGCGGTAGTGCTTGACGCGCGCGAATCGCAGCGCGATGCCGCCCGGGTAGCGGCTCGAGCGCTGCACGCCGTCGATGGCGATCTCGACCACGATGACGGGTTCGATGAACACCGTCGACTCGGTGCGGCGCACCTCGAGCTGCGGGAACCGCTCGGTCTGCCAGCGCAGCAGCGCGTCGGTGAGCCCCTTGAAGGTCTTGCCGACCATGACGTATGCGCCGGGCTCGCCGAACTCGCCGACGGGGTCGAGCGCGCCGAGGTGCAGGTTCGACAGCCAGCCGGTGCGCCGCCCATAGCCCCATTCGGCGGCGAGCACCACGAGGTCGTAGGTGTGCACGGGCTTCACCTTGATCCAGCTCGACCCGCGCCGCCCGGCCGCGTACGGCGACCCGATCGCCTTGACCACCACGCCCTCGTGCCCGGCGGCGAGCGCCTCGGTCGAGACCCGTTCGGCGACCTCGGGGTCGGCGGTGACCTCGCCCGGCATGCGGTGGCCGGGCGCGATGCGCTCGAGCTCGGCGAGGCGCACCGCGAGCGGTTCGTCGAGCAGGTCGCGCCCGTCGACGTGCAGCACGTCGAAGAACCACGGATGCAGCACCGTCTCGCGCGCGCCCTCGGCGCCGAATCGCGACATGGTGTCTTGGAACGGGCCGCGGCCCGCCGTCTTCGTCGAGCGAGAGGGTCTCGCCGTCGAGGATGACGTCGTGCACCGGCATCGCCCGCACGACCTCGACGACCTCGGGCAGCCGGTGCGTGATGTCGGCGAGGTTGCGAGTGAACACGCGCACCTCGTCGCCGGCGCGATGCACCTGGATGCGCGCGCCGTCGAGCTTGTATTCGACGGATGCCTCGCCCACGGCCTCGATCGCCTCGCTGGGGCTCGCCGCCGTGGCCGCGAGCATCGGCAGCACCGGCCGCCCCACGACGAGCCCGACGGCGTCGAGCTCGTCGGCGGTGCCGGTGAGCGCCAGCCGCGCGGTCTCGCCGAGGTCGCCCGAGAGCATCGCGGCCCGGCGCACCGAATCGCCGGGGCGGTCGGCCGCCCGCGCGATCGCGTCCATGAGCACGCCCTCGAGCGCCCCCGTGCGCATGTCGCCGATCAGCACGCGGCGGATGAAGTCCTGCTCGCGCTCGGTCGCGCGGGCCGCGAGCTCACGCAGCTCTCGGGCGCGCTCGCCGCTCGAGCCCGAGCCCGAGCCCGACAGCGCAGCCAGGCGGTCGAGCGCGGCATCGAGGTCGGCGACCGTGAGGCTCGCGACATCCGCAGCATCGCCCATCGCCGCCGCGAGCCCGCGCCAGCCGACGCCGACCCGCCCCTGGCGCGCCTTGCCGACCAGGAACCCGACCGCGGGTGCGATCTCGTCGGGTTCGAGCCGGCCGAGCAGGTCGGCGAGCGCGTCGACCTTCGCCAGCCGCGAGCGGGTCGCGGTGACGGTGTCGGTGGTGGTGACCAGCTCATCGAGCAGCACGCGCCCAGTCTGCCACCGGCCCCCGACAGCGGCGGAGCGCGCACCGGGCCGCGCCTCGGACTTCGCGTCGGTTGGATCAGCGAACCGCGCTCACACCGCTTCGGCGTCGGGTCCCATCGCGGTCGTGCCGTCGGACAGCACCGGCGAGAGCAGCCCGAACACGTTGTGGTCGGGGTCGAGCAGGTAGCCGCCCCGGCCGATGCCCGGCCAGTCCGTGGCGGGCAGCGCCTCGGTGCCGCCGAGTTCGATGCCGCGGCGCATGAGCCCGTCGACGTCGTCGACCCCCACGACCACGTTGCATCCGGTGACCGGCGCGCCGATCTCGGGGGCGGGGCCTTCCCGCTGGGTCAGCCCGCCGTTGATGCCCATGCCGGGCTGGCCGGCGACGTTGCCGATGGCGCCCTCGCCGGTGTCGATCGACCCAGTACGGCGTGTCGCCGTACCGGGTGAACCGCCACCCGAGCAGTTCGGAATAGAAGTCGATGAGCCGCTGCGGCTCGGAAGCGTGGATCTCGAAGTGCACGACGAGGTTCGCCATGATGTCCTCCCGGTCTCGGATGCCGCACACGGTACGCCGGGGCGCCGACATCCGCGACCCCTGATCCCAGTGCATCACGCGGTCCCTGACGCCGTGCCGCTCGCCGGTGCTGACAGCGGGCGCCCGACCCCGAAGATGGGGTCGAACGCCCGCTGTCGCCTGCGGATGCCGAGCGTGTCAGCCGAGTCCGTTGGCCGCTGCGGCCGGCATGGTGATGTTCAGCTGCAGCGCGTCGGTCAGGTGCAGGTCGCGCGACGAGGAGCCCACCGAGATCTCGTAGCGGCCCTTCGGCGCGACCCACTGGTCGATGTCGACGTCCCAGATCGAGAACGGGTGGTTGCTCGCGGCCGAGTCGACCACGAGCTCGACGCGTGTGCTCTCGCCCGCGGCCAGCTCGAGACGGTCGAACCCGACAAGGCGCTTGCCCGGCTCGTTCGCGGCATCCGGCAGGGTCAGGTACACCTGTGGGATCTCGGCGCCGTCACGGTCGCCCGTGTTCGTCACCGTGAACGACACCGTGGCGGTGGCACTCTCGCCCTTGCGGTCCCGGTCGACCTTCACCTTCAGGTCCGAGTACTCGAACGAGGTATACGAAAGGCCGTGCCCGAACTCGAACAATGGGTCGATGCCCTGCTCGTCGTACCACTTGTAGCCGACCTGCAGGCCCTCGGTGTAGTTCACCTGACGGATCTCGGTCGAGCCCGCCGGACGCGTCGTGGTGCCGTCGGCGAAGACGCCGGGGTATTGCTCGGGCGTATTCGTCGGCGTGTCGGCGAGCGACTTCGGGAACGTCATCGGCAGCTTCGCCGAGGGGTTGACGTCACCCCACAGCAGACCGGCGAGCGCCGGGCCGAACTGCTCGCCCGAGTGCCACGCGTGCAGCACCGCGTCGACGTCGTCGATCCACGGCATCTCCACCGCACTCCCGGCGTTGAGCACGGCGACGGTGCGATCGGATGCGGCCGCGACGGCCTCGATGAGGGCATCGCCGTTCGCGTCGAGGTGCAGGTCGACGAGGTCGGTCGTCTCACCCATCGTGTAGTGGCCGAACACGATCGCGACATCCGCCGCGGCTGCGACCGCAGCCGCCTGCGCGGGGTCGGCACCGCTGTCGTACACCACGCTGCCGCCGGCCTGGGTCACGCGCTCGGTGATGCCGGTGAGCGGGTCGACGATCGCGTCGCAGTTGAGCGCGGTGCCGCGGATGAACACGAGGTACCAGGCGCAGCCGGTCTTCGCGCTCACGCCGTTCGTCGCGGTCTTCGACGCGGTCTGGCCGATGACGGCGACCGTGGGCGCGTCGCCGGCCAGCGGCAGCACGCCGTCGTTCTTCAGCAGCACCGTGCTCTGCTCGGCGATCTCGCGGGCGAGCGCCTTGTGTTCGGCGGTCGACACGTTCGGGATCGCGGTCGCGGGCACCGGGTGGTCGAACAGGCCCTTCTCGATGTAGGTGTGCACGACGTCGAATGCGGCCTGGTCGATCTGCTCCTGCGTGATCTCACCGGCTGCAAGCGCGGCGTCGAGCAGTGCCGGCGTGTAGAAGACGGGACGGTTGAGCTCCTGGTCGAGACCGGCATCGAGCGATGCGGCGGTGGAGTGCACCGAACCGAAGTCGCTCATGACGTAGCCGTCGAAGCCCATCTGCTGGTCGAGACTCGTCGTGAGCACCGGGTTCTCGCACGCGTAGACGCCGTTGATCTGGTTGTACGAGCACATGACGCTGCCGGGATCGCTCTCCTTGACGGCGATCTCGTACGGCAGGTCGTAGACCTGCCGGAACGTGCGCTCGTCGATGTTCGACGAGCTCTCCTCGCGGTCGGTCTCCTGCTCGTTCGCGACATAGTGCTTGAGGTTCGCGACGACGGGCTTGTCGGGGTTGCCCTGCTCGAGCCCCTTCACGTTCGCCGCTGCCATGAGGCCCGAGAGCAGCGCGTCCTCGCCGAAGTACTCCGATCCACGCCCCGACAGCGGCGTGCGACCGCTTGCGATGCCCGGACCGAGGACGACCGCACTGCGGCTGTCGAACGACTCGCTGCCGTGCGCGGCCGCCTTCTGCTCGCCGAGCTCGAGATTCCACGTGGAGGCGACGGCGATGGGACCGGGCCACGCGGTGGTCCCGGCCTTGGCATACACCCCGTCGGGGCCGTTGGCGTAGATGACGGTCGGCGTGCACGGTACCTGCACCGGGTAGGTCACTCCGCCCGACCAGGTCGTCTGCTGCGGGCTGTTGGCCGGCTGCTCGACCAGCCAACGGTACTTCTGGTGCTGGGTACTCGCGTCGAGCAGGGCGCTCGCCCGCGCTTCCGAGCTCTTCGTCGTATCCATCCACGGGACGGTGGCACAGTCCTCTGCTGCGGCCGCCGGAAGGACGGTCCCCGCGATGAGGCCACCCGAAAGGATGACCGCTCCGGTCAACAGGGCTGCGAGGCGCTGGCGCACCGGCTGGCCCCTGCCGCGTTGGGCTGTTCTGCATCGTGTTCTCCCTCTTCCTTGAAGGGTGCCCGACGGGAAGTTCGTCGTCGGACTGTCATGTGTAGATCGATCTACACTTGTAGACCGATCCACAGCCTTACACACGGCCGCAGCACGCGGCAAGGCATCTCGGGCATTCCGTCCCGAACTCGATGAAGCCGTTGACACCTCGATCTGGCCGCTGCTACTGTTCGCTTTTGAACCGTTTCAGAGGCCGACGATCGCCCGCGCCCGGGCGCGTCGAGGCAATCAAGACGCGCCGGCGCCGCCGACCAATGCATCCGGCCAACGCGTCCACTCGACTACCGACGGCCCCGGCACCGAGTGACCCTCGCGCACCAGCACGGCACCGGGCGGCACATGCACGGTGACATGCTCGAGGTCGGCGACGACGACGATGTCACCCATCGGCGCCGGCACCACGGCGGAGGCCCACTCCAGGTCTCCCAGCTCGGGTCGCACCGTGAATCGCGACCAGCCGTCGCCGATCGGCCGGAGGCCGAGCACCGCCTCGGGAAGGATCGCGGCCGGGCCTGCGGCCCACGCGTGGCAACGGCTGCGGCCGAACGGTCGCGCGTACATCTCGAGCGGGTCGCCCTCGATCGAGCTCTCCTCCCAGAAGGTGCCCGGTCCGCGGTCGAGCATGGCGCCCCAGGTGCGACGCACCTCCTCGATCACCGCACGCGGACTCGCCCGCCTCGAGGAGCGCGCGGAGCCGGAACGCGGTCATGAAGGGCGTGCCGGATGTCCCGTCCAACATGGCATCGCGCACCCCGGGCGGCACCTGCCGATGCATGCCGGCCATCACCGCGAGGAAGTTCGCGTATCTCGCGGGCCGCTTCGAGACGCGGGCATCCAGGTAGTCCGCCCATCGTCCGTGGCGTTCGAGCCACGCGCGCTCGCGGAGCGTCGCCTCGAGCCTCGTCGCAAGCGCACCCCACCGCTCGGAGCCCGGATGCCCCGTGCGTCCGAGCACGCGCTCGGCGCTGCGCAGCGCCCAGTACCACAGCATCTGCAGGGCGACCGAGTCACGGCCGTGGTCGAGTGAGAGCCCCCAGTCGATGAAGACGGAACCCGGGCCCGAATCGATGAAACCGCCGGCCTGCGACGCGGGGCGGAAGACGCCGTCGTGGCCGGCGTGACGGGCGAGGTCCTCGACGAAGGCGTGCAGGCGGTTCTGCTCCTGACGCGCGAAGCGCTCGTCCCCGAAGTAGCGGAGGTGGAGGCCCGCGTTCACGACCCACCACAGCGAGTAGTCCGAGATGCCGTTCACGTAGCCGTGATCGGGACGCCCGAGGGCCACGAGCCCATCGGCGACCAGGTCGCCGTCGCCCACCGCGAAGGCATTCGCGAGCGTGCTGAGCGCCTGGTCGCCGGCCCACGGCATGCGGTCCCGCTTGATGCCGTCGATCATGAGACCCTGCATGCAGAGCCGGAGGGTGTACTGCGCCGAGGCCCAGATCCGGGTGAGGCGGTCGTCGGAGCAGGCGAAGGCGCCGGGCCGGTCGACCACGGGGATCGACGCCTGCACCGCGATGACATCGGGTGCGGCATCCGATCGCACGGTCAGGTAGCGGAACCCCAGTCGATGCCTCGTGGTCCATCGGCCGTCTGGCAGCTCGACCATGTCGTGGCGCGTCTCGTGCTCGGCACCATCCGTCAGCGCCTCCTCGCGACTCTCGCCACTCGAGACGATCGGCCGAGGTCCGGGCGGCAGGACGGGCCTGCCGAGGATCGGTGCACCGATGTCGAACACCTGGTCGTCATCGCGTCGGGCGACGACCTCGACCGT
>CAWILI010000034.1:0-40712 GCA_963836825.1 uncultured Actinomycetota bacterium
TGCTCTCCTTCACGTCGGGTTCCACCGTGACACCCGATGGTCGGCAGGCGCTATGGGTTGCCGATGCGCCGGCTATGCGGCGGGAGATCTGCCGTGCCCCGACGAATAGGTACGGGCTGACCCCGAGGGGAATCTCCGTGTGCTGCACGGATGTCGCGACCTCGGCGTGCGAGCACGCTGGGCCACGAAGCATCCGAATCATGCCTGCTTCTCATTCGACAAGGAGACAACCGTGACCGACACGCACACGATTCCCGCCACCCAGTCCGACGCAGACCGCGCGCTCAAGCAGAAGCACCGCGCGATGTGGGCCTCGGGCGACTACCCGCGACTCGCGAGCGAGCTCATCTGGCGGCTCGGGCCGCGACTCGTCGCCGCAACCGCGGTGCAGCCCGGCGAGCGCGTGCTCGACATCGCCGCGGGCAGCGGGAACGTGGCCATTCCGGCCGCACTGCACGGCGCGACCGTGGTCGCGAGCGACCTCACCCCCGAGCTGTTCGACGTCGGCCGGCGCCTCGCCACCGAGGCCGGAGCCGAGCTCGAGTGGCGCGAGGCCGATGCCGAGGCGCTGCCGTTCACCGACGGCTCGTTCGACGTCGTGCTCTCGTGCGTGGGCGTGATGTTCGCGCCGCACCACCAGCAGGCCGCCGACGAACTCGTGCGCGTCACCGCTCCGGGCGGACGCATCGGGCTGATCAGCTGGACCCCCGACGGGTTCATCGGCCGCATGTTCAAGACCATGAAGCCGTTCGCCGCACCGCTGCCCGAGGGCGCGCAGCCGGCGCCGCTCTGGGGCGACGAGCAGCACGTGCGCGAGCTGCTCGGCGACCGCGTCGACGAGGTCGTCGCGAAGCGCCAGACCGTCGCAATCGATGCGCTCGCGACGCCCGAGGCGTTCCGCGACTACTTCAAGGCCCACTACGGCCCCACCATCGCGGTCTACAACCGCATCGCCGACGACCCCGACCAGGTTCGCGCGCTCGACGAGGCGCTCGTCGCGCTCGCCGTCGAGCACGGCCTCGGCGTCACCCGCGAATCCATGGAATGGGAGTACCTGCTGTTCACCGCTCGAAAGCGGTGAACCGTCGGGGAGCTCCCGAAGGAGAGATCGACATGTACCTCAGCGAAGACTACGTTTCGGGTCGAGCTGCATCGCGCGGCCGAGCAGCGCATGCTGCGCGACCTCGAGCGGCGCCGCGTGATCGCCGAGCGCGCGGCCGAGGATGCCGCGGCCGCCGAAGGGGTGACGGATGCCGCGCGCCCCCGCCGCGGCATCCGCGCCCTCCTCCCCCGCCGGCTCGGTCCGCTCAGCCCGCCGCGGCCGGTCACCCCGTGACCGACCCCGATTCGGACCCGGCCCGGTCGCGCTGAGCGACTCCTGAGAACAAGGACGCTGCTCCACAACGAGCGGCGTCCGTGTTTCGGAGTCCTGTCTCGGAGCGCGAGGGCTGCCGCGCCGGTGCGGCATCGCGCGAAACCCGTGCGGTGCGAGGCGCGCAGTCCTAGACTGGGCGCCGTGTCGACTCGTGAAGACACGCTGACCCCTCGCGAAAGCGCCATCCTCGCCGCCGTCGAGCGCAGGCTGAGCAACCCCGAGATCGCCTCGGAGTTGTTCATCTCCGTGCGCACCGTCGAGAGCCACATCGCGAGCCTGAAGCGCAAGCTCGGCGCCGAGAGCCGGGCCGACCTGATGGCGGCGGCCGCGCAGCGACGCGAGCGGGCGGCATCCGTTCGCCTCCCGCACAACGCGTTCGTCGGCCGCGACGCCGACCTCGCCGCCCTCGGAGCCCTGCTCGACGATCACCCGTGGGTGACCATCGTGGGTCCGGGCGGGGTCGGCAAGACCCGGCTCGCGCTCGAGTTCGCGAGCGCCGAGCGAGCGAGTGCCGGTCGTCGTCGAACTCGAGCACGCCGAGCCCGGAGACGTGGTCGCCCGCATCGCGAGGGCCCTCGACCTCGAAGCGGGCCCCGGCAGCGACGTCACGTCGTCGGTGTCGCTCGCGCTCGCCACGCACCCGTACCTGCTCGTGCTCGACAACGTCGACCGGGTCGGCGTCGCGGTGGGCGAGGCGATCGCCCGGGCACACGCCACCGCGCCGACACTGCGGGTGCTGACCACCTCGCGCACACCGATCGGCGATCCGGGCGAGGTGGTGTTCCCGCTCGCGCCGCTCGCCGTGGGCGACGACGACGGCCCCGCCGTGACGATGTTCCTCGACCGGTTGGCGTCCGCCGGGCGAACCGAAGCGGCGCCGATGCGCCTCTCGGCGTCGCGTGCGTCGCCGGGTGAGGTGGAGCTCGCCGCCGAGGTCTGCGCCAGGCTCGACGGGCTGCCGCTCGCGATCGAGCTCGCGGCGGCCGTCGCGCGGCACCTCTCGCTCGCCGAGCTCGCCTCGCGCCTCGAGCGCGACTTCGCGACCCTCGACCGGGCGGTGCCCGAGGGGCGGCACCGCACGCTCGAGACGGCGTTCGAGTGGACGTGGGACCTGCTCACCGACGAGGAGCGCGAGGTGCTCTGCCGGCTCGCCGCCCTGCCGCGCACCTTCGACGTCGACCTCGCCGCTGCGGTCACCCACCCGGGTGCCGAGGGCGTGATGCTGCGCCTGCTCGACCACTCGCTGCTCGTGCCCGCAGGCGGACACCCGAGGCGATTCCGCCTGCTCGCCGTCACGCGCGAGTTCGTGCGCTCGCGCACCGACCCCGAGGTCATCCACGAGGTGCTGCGACAGCACGCCGAGTTCCTCGATGAGAGCGTGCTCGTGTTCGTCGCGACCGCCCGCACCGACAGCAGCCTCGAGGCCATGCACAGGTCGGAGACGCTGTGCCCCGAGGTCAACGCAGCCCTGCGGTGGGCGCTCGCGGCGCGGCATCCGGCTGCGGTCTCGCTCGCGAACTCGCTCTCGATCGGCGTCGAGCAGTTCGGATCCGACGTCGACAGCATCCGAACGCTCTCGATGGCGGCGCACGATGAGGGCTTCCTCGCCGCCGCCGCCCCGTCGCAGTTGCTGTCGATCGGCACCGCACTGGCGTTCATGGACGTGGCGCTCGTGAGCGAACTCGCACAGCGCGCCCTCGCGCTCGCCGCCGACGACCACGACCTGCTCGACGCGCACCACCTCGCCGGGCTGGCCGACGCCTACGCCGAACGCCACGACTCGGCGCTCGAGCACCTCGACGAGGCCGCACGGCTCGCCGTCGCGCAGCACGCGGAGTGGGATCTCGCCGCGGTGCGCCAGATGCGCGGACTCGCGCTGCGCGACTCGACCGTCGAGGGCGCACGGCTGGCGATCACCGAGTTCGAGGCGGCGATGCGCGGCTACGCCCTCGCGGGCGACGAGATCCACGTCAACAACTCGCGCTACATGATGGCGCACACCGCCGCCGAGGCCGGCATCGAACTCGACCGTGCCGCCCGGTGGGCCGCGGAGTGCGTCGACTACGCACGCTCGATCGGCAACGAGCACGAACTCGCGCATGCCCAGCTCGTGCAGGCCACCCTGGGTGCCGATGCGCCGGGCGAGCTCGATGCGCTCGTCGGCAGGTTCCGAAGGCTCGGCGACCTGCGATGCGTCACCCGCAGCCTCGTGCTGCGCGCCGAGCGTGCCGCACCGCCGGAACGGGTCGCGCTGCTCGAAGAGGCGCTCGACGTGACCAAGGACGCCGGCGACCGCGCCCGGCAGATCGCGATTCTCACGCGCCTCGTCGAGACGCGCTGGTCGCTGGGCGATCGCCACGGCACGCTCGTCGCGCTCGATCGGCTCGCCGCCGTCGGCGGTGCGGATGCCGCTGCCGAGGCGTGCCCGCCCGAGCTCGCCGATGCCATGGTGGGCGCCACGACCGGCGTGACTGCGCGACCCATTCGTCGAACGTCTGCAGCCGGCGGGTAGACCCTCGGCGAGCTCGACGAGCCGCTCGGCGACCCGTGCGCGGCATGGGCTGCGACTGTCCGCGTTCGCGGACGACGTCGACGACGTGCCGACCGACACTCCGGTTCCTCCTGCGACGGCGATCTTTCAGGTGCCCTCCGAGGTCGGTTCCATCGTGGCGCGATCGCCGAGTGCGGGGAGGGATGACGAGCGGGATGCTGAGCGCGAGCGGGACGGCGAGCGAGATCGGCTCGACGATCGCGTCGAACGGTGGGAGGCCGCCAAGGTGCAGCAGGTGGTATCCGAGGTGCGGCACGGAGAACACCAGCCAGGCGACGCCGACCGCGACCGAGGCATCCGCTCGGCGCATGAGCGCCGCGACGATGCCGGCGGCGACCAGCGCGAGGTACAGCGCACCGACGTCGCGGATGAGGTGCTCGTTGAACGGGCCGTCGACGCCGACCCAGGCGCCGAAGCCGATCCCCGGGAAGACGTCGTAGAAGGCCTGCGGGCCGGCGAGCGCCCAGACGCCGACGAAGGCGCCGAGGGCGTTGAGGATCCAGAGGATGACGCGTCGGAATGTCGTGTTCACACCTGACATCATCGACGCGGCGACGTGCGCGCGGCGAGCAACACGTCGGCGATTGCGAGGCCGTCGGCGCGACTGCTCGACCGTCGACTACTCGCGCAGCAGCTCGCGGAGCGCCTGGATGGTGTCGGCGTCTTCGGGCCGCTTGTCGTCGCGGTAGCGCTTGACGCGGGCGAACCGCAACGCGATGCCGCCCGGGTAGCGACTCGAGCGCTGCACGCCGTCGATGGCGATCTCGACCACGATGACGGGTTCGATGAACACCGTCGATTCGGTGCGGCGCACCTCGAGCTGCGGGAACCGCTCGGTCTGCCAGCGCAGCAGCGCGTCGGTGAGCCCCTTGAACGTCTTGCCGACCATGACGTACGCGCCGGGCTCGCCGAACTCGCCCACGGGGTCGAGCGCCCCGAGGTGCAGGTTCGACAGCCAGCCGGTGCGCCGCCCGTAGCCCCATTCGGCGGCGAGCACGACGAGGTCGTAGGTGTGCACGGGCTTCACCTTGATCCAGCTCGACCCGCGCCGCCCGGCCGCATACGGCGACCCGATGGCCTTGATCACGACGCCCTCGTGCCCGGCGGCGAGCGCCTCGGTCGAGACCCGTTCGGCGACCTCGGGGTCGGCGGTGACCTCGCCCGGCATGCGGTGGCCGGGAGCGATGCGTTCGAGCTCGGCGAGCCGCACCGCGAGCGGTTCGTCGAGCAGGTCGCGCCCGTCGACGTGCAGCACGTCGAAGAACCACGGATGCAGCACCGTTTCGCGCGCGCGCTCGGCGCCGAAGCGCGACATGGTGTCTTGGAACGGGCGCGGCCCGCCGTCTTCGTCGAGCGAGAGGGTCTCGCCGTCGAGGATGACGTCGTGCACCGGCATGGCCCGCACGACCTCGACGACCTCGGGAAGCCGGTGCGTGATGTCGGCGAGGTTGCGGGTGAACACGCGCACCTCGTCGCCGGCGCGATGCACCTGGATGCGCGCGCCGTCGAGCTTGTATTCGACGGATGCCTCGCCGACCGCCTCGACCGCCTCGCTCGGGCTCGCCGCCGTGGCCGCGAGCATCGGCAGCACCGGTCGCCCCACGACGAGGCCGACCGCGTCGAGCTCGTCGGCGGTGCCGGTGAGCGCCAGCCGCGCGGTCTCGCCGAGGTCGCCCGAGAGCATCGCGGCCCGGCGCACCGCATCGCCCGGCCGGTCGGCCGCCCGCGCGATCGCGTCCATGAGCACGCCCTCGAGCGCGCCCGTGCGCATGTCGCCGATCAGCACGCGGCGGATGAAGTCCTGCTCGCGCTCGGTCGCGCGGGCCGTGAGCTCGCGCAGCTCGCGGGCGCGCTCGCCGCTCGAGCCCGAGCCCGAGCCCGACAGCGCAGCCAGGCGGTCGAGCGCGGCATCGAGGTCGGCGACCGTGAGGCTCGGGACATCCGCAGCATCGCCCATCGCCGCCGCCAGCCCGCGCCAGCCGACGCCGACCCGCCCCTGGCGCGCCTTGCCGACCAGGAACCCGACCGCGGGTGCGATCTCGTCGGGTTCGAGCCTGCCGAGCAGGTCGGCGAGCGCGTCGACCTTCGCCAGCCGCGAGCGGGTGGCGGCGACGGTGTCGGTGGTGGTGACCAGCTCATCGAGCAGCACGCGCCCAGTCTGCCACCGGCCGCCGACACGCGGCGGGCCGTCGTGCATTCTGCGAACTACGAGGCGTTCGACCCCATGCCGGTGGTGCCGTCGGACAGCACCGGCGAGATCAGTCCGAACACGTTGTGGTCGGGGTCGAGCAGGTAGCCGCCGCGGCCGATGCCCGGCCAGTCCGTCGCGGGCAGCGCTTCGATGCCGCCGAGTTCGATCCCCCGGCGCATGAGCCCATCGACGTCGTCGACGCCGACCACCACGTTGCATCCGTTGACCGATGCGCCGACCTCGGGGGCCGGGCCCTCGCGCTGGGTCAGCCCGCCGTTGATGCCCATGCCGGGCTGGCCGGCGACGTTGCCGATGGCGCCCTCGCCCGTCTCGATCGTCCAGTACGGCGTGTCGCCGAAGCGCGTGAACCTCCACCCGAGCAGTTCGGAATAGAAGTCGATGAGCCGCTGTGGCTCGGAAGCGTGGATCTCGAAGTGCACGACGAGGTTCGCCATGATGTCCTCCCGGTATCGGATGCCGCACACGGTACGCCCGGGCACCGACATCCGCGACCCCGTGCGCCGACCGCCGGCTTCGAGCGTAAGACCGCCCGAGTCGAGCGGATGTCACGAACGGGGCATGCTCGGGGAAGAATGACGACATGGGTCTCTTCTCCAAGCGTTCGGCGAGTGCCGAGTCGGCGCCGCCGCCGACTCGGTTGAGCGAGCTGACCGACGTGGAGCGGAACTGGATCGCGAGCCTCCTCGCGATCGTCGCCGACGCCGGCACGGATGTCGACGACGCCGCGCAGATCCGCGCGCTCTATGACGACTCGGTCATGCGGTGGCATCGCGTGAATCCGCCCGAGCGCGTCAACCCGAGTCCCATGATCAACGCGATCGGCACCGCACTCGGTGAACATCTCGTGCGACGGACGTGCGTTGCGCTGGACGCTCGCCGTCGAAGACGGCCGCACCGAACTCGGCCTCGCCGACGGGGTCGTCACAGGTATTCCTCTATCCGACCGAGCTCGTCGCGGAGCGGTGGCGGGCACAGCAGGACGGCGAGTTCGTCATCGAGACGGTGCGAACGCCTCACCGGTCGGTTTCCACGCGCGGCCGGCCGCCGACGCCGAGCCTGAGCCGCGGTCACCCGTCGGGGTCGAGCCGTTCGATGGTCTGCTGGAGGATGCGCTCGAATGCGCCGGGTCCGACCGAGATCGAGCCCTGGTACGGATGGTCCATGTCGGCCGTGACGAACATCACGAGGCCGATGAACAGGGCGAGCATCCCCGCCATCGCCAGGTGCAATCGCAGGCGCTGCACGTAGATGAGCGCCGATGAGCACGGCGTTCACCGCGGCGCCGACCCAGAGCACCAGCCAGAACAGGGGCGGCAGCTCGAGCGTGGTCGCATCGATGCGTTCGCGCCGGGCCTCGACGAAGTCGTCGAACGTCGCCAGCACCTGCACGTACTCCGCCTGCTCTGAAAGGGTCTCCGCTTCGAAGTCGTGCATCAGGTGCTCCACCTCGTCCACCAGCACCGCGCTCTCCTCGGGCAGGACGCCGCTCTTCTGTGAAGCGAAGTCCTCGTCGATGACGGCGTGCACGTACTCGGCGAGGGTGTCGCGGATGGGCTCGCCGATCTCTTCTGGGAGCGCGGTCGTGCCGCGGTACAGGGCGGTGAGCTGCGCGGCCTCCCTCAGCGTCGCCGTGCGGGTCTCGGCGAAGTTCTCGTAGACGGACAACGCCACGAGCGCGAGCAGGATGCCGAAGAACACGCCGAACGTGCCGATCACGTGGGCGAGTGCGCGATCCCACTCGGACGGGCTGTCGACAAGCCTGCGGACGACGGGGCGCAGCCACACCACGGCCAGGCACGAGAGCAGCACGAAACCGCCGACGAACAGCGGCAGTGTGATCCAGATGCTCGTGTCGTAGAACCAGTTCACTCGCGGCCCCCTTCCGGCATGGACTGCGGTGAGCGGCGAAGCGCCCGACGTGAGGCTCAGCCTAGGGAGTTCGACGGCGACGCCGGTAGCCTCACTCGTCGATCCTCCCCGCCTCCCGAGGCGAGCCGCCGCACTGTTGACACACCTCCTGCCATCCGCGTGCAATATATTGCATGCTGCGTATCCCGCGCCTGCGTCGCGGCATCCGCACACCTGAATCTAAGGAGCGCACATGGCACTCGCCGACTTTCCCCGCCACCCGCTGACGTTCGGGCCGAGCCCGGTGCATCCGGTGAACCGCCTGAGCGACCACCTCGGCGGCGCCCGCATCTGGATGAAGCGCGAGGACGTCAACAGCGGCCTCGCGTTCGGCGGCAACAAGACCCGAAAGCTCGAGTACCTCGTGCCCGACGCGCTCGCGGCGGGCGCCGACACGCTCGTGTCGATCGGCGGCGTGCAGTCGAACCACACCCGCCAGGTCGCCGCCGTCGCCGCGCACCTCGGCATGAAGGCCGTGCTCGTGCAGGAGCACTGGGTCGACTGGCCCGACGCGGTGAACGACCGGGTCGGCAACATCCTGCTGTCGCGGCTCATGGGCGCCGACGTGCGCCTCTCGCCCGCCGGGTTCGGCATCGGGTTCAAGGAGTCGTGGAAGCAGGCGATCTCCGACGTCGAGGCGGCCGGCGGCACGCCCTACGCGATCCCGGCCGGCGCGAGCGACCACCGGCTCGGCGGTCTCGGCTTCGCGAACTGGGCCCACGAGGTCGCCGCGCAGGAGGCCGAGCTCGGTGTGTTCTTCGACACGATCGTCGTGTGCTCGGTCACCGGCTCGACGCACGCCGGCATGATCGCCGGGTTCGCCGACCTCGAGGCGAACTTCGGCGGGCGGCCCCGCCGCGTGCTCGGCATCGACGCCTCGGCGAAGCTCGACGAGACCCGCGACCAGGTCGCCCGCATCGCCCGCAACACGGCCGCGCTGATCGAGGTCGGCCGCGAGCTGCGCGACGACGAGATCACCGTGCTCGAGGGCTGGGCCGGCGACGAGTACGGCATCCCGGTCGAGTCCACCGACGAGGCGATGCGGCTGACCGGCCGCCTCGAGGGCGTCATCCTCGACCCGGTCTACGAGGGCAAGTCGATGGCCGGGCTCATCGACCTCGTCGTCGAGCGGCGAGATCCCCAAGGACTCGAACGTGCTCTACGCGCACCTCGGCGGCCAGCCCGCGATCAACGCGTACAGCGGCCGCTACCACTAGGCCCGGGCACCGGTCGCGCGTCGCCGCCTGCGCCCGCACCCGCGATGTGACGCAAACCGCTCTTCACTGCCGTCCCAGAGCGCGATTTGCGTCACTTCGGGCGGGTGCCGGCCGCGGTCGGCGGCGGCGGATGCCGCGGCGCGAGTGTCGGCGGTCGGGCGTAGCATCGCGGCATGGCGAAGGCGAACCCCGAGCGAGCTCGAGCCGTCGAGCGGCTCGCCGACGTCGGCGGCGACCTGCTGGCGCGGCCCGACGTCGCGATGACGCGCATGTTCGGCTCCGAGGCGCTCTCGGTGCGCGGCAAGATGTTCGCGTTCGCGTCGAACGCGGGCGACCTCGTGGTGAAGCTGTCCGAGCAGCGCATCGACGAGCTCGGGCTCGACAACATGGTCATGCGCGGGCGACCGATGCGCGAATGGGCGGTGGTGCCGTACGACGCGAGCGAGCAACGGTGGCGGGCGGTCCTCGCCGAGGCGCACGGCTTCGTCGACGCGCTCGCTGCCGGCGGGGCATCCGTCGACGACTGACATCCAGCCGCCCGCGGCACGCACTGGCGTGCGCTGATCCTCGACGTGGCCGGCCGCGCCTGAGCCGCTCAGCGCGCCGGCCGAACCGCGCCGGCCTGCTCGGCGACCCATTCGTCGAACGTCTGGTGCGCGAGGATCGCGTCGGGCCCCGGCAGCGTCTCACCCCGCTTCATGGCGGCGAGCTGCTTGTTCGGCATCGACACCGCGATGACCGGGCCCTTCACGCCCGTGGCCTGCGCGAGCCGTCGGATCATGTCGTCGAGGCGCTCCTGACGCGGCCCCGCGAAGTCGGGCGCATGCCCGGCGGGTGCGCCCTCGGCGAGCTCGACGAGCCGCTCGCCGACCTCGCGCGCGGCGACGGGCTGCGTGCGGACCTTCGGCGCGAGATGCACGCCCGCGACCGTGAGCCGCTCGAGCGCCTGGCCCGCGAACTCGTGGAACTGCATGGCGCGCATGATGGTCCACGGCACGGCGCCCGCCTCGATGGCGTGCTCGTGCGCGAGCTTCGCGGCGAAGTAGCCGTAGGGCGCCCGATCGATGCCCACGATCGACGGCGCGACATGGTGCCGCACGCCCGCCGCCTCCTCGGCCGCGAGCAGGTTGCGGGTGACGGTCGAGAAGAACTCGGTGGCCTTCTTCGCCGACAGCGAGTCGATGTTGCTCGCGTCGATCACCACGTCGACCCCGCGCAGTGCCTCATCGAGCCCCGAGCCCGACACGAGGTCGACTCCGTTGCCTCGGGTGAGCAGCACCACCTCGTGCCCGCGCTCGCGCGCGGCGTGCACCGCATGTCGTCCGACAGTGCCGGTTCCTCCGGCGACGGCGATCCTCATCGTGCTTCCTCTCCTTCGCTGATCAGGTCCACACCCCTCCGACGACGCAGGGCGCCGGAATGTGAGGTCGGGTCCGCGTCTCACCGATGGCCGCGACGGGGCATCCGATGGGAAGGTGGAGTCATGACGGCGAACGATGGCGCCCCGACCGGCGGCTTCGACGCAACGGCGCTCGACGCCGAGCGCGGCATGCTCATGAGCCTCGCCTACCGCATGCTCGGCACGGTCGCCGACGCGGAAGACGCGGTGCAGGAGACGTATGCGCGCTGGTATCGGATGTCGCAGGCCGAGCAGGACGCGATCGAGAATCCCGCGGCGTGGCTGACGCGGGTCGCGAGCCGCGTCTGCCTCGACCAGCTCGGCTCCGCGCGGGCCCGTCGCGAGCGATACGTCGGCGAGTGGCTGCCCGAGCCGCTGCCCGGTGGCGCCGGCATGTTCGCGACCCCGCCGTCGTCCGACCCGCTCGACCGCGTCACGCTCGACGAGTCGGTGTCGACGGCGCTCCTCGTCGTGCTGGAGTCGCTCACCCCGGCCGAGCGGGTGGCGTTCGTGCTGCACGACGTGTTCTCGGTGCCCTTCGCCGAGATCGCCGAGGTCGTGGGCCGGTCGCCCGACGCCTGCCGCCAGCTCGCCTCGTCGGCGAGGCGGCACGTGCGGGAGCGGCGGGCGGGCTCGGCGACCCGCGAGCAGCACGACGCCGTGGTGCAGGCCTTCATCGCGGCGTCCGGTGAGGGCGACCTGCTGGGACTGGTCGCGCTGCTCGATCCCGACGTGGTGCTCGTCTCCGACGGCGGCGGGCTGGCATCGGCCGCGCGCCGGCCCCTGCACGGGCCCGACCACGTCGGCCGGTTCATCCTCGGCCAGCTCAGAAGCGCGGTCCCGCGCTGACGATGTCGGTGCGCGAGACCGCCGACGGACTCACGCTCGCGTTCGGCGAGGACGGCGTGATCGACAGCGTGGCGGTGCTCGAGGTGCACGACGACCGCATCACGCGCGTCTGGATCATGCGCAACCCCGAGAAGCTGCGGCTCTGGAACGACTGAGCCGCAGGTCCGCGCGAAATCGCGGGTGCCGTGCGTTCGCCCTCGTCGGTATCGTGGGCAGCCTGGAGGTGCGGACGGATGCACGGTGGCGAACGGGTTCCGATCGACGCGCAGCAGGTCGACGCGCCGCTGTCGCGCTTCGCGGTGTTCCTGGTCATGACCGTCGCCGACGGCGACGACGCGCTCGCGACCGTGCGCGAGGTCGTCTCGGGCATCGACGACCTCGTGAAGACGGTCGGCTTCCGCGATCTCGAGGCGATGCTGTCGTGCGTCGTCGGCATCGGCCGCGACCTGTGGGACCGCCTCTCACCCGGCCACCGACCGATCGACCTGCACGCGTTCCCGGCCGTCGTCGGCGCGGTGCACACCGCGCCGTCGACCCCGGGCGACGTGCTGTTCCACATCCGCGCCGAGCGGCAGGACATGTGCTTCGAGTTCGAACGGCTGCTCCTCGAGCAACTCGGCGCCGCGGCATCCGTCGCCGACGAGACCCAGGGATTCCGCTACTTCGACGCTCGCGACCTGCTCGGCTTCGTCGACGGCACCGCGAACCCGATCGGCGCGAAGATGGCCGAGACCACCCTCATCGGCGACGAGGACCCCGACTTCACCGGCGGCAGTTACGTCGTCGTGCAGAAGTACCTGCACGACCTCGACGCGTGGGCGAAGCTGTCGACCGACGAGCAGGAGGCGGTGATCGGGCGCAGGAAGGCCGACAACGTCGAGCTCGATGACGCGGCCGGCCCGCAGCTCGCGCACAAGACCTTGGCGACGATCGTGGGCGACGACGGCGAGGAGGTCGAGATCCTGCGCGACAACATGCCGTTCGGGCGACCCGGCCAGGGCGAGTTCGGCACGTACTTCATCGGTTACACACGTCGGCTCTGGGTCATCCAGCTCATGCTCAAGCGCATGTTCGTCGGCCAGCCGCCGGGATTCCACGACCGCATCCTCGACGTCTCGACCGCGGTCACCGGCACCACGTTCTTCGCCCCGTCGAACCCAGTGCTGCGGGGCCTCGCCGCGCCGCCCGATACGGACCGCGCCGTAACGCCGCGCCGCCCGACGCGCCGCAGCCGGTCAGAGCACCGCGCCGACCATCGCCTCGCCGAGCGGCGTGCGCAGGTGCAGCACCCTGGCGCCGTCGCGGGTGCTCGCCACGAGGCCCGCGTCGCGGAGCACCGTGAGGTGATGCGAGGCGGTCGAGATCGCGAGCCCCGCATCGGCCGCGACCTGCGACGTCGTGCGCGGCTCGTGTGCGGCGAGCAGGATGCCGGCGCGGGCGGGCCCGACGAGCGCGCCGAGCGCCCGCTCCGACGCCTCGGGGTCGCGCGCCCACGTCTCGGTGACGCCGTGCGCGGGGTAGAACAGCGTCGGCTGTGCGGGCGGCTCGGTGAGCACCGCGCATCGCTGCGCCCCGAACACCGAGGGCACGAGCACGAGGCCGCTCCCCCGGCAGTCGAGCACCTCGCTGTGCAGTCGCATGCCGACGCGCACGGCGTCGCCGTTCCACGCGACCGTGCGATGCAGCGTGGCCACCATGCCCGCGAGCCCCTCGGTCGCGACCCGACGTGAGCGCACCGCGATGTCGGCGCGCAGGATGCGCTCGAGCTGCACCCAGACCGGTGCGAGCAGCGCCGACCACGCCTCGGCCCACGCGTCGGCGATCAGCTCCCGCGCGCGCTCGGGCTGCTCGCGCAGGCGCGTGATCGCCGCCTGCCGAGCGCCCGTCGACCGCAGGATCATCTTCGCCAGGTCGGCCCGCATGAGGTCTGGCGGCACCGTGCGCAGCCTCGCGGCCTCATCGTCGGGGGTCATGTCCCAGCTCGGCGTCGACGTGAAGAAGTCGGGAAAGTACCCCTCGGCGCCGATGACGAGCGCGAGCAGGTCGAACGCCTCGCGCGGCACGCGGTCGCGCACGCTCGCGCAGCCATCCCCACTGCAGCGGATGCTCGGCCGGACGCTGCAGCACCCGCACCGCATGACACAGCTCGTGACCGGGCGACACCCCGAACCGGATCGCCGAGATGTCGTCGGGCGCGAGCCGGAAGTCGACGAAGTTTCGATCCACATCGAAACACTAACGCCGGCGGATGTCCCGGCGGGAGTCTGTCTGCAGGCGCCGATCCCGACCACACCGACCAACCGACACGGAACGAGGTACTCCCCATGAACGCCGCCGAGATCACCATGACCCCGACGATGACGCCGCCCACCGAGCCGCAGCTCGTCACCGCCGCGTCGCTCGTCATCGGCACCGGCCGCACCCGACGCTTCATCGGGCGCGAGCACGGCGCCGGCATCTCGTACTTCTTCGTGGACAACGAGCCCGGCGAGGGCCCCGACCTGCACTGGCATCCGTACACCGAGACCTGGTTCGTGATCGAGGGCACCGCGCGCATCACGATCGGCGACCACCAGCTCATCGCGAACGCCGGCGACACCGCCACCGTGCCGACGGGCGTCTGGCACGGCTTCAAGAACGCCGGCGAGGGCGCCTGCAAGATGCTCTGCATCCACGCGTCCGACGTCATCATCCAGACCTGGGCCGACGAGGCCTGAGCACCAGCACCACGCGACCACCGAGCACCACCGCCACCGACCACCGACCACCGAAGGAGACGCAACATGTCGTTCCAGGCATATCTCGACAACATCGAGGCCAAGACGGGGCTCACGCCCCGGCAGTTCATCGAGCTCGCGCACGAGCGCGGCTTCGACGAGACGACCAAGGCGACGCCGATCGTCGCGTGGCTGAAGGAGGACTACGGCCTCGGGCAGGGACACGCGATGGCGCTCGTGCACGTCATCACGAAGGGCCCGAAGATCAGCACGAAGCACGTCGGCACCGACGGCACGCACAGCGACGAGTCCGACACGCTCTGGCTCGACGGCGTCGCGACCAAGCCCGGCGGCTGAGCGCGCCGGCTGATCGCGCCGGCCACGCGCCGAGATCGCGACGCGAGCCGTCCCGGATGATGACGCGGATCGCAAAGGACGTCATCCGCACGGACTGCGTCACTGATGCGCATCTGGCATCAGTGACGCAGTCCGCGGTGCTGAGGCCAGCATCGACGCAGCAGATCGGTCCGGGGGTTTGCCCCATGTCGGCGTCGCGAGCCGTCGCCCTAGCCTGCTGCCATGTCCACGATCACGCGCCCCGAAGTCACGCCCGCGACGGCACCCGAACCGCATCGCATCGGCACCCGCGCCGGGTGGACCTGGGTGCTGCTCTCGTCGATCGGCATCGCCGCGTTCGCGGTGACGCCGTACCTCACCTCGTCGCTCGCCGCGCTCGTCGAGTCGCCGACGTCGGGGCTGGCCTCGAACTACGTCGACCGGCCGTGGTTCATCGTCGCCGCGTTCTACGCCCACGTCGTCATGGGCGGGATCGCGCTCGTGCTCGGGCCGCTGCAGTTCTGGCGCGGGTTGCGCACTCGCCAGCCGCAGGTGCATCGCTGGACCGGGCGCACCTATCTCGTCGCGGTCGCGATCGCCTCGGTCTCGGGCCTCGTGATCGCGGTGGTCAACGACGCCGGCTTCGTCGGCTTCTTCGGCTTCGGCACCCTCGCGGTGCTGTGGTTCGTCACCGGCTGGCGCGCCTACCGGGCGATCCGGCGCCGCGACATCGACAGCCACCGGGCGTGGATGATGCGCAACTTCGCCCTGACCTACGCCGCGGTGATGCTGCGCATCTGGCTGCCGCTGCTCATCCTGTTCCAGGTGCTCGTGCCGCCGGCGCCCGGCACCGACTTCGACGCCGTCTTCGCGAACGCCTACGCCGCGGTGCCGTTCCTCTGCTGGATCCCGAACCTCATCGTCGCCGAGTGGCTCATCCGCCGGCGCGGCCTGCCGTCGTACCGGCTCAGCGCGGCGACACCCGTCAGTCGAGCTCCTCGAACAGCGTCAGCTGCAGCCCAGCCGGCCCGTTGAGCCGCGAGTTCACCGACCGCCACGGCGTCTGCCGCGGCTCGGCGACGAGTTCGGCACCGCCGTCGACGGCGTCAGCGGTCGATGTCGAGGCATCCACCACCTCGAGCGCGACCCGCAGCGTCGCACTCGGCTGGCCCTCGGCCTCGACCCGGTCGATGTACCGCACCTGGGCGGCGTTCGACAGCTCGAGCGTCGCGCGGCCCGCGCCGAGGATCACGACGCGCGCGTCGTCGTCGCCCTCGTAGGCCTCCTGCTGCGGCATGCCGAGCACGTCGCGGTAGAACGCGAGCGCGGTCTCGAAGTCTTCGCCCTCGGGCACCGACACGACGAGCCGCAGCTGTTTCACACGGCCGTGAGGGTGGGTGTGCTCGGGAGAATCAGCGGATGTCTCGTGCATGATGCACCTCCGATTCGGAGACTATCGCAGGGGGGTGGCGTCGGCAGGGGCATCCGTGAACCATGGGGGGATGGATGTCACCGAGTGGTTGCTCGATTCCGATCCGTCGATCCGCTGGCAGGTCCTGCGCGACCTCACCGACGCGTCACCTGACGCGGTCGCGGCCGAACGGTCGCGCATCGCGACCGAGGGCTGGGGTGCGCAGCTGCTCGCCCTGCAGGACGACCGCGGCTACTGGGGCGGGCACGAGTACGGGCGCGACGGCGACCGCAGGAGCGTGCAGTGGACCCTGCAGGCGCTGCGCCGGTTCGGCATCGACCCCGCCCAGCCCGAGACCCGCGCGGCCATCGAGCGCGTGCGCGACGGCGTGACCTGGAGCGAGTTCGACGACCGCCCGTACTTCCACGGCGAGGTCGAGCCGTGCGTGAACGGCGGGGTGCTCGCCGCCGCCTCGTACTTCGGCGAGCTCGGCGACGGCAGCGACCGCATCATCGGCATGCTGCTCGACGAACAGCTCGACGACGGCGGGTGGAACTGCGACGCACCCGAATCCGACCGCACCTCGGTCGACACGACGATCTGCGTACTCGAGGGCCTCGCCGAGTACGAGCGGGTGATCGGCGAGTCCGACCCGGCGATCCCCGACGCCCGCGTGCGGGCCGAGGAGTACCTGCTCGAGCGGCGGCTGTTCCGGCGCAAGTCGACCGGTGAGCTGATCAAGGAGCGCTACATCGACTTCGCGTTCCCGCCGTACTGGTTCTACGACGTGCTGCGCGGCCTCGACTACTTCCGCGGCGTCGGCGGCGCACCCGACCCCCGCCTCGCCGACGCGATCGAGCTCGTGCGCGGGCAGCGCGGCGACGACGGTCGCTGGCGGGCTGGAACTCCGCGCCGGGGCGAGGTGTACTTCGCGCTCGACGCGTCGCCCGGCGAACCGAGTCGCTGGAACACGCTGCGCGCGCTGCAGGTGCTCGAGTGGTACGACGGGTCCCGCCGCGGTTCCCTGACCCGACGTGCGCCGACCGGCGCGGGCGGAATCGGTAGTGGCACCGATGCGGTGGCGAATGGGCGGCGGTAGCTTCGCGCTATGACCCAGACCCCCACCCTCCGACTGCCGCGCAGGCACGCACCGCTGGTGCACCACGCCCCCGCGCGGCACGTGGAGCGCGCGCGGGTCGAGCGCACGCACGTCGAGCGCACCGAGGCGCCGCTGGCGCGTCGTCACTCGACGGCGTCGGTCGAGCTCGCCGTCTGGGCGGTCTTCACCGCGGCAACGCCGTTCGCGATCGGCATCGGCATGCTCGGTTCATTGCTTCGCGCCGAGGCCGGGCTGGCCTTCGGCAGCTACGACATGCTGTTCTACGCGGGACTCGTCGCGGGCATCGCCGCCGGGGTCTTCGCCCTGGCGCTCGGGGCCTGGCCGTGGGCCGCCTCGCTCGTGGCATCGCCGGCGCTCATCGTCGCGATCGGGTCGGTCTTCGACGGTGATTGGGTGCTCCTGGCCCTGCTCGCGAGCCCGATCCTGATCCTCGCCGGCATCGTCGGCGTGCTCGTCACCGCCCGCAGGGCGACCGATCGCACGTGGGAGTTGTGATCCGGCTCCACATCCACCCCGGTCGGGTGCAGAATCGGTCAGGTGACCGACCTCACCGAACGCCAGCCCGATCTCGTCCGCGTCGCGACGCCATGGGGTGAGTTCCCGGCCGTCGAGGCCGACGGGGTCGTCCGACTCCGCAACATCCGCTATGCCCGCGCTGATCGGTTCGCACCGCCGCAGCCGGTCGATCCCGACCCCGACGAGTCGGCCGACCTGCAGTTCACGACCATCGCCTGCCCGCAGCCGCCGAGCGCGAGTGCAGAGGTGCTCGGCGACCCGCTGACCGGCGCCCGATTCGATGAGGACTGCCTGCGCCTCACGATCACCCGCCCGGCCGAGATCGACGGCCCGCTGCCGGTGCTCGTGTGCGTCCACGGCGGCGCGTACGTCTCGAACGCGGGCGACCTGCCCGGCTTCGACCCGTCGACGCTCGTGCGCGAGCACCGCATCATCGTCGTCTCGGTGACCTATCGGCTGGGCCTGCTCGGCTTCATCGGCGACGACGCGCGGCAGCGGCACTCGGCGAACCTCGGACTGCTCGACGTCATCGAGGCGCTGCGCTGGGTGCGCGACCACATCGCCGGGTTCGGCGGCGACCCCGACGCCGTGACGGTCAGCGGTCACTCCTCGGGCGGCGATGCGATCGCGCACGTGCTCGTCGCCGAGGGCACCGAGGGGCTCATCAGGCGAGCCATCATCCAGAGCGCGCCGTTCGGAATCCGCAGACGCCGTGATGCGATGCACGCGAAGATGCGCGAGGCGATCGGCGAACTGCGATCGGATGCCTCGTACGACGACCTGTTCGCAGCGCAGGCCCGCGCGAAGCGGGCCGGTTCGAGGTTCGGGCTGCGCTCGGGGATGTCGTTCTGCACCGAGTACGGCCACGCGCCCCTGCCCGCCGAGGCCGACATCGACGCGACCTGGCGCCGACGCGCACCGGGCCTCGAGGTGCTCGTGACGTGGACGACCGACGAGACGATGTTCTACCTGAACCAGGTGCCGCAAGCGCAGGCCGTGTTCCGCACGCCCGTCATCGGGCCGATCGCCCGTCGCGTGGCAGTGGCGGCCTCGAGCAACGCGGTGTACGCACGCGGCGGCCGGAGGTTCGGCAGGCTGCTCGCCCGTTCGGGTGCGACGGTGTACGAGGGCGTGTTCAGCGGGCGCCCCGTCGGGGGCAGGCTCGGCGCCTCGCATGCGATGGAGACGCCGCTGCTGTTTCCCAACGAGGACGTCTGGGCGCGGGCGGCACTCGTCGCTCCCGATGGTGCCCGGTCGCTGATCACCGCGGGAGTGGGGATGCGTGCGGCGTTCGCGGGTTTCGTGCGCACCGGGCGCGTCGCGTCGAGGGTCGAGCTCGGATCAGGCTGGCTCGGGGGCATGCGCATTCGTCGGCGCTGACCGCGCGCGGCGATCGGCGCGTGCACGAGGCGGCGTCAGCCGACGTGAGGCGAGCCGCGCGATGCGGGCGCGGGCGTTGCGCTCGCTCGGTGAGACCGGCCCGAGCACGAGCACGCCCACGGCGAGCGCGATTCTGGTGAGGGTGATGGCCGGCCAGCGCGGGCGCCGCAGCCCGAGCAGCCGACGATACTCGGGAGCGAGCGACGCGACCGCCCCGCCGAACAGGATCGGGTAGACGACGCCGGTGAGTCCCGGCAGGCCCGGCCGGCGCAGGAACTTCACGGCCTCGACCACGCGATCGTCGACCTTCGCCTCGCTCAGGAACTCCGACATCTCGGCGTGCAGGGCGGCGACGCTCGTGGGCGGGTCGGTCACGCCCATGAGCCGGCCGGCCTGCGCCCACTCGCGCACGTAGGCGTCGCCGCCGCCGGGGATCGGCTTGCCCCACGTCTGGTGCGCGCCGAGGAACGCCTCGGTGAACGCGTCGTGCACCCAGCGCAGCAGCTGCTCGTCGTTCGCGGCGTACGTGCGCTCGACACCGGCGGCGTCGGTGTACGTGCCGGTGACGCGCTCGTGCAGCCGGCTCACGAACGCCGACGCCGCGGTGGCGCTGCGCCGGTCGCCGAACGTCGTCGTCGCGACCCAGCGCACGGTGCCGTCGAGTCGCCCGAGCGGATCCTCGTTGTAGCGCGACCAGTCGTGCACGCCGGCCATCGCCCCGGGGTGCAGGGTCTGCAGCAGCAGCGCACGGATGCCGGCCACGAGCGTGGGCAGCGCGCCGTTCACGGCCCAGACCGCGCTGCCGGGCCCGAAGAACCCGGCGTCGTCGCCCTCGGCGAGCGCACGCGTCCACGCCGGCAGCTGCTGCGGCGAGCGGGCGGCCCGACCGCGCACTCGCCAGCGAGCCCCTCGGGCTGGGGTCTCGGCGGTGGCGGCCATGAACCCAGCCTAAGGAATTCCGGCGCGGAAGCGGTCCTATCCTGATCGGGTGGAGTTCGACTTCAGCGGCGAGCTGTGGTTCTGGCGGGGTCCGGCGCCCTGGCACTTCGTCAGCGCGCCGCCGACGCCTGCGACGCGCTCAGCATGATCTCGCCGCGGGTCAGCTACGGCTGGGGCATGATCCCCGCCACCGTTCGCATCGGAGCGAGCGAGTGGCCCACCGCCCTCTGGCCGAAGGACGGCGGCTACATCGTTCCGGTGAAGGCATGGGTGCGCGAGGCCGAGCACCTCGAGGTGGGCGACGACGTGCACGTGCGCCTCGTCGTCGAGGTCTGAGCGAGGCGCAGAAGGAACTTCGTCAGCGCGCCTGCCGAGGCCTGCGACGCGCTCGGCATGATCTCGCCGAGGGTCAGCTACGGCTGGGGCATGATCCCCGCCACCGTTCGCATCGGGGCGAGCGAGTGGCCGAAGGCACTCTGGCCGAAAGACGGCGGCTACATCGTTCCGGTGAAGGCGTGGGTGCGCGAGGCCGAGCACCTCGAGGTCGGCGACGAGGTGCACGTGCGCCTCGTCGTCGAGGTCCGAGTGTGCTGCTGGTCGGCGAGGTCGGCGACCTCGATGAGCGCGTGCCCCGTCGGCGTCGCTCGGCAGGTCGCGCAGGATGCCGACCACCGCGGGCAGTGCGCTCATCGTCGCCGATGAGCAGCGTGGTGTCGGCCTCGACGTGCCGGAATCCGCAACCCTGGTCGATCGAGCGCGATCTCCTGCCCGATCAGGCAGGCCGGCAGCCCATGGCCCGGCGATCACCGTCGTCGCCATGCACGACGAAGTCGATGTCCATCTCGAGCTGCTCGGGCCGGAACTCGCGCACGGTGTAGTTGCGGATCACCGGCCGCGTCGAGCGCGGCAGCATCAGGTACGTTCAGGTAGCCCGCCATGTCGAAGGTGTCGGCGAGGTTGTCGAATCGCGTGTCGCCCGACGTCGGCACCGCGAGGCGGAACCACTGGTCGAAGCCCACATGGCGCCATCTCGCGCGAATCGCTCGCCGACCGATCGTGACGCGCACGAAGTGCGGAGAGACCTGCACGCGCGTCGAGTACGTCGGCGGTGACGACCCCGGAGTCCGCGTGCGTGACGGTCGATGTTGCTGGAAACCACGGGGACTCCTTCGAAGTTAGGCGAGATGCTTACCGTTACTGAACCGGCCCACCGCACGCGAGCCCCAGCGGCAGATTCCGGGCCAGCACTGTTGTCGGGCTCGATCGAGCTTCGCTCATGCTCGGATGATGCGCCGCCTACCGCACCCCGTCGAACCGTCCCTTCGCCGCGATCGTGGCCGCCGCCCTCGCCGCCACCGTGCTGACGGGCTGCACGAACGTTCCGCTCACGCGGCACCGACGCCGAATCTCACACCGTCGCGCGCACGTCGGCCGCCGACCTCGCCCGCGGCCTCCACCAGCACGACACCGGCACCATCGACGACTACGCCCGCTGGGCCGACGCCGCGACGAGGCCGTATCGCGCGGACAGCGGCGTCGAGCTCATCGGCTTCGAGGCCTACGAAGACGCCGTGCACGGCGAGCCGTTCGGCGCGCTGCGGTTCCGCGTGATCGCTGCAACCGGCGCTGTACGACGACGAGCCCTACATCGCCTGCTTCGAGTCGGAGTTCGACTTCTGGGGCGTCGCGACCGAGGAGTTCGACGACTGGAGCAACGACGCCGCGGTCGCCCGCGACATCGACTGCCCGGCCGATGCACGCCGGATCGCCCCGCCCGTCGACACGCGCCCCATCATCGTCGTGCCCGAGGGCACCGAGGCGCTCGTCGTCGAGATCCTCGCGAATGCCCCCGAAGCGGCATCCGCTGATCGAATCGTCGCCGAGGTGACCGAACGGATGCCGCAGCCGACCGGCGATCGCGAGGTCGCGTTCGACGCCCACGCCGTCGTGACCGGCGCCGACATCGGGTTCGCGATGGGCGACGCCGACGACTGCCTGCTCGTGAAGCGCACCGCCGGCGTGGTCGAGGTGCTGTACGTGCCGAGCATCCTGCTGGAGCCGGGCGAGCTCGGGCTGCCGCCCCGAGACGGCACTGCTCGCCGAGGACCAACTTGCGATCGCCGCACTGAGCACGACCGGCGCTGCCGGCGTCGACGGCACCGGCGGCGTCAGCCCAGCGCGGCGATCGCCTCGTCGACGAGCAGCACGACCGAACGCTCCTCGTTGATCGCGGGAGTGAACCCCATGCGCACGACCACGAGGTCCTCGGACGGCACGACGAGCACCTTCTGCCCGTCGTGGCCGCTCGCGTAGAACGTGTCCTCGGGCAGTCCCGGCCAGCGCAGGCTGCCGCCGGGCAGCGTGTTGACGCGCCAGCCCATGCCGTAGCCGGGGTCGTCGGTCTGCTCGACGTCGGGCACGGTGAGGCTCTGCTCCATCCAGTCCTCGGGCAGCAGCTGCTCGCCGTTCCACTCGCCGTTCTGCAGCGCGAACTGGCCGATGGCGGCCCAGTCGCGCGGGGTCGCCCAGAGGTACGACGAGCAGACCGGCGTGCCCGCGGCGTCGGGCTCGAAGATCGCCGACGAGAGTCCCAGCGGCTCGAGCAGCGTCTGCCGCGGCAGGTCGGCGCCGAGCCCGGTGCGTTCGGCGAGGATGTCGCAGAGCAGCGTCGTGCTGCCGCTCGAGTACAGCTGCACGGTGCCGGGGTCATGCGCCAGCGGCAGGCTCGCCGCGTAGGCGCCCATGTCGGGTTCGAGGTAGAGCATGCGCGTGATCGGCGTGCCCAGGTCGTAGGTCTCGTCCCACTCGAGCCCGCTCGTCATGCGCAGCAGGTGCTCGACGGTGATGTTCGCGCGATCGTCGGTCCACTCGGGCCGCAGGTGGTCGTCGTCGAGCGAGACGACTCCCTGCTGCACGAGCACGCCGGCCAGCAGGTCGGTGACGCTCTTCGACATCGACCAGCCGAGCTGCGGGGTCGTGGCGTCGAACCCGTCGGCGTAGCGCTCGGCGACGAGCTCGCCGTCTTTCACGATGACGACTGCGCGGGTGCCGAGGGCCGCTGCACCCACTTCGTCGAGGTCGTCGCCGAAGGCGCGAGCGATCGCCTCGTCGATCTCGGGGATCGGAGCAGGCGTCGATGCCTCGGTGAACGGGTTGGCGCCGACCGCGATCGGCGTGGCGGCGCCGAGCTCGGGGCGCTCGCCGGCGAGCGTGCACCCGAATCCCTCGGTGAACCAGGCCGTCTGGTGCGCGAGCTGGCCGAACAGGGAGCCCGTGGTCTCTCGCCGTCGACGTCGACCTGCAGGTAGGGCACGAGCGGGTTCGGCGGCAGGTCGGTCTCGGGGTCGTCGCGGCCGGCGACGGTCGTGACGGCGCACGCGTTGTGCGCGGCGTAGCCCGTGGCGGTCAGCAGGATCGGCTTCTGCCAGAGGTAGACGCCTGCGAATGCGGCGATGAGAACGAGGGCGGTGACGGCGACGATGACGATCACCCGGCGGAGGATGTGCACGTGCGGATGCTAGCAAAGCGGACGTTGGTGTCCGAATCGCTCGTGCGCACGCGACAACGGCCGCCGGTCCGATCTCAGAGGCGTCGTCGGTCGGAGTGCGCCTCGCGCGGCACAACACGACTCACCCCGCCAGCGAGGGAGCGAACGCGTCCCACGCTCGACGTCGTTCGCTGCGCGGATCGAGCTCGACGCGATCCGAGGTATCGATGACCAGCGTCGATCGCGTCTGCTCGTCGTAGCGTGGCCACGCCGGCCCGGGCGCCCCGGCCTCGGCGAAGGAGAGCCAGTGCTGCCGCATCCGTTCGCCCGCAGCCGCGTACTCCTCGTTGCCCCCCAGCGACGTCATCGCGCGGGCGAGGGGCACATCGGTGCGGTCGAACAGCGCGAACATCTCGACCCCGTGCGTCGCGTCGAGACCGACCAGCTTGAGCAGGCGCGGCGCGAAGTCGAACCGGTACGACCAGACGGGCGCGTGGCGCGAGCACGTGTCGGCCACGCGCGTGCTCGGATACCAGAAGCCGTAGTCACCGCCGAAGTCGGCCGCGGGGCGACGTGCCGGCAGGTCGGGGTACGCGTCGCGCATCGCCTGCCGCGACGCACCGGGCGCATCGGCGAACAGGCCGTCGATGCGTCGTTCGCTGCGCGGCAGGATGTCGACACGACCGCGGAAGATCGTGCCCTCCCGGTCGTTCGTGCCGATGATCAGCGGCACGCGGTGCGCGCGACCCTCGCGGAAGGCGACGAACGGTCGCTCAGGCAGCATGTCGCCGTCGACCACGGGCGCGAAGCAGAATGCTCCGATGTACGCGTCGGGCGTACGTACCTGCAGGGCGACGGATGCCTCGACCAGGTCATCCGCGCTCGCTTCGGTGAGCAGCTGCCGGGGGGTCGCGGTCACGGCGTCGGCAACGCGTGGGGCGGCAATGTCGGCCGGTGCGGCGTCGCGTTGCTCCCGCTCCCGCATGACCTCGCGCAGGAGCGCGACGTATTCCGCCGCCCATCTCGCCGTGAGTTCAGGCGCGTAGACCGCGTCGGGCGGCGGGCTCTGGGCGATGGCGCCGGCGAAGAGCCCGCGAGCCGATGGCGTCGCCATCAGCGTCGTGACCGCGTTGCCGCCCGCCGACTCGCCGAACACCGTGACACGCTCGGCATCCCCGCCGAAGGCCGCGATGTTCGCCCGCACCCACCTGAGCAGGGCCACCTGGTCGCGCAGCCCGAGGTTGCTCTCGAACCGGCGCTCGCCGGAGCTGTACCGCGTGAAGTCGAGGTATCCGAGCGCACTGAGCCGGTAGTTGAAGCTCACGTACACGACCCGCTCGCTGCGCACGAACCCCGCGCCCTGGCCCGAGAAGTCATGCGACGATCCGCCGCTGTATCCCCCGCCGTGGATGAACACCATCACGGGCAGGGGCGCCCCACCGGCCTCGCGGCCGGGTGCAGAGACATTCACCGTCAAGCAGTCCTCGTCGGCCGTGACGGCGCTCAGCCCCGGTCCGAGCAGACGGCGCGAGCGAGCCTGTGGCGCGACCGCGCCGTACTCCGACGCGTCGCGCACACCGCTCCACAGGATCACCGGCGCCGGCGCCCTGAATCGCCGCTCCCCCGTCGGCGGTGCCGCGTACGGCATGCCACGCCAGACGAGGATCGAGCCCTCGCGAACCCCGCGCACGACGCCCCCGGTGACGCGAACCTCGAGCTCGTCGTCCGCTCCGGAGTGTGCGGTCATCGTGACACGCAGCTCATCGCCTCATTCAATCCCTCTTGCGTCGATGCCACCAGAGGTTGACGGGCGCGGGCCACCGCGCGTCAGGCCGGCCGCACCGGCTGGCGCAGGACCGTGCGCAGCTTCGCGGGGGCGGTGCGGCGAGCGTCGCTGAGGTAGATCTCGTGATGGTCTCCGTTGAAGGCGAGCCCGTGTTGCGGCATCCATTCATCGTGAAGCCGGGCGAGCGTCGGCGCTTCGTCGTCGTACGAGCCGACGTGCAGGATCTGCACCGACGGCCCTCGTGCAGCCGCTCGAGGCGCAGGCGGTCGAGCGCGGCCTTCTCGCCCTTCGCCCGCACCGCGGCGACGGCTTCGGTGACGAGCGTCTCGTCGATCCACTCGGGTTGTGCGATGAGCATGGTCCAGCTCCACGACGCCTTGTCGCGGGTCACGAACGCCGCGGGGTCGTCGGCGCGCCAGAGCCCCTCGAGCGGCCCGACCACGAAGTCACGGCCGAGTGCCTTCTTGCTGCGGAACTTGACGGCGTACGCGACGCTGAAGAGCGCCTCGATGGCGTCGGCGTACTCGGGCGACGTGTTCGGGTCGCCCGACCCGTCGACGGCGAGGTAGGTCATGGGCGGCACGTCGACGACGACGAAGTCCTTCGCCGATGGTGCGTAGAGCTCGCGATGGGCCCGCTTGAGGTCGTACTTGTCGTTCGTCGGCGTGGTCATGCTGCGAGGCTACGGCCGCATCCGGTCGATCCGCGACCGGATGCGGCCGGTGAGACCGCCGCAACGCGCTCGGCGAGACCCGCACGCCGGCAGTCGCCGCGCCGTTCAGCCGAGGATGGCGAGCACGACGCAGGTCGACACCGGCGACCACGTCGAGGCCGATGCACCAGACCGCGAGCGAACGACCGACGACGATGTTGCGACGGTAGTGCACGACGTCCCAGACCGCGTGGGTGAGCAGGGCGAGGCCGGCGAGCGCGAGCCCGACCCGCGGCGCGAGGAACAGGGCGACGACGGCGACGCCGAAGTAGGCCGAGCATGGCGAGTGTCTGCGGCGTCGTCACCGCCGGTCGGCGGACGAAGCCGATGACGGCGAGTGCCACTCCTGCGAGGGCGAGCACCCACCATCGCGGCACGTCGATGAGACGGGCGACGAAGATGAGCACGGTCCCCACGGCGACCCAGAGCCACGCCATCCAGCGAAGACCCGTGACCGCTGCCGCGAGGTAGCAGAGGGTGGCGATGCCGACCGCCGTCATCGGAGCGTCGGCGGTCACCCCGTCGAGCGAGCCCTCGCCGAAGACGAGCAGGGCGCCGGTGACGGCACCGATGAGGAGCACGAGCGCGATGCGCCAGCCCGGCCAGGGCGTGGTGACGCTGGGTCCAGTGGCTGAATTCTGCGTAGTGGTATCCATACCCCCTAAGGGTATAAGCGGTGGTGCAGGCTGACAAGAGCGAATCGACGTCCGCCGTCAGCGCCGAGGCTCGGCGGTCGACCAGATCGCGAGCGCCACGAGCAGAGGCTGGAACAACAGTCGGATGCCTCGTGCCCGGTCGGAATCGAGACCGAACGCGGCGCGCTTCTCGGTGAACTGCGCGATGTTGCCCGGGAACACGGCGACGAAGAACGCGGCGACGATCCATCCGATGCGCCGCCGCTCACGCGGCAGGGCGACGAGCGCGCCGCCGAGGCCGATCTCCACCGCACCCGACGCCACGACGACCGCGTCTGGGTCCAACGGCACCCACGGCGGCACCTGCGAGCGGAACTCCTTGCGCGCCCAGAACAGGTGGCTCACCCCGGCGAACACGAGCCCCGCGGCGAGCGCGATGCGCGCGATCGTGCGCGGCGTGGTGCTCGCGGGGATGCCGTTGCGTGCGCTCATCATCAGCTCGCGACCGCGGCAGCGCTGATGACGGCGACGGTGATGAACACCCAGTCGTTGATGATGTGCGCGCCCGCCGCGACCCAGAGGTTCTTCGTGCGGATGAACGCGAGCGTCAGCGCGATGCGGGCCGAGCCGATCACGACGATCGCCTGCACGACGTTCCAGTCGTAGGTGGGCAGGTGTGCGGCACCGAACCAGATCGCCGAGATGATCCACGCGAGGATGATCGCCGTCTTGCGGGAGACGCCGGCCTTGGCGAAGAGGAAGTACATGAGCGCGAGGAACGGCAGCACGACGAAGATCTCTTCACCGACGAGCTGGATGCCGCTGCCGACGTAGAGGGCGACGTGTCGAGCCACCACCTGCCGATCCGGCGCCCGCGATCGTCGTCATTCGGCGCTCACCGGGAAAACGAGCGACACGAGACCGCCGATGGCGAAGGTCGATGACGATGTTGAGCGCCGCGAAGAAGAACATGTTGCCGACGTCGACGAGTCGCACCCGGCGGAAGATCGCCGACCAGTGGCGCCCGGCGACGAGTGCGAGCACCGCGAGCGGGATCGCGACGAACAGCGCCCGGGGCAGGATCGCGACGAGGTTGTTCGGCTGCGGGATGAACATGAGCGCGAGGATCCCGACCGCGACCGACGCCCAGACGAGGATCCACTTGCCCACCGAGAGCTCGATCGGCACGCCGTTGTAGAACGGGAAGTCGACGTCGTCGCGGCGCTCGATGAGCCGCCCGAAACGGTCGTTCGCGGTCACGGGGCGCAGTTGCACCGAAGTCGTCTCGGCCTCGCTGGTCATTCGCTCCCCCTCGTCACCCGTCGCGTTCGGCGCGGGACAGGGTGTTGTCGAGTCTGGCAGATGGCACGCGCACGGGTGGCTATGGTGAGGGCGTGCCCTTCGCCATCGTGCTGACGATCATTCTCGCCGTGTTGGCGATCTTCCAAGCCGCCCTTGCACTTCGGGGCCCCGATCGGACAATACGCATGGGGCGGCCAGCATCGTGTGCTGCCCGCTGCGACTGCGGATCGGCAGCGTCGTGGCGATCGTCATCTACGCGTTGATCGTGGTCATCGCGTTCGACCGGCTCGGGGCGATCGACGTGTTCCCCGAGCCCTTCTCGGTCATCGCCATGTGGGTGATCTTCGGATACTTCACCCTCGGCATCTTCATGAACGCGATCTCCCGATCGAAGCCCGAGCGGAACGTGATGACGCCCGTCTGTGCGGTGCTCGCGGTGCTGAGCCTGTTCATCGCGCTGGGCGTCGGCTCGATGGCCACGGCTACCGCGTAGTCGCCCAGACGAACCCGTCGGGGTCGGTGAACGACCCGGCGTCGCTGTTGACCTGGATGCGGTGCGAGCCGGAGCCCTCGGCGGCGACGCCGGCGGACTTGGCGAGCGCACGGCGCTTGTAGAGGCCGAGGCCGATGGGGCTCGCCGGGGTGGCGAAGTCGACATAGCTGCCGAAGCTCTTCGCGACGGCGAGCCCGCGGTCGACGTAGAACCGCTTGCTGGCCCCGACGTCGTCGGCGCCGAGCAGCAGCACGATGTTGTCGAAGTCGCGGGTCGCCGGGCCGGAGTCCTTCTTCGCCGACGTGGCGAGGTTCCAGATCGCGCCGTCGGGGGCCTGCACGACGCCGCCGAGTCCCCACATGGACTTCTCGACCGGCTTCAGCACCGTGGCCCCGGCGGCGACCGCGGAGTCGAACAGCGCACGCACGTTGGCCGGCTGCGCGACGACGAGCGACATCGTGAACCCGCGGAACCCGCTGGTCGGGGCATCCGATGCCGTCGTGCGCACCTGGGAACCCAGCCCGAAGGCGTCGGCATAGAAGCGGGCGGCCGCTTCGGGATCGGGCGTCTCGAGCGTGATCGAGTCGATGGACGTGATGGTGGTGGAGTCTGTGGTGTTCATATCGCCGACGATAATCACGCCGGCCGGCGGGCGCTTCTCGATTCCTGCTCGATCGACGGATGTCGCAGCCGGGCGCTCGAACTCAACTTCTTCGGAACATCACTGATAGTTTCAGTATCGATAGTGCTACTATCAGTACATGCGGATCTCACGAGTCAGCGAGCAGAGCGGGGTTCCGGTCACGACGCTGAAGTACTACCTGCGAGAGGGGCTCGTCCACGAGGGCGTGCGCCTGAGCGGCAACCAGACCGATTACGACGAGACTCACGTGCAGCGGGTGCGACTCGTTCGCGCCCTGCTCGACACGGGCGGCTTGTCGGTCGCAGCGGCGAAGCGCGTGCTGTCGACGCTCGACGCCGAGCCCGAGGCGATCGCGACGACCTTCGAGGCGGCGCAGCACGCGATGGCGACCGGCCGGGCGTCGGGCGATCCGTCGGAGGCATCGCGACGTCGGATCGCCGACCTCGCGTCCGCGCGAGGATGGCGCACGTCCCCCGACAATCCGGGATTCGACCTCGCCGCGCGCGTGCTCGACGACTTCTCGGCGATCAGCTTCGAGCCCTCAGACGAGTATCTCGGCGCGTATGCCGCGGCGGCCGACCTCGTCGCCCGAGCCGACGTCTCGGCGCTGCTGCGAGCGCGAGGACCCTGCGCTCATCGCCGAGCTCATGGTCATCGGCACCGTGGTCGGCGACACCCTCGCCGCGGGCCTTCGGCGCCTCGCCCACCAAGACGCCACCGCCGAGCTCTTCCCCGTGCCCGACCCCATCCACCGAAAGGAGCCATCATGACCACGCACGTCATCCTCGGAGGCAACGGCGTCGTCGGCCGCGAGACCATCGCGGCGCTTCGTGCCGGCGGCCACTCGGTCACGGCGGTCTCCCGCACGTCGCCCTCCGACCCCGAGGTACCGCACATCGCCGCCGACCTGCGGGACGCGGCATCCGCTGCTCGCGCCCTGCAGGGTGCCGACGTCGCCTACCTGACCGTCGGACTGCCGTACTCGACCCGAGTGTGGCGGCGCGACTGGCCGCTCATCATGCGCAACGCCATCGACGGATGCCTCGCCAACGGCACCCATCTCGTGTACTTCGACAACGTGTACGCCTACGGGCGCATCGACGCGCCGATGACGGAGTCGACCCCGATCCGGCCGTCGAGCCGCAAGGGCCGGGTTCGCGCCGAGCTGCTCCGGATGCTCGACACGGCCCGCGACGAACACGGGCTCGGCGTCACGGTCGGCCGCGCTGCCGACTTCTACGGTCCCGGCGCGACGACGAGCGCGTTCAACATGTTCGTGATCGATCGCGTCATCGCCGGCAAGCCGCCGATCTGGCTGTTCGATGCGAGCCGGCCGCACTCCATGACCTATACGCCCGACGTCGGCGCGGCCCTGGCCGTGCTCGGCACCGACGACCGCGCCCGCGGGCGCACCTGGCACCTGCCGACGGCCCCCGCGCTGACCGGCGAGCAGTACCTCGCCCTCGCGACCGGCGACCGGCTCAGCCACCGCACGATGTCGACGGGCACGATGCGGTTCGGTTCCCTCTTCTCGGGCGCCGCCCGCGAGACCCTCGAGATGGCCTACCAGTACACGGCGCCGTACGAGTTCGACTCGACTGCATTCGAGCGCACGTTCGGCGTGACGCCCACGCCGTACGCGGAAGGCATCGCGGCGTCATCGCGACCCGCACCACCGCATCGGTGTGACCGACCGCCGGTCGAGTAGCGCGAAGCGCGTATCGAGACCAGCGGCACGCCGCCCGGTCGCCGAACCGTCAGCGCGCGATGATCAGCTCGTCGACCGCCTGCTCGAACCACGCGCGGTACTCGTCGTGGCTGCGACCGGTGAGCACGACGAGCCGCACGTAGGTCTCGACGCTCGAGATGACCTCCCACGTGTCGACCGCACGCTCGAAGTCGACGTCGTCACGCAGCCAACCCCGCTCGGCGAGGACGCCGAGAAGCCGAGAATTCTGTCGACGGATGTCTCGCAGGAACAGGTCGAAGTAGCCGCGGAGCTCGGGGTCTCCGTGGGCGGCGCCGGTGAGCGCCATCCAGACACCGGCTGAGCGCGGCGTTCACCTCGAGCATGGTGCGGGCGGCGAGGGGCGCGGCCTGGTCGCGGTCGGTCAGCGCGAGCAGGGCCTGGCCGGAGGCGATCTCGAACACGTCGCGGTCGCCCTCGACGCCGAACGACCTGACCTCGACCGCCGCCCGGATCAACGCGGCCTTCGGCCCGTTCTTCTGCACGGTCTCGACCGAGACCCCCGCTCGCTTCGCGATCTTCGCGAGGGTCGTGCCGGCGTAGCCGAGCTCGCTGAAGAGCTCGGCCGCCGCATCGATGATGCTCGCGCCTGGTCTCTTCGGCCTGACGCAGTCGCAGTTCGGATCGGTAGACGCGTGTGCGAATTTCAGTGTCAGACATATTGACTCCGGTGCCGTAGTAGTGAATACTCCTCAATTAGGTTCGATTGTATCGCATACCACCGAAAGGCACGGACCAATGTCATCCATCCTCATCGCGACCGTCCCGATCCACGGGCACGTGACGCCCATGCTCGCGGTCGCCCGCCGGTTCGCCGAACGCGGCGACCGCGTCCGCTTCATCACCGGCGCGCGCTTCGCCGACGCGGTGTCGCGAGACCGGCGCCGAGTTCCTCGCACTGCCGCCCCTCGCCGACTTCGACGACCGCATCGACCTCAACGAGCGCTTCCCCGAGCGTGTCGGGCTGAAGGGTTCGGCATCCGTCGCCTTCGACATCGAGCAGATCTTCATGGGGCCCTCGCCGGCGCAGCACGAGGCGGTCATGGCGGCGCACCGCGCCGAGCACGCCGACGTGCTGCTCGTCGACCCGGCCTTCGCCGGTGCGGCGTTCGTGTTGGGGTATCCGCGCGCCGAGCGTCCGGCCGTCGTCGTGTGCGGCGTGCTCCCGCTCTCCCTCTCCAGCCGCGACACCGCGCCGTACGGCCTGGCCATCGCCCCGATGGCCGGCGGCTTCGGCCGACTCCGCAACTCGGCGCTCGCGTCGCTCGCCGGCCGCGTCCTCGCACCGGCCGAGCGACGCGCCGACGAGATGTACCGCGAGGTGCACGGCGTCGACATGCCCGGTGCGGTCCTCGACTGGTCGCGCCGCGCCGACGCCATCGCGCAGTTCACGGTGGCGGAGTTCGAGTACCCCCGCTCCGACGCACCCGACACGCTGCACTTCGTCGGGCCGATCTCGGCGCCGGGTTCGACGGCGCCGCGGCCCGACTGGTGGGCCGAGCTCGACGGTTCGAAGCCGGTCGTGCACGTGACCCAGGGCACGTTCGCGAACAAGGACTTCGGCCAACTCGTCGGCCCGACGCTCGAGGCGCTCGCCGACGAGGACGTGCTCGTGGTCGTGGCGACGGGCGGCCGTCCGCTCGAGACGCTGCCGCCACTGCCCGCGAACGCCCGGGCGGCGGAGTTCCTGCCGTACGACGAACTGCTGCCGAAGACCGACGTGTACGTCACGAACGCCGGGCTACGGCGGCGTGCAGTACGCGCTGCGCCACGGCGTGCCGATCGTCGCGAGCGGCGGGCAGGAGGACAAGCCCGAGGTCGGCGCGCGGATCGCCTGGTCGGGCGTCGGCCGGCGCATCCGAGCGATCTCGCCGAAGCCGAAGGCGCTCCGCGGGGCCATCCGCTCGGTCCTTCACGACGAGCGCTACCGGCGCGCCGCCCACGCCATGGCCGACCGGATGGCCGTCGCAGGGGGCTTCACCGACCTCGCCGCCATCGTCGACCGGCTGGCCGAAGACAGCGCCCCGAGCGACGCGGAGGCCGACCGCACCACGACACTCGCCTGATCGGCGACGCAGAGGGGCCCAGTATCCTGACGGCGTGACGACATCGCCGAACACCGCCCGCGGCCCGCTGCGGGTCATCCTGCTCATCGTCTGGGCCATCGTGGCGCTGGCGGCGGCGGTCGGCATCCTGTTCGGCGCGCTCACCGCGGCGCTCAACGGCGCCGGCTTCGACACGACCTTCTCGAACCCGACGCCGCTCTTCATCCTCTGCCTGCTGTGAGCCTCGGCGCCGGCGTGTGCGGCATCCTGCTCGGCGGCCGGTGGTGGACGGCTCCGCTCGTGGCAGCGCCGGCCCTGCTGTTCGGCGCAAGCTACCTGTTCACCGGCCAGTGGGTGTCGACGGCGCTCACCGCTGAGTCCGATCGTCGCGCTCGTCGGCGTGGTGTGCGTGATCGCGGTGCCGCGGCGTCGCTCGGCTGCGGCGGAGGCTCCCCGGGCGATAGGTAGGGGCGGTCGCTTCGCCTTGGGAGCGCTGGCTCGGTGACTGCGCGAGTCACTGCGGCTCGAGCCCCGCGAGCAGGTCGACGATCTCGGCAGCCACTTCTTGCGGGGCTGTCTCCTGGATGTCGTGCGGACCCTCGATGACCACCTGCCGGGAGTCGGGCGAGATTCCCAGCCAGTGGGCCTGATTCTCGGCCGCCTGGGGGCCGTCCTCCGTCGCACTGATGACGAGCACCGGGAACTCGCCGAACGGCATCGCGTACGCATCCTGTTCCACGGCAACCCCCACGATGTCGATGTGCTCGGGGTTGTCCTCCCAGGTGAACCCCTCGTCGGCCTGCCACGCCATGACCTCTGCAGGGTCGTCGTGGTAGGCCTCGATCGGCACGAGCGCCGCGACTCGGTCTGGATGAGCCTCGGCATATGCGACCACGACGTTGCCCCCGGCGGACTGCCCGGCCATCACGTAGGGAGGCTCCAGCTCGAGAGCGGCGAGCACTCCGTCGAGAACGCCCACGAGATCCTCGAAGATGCGGGGCTGATCGGGAGGCGCGCTGCTGCCGCTCCCGGTGCCGAGCCGATCGTAGGTGCACACCGTCGTCTCCTCGGCGATCGGTGCGATGAATGCCGACGGCCACGAATCCGTACCGGGCGAGTCGGAGCCGGCTTCCAGCATCACGGCGGGGCTGCCTTCGCCGGCGCACGAGTACGACACGGTGTTCCCGTCGAACTCCACCTCACCGCTCGTTGACCGCGTCGTCGGTGCGGGCGTCGTCGACGGCTCGGTCTGGGACGGGCCGGATGTCCCAGCGCTGCATCCGCTCAGGGTGAGCCATGTGGCAACCATGACTGCCAGGGTGGCGAGTCGCCGACCCTGCTTCGCATCGGTCAAGACCTCGTGCCACATCATCACACCCACGTTCAGGGAGATAGGTCGCTACCAGACCTGACAATATCTCACTTTCGTGTCGGCCGAACGCTGCTGCAGAACCGCCCGCAGGCACCCTTGACAAGTTTATTGAGTGCACTCATAATTGAGTGTACTCGGTTTCAACGACAGCAACAGGGAGAACCATCATGAGCATCACCAACACCTCGAACCAGCCCGTCATCACGTCGTATGCGAAGGCGCCTGCCCGCACGATCAACGCCGGCGGCGTCACGTACGCCTACCGCGAGCTGGGACCGAAGGGCGGCATCCCCGTCGTCTTCTTCGTCCACCTCGCCGCGACCCTGGACAACTGGGACCCCCGCATCGTCGACCCCATCGCCAAGGACCACCACGTCATCACCTTCGACAACCGCGGCGTCGGCGCCTCCACCGGTGAGGTTCCCGACAGCATCGAGGCGATGGCCGACGACGCCGTGACCTTCATCAGGGCGCTCGGCTTCGACAAGGTCGACATCTTCTCCTTCTCCCTCGGCGGCATGGTCGCGCAGGCCCTCGTGGTCAAGCACCCCGACCTCGTGCGCAAGCTCATCCTCACCGGCACCGGCCCCGCCGGCGGCAAGGACATCGACAAGGTCGCCGGAACCACCTACTTCGACATGCTGCGGGCGACCCTGACCCGGTCCGACCCGAAGGAGTTCCTGTTCTTCAACCGCGACACCGCGGGCAAGCGCGCCGCGAAGGCGTTCGTCGAGCGACTCGAGGAGCGCACCGTCGACCGTGACGCGCCGATCACGGTGAAGGCGTTCCAGACGCAGCTGAAGGCGATCAAGAAGTGGGGACGCTCGGCGCCCGCAGACCTGTCGAAGATCACCCAGCCCACCCTGATCGCCAACGGCGACAACGACCGCATGGTGCCCTCGGTCCTCTCCGAAGACCTGCACCGCCGCATCACGGGGTCCGAGCTGATCATCTACCCCGGCTCCGGACACGGCGGCATCTTCCAGTTCCACGAGAAGTTCGCCCCCGTCGCGGTCGAGTTCCTCGCCCGCTGACCGGCATCCGAACTCACCCGAAGGACGAGAGCAATGACCACCACGGTTCCGTACACGAAGAAGGCGTTCGCGTCATAGATCCTGCTCTGGATGCGCACCGATCAGCCGCGCCAACAGGGAATGGACTACTGGAAGGGCCCCCACTCGAAGATCATCTCGGCAACCCCGGGGTTCGACGAGTACCGGCAGCTCCACCTCGCCGCAACCAATCCCGGGCTGTGGCCCGCCACCCACGGCGTCGAGACGGCCATTCCCGCAGATCGCAGGATCGACGGGGTCGCCGAGGTCACGTTCGCCTCCGCGCTCTCGCCGTTGCGGGGCCGGAAGCAGACCAGGCTCGCGTACAAGGACGAGGTGAACGTGTTCCGGCGCACCCTGCTCTACGCCGGGCCGCCGAGCTCGGCCCGCTGGTACGACGTCGCCGGGCCCGGCGAGAAAACGGGAGCTCGAGCCCTGATCTACCTCAGGCGACGAGAAGGCGTCGGCACCCGACCGTTCCGGAAGCACATCACCGACGAGCTCGTGCCCGCTCTCGCGAACACCGGCGTGATGACCGAGCTGCGAACCCAGGTGTTCATGCCCTGGAACGAGAAGCTCTGGGACACGCCCGACGTCGCGCACGACAACCCCACCGACCAGCGGTTCCACGCCTCGCTGATCCTCGGCTTCGCGGACGCATCAGCGCGAGCGGCGTTCTTCGACGGCGACGAGATCATGACGATGTCGGACGAGCTGTCGATGTTCGCTTCCGCCGTCCACGCATACGAGGTGTCCGAAGCGTTGACCTATGTGAAGGAGGGCCGAATCCTCCCGAACTATGCTCATCATTGAGCACAGTCAGATTCAGTCTTGGAGGACACCGTCATGCCACTCGCCACCCCACCGGTCGGCCGGCGCGAGCGGAACAAGCAGGTCAAGCTCGAACGCATCACCGCCGCCGCGCGCGAACTCTTCACCGAGCACGGTGTCGACGACGTCACCACGCAGCAGATCGCCGAGAAGGCCGACATCGGCACCGGCACCCTGTTCCTGTACGCCAAGACCAAGGGCGAGCTGCTCCTGCTCGTGCAGAACTCCGGCTACGCCGACGCCCTCGAGGAGGGAAAGGCGGCCGCCGAGAGCATCCCCGACGCGCTCGACGCGGTGATGGCGATCATCCGTCCGGTCGTGGAGTGCAACCGCATCCAGATCGACAACGGGCGCACCTACCTGCGCGAGCTCGTCTTCGGCGACCCCGAAGAGCCGCACCACCGCGACGCCCTCGACGCTGACCATCCAGACCGAGGAAGCGATCGCCGCCGTGTTGCGACGCGAACGAGCCGCACCACCGTGACGCCCTTGCACTGACGACGCAGACCGAGGAAGCGATCGCCGCCGTATTGCGCCGCGACGACCGCATCGACCCCCGTGACGCCGCCACGCTCGCGCACGTCGTCTCCGCGATCATGTTCCTCAGCATGGCGGCCCCGGCGAACATCGCCCGCACCGTCGACGACATCCTGCGGGAGATCAGAGACCAGGTCCGGGTTCTCCTGCCACGCTGATCGCTGCACAGTGCTGGCGATTCCCGGACGACTCAAGTCGTCGCCGTCACCGTTTGCGGCGGCGCGTCTTCGGGCTGCTTCGCCTCTGCGATGACGGTTTCGGCATACCAGAGGTAGGACTCTCGGGCCGTCGGGCAGTTCGACGGCATCGTCACCGTAGATGTCGTAGGCGATGCGGACCAGTTCGGCTGGGTCGGTGATGCCAAGGTGTCTCGCCAGAATGCCGAGGTCGACGAAGTCCTTGTCGCGCGCTGCCGACATCTTCATGGCGATGAGCTCGCGCTCGGACGCGATCGCGATCGTCACCGCTTCGTCAGATGGAGCCGCCTCCACACGGAGCCAGCTGCTGCCGGCTGCGTTCAGCCACCGTGATGGCAGACCGAGATCCGCGGCCATCTCGGCGACCACCACCTCAACCTCGTCGCTCGGCTCGATGAGCGCGTCGATGTCGCGCGTGACTCGCACGTCAGGGTCGTCGGGAAATGCAGCAACATCGCGGCGCCACCGGCGACCCGGATGGTTCCACGAATCCCTCGCGCGCTGAGACGCTGTGCGAGCTCGTCCAGGAGCGCACGGACGGCGCGTGCGTCGAAGTCGCCGTTCATCGCGTCGAAAGGGAGTTCGCGTCGATGTAGATGTTGAGCTCGCGCAGGCGATCAGGGGTCGAGATCTTGGCCTTCTCGCGGAGCGGCGCAAATCGGGAGACGTACCACCTGCGGTTCAGCTTGGCCGGCTTCGCCCACTCAGGCCGCCGCTTGGCTGGGATCGCGTCGCCGTAGACAGCTCGGAACAACTGCTCCCAGCGGGCATCCTTGATCTGCGACGGTCGCGTGCGCAGTTCCGTATCGGTGATCTTGTCAGGCTCGTCTTGCAGCACCGACGCGGCGTGGCTGATCAGTCGAAGCGCGTAGCTGGTGTCGCGCTCGTCGAGTGCGATGTTGATCTGGTCGGTGATCGCCGCTGGCGTGTAGTCGGCGTACGCGGTGTCGGGGCTCATCCCGATATTGAGACGGCGCCCCATCGCATCGAGAGCGCGCTCGAGCGTCTCGAGCTTGATGCGCCCCACTCGTTCTGACCGCTCCATCTGCGATATCGCGCCAACGGTGACCCCCAGGCGCTCCGCGAGGTCGGAGCCGGTGAGGCCCAGCTCCTCGCGGGCGGTACGGATCAGATCGGTCATACCTCGATTATAGCTATAACTATATTCGGCGCAATCGGGAAGTGGCGATCGGATCACTACGCTGATCCAACCCGGTGTCTCCTGAACGCCGAACGCCCGGCCCTCGTGATGAGGGCCGGGCGTTCGGGTTGCGGGGTCTCGATACGGCGCTGGCGCGCCTACTCGACCACCGGAGGGGTTACGCGGCGAGCTGCACGGTCGCGCGCGGCACCGGCGCGACGACGAACTCGCCGTCTGCGGCATCCACTCGCACGCCCTCGCCGTCGCCGAGCGCGCCGCTGACGAACAGGTCGGCGATGCGGTCGTCGATCTCGCGCTGGATCACGCGACGCAGCGGGCGGGCACCGTACTCGGGCTCGTAGCCGCGCTCCGCGAGGAGCGCCACCGCGGCATCCGTCACCTCGAACTCGACCTCACGGGCCGCGAGGCGAGCAGCGGATGCCCCGAGCATGAGCCGCACGATCTGCGCGAGCTCGTCGGCGCCGAGCTTCTGGAACAGCACGATCTCGTCGATGCGGTTCAGGAACTCGGGCCGCATGGCCTCGCGCACCTTGCCCATGACGCGGTTGCGCACGTCGTCCTGCGACGACGAAACCCGAGCCATCAGCGCCGATGCGACGAACCCGAGCGCACCCGAGCGCGACGCGAGGAACTCCGAACCGAGGTTCGAGGTCATCACGATCACCGTGTTGCGGAAGTCGACCGTGCGACCCTGGCCGTCGGTGAGGCGTCCGTCGTCGAGCACCTGCAGCAGCAGGTTGAACACGTCGGGGTGCGCCTTCTCGATCTCGTCGAACAGCACGATCGAGTACGGGTTGCGCCGCACGCGCTCGGTGAGCTGCCCGGCCTCGTCGTAACCGACATAGCCGGGAGGGGCGCCGACGAGCCGCGACACGGTGTGCCGCTCGCCGAACTCGCTCATGTCGAAGCGCACGATCGCCTGCTCGTCGTCGAAGAGCGACGACGCCAGCGCACGCGCCAGCTCGGTCTTGCCGACACCCGTCGGCCCGAGGAACAGGAACGATCCGACCGGACGCTTGGCGTCGCCCATGCCGGTGCGGCTGCGGCGCACGGCCTTCGCGACCGCGGTGACCGCGTCGTCCTGGCCGATGACGCGCGCGTGCAGCTCGCCCTCGAGGTCGCCGAGGCGCTCGCGCTCGCTCTCGGTGAGGCGGTTCACCGGAATGCCGGTGGCCCGCGAGATCACCGCGGCGATCTCGGCCTCGTCGATCGACGGTCGAAGGGGCGTCAGCGGATGCCGCGACGCGGCCCTTCGCGGTCGCCTCGTCGAGCTTCGCCTGCACCTTCGAGATCTCGTCGCGGATGCGCGAGGCCTCCTCGTAGTGCTCGGCGCCGACGGCGGCGTTCTTGTCGGCCTCGAGGTCGGCGAGCCGCGCGATGAGCGCGGAGACATCCGTCTTCACGCCGAGCCGCAGGCGCAGCCGCGCCCCGGCCTGGTCGATGAGGTCGATGGCCTTGTCGGGCAGCACCCGGTCGGTGAGGTAGCGGGCCGAGAGTTCGACCGAAGCCCGCAGCGCGGCATCCGTGTACTCGACACCGTGGTGCTCCTCGTACGCGGGCTTGAGCCCGTGCAGGATCAGCACGGCGTCCTCGATCGAGGGCTCGCCGACCTTCACCGGCTGGAACCGGCGCTCGAGCGCGGGGTCCTTCTCGATGGTGCGGTACTCCTTGAGCGTGGTCGCACCCACGAGGTGCAGCTCGCCGCGCGCGAGGCGCGGCTTCAGGATGTTGCCCGCGTCGGTGCCGCCGTCGCCCGAGCCGCCCGCACCGACCACGGTGTGGATCTCATCGATGAAGATGATGAGCTCGCCCTTGTGCGCGGCGATCTCCTCCATGGTCTTGGTGAGGCGCTCCTCGAAGTCGCCGCGGTAGCGGGTGCCGGCGAGCATGCCGGGCAGGTCGAGCGAGATCACTCGCTTGCCGAGCAGGGCCTCGGGCACCGACTCCTCGACGATCGCGCGGGCGAGGCCCTCGACGATCGCGGTCTTGCCGACGCCGGCCTCGCCGATCAGCACGGGGTTGTTCTTGGTGCGGCGGCTGAGGATCTCGATGGTCTGCTCGATCTCGTCGACGCGTCCGATCACCGGGTCGAGCTCGCCGTTCTCGGCCAGCTCCGTGAGGTCGGTGCCGAACTTGTCGAGCATGGGGGTGTCGGATGCTCCGGCGCCGGTGTTGCCCGCGACATCCGCCTGCTCACCGGGCGCACCCGGGGTGACGGTCTCGCGCAGGCCCTGCGTGAGGGCCTCGGCGGTGACGCCGGCGCGCGCGAGCACCTGGCCGGCAGGGGCATCCTGCCCCAGCACGAGCGCGAAGAAGAGGTGCTCGGGGTCGATGTACGTCGATCCGGACGAGCGCGCGACCTGGTAGCTGTGGAACAGCGCGCGGCTCGCGCTCGGGGTGATCGTGGCCGAGTTGATGTCGGCCGTCTCACCCGAGCCGGGCAGGCGTGCCTCGGTCGCGGTGATGATGCGCTCGGGGGCGACGCCGATGCGCTCGATCGCCTGCTTCACGGCCTCGTCTTCGACGATGACGCGCAGGATGTGCAGGGCGTCGAGCTCGGTCTGGCCGCGCTCGAGCGCGAAGCGTCCTGCCTGCTGCAGGATGCCTTGCGTGCGGGCGGTCAGGAACCGGCTGAGGTCGATCGACCGAGCCTGACGCGCCTGCTCACCCGCAAGGTACCGGGACAGGAACTCGTCGAACGAGCTCGCGCCGGCTTCGGGGTTGAAGTCTTCGGGCACCAATCCTCCTGGGAACTTGAGTTGGGTACGCTCAAGTTAAACG
>CAWILI010000035.1:0-14851 GCA_963836825.1 uncultured Actinomycetota bacterium
ACGGTGGGCCGCGCTGCCGACTTCTACGGACCGGGCGCGACTACGAGTGCGTTCAACATGTTCGTCATCGATCGCATCCTCGCCGGCAAGCCGCCGATCTGGCTGTTCGACGCCAGCCGGCCGCACTCCATGACCTATACACCCGACATCGGCCCAGCGCTGGCCGTACTCGGAACCGACGATCGCGCCCGCGGGCGCACCTGGCACCTGCCGACGGCCCCTGCCCTGACCGGCGAGCAGTACCTCGCCCTCGCGGCCGGCGACCGGCTCAGCCACCGCACGATGTCGACGGGCACGATGCGATTCGGTTCCCTCTTCTCGAGCGCCGCCCGCGAGACGCTCGAGATGGCCTACCAGTACACGGCGCCGTACGAGTTCGACTCGACCGCATTCGAGCGCACGTTCGGGGTCACGCCCACGCCATACGCGGAGGGCATCGCACAATCGTTGACCCGCACCACTGCATCCGCGTGACCGGCCGCCGGCCGAGGAGCGCGAAGCGCGTATCGAGACCAGCGGAGGTCCACGCGCCGAACCGTCAGCGCGCGAGGATCATCTCGTCGACCGCCTGCTCGAACCACGCCCGGTACTCGTCGTGGCTGCGGCCGGTGAGCACGACGAGCCGCACGTACGTCTCGACGCACGAGATGATCTCCCACGTGTCGACCGCGCGCTCGAAGTCGATGTCGTCACGCAGCCAACCTCGCTCGGCGAGGACGCCGAGGAGCCGAGAATTCTGCCGACGGATGTCTCGCAGGAAGAGGTCGAAGTAGGCGCGGAGCTCGGGGTCGCCGTGGGCGGCGCCGGTGAGCGCCATCCAGACACCTGCCGAGGCGGCGTTCACCTCGAGCATCGTTCGGGCGGCGAGCGGCGCCGCCTGGTCGATCTCGGTCAGCGCGAGCAGGGCCTGGGCGGAGGCGATCTCGAACACGTCGCGGTCGCCCTCGACGCCGAACGACCTGACCTCGACCGCGGCCCGGATCAACGCGGCCTTCGGGCCCGTTCTTCTGCACGGTCTCGACCGAGACGCCCGCTCGCTTGGCGATCTTCGCGAGCGTCGTGCCGGCGTAGCCGAGCTCGCTGAAGAGCTCGGCCGCGGCATCGATGATGTTGCGCCGTGGTCTCTTCGGCCTGACGCAGTCGCAGATCAGATCGATAGACGCGCGTGCGAATTTCAGTGTCAGACATATTGACTCCGGTGCCGTAGTAGTGAATACTCCTCAATTAGGTTCGATTGTATCGCATACCACCGAAAGGCACGGACCAATGTCATCCATCCTCATCGCGACCGTTCCGATTCACGGGCACGTGACGCCCATGCTCGCGGTCGCCCGCCGGTTCGCCGATCGCGGCGACCGCGTTCGCTTCCTGACCGGCGCCCGATTCGCCGACGCGGTGTCGCAGGCCGGCGCCGAGTTCCTCGCCCTGCCGCCCCTCGCCGACTTCGACGACCGCCTCGACCTCAACGAGCGCTTCCCCGAGAGGGTCGGCCTGAAGGGTTCGGCATCCGTCGCCTTCGACATCGAGCAGGTCTTCATGTCACCCGCTCCGGCCCAGCACGAGGCCGTCATGGCGGCGCATCGGGCCGAGCGCGCCGACGTGCTGCTCGTCGACCCGGCCTTCGCGGGTGCAGCGGTCGTGCTGGGGTATCCGCGCGCCGAGCGCCCTGCCGTGGTCGTGTGCGGCGTACTGCCGCTCTCACTCGCCAGCCGCGACACCGCGCCCTACGGCATGGCCATCGCCCCGATGGCCGGCGGCCTCGGCCGACTGCGCAACTCGGCGCTCGCCTCACTCGCCGGTCGCGTCCTCGCACCGACAGAGCGCCGCGCCGACGAGATGTACCGCGAGGTGCACGGCGTCGACATGCCCGGTGCCGTCCTCGACTGGTCGCGCCGCGCCGACGCCATCGCACAGTTCACGGTGGCGGAGTTCGAGTACCCCCGTTCCGACGCACCCGACACGCTGCACTTCGTCGGGCCGATCTCGGCGCCGGGTTCGACGGCGCCGCGTCCCGACTGGTGGGGCGACCTCGACGGTTCGAAGCCGGTCGTGCACGTGACCCAGGGCACGTTCGCGAACAAGGACTTCGGCCAGCTCGTCGGGCCGACGCTCGAGGCGCTCGCCGATGAGGACGTGCTCGTGGTCGTCGCGACAGGCGGCCGGCCGCTCGACACGCTGCCGCCGCTGCCGGCGAACGCCCGGGCAGCGGAGTTCCTGCCGTACGACGAACTCCTGCCGAAGACCGATGTCTACGTCACGAACGCCGGATACGGCGGCGTGCAATACGCGCTGCGCCACGGCGTGCCGATCGTCGCGAGCGGCGGGCAAGAGGACAAGCCCGAGGTCGGCGCGCGCATCGCGTGGTCGGGCGTCGGCCGTCGCATCCGCGCGATCGCCCCGCAGCCGAAGACCCTCCGCGGGGCCATCCGCTCGGTGCTTCGCGACGAGCGCTACCGCCGCGCGGCCCGCGCCATGGCCGTCCGCATGGAGGCCACGGGCGGCTTCGCCGATCTCGCCGCGATCGTCGACCGGCTGGCCGCCGACAGCGCCGCGAGCGACGCGGAGACCGACCGGGCGACTATACGCGCCTGATCGGCGAAGCGGGGTCCGCCCGGTAACCTGACGGGCGTGACCACCTCGCCGAACACCGCACGCGGTCCCCTGCGGGTCATCCTGCTCATCGTCTGGGCCATCGCGGCGGTGGCAGCGGCGGTCGGCGTGCTGCTGGGCGCGCTCACCGCGGCCCTCAATGGCGCCGGCTTCGACACGACCATCTCCGACCCGACGCCGCTCTTCATCGTCTGCCTGCTCGTGGGCCTCGGCGCCGGCGTGTGCGGCATCGTGCTCGGCGGCCGGTGGTGGACGGCTCCGCTCGTGGGAGCGCCGGCCCTACTGTTCGGCGCAAGTTACCTGTTCACCGGCCAGTGGGTGTCGACGGCGCTCACCGCGAGTCCGATCGTCGCGCTCATCGGCGTGGTGTGCGTGATCGCAGTGCCGCGGCGTCGCTCCGCTAACGCGGAGGCACCCCGGGCGTAGGTAGCGGTCGCTCCACCATTGAGAGCGCTGGCTCGGTGCCTGCGCGAGTCACTGCGACTCGAGGCCGGCGACGAGGTCCACGATCTCGGCAGCCACTTCCTCTGGCGCTGTCTCCTGGATGTCGTGAGGACCCTCGATGACCACCTGCCGGGAGTCGGGTGAGAGCCCAGCCAGTGGGCCTGATTCTCTGCAGCCTCGGGGCCATCCTCCGTCGCGGTGATGACGAGCACCGGGAACTCGCCGAACGGCATCACGTACGCATCCTGTTCCACAGCAACCCCCACGATGTCGATGTGCTCGGGGTTGTCCTCCCAGGTGAACCCCTCGTCGGCCTGCCAGGCCATGACCTCCGCGGGGTCGTCGTGGTATGCCTCGATCGGCACGAGAGCCGCGACCCGGTCGGGATGAGCTTCGGCGTACGCGATCACGATGTTGCCCCCGGCGGACTGCCCCGCCATCACATAGGGAGGCTCCAGTTCGAGGGCAGCGAGCACCCCGTCGAGGATGCCCACGAGATCCTCGAAGATGCGGGGCTGATCGGGAGGGGCGCTGCTCCCGCTACCGGTGCCGAGCCGATCGTACGTGCACACGGTCGTCTCCTCGGCGATCGATGCGATGAATGCCGGCGGCCACGAATCCGTACCGGGCGAGTCGGAGCCGGCTTCCAGCATGACGGCCGGGCTTCCCTCACCGGCGCATGAGTACGACACGGTGTTCCCGTCGAACTCGACCTCACCGCTGTGGATCGCGGTCGTCGGTGAGGGCGTCGTAGACGTCGCGGTCTCCGACGTGCCGGATGTCCCAGCGCTGCATCCGCTGAGGGTGAGCCACGTGGCAACAACGACTCCCAGAACGGCGAGCCGTCGACCCTGCTGCGCATCGGTCAAGACCTCGTGCCACATCATCACACCCACGTTCAGGGAGAATCGTCGCCATCCAAACTTGAGGCTAGCTCACATTCTTTCTCGCCGTTGTGCGCGTCGCGGAGCAGGGGCATCCTGAACCCATGAGTGAGCGTGACGAGTTCCTGACCTGGGTGGAGAGCGACCTGGTCGATGCCGAGCGGGCCATGATGAGTGGCGATGACGGGCCGCGTCGGGAGATCTGGTCCCGAGTCGAGCCGGTGAGCGTGCTCGGCGCCTGGCGGAATGCGGTGGGCCGAGAACAGCTGGTTGAGGCATTCGAGTTGCTCTCGACGAGCTTCTCGGAGTGCACCGACTATGCGCTCGAGCTGATCTCGTTCGAAGTCGTCGACGACATGGCCTACACCGTGGGCTACGAGCGCATCTCAGCTTCGATCGACGGCGAGCCGCGCACATTCACCCTGCGCGCGACGCAGGTGTACCGGCGTGACGACGGCGCGTGGCGCGTCGTTCACCGGCACGCCGACACCATGGCGTAGCGCGCTCAGGCGCGGTCTTCGTCAGGAGCGTCGGGCTGTCGAGGTGCGGGGTCTCGATAGGCGCTGGCGCGCACTCGACCACCGGATGGGATGGGCCGCGATCTGAACCGTCGCGCCCAGAACCGGCCGCGAGGCGAGCAGCGGGTGCCCCGAGCATAAGCGATGCCACGCGTGCCTCAGGCCTGCGTGCCGCCCGCTACCGCAGCACCAAGCGCATCGACGGCTTCGGCGAGCTCCTCCGCCGAGATGGCATGGCTCAGGTACTGCAGCACCAACCCGTCGAGCGCAGCGAACATCGCGCGGTCGAGGCCCTCGCTGCTCGACATGCCGAGAAGCGATCGCCCTTGCGCGAGTTCGCTGACATAGCGCTGGTACAGCTTGCGGACCGCCGGCTGGAGGTCGGGCCGCCGGCTCGACTCGAGGACCATCTCGAACTGGAAGACCTGCAGTGCAGGCTCTGAGAGGACGTTCTCGATCAGGGCGGATCGGAAAGCCTCGGCATCGCTGGCGTACTCGCCGAGGTTCGCCAACCCGATGGAGCGCTCCATCGACCACTCGAGCGCAGCGGCCAGAAGGCGGTCCCGTGTCCCGAAGTGGTGCGCGATGAGCGTGTTGTTGACGCCGGCCTCATCGGCGACGGCGCGGAACGTCATCCCCCGCATGCCCTTCGTGGCGACGACTCGCACGGTCGCTCCGAGCAGCGCCTCCTTGCCGTCACCGTGGTTGAGTGGCCGCCGCCCGGGGTCCGTCATGCGCTCCAGTGTAGGCAAGCGCCTCGATTCCGGTCCGTCGGCCGTTGACACGTAACTAAGCATGTGCTTAGCTTATCCCAATCCAACCTCAGCATCTGCTTAGTTTGTGCTTGACACGCGGCGATGCTCCCCCTGCGAAGGAAACGACGATGTCTCTGAACGCTCCCTTGTCTCGCCCACGCCTCACGGTCAACCGATGTCGATGTACTCGTGCTCGGTGCCGGTTTCGCCGGCTTGACCGCCGCCCGCGAGCTCACTCAGCGAGGGCTCTCCGTGCGCATTCTCGAGGCTCGCGATCGTATCGGCGGTCGAACCTGGTACGCCGAGGGCCTCGGCCGCGGCCTCGAACTCGGCGGTACGTGGGTGCACTGGACGCAGCCGCACGTGTGGGCGGAACTCGCTCGCTACGGCATCGGAATCGTGCCGAGTCCGGCGCCCACCGTGGCCCACTGGTGGGAGGACGGCGGGCCGAAGTCCGGCGATCCCGACGCGCTCATCGCACGACTCGATGAGCCGAATCGGCGCCTGACGGCCGACGCGCGGCGTGTCTTTCCACGCCCATTCCAACCGTTGGAGCAGCGGGCGGCGGTCGAGGCCCTCGACCAGGCGACCATCGGCGAGCGAATCGCCGCCCTCGAGCTGCCCGCCGCCGAGCAGGCACTTCTCGAGACGTTCTGGACGCTCAACGTCAATGGTTCGATCGATCACACCGCGTTCACGCAAGCGCTCCGTTGGGTCGCGCTGACCAATGGCGACTGGGCACTCAACTTCGAGGCGTGCGCGTCGTACAAGGTCGACGGCGGCACCGGCCGCCTGGCGCAGGCGATCGCGGATGACACTGACGCCGACCTTCGGTACGGCGCGGTCGTCGAGTCGATCCAGCACGACGACGATTCCGTTCGAGTAGCGACCGTTGACGGCCAGACCCACTCCGCGCGCTACGCGATCATCACCTTCCCGCTCGCGACATTGTCGCGAGTCGGGATCACCCCTGAGCTCCCCCAGCCCATGCGGGCGGCGGCCCTCGAGGGGCAATCGGGCCTGGGCACGAAGGTGTGGTTCCGACTCGAGGGCGTGACCGAACCGTTCGTCGCGTTCGGCGAGAAGGACTGGCCGCTCAACTTCTTCCAGGGCGAGTACCCCGACGGCGACGGCATCATCGTCATCGGCTTCGGACCCGACGCGTCGGCGATCGATCCGACCGACGTCGGCGCAATCGAGGAGGTCATCGGACGGCTCATCCCGGGAGCACGCGTCACCGCCGTGGAGGCGCACGACTGGGTGGCCGACCAATTCGCCGGCGAGACCTGGCCGATGCACAAGCCGGGATTTCTCTCGGGAGCGCTGGGAGATTTCCACTCCGGCGAGGGCCGAATCCGATTCGCCGGCGCCGACTACGCCCGCGGTTGGGGTGGCTTCATCGACGGCGCCATCGAGGGCGGTCTCGTCGAGGCGCGCCGCATCGTCACGGAGTACACCGCCGCCGGCGAGCGTCTCCTGGCCATCAGCGCCTGACCGGTCGGCACCGGTCCGCGCACGCACACAGAACCACTTGAAGTCCAAAGGAGGACGTCATGACCACCAGCACCGAACCCAAGCCCATTTCGAGGGATGCCTCGCCGGGCACTGCCCTGAAGCCGAACAGCCTCGGCTTCGTCGGCATCGCCTTCTTCGTCATCGCCGCCGCAGCACCCATGGCCGCATTCGTCGGCGCAGGCCCGGTGCTGTTCTCGATCATGGGCCCCGGCGTGCCGTTGGTCTACATCATGGTCGCGCTCGTCATCGCGCTCTTCGCTGTCGGGTACCTCAAGATGAGCCGGCATATCGTTCATGCCGGCGGATTCGTCGCCTACATCGCGCGGGGGCTCGGCCGGCATGCTGCGACGGGTGCGGCGGGCATCGTCATCGTGACGTACATCGCGCTGCAAGTCGGCTTCTGGGCCCAGTTCGGCGTGTTCGCCCAGCAACTGGTCGCACGGTGGCTCGGCATCGACCTTCCCGTGTGGGTCTGGGCCCTCGCCTTCATCGCCCTCACCACGGTGCTCGCGATGCGCGGTGTCGACCTCAACCTCAAGATCCTCGGCATCCTCCTGGTGCTCGAGATCGCCGTGGTGGCCATCCTCGTGATCGGCATCATCGTCGGAGCAGGCGGCAACGCCCCCTCGCTCGAGAGCTTCAGCCCCTCACTGCTCGCCAACCCGGGATTCGGGGTCGCGGTGCTCTTCGTCTTCGCCTGCTTCACCACCTTCGAGGCGACCACCGTGTTCAGTGAAGAGGCACGCAACCCTCGCCGCACCATCCCGCTCGCGCTCTACGCCGTGATCCTCTTCGTCGCGATCTTCTACACGGTCGCCACCTGGGCGGTCAGCTACGCGGTCGGGCCCGACATGGTGCAGCAGGCGGCCACCGACGACCTCGCGGGCATCATCTTCGGCCTCGCCTCGACGTACGTCGGCCCGTGGCTCGACGTCACGATGCAGGTGCTCGTCGTGTCGAGCTTCATCGCGATGCTCATCGGCATGCAGAACATGTTCGCCCGCTACGGATTCGCCCTGGCCCGAGCCGGGGTGCTGCCCAAGCCGCTCGCCCGGGTCAGCCGGCGTTCACAGGCTCCGGCTGCAGCGGCGCTCGCCAACGGGGTCATCGTCGCGGTCATCGTCACCGGCTTCCTGCTCGCCGGCGCCGACCCCATCGAGGTCGTCTACGCCTGGTTCGTCGCCCTGGGAACCGTCGGGTTCATCGTCATGATGGCGCTGGCTTCGCTCGCGATCATCGCCTTCTTCATCCGCGAGAAGGTGGAGCGCGGCTTCTGGACGACGAAGGTCGCCCCCATCGTGTCGTTCATCCTCGTGGCCGCGGTCCTCGTCATCGCACTGCAGAACTACGACGCGATGCTCTTCAGCGAGGGCGCCACGGCCAAGCTCCTGCTCTGGTTCATCCCGATCGCGTTCACGCTCGGTGCCCTCCTGCCGGTGTTCAAGAAGGACATCGACTACAAGACGGTGACGACCGCCGTCGCCTGACCTCTGAACTTCACTCCACCAAGGAAGGACCCACCATGAGCAACTCCACGCAGGCAGCCAGCCGCAGTGATCAGCAGTACATTCCCGTCGACGAGTGGCCCGACGTCACCGCGATGCTCGAGGGCTTCGGCGCCCCCAGCCTCCCGGCGTCCTCCGGCCTCGACGGAGCCGAGGTCGACATCGTCTTCGACAACGGATGGACGATCGCGCACCGCTTCGACGCCGACACCGTCACCTGGACCATCACCGAAGGCGACGGCGTCGGTGCGACAGGTAGCCACCCCTTCCGAGCCGTCGAGGCCCGCGACGGTGTCTACTTCGTCGACTTCATCAAGGGCGAGGGCGCGCACTCGAGCGACGTCTCGATGGTCATCGACCGCAACGACGGGCGTGTGACCGTCGCCGACTCGACCTTCGTCGATCGCGATGGTTCGGTGCGAATGCACACCGAGATCCTCACGCGGTCGCATCGCCGGCACCGGTACCATCGAGCCGCTCCGACGGTCGGATGCGCTGGTGGGCAAGCGCATCGGCTACCGCTACAGCCCGTCGGAGTACTACGAGCACATCTATCTGAACGGTGGAACCTTCGTGTGGCACTGCATCCGCGGTGCGGAACAGGGGCTCGCCGACGTCGATCCGGCGACCGTGTACGCGCTGGGCGACGGAATCGTGATGCTGCACTGGAGCGAGACCGTCAAGCCGGTCGAGTCGTTCGTGCTGATCGACCTCGCCAATCAGCGATCCATCGGCCGGATGTTCTGCTGGGACGGCCCCACCCTCGCGCCGGTGCACCTGCCGTTCGACAGCCGCTTCACCGTGCTCAACGAGACCGTCCACCCCGCCGAATAGCCACTCGCGCCCGACAGACACGGAGCAATCATGCCAACGACACAATCCACCACCATCCTCGAGGCGGTCTCCGCCGACCGCGAGCACGGTCGTCCCATTCCGGATGCCGCGACGCGAGAGATCATCGGCTACGCACCAGTGCACACCCTCGCCGACCTCGATGCCGCGATCGCGACCGCCCGTGCCGCGCAGCCGGCCTGGGCCGCGGTGGGGCACGCAGAGCGGAGCCGCATCCTGAACGCCATCGCCGACGACATCGAGGCGAACGCCGAGGAGCTCGCCGTGCTGCTGTCACGCGAGCAGGGAAAGCCGCTGAACGGGCCGAATGCCCGCTTCGAGGTCGGCGCCTGTGCCGCATGGACGCGGAACGCCGCGGACACGCCGATCGAACCCGAGGTGGTATTCGAAGACGGAAGCGCTCGCGCAGAGCTGCACTTCGAGCCGCTCGGGGTGGTCGGCGCCATCGGCCCGTGGAACTGGCCGATGATGATCTCGGTCTGGCAGATCGCGCCGTCGCTGCGCATGGGCAACACGGTCGTCGTCAAGCCGAGCGAGTACACGCCGCTCTCGGTGCTCGCGCTCGTGGAGGTCTTCAACCGCCACCTTCCGGCCGGCGTGCTCACCGCGATCTCGGGCGACCGCGAGGTCGGCGCCGCCATCGCGGCCCACCGCGACCTCGACAAGATCATGTTCACCGGGTCGACCGCGACTGGCCGGAGGATCGTCGAGTCTTCGGCGCACAACCTCGCTCGGCTCACGCTCGAGCTCGGCGGCAACGATGCCGGCATCGTCCTGCCCGGCACCGACGTGCAGGCGATCGCCGAGAACCTGTTCTGGGGTTGCTTCATCAACAGCGGCCAGACCTGTGCCTCGTTGAAGCGGCTCTACGTGCACGAGTCGGTGTACGACGAGGTCGTCGACACGCTCGCCGGGTTGGCGAGCACCATGCCCATGGGCCGCGGGCTCGATGAGGGCAACGTGCTCGGTCCGCTGCAGAACGAGAAGCAGTTCGACATCGTCAGCCGTCTCGTCGACGATGCGCGTGAGCGTGGTGCTCGCATCGTCACCGGTGGCGAGCCCGCGCCCGAGCTCGGTCCGCTCTTCTACCGTGCCACCGTGGTGGCCGACATCGACGACGGCGCGGCGCTCGTCGATGAGGAGCAGTTCGGCCCGGTCATTCCGGTGCTCAAGTACGCGGACGTCGACGACGCCGTCGCTCGGGCGAACGCGTCCGAGCAGGGCCTCGGCGCCTCCGTCTGGTCGAGCGACCCCGATCGTGCGGTCGAGGTCGCGCGGCGCATCCAGGCCGGCACGGTGTGGATCAACCAGCACGGCGCGCTGAACCCGAGCGTGCCGTTCGGCGGCACCAAGGCGTCGGGATACGGCCATGAGTTCGGCATCCACGGGCTCAAGGCGGTGTCGGCACCGAAGGTGATCTCGCGCTGAACTCCGACAAGCGAATGCCCGGCCCTCGCGAGGAGGGCCGGGCATTCCACCGGCCCGCCGGCTCCCACCACATGGGTGACCCGGAGATCCCCGGCGTAGCATCCGGCGCATGCGACCCAGTCCGCTGCCGACCGGGCCTGAAGAGGAGTCTGTGTGCGGACGGATCGCGCCCGCGGGCCGTCGAGGCGATCGACGTGCGCGTCACGGCCGAGCTTGAGGGCGCCGTACTGGTGGAGATGTCCGACGTCGTGCGCGTGCTCGAGATGAGCCATCGTCCGTCGTACGACCTGCCGGTCGACGGCCTTGCACCGGGATCCGTGGCGCGGGGCCACGGCTGGATCATTCTGTGAGTTCAAGGGGGTGGCCAGCTATTCGACCTGCTCGCCGGCGGGCGCCGGGCCGAGCGCGCGGCATGGGACTACCCGTCGCCGTCGCCCGGGTTCGAGGTGTTGACCGGGCGGATCGCCGTGTACGCGGGCCGCGTCGATCGCTGCACCGTCGACGGCGAGACGGTCGTTCCAAGCCCGGCCACTTCTACGGGGGATGGATCACGCACGACGTGGTCGGCCCCTTCAAGGGCGGCCCGGGCTCGATGGGCCGGTAGCTCGCAGCCGGGCGTCACCGGTCCGCGAAGTTGCCTTCGCCGCAGGGCGGATTGAAGCCCCAATCCGGCGTCGCGGTCACGTATCGACGGCAGATCTCGCCGCCGAGGTAGACCGTGCCGTACTCGCCCTCGTCCTCTTCGAGCTCGATCGACATGACGACGAACGGACCGTCGGGGCCGGAGACCGGGACTTGTCGCTCAGCATTCCCGTCCCACACCGTCAGCTCCAGCTCGACCTCGCAGATCGATCCGGAGAAGTCGGGGACCATGTCGACGACGAGCGGGACCTCCTCATCGCGCGCGAGCGTGATCGTGCGCTCAGGGAAGTAGTCCTTCTGATTGCCACTCGCGTCATAGGCGTACGCATCGGACGGGCCCTGGCCGACATCGATGTTCACGATCTCGGACTCGACGCCGGCACCCCGGCCGGAGAACATCCGCACGAGCGTCCCCCGCGAGATCGGTTCGCAGGTCTCCACCGAGGTCACGTCTGTGATTCGGACCGTGCCGGCGCGGTTGCCCGTGAGATACAACGTGACCCTTCGCGTTCCCGACACCGCACCGTGCTCGTGCTCCTGGAGCCACGCGATCTGCTCCTCGGCGCTCGCCTCTGCAAGCTGGGCGAGCTCGCTCGACGACAGCGTCGCGTCCGGCGACAGGACCACGTCATCCATGCGGGCCTCGGCATCGACTCGGACGTCGACGGGCTCTCCCTGCGAGTTGATCGCCACGGTCTCGAACCACCCGAAGCCCTGGGTGAGCGTTCCGGCGAGGACAGTCGCGAGTGCCGCCGCAACGACGCCTCCGACCCACACGCCCGCTCGGCGCCACACCGGTCGCGGATTCGTCGTCCCGCTGGTCTCGTTCGGCTGCTTGCGCTCGCCCTGCTCTGCTGACATGGCCTGCATCTCACGGTTCGCCTCCAATGCTAAACCTGAGGCGGCCTCACGTTATCGGTGCCTGCCCTGAAGTGACCTCAGTGACCACGACGAAGGCCCGGCCCTCGTGATGAGGACCGGGCCTTCGGTGCCGGGATGCTTCGGTACTCGGCGCTCGGCGCTTCGGTACTTCGGTACCGCCGGATGCCGCGGCTACGCCGCGGCGGCAGCTCCACGGTCGCGCGCGGCACCGGCACCACGACGAACGCGCCGTCGGCGGCATCCACGCGCACGCCCTCGCCGTCGCCGAGCGCACCGCTCACGAACAGGTCGCTGATGCGGTCGTCGATCTCGCGCTGGATCACGCGACGCAGCGGACGGGCACCGTACTCGGGCTCGTAGCCGAGCTCCGCGAGGAGCGCCACCGCGGCATCCGTCACCTCGAACTCGACCTCGCGCGCGGCGAGCCGCGTCGCGGTCGCGCCGAGCATGAGCCGACGATCTGCGACAGCTCCGACGCGCCGAGCTTCTGGAACAGCACGATCTCGTCGATGCGGTTCAGGAACTCGGGCCGCATGGCCTCGCGCACCTTGCCCATGACGCGGTTGCGCACGTCGTCCGCAGACGAGAAGCCCGAGGCATCCGTGCCCGCGACGAACCCGAGCGCACCCGAGCGCGACGCGAGGAACTCCGAACCGAGGTTCGAGGTCATCACGATCACCGTGTTGCGGAAGTCGACCGTGCGACCCTGGCCGTCGGTCAGGCGTCCGTCGTCGAGCACCTGCAGCAGCAGGTTGAACACGTCGGGGTGCGCCTTCTCGATCTCGTCGAACAGCACGATCGAGTACGGGTTGCGCCGCACGCGCTCGGTGAGCTGCCCGGCCTCGTCGTAACCGACATAGCCGGGAGGGGCGCCGACGAGCCGCGACACGGTGTGCCGCTCGCCGAACTCGCTCATGTCGAAGCGCACGATCGCCTGCTCGTCGTCGAAGAGCGACGACGCCAGCGCACGCGCCAGCTCGGTCTTGCCGACACCCGTCGGCCCGAGGAACAGGAACGACCCGACCGGACGCTTGGCGTCGCCCATGCCGGTGCGGCTGCGGCGCACGGCCTTCGCGACCGCGGTGACCGCGTCGTCCTGGCCGATGACGCGCGCGTGCAGCTCGCCCTCGAGGTCGCCGAGGCGCTCGCGCTCGCTCTCGGTGAGGCGGTTCACCGGAATCCCGGTGGCCCGCGAGATCACCGCGGCGATCTCGGCCTCGTCGATCACGGTCGAAGGGGCGTCAGCGGATGCCGCGACGCGGCCCTTCGCGGTCGCCTCGTCGAGCTTCGCCTGCACCTTCGAGATCTCGTCGCGGATGCGCGACGCCTCCTCGTAGTGCTCGGCGCCGACGGCGGCGTTCTTGTCCGCCTCGAGGTCGGCGAGCCGCGCGATGAGCGCGGAGACATCCGTCTTCACGCCGAGCCGCAGGCGCAGCCGCGCCCCGGCCTGGTCGATGAGGTCGATGGCCTTGTCGGGAAGCACCCGGTCGGTGAGGTAGCGGGCGCTGAGCTCGACGGACGCCCGCAGCGCGGCATCCGTGTACTCGACGCCGTGGTGCTCCTCGTACGCGGGCTTGAGTCCGTGCAGGATCAGCACGGCGTCCTCGATCGAGGGCTCGCCGACCTTCACCGGCTGGAACCGGCGCTCGAGCGCGGGGTCCTTCTCGATGGTGCGGTACTCCTTGAGCGTGGTCGCACCCACGAGGTGCAGCTCGCCGCGCGCGAGGCGCGGCTTCAGGATGTTGCCCGCGTCGGTGCCGCCGTCGCCCGAGCCGCCCGCACCGACCACGGTGTGGATCTCATCGATGAAGATGATGAGCTCGCCCTTGTGCGCGGCGATCTCCTCCATGGTCTTGGTGAGGCGCTCCTCGAAGTCGCCGCGGTAGCGGGTGCCGGCGAGCATGCCGGGCAGGTCGAGCGAGATCACTCGCTTGCCGAGCAGGGCCTCGGGCACCGACTCCTCGACGATCGCGCGGGCGAGGCCCTCGACGATCGCGGTCTTGCCGACGCCGGCCTCGCCGATCAGCACGGGGTTGTTCTTCGTGCGGCGGCTGAGGATCTCGATGGTCTGCTCGATCTCGTCGACGCGTCCGATCACCGGGTCGAGCTCGCCGTTCTCGGCGAGGGCGGTGAGGTCGGTGCCGAACTTGTCGAGCATCGGGGTGTCGCTCTCCGCCGGTCGAGTCGGCGCGTCAGCGCCGTATCGAGACCCGTCCTCGTCGGTACCGGCGTCGACGGTCTCGCGCATGCCCTGCGTGAGGGCCTCGGCGGTGACGCCGGCGCGCGCCAGCACCTGGCCGGCGGGGGCATCCTGCCCCAGCACGAGCGCGAAGAAGAGGTGCTCGGGGTCGATGTACGTCGAGCCGGCCGAGCGCGCGACCTGGTACGCGTGGAACAGCGCGCGGCTGGCGCTCGGCGTGATCGTGGCCGCGTTGATGTCAGCGGTCTCGGATGCCGCGGGCAGGCGCGCCTCGGTCGCGGTGATGAGCCGCTCGGGGGCGACGCCGATGCGCTCGACGGCCTGCTTCACGCTGTCGTCTTCGGCGATCACGCGCAGGATGTGCAGGGCGTCGAGCTCGGTCTGGCCGCGCTCGAGCGCGAAGCGTCCTGCCTGCTGCAGGATGCCTTGCGTGCGGGCGGTCAGGAACCGGCTGAGGTCGATCGACCGAGCCTGACGCGCCTGCTCACCTGCGAGATACCGGGACAGGAACTCGTCGAACGAGTTCGCGCCGGCTTCGGGGTTGAAGTCTTCGGGCACCAATCCTCCTGGGAACTTGAGTTGGGTACGCTCAAGTTAAACGTGGAGGGGGCGCGGG
>CAWILI010000036.1:0-18876 GCA_963836825.1 uncultured Actinomycetota bacterium
TGGCGCCTTTTTGTGGATTCGCATCGCGGTGTGCAACCCTTCTACGGGCCCGCGGCCAGCTCTGGGCCCGGCAGTTGAGAGGATCCACCCATGAACGCACGGCACGAGCCCGCAGCGGCGACCCGCATGCACACCACCTCGAACGAGACCGAGCACCTCGTCGACCTCGTGCTCGACTACTCGCGCCGCCGCATCCTCAGCGACGACACCCCGCTCGACAAGCCGAGCACCGAGGCCGAGCTCACCCGCCTCGCCGGGCGCACCATCACCGAGGGCGGCATCGGCGCCGCCAAGGCCCTGTCGGTCTTCGAGCACGTGCTCGCGCCGGCGTGCATCACGACCGACCACCCGCAGTACCTCTCGTTCATCCCGACCGCGCCCACGAAGGCGGCGACGGCGTTCGACCTCGTCGTCTCGGCGAGCGCGCTCTACGGCGGCTCGTGGCTCGAGGGCGCCGGCGCCGTGTACGCCGAGAACCAGGTGCTCTCGTGGCTCGCCGGTGAGTTCGGCCTGCCCGCGACCGCGGGCGGCGTGTTCGTGCAGGGCGGCACGCTCGGCAACCTGTCGGCGCTCGTCGCGGCGCGCGACCACGCGCGGCACGTGCTCGCTGCGGCGGCTGCTTCGGCGGCTGCGCCGGTGGCGCCGGTGCGGATGCCCCGACCCCGGCCCCGCCCGGCGGCCGCTGGAAGATCGTCTGCAGCGCAGAAGCGCACTCCTCGATCGCCTCGGCCGCGCGCGTCATGGACGTCGACGTCGTGCCCGTGAAGCCCGCCGCCGACGGCATGCTGCGGGGCGACGACGTGCGCACGGCACTGGCCGAGCACGGGGCATCCGTCTTCGCCGTCGTGGCGACCGCGGGCTCGACCAACTTCGGCATCGTCGACGACGTCGCCTCGATCGCCGCGCTCAAGGCCGACTTCGACTTCTGGCTGCACGTCGACGGCGCCTACGGGCTCGCCGCGATGCTCTCGCCGCTCGCCCGCGACCGCTTCGCGGGCGTCGAGCACGCCGACTCGGTGATCGTCGATCCGCACAAGTGGCTGTTCGCCCCGTTCGACGCGTGCGCGCTCATCTACCGCGACCCCGAGGCGGGGCGCCGCGCGCACACCCAGCACGCCGAGTACCTCGACACCCTCACCGAGACGAGCGAGTGGAGCCCGTCGGACTACGCCGCGCACCTCACCCGGCGCGCCCGAGGCCTGCCGTTCTGGTTCTCGCTCGCGACCTACGGCGGCGCGGCCTACCGCGAGGCGATCGGCCACTCGATCACCGTCGCCGCCGACATCGCCCGCGAGATCGAGTCGCGCGAGGGCTTCTCGCTCGTGCGCGACCCGCAGCTCTCGGTCGTGGTGTTCGAGCGCGAGGGCTGGACGAAGGCCGACTACGACAGGTGGTCGGCTCGGCTGCTCGACGAGCAGAAGGCGTTCGTGACGCCGAGCTCGCACGCGGGCCGGCCCAACACCCGCTTCGCGATCGTCAACCCCAACACGACGTTCGAGCACCTGGTCGCGATCCTCGACACCATGTGATCGCGCCGCCGACCCGGCGCCATAGGTGGTCGCAACTCAGGAGATTGGTCGACATGCCCCGCTGACGCGGGGCATCGGCGCAATTCTCCTGAGTTGCGCGCTGCGATCGCCGCCCGCGGTCGCGCGGGAGCAAGCACGCCCCAGCGTGTCGCGCAGCGCGACCGGCCGGGTGGCGCGGCACATCACCGCGGTGCGCCGGACGCATGCCTCCCAAACATTGAACTTTTTGGTTCAGTGTTCTACACTGAACCACATGGTTCAGCAACAGCTACTCGATCGGGCGTTCGCGGCCCTCGCCGACGAGACGCGCCGGGGCATCCTCACCCGCCTCGGCGACGGCCCGGCCACGATCACCGAGCTGGCGATGCCGGCGGGCATGACGCTCACCGGCATCCGCAAGCACGTCGACGTGCTCGAGTCCGCCGGGCTCGTGACGACCGAGAAGGTCGGCCGGGTGCGGCAGTGCCGGCTCGGAACCGAGCGATTGGACGACGCCATGGCGTGGATCAGCTTCTACCAGCGTCTCTGGGAGCGCCGACTCGACGGTCTCGAGGCGTACTTCACCCTGCACCCCGAAACGACGCACGAAACGAAAGGAACGGAATCATGAGCGACACCGAAACGAGCGAGACGATCGGCCTGCGCCTGACGCGACAGCTGCCGGCGAGCCCCGAGGCGGTCTTCGACGCCTACACCGATGCCGAGAAGCAGAAGATCTGGTATCTCGATCCTCGACGAAGAGCCGCGGCATCGTCGAGATCGAGGTCGACCTGCGCGTCGGCGGCACGCAGAAGGCGGTCTGGGGTCCCGACCGCGACAACCTGTTCACCGAGGTGCAGACCTTCCTCGAGATCGACCGGCCGCACCGGCTCGTCACCGAGTCGACGGGCAGCGACCCGAGCGGCCAGGAGATGACGACGCACGTCGAGATCACGTTCGAGGCGGTCGACGGCGGCACCCTCGTGACGGTCGTGCAGACCGGATTCCCGACGCCCGAGGTGCGCGACTTCTTCGAGACGATGGTGTGGGTCGGCGCCTTCGACCGCATCGAGGCGTACCTCACGCGGGCCTGATCGAGGTCGAGCTGCGGATGTCCCGCCCCGACGTCTCCCGTCGGCGGCGGGACATCCGTCTGAAGGCAATCAGACGCGCTCAGAAGATCAGTCAGTCCTGCGGAAGATCAGACGACGGGGATCGGCGTCGACAGGTCGGCGATGATGCGGTCGATCTCGGTGAGCGCGTAGGCGGCGAGCTCGCGCTGGGCGGCCTCGGCCGTCGCGTCGTCCTCCTCGAGGTCTCCGATGACGATGATGTTCTCGTCGTTCAGGGTGTTCGCGGGCTCGGTGTAGTTGAAGCTGCCGACGATCAGCATGCCGCTCGTCGATGACCATGAGCTTGTGGTGCAGCTTGCGCACCCCGGTGTTGCGCTTGTTGGCGAAGAGCTGCACGTCGCCGTGCCCGAGGTCGCTCGTCGCCGCCCACTTCGCGGCGCCCTGGTCGCGGTCGAGCACGCCGCGGATGCGGCCGACGAGCGGGCGGATGCGGATCATCGTGTCGTCGATGCCCGACGACTGCGAGAACGTGAACATCGCGAAGTCGATCGAGTCCTTCGCCTTGAGCATCTGCTTCATGATCTCCATCTCGGGGCCGTGCCGCGGCGCGAACAGCGGCTTGATGCGCACGGCGGGCAGGTCGAACTCCTTGGGCTTCGGCTCGACGCGCTCGTGCATGTCGCCGAAGGTGCCGGCCCGCATGCGGTTGAACTCGCGCAGGTACTCGGTCGCCGCGCGCTGGCCGTGCAGCACGACGATGTGGTTGAGGTTCTGTCCCGAGCCGATGCCCGTGGTGGCGTTCGTGCCGGTGTCGGTCAGGGTGAAGTTCGTCGACCCGGTGAGCACGGCCGCCTTGGGCTTGCTGGAGTCCCGCACGATGAACTTCTGGTGGAAGATCTTCTTGTTCAGGTCGCTGATGACGTCGACCTTCGCCTTGAGCAGCGCGCCCTGGATGATGCGGTTCTCCTCGTGCGCGCCCATGCTGTTCCACGGGTCGGCGAGCGCCTTCTCCTCGGTGAGGTAGTCGCCCTCGAGGATGACCCGAACCTGCACCCCGCGGCGTTTCGCCTCGAGGATCGCCTCGGCGATCGGCCGCGAGTCGATCTCCTGCACGGCGATCGCGAGGGTGTGGTCGGCCTCGCCGATGAATTCGCGGATCGCGAGGTCGAGGTCGTCGGGCCCGCCGACCGATTTCGGTCCCATGTAGAGCTCGACACCGCCGATGGTCACGGACATGGCACACCTCTTTCATGAGTGTTCCTCATGCCAAGTGTCCGCCCGCGGGCGGGCGTTCGGGATCAGGGCGTGCCCGGAGGCCGCTGAACGCTCGATGAACTCCCGCGAGGCGAGCGGATGCCGCGTGCGCGCCCGCTACGCGGGCGTGATGTTCGCGTTGTCGCGGAACACGTTGTCGGGGTCGAACCGCCGCTTCAGCTCGCGAAGCCGCGCGAGCGTCGCGGGCGGGAAGGCCGCCTCGACCTGCTCGTCGCCCTGCTCGGTCTCGAAGCTCAGGTAGGCCCCGCTCGTGTGCGGTGCGATGAACTCGTTCCAGCGGTCGTTGGTGTGGCGCCGGTTCGAGCCGAACGCGACCACCGAGAACTCGGCCGAACGGTGCGCGAACGCGGTGGCGTCGGCGGGCACGTCGTGCACGGCACCGCCGACGGCGCGCAGCTGGAAGAAGTACGTCGCGCCGCTCTCGAGGAACCGCGCGGCATCGGCCGCGAACGACGGGGTGATGCGCCCGATGAGCCCCGACCGCGCGGTCGGCTCGCCCTCGGCGCCGTGGCTCGCGTCGCCCGCGTTCGTGATCACCGCCTGGTAGCTCGTGATGCGCACGTCCTGCCCGACCAGCGGGGCCGCCTCGGCGAGCGGCTGCAGCCGCGCGAGCACGGTGTCGGGGTCGTCGGAGTCGACCATCGCCATCACGTGCGCCGTCGGCGGCTGACCCGGGCGGCCGGCACTCATGATGACGAAGCTCGTGAGGTCGCGCGGCGCCTCGACGACCCAGTCGCCCCATGCCTGCAGGAATCCGGCGGTGTCGCTCGCGTCGAACGACAGCTGCGCGAAGCCCACGGCGCCGACCTCGTCGACCTCGAACTCGAACGCGGTCACGATGCCGAAGTTCGCGCCCGCGCCACGCACGGCCCAGAAGAGGTCGGCGTGGTTCGAGGCATCCGCTCGCACGATCGAACCGTCGGCGAGCACGACCTCGACGGCGCGCACGTGGTCGATCGTGAGTCCGTGCTCGCGCACGAGCCAGCCGACGCCGCCCGCGGTCGCGAGGCCGCCGACGCCGACACCGCCGTAGTCGCCCGACGACAGCGCCCACCCGTGCGGCGCGAGGAACGCCGCGACGTCCTGCCAGCGTGCGCCGGCCTCGATGCGCACGAGGCGCCGCGCCTCGTCGAGCACTCGCATGTCGCGCATGCGGGACAGGTCGATGACGATGCCGCCGTCGTTGGTCGAGCGGCCGCTGATGCCGTGGCCGCCGCTGCGCACGCCGAACGGCACGGTCGGGTTCTCGCGCGCGAACGCGAGCGCCGAGGAGACCTCGTCGGCGGTGGTCGGTTGCAGCACGAGGCCCGGCGCTCCGCCGCGCAGGTACGTCGACTTCACGCGCGCGTACCCGGCGTCACCCGGCTCGATCGCCTTCGCGGCGAGCGCCTCGGGCAGCGCGTCGTAGTCGATGCCGTCGCGGCGCTTGGCCCGCACCGCGGTGCTGCGCGAGGTGTACGTGGATGCGACGAGCGAGGCATCCGATGCGACCAGTTCGCGCAGCTCGGCCGCGACCGACTCGCGCAACGCGGGCGCGACCTCTTCGGCGAAGTGCTGGATCGTGCCGGGGTCGTCGCTCGCGAGCACGAACGTGCCGACGCCGTCGTCGACGACGTAGGGCAGCAGTTGCTCGACCCACTGCTCGGCGGGCCCGTCGAGGAATCCGCCGCCCGCTGCGCCCGACGAGAACCGCCCGCCGATGTTCACGATGCGCCGGATCTCGCGGGGATCGCGACCCGCGGCGGTGGCGGCCTCGTCGATGATGTCGTTCTTCTCGGCGAACTCGCCCGGCTTCATGTAGGCGAGCGAGGGCACCCAGCCGTCGGCCTTGCGACCGGTGAGCCGCAGCATGCGCGGCTTGTACGCGCCGATCAGGATCGGGATGTTGTGCGCCGGCGCCGGCCCGCGCTTCGCCCCGCTCACGCGGTAGTACGTGCCGTCGACCTCGAAGCGCGACCGCTCGCCCTGATCCCAGATGCCGCGGATGATGTCGATCGCCTCGGAGAGCGCGTCGACCGCCTGCCCGGGCGTGAGCCTGCGGCCGCCCATCGCCTCGATCGCATCCCAGAAGCCGCCGGCGCCGAGCCCGAGTTCGAATCGACCGCCCGAGAGCAGGTCGAGGCTCGCGGCCGCACGGCCGAGCACGGCGGGCTGGCGCAGCGGCAGGTTCGTGACGTTCGCCGAGAGGTGGATGCGCTCGGTGCGCGCGGCGACCCACGTGAGCAGCGTCGACGTGTCGTGGAAGCGCGGCTGGTAGGGGTGGTCCTGGAACGTGACGAGGTCGTAGCCGACCGCTTCGCTGAGCTCGGCGAGCCGCACGGGCGTGTGCGGCGGGTCGTTCGTCGGGGTGATGAAGGTGCCGAACTGCAGCTCGTGGCCGTAGTGCATCGTGCTCCGATCCGTGGGTTGCGGGTTGCGTGGGTGGCCGTGTCGCGGGGTCGCCGGGCGCGGCCGTGTGCGGCGCGCACGTTCAATGATGACGAGCGGATGCCCCATCCGCAGGTTTCGGGTAAGCTACTTACTCATGGTTAGTGAATCCCCGACTCCCCCGATCGCCGACCTCGATCAGCACCGCGAACGCCTGCACGACCTCGGGCACATCGACGAGGCCGCGTGCCGCCGGTTCCAGGCGACCGTCGAGTTCGCCGGCCGCAAGTGGACCTCGGCGATCCTGCTCGCCGGCGTGCGCGGCGCCCGCCGCTTCTCCGAGTACCGCGCCGCGGTCACGGGCATCTCCGACCGGCTGCTCACCGCACGACTGCGCGAGCTCGAGGCCGAGGGGCTCATCGAACGGCACGTGCGCGCGACGACCCCGGTGACCATCAGCTACACCCCGAGCGCCGCGGGGCTGCGCCTCATCGAGGTGCTGCAGCCGCTCGTCGAGTGGGGCGCGGCCTACGGGCACGACGCCCAGCGCCCCGCCGGGTAGTCGTGCCGGCAGTCGCGCGGTGGCTCCGCGGGCAGTCCGCGGGCTCGGCTCCGCCACCCGCCAGAATGGTCGACGTGACCGACCACGTCTTCATCGCGGGCCCCGCCTCGTGGAACCGCATCGTCTACCTCGACCGCCTGCCCGAGCCGGTGCCGCACATGCAGTTCGCGCTCGACGAGTACGAGACCGTCGGCGGCACCTCGGCCGGCAAGGCGCTCGGACTCGCCGGCCTCGGCCGGCCCGTCGTGCTGCACGCGCTCTTCGGCGGTGACGTCGACGGCGAGCGCGTGCGCGGCCTGCTCGAATCGGCGGGGGTCACGGTTCTCGCCGGCGCGGGCGGCACGACCGAGCGGCACCTCAACCTGATGACCCCGGCCGGCGAGCGGGTCTCGCTCTACCTCGCGACGCCGACCGACTCGCATGCCGCCGAGCGAGCCCGTCGCGACGGCGATGGCCGGGGCCTCCGCGATCGTGCTCGACCTCGCGCCGGTCGCGCAGGGGCTGATCCCGCTCGCGACCGCAGCGGGGCGCCCGATCTGGACCGACATCCACGACTACGACGGCAGCGCCGACTACCACCGGCCGTTCATCGATGCCGCCGACGTGATCTTCATGAACGCCGACCGCATCGGCCCCGACCCGCTGCCGTTCATGCAGGCGCGGGTCGAGGCGGGCGCATCACTCGTGGTGTGCACCCTCGGCGAGCGCGGCGCGATCGCCGTCGCCCGAGATGCGAGCGGGCGGATGTCGCGCCACGAGGTCGCGGCGGTGCCGGTCGCCGTGCGCGACACGAACGGCGCGGGCGACGCGTTCATGACCGGCGTGCTCGATGCCACGCTCGCCGGCGCCGGGGTGCCCGACGCGTTGCGGGCGGGCGCCGAGCACGCGGCATCCGTGCTGGGAACCCGGCACCTGCACCCGAGCCTCGACGAGGCGCTCGGGCGCTGAGGCGACCTACTTCTCGGTCGGGGCCTCGGGAGCCTTCTCGGGCTCGGTTGCGGGCGCGGCCTCGGTGACCGGTGCGGCTTCGGCGACCGGAGCGGCTTCGGCGACGGGTGCGGCTTCGGCGACGGGTGCGGCCTCGGCGACGGGTGCAGCCGTCGGCGACGGCGGGCGCGGCGGCAGCGCCGGGCACGCGACCGACGCCGAGCTCGTCGAGTCCGTCCTCGCCGTCTTCGTCGTCGAGGGCGGTGAACTCGTCGAACGCGAACACCGAGTCGGCGTGACGGCGGTCGGCCGCGCCGATGATCGCCTGCGTGGCGAGCGCGATGACCAGGCCGAGCAGGCCCACCGCGATGAGCAGGCCGCCGACGGTGGTGCCGGCCTGCGCCGTGAGGATCGGCGCGGGGTCGGCCGTCTGCTCGACGTAGAACGCGACCTGCGCGGCGTTCGAGCTGATCAACAGCACCACACCGACGACCGTGATGACCGCCGAGGCGAGCCAGGCGCCGAGCAGGGGCAGGTTGAGCGAGCGGGGCGTGGTGGAGGTCATGACGTCCTTCGGTTGGGAGGGCGGCGGGAATCGGCCGCCTCCAGCGACGGTACGCGAGAAAGGTATGTGTTCGCTATGCCTCGGCTGCAACTGTTCGCAGCGCACCGCTGGCGGCACGGTGCCGGAGCGCACGCAAGGCGCACGCGAACGCACTCGTGCCGAGGCGGCTGGCGACCGTCTCGGCACGAGTGCGTGCGATGCGTGTCAGGCGGCGGTTGCCGTCGACGTGGCCTCGCGGTTCGCAGCCAGGAACGGGAGGATGGCCGCGAGCACCTGCTCGGGGTCCTCTTCGATGGCCCAGTGACCGGCACCGGCGATGACGGCGCCCTGCACGTCTTCGGCGACCTCGCCGACGTTCTCGGCGACGTGGCTGCCGTAGCTGCGCTCGCCACCGACGGCCAGGATCGGCATGGTCAGCTTGCGGGTCGCGCGCTCGGTGTTCTGCGCCACGATCGCGTCCCACGCCTGGTAGAGCCCGAAGCTGCCGCGCAGCGACTCGGGGTTCTTGAGCAGGCTGATGTAGTACTCGATCGCCTCGGCCGGCAGGTTGCCGCCCTGCACGGCGAACTCGTAGTTGAAGTAGATGTCCTCGCGTCCCGTGACGAGCTGCTCGGCGAGGCCCTCGACCCGGTTGAACGGGATGTGCCAGAGCTTGTCATTGAGGAAGGACGGGACGAACAGCGGCGGGGCGGGCGTGGTGCCGGGGGCGCCGGGGATCTCGGCGAGCACCGCGCGCTCGACGCGCTCGGGGTGGTCGGCGGCCAGCGCGTAGCCGATGATGAAGCCGGTGTCGTGGCCGACGAGGGCGAACTTCTCGTGGCCGAGCGCGTCCATCAGCCCGACGAGGTCGTTGGCGAGCGTGGTGCTGTCGTACCCGGTGGCGGGCTTGTCGGACAGGCCCAGGCCGCGCTGGTCGACCGCGATGACGGTGTGGTTCTCGGCGAGTGCGAGCATCACGTGGCGGAACGCGTACCAGGTCTCGGGCCAGCCGTGCACGAGCAGCACGGCCGGGCCGCTGCCGCCGATCACGGCGTGCAGGCGAACCTCGCCGGTGTCGATCAAGCGGCTGGTGAAGGTGTCGGTGAATCCCGCGGGCAGGTTCGGTGCGCCCGTGACGGATCCGATGCCCTCGACGGTGGGGAACTGGGTGAGCGATGCGTTCATGATGGTGATCTCCTTCTCCGATCTCTCGGAACCGACGGGATTGTCGATTCTGACTTTTAGTCCTGATTTAGGACTGATTGCTTCGGATAATGGAGTCAACTGTGCTCTGGGGAAGGTCATTCCCGATTCGCCGAAAAAACTTCGAAGAATTCTCAAGAAGGCGCGATGGAGCCTCGCTGAAGCCGGTGGCCAGCGCAGACGCGCGTCGACCGCGCGTCAGATCGCGCGGTGGTCGACGAACGACATGCGAGGGCCGCGCCGCGGCCGGCCGCGCACGCCCGCGGCGCCGAGCAGCCGCACCACGCGATAGCGGTGGCCGGCCCAGGGCGCGAGCGTCTCGAGCATCTCGTCGTCGTTCATGTCGCGCCCCGCGAGCGCGTGGCCGACGTAGTTCGCGAGGTGGTAGTCGCCCACCGAGAGGGCATCGGCGTCGCCGAGCGCGCGCTGCGCGACCTCGGCGGCGGTCCACGCCCCGATGCCGGGCATGAGGGTGAGGCGAGCTGCGGCATCCGATGGGCTCATCGACACCGCCTCTTCGAGGCGACCGGCGTAGCGCGCCGCGTTCTGCAGGGTGCTCGCCCGGCGCGGATCGACGCCGGCGCGGTGCCACTCCCAGCTCGGGATCGCCCGCCACTCGTCGGCCGAGGGCGCGACGCGCATGGGCCGCGGCGTCGGGCCGGGCGCCGGCGTGCCGAACCTCGTCACCAGGCGGCGCCACGAGTCGTGCGCCTGCAGGGTGATGACCTTCTGCTCGAGGATCGCCGCGGCGAGCGCCTCGAACACCTGCGCCGAGCGCGCGATGCGCAATGCCGGGATTGCGGCGATGCGCGTCGTCGAGCAGCGGCAACCCGGGGTCGAAGCCGCTCGGGTCGTCGCGGTCGCCGAGCAGCTCGGGCGCCTGGGCGACCGCCGCCGCCGCGCCCGGGCCCCAGCCTTCGCAGCGCAGCTCGTCGCGGGACGGCTGGCTCAGCCTGATCGTCGCGATGCCGTCGACCGTTCGGGTCGCGCGCCACACCGCGCCGCTCGCGTCACGCGCGAACGCGGGGTCGCCGCCGCCGCGTCGCAGCACGCCCACCGTCTGCAGCAGGTCGGTCGGATGCCGCGGCCGCCAGCTCAGGGCCTCGTCCGCGATCACGGCTCAAGTGTGCCGCACCCGGCTGACAGCCGTGCGGTCGTGCGGGACGGATGCCCCGGCTCAGGCCCGATCGAAGATGCGCCCGTGCACCTCGGTGGGCGTGATGCGCACCCAGCGGTCCTTCTCTTCAGGAGCCCACGGGGTGACGCCGAGCTTCTCGGCCTGGTAGACCTCGCCCTGGCGGTCGAACTCCTCGGCGACGCCCTTGACGACGACGCTGAACGCCTCGGCGTCGGTGAATCCGTCGATCTGGAACGCGACATGGTCGTGAATCGTGAGCTCGAGCAGCTTCGTGCCCGCCGACGTGCGGAACACGATCGTGCGGTTGTCGACCGCGTGGTTCACGGGGAACACGTCGACCTCGCCTGCCGCACTCATGGCGACGCGACCGTAAGGGGCGTCGGCGAGGCGCTGCCAGCACTCGTCTTCGGAGAGGTGGCGGGTGGGCGTTCGACCGTCGACGTGATCGCTCATGCTTCGAGTCTGCCACCGCCGTTCGATCGCGGCCAGAGCGCGACGCGGGTCGCGGACCCGGTTCGCTCGATGCCGAGACAGTTCGCCGCACGGCTGCATCTGGACACGGATGCGCGCAAGCCACGAGACTGTGAGGCATGAACCCGGTGGCCGGTGGCATCCGGACGCCCGACCAGCGCTTGCGCGTCTTCGTCAGCTCGACGCTGAAGGAGCTCGCACCCGAGCGTCGCGCGGTGCGGGCGGCGGTCGAGCGGCTCGCGCTCGCGCCGGTGATGTTCGAACTCGGCGCGCGGCCGCATCCGCCGAGGTCGCTGTATCGCGCCTACCTCGACCAGAGCGACATCTTCGTGGGCGTGTACTGGGAGCAGTACGGCTGGGTGGCCCCCGGCGAGGAGGTGTCGGGCCTGGAGGACGAGTGGAACCTCGCGCCCGACATCCCGAAGCTCATCTACCTCAAGCGCAGCGAGCACCGGCAGGAGCGGCTCGACGGCCTGATCGGACGGATCCGAGACAGCGATGGTGCGTCGTACGTCGAGTTCACGGATGCCGCGGCCCTCGCAGATCTCGTCACGCAGACCTCGCGACGCTGCTCGCCGAGCGCTTCGACGCGGGCGGGGGCGGGCACGAGCCCCTCGGGGTTCCGGCCGCCGAGGTCTTCTCGACGGAACCCGTGCGGCCGCCGTCGCCGCTCACCCGGCATGGTCGGCCGAGCCGACGAGCTCGCGGCGCTTTCGAAGATGCTCACCTCGGACGGCCAACGGCTCGTGACCGTGACCGGCCCGGGCGGCATCGGCAAGAGCCGGCTCGCGGTGGCCGCGGCGCGCGACTCGGAGTCGTCGTTCCCCGACGGGGTCGTGTTCGTCGACCTCGCTCCCGTGCTCGACGCCGACCTCGTGATCACGGCGGTCGCGAATGCGATGGGCATCCGCGACACCGGCGATCGGCCGATCGCCGACAAGGTCGCCGGAGCGCTCGCCGGCCGTCGGGTGCTGCTGCTGCTCGACAACGTCGAGCAGGTGGTCGATGCCGCGCCGAAGCTCAGTGCGCTGCTCGCCGAGTCGGCGGCGTCGGTGCTCGCGACCAGCCGCATCCTGCTCAGGGTGCGTGGCGAGCAGAACGTGCCACTCGGTCCACTCCAGTCGCCCGAGGCCGGCGAGCTGTTCGTGGAGCGAGCGCGCGCGGTCAAGCCCGACTTCGAGCTCACCGATGACAACGCCCGGCAGGTGATCGCGATCTGCGGGGCGCTCGACAACGTGCCGCTCGCCCTCGAGCTCGCCGCGGCGCGGTTGCGCGTGCTGACGCCGACCGTGCTGATGGAACGCCTCGACCACGCGTTGCCGCTGCTCGTCGGCGGGGCGCGCGACCTCCCCGAGCGGCAGCGCACGCTGCGAGCCACGATCGAGTGGAGCGCGCAGCTGCTCACGGACGCCGAACGGGAACTGCTGTTGCGCCTGGGCGTCTTCCGCGCCGGCTTCGGGCTCGACGCGGTCGAGTGGATGTCCGAGGGCCTCAGCGGAGTGGACGCCGTCGGGGCGCTGGGGGCACTCGTCGACGGCAGCCTCGTGCGCGAGCAGGATCGCGGCCCGCGGGCCTGGTTCACGATGCTGGCCACGGTGCGCGAGTACAGCCGCGATCGTCTCGCCGAACAGGGACGACTGGCCGAATCGCAGGAGCGGCATGCCGCCTTCTACGTCGGGCTCGCCACCGCGGCCGGGTCGGCGCCGACCTGGCAGCGGCAGGTCGAGGGGGTGACGCGCCTGCTCGACGAGCACGACGAGGTGCGGGCCGCGGTCGAGCACCTCTTCGCGACGGGCCGGTTCGATGACGTCGCCGAGTTCGCATGGGCGCTCTACTCGTTCTGGTGGGGCGGCGGGCGCGACGGCGAAATCCTGGCGTGGATGAACCGGCTCCTCGAACCCGGCGTCGAGCTCACCGAGCGTTCCCGGGCCATCGCCGAGTACTGCGTCAACGCCATCCGCTACTGGCGCACGTCCGATGAGTCGGTCGTCCCGGCCATGACCCGATGCGTCGAGTACTTCCGGCGAGTCGGCGACGGTCGCGGCGAGTCGATCATGCTCGCGTCGCTCGCCGTCGCCCAGTTCTCGCAGCAACCACCCGATGTCGATGGGGCCGAAGAGAGCGCCCGCCGGTCCCTCGAGCTCGCCGACGAGTACGACGAGGCGTTCGGCGGTGCCACGGTCGGCATCATGGCGGGCCGCCTCTGGCTCGCCCGCGGCCGCGTCGGCGATGCCGTCAGGCAGTTCGAGCGGAGCCTGACGCTGGCGAATCGCATCGATGACACGCTCGGCAAGGCGATCGCCCTCAGCCACCTCGGATGGGCGCGACTCGTCGGCGGCGAGTCCGAGCGTGCGCGCGAGTGCTTCAGTGACCAACTCCTCTTCGCCTCGACCATCGGGCACGAGGAGGGGATCGCGGATGCGCTCGAGGGGATGTTCGCGACCGCCGCGACGTCGGGCGACATCGAGCGTGCCGGGCGGATGTTCGGTGCGGCCGAGGACATCCGCGCACGCAAGGGGTTGCCCACCCGCTCACCGCTGTCGTTCTACGAGCGACACCTCGAGCGCGTGCTGGCCGGGCCCGAGGCTGCTCGGTTCGAGGAGGCGCGTGCAGGTCGGGCGGAAGATGGAAGCGGCAGATGCCGTCGAGGCCGCGCTGGCGTGAGTCGCCCGCGCGTGAGCGCTCAGTGGGCGGCTGCCTCAGCGCCGCTCGCCGCGGCCGCGTACTGCTGCCGGATGACCGGGCGCGTGTCGACCGCGAGCTCCTCGTCGATCGCGACCGGCCACGACGGGCGGGCGCCCGTCAGCACCCACGCCGCCTGGCGGGCGGCGCCGTCGGCGACGTACTCCCCCGGCTCGGGCACGACGACGGGCACGTCGAACACCTGCGCCGCGATCGCACGCACCGCCGGATTCTGCGCGGCCCCGCCGATGAGCAGCACCCGCTCGGCGGCGACGCCCTGGCCGCGCACCGCGTCGAGGCCGTCGGCGAGCCCGCACAGCAGGCCCTCGACCGCGGCGCGCGCGATCGACGGCCGCGTCGTGTTCGCGAGCGTCAGCCCTGAGAACGAGGCGGTCGCGTCGGGCAGGTTCGGCGTGCGTTCGCCCTCGAAGTACGGAACGAGCACGGCACCGGATGACCCGGGCTCCGCCTCGAGCGCCAGCCGCCCGAGCTGCTCGTGGTCGACCCCGAGCAGGCCGGCGGTGGCGTCGAGCACCCGTGCCGCGTTGAGCGTCGCGATCAGCGGGAGGAAGTTGCCCGTCGCGTCGGCGAACCCCGCGACCGTGCCCGAGGCGTCGGCGACGGGCGCCTCGGTGACGGCGAACACCGTGCCGCTCGTGCCGATCGACACGACGACGTCACCCGGTGCGGCGTCGAGGCCGAGGGCGGCCGCGGCGTTGTCGCCCGCCCCGGGGCCGACGAGCACTCCGGCCGACGTGCTGCCCCGCGGCATCCGACGGCCCGAGCACTCGAGGCAGCATCGCGTCGTGACCCAATGCGCGCACCAGCAGATCTCGGTCGTAACCCGCGGCGCCCCAGTAGGCGGTGCCGCTCGCATCGGAACGATCGGTGACGAGCTCGCTCGAGCACGGGGCCGCAGCGGGGCATCCGTCGCATCGATCGGACCGTACCCGCGCAACCGCCACGTCAGCCAGTCATGCGGCAGGGCGACCGCCGCGACGCGCTCGGCGTTCGCGGGCTCGGCGTCGCGCAGCCAGCGCAGCTTCGTCGCCGTGAACGACGCGACCGGCACGACGCCCGTGCGCTCGGCGTACGCCTCGGCACCGACCTCGTCGATCAGGTCGCGGGCGGCCTGCGCCGAGCGCGTGTCGTTCCAGAGCAGGGCGGGGCGGATGACCCGGCCCTCGGCGTCGAGCACGACCATGCCGTGCTGCTGCCCCGCGATCGAGACCGCCGCGACGTCGTCGAGCCCGCCCGCGGCGGCGATCGCCGACTGCAGGGCGTCCCACCAGTGCTGCGGGTCGACCTCGGTGCCGTCGGGGTGCGACGCCCGACCGGAGCGCACGAGCGCCCCGGTCGCGGCATCGCGGATGACGACCTTGCACGACTGCGTCGACGAGTCGACGCCGGCGACGAGCTGGTCATGGTTCTCCTTGGGTTACGGGCGGGGCTTGCGATGCCGGGTCATTCCGAGGACGCCGTTCGGCGCTGGCGCGCCTCACGGGCTGGGGCTGCCGCCTTGCTGAGGGAAGCGTGTCGTCGCTGCGCGCCGCCACGCTGACCCTCAGCGGGCGCCGAGCAGGTGCTCGGTGGCGAGCTGCTGCAGGCGCACGAAGCCGCCGCCCTTGCCGCCGAGGTACGCGTCCGCGTCGAAGTCCTCGTAGGCCGAGCGGTCGGCGAGGAAGTCGTCGTAGGACTCGCCCTCGTTCAGCGTCGGCTTCGAGAGCTCGAACACCTTCGCGGCCTCGAGCGCCTCCTGCACCTCGGGGTCGGCGCGGAAGGCCGCGGCGCGCTCCTTGAGCAGCAGGTAGGTGCGCATGTTCGCCGCGGCGGACTCCCACACGCCCTTCTCGTCCTCGGTGCGGCTCGGCTTGTAGTCGAAGTGGCGCGGGCCCTCGTAGGCCGGCACGCCGCCGGGGCCGCCGTTCTCGAGCAGGTCGACGAGCGCGAACGCGTTGTGCAGGTCGCCGTGGCCGAACACGAGGTCCTGGTCGTACTTGATGCCGCGCTGGCCGTTGAGGTCGATGTGGAAGAGCTTGCCGTGGAACAGCGCCTGCGCGATGCCGGCGGCGAAGTTGAGGCCCGCCATCTGCTCGTGGCCGACCTCGGGGTTGAGGCCCACGAGCTCGGGGCGCTCGAGCGAGTCGATGAAGGCGATCGCGTGGCCGAGCGTCGGCAGCAGGATGTCGCCGCGGGGCTCGTTCGGCTTGGGCTCGATGGCGAAGCGGATGTCGTAGCCCTTGTCGGTGACGTAGTCGCCGAGCAGGTTCACGGCCTCGCGGTAGCGCTCGAGCGCCTGGCGGATGTCCTTCGCGGCGTCGTACTCGGCGCCCTCGCGGCCGCCCCACATGACGAACGTCTTGGCGCCGAGCTCGGCACCGAGGTCGAGCTGACGGAAGACCTTGCGCAGCGCGAAGCGGCGCACGTCGCGGTCGTTCGCGGTGAAGCCGCCGTCCTTGAAGACGGGAGCCGAGAAGAGGTTGGTCGTCACCATCGGCACGATGAGGCCGGTGTCGGCGAGTGCGCCCTTGAGCCGGTCGATCTGGTTCTGGCGCTCGGCGTCGGTCGATCCGAAGGCGAACAGGTCGTCGTCGTGGAACGTGAGGCCGTAGGCGCCGAGCTCGGCGAGCTTCTCGACGACGTGCACGACGTCGAGGGGGTTGCGGGTCGGGCCGCCGAACGGGTCGGTGCCGTTGTACCCCACGGTCCACAGGCCGAAGGAGAACTTGTCGTCGCGAGTGGGCGCGGGAGCCATGGAGGATCCGCCTTTCAGCGTCATCGGTGATTTGTTGTGAGTTACAACATAACCCTTGGCGACTCGCGATTGCAACTCGGGGCGGCAACCGCAGGGAGTGGCATCCGATCGCAAGTTTCGGGCTTAGGATTCGAAACATGGAATCGGATGCCACCGCCGACCGCGTGACCCTGGCCGCCGTCGCCGACGAGGCGGGCGTCTCGCTGTCGACCATCTCGAAGGTGCTGAACGGGCGATCGGATGTCTCGGCCGCGACCCGCACGCGCGTCGAGGCCCTGCTCGCCGAGCGCGGATACCAGCGGCGCGTGGGCCGCGCCGACGCGAAGTCCGACCTCATCGAACTCGTCTTCCACGAGCTCGATCCCATCTGGTCGATGGAGCTCATCGAGGGCGTCGAGTCGGTCGCGAAGACCCACGGACTGAGCGTCGTGCTCACGGTGAGCGGCAGCCGCCACGCCCCCGACCCCGACTGGATCGAGGGCGTCATGCGGCGCCGCCCGGTCGGCATCGTGCTCGTCTTCAGCGAGCTCGCGCCCGAGTACCGCGAGCGGCTGCGCTCACGGGCCATCCCGTTCGTGATCGTCGACCCGGCCGGCGACCCGTCGCCCGACGTGCCCTCGGTCGGCTCGGCGAACTGGTCGGGCGGCCTCGCGGCCACCCGGCACCTCATCGACCTCGGCCACCGCCGCATCGCCGCGATCACCGGGCCCGACGACATGATGTGCTCGCTCGCCCGCGTCGACGGCTACCGCTCGGCGATGAACTCCGCGGGCCTGCCCATCGATCCCGCCTGGATCCGGTTCGGCGACTTCCATGTCACCGGCGGGCGCGACCGCGCGCGCGAGCTGCTCGCCCTCGACGAACCGCCCACCGCGATCTTCGCGGGCAGCGACCTGCAGGCGCTCGGCGCGATCGACGCCGCCCGAGCCGTCGGGCCTGCGCGTGCCCGAGGACCTCTCGATCGTCGGCTACGACGACATCCCGCTCGCGCTGTGGACGACCCCGCGCCTCACGACCGTGCACCAGCCGCTGAAGCGCATGGGCGAAGAGGCCGCGCGCCTCGTCATCCGCCTCGCCGACGAGACGCCGGCGACGACGCCCCGCATGGACCTCGCGACGAGCCTCGTCGTGCGCGACAGCACGGCACCGCCGGCCGCGGGTCGCCTCACCTGCCGGCGCCGCCCCGGCCGGTCGCGACATCCGCTCGTCGTAGTGCGCGGCCGCGCACGCCAAGCCACGATCGCGGCGACGAACGCGATGAGCACGACGATCGCGCCGACGACCTCGAAGGTCACCGGCAGCCCGAGCGCACCGACGATGAGTCCGCCCAGCACCGCCGGGAGCGAGAGGGACAGGTAGGCGACCGTGTAGTACGCGGACATGACGGATGCCCGGTGCTCGGGCGGGATGGCCCCGAGCAGTGCCCGCAACCCGCCGAGGAAGCCGATGCCGAATCCGACGCCCCCGATCACCGACCCGACGAGGTAGAGCGCGCCCGAGTCGAGCGCCGTCGCGAGCACGATGAGCGCAACGCCCGTCGCGAGGCCGATCGACCCGATGAGCGCGCCCTTCCAGGGCGCGATGCGGCGCAGGAGGAGCTGCGAGAGCGCCGCCGACGCCGCGAGCACGACGATGCCGACCGAGGACAGCACCACGCTCGTCGAGTCGAGGAGCCGCGCACCGAGCGCCGGTCCCAGGCTGAAGAACAGTCCGCCGAGCGACCACGCCGAGATCACGGTGAGCGCGGCGAGGAGGAACGGGCGGCGAACCGCGGCCGGCACGTGCGGGCGCTTGATGCGCCACCGGACGCCGCGCCGATCGGTCACCGGCTCGGGCATCCAGACCACGCCCGCGAAGGCGACGGCGAGCAGCGCGAACAGCACGACGTACGGCAGGGCCAGCGGCGCCGGGCCGAGCTGAACGAGCGCCGAAGCGCCGAGGATGCCGAGCGCGATGCCGAGGCTGCTGGCGACGGCGTTCGCGAGCCCTGCGGCAGCCGGGTCGCGGCGGGGGTGCAGGTCGAGCAGGGCGGCACTCGCGGCGCTGATCGCCGCGCCCGTCGCCAGCCCTTGCAGGCCGCGGGCCACGAACAGCCAGGCGACGGATGACGCGACGATGAACATGAGCGTCGACACCATGAGTGCCGCCAGGGAGACGAGCAGTACCGGACGACGACCGACGTCGTCGGAGACCGACCCCGCAACCAGGAGCGTGACGAGCACGCCGATGGCGTAGGTCGCGTAGACGAGCGTGAGCGTCAGCGGCGCCAGGTCCCACTTCGCGCTGTAGGCCTGGTACAACGGCGACGGCGTGACCGAGGCGAGCAGCCCGAGGCCGACGATGGCAGCCGCGAGCGTGAACGCGAGCCGCG
>CAWILI010000037.1:0-135031 GCA_963836825.1 uncultured Actinomycetota bacterium
TCATCACGGTCGTTCGAGCGAGGTGCACGGTCGTCGCGGTCGTTCGAGCGGGGCGCGCGGTCGTTGCGGTCGTAGGAACGCCCACCACGGTCATCGCGGTCGTTCGAGCGGGGCGCCCGGTCGCGGTCGTTGCGGTCGAACGAGCGGGGCGCCCGGTCGTTGCGGTCGTACGACTGGCCGCCGCGCTCGCCACCGGCACGGGGAGCGCGGTCGTCGCGGGTGTCGCGACCCTCGCGCTCGGCACGGTGCGGGCTGCGACCGGCAGCGACGCGCTCGTCACGCGACCAACGGGTCTTGGCCGGGGCATCCGCTTCTTCGGGACGGTAGCCGCGGTGACCGGCGCTGCGCGAACCGGCCTTCTTCGAGCTGGCCTTCGCGTACGACGGATCGAAGTTGCGAGCGGGTCTGCCGCCCTGGGGCTTCTTGTTCTTGGGCATGGTGATGACTTCCTGGGTTGTACTGAGTACATGGCAGCGCCACTGCGGCGCAGCACACTGAGAACCCGGAACATCGTCGACCGGGGCCGTTCACATACGGTGACTATTCGAGGGCGACTGCCCCGAAACCGGCCCTTTGGACTCACAAACCCATCCGCACGACATGCGCGGTGTCCAGAACCGACTCGGCAACGATACCGGAAACCGGCTGGGAAAGCCCCGAACACGCCTCGTAATCCCCGCGCAACATGCGCGGCGTACGCTCGGCGCGTGCCCGCAGCATCCGTCACCGTCGCCATCGAACCGCCCCGCCAGCCCGAGGTCGAGCGCCTGCTCGACGGCAGCACCGCCTACGCGCAGAGCCTCTACCCGCCCGAGAGCAACTTCCTGCTCGACATCGCCACGCTCGAACGCCCCGAGGTCGCGTTCTACGTCGCACGCGACGGCGAGCGCGCGGTGGGCATCGCGGCGCTCGTCGTCGAGGCTGCCGCGAATGATTCCGACGAGCGATCGGATGTCCCTGCCGCGGCCCGCGGCGAATTGAAGCGCATGTTCGTGGATCCGACCGCGCGCGGCCGGGGCGTCGCCGCAGCGCTGCTCACCCGCATCGAGGCCGACGCCGTCGCCCGCGGCATCCGCGAGATCGTGCTCGAGACCGGAGACCTGCACGACGCCGCGCAGTCCCTCTATATGCGGCACGGCTACCGCGAGATCCCGCAGTTCGGCCAGTACGTCGGCGAGCCGCACTCGGTGTGCTTCGCGAAGTCGCTCGCCCGAGCCCGTGCTGCCCGGTTGAGCGCACCGATGTGAGAGCGTTTCCACATCGCCGAAACGTGAGTTAGCATCACTGCACCCCTGAACCCGGAGCCCGGTGTGAACTCGACCCGAATCACAGGCGGCTCCGGCACCCGGCGACGACGGCGGGTCGCCCTCGCTGCCACGGCCATCGTCGCCGCCATCGCGGGCATCGGCGCGCTCACGGGCTTCCACCTGCAGCTGCGCGAGATCGATCCGCCGGGGCCGAACGCCCTGAGCGAGGTCGTCACCGACGAGGTCGTCGGCATCCGCACGTTCACGGCCCCCGCGGGCATCCGCGTCGAGGCCGACCTCGAGTACGGCACCCGTGAAGACGGCACCCTGCTGACCCTCGACGTGTGCCGCCCGGCCGCCCCGGCCGCGCCGCCGCCGCCGCCCGGTCTCGACGACCGTCGAGGTCGACGCGGCCCTCCCGGCGGTCGTCTCGATCCACGGCGGCAGCTGGACCCGCGGCGACAAGGCCAACACCGACTGGCGCAACGTGTGCATGTGGCTCGCGAGCGAGGGGTTCGTCGCGGCATCCGTCAACTACCGGCTCGTGCCGAACGCGCTCTTCCCGTCGGCGATCGACGACGTCGCCCTCGCCGTCGAGTGGCTCCGCGCGCCCGAGCAGGTCGAGGCGTTCGACATCGACCCCACGCGCATCGGCGCCTTCGGCGGGTCGGCGGGCGGCAACCTCGCGGCGCTGCTCGGCACGCGTGGCGACGGCCCGGTCGATGCGGGATCGCGGGTGGCGGCGGTCGCCGAGCTCTCGGGCCCCGTCGGACTCGGCGCCGCCGAGCTGGCCGCCGACGAGGCATCCCTCTGGCTTCGCGGCATCATCGGCGACTACCTGGGCTGCGAAGCGGGCGCGAGCGATGAGAACTGCCCGCAGGCGGCGGATGCCTCGCCCGCGACCCATGCCGACGTGAGCGACCCGCCCGTCTTCATCGGACATGCCGAGTCCGAGGTCGTGCCGCTCGGGCAGTCGCAGCGGTTCGCGACGAGCCTCGCGGCCGCGGGCGTTCCGGTCGAGCTCGCGATCGTGCCGGGCGGCGAACACTCGATCGGTATCCTCGACGAAGGGCTGCGCGCTCGCGTCGCAGCGTTCCTGCACGCGCACCTCGGCTGAGCGGAGTACCGATGCCCGAGCACGATTCCCCGGCACAGCTGTCTCGTGACGACTGGCGGGTCGTCTTCAGCCGAACCGTGCACGAGTACCGCATCCACCAGGTGCAGGACATCGCGGCGGCGCTCACCTTCTACGCGCTGCTCGCGTCGCTGCCGGCGATGCTCGCGACGCTCGCGGCCATCGGCATCTTCGGCCGGGCCGAGACCGCGGCCGAGAACGTGCTGCGGGTGATCGAGGATGTCGGCGACGCGTCCGTCGCCGAGGCCCTGACGCGAGCCGTTCGACCAGCTCGTGAACGCCGCGAACGCGGAGCTCGCCTTCGCCATCGGGCTGGTCGCGACCCTGTGGGCGGCGTCGGGGTACGTCGGCGCGTTCGGCCGCGGCATGAACCGGGTCTACGGCGTGAAGGAGGGGCGCCCCTTCTGGGAGGTGCGACCCGCGATGCTCGCGGTCTCGGCCGCGGTCGTGGTGCTGGCCGCGATCGCCGGGGTCCTCACCATCGTGACGGGTCCGGTCGCCGAGGGCGTCGCGCGTGCAGCCGGGTTCGACGAGGGCGTCGTGTTCTGGTGGGATCTCGCCAAGCTGCCCGTGCTCGCCGCGATCGGCATCGCCGTGCTGGCGCTGCTCTACTGGGCGGCGCCGAACGTGAAGCGTCGGCACCTGCGGTGGTTCAGCGTCGGCGCGTTCGTGGCGCTCGTCGCCTGGCTGGCGACGACGGCGCTGTTCGGCGCCTACGTGCTGGGGTTCGGCACGTACGAGCGCACCTACGGCGTGCTGGGCGGCCTGATCGCCCTGCTGCTCTGGATCTGGCTGTCGAACCTCGCGATGCTCTTCGGCGCCGTGCTCGACACCGAGGTCGAGCGGGCACGCCAATTGCACGCCGGCATCGATGCCTCCGAGCAGGTGCAGCTTCCGCTGCGCGACGACCGGCAGATCATCAAGAACCGCACGCGGCGCGCCCGCGATGTGCAGGCGTCGCAGCGCATGCGGGGCGACGCGGTCCTCGACGGGGTCACGCCGCCGGCAGGACGGCCGCCGCACGGGTGACCGTCGCGGGTGCGCGATGACGCGCGCCGGGACATCCGTTCGCTCGTCGCACGGGGGACCCGCGACCCCTACGACGGTACGAGGCGCGAATGGCTCGCCGGGGGGATGTCGCCGGGCAGCGCCCGTGCCAGAGTGACTGCATCATGGACGACCTGCGACAGCCGAAGACCCGTTCCGCACCGGCCGAACCGCCGAAGGCGCCGGCTCCGCCGACCCCGCGCAGCGTGCGCACGATCGACGAGCGCGAGTTCCGGGCGTGGCTGTGGGTGACGACGTCGCTGCTCGCGCTCGCGCTCGTCGCGGTGTCGGTGCCGCTCGCGGCGACGCTCTACGGCGTGCACCTGCTCGCGGCCTTCGGCACGAGCCTCGCACTCGCCGGCGCGCTGCCGCTCGCGGTGCGGTGGCCGTGGGTCGCGGCGGGGCTCGCGACCGCCGGCATCTTCGTCTTCGCCCTGCTCTCGGCGGGGTCCGAAGGCGCGCCGTGGCCCTGGCCCGTCACGACGATCATCAGCCAGGGCGCCCTGCTCATCGTGCTCGGGCTGCTGCGCGTGCACTGGATCGGCCTGCTCAGCGTGTGGTTCGCCGCGGTCGTCGTGACGACGCCGTTCGCGTTCGTCGACGCGGGCGCGCTCGCGAACCAGATCACCGCCGCCGGGGTGACGGCCCTCGCGTTGGCGATCGCGCTGCTGATCATGCAGGGCAGGCAGGTCGGCGCCGAGCTCTTCCGCGAGCGCGCGCACTCGGCCTCGGAGCAGCAGCGACGCGTGCTCGTCGAAGAGCGCACCCGCGTCGCCCGCGAACTGCACGACGTCGTCGCGCACGGCCTGTCGGTCATCAACGTGCAGGCGACGAGCGCGCCCTACCGCATCTCCGACCTGAGCGACGAGGCGCGCACCGAGTTCGCCGAGATCGCCGCGACCTCTCGCACCGCGATGACCGAGATGCGCCAGCTGCTCGGGGTGCTGCGCAGCTCGGAGTCCGCTGCCGAGACCACGCCGCAACCGGGGCTCGACGCACTGGGCGCGCTCGCGACATCCGTCGAACGCGCCGGCGTGCCGGTGACCCTCGAACTCGGCGAACGCCTGCCGGCGCCCGGGCTCGCGTCGACCGCCGCGTACCGCATCGTGCAGGAGGCGCTCAGCAACGTCGTGCGCCATGCGCCCGGCGCGCCGACGCACGTCTCGGTCGAGGTGCTCGCCGGCGACCTCGTCATCAGCGTCGAGAACGACGAGGCGACGGATGCCCCGGGGCCCGACGCGAAGGGCGGCGGCCACGGTCTCGTGGGCATCGACGAACGCGCCGCGCTGCTCGGCGGGCGCGCCGAGCACGGGCCGCTGCCCGGCGGGGGATACCGTGTTCTCGCGACGCTGCCGCTCGGCGGCGACGACGGACCCGACCCCCGCGACGGAGGACGAACGGCATGACGATCACGGTGCTCATCGCCGACGACCAGGCGATGGTTCGCGCCGGATTCGCCGCGGTGCTCGCGGCGCACGAGGGGATCGAGGTCGTGGGCCAGGCGGCCGACGGCCTCGAAGCCGTGTCGATGGCGCGCGATCTGCGACCCGACGTCGTCGTCATGGACGTGCGCATGCCCGGGCAGAACGGCATCGAGGCCACGCGTGCGCTGCAGACCCCGCCGCGCAGCTCGGACTACGTGCCCAAGGTGCTCATGCTCACGACCTTCGACATCGACGAGTACGTCTACGACGCGCTTCGCGCGGGGGCCAGCGGGTTCCTGCTGAAGGACGCGACGCCCGAAGAGCTCGTCGCGGCCGTGCGCATCGTCGCGGGCGGCGACGCGCTGCTCGCGCCCAGCGTGACCCGCCGGCTCATCGAGGACTTCGCGCGATCGGGGCCGCCGCCGCGACCGTCGGGCACTCGTCTCGCCGAGCTCACCGAGCGCGAGCTCGAGGTGCTGACGCTCGTCGGGCGCGGGCTGTCGAACTCCGAGATCGCCGCGGCCCTGTTCATCGCCGAGCAGACCGTGAAGACGCACGTGTCGAAGGTCCTGCAGAAGCTCCAGCTGCGCGACCGCGTGCACGCCGTCGTGCTCGCCTACGACACCGGCCTCGTGCAGCCGGGCGCGTAGGCCGGCGCCCAGCTCAGGAGAATGGGCGCCATCCCCGCTCCACGGCCGCGGATCGCGCCCATTCTCCTGAGTTGGGCGAGGTAGCCGCGCGCGAACGGCCGCCCGACCGACGGCCCCCTACCCCGGTACGGGTGCAGAACGGCTCCGCCGTGTGATGTCCCCGCCCGAACCCCGTTCCTAACCTGCCCGCATGGCTACGACACACACCCTCAACCGCGCGGATGGGACATCCGCTGGCCAGCGCACCCGGGTCGCCCGCGACTCGAGCGTCGACGCGATCCGCATCGTGCTGCTCGTGGCGGTGTTCGCGCTGCACGCCATGATGTGCGGCGTCAGCGTGGGCGCCGCCGGACCCGTGCTCGAGAACGCCCTCGAGGGCCAGGCCTGGTTCGGCCCGGTGAGCTGGGTCGTGCAGATCATGCCGCTCTTCTTCATCGCGGGCGGCTTCTCGAGCTTCCACCACTGGCGGTCGATGCGGTCGCGCGGGGCGACGGCGTCGGACTACGTGCGGGCGCGCCTCGAGCGGCTCGTGCGCCCGGCGCTCGCACTCGTGGTCGTGGTCGCCGCCGGCCTCGCCGCCCTCGCCCTCGCCGGCCTGCCGGCCGAGCTCGTCGCGACCGCGGGCTTCCGCATCGGGCAGCCGCTCTGGTTCCTCGGCGTCTACATCGCGATCTCGGCGCTCGTGCCGGTCATGCTGCGCGCCCACGAGCGCGCCCGCGTGCTCACGCCCGGTCGTCCTGCTTGCCGCGGTCGTCACGGTCGACGTCACCCGCGTCGCGACCGGCGTCGACGCGATCGGCTTCCTCAACCTGCTGCTGGTGTGGCTGCTCGTGCAGCAGCTCGGGTTCCACCTCGCCGACGGAACGCTCGACCGACTCGACCGCGGCTCGCTCTGGGGCATCGCGGGCGGCGCGCTCGCCGTGCTGGTGACGCTCACCACCGTCGGCGGGTACTCGCCCGACATGTTCGAGAACCTCAACCCGCCGAACGTGACCCTGGTCGTGCTCGGGGTCGCCCAGCTCGCGCTCTTCCAGCTGGCTCGCCCGCGCATCCGCGACTGGGTCGAGCGAGCGGATGCCTCGCGCCGCATCTCGTTCGTCGGCGAGCGGGCCATGACCGTGTACCTGTGGCACATGCCCGTGCTGGTCGCGCTCGCGGGCCTCAGCCTCGTCGCCAACGCGAGCTTCGGCATGCCGCTGCCCGAGCCGCTGACCCTCGACTGGTGGGCGACGCGCCCGCTGTGGCTCGTGGTCGCGGCCGCCGCGGTCGTGCCGGTCGTGCTGGTGTTCGCCCGGTTCGAGCGGGGGCGGCGGCGCGGGGATTCCGGGCGGGCGCCGGTCGCGGCATCCGCTCGCTGGACCGCAGTCGACGCCGTCTGCGGCGTCGCGGGCGTCGCGGTGCTGCTCGTCGTCGGCTTCGCGCCGGTGCCGGCGCTGATCGCGATCGTGCTGCTCACCGTCGCACTGGTCGGCAGCGCACGCCTCGCTGCGGGCGCGCGAGTGACCGCGGCGATGCGGCTCGCACCGTGACGACCGGGCTCCCGGCTCAGCGGCGGACGTCGACCTCGGCGTCGAGCTCGGCCACGGTCTCGACATCGACGTCGACGAGCGGAGTCCCGGCGACCGGGAGCTCGCGACGCTGCTCACGGAATCGGCGCACGACGAGGATGACGAGCGCGATCGCGATCGCCGCGTAGACCACGTAGTCGACGTAGCCGAGGTACTGGTCGAGCAGCTCGTGCTGGGTGCCGAGCGCGGCGCCGACGCCGATGAGGGACGCGTTCCAGATGCCGCTGCCGATCACCGTGTACACGCAGAATCGCGCGAGGCCCATGCGCGCGGCGCCGGCGGGGATCGAGATGAGGCTGCGGATGCCGGGGATGAAGCGCCCGACGAGCACCGACCACGAGCCGCGCCGGGTGAACCAGTCGGCGCCCCGTTCGAGGTCGGTGCGGCTGACGAGCCGGGTGCGCGCGATGAGGTCGACGCCCGGCGCATGCCGATGGCGGCGCCGAGCCAGTAGAGCAGCAGCGCGCCGGCGAGCGATGCGGCCGTGCTCCAGGCGATGAGCCAGCCGATCTGCAGGTCGCCGGCCTGGCTGAGGTAGCCCGCGAACGGCAGGATCACCTCGCTCGGGATCGGCGGCACGAGCACCTCGATGAACACGAGCACGCCGACGCCGAACTCGCCGAGGGCGTTGAGCAGGTCGGCGGCGAAGCCGGTGAGTCCGGTGAATCCGTGGTCGGGGGTGGTCGAGTGGAGGAGAGTCATCCCGGGCCACGCTACGAACCCGAGGTGAACGGATCCTGAGTCGGGTCAGTGCCCGTGCCCGCCCGGCAGGTTCGAGGTCGGCTCGCCCGTGCTCCCCGTGCGGCACCGCCTGGCCGCCCGCCGGGGTGGCGGCGAGCGCGGGGGTCGCCAGCGCCGCCACGAGCGCGGCGCCCGCGACGAGCCCGACGAGCGATCGCCGATCGAACCCCGCGGCGGGCGGCCCATCGGGTCGGGCCGCCCGCGCGGGCGCGGTCGTCGTCACGCGCGCGCGCCGAAGCGCGAGCGCGCAGGATGCTGCGACGACCACGATGAACGCGGATGCCGCGACGAGGGGTCCCGCCGCGACATCCGCTCGCCCCACCCAGCCGGTCGCCACCAGCGCCCCCGCCCCCACGAGGAACGCGCTGCACGCGACCAGCGCCGCAGCCGGCGCGACGAGCCGCCCGGCGCGGAGCGCGAGAACGCTCCACGCCAGGGCGGCCACGCCGAACACCGCTGCGACGGGCTGGACGATCCCCCCTGCACCGGCGGCGACGGCCAGCAGCACCAGCCCGGCGCCGACGGCGGCGAGCATCGGCCAACTGCGGGTCGCCGCCGCCAGTGCACGCATGGCCGGCCCCTACGCCGTCGCCACGCGGGTCGATGAGCGCTCGAACCCGAGACCGACTCCCAGCAGCACGATCGCGCTCGCGAGGTGCAGGAAGTGGTCGGCGGTGTTCAGCGCGAGGATGTTCGCCGCGGTGCCGGCGAGGAAGAACCCGGCGATGCCGAGCAGCAGGTAGACGGCGCCGATGGTCGTGTTCACGGCCTTCGCCGCGGCTGCCGACGCGAGGCCCGCGACGAGCAGGGCGCCGCCGATGAGGATGTGGGCGATGTTGTGCAGCGGGTTCACCTGGAAGACGCCGAGCAGCAGGCCGCCCTCGGTCGCGATGAAGCCGACGCCGCTCGTGACGGCGAATCCGAGAAGCCCGACGACGACGTAGACGGCACCGAAGACGGTCGCGACGATGCGGTTCGGAGAGTTTCGCATGGGGGTACCTCCCTGTTCAGAGCGCGGCGGTCGCCGTGCTGAACAGGGATTCGGAGCACCTGCGCGGGCGGATTGGTCGGCCCCGGGACATCCGTTCGACGAGCTCAGGACGGCGCCGTTACCGCGCTGAAACGCCGATGCGGTGAGATGGGGTCATGTCCGAACCGATCACCGTCTCGATCCGGCGCGAGGTCGACCCCGCGCACATCGCCGAGGCGACCGCCTGGGTGCAGACCGGCGTGAACCTCGCGAACAAGTACCCCGGCTTCCTCGGCTCGGGGTGGGTGCGCGCGGGCGAGACCTCGCAGGTGTGGCACATGCTCTACCGCTTCGCGAGCGACGAGGCCCTCGAGACCTGGGAGCGCTCGCCCGAGCGCGCCTGGTGGTTCTCGATGGGCGAGGGATTCGTGCGCTCCGAGCGGGTGAAGCGCCGCACCGGCATCGAGGGCTGGTTCGACGACCCGGCGACGGGTTCGATTCCGGTGACGGATGCCTCGGGCGCGGCGATCTCCGAGACCTCGGCGCCGCCCGCTCCCCCGCGCTGGAAGCAGGCCGTCACGATCTGGCTCGGCTTCTTCCCGGTGAACCTCGCCTTCACGTACCTGACGTCGCCCATCCCCGGCTGGGGCGACCTGCCGATCTGGGCGCGCGTGCTCGTGACGACCCTCGTGCTCACGCCCGTGATGGTCTTCTGGGTGCTGCCGTGGGTCACCCACTGGCTGCGGCGCTGGCTCGCCCCGCGCCCCGCGTGAGCGCGGCGTCAGCGGGTGCCGCGGATGCGGCGCGAGAGGGTCGCGGCGGCCTCGCGCACGCCGGCCACGGCGAGCTCGCGCAGCTCGGCCGACGGCGTCGTCGGGGAACGTCACCGCGATCGCCGCGGCGGGCCAGCCGAGGTGGTCGAGCACCGGCTGCCCCCGCCGAGGCGAGCCCGACCGTGACCTCGCCGTCTTCGTCGGCCCAGCCGCGCGTGCGCACCTCGGCGAGCACGCGCTTCAGGCGGCTGTAGCTCCAGCCCGGGGCATCCGACTCGCCCTGCGGCTGCCGCGATTCGAACGCCGCCCGATCGGGATACAGCGCCCGCAGCTGCGCCGGCGGCAGCTCGGCGAGCATCGCGCGCCCGGTCGCGGTGAGGTGCGCGGGCAGGCGCACGCCGACGTCGGTGACGAGCGACGGGCGGCGCGGGGCGCGCTCCTCGACGAGGTAGAGCACGTCGCGCCCGTGCAGCACGGCGAGGTGCCCCGACTCGCCGAGCCGGTCGACGAGCCCCGCGACGAGCGGACGCCCGAGCCGGGCCAGCGGCTGCTGCCGGCTGAACCCGCTCGAGAGCTCGAACGCGGCGATGCCGAGGCCGTAGCGGCGCTCCTCGGGCAGGTGCACGACGAACCCGCGCTCCTGCATGACCGCGAGCAGGTGGTAGACCGTCGAGCGCGGCAGGTCGAGCGCGGTGGCGATGGTCGCGGCCGGCACCGGCCCGCGCTGCGTCGCGAGGTGCGCCAGGATCGCGAGCGTCTGGTCGGCCGCGGGCACCTTCGACGGCGTGGTCACCCGCCCAGCGTACGCCGAGTCTGGGATCACAGACGGATGTCCCGGCCGCGGCGTTCCCGCGCGCGCGACGGCCGTGTGGAATCGGAGTCATGAGCACCATCGCGCCTGCACCCAGCCCCGTTGCGACATCCGTCACCGTGGGCACCGGCCCCGTCTCGATCGCCGACGTCGTCGCGGTCGCCCGCCACGGGGCATCCGTCGTGCTCGACCCGGCTGCGCTCGAGGGCGTCGCCGCGAGCCGCGCGATCATCGAGGCGCTCGCCGCCGATCCCGAGCCGCACTACGGCATCTCGACCGGGTTCGGCGCGCTCGCGACGACCTTCATCGCCGAGGACCGCCGCGCGCAGCTGCAGGCGAGCCTCGTGCGCTCGCACGCCGCCGGCTCGGGCGCCGAGGTCGAGCGCGAGGTCGTGCGCGCGCTCATGCTGCTGCGCCTCTCGACGCTCATGACCGGTCGCACCGGCGTGCGCCGCGAGACCGCCGAGACCTACGCGGCGATCCTCAACGCGGGCATCACGCCGGTCGTGCGCGAGTACGGCTCGCTCGGCTGCTCGGGCGACCTCGCACCGCTCGCGCACTGCGCGCTCGTCGCGATGGGCGAGGGCGAGGTGCGGGTGGAACCGCTCGGTGGTCGAGTAGCGACGAAGGAGCGTATCGAGACCACGGATGCCGCGACCGCGCTGTCGGCCGCCCGCATCAGGCCGCTGCGACTCGGCGAGAAGGAGGGACTCGCCCTCATCAACGGCACCGACGGCATGCTCGGCATGCTCGCGCTCGCGATCGACGACCTGCGCCTGCTGCTCACCACCGCCGACATCGCCGCCGCGATGAGCGTCGAGGGCCTCATGGGCACCGACGCCGTGTTCGCCGAAGACCTGCACGCCCTGCGCCCGCAGCGCGGCCAGGCGATCTCGGCCTCGAACCTGCGCCGCCTGCTCGCCGACTCCCCCATCGTGGCGAGCCACAAGGGCCCCGAGTGCACCCGCGTGCAGGACGCGTACTCGCTGCGCTGCGCCCCGCAGGTGCACGGCGCCGCCCGCGACACGCTCGCGCACGCGACCTCCGTCGCCGAGGCCGAGCTCGCGAGCGCCGTCGACAACCCGGTGCTCACCCTCGACGGACGCGTCGAGTCGAACGGCAACTTCCACGGCGCTCCGGTCGCCTTCGTGCTCGACTTCCTCGCGATCGCGGTGGCGGATGTCGCGTCGATGAGCGAACGGCGCACCGACCGGTTCCTCGACCGGGCGCGCAACCAGGGGCTGCCGCCGTTCCTCGCGCACGAGGTCGGCGTCGACTCGGGCCTCATGATCGCGCAGTACACCGCCGCGGGCATCGTGTCGGAGCTCAAGCGGCTGGCCGTGCCGGCCTCGGTCGACTCGATCCCCTCGTCGGCGATGCAGGAGGACCACGTGTCGATGGGCTGGTCGGCCGCGCGCAAGCTGCGCCGCGCCATCGACGGGCTCGGGCGCGTGCTCGCGATCGAGGTCATGACCGCGGCGCGCGGGCTCGCGCTGCGGGCGCCGCTCGAGCCGGGCGCTGCGACCGGCGCGGTCGTGGCGCTCGCCGGCGTCGGTCGGCGCGGTGCCGGGGCCCGACCGGTTCCTCTCGCCCGAGATCGAGGCGATCGCCGAGGCCGTCGCGTCGGGTGAGGTCGCCGCGCGAGCGGCGGGTACGGCCGGGCCGCTCGACTGAGGCCGCGGGCCGGCGCGGGGCATCCGCTCATCGCCCGCCGAGCGGCCGAAGTGGGCGTCGATGCCCCCGAACAGGGCTCCACACCCCCCAGTTGGGTGTTGTGACCACGCGTCGGCGGTGTCAGACTGTGTGGAGTCGAGCGGCACCCCGACCCGTCGAGTGTGGCCGACGACCGAATGGATGCTCAATGAAGTGGAACCCAGACGCCCCAGAGGGCCACGACTGGTTGCGAGCGCGCCGCGCCCGTCCTCGTGGTGTCCTGGTCACCGCTGTCGCAGCCGTGATCATCCTCGGGGTCGCAGGGGCCACGCCGGCGCAGGCCGAAGAGATCGTCCCGACCGAGTCCAGCACCACCGACACGACGGTCGCCACCGAGCCGACGCCTGAGCCGACGCCCGAACCGACGCCCGAGCCGACTCCGACCCGACCCGCCGAGCCCGAGCCGACTCCCGAGCCGACGCCGACCCCCGAGCCGACGCCGACCCCAGAGCCGACGCCGACCCCGACGCCCGAACCGACGCCGACCCCGACGCCGACCCGACGCCGACCCCGACGCCCGAGCCGACGCCCACCCCGACGCCGAACCGACGCCGACCCCGACGCCGACGCCGACGCCCACCCCGGGCACCGGCACCTCGGCACCGGCCGGAACCCCGAGCGCTCCCGTCATCCTCGTCGGCGACGGACCGGTCGCAACCATCGTGTCGACGTCGACGTTCGGCACGTCCTCGAACCTCACCTCGCTGACCAGGGCACGCGCGGTGCTCGACCGCGCGGTCGCCGCGCTCCGCGACGCCGAGGCCGAACTCGCGGCGGCGCTGTCGACGCGCGAGGTCAGCCCGCGCCATCGCCGAGAACATGCAGGCCATCGCCGAAGACGAGCGGCTCGACGCCGACGCCGCAGCACGCGCCTACCTGGCAGCATCGAAGGGCGGCGACGCCTCGCTGAACTCGATGGAGGCCGCGTTCGGGCAGGGCCGCGACCTGCTGGCGGGCCTCAGCGGCGTCGCCCGCGTCACCGCGATCGCCGGCGATGCCGAGAAGCTGATCGAGATCGCCGCCGAGCGCGACGCCGAGGCCGATGCCGCAGAGGCGCGCGCGGCTGAGGCATGGGCCGCCGTCGACGAGATCGACATCGAGGCGCTCGAGAAGAAGGTCGACCGGGCCGAGCGCGCGGTCGCATCGGCTCGCAGGGCGCTCTCCGGCCTGCAGACGCGGGTGGCATCGGCGAGCGTCTCGTTCATGCAGACCCTCCCGCAGGACTCCGGGCTCCTCAGCGACCAGGGCTGGTCGGTGCCCGTGTCCGGCAACCTCACCGATGGCTTCGGGCCGCGCCCGAACAAGCCGCTGCCCGGAGTGAACGAGTTCCACCGCGGCACCGATATCGCCGCCGGATGCCGCGAGCCCGTGTTCGCCGCGACGTCGGGCACGGTCGTGCAGGCGAGCCCGCAACGGCACGTACGGCAACTGGGTGCTCATCGACCACGGGTCGGGCATCTCCACCGGCTACGCCCACCTCATCGACGGCGGCACCGTCGTCTCGCCCGGGCAGACCGTGAACGCCGGTCAGCTCATCTCGGCCGTCGGCTCGACCGGCGCCTCCACGGGCTGCCACCTGCACTTCGAGGTGCGCATCGACGGCACCGCCGTCGACGCGATCCCGTTCATGGCCGCACGCGGCGTCGCGCTCGGCTGACGCTCGCCCGAGCCGCCGACGTCTCGCTGCCGGACGCTGCCGCTCGCTCGCTGCCGCTCGAGCCTTTCACTCGCTCCCTGAGCCTGTCGAAGGGCGTGTGCGCCGTCCACGGCCGCCGCGCTCGTCCGGTATCCCAGACGCGAGGCACGCGACATCCGTTGTCGGGCACCGCCGCGTGGTGTGTGATCGGATCATGACCGACGCACCCACCGCCCCCGCACGCACCGTGCGCGCCGCGCGCGGCACCGAGCTCACCGCGAAGAGCTGGCAGACCGAGGCGCCCCTGCGCATGCTCATGAACAACCTCGACCCCGAGGTCGCCGAGCGCCCCGAAGACCTCATCGTCTACGGCGGCACGGGCAAGGCCGCCCGCAACTGGGAGGCGTTCGACGCGATCGTGCGCACGCTCGAGGACCTCGAGGCCGACGAGACCCTGCTCGTGCAGTCGGGCAAGCCGGTCGGCGTGTTCCGCACGCACGAGTGGGCGCCGCGCGTGCTCATCGCCAACTCGAACCTCGTGGGCGACTGGGCGACGTGGCCCGAGTTCCGCCGGCTCGAGCAGCTCGGCCTCACCATGTACGGCCAGATGACCGCCGGCTCGTGGATCTACATCGGCACGCAGGGCATCCTGCAGGGCACGTACGAGACGTTCGGCGCGATCGCCCGCGCCCGGTTCGGGGGCACGCCTCGCCGGCACGCTCACCCTCACCGGCGGCTGCGGCGGCATGGGCGGCGCGCAGCCGCTCGCCGTGACGATGAACGAGGGCGTCGTGCTCATCGTCGACGTCGACGCGACCCGCCTCGCCCGCCGCGTCGACCACGGCTACCTCGACGAGATGACCGACGACCTCGACGACGCGATCGCCCGGGTGCTCGCGGCGAAGGACGCGCGCACGCCGCTCAGCGTCGGCCTCGTCGGCAACGCCGCGACGGTGTTCCCCGAGCTCCTCGTCCCGCGGCGTCGCGATCGACATCGTGACCGACCAGACGAGCGCGCACGACCCGCTCTCGTACCTGCCCGAGGGCGTGTCGGTCGACGAGTGGCACGAGCTCGCGGCATCCGACCCCGAGGGCTTCACCGAGCGCGCCCGCGCGAGCATGGCGAAGCAGGTGCAGGCGATGGTCGAGTTCCAGGATGCCGGCGCCGAGGTCTTCGACTACGGCAACTCGATCCGCCGCGAGGCCGAGCTCGGCGGCTACGACCGCGCGTTCGCGTTCCCCGGCTTCGTGCCCGCCTACATCCGCCCGCTGTTCGCCGAGGGCAAGGGCCCGTTCCGCTGGGCGGCGCTCTCGGGCGACCCCGCCGACATCGCCGCGACCGACAAGGCCATCCTCGAGCTGTTCCCCGACGACGAGCACCTGCGCCGCTGGATCACGCAGGCCGGCGAGAAGGTGCACTTCGAGGGCCTGCCCGCGCGCATCTGCTGGCTCGGCTACAAGGAGCGCCACCTCGCGGGCCTGAAGTTCAACGAGATGGTCGCCTCGGGCGAGCTCAGCGCGCCCGTCGTGATCGGCCGCGACCACCTCGACTCGGGCTCGGTCGCGAGCCCCTACCGCGAGACCGAGGCGATGGCCGACGGCTCCGACGCGATCGCCGACTGGCCGCTGCTCAACGCGCTGCTCAACACGGCGTCGGGCGCGACCTGGGTGTCGATCCACCACGGCGGCGGCGTCGGCATCGGCCGCTCGATCCACGCCGGCCAGGTGATCGTCGCCGACGGCACCGACCTCGCCGCCGAGAAGATCGCACGCGTGCTCGTGAACGACCCCGGCACCGGCGTCATGCGCCACGTCGACGCCGGCTACGACCGCGCGGTCGAGGTCGCTCGCGAGCGCGGGCTGCGCGTGCCTATGCTCGACGCATGAGCGACGGCGCGGCCGCACGACGGATGCTGATCACGGGTATCGGCGAACTGGTGACGAACGACCCTGCGACCGACCGCGAAGGCGGGGCCCTCGGCATCGTCCGCGACGCCGCCGTGCTGGTCGAAGACGGGCGCATCACGTGGGTCGGCGCGGCCACCCACGCGACCGAGCACGTCACCCGGCGCGACGAGCGCGAGGACCGGCGCGAGGGCGACGAGCATCGCGGCATCTGGGACGCCGACGTCGAGGTCGTCGACGCCGGCGGCCGCGCGGTGATCCCCGGGTTCGTCGACTCGCACACGCACCTCGTGTTCGGCGGCGACCGCGCCGACGAGTTCGCCGCGCGCATGGCGGGCCAGCGATATGCCGCGGGCGGCATTCGATCGACCGTCGCCGCGACGCGGGCCGCGACCGACGACGAGCTGCGTGCTCGTCTCGCGGCATTCGTGGCCGAACTGCACGCGCAGGGCACCACGACCTTCGAGATCAAGTCGGGCTACGGCCTGAGTGTCGCCGACGAGCAGCGTCTCGTGCGGCTTGCTCACGAGGTCACCGACGAGGTCACATTCCTCGGTGCGCATGTCGTGCCCCGAGAGTTCGCCGACGCGGGCGACGACGGCAGCCCGGCTCGCGGAGCCGACGCCTACGTCGACCTCGTCATCGGCGAGATGCTCGCGGCGTGCGCGCCGCACGCGCGATGGGTCGATGCCTTCTGCGAGCGCGGCGCGTTCACGCCCGAGCAGTCGCGCCGGGTGCTCGAGGCCGGCCGCGCCGTCGGCCTCGGCGTACGCGTGCACGGCAACCAGCTCGGCCACGGCGAGGGCGTGCGGCTCGCGGTCGATCTCGATGCGGCATCCGTCGACCACTGCACCTACCTGAGCGATGCGGATGTCGCAGCCCTCGCCGACTTCGAACACCGTGGCCACCCTGCTGCCGGGCGTCGAGTTCTCGACCCGCCAGCCGTATCCCGACGCGCGACGCCTCATCGACGCGGGCGTCACGGTCGCGCTCGCGAGCGACTGCAACCCGGGGTCGAGCTTCACGAGCTCGATGCCGTTCTGCATCGCCGTGGCCGTGCGCGACATGGGCATGACGCCGGCCGAGGCCGTGTGGGCCTCGACCGCGGGCGGCGCTGCGGCGCTGCGGCGAACCGACGTCGGGGTGCTGAAGCCCGGCGCGCGCGCCGACCTCGTGCTGCTCGACGCACCGAGCCACGTGCACCTCGCGTACCGGCCGGGCGTGCCGATGGTGTCACGCGTGTGGCGCGACGGCGCACAGGTCGCCTGAGCCCGCACGCCCCGACGACGCGCCCCGCCGGCCCGTCGACACGACCGACTCGCCGACCCGTCGCGCTCAGTCGTCGTCGCTTCGCCGCATGCGTCGGCGAGCCGACAGCAGCGTGAGCTCGGGCCGCCCCGCGACGAGTCGTTCGGCCCGGTCGAGCACCTCGGTCACCCGCTCGGCGCTCGCCGCCACGACGCCGACGCCCACGCGATCGCGTCGGTGCAGGTCCTGGTCGTCGACCTCGGCGACACTCGCCTCGGTGGTGCGCCGCAGGTCGGCGAGCAGCGGACGCAGCACGGCCCGCTTCTCCTTCAGCGAGTGCACGTCGCCCAGCAGCAGGTCGAACTCGATCCAGCCGATCCACATCGGGCGGACGCCGCTCAGCCCGCCGGAGCGAACCCGTGCGACCTCGATCGCGCCCATCCCCGTGAACCGGATCCAGGCGCGATCCGCCGACTCGACGAGCGTCATCATCACCTGGCCGCACGAGCCGCAGCGCACCACGGTGCCGGCGCCGCTCGGGTAGACCATCGCCCGCGCGAGCTCGGCCGTGGTGCCGCAGCCCTCGCACTTCGCGACCGCCATGGTCACGTCGAACGCGAAGAACTCCGACAGCGGTCCGGCGAGCGAGTTGCCGTCGAGATGGGTCATCACATGCCTCCGTATCGCTCGGTGCGGATCGACCGCGGCGTCGTGCCCGAGCCCGACCAGCCAGTCCGCGACGCGTTCGACGAATCCCGTCGAACCGCAGACGTACACGAGCGGATGCTCCGCCGCCGGCACCACCGCGGCCTCGAGCATCTCGCGCGTGATGCGCCCGGGTCGCGTCGGCCAGCCGTCGGGCGCGCGGCGCGTGTAGACCAGATCGAGGCGCAGCGGGGCGGATGTCCCGGCCAGGGCCTCGAGCTCGCGCGCGAAGTACACGTCGTCGGGGGTGCGCACCGAGTAGAGCAGCCGGAACGGCGTCTCGTCGCCGGCCTCGGCGCGAGCGCTCGCGATCGCGTAGAGCGGCACGACGCCCGAGCCGCCGGCGATGAGTTGCACGGGGCGCGGGTCGGCGCCCGGCCGCCACACGAAGAACGCGCCGAGCGGCCCGTGCAGTTCGAGCATGTCGCCCGCGCGCACCTCATCGACGAGGAACGGCGACACCTCGCCGTCGGGCAGCTTGTCGACCGCGAGCACCACCCGCGTCGAGTCGCCCGACGACGCGATCGAGTACGACCGGCTGGCGGTGTACCCGTCGGGCGCGGTGAGTCGCACGTCGAGGTGCTGCCCGGGCGCGTTGCCGGGCCATCCGTCGACCTCGAGCTCGAGGCGAGTCGCATTCGGCGTCTCGCGGTTCGCCGCGGTGACGGTGCCGACGTGCCATCCGGAGCGGGGCACCGTGCTGATGGGGGCCGCGGTGCCGACGGTCTCGCTCACCAGTAGCGCTCTTCCTTCCACGGGTCGCCGTGGATGTGGTAGCCGTTCTGCTCCCAGAACCCGGGTTCGTCGCTCGGCATCATCACGAGGCCGCGCACCCACTTCGCGCTCTTCCAGAAGTACAGGTGCGGCACGAGCAGTCGGGCCGGACCCCCATGCTCGGGGTCGAGCGGCTCGCCGTCGAACTCGAAGGCGACCCACGCCTGCCCGTCGAGCAGCTCGTCGAGCGGCACGTTCGTCGTGTAGCCGCCGTAGCTGTGCGCCATGACGTAGTCGTACTCGGTCTCGACGTCTTCGAACAGGGTGTCGAGCGACACTCCGCGCCAGCTCGTGCCGAGCTTCGACCAGTGCGTGACGCAGTGGATGTCGGTGGACACCTCGTCGATCTTCAACGCCATGAACTCGTCCCAGTTCCACGACTTCGCGCCCGACTCGGTGCGGATCGTGAACTCCCATTCGGCGGTGTCGACCTCGGGCGTCGGTCCGGCCGACAGCACGGGGAAGTCGTGGACGAGCGTCTGCCCGGGTGGAAGGTTCTCGTCGCGCTCACGACTGCGGCCGCCGAACCCTCTGGTGATGAACGACATGGCGCTCCTCCCGACGCAACAGACACTAGTCACCCTCGGGCGCGATGTCACTGGCTCGAATCGGCAGATCGGTCCGCGACCCTGGCTCGGAGATCGCGGCGACCGGCGATCGGTCGTCGTCAGCGGCAACCCGTCCTCGCTCGTGATGGCTCGCGCGTGGACGTGCCCGCGCGATCGCGCCTAGCGAGGGCGTGTCGAATCGCGAGTCGACCAGGCTCCGACTCGACGGCCTCGCGCCACGTCTCGGCATCGAAGCGGAACTCCGCGACCGCGCAGGTCGGCATGTGCTCGATCTCGCCGTCGGACAGCGAGTAGGCGAGGTCGGAGAGCCCGGGATCGTGGGCGACGATCATCACGGTGCCGACCGCATCGTCGGCTTCCGCGGCGATGTCGAGGATCGTCTCGGGCGACGCCCCGTAGAGGCGCTCATCGAGCTCGACGTGCTCGTGCATGAGGCCCATGGCACGGGCCATCAGCTGGGCCGTGCTGCGGGCCCGCACCGCGGTGCTCGAACGGATCAGGTCGGGAACGGCGCCCCGCTCGCCGAGGCGGTGGCCCATGAGGGGCGCGTTGCGGAGGCCGCGCTCGTTGAGCGGGCGCTCGTGGTCTTCGAGCCCGGGTTCATCCCAACTCGATTTCGCGTGACGCACGAGCAGGAGCGTCTTCATGTGCCGAGTCTGCCACCGCGCGGGGCGTCGCGCGAGGGTTGCCGGGCGGTCGGGTCGGCATGTGCGGGTCGGCGACGGCGCCGGATCAGGCGCGCGCGAGGATCCCGGCCGCGAACTCGAGCACGCACAGGGCGGCGAGGCGCACGGTGCGCCCGTCGGCGGCATCTGCGGTCGCGTCGATCTCGACGAGGTCGGCGCTGCGCACGCGCGAGTCGGATGCCGCCGCACGTACGAGCGCCCGCAGCTCCCACGCCGCGAGGCCGCCCGGCACGGAGGCGGGACATCCGGGCGCGACCGAGCGGTCGCACGCGTCGACGTCGACGTCGAGGTGCACGGGTCCGCCGGCGGCGCCCGCGATCTCGATCGCCTCGGCCATGACGCCGGCGAGGTCGCGCCCGTGCAGCTCGTCGCGATGGATCACGGTGATGCCGAGGTCGGCGGCGCGTCGCGCGTAGGCGGCCGAGTTCGCGAAGTCGGCGATGCCGATCTGCACGATGCGGTGCGGGTCGAGCCCTGCCTCGACGAGCCGGCGCACGGGCGATCCGTTGCTCACGCCATCGCGCAGGTCGTAGTGCGCGTCGATCGTCACGAGCCCGGCGGTCGCGAGGTCGTCGCCCCATGCCCCGAGCGCCGTCGCGACGGTCACCGAGTTGTCGCCGCCGAGCGCGATGAGCGGCCGAGGCGCGGTCGAGCGCCGACGACACCGCGGCGATCGTGCGGGCCTCGCCCTCGGCCCCGTCGGGCTCGTCGATGTCACCGAGGTCGGCGAAGCGCAGCTCGCCGAGATCGACCGGGCCGGATGCCTCGGCGCCGATGCCGCGGTCGACGGCGGGGCGTCGATCGGGCATCAGTGCGGGGCTGTACCGCTCGAGCGCGGCCCGGATCGCCGCAGGCGTCGCATGCGCGTTCGTCGGCGAGAGCGACGTGCGCCAGGCGGGCACGCCCAGCATCGCGAGATCGACGGATGTCCCGGGCTCGAGCTCGGTCGAGCGCGGGCCAGCCGCCCGCGCGGGGCCAGAGGGGATCGTGCGAGAGCGTCGTCGCCATGCCTCGACCGTAGCCGATCACCGAGTACCGGACCGACCGCAGGCTGCATCAGCGCGTAGCGAGAGCGAACCCTGAGACCTCGAGGGTCAGCAGCGCCGCGACGACGAACAGCAGCGCCGGTGTAGACGAGGTCCTCGAACCAGTCGATCACGACCGGGCTTGCGCTCGACCATCATCTTCGGGTTGTAGTAGAAGATCGACACGCACCGAATGAAGAGCAACGAGAACGACCAACCCGACCCAGGCGGCGAAGGGCACGCCGCGCGAACAGCAGCACGATCACCACGGCCGCGACGAGGTACAGCCACAGTTCCCGCACGAATGCGCCCATCGAGTCGTGGCGTGATGCTCCGGCCTTCGCGGTCGCCCTCCAGAGCTCGTATGCCAGCGAGAGCGCGTACGTGACGACGAGAACCCACGCCGAGATCGATTCGAGCAAGGTGGGATGCACGGCACCGTCCATCGGCGAGGCTCCTCAGCTGATCGCGTGGCGCGGTCCCACGATGGGCCTCAGGTTAGCTCGGACCGGTCACTCGGATGCGCGGCGAGCAGCTCACGCTCGCGCGCCGCGCTCAGTCCGGCGCGGCGCTCGCGGTCGAGCCCCTCGCCGCGCTCCCACTCCAAGACCTCGGCGAGCAGCTGCTCGAGCGGCCGGAGGCGAAGCCCCGCGGCGACGGCCGCCGCGTTCGAGCGATCCTGGAACGCGTTCCACTCGGGGTCGATGATCCAGAGCGGCAGCGACTCGGGTCCCGACCACTCGGCGACGCCCTGCGACTCGAGCCACGCGGGCGAGACGGCGACGACCTCGCCCCGGTGGCCGCCGACCGCGCGCGACGCCGCGAGCCAGTCGCCGAATGTCACCCGATCGCCGACCGCGTTGAACGCGCCGGTCAGCCGCTGCTCGACCGAGTCCAGCGTGAAGCGCACGAGGTCGTCGACGTGGATCGCCTGCACCCGTGCGTCGAGGATGTCGGGCACGAGCATCGGCTCGTCGTCGCGTGCCGCCCGCGCAACCCAGTAGCCGCTGCGACCCGATGCATCGCCGGGCCCGGCGATGAGCCCCGGCCGGATCACGAGCAGCCGGTCACCGAGCGCCTCGCGATACGCGAGCTCGATCGCCGACTTCGCCTCGCCGTACGTCTCGGGCGTCGACTCGTCGGCCTCGAGCGGCTCCATGAGCGCGGCCGACTCGTCTGCGCCCGGCTCGTTCTGCGCCGCATACACGTTGCCCGACGAGATGAACGTCCAGTGCGCGGCGTGCGGGCCGAGTTCAGCAGCAGCGCGACGCGCGAACCCGGGCTGGCGGGTGACGTCGATGACGGCATCCCACTCGTGCCGGGCGACCTCGTCGTACGCTCCCGGGCGCGAGCGGTCGGCGCGCACGAGCACGGCGCCGTCGGCGACCGGGCCCGCCTCGCCGCGCGCGAGGGCCGTCACCCGGTGCCCCGGGCGATCGCCTCCTGTCGCGAGCCGACGTCCGAGCCATTGCGTTCCACCGAGGATGAGCATGTCCATCCCGCCATCCCAGCACGATCGGATGCCGCAGCCGCGAGTGTTCTCGCAGCGCGAACGCGTGCGGTGCCCGAGCCTCAGGCAACCACCGTTCGCGCCCGTCGCCGTTCGACGACCCGGATGCCGAACTTGCGGATCTCCTCGACCCAGAGCACGAACGACGCCATTCCCGCGCAGACGAGCCAGTGGGCGCCGTCGAGGGTCGCGGTGCCGAACGCGACCTGCAGCGGCGGCAGCGACACGACGGCGACCTGCAGCACGACGCCGAGGATGACGGCACCCCACAGCCACGCATTCGAGAACAGGCCCCGGAAGGCGCTCGACGACGCCGACCGTGCGTTGAACGCGGTGATGAGTGCCGCGAACACGAGCGTCGTGAATCCGGCGGTGCGCGCCACCTCGAGCGTGTCGGTGCCGCCCGGGATCAGCCCGCCGGGCAGGAAGATGTCCATCGTGAGCAGCGTGACCACCGAGATCACGAGGCCGGTCACGGCGATGCCGATCCACATCCCCGTGTCGATCGCGCGGTCGTGCAGGCCGCGCGGCGGCCGGGCCATGACGTCGTCGATCTCGGGGTCGACGCCCATCGCGAGCGCCGGGCCCGAGTCGGTGACGAGGTTGATCCAGAGGATCTGCGTCGCGAGCAGCGGCAGCACGAGACCGCCCTCGGATGCCGCGGTCAGCCCGAGCGCCCCGGCGAACACGATGCCGAAGAAGACGGTGAGCACCTCGCCCATGTTCGAGTAGAGCAGGTAGCGCAGGAACTTGCGGATGTTGTCGAAGATCACCCGCCCCTCGCGCACGGCGTGCACGATCGTCGCGAAGTCGTCGTCGGCGAGCACCATCTTCGCCGCCTCCTTCGTGACCTCGGTGCCGGTGATGCCCATGGCGACGCCGATGTCGGCCGACTTCAGCGCGGGCGCGTCGTTCACGCCGTCGCCCGTCATCGCGACGATCTGCCCGTCGGCCTGCAACGCGTCGACGATGCGCAGCTTGTGCTCTGGCGCGACGCGGGCGAACACCGACACCGAGCGCACGGTGTCGCGCAGCTGCTGCTCGTCCAGGCCGTCGAGCCGGGCGCCCGGCAGGGCGATGCCGTCGTCGGGGATGATGCCGAGGTCGCGTGCGATGCGCGCGGCGGTCGCCGGGTGGTCGCCCGTGATCATGATGACCCGGATGCCGGCGGCGTGCGCCTCGGCGATCGCCGGCTTCGCCTCGGGGCGCGGCGGGTCGATGATGCCCACCACGCCGGCGTACACGAGGTCGTGCTCGTACGACTCGTCGATCGGGGGCCGGTCCTCACCGCCGGTGATGTTCTGCAGCTCGGGCGCCGGGCGGTAGGCGACGCCCAGGGTGCGGAACGCGGCATCCGACAGCGCCTCGACGTCGGCGAGCGCCCGCGCGCGCCGTTCCGCGTCGAGCGGCACCGTGGCATCGCCGACCTGCAGGTGCGAGCAGCGCTCGAGCAGCACGTCGGGGGCGCCCTTGCTGAAGAGCAGCACGGCGCCGTTCTCGTGCCGGTGCGCCGTCGACATCATCTTGCGCTCGGAGCTGAACGGCACCTCGCCGACCCGGCCGAAGTGCGACATGCGCTCTGCGGTGCCCTCGAGCTTGCGCGAAGCCACGAGGAACGCCGCCTCGGTGGGGTCGCCCTGGATCTCCCATTCGCCGTCGTGCTCGGCCAGCTGGGCGTCGTTCGCGAGCGACCCGGCGCCGAGCACGAACTGCGCCTCGCGGTGCAGGTCGCCGTCGCGCACCTCCTGCCCGTGACTCGTCGCGCTGCCGATGGGTGCATAGCCCACGCCGCTCAGGTCGACGGTGCCCGACGCGGTGACGACGCGCTCGACGGTCATCTGGTTGGTCGTGAGCGTGCCGGTCTTGTCGGTGCAGATGACGGATGCCGAGCCCAGCGTCTCGACGCTCGACAGGTTCTTCACCACGGCGTTGCGCTTCGCCATGCGCTGCACGCCGAGCGCGAGCACCACCGAGAGCACCGCCGGCAGCCCTTCGGGCACCGCCGCGACGGCGAGCGAGACCCCGAGCAGCAGCACCTGCACGAAGTCGGCGGGCGTGCTGATGCCCTCGATGAGCGCGATGGTGATCATCACCACGATCGCGATGACGACGACGATGCGGCCGAGCAGGCGCCCGAGGTGGTTCACCTCGACCTGCAGCGGGGTCGGCTCCTCGACCGTCTCGTCGAGCATGGTCGCGATCGCGCCCATCTCGGTCGACATGCCGGTCGACGTGACGATCGCGCGGCCCGGTGCCCCGGTTCACCGCGGTGCCCTTGTAGACCATGTCGCGTGCGATCGCCGAGCGGGATCGCCTCAGTGCTCTCGATGGTCTTCGGATGCTTCTCCACGGCCGAACTCTCGCCCGTGAGCGATGCCTCCGCGATGCGCAGCGCGTTCGCGCGGAACAGCCGACCGTCGGCGCCGACCTGGTCGCCCTCGGCGAGCACGAGGATGTCGCCCGGCACGAGTTCGGCGCTCGGCACGGTGATCAGCTCGCCGTCGCGGAGCACGGTCGAGTGGGCGCGGGTCATGACCGACAGCGCCGCGACCGCGTTCTCTGCGCGCGCCTCCTGGATGAGGCCGAGCGCGGCGTTCAGCAGGATGATCGCGAGGATCACGATCGCGTCGATCGGCAGCCCCTCGGCGCCCTCGATGACCCACGCGACGACCGAGATGACGACCGCGGCCAGCAGCAGCACGATGAGCGGGTCGGTGAACTGGGCGAGGATGCGGCGCCACAGTGGATTGCGCCTGGTGCTGCGCAGCTCGTTCGGGCCCGCCGCGGCGAGGCGCCGAGCGGCCTCGCCGCTCGACAGACCCCGGTCGGGATCGACACCGAGCACTCGGGCGACGGAGGCGGCATCCGAGCGCACCGGGTCGGGAAGGCCGGACAGGTCGATCGCCGCGTCCGGGAGGTTCGCCATGCACTCATCCTCGAACGGCGCGATCACGACCCGCAAGGTCGGAATACCCCAGAGGGGTATATGGTTCAGAGATGGTGAGAGGGAGGACGATCATGGATATGAGGCGCGACACCAACGACATGCACGCGGGTCACGACGCGCACGCCGGGCATGACATGCACGCCGACACGCGGGCACGACGCACGGGCACGACACGCACGCCGGGCACGACACGCACGCGGGGCACGACATGCACGCGGGGCACGACGCGCACGCGGGGCACGACATGCACGCCGGGCACGACATGCACGCCGGGCACGACATGCACGCCGGCCACGACATGCACGCCGGTCACGACGGGCACGCCGGCCACGGCGACCACGTCGGCCAGTTCCGCCGGCTGTTCTGGATCATGCTCGTCATCGCGATCCCGACGATCCTCTTCAGCCCGATGTTCGCCGAGATCATCGGCTACTCCCTGCCCGACAACGCGCTGATCCCGTGGATCTCCCCCGTGCTCGGCACGGTGCTGTACTTCTGGGGCGGCCGCCCGTTCCTCACCGGCGCCTGGTCGGAGCTGAAGGCCCGCAAGCCCGGCATGATGCTCCTCATCGGCCTCGCGATCACCGTGGCGTACTTCGCGTCGCTCGGCGCGACCCTCGGCCTCCTCGACCACCGCCTCGACTTCTGGTGGGAGCTCGCGCTCCTGATCGTCATCATGCTGCTCGGCCACTGGCTCGAGATGCGCTCGATCGCCGCGACCTCGTCGGCGCTCGACGCGCTCGCCGCGCTCCTTCCCGATGAGGCCGAGCGGGTGACCGATGCCGCGGACGGGTCATCCGTCATCGAAACGGTCGCCCCCTCGGCACTGCAGGTCGGCGATCTCGTGATCGTGCGCCCCGGCGGACGCGTGCCCGCCGACGGCGTGGTCGTCGACGGCACCGCGGCGGTGGACGAGTCCATGATCACCGGCGAGTCCGTCGCGGTGAGCCGCGGCCCCGGCGACCGCGTCGTCGCAGGCACCGTGGCGACCGACACCGCCGTGCGGGTGCGCGTGGCGGCAGTCGGCGACGACACGGCGCTCGCGGGCATCCAGCGACTCGTGGCGCAGGCGCAGGCGTCGACCTCGCGCGCGCAGCGCCTCGCCGACCGCGCGGCAGGCTGGCTGTTCTGGTTCGCCCTCGGGGCCGCCGTCATCACGGCGATCGCGTGGACGCTCGCGGGCAGCCCCGACGACGCCGTCATCCGCACGATCACCGTGCTCGTCATCGCCTGCCCCCACGCGCTCGGCCTCGCGATCCCGCTCGTCGTGTCGATCGCCACCGAGCGTGCCGCGCGCGGCGGCGTGCTCATCACCGACCGCCTCGCCCTCGAGACCATGCGCACGGTCGGTGCGGTGCTCTTCGACAAGACCGGCACCCTCACCAAGGGCGAGCCCGCGGTGACGAACGCCGCGGTCGCCCCCGGGCACGCGCTCAGCCTCGACGAGCTGTTCGCGCTCGCGGCCGCCGCCGAGGGCGACTCCGAGCACCCGCTCGCCAAGGCGATCGTCGCCGAGGCCGTCGCGTCGAGGCGTCGCCGTGCGACCCGCCCAGGACTTCGAGGCGTCGGCCGCGATCGGCGTGCGGGCGCGCGTCGACGGACGAACCGTGCAGGTCGGCGGGCCGGGCATGCTCGACCTCGAGCGGTCGGCCGCCGCTCGAGGCATCCGTCGCCTGGGCGCAGGCCGGGTCGACCGTGCTGCACGTGCTCGTCGACGGCGAGGTCGCAGGCGCCATCGCGCTCGCCGACGAGGTGCGCCCCGAATCGAAGCAGGCCGTCGACGCGCTGCACTCGCTCGGCGTGCAGGTCGTCATGATCACGGGCGACGCCGAGCCGGTCGCCCGCACGGTCGCGGCGCAGCTCGGCATCGACCGCGTCTTCGCCGGCGTGCGACCCGAGGACAAGGCCGCGAAGGTGCAGGAGCTGCAGGCCGAGGGCCTGTCTGTTGCGATGGTCGGCGACGGCGTGAACGACGCCCCCGCGCTCGCGCAGGCCGATGTCGGCATCGCGATCGGCGCCGGCACGGATGTCGCGATCGCGTCGGCCGGCGTCATCCTCGCGTCATCCGACCCGCGTTCGGTGCTCTCGGTCATCGAGCTGTCGCGCGCGAGCTACCGCAAGATGTCGCAGAACCTCTGGTGGGCCGGCCGGGTACAACCTCATCTCGGTGCCGCTCGCCGCGGGCGTGCTCGCGCCGATCGGGTTCGTGCTGCCGATGTCGGTCGGCGCGATCCTGATGTCGCTCTCGACGATCATCGTCGCCGCGAACGCGCAGCTGCTGCGCCGGCTCGACCTGCGGCCCGAGGCGTCGACCCGCGCGGTGCTCGAGCGCAGTCGCTGATCGGGCCGATGCTGCTCTGGGCGCAGGCCGCGCAGGCGGGTAGCGTGCAGGGCATGGACGACTCGATCGCGGTGCTCGTCGCGGGCGCCGAACGGAGACTGCTCGAACCCGAGGTGCGCCGCGACCCCGAAGCGCTCGGCGAACTGCTGCACGCGTCCTTCCGCGAGATCGGCAAGAGCGGGCGACTCTGGACGCGCGACGAGCTCATCGATGTGATGACGGGATCCGACGCCGTCGAGCTGCAGTCGGCCGTCGTCACGGGTGAGCACGTCGAACTCGTCGCACCCGACCTGGCGCTGCTCACCTACAAGCTCGACGCGAACGGCGAGCGCAGTCGCCGCAGCTCGCTGTGGCGCATCGCCGACGGCCGTCCGCGGCTCGTGTTCCACCAGGGCACGCCGCTCGCCCCGGGCGTGGCCTGAGCGGTCAGCGTGCGTCGGGCACGGGGTCTCACGCGAGCGACAGCACGAACGACAGTACGAATCCGGCCGCGGTGCTGAGCGCGACGGCCGGGCCCGCCGTGCTCGTACGCCTCGGGCATCAGGGTGTCGGCGAGCGACGCGATCACCGCGCCGGCGGCGAAGGCCAGCGGCAGCGAGATGGTCTCGGGGTCGGTGTTGGAGAGCGGACCGGCGCCGACGACCACCGCGACCACGAGCAATGCGGCGCAGATCGACCAGAGCCCGAGGACGCTCGCGGCCGACCTGCCCTGGGCCCGCATCGACGACGCGCCGACGAGCGCCTCGGGCAGGTTCGACACGAAGATGGCCGCGAGCAGCGCCAGGCCGCCGGTTCCCTCGCCGAGCGACACCCCGAGCGCGAGGTTCTCGGGAACGCCGTCGAGCGTCACGGCGGCGAGGAGGGCCAAGCCCGCCGCACCCCGCGTGGTGGCGGAGGTCGGTGCCCGCTCGACTGCCGCGGCGTCGGTGTCGAGCTTGGCGCTGCCGCGGTACTCGTCGGCCGGTTTCTCGCTCGAGGCCGGCTGCGCCCAACGGTCGAGTCCGGCGCTGAGCACGGTGAACACCAGTGCACCGACGAGCAGGCCGATCGCGGCCCGCCAGATGCCGCCGCGCTCGTAGGCGTCCTCGAACAGCTCGAACGTGAGCGCGGTGATGAGCGCTCCCGCGGCGAACGACAGCAGGATGGCCAGGAGCCGCTTGGGCAGTTGGAAGCGCACGCCGATGAACGCACCGACGACGAGCGCGCTCGACGCGACGATCCCGAACAGCGCTGCCATGGCCACGCTGCCAGTATCGAGAGCATGGACCCTCGCCGGGAAGGGGTTGCTTCGCACCCCCGGGCGTGTTCCGGCGGCCCGTGGAAACATGTTCTGCAAGAAGTTCGCCGCGATGTCGATCCGTGCCGATCGCCGTTCGACGTCAAGTAGGCGGGCGAGACTGCCCCGCACGGCGGGGCCTGGCCGCCCCACGGACAAGGAGAGAACGACCATGAAGTACATGCTGATCATGCGGGCCAACGACGAGGGATACGCGGCGTACGACGAGATGGACTTCACCGAGGTCATCGCCGCGATGGGCGCCTACAACGAGTCGCTCATCAAGGCGGGCGTGCTGCTCGCGGGCGAGGGACTCGCCGATGCCAAGGAGGGCTTCGTCGTCGACTTCGACTCGACGCCCCCGGTCGTCACCGACGGCCCGTACGCCGAGGCGAAGGAGCTGTTCAACGGCTTCTGGATCCTCGAGGTCTCGAGCAAGGAGGAGGCCGCGGAGTGGGCCAAGCGCTGCCCGCTCGGCCCCGGCACCCGGCTCGAGGTGCGTCGCGTCAACGAGCTCGAGGACTTCCCGCAGGACAACGAGTGGATCCAGAAGGAGGCCGGCTGGCGCGCCGAGGCCGAGGGCCGGCTGGGGGCCGCGACCGAATGACCGGTCCTGACGGCCGTTCCGGGGGTGCTTCTCCGACCGAAACACCGCCAGCGGGCGGCGCAGATGGCGGAGAAGCACCCTCGGAAGGCACGGCGGACGCCGACCGTGCCCGGCGCACCATCGCCGCGGTGTGGCGCATCGAGTCGGCGCGCATCGTCGCGACCCTCACGCGCTTCGTGGGCGACGTCGGCCAGGCCGAGGACCTCGCGCAGGAGGCGCTCGTCGAGGCGCTCAAGCAGTGGCCCGACGAGGGCGTGCCGCGCAACCCCGGAGCCTGGCTCACCGCGGTCGCGAAGCGCCGGGCGATCGACGGGTGGCGCCGGCGCGAGCGGCTCGACGAGCGGTATGCGGCGATGGCCCGCGACCTCGAGCAGCAGGGCGGCGAGGCATCCGACACGTTCTGGGACCCCGACACGATCGACGACGACATCCTGCGACTGGTCTTCGTCTCGTGCCACCCGGTGCTCTCGCGCGAGGCGCAGATCGCGCTCACGCTGCGCATCGTGGGCGGCCTCTCGAGCGATGAGATCGCGCGGGCGTTCCTGGTGCCGACGGCGACGATCCAGCAGCGCATCGTGCGCGCGAAGAAGACGCTCGCCGCCGCGAAGGTGCCGTTCGAGGTGCCCGAGCCGAACGAGTACGCCGAGCGGCTCGGTTCGGTGCTGAGCGTGCTCTACCTGATCTTCAACGAGGGGTACCTGCCCGCCTCGGGCGAGCATTGGGTGCGACCGGATGTCTCGGCCGAGGCCCTGCGGCTCGCCCGCGTCGTGGCGGGGCTGATGCCCAAGGAGCCCGAGGCGCAGTCGCTCGTGGCGCTCATGGAGTTCACCGCGTCGCGCTTCGCGGCGCGCACGGCGCGCGACGGCACGCCGATCCCGCTCGACCAGCAGGATCGCTCGCGCTGGGACCGCGCGCAGATCGCCCGCGGGTCCGAGGCGCTCGCTCGCGCCGACCGCATCGGCCGGGGCCGGGCGTCGTACGGGCTGCAGGCGGCGATCGCCGAGTGCCATGCCGTCGCGCCCACCGCCGACGAGACCGACTGGGCGCGCATCGCGCTGCTCTACGAGGCGCTCGGCCGCCTCGCGCCGTCGCCGGTCGTCGAGCTCAACCGTGCGGTCGCGGTGGCGATGTCGACGGGGCCGGCCTCGGCCCTGCGCATCGTCGACGACCTCGCCGCCGGAGGCAGGCTCGCCGGCTACGCCCCGCTGCCCGCCGTGCGCGGCGAGCTGCTCACCCGCCTCGGGCGCACCGCCGAGGCACGCGCCGAGCTCGAGCTCGCGGCGCGACTCACGGGCAACGAGCGCGAGCGGGCCGCGCTGCTCGCCAAGGCGTCGGCGCTCCCGCGCTGACAGCACCCTGCCGCTGCCCGCACGCACCGGACGCCATACGGCGCCGTCCGCGCCGCTCGGGATGTACTCTCGTCGATCCGGCGCAGGTCGACCGAATCGCGCGTACGAAGTGCGACCCGTGCCGCGGTGCCGCGGCGAGCGTAGAATCGCCTCGTCGGAGGAGGCGCCGTCATGGAGATCGAAGTTTCGACGATCATTGAACGCTCAGCCGCCGCCGTCTGGGACTTCTACGCCGTTCACCATGTGCAGAATCATCCGCGATGGGATCCCGACATGTCGCTCGAGCAGGTAACGAGCGGTCCGATCGGTCTCGGCACCGTCATCACGCGGCGCTACACCCGCTTCGGGGTGCCGCACGAGGGAACCATGGAGGTCGTCGAATTCGACCCCCTGCGCGCGATGGGCGTGAAGATCCGCGACGGACAGACCGAGATGACCGGGCGCGCGAGACTCGACGCCGAAGGTCCGAACCGTACCCGGCTGACGACTCAAGTGGACATCACCGGCGCGGATCCGTCGATGGCCGAGAAGCTCACGCCGCTCGTGCAGCAGAGTTACGACACCATCAAGCGTCTCATCGAATCCGAGTACGAACCCGGTTCCTAGCCCGAGCACGACCCGTCGACCAGCTGGTGGATCTTGCTGCTCAGCCCACCGCCGGAGCGGCCGATCCCAGGGAGCTCGGTACGCAGATTCTTTTCGTTCGACACGTCCCCCGGGAACTGCGGCAGGCTGGTCGTGTGCTGGTGCGCGCGGTTGATCGTGGAGTCCACGCTGACCGCCCAGCCGAGCCGACCGGCCGCGTCGGCATCAGTCCTCGGTGCCATGGCGCCCGGAATGGGGGACATGCCCTAGTCGTCGGAGTCGCGCGGGCTCGGAGGAGCATCGTCCGTGTTTGGGGCACCGCCCGAGGCCGGGGGCAGATCTGAGGCGGGGGCCTCACCGGATGCGGGGGCCTCACCTGAAGCATGGGGCTCTTCGGAGGCCGGTTGCTCATCGGAGCTCGGGGCCTTATCGGTCGGCGGTGCTTCCTCCGTGGTCGGAGCCACACCGGCGCCCGCCGCCGCGACGGCAGCCGGCACGCCCACCGCCGCCTCCGCGGGGTCCCCAGCGCGCCGCATCCGCCGCCGCTCGCGCCCGCCCTCGACGAGGTCGTAGAGCACGGGCAGCACGACGAGCGTGAGTGCCGTCGACGACACGAGTCCGCCGATCACGACGAGCGCGAGCGGCTGCGAGATGAACCCGCCGGTGCCGGTGAGGCCGATGGCCATGGGCAGCAGCGCGAAGATCGTCGCGAGCGCGGTCATCAGGATCGGGCGGAGTCGTCGGGATGACCCGTGCACGAGCGCGTCGCGCACGTTCATGCCGCGGTCGCGGTACTGGTTCACGAGGTCGACGAGCACGATCGCGTTCGTGACCACGATGCCGACGAGCATCAGCACGCCGACGAGCGACGCGACGCCGAGCGGGATCCCGGTGATGACCTGCAGCGCGATCGCGCCGGTCGCGGCGAACGGAATCGAGACGAGCAGCAGCAGCGGCTGCAGCAGCGAGCGGAACGTCGCCACCATGACGATGTAGACGATGAGGATCGCCGCGAGCAGCGCGAGTCCGAGCTGCGAGAACGACTCGGTCTGGTCGGCGGTGACGCCGCCGAGCGACGCCGTCGTGCCGGCGGGCAGGTCGACGGCGGCGACCGCCGACGAGACGGCCGCGCTCGCGGTGCCGAGGTCGTCGCCCGAGGGCGTGGCCGAGACGGTCGCGCTGCGCAGGCCCTGCACGGTGGTGACCGATGCGGGGCCGTCGACCTCGGCGACGGTCGCGAGGGTGTCGAGCCGCACCACGCCGGTCGGCGTGGGCACCTCGAGCGCCGACAGCGTCTCGATCGTGGCCGGCGGGTTCTCGGTCTCGAGGTAGATCGTGATGGTCTTCTCGTCGATCACGACCGAGCCCGCTGCGACTGCGGCTGCATCGCGGCCGACACGTAGCCGCCGAGCGCGACTTCGGAGTAACCCGCGGCCGCGGCATCCGCTCGGTTCACCTCGACGGCGATGTAGGGGCGCGACTCCGACAGGTTCGACGAGACCTGCGTGATCGAGCCGATGCCGTCGAGCTCGTCGACGACCGCGTCGGTCGCGGTCTGCAGGTCTTCGGCGTTCGAGGCCGTGATGTCGACCTCGATGTCGTTCGACGCGCCGAACCCGCTCGCCGCGGTGAGGGTGACCTCGCCGACGTCGTCGAGTTCGTCGACGGACTCGCGCACCGAGGCCTGCAGCGCCTCCTGGTCGGCGTCGTCATCGGTGGTCACCGAGTAGGTGATCGTCGAACCGCCGCCGCCGAACGCCGCCGCGAGCGGGCTCGAGCCGGTGCCGATCGAGGTCTGCACGATCTCGACGCCGTCGGTGCCGCGGATCGCCTCCTCGACGGACTGCGACGCTTCGTCCATGGCTTCGAGGCTCGTGCCGACGGGCAGCTCCTGCGTGACCTGGAACGTGTTCTGCCCCGACGACCCGAGGAAGTTCGTCTTCATGAGCGGGAACATCGCGACGGTGCCGCCGAGGATCAGCACGGCGATGATGATCGTCACGATGCCGTGGCGCAGCGTCCACTCGATGATCGGCAGGTAGCCGCGCTGCAGTCGCGAGGGGTGCTCGAGCTCGTCGACGGATGGTCGCGACCGCGCGGCGTCGCCTCGAGCACGGCCGTTGCGGTCGGCGGGACGAGCGGATGCCGCACCCGCGCCCTGCCCCGCGTGTCCGAGCCCGGTCTCGCCGTCGGGCCCGCGAAGTTCGGGCGCGAGCCACACGTCGTCGACGAACGCCGCCGCGGCGACCTCGGCCTCGTCTTCGTGCTTGTGCAGCTTCGCCGGCTTCAGGAACCAGTACGCGAGCACCGGCACGATCGTGAGCGAGACGAACAGCGACGCGACGAGCGCGATCGTCACCGTGAACGCGAACGGGCGGAACAGCTCGCCCGTCACGCCCTCGACGAGCGCGAGCGGCAGGAACACCGCGACCGTGGTGATGGTCGAGGCGGTGATGGCGCCGGCGACCTCGCGCACGGCGTGCACGATCGTCGCGCGCCTTGTCGACGCCCTCGATGAGGTGCCGCTTGATGTTCTCGATGACGACGATGGAGTCGTCGACGACGCGCCCGATCGCGATCGTGAGCGCGCCGAGCGTCAGGATGTTGAGCGTGTAGTCGGCCGCCTGCAGCCCGATGAACGCGATCAGCACCGACGTCGGGATCGAGATCGCGGTGACGAGGGTCGCCCGCACCGAGAGCAGGAACACGAGGATGACGAGCACCGCGAACAGCAGGCCGAGCAGGCCCTCGGTCGCGAGCGACTCGATCGACTCCTCGATGTAGGGCGCCTGGTCGAACACGACGGTGAACGTCGCGCCGGGGTTCGTGGTGTCGAGCGACGCCTCGAGGTCGGGCAGCAGCGCGGTCACGGCGTTCGAGACCTCGACGGTGTTCGCGGCCGGCAGCTTCGTGACCGAGATCGTGAGGGCGGGTTCGCCGTTCACGCGCGAGATGCTCGTCACCGGGTTGTCGGTCGAGTTCGACGGATGCCACGTCGTCGATCGTCGCCGCGACGGGAACCGCGATCGTGGCCGGCACCTCGGTGCCGTCCGTGGGGAAGCCCGGCCCCGGTGTCGGGGATGCCCTCGGCGCCGTCGGGAAGCGTCTCGCCGTCGGGGACGGTCTCTCCGTCGGTCGCGGGCTGCTGCTCGGTCGCCCCGAGCACCGGCAGCGCGGCGATGTCCTCGACGCTGCCGAGCCGCGCGCCGGTCTGCACCGCGAAGGTCGAGTCGCCCTCGGTGATGGTGCCGGCGGGCACGAGCAGGCCGTTCTGCGCGAGCGCGTCGCGGATGGCCTGCTGGGTGAGGCCGAACGCGGCGAGCTGCTCGGGGTCGGGCGTGATGGTGACCCGTTGGCCGACCTCGCCGATGAGCGTCGCGTCGCGCACGCCGTCGACGTCGGTGATCTCGGGCAACGTGGTGCGCTCGATCTCGTCGGAGAGCGCGCTGATGTCGTCGACGCCGGTCACGGCGAGCAGCAGCACGGGGAAGTCGTCGAGGCTGAGGGCGATGACCTGCGGGTCGACGTCTTCGGGCAGCTGGCCCGCGATGCGGTTCACCGCCGAGAGCATCTTCTGCTCGGCGAAGGCGAGGTCGGTTCCGTAGGTGAAGCTCGCCGTCACCCGCGAGAGGCCCGTGGAGCTCGTGGTCGACGTCGACTCGAGCCCGGTGATGCCCTGGATCGCGGTCTCGATCGGGGTCGAGACATCGGTGTTGACGATGTCGGGCGACGCGCCCGGGTAGCTCGTCACGATCGAGAGCTGCGGGAACTCGATCGACGGCGCGAGCTCCTGCTTGAGGCTCGTGAGCGCGAGGCCGCCGAAGATCGCGGCGACGATGGTGATGAGCGCGATGAGCGCGCGGTTCTTCATGCTGAGCGCGGCGAGCAGGTGCATTGGTCGATTCTCGCAGCCGCGACCGCCGCGAATGTCATCGGTTGGAGAATTCCGCGGGCGTTCGGGGCGATCGACGCGGAATCGTTCACCGATCGGTCACGCGACACCCCTCGTTCGGGGTAGCCACGATGTCGGCCGAGTCGATAGGTTGCTGATCAACGTGTGAGGTGGGGCGATGATCAGGGCGGATGCCGCGTGGCGGGGCCGATGGCTTCGCTATGCCCTGCTCGCACTCGTCTTCTCGGCGCTCTGGCTCGCGATCAGCCTGTTCTCGAGCACGTCGAGCGCCTCGGCCGACGAGGCGAAGCCCGGCATCCCTGCTCGGCACCGTCGGCTCGGTCGTCGGTGGCGTCACCCAGACGACGAGCACGCTCGGCGACACCGTCGGCGACGTCGTCGGTGCGGTGGTCGAGCCGGTCGACGCGGTCGTCGAGCCCGTCCTCGAGCCGGTGACCGCCGTCGTGCAGCCGGTCGTCGAGGTCGTGCCCGCACCCGTCGGTGATCTCGTCGAGCCCGTCGTGCCCGGCACCGTGGGCGAACTCACCGAGCCCCGTCGTCGACACCGTCGACCAGGTCGTGGGCTCGCTGCCGATCGTGGGCGGCATCGTCGGCGACGACACGGTCGGCGGCATCGTCTCGCCGGTCACCGGCGTCGTCGACGACACGCTCGGCACGATCGTCGGGTCGCCCATCGACCTCCCCGGCGGCGACACCGGCGTCGACGCCGCAGCTGCCCGACGACGGTCGCCGGTTCCCGACGTGACCGTCGACCCCGTGCATCACCGCCGTCCGGCCCGCCGACCTCGCCGCATCCGCGCGTCACCGCCGACTGTCGGAACGTCGGCAGGCTTCGGCGGTGGCGAACGTGGCCGACCTGCCGCGGCGCGCACGCCTCCGGCACCGACGGCTCCGGCGCAACCCGGGGCGCCGCCCGGCGACGGGCCACCCGCGCTCGCCGCCCGGCGGTGGCGGCGGCTCGGCCGGCTCCGGCGCGTCCGGCTCGGGCTCGGGCGGGGCATCCGGCAGCTCTGACGCGGCGTTCGCCGCCCTCGAACTCGACGCGCTCGCGTCGCTGGTGCTGCACTCGGTCGACGACGCGCTGCCGTCGTCGCCGGTCTACGACACCGACTCCACCCCTGACTGACGGGGGCCGTTCCGCCTGCACGCAGGCGGAAGACGGTCATCGCTCCCTGCCCGGGAGCGACATTTCCCATCAGTCAGGAGGACTGGATCATGAAGAAATTGGCATTGAGGGCGCTGTACGCGACCCTCTTCGCCGGGGGGCTCACGCTCCTCGGAGCCGGCGTCGCGCACGCGTCCGAAACGGGCGGCGACGACGGCATCCTCTCGGGAACGCAGGCCGCGATCTCGATCGAACTGCCGGTCACGGTGAGCGGCAACGGCATCTCGATCATCGGCGATTCGTCGTCGTCGGATGCCGCGACCGAGGTCGTCGACGCGGCTGCGGCGCCGCCGACCCGGCCGCCGTCACCTCGGGTGACGACGGCATCGGCTCGGGCACGCAGGCGCTCATCGACGTCTCGGTTCCGGTGACGGTCGGCGGCAACGCCGATCTAGCGTCATCGGCGACGCTCGTCGAGCGACGCCGACCACGGTGGTCGCACCGGCCGACGCCGGCCGCGGCATCCGACGCCGGCACCGGCGCAGACGAGCGGGCGAGGACTCGATCCTCGGCGGCACCCAGGGGCTCATCGACTGTCGACGCCCCGATCACGCTCGGCGGCAACGCCATCTCCGTGATCGGCGACTCGTCGAGCGACGGACGCCGCGCACCGCGGTCGCCACCGGCGGCTCCGGGCGACGGCGGCTGACAGCGCGACGACGATCGGGCGAGGACTCGATCCTCGGCGGCACCCAGGTGCTCGGCGGACATCGACCTGCCGATCACGGTCGGCGGCAACGCGATCTCGGTGATCGGCGACAGCACGTCGTCGGGCGCCGAGACGGTCGTGCAGCCGGGAACCGGGGGCGGTTCGGCGACGACGGATGGATGATGGCGGGCTGCTCGGGGGAACACAGCTGCTGCCTGACCTGTCCCTGCCCGTCACGATCGGCGGCAACGCGATCTCGGTGATCGGCGACAGTGAGACCGACGGGGCGACGACCATCGTCGATCCGACCGATCCCACCGACCCGACCGACCCGACGGATCCGACGGACCCGACCGATCCGACCGACCCGACGGACCCGACGGACCCGACCGACCCGACGGACCCGACGGACCCGGCGACCCGACGACCCGGGTGACGGCGGACGGCTCGACGGTCGCATCGGCGACGGCGCGACGACCGTCGATCGCGGCTTCGCCGTGATCGCTCGCGTCCACCGGCGTCCGGAGCGACCTCACGGGCCTCTGGCTCGCGGTCGCGCGCGCTGCTCGGCGGGCTGGTGCTCATGGGTCTGCGCCGCATTCGCCATGCGCCGCTAGTCGGGGGCGCCCGGCGCCGCCCTACCGGCGCCGGGTTGCCCGACTCAGGTGCACGAGTAGGGTTCGGCCATGGGCTCCCAGCTGAGGGTTCGGTCCGCGCGAGTCGATGACGCTGCCGAGATGGCGCGGGTGAACGTGCAGTCGTGGCGCGAGACGTATCGCGGACTGATGGCCGACGACGTCCTCGACGACCCCGAGCTGCCGGGCATGCGCGAACGGTTCTGGAGCGACATCCTGACCGACGAGCGTTACCGCGCGAATCGCGTGGCGGTGGCCGAACGCGGCGGCGAAATGATCGGCATCGCGATGGCTGCACCCACAGAGGGCGCCGATGCCCGGTGGGCCATGCGACTCTACGTGCTGTACGTCGTGGCGGTCGAGCACGGGTCGGGCGCCGGCGGCGAGCTGCTCGATGCCGTCATCGCCCCGCACGATTCGGCACTGCTCTGGGTCGCAGATCCGAACCCTCGGGCGCAGGCGTTCTATCGCAAGCACGGCTTCGTCGCGGACGGGAACGAGAGCGTGGAGGCCGGGGTGCGCGCGATCCGCATGGTGCGCACGGTGCTCGCCCCGATCGGGCTCGGCCTGGCCGCGCTCGGGCGCCCCGCCTACATCACCGATCACCGCGAGCTCGACCTCGGCCGCGACCGCGATCGCACGGTCGCCATCATGCGGGCGCGCACGCACGCCATGCTCGACGCAGCATGGGCACGCGGCATCCGCTTCATCGACGCGGCGCGTTCGTACGGTCTCGCCGAGGAGTTCCTCGGGTCGTGGCTCGCTCAGCACCCCGAGCGCCGCGTCGAGCTCACGATCGAGTCGAAGTGGGGCTACGAATACGTCGGCGGGTGGCGGGTCGACGCGGAGGTGCACGAGCGCAAGGAGCACTCGCCCGCGATGTTCGAGCGGCAGTGGCCCGAGACACTCGGCGCGCTCGGCACCGTCCCCGACCTGTATCTGATCCACTCGCTCACGCCCGACAGCCCCGCACTCGGTGATGTCGCACTGCTCGACCGCCTGCGCGCGCTCGCCGCGACCGGCGTACGCGTCGGCATCTCGACGAGCGGGCCGCGTCAGGCGGATGCGCTCGACGCCGCCCGCGAGCTCGGGGACTCGCCGTTCAGCGCCGTGCAGGCGACGTGGAACCTGCTCGAGCCGTCGGTCGGGCCGGCCCTCGCACGAGCGCACGACGCCGGATGGTTCGTCGTGGTCAAGGAGGCGGTCGCCAACGGCCGGCTGAGCCCCTCTGGCGCAGCCGGGGAGCCGGCCGCTGCCGCCCTCGCGGCATCCGACGGGCAGTCGATCGACGCGTTTGCTCTCGCCGTCGCCCGGTCGCAGCCATGGTGCGGCATCGTGCTCTCTGGTGCGGTTACGCACGATCAGCTCGACTCCAACCTCGCATCGCGAACCCCGACGACGGATGCCGCGGCCCTCGCCGGGCTCGCCGAGGAACCCTCGGCCTACTGGGCGACGCGCAACGCGCGCGACTGGACCTGATTCGCGAGGCGTGATGCGCTCAGCGTGCCCCTGCGGGCATCTTCACCGGGCGAGGTATACGGGCATCACGGTTCGCGCACTCGGCGAGCGAGCGGCTCGGCCCGAACGGTGGCGCTTGAGGACCGCTGATTGCCCGGGGACGCCTTTCTGGTCGACGCCGATTCGGGTCGAGTATGATCGCGCCATGCAGCCGGATGCCAGCCGCACGCCGTCTCTGGCGCGCGACGGACTCCGCAATCTCGTGTCGCTCGCTATTGCCGCGGCGGTCTCAGTCATCGCCCTGTTCGGCTACAACGCCCTGACGCCGGCCCGGTTCTCTGTCGACGCTGTTGCGCTGACCACGTTCGTGTTCTGGATCGCCTATTCGCTCGCTTTTCTCATCCTCACCCAAGCCACGTTCGGCAGAGCCGATGCGCGTACTCTGCGCACCTGGCTGGCCGCGACTAATCGCCGAACCACCAGTCTCGCCATTCCCGCCTCGGCGGCGCAGTGGGCAGTGCTCGCCGTGATCGCGGTCGGTCTCGTCCTGGTGCTGCCCGGCCTCTTGGACAGCGTGCTGGCGAACGCACTCAGCTTCGCGGTCGTCATCACGGCATGGCTTGTCACGGTCACCGCCTACGCCATGCATTACGCACGGCTGAACACCCAGGAAGAGTCCATCGAACTCCCCGGCAAGAACGGCGACGGCCCCGTCTTCGCCGACTACTACTACCTCGCCGCACAGATCGCGACGACGTTCTCGTCCTCCGACGTGAACATCCTCACGACGCGTGCCCGGTCGGTCGTCACGGGACAGACGTACATCGCCTTCGCCTTCAGTACGTTCATCATCGCCATGCTGATCAGCGTTCTCTTCCTGACCAACTGACGTCACAGAGGTTGTCCACAGGACAGGCTTGCATATAGCCTTCAAGCTTCCGCAGGTGTGACGTCCGTGTGACAGTTTTTTTTTTTTTTTTTTTTTTTTTTTTTTTTTTTTTTTTTTTTTTTTTTTTTTTTTTTTTTTTTTTTTTTTTTTTTTTTTTTTTTTTTTTTTTTTTTTTTTTTTTTTTTTTTTTTTTTTTTTTTTTTTTTTTTTTTTTTTTTTTTTTTTTTTTTTTTTTTTTTTTTTTTTTTTTTTTTAAAAAAAAAAAAAAATGTGCAGCGAGGGCTCGGCCATGCGCTTGAGACCGGTTCGGTCCACCTTCCCGGTGGCGGTCCGCGGCATCTCGTCGAGCACGACGATCTCCTCGGGCGCCTTGTACCCGACCTTCGCACGCGCGAACCGGATGAGCTCGAGGTCGGAGGGCCGCTCACAGCCCTCCCGCAGGGTGATGTACGCACGGACGTTCTCACCATGGATGAGGTCGTGGATTCCGATCACCCCGGCGCTCTCGACACTCGGATGCTCGAGCAACACGCCCTCGACCTCCTGCGGGCTGATGTTCGAGCCGTCGTGAACGATGATCTGCTTCCGGCGGCCGCGGAAGTAGAGGTACCCGTCCGGGTCGGCGCGCATGACGTCGCCCGAATCGAACCAGCCGTCGACGAATGCCGCCACCGTCGCCTCCTCGTCTCCCCAGTAGGCGACGCAGGAGGCGTCGGTCTTGATCCACGCCCGACCGTCACTGCCGACCTCGACCTCCTCGCCGGCGTCGTCGCGAATCGAGACCGAGACCCCCGGCGCGGCTTGACCGATCGATCCGATCCTGATGTTGGCGGGAGGGCTGACGCTGACGAGACCGGTCTCCGTGAGGCCATACGCCTCGTCGATCGCGAAGCCGCTCAGCGCGGTGAACTCGCGCTCGAGCTCGGCCGAGACCTTGTCCCCGGCTGCTCTGCAGAGACGGAGCGACGAGAAATCGTCGTGCGACGCGCCATGGTCCCGGGTGAGCGCGAACAGAGCCGAGGGCAGCATCGAGAGCACCGTCGGGCGGTCGTCGCGGAGGAGCGGCAGAAGCTCATCTCCGTCGTATGTGCGTGCAACGACGATGCCGGCACCGACACTCAGCGCCCCGAACGACACGTAGAACGCCCCGACGTGCGAGAGCGAGGAGCCGGCCAATACGAGGTCGCCAGGACCGAGCTCGAGTCCGGCGGCAGCGGTCGCGAACATCCAGCCGAGTGTTTCGTGGGTGTGCGTCACCCCTTTCGGAGGCCCTGTGCTACCCGAGGTGAAGAAGATCACCGCCGGGCCGGTGGACGCCGGAGGCCGGCGTCGAGTGTGGTCGATCGCCTTCCAGAAGCGCCTCTAGCGCAGCGCCGCCGTGCTGCGCCGCCGATAGCCGATCCGGCCCAGCGGCAGCCGGGCGACTCGCTCGCTCGCCGCGAGATCCTCGTCGCGCTCGACATGCGCCAGGAGCACCCGAGCGTCACTGATACCGAGGGCATGGTCGATCTCCGGGGCCGTGTAGCGGTAGTTGAGCGGCGTTGCCACCAGCCCCGCTCTGAAGCAGGCGAGGTAGTGGACGACGAGCTCGTATCGATTGGGCATGAGCGATGCGATCCGGTCGCCGGGTTCCAGCCCCAGATCGAGATAGCCGCTCGCGAGCCGCGTGCTCAGGTCATCGAGCTCCTGCCACGTCAGGCGCGTGCGTGCCGAGACGAGTGCCAGACCGTCGGGATTCGACTCGAGACCGAACGGAGCAGGTCGCTCGGTGTCGCCGGTTGCTGCAGGACTGCTCCGGAGTAGGTGCCCACGAGTTGAGCTTGAGGCAGGAGCCTACTCCGCTGCACGGCTCGCGAAGAACGATGGATTGGGCACGGCGGGTTCCTCCACCTGTGATGGGGTGTGCGGTGATGGACCCGCTTGAGGCCGCGCGGACCAGCCTGCGTCGACAGTATCTGCGAGTGCGGGATCCCAGCGCACCCGCAGCAACTGACCACAAGCTCGGATCCCCACGGAGGAATCCCGCTCGGCTCTTCGACGGCAGCCTGAGGCGCACCGAACCCGTGTTGGTCAGCAGCTACAAAGTTCTGGGAGTGAGGTGGAGATGGGGTGGAGTGTGAGTTGGAGGATGAGAGGTTGATGTAGAGGGGGGGGAGTAGGGTTGTGTGGGTGGCGCTAGGATGGGTATGATAAGGGGGGTGGGGTATTGATGGATGGAGAGAGGGAGCAGGAGGTGCGCTGTTGCGCAGATGTGTGCAGCTAAGCGATATGCGGTGAGGATGCAGCGCTGAGCTGTGGAGGATGGGTGCATAGAGCGCAGTTGCGGGAAGGTGCGCGTAGCGAAGAGGGCGTAGGTGAGCTGCGAAGCGCGGGAGTGGTTGGTTGGGTGGGGCGCTTGGAGCGATGGCGGTATGGCTGTGTGTTTATGCTGATGGCGGTGAAGCGCAGACAACGCGGCGCGGGGCGCTGATGTGCTGCTACTCATCAGCTGGCTTCGCGCTTTGGTATCGCGCAGATCTCGAGGTCGGTAGGTGCTGGAACGTCGCGGATCGGCGTGGGCGTCGTACTGCTCGCAGTCATAGCGGGCGTACCACGTTCCTGGCTGCAGCCTGATCGCGAAAGCTCGCAGGGGGATCGATCAACGGGATTCGGAGCGCAACCACAACCGGACTCCCCGCTCGCAATTCGCGTGTCTCTGGCGTGGACCATCTGTGTGCGGGATCATGGCCTCTGTGAGTGGTGGGCCGATCAGAGGTCGACCGCCCTGGGGAGGGCCTATGGGCGCAACTGCACACCAAGCGGGGCGTAGGCGAGCCGCCGGGCTCGTCGGCGCATTCGTCCTACTCGCCGCGATCGGTGCGGCAGGCGCTCTCGTGGCACGACGCAAACGCGCGAGGGTCGATGCGTCCACACCTCGGGTTGGAGTCGCCGCCAACGGAATGGAGTACGCGGTCCTCGGGCACGGGCCCAAGACGATTCTCTTCATCCCCGGCGGGCCCGGCAGTGAGATCCCGACAGGCGGAATTGCGAGGAAGGGAATCCTTGCGCCGATCAAACCGTATGCGGAGGCCGGGTACACGGTGTGGCAGGTGTGCCGGCGTCGCAACATGCCCGTGGGCCACACGATCGCCGATATGGCGGACGACTACGCGCGGTTCATCCGCGACGAGCTCGGCGGGCACGTCGACGTCGTCATCGGCGAATCCTATGGCGGGATCATCGCGATCCACCTCGCGGCCGATCACGCCGCCCTGATCGGCCGCGTGGTCCTCGCGCTCGCCGCTGCGACGATCACGCAAAGCGGACGGGAACTGGACCTGCAATGGGCGCGTGCGCGCGCAGAGGGACGGTTCGGCGATGCCGGTGCGATCGCCCTCGAGTACGTCCTTCGCGGTGACGAGCTGGCGGGACTGCGGCGCCGTCTCGGACCGCTCGTCGGCCGAATGTTCGCGAATTCGCACACCCCTCCCGGCGACCTGCTCGTGGAGGCAGAGGCCGAAGCAGCCTTCGACGGCCGAGCCGTGCTGGGGCGTATCACGGTGCCAGTCCTCCTACTCTGCGGCGACAACGATCAGTTCTTCACGCCCGACATGGTCAGGGAGACAGCGGCGGGCATCCCCGACTGCACAGTGGTCTGGTTCGAGGGCATGGGGCACGTCCGTGCCGCCATGAGCGGTCGTATTCCACGCGAGGTCCTCGCCTGGATTCAGTGAGGCATTCGACATATCACTCGGATCTGGTCCGCGCCCTCGATTCGCCGTGAGGTGCGGCATCCCCACCGGTGGCAGCGATGGGCGCTAGCAAACAGCTCGAGGGCGGGCGCGCGAGAGCCTTACCTCAAGCTTGCCGCTCGGTGTCAGAGCATCGGCTCTCCGGTCAGAGCCGACGTCGCGAGAACAGTTCCGTCCACTGCTGGCCGCGTTGCGCGCGCAGCTTGCGCGTACCCTGCCCGACGCGGAGGAAGTCATCGAATACCGCATGCCGGGGTTCCGGATCGGAGGATCGATCGTCGCCAGTTACGCCGCCTTCAGTAAGCAGTGCGGCCTCTACCTCTCCCCAGGCGCCATCACCACCCATGCCGAAGACATCGCCGCCGCTGGGCTGAAGGCCACCAAGACCGGCATCACATTCCCAGTGAACAAGCCCATCCCTGACGACCTTGTCAAACGACTCGCGCTCACCTCGCGGAAGGACGTCGGGCTATAACCGAGGTCAGCGTTACCACCGACACCGGCGTCGCTCGACACCGCCCCGTGGACGATCCCTGAATGGGGTCCCGTGGCGGCCCTGTCTGACTTAGGGGGCACCCCCTACGTCAGCGCAGGAAGGTCTCGGCCAATCCCGCCGGACCACCATGCCGACGCCAAGATGCAGCAATCACGCGGTAGGCCCTCTCACCGGAATCCTTGCAGACATCACGCACCTCCGGATCCGCACGACGTCGCCGCAAGCCTTGCGCACGGCCGGTCTCCGCAGCAGAACGGCGGCCGAGACTGCCGCCGCAGCCCCCAGGGGAAACAGCATCAGCCAGGGGCTGCTGCCGTTGCGAGGGCGGGCGTCGTATTGAGGCTCGCTCGTACCGGCCCCGGACGAAGGCGCGTCATGCTCTGATCGCTCCGACCACGTCGGCAGTGCACTCATAGTCATGATGATCTCCCTATATAGTGAGCTCAAACGGATGCTAAGTTAGCCCCGTGTTAGCCCGAGTATAGGCACGAAGTTAGGGTAGGTGTCAAGAGTGGCAACCGAGCGCACAGTTCCCAAGCCCCGCCTGACCGCGCAGGCATCTGTACTGAAGGCGTGGGGGCAGGAGTGGCGACGCGCCAACGGCAAGGGTCAGCAGGAGCTGGGGCGAATCGCCGGATATGGAAGCGACGAGAGCCCGAAGAGCGCCGCCGTCGCGATCTCCCGCATCGAGTCCGGGAAGACCGACCCGGCCGGTCGGTACCGCCAACGTCTCTTGGACGCGCTCGGACACACGGAGGCAGAACTCGAGGAGGAGACGGAGCGAGCGCTCGCGGTGCTCTCGCGCCCCGGCGTCTTCGCCCGTGCCATGGCTGGGCCGATCTACATCGAGAACGAGGCCAGGCGAGCCCAGATCATCGCATCGTCGAACCTGCTCACCGAACGTGTCACGTTCCAGATCCGCAACTCCGAGCGCACGCTCGAGCGAGCGTGCAATGCATTCATCCTGCCGTTCCTCGAGACCGCCGCGAGGGTCGACTGGCAACAGTTGCTCGATACCCAGGATGCCGGGGCGACCGACGGGACGGCAGGATCTCTCGAGGGCGAGATCAGAGGGCTCAGGGGACAGACGGAGGTCAGCATCCTGAAGACGGTGACCGAGAGCGCGGCAGGCGCGGGCGCCGGGGGTGGGCCGGGTTCAGGAACCGCGGCCGGTGTGTTCGTCGCCCTCTCGGCCGCCGGGACTGCGTCGACCGGGACCGCGATCGCCTCGCTATCCGGCGCGGCTGCCTCCAGCACGACCCTCGCCTGGCTCGGAGGCGGTTCACTTGCAGCCGGTCGCATGGGCGTAGCGGGCGGCGCGGCGGTCCTGACCGGCATCGTCGCCCTGCCCGCGCTTCTGGCCATCGGTGGCGTGCTCGTCTGGAAGGGGCGGAAGCTCCGCAAGGAAGCCGAAGCAGAAGCCGAGAAACTCGATGCCGCGCAGCAGGCGCTGGAGGACATGCAGGACGCCCTGCCACGCGCGGAGAGGTGGAACGAAGCCCAGCAAGCCATCATCCAGCGCGCTGAACTGCTCGGACGCACCATCCAATCCCGCTACGCAGAGGCACCTCCGTTCGTCCCAGCACCCGGGCATGACGCGAGCCGCCGGGTCGAGTGGGACACGCTTTCCCCCGACGCTCAGAAGGCACTCGAGATCGAGCTCAAGCTGCTCAGCATCATTCTCGACACACAGGCGCTACCGGTCTGGCTGGGTGTGACGAGCGTCAGTGAGCCCGACCTCACGGCTTCCCAGGAAAAGACCGCGACCGTGTCAGAAGAGTGGATCGACGAGAGTCTGACATTCGCTCAGTTCGACCTCGACGACCACGAAGAATGGGTCCGGAGCCTCTTGGCTCAAGACTCGCCGAACTAGCGGACTGCTGCCGCTACTTGAGCGCGGACGACCATCCTTCGTCGTTCGTTGCGGACGCGTCGCCGCGTCAGACCACCGACGCCAGCAGGCTCTGCTCGGGCACCGGCGTGCGCGAGAGCGAGCGCCACGCGCGCGCGAGGGCCTGCACCGCGGCGTCGGTCGTCTCGGCCGGGTAGCAGATCGGCAGCCGCAGGAACCGCTCGAACGCGCCGTCGATGCCGAACCGCGGGCCCGCCGCGATGATGAGGCCCTGCGCGCGGGCGGCGAGCGCGAGCTGCGAGCTGACGGGCGCGCCGAGGCCGACCCACGTCACGATGCCGCCGTCGACGTGCGGCACGCTGCCAGTCGGGGAAGGCGTCGGCGAGCAGCCCCTCGAGCCGGGCCCGGCCGGCGCGCAGCTGCTCGCGGCGCAGGTCGAGGATGTCGTCCATGCGCTCGAGCAGGCGCGCCACGATGAGCTGCTCGATGATGGGCGTGCCGAGGTCGCCCGGCGAGCGCACCGCGAGCAGGCGGCGGATGAGCGGCCGGTCGGCGCGGATCCACCCGACGCGGATGCCGCCCCACACCGTCTTGCCGACCGAGCCGACCATGACCGCGTCGCCGTACGCGGCGAGCGGCAGGTACGAGGTGCCGCGGTCGATGTCGAGCTCGGCGGTGGTCTCGTCGGCGATGACGACCGTGCCCTGGCGGGCGGCGGCGTCGAGCACGCGCTCGCGGGTGCCGACGCTCATCGAGCGACCGGTGGGGTTCTGGAAGTCGGGCATGAGATAGGCGGCGACCGGGTTCGAATGACGGATGGCCCGGGTCATGGCCTCGACCTCGTCGTCATGGTCGTCGGGGTCGAGGTGGCCGTCGGCGCCGAACGGGTCGGCGTCGACGCCGGCGGGCGTGACCGACACGGGCACGAGTCGCGCGCCCGCCGCTCGGAGCGCCTCGTATGCGTGCGGGTAGGTCGGCGCCTCGATGAGGGCGCGATCGCCGCGGCCGACGAGCGCGCGCGAGAGCAGCCCGATGGCGTGCTGCGCGCCGATGGTCACCATGATCTGCTCGGGCGTGGTCGGCAGTCCGCGCGCGGTGTAGCGGTCGGCGATGGCGGCGCGCAGCGCGGGGGTGCCGATGGGGTCGAACCCCGAGTCGGCGAGGTGGGCCGGCAGGTCGTCGAGCGCCGCCCGTGCGACGTCGGGCAGCCACGGCAGCGCGGTCGGCGCGGCCTTCGAGAAGTCGATGTACTCGGCGTCGGGCGGCGCCGGCAGGGTCGCGGGGATGCCCGGCAGCCGCGCCACGCTGCCCGAGCCGCGCACGCTCAGCACGAGCCCGTGCTCGCGCAGCTCGCGGTAGGCCGCGGTGACGGTGGTGCGACTGAGGCCGAGCCGCTCGGCGAGGTCGCGCTCGGCGGGCAGCCGGGTGTCGACGGGGATGCGCCCGTCGAGGATGAGCAGGCGCACCCGCTCGGCGAGCGCCTGGTAGGCGCTGCCGTCGCCACGCCACTCGCCGAGCAGGGTGTCGAGGGCACGGGCACTGAGGGTGGACTCCGCCATGCGAGCCACTTTATCGCAATTGGCTTCTTGCCATAAGGCCAATCATGAAATTGGATTGCACCATGCCACGCCTCGCTCTTCCCCGCTCCACCGATTCCGCACCCGTGCTCGTGCGGCGCTTCGTGCAGCTCTTCGTCGGCCTCTTCCTCTACGGCATCGGCATCGCCCTCATCGTGCGCGGCGAGCTCGGCGTCGCGCCGTGGGACGTGCTCACCCAGGGCATCGCCAAGCAGACCGGCCTCGGCTTCGGCCTCATCACGGTGCTCACGAGCGGCGTCGTGCTGCTGCTCTGGATCCCCCTGCGCCAGCGCCTCGGCTTCGGCACCGTCATGAACGCGCTGCTCGTCGGCCCCGCCGCCGACGTCGGCCTCTGGCTGATCCCCTCGGGCCTCGACCTCTGGGCGCGCATCGGGCTGCTCGCCGCCGGCATCCTCGTGCTCGGCGCCGCCACCGGCCTCTACATCGGCGCGCACTTCGGCCCCGGCCCGCGCGACGGCCTCATGACGGGCCTGCACCGCGTCACCGGCTGGCGGATCTGGATCGTGCGCACCGGCATCGAGCTCATCGTGCTCGGCGCCGGCTGGCTGCTCGGCGGCAACGTCGGCATCGGCACGGTCGCGTTCGCGCTGCTCATCGGCCCGATCTGCGGCTACGCGATCCCCCTGTTCGCGATCAAGCGCACCGAGCGCACGCAGCGAGCGGATGTCCCGGCCCGGGCGCCGCGCGCCGTGCCCACGCCCCGCGCCACCCCGGTCGTCGAGTAACCCCGCGCCGGAGCATCCGCTCGCGCTTCGCACCGACAACACAACGCCGAGTGGGCGATGTTGGCGCGTTCCGAGTGAATTCGCGCGCCAACATCGCCCACTCGCGGATGCACCTGCGACTACAGGTTGCGGTCGGCGTAGGCCGTCATCGCGTCGCGCACGAATTCGGCGCCGGCCTGGCCGCCGTAGTTCGCGCCGAAGCGCTCGTCGGCCACGTACATCTCGGCGAGTCCGACGAAGTACTCCTTCGTCGGGCCCGCGGCGCCGCCGCCGGGCGTGCCCGGAATGCCGCGCAGCCACTCGAAGTGCCGCTGCGCGAGCGCCTGCGCCTCGTCGCCCGTCGGGTCGATGCCGCGCTCGTGCGCCGCGATCCAGTCGCGGCCGAGGTCTGACGCGCGCTGCTGCCAGGCGGCCTTCTGCTCGGCGCTCATCGAGCGCCACCACGCGTCGCTCTTCGCGTACGCGTCCTTGCCCCAGCGCTGCTCGACCTCCTCCTTGTACCGGGTGTGGTCGAAACCGTCGAAGACGTTCTCTGCCATGAGTCGTTCACCTCCTTCCAATGCCGTGATGGTGTGCTCGACCGACGCGATCTGCCGCGCCAGTCGTTCCTGCTCCTGCTGCAGCCACTCGAGGTGGCTGCGCAGGGCGTGCGGGGCGCTCTCCTCGCGGTCGAGCACCTCGCCGATCGAGGGGAGCCCGAGCCCGAGCTGGCGCAGCAGCATGATGCGCTGCAGGCGCACGAGTGCGGGCTCGTCGTAGTAGCGGTAGCCGTTCGATCCGATGCGCGCGGGTGCGAGCAGCCCGATGTCGTCGTAGTGACGCAGCGTGCGGCTCGTCGTGCCCGCGAGCTTCGCGATCTCCTGGATCGACCAGTCCACGACGTCCTCCTCTCGTGATCGTCGGGGCATTCTGACCACGGATGCCACGTTAGAGGTTGACGCACGTCAAGGTCAAACGCCGCGACATCGTCGTCATTGCTCGTTCAGGGATTGCCCGACACGCCGACTGGCGCACCTGCGTACGGCATGTCGGCAAATCCCCTGAACGACAACACGCACTGGGCTTGCGAACTCGGCAGACGCGATATATCGTGATACTCGAACCAACGCGATATATCGCGAGTGAAGGAGAAACACGACATGTCCATCGAGAAGTGGGTCATCGCCCCGGGCGAGTCCCAGGTCATCGACCTCGAGCTCGTGCGCAAGCTCAAGGTCAGCCTCATCGGCGGCAAGGTCGATGTCATCGCGCACGACGAGCCCGGCGCTCGCGTCGAGGTCACCGGCGTCACCGGCAAAGACCTGAAGGTCGAGATCGACGGCGACGTGCTCGAGATCGACCACCCGCAGCTGCGCTGGGACAACTTCATCGAGGTCTTCAAGGGCTGGGCGGGCAGCGCCAAGGCGCAGGTGTCGATCCTCGCGCCGCGCGACGTCGTCCTGAAGCTCGGCATGGTCTCGGGCGACACGCTCATCTCGGGCTTCACCACCGACGCGAAGCTCAGCACGGTCTCGGGTGACCTCGTGCTCGACTCCCACGAGGGCGACGTCGAGCTCTCGAGCGTCTCGGGCGAGGTCTCTGCGGGCAACCACATCGGCCGCATCACTGCGCACACCGTCTCGGGCGACATCGTCGCGACCGGCGACGTGAAGGCGTTCAGCGCCGACACGATCTCGGGCGACATGATCCTCGACGTCCACGGCACCCCCGACAAGGTCGACACGAACACGGTCTCGGGCGATCTCACCGTGCGCTTCGACGCGGGGTCGGGCGCCCGCTACCGCATCAACTCGGTGACCGGCAAGGTGCTGCTCGACGACACCACCATCAAGGGCATGCTCGGCAAGGGCTTCGAACGCGTCACGGGCGAGCTCTCGGGCCGCTGGCTCGACCTCGGGGCCAACAGCGTGTCAGGTTCGATCTCGGTCATGCGTCGCGAGATCCCGGCGAACGAGCGAGCGGATGCCGCGGGCCGCGCCCACGACGACAGCTCGGCTTCCGCGGGGGCGGCCGGCGCCGAGGCATCCGCATGACTCCGCCGGTCTTCGCCCACGGGAGCCTGCGCCTCTACCTGCTCGCGCTGCTCGACGAGCAGCCGCGCCACGGGTACGAGCTCATCCAGGCGCTGAGCGACCGGTTCGGCGGCACGTACAGCCCGAGCGCGGGCACGATCTACCCGCGCCTGTCGAAGCTCGAGGAAGAGGGCCTCGTCTCGAAGTCGACCGACGGCCGCAAGACCGTCTACGAGATCACCGAGGCCGGTCGCGCCGAACTCGACGCCCGCAGGCCCGAGCTCGACGCGATCGAGAACGAGGTCACCGACTCGGTGCGTCGACTCGCCGACGGCGTGCGCGCCGAGGTGAACGACGCGATGCGGTCGTTGCGTGCCGAGCTCGCGAGTGCCGCGCGCGAGGCGAAGCGCTCGGCGCGCACGGCTTCGGCGAGCTCGGCCGACACCTCCGCGTCCGGCGGCGCAACGTCGTCCGACCTCGGCGCCGAGTCGAACCGCGCCGTGCACGAGGCCGACCTCGTGATCAACGAGTTCCGCCAGCAGTTGCGCACCGACCTGCGCACGCAGGCCCATCGCGGAGGTGTCTCGCCCGAGTCGGTGACGCTGCTGAAGTCGCGGCTCGACCAGGTGCGCGCGGATGTGCTCGCGACGCTGACCCGGTAGCCCGTGTCGGCGACCGGTAGCCCGTGTCGGCGGGGCGTGGTCGAATGGGCGCATGACCGAGGTGACCCTGCGGCCGTATTCGATCGACGATCTCGACCTGCTGCGGCGGGCGAACACGCCCGAGCTCATGGACCAGCTCGGCGGCCCCGAGACCGACGAACAGGTCGTCGCCCGCCACGAGCGCTACCTGCGCCTCGCGCGCGACGGCGCGGGCCGGCAGTTCCGCATCGTCATCCCGGGCCACCCCGAAGGCGTCGGCATCGTCGGCTACTGGCATCACGAGTGGCAGGGCGAGCCGGCGCTCGAGAGCGGCTGGTCGGTCGAGGCCGAGTACCGCGGGCAGGGCATCGCCCCGGCGGCGGCGCGTGCACTGCTCGACGCGGCGCGCGCCGCCGGCGAGACGCTGCCGGTGCACGCGTACCCGAGGGTCGACAACGCGGCATCGAACGCGGTGTGCCGCAAGGCCGGCTTCCGCCTGCTGGGCCCGCTCGACTTCGAGGTCACCCCGGGCCGGGTGCTGCAGACGAACGACTGGGTCGCCGAACTCGCGCCGCCGACCGGGCCCGAGCCGCCACCCAGCGCGTAAGCCGCTTCACGTGCGACCGGGGCTTCCGCGTGGCCGGCCGCGAGTGCTTCGATGGGGAGCATGGCAGACGTGCAACTGGTGCCCTGGGCCGACGACGACCTCGCCACGCTCCAGCGCAGCAACACGCCCGAGATGACCGCGTACCTCGGCGGCCCCGAGACCGACGAGGCGCTCGTCGCGCGGCACGAGCGCTATCTGCGATTGTGGCGCGAGGGCACCGCGCGCATGTTCCGCATCGTCGTCGACGGTCACCCCGAGGGTGTCGGGTCGATCGGCTACTGGCAGCGCGACGTCCCGGGCGAAGAGCACTCGCTCGAGTGCGGGTTCTCGGTCGAGACCGCCTATCAGGGGCGCGGCATCGCCACCCGGGCGCTGCTCGCGCTCATCGACGACGCACGTGCCCAAGGCCATCGGGGTCGGCTGTGGGCCTATCCCCGTGTCGAGAACGTCGGGTCGAACGCGATCTGCCAGAAGGCCGGGTTCCGGCTCGACGCGCAAGAGGAGTTCGAGTACCCGCCGGGCAACTGGCAGACGTCGAACAACTGGGTCTACGAGCTCGCCGAGCCGCCGCGGGCGTAGCCTCGGGGAGTGCGCTCGTATCTCGCCGTCGCCGTGGGCGGCCTCATCGGCACCGGCCTGCGGCTCGCGTGCGACCTCGCGTTCCCGCACGCCGACGACGCGTTCCCGGTCGAGACCCTCGATCGTGAACCTCGCCGGCGCGTTCGCGCTCGGCTGGCTCGTCGGCGGACTCTGGACGCGGCCGACGATGCCGATGTGGCTGAAGGCGGGCATCGGCCCGGGCGTGCTCGGGTCGTTCACGACGCTCTCGGCCGTCACGGCGTCGCTGCTCGTCCTCGGACGCGAGGGCGAGTGGCCGACGGCGGTCGGGTACCTGCTCGCATCGGTCGTCGGCGGTCTCGCGGCCGCGGCCGCCGGCCTGCGCATCGGCTCGCTCATCGCCCACCGCCCCATGCCGACCGAGGTCACCGACGCGGGTGAGAGCCTGTGACCGGCGCGCTCTCGCCCCTCGTGGTGGCCGCCGTGCTCGTCGCCGGCGCGATCGGCGCGGTGCTGCGCTACGCGCTCTCGCGAGCCCTGCCGGTGCGGCCCGGTCACCTGCCCGGCGGCATCCTCATCGTGAACGTCGTCGGCTCCGCGCTCGCCGGCGCGCTCATCGGCCTCGCCGAGCGGGCGGCACTCGACGGCGACCTGCGGCTCGTGCTCGTCACCGGCTTCTGCGGCGGGCTCACGACGTTCAGCACGTGGAGCGTCGAGACCATCGAGCTCGTCGACGGCGGGCGCTGGCGCGCCGCGATCCTCAACGTCGTCATGACGCTCGCGCTCGGCATCGCCGCGGCGGTCGGCGGGTACCTGCTGGTCAGCTGACCTCGCCGCCAGACGCCGAAGGGCGGATGCCGCGACACGTGGTCGCGACATCCGCCCCTCGCTGCTCGAATCGGTGAAGATCCGGCGTGCGATCAGACCGCGCCGGGACCGTCTCCGAGCCGGCGCCGGGGCCTGCTCCCGGACCGGCGCCGGGGCCCGCACTCTTGCGGCGAGCGGCGACGATGAGCGCCGCGGCGAGCGCGAGGATGCCGAGCGCGCCGACGACGAAGCCGGCGATGGTCCAGCCGTCGGCCCCGGTCGCGGCGGTGTCTTCGGCCTGCTCGGCCTCACCGGCGGCCTCGCTGTCGGCGGGGGCGTCGTCGTGCGCCGCCTCTTCGGTCCAGGTGCCGGTCGCGTCGGCGCCGACGCCGAAGTCGATGGTGCCCTCGATCGGGTGCCCGTCGGCCGACACCGCGCGCCAGCGCACCTGGTAGTCGCCCGCGAGGTCGGCGGGCAGCGCCGCGGTGACCTCGGTGCCGGCGACCGCAGGCGCACCGACCTCGACCTCTTCACCGTGGTGGTCGACGACGACGACCGCCGTGCCCGCTTCGATGATGTCGCCCGAGAACGTGAGCGCGACCTCGGCGGGCGCGGCGTCGAGCACCTCGCCCGGCTCGGGGCTCGACGCGATGAGCTCGTCGTGCGCGAAGGCGGGCGCGGCGGCACTCGCGAGCGTGATGCCGAGGGCGACGGCGAGTGCGGCGGCCGCGAGCACCGCGACGCGCAGGCGCTGCGCGGGGCTGGTGCGGGTCGCGGCGCGCGCGACGGCGGTGGGTGACGTGGGCATGAAGGGAGGCCTCCTGAGGCGGTACCGAACGGATGTCCCGTGGCTGGGCCATGGGCGACGAGTTCGGTGCCCAACATAGCAATCGCCCCTGAGATCTCGCCCTGTGCGGCGACGCCCTGGGCCCGGCTCCGCGGCGCCCGCACGCGCGGGCTTGACTTCGGCCGCCGCAGGAGTAGTGTCATCCGCCGTGACGAATGGCGCCGGCGAACCGCCGGCTGAACTGAAGTCGCCGAAGAACTGGATCATCGGCGACCCCCTCCCCACCGAGCATCTCGAGGGGCAACTCCTCCCGAAGCGCTTCGCGCTCCCGATCTTCGCGAGCGACCCGCTCTCGTCGGTGGCATACGCGCCGCAGGAGCTCGTGATGATCCTCCTGATCGGCGGCCTCGCGTTCCTGAGCTTCGCGCCGTGGGTCGCCCTCGCGGTCATCGTGCTGCTCGTCACGGTCGTCGCGAGCTACCGCCAGCTCATCCGGGCATATCCCTCGGGCGGCGGCGACTACGAGGTCGCGCACCGCAACCTCGGCGAGAAGTCGGGCCTCGTCGTGGCGTCGGCGCTGCTCGTCGACTACGTCATGACGGTCGTCGTCTCGGTCGCCTCGGGCGTCGACAACATCATCTCGGCGATCCCCGAGCTGAATCCGTTCCGCGTCGAGCTCGCCGTGGTGTTCGTGATCATCCTCGCGGCGGTCAACCTGCGAGGCGTGAGCGAGTCGTCGAAGGCGTTCGCCATCCCGACCTACCTGTTCATCGGCAGCGTCTTCGTCATGATCGTCGTCGGGCTCACGCGCACCCTGCTGGGCGACGCACCCGGTGGCCGAGTCGGCCGAATACGGCGTGCAGGCCGAGTCGCTGACGCAGGCGGCGGTCATCCTGCTGCTGCTGCGATCGTTCGCGAGCGGATGCTCCGCCCTGACGGGCGTCGAGGCCATCTCGAACGGCGTGCCCGCATTCCGGCTGCCGAAGGTGCGCAACGCGCAGATGACGCTCGTGCTCATGGGCGGCATCGCGATCGTGCTCTTCGCGGGCCTCACCGCGCTCGCGCTCATCTCGCAGGTGCACTACGCCGAGGACCCGTGCCACCTCATCGGCTGGGCCGAGTGCGCCACCGAGCCGCAGCCCAGCCTCATGGCCCAGGTCGCGGCGGCGACGTTCGGCGGCAGCAGCGTCTTCTTCTACGTCATCCAGGCCGCGACCGCGCTCGTGCTGCTGCTCGCGGCGAACACGGCGTTCAACGGCTTCCCGCTGCTCGGGTCGGTGCTCGCCCGCGACGGCTACGCGCCCAAGTCGCTCTCGACCCGCGGCGACCGGTTGATCTACTCGAACGGCGTCGTGATCCTCGCGCTCGCGGCATCCGTCATCCTGATCGTCTTCCAGGCGAACCTCACGGTGCTGATCCAGCTCTACATCATCGGCGTCTTCGTGTCGTTCACCCTCGGGCAGACCGGCATGGTGCGGCACTGGCTTCGCGAACTGCGCCGGCTGCGGCATCCGAAATCGAAACCCGGCACGACGGCGAAGGCGAAGGCCAGGCCGGCGCCGACGCCGACCGCGCCGCCGCTGACCCGTGGCGCCATCGTGCGCGCCCTCGTGATCAACGCGATCGGCGCCGCGATGACCGCGGTCGTGCTCATCGTGGTCACGGTGACCAAGTTCACGCACGGCGCGTGGATCGTGTTCGTGCTGATGCCGGTGCTGTTCCTGCTGATGATGGGCGTGCACCGCTACTACCGCGACGTCGAGAAGGAGATCGAGGTCGACCCGACGACGACCTTCGGCTCGGCCGGCGACCACGCGATCGTGCTCGTCGGACGCATGCAGAAGCCGACCCTGAAGGCCCTCGACTACGCCATCGCCGCGCGCCACGACACCCTCGAGGCCGTGCACGTCTCGCTCGACGAAGACGAGACGAAGCGCCTGAAGAAGCAGTGGGTGAAGCAGAACATCCACGTCAAGCTGCGCATCCTGTCGTCGCCGTACCGCGACCTCAGCTACCCGCTCATCCACTACATCAAGCAGCGGCGCGAGGAGTTCGGCTCAGAGGTCGTCACGGTGTACATGCCGCAGTTCATCGTCGGCCACTGGTGGGAGAACCTGCTGCACAACCACAAGGCGCGGCGCATCCGGCAGAAGCTCCTGCTCGTGCACGGCGTCACCGTGGCGCTCGTGCCCTGGCTGCTCGACTCGTCGGACCTGCTCTACGGGCGCCGCTCGCGGCCCCTGCCGGGGCAGGATCGCCGCGGCGAGCCGGTGCGGCCCGTGTCGCGCCGGCCGCTCGAGGGCGCGGCGAAGAAGCGCGTCGGCGGCGGTCGGTAGGTCGCGACGTCCGCCGCGACCACCGGGTCTAGAGCATCGCCATGATCTGGCGGGCGATCATGCGCCCTGCCCGGTTCGCGCCGATCGTCGAGGCCTGCGGACCGTAGCCGGCGAGGAAGACCCGGGGGTCGCTCCACGCCGCGCCCTGCCCGACGGTGACGCCGCCGGCCTTCTCGCGCAGCTTGAGCGGTGAGAGGTGGCGCAGCTCGGGACGGAACCCCGTCGCCCAGATGATCGCGTCGGCGCGGGCCATGCCCGAGTCGTCGCCGTCCCACACGACACGGTCGGCCTCGATGCGGTCGAACATGGGGCGGGCGACGAGCAGTCCGCGTTCGATGCCGGCCGCGATACGACGGCTCTTCGGCACGCCGGTGCCGCTCACGATCGACGGCAGCGCGCGCCCCGAGCGTGCAGCCTCGTCTTGCATGGCGACCGCGGCCGACGCGCCCTCGAGGTCGAGCTCCTGCCGGTGGATCCAGTCGATCGGGCGACGCGACACCCAGGTGAGCCCGGCCGCGACGTTCTCGAGTTCGAGCATGAACCCGATCGCCGAGGTGCCGCCGCCGACGACCACGACGTGCTGGTCGCGGAAGTCCTCGGCAGCCACGAAGTCGGAGGTGTGCACGTGCCGGCCCGCGAACTCGCCCATGCCCGGGTAGAACGGAACGAACGGCGAACCCCAGGTGCCGGTGGCGTTCACGAGGAAGCTCGTGGCGATCTCGTGCTGCGGTGCGCGCTGGCTCGCGGGGGCCTCGAAGCTCTTGCGACGGCGACCGAACAATCCCCGGCTCTTCAGCTCTTCGACCGGCTGCGGCGAGAGGTCTTCGTAGCGGACGACGAGGTCGGCGCCCTCGTTCACGACGGCGCGCACGTCGACCGGCCGGTGCACCCGAAGGTCGTAGTGCGCTTCGAACCTGCCGTAGTAGTCGGCGACGACCTCTTTCGCGGGGAGGTCGCGGTCGGCGGTGTCGAAGCTGATGCCGAGTTCGGCCATTCCCGGCAGGTCGTTCACGCGGTGCGCGGTGCCGAGACGCAGCGACGACCAGCGATGCTGCCATGCGCCGCCGGCACCGGGCGCGCGGTCGAGCATGACGAAATCGTCGTCGGCGACGAGCTCGAATCGGCGCAGGTAATAGGCCACCGACAGCCCCGCCTGTCCTGCACCGATCACCACGACCTTGGTGCGTTCAGGGGCGGGTATCACGTGACAATCTCAACATGTCTTGCTGTGTGACCGCAGCACGGTTCCTGCGCCCGATGTCGGGGTGTGGATACCACCGAAGGTGGCGTGGCGCGGTGCTAAACTGGCATTCGGACGAAATTTCAATTATCAGATCAGCGCCGGGTGAAGAACCAATCCCACCCGGCCAGATGTCGTAAGGGGGTCACGCATGGGGCGCGGCCGTCAGAAAGCCAAGCACACCAAGGTCGCTCGCGAGCTGAAGTACTTCAGCCCGAACACCGACTACAACGCGCTTGAGCGCGAGCTCACCGGCTCGCAGCATGACGATTACAGTGACGAGGCGTCGAAGTGGGCAGAATATGCCGCCGAAGACGACGACACCTACGTCACCGGCGACGAGCAGCGCGAACAGCGCGCGTGACCCTCGCCGATCATCGTCGACTTCCCTGAGCGGTTCGCCGCACGCACCTGATCGTCCCGATCAGCTGACGACCCCGTCCGGGTCGGTGCGTCGCACCAGCATCCACTGGGTGCGCAGGATTTCGGGCATGCGCTCAGCGACCCCGCCAGGCGGCGGTGGCCTCGACGAACGCCTCGAGCTCGGCGAGCGAGTTCGACGGCGTCATCGCGCGCAGCACGATCTCGTCGAGGTCGGCATCGACGTACTCCCCGAGCCGCGCGGCATCGGCGATGGTCGCCTCGCCGGCGCCGAAGCCGAGCCGTTCGAAGTTCGCGGCGTAGGCGGGCACCGACTCGTACCGCGCGCTCTCGCGGTCGAGGGCCGGCCGCGCCGCCTCGTCGACGATCGTGCGCACGTACAGCGTCGCCCGCACGGGCCGCTTGCCCGCGTCGCGTCGCAGTTCGCCGGCGGTGACGCTGCCGGCCTCGGGCGTGAGCCAGTTGAGCAGCACGCCGTCGGCCTCCTCGGCCGCGAGCCGGCGCATGCGCGGCCCGAGCGCACCGACGACGATCGGCGCGTCGGTGACCTCACGCAGGGCCGCGAGACCCGCGCGCACGAACGCGACCGGGCGGTCGGCCACCCGGCCCGAGCCGATTCCGAGCGTGAGCCGGTGGGCGGGCAGCCCCGCGAGGTCGAGCGAGTCGACCGGCCGGCGGTCGAGCGGGATCACTCCGGAGGCCAGGCCGAGCGTCGATGTCGCCTCGCCCGCGGCCCGCAGCCCGGCGAGCGAGTCGCCGCCGGGGATGTCGTTGATCCAGAGCGTCGTGAACCCGAGCCGCTCGACGCGCGGCGCGAGGGCGCGCACGACCTCGGGCGGGGTCGTGCTGACGAGACCGATCGAGACTGCCGTGCTCACCGAGGCGCCGCTCAGCTCGCGTAGCCGCCGACGAGCCGCACCGCGCCGCCGTCGACGCCCTTGGCGCCCTGCTCGAAGCCGTCGAGGTCGCGAGCGCCGATGGTGACGATGCCCGCCTGCCAGGCCGGCAAGCCGAGACCGCCGAGTTCGGCGATGACGGATGCCGCTGCCTCGGCCGAGACGACGGCGAAGAACCCGATGCCGAGGTTCCAGGTGCCCTCGGTCGACTCGAGCGTGGTGCCGGCGAGGTCGTTGAGCACGCGGAACACCGGGGCCGGCGACCACGTCGAGCGGTCGACCTCGACCCACGAGCCGCGGGGGAGCACGCGGGCGAGGTTCGCCGCGATGCCGCCGCCCGTCACGTGCGAGAGCGAGTGCACGGCGTCGCCGTTGGGGCCGGCGAGCAGCTGCACGAGCGGACCGGTGTAGAGCCGTGTCGGCTCGAGGAGCGCCTCGCCCCACGTCGTCGACAGCTCGGCAGAGGCATCGGTGTACCCGATGCCCTTGGTGTTCAGGATGTGCCTGACGAGCGAGTAGCCGTTGGAGTGCAGGCCGCTCGACTCGATGGCGATGACGACGTCGCCGTCGGTCACGCGCTCGGCGCCGAGCAGGCGGTCGGCCTCGACCACGCCGACCGCGGCGCCCGCGACGTCGTAGTCGTCGGCGCCCATGAGCCCGGGGTGCTCGGCGGTCTCGCCGCCGACGAGGGCGGTGCCGGTGTCGGCGCAGGCGCGCGCGATGCCCGTGACGATGGCGGCGATGCGCTCGGGCACGACCTTGCCGCACGCGATGTAGTCGGTCATGAAGAGCGGCTTCGCGCCGACCACGACGATGTCGTCGACGACCATGCCCACGAGGTCCTGGCCGATGGTGTCGTGCCGGTCGAGGGCCTGCGCGATCGCGATCTTCGTGCCCACGCCGTCGGTCGAAGTCGCGAGCAGCGGCTTCGCGTAGTCCTTCGCGAACGAGAGGTCGAACAGTCCGGCGAACCCGCCGACCCCGCCGAGCACGTTCGGACCGTGCGTGGCGGCGACGGCCTCTTTCATGAGTTCGACGGCCAGATCACCCGCGTGGGTGTCGACTCCGGCGGCAGCATAGGACGAGTTCGAGGTCACGCCCCAAGCGTACCCGCGCGTCCCGTCGCGACATCCGCCCCGCGACACACCCGCCCGCCCGGAACGGCGCACCCCACCGGAGCGCGAGGTGGCGAGTAGAATTCGGCTATGTCAGCGGGGGGCACGCCGTCGTGGGTGATCCGTGAGAATGCGAGTCGCCCGGTGCTGCTCGCCCTGTACCTGCGCGAGGTGCTCGGCATCGCCTCGCCGGTCGAGCTGCCGCGACTGCGCGACGTCGGTGCGGTCGGCGATCGGCTCGAGATCGACCAGCACGACCTGCTCGAGCGGCAGTGGCGCGCCTGGTGGGCGATGACCGTCGAGCCCGAGGCGCATCCGTCTCCCGTTCCGCTCGAACTCGTCGAGGCGTACGACACCGACGTGGCGCTGCCCGTCTCCGAGGCCGAGGTGCTCGCGGCTGCGATCGTGCCGCACGCCGAGGCCGCGCGGGCGTGGGCCGAGTGGGCGCACGAGGGCTACCGCAACGCGTCGGCCGCGCGCCGCGGCGACTCCTACCGCGCCTACGCCGGAACGATCGCCGAGCACGAGCGCGAGGTCGGCCGGCGCGCGCACTCGTTCGAGCTCAACGTCGAGGTGGTCCCGTTCGCCGCGGTCGGCGTGTGGTGGATCGGCGCGATGAGCGTCGCGGTCACCGATTCGCTGCGATCCGATGCCTCGGCGTTCGACGATGCCATCCACCCGATCATCGCCGAACTCGCGTAGACAACTGCCCGTGCCAGACTCGAGGGCATGAGCATCTGGTTCGGCGAGCCCTCCCTCGAGTGGGCGAACTCGCGTCGCGACGGCACCCTCCTCAACGAGCTCGGCATCGAGATGACCGAGCTCACCGAAGACTCGCTGAAGGGCCGCATGCCCGTCGACGGGCGCACACGCCAGCCGGGCGGGGTGCTGCACGGAGGGGCATCCGTCGCCCTCGCAGAGACGCTCGCGAGCTGGGGCGCGACGTTCACGGTCGACCCGGCCGCCAACTACTGCGTCGGCATGGAGATCAACGCCAACCACACGCGGCCCGTCGCCGAGGGCTGGGTCTACGGCGAGGCCAAGCCGCTCACGCGGGGTCGCACCACCCAGGTGTGGGAGATCAAGATCACCGATGAAGCGGGCAAGCTCGTGTGCATCTCGCGCTGCACGATGGCGGTGCTCGCGAAGCCCTCCGAGTACTGAGCCGCGTCAGAGTACTGAGGCACGTCACGCGCTGCGGGAATATCGTGGAGCCGTGAAGCCATTCGTCCTCCTCGCCACGCGCGCCGAGGACCTGCCCGCCGACGAGGAGTACGCCCTCTTCCTCCGCTGCAGCGGACTCGACGAGCGCGACCTCGTGCGGGTCCGGCTCGAGGCGGCGCCCATGCCCCGGCTCGACCTCGACGCGCTGTCGGGCATCTTCGTCGGCGGCGGCCCGTTCAACGCCTCCGACCCGCCCGAGCGGAAGACGCCGGTGCAGCACCGGGTGGAGGCGGAGTTCAGCGACCCTCCTCGACGAGGTGGTGGCCCGGGACTTCCCGTTCCTCGGCGCCTGCTACGGCGTCGGCACCCTCGGCGTCCATCAGGGTGCGCCGATCGATCGCACCTACGCCGAGCCGATCAGCGTCGTGCCGGTCACGCTGACCGAGGCCGGAGCGCATCGACCCGATCCTCGCCGGGCTGCCCCCGACGTTCAACGCCTTCGTCGGACACAAGGAGGCGATCCGCTCGCTGCCCGACTCGGCGACCCTGCTCGGGTCGTCGCCGACCTGCCCCGTGCAGATGTTCCGGGTGGGGGCGAACGTGTACGCGACGCAGTTCCACCCCGAGCTCGACGTCGACGGCATCATCCTGCGCATCCACGCCTACGCGAACCACGGCTACTTCGCCGCGGACGAGCTCGAGTCGACGCTCGCTGCGGTGCGCCGCGCCGAGGTGTCGTACCCGAGCCGGATGCTCCCGCACTTCGTCGAGCGCCACGCCCGGTAGCCCGCACGCGCTCAGCTGAGCATGAGGTTCCGCTCAGGCGGCTCACACGCGCGCGTGTGGGAGGATGGAACGTCCAGCTCGGGCGCATCACCACACCCCACGAGGAGCCATCGCTCGAATGTGCGGCATCGTCGGCATCGTCTCCACCGAACCCGTCAACCAGCAGATCTACGACAGCCTGCTGCTGCTGCAGCACCGCGGTCAGGACTCGACGGGAATCGCCACGGCCGACGGCCCCGTCTTCCACATGGCGAAGGCCCGGGGGCAGGTGCGCGAGGCGTTCCGCACCCGCGACATGCGCTCGCTCATCGGCAACATCGGCCTCGGGCACGTGCGCTACACCACGAAGGGCGCCGCCGAGCGCGAAGAAGAGGCGCAGCCGTTCTACGTGAACGCGCCGTACGGCATCATCCTCGTGCACAACGGCAACCTCACGAACACCCGCGAGCTGTCGGCCGACCTGTTCAACATCGACCGGCGCCACGTCAACTCGACGAGCGACACCGAGATGCTGCTCAACGTGCTCGCCACCGAGCTGCAGGGCCAGATCACCGGGCTCGACCTCGACCCCGACCAGGTGTTCCAGGCCGTCGGGCAGGTGCACGAGCGGGTCGAGGGCTCGTACGCCGTCATCGCGCTGATCGCCGGCTACGGGCTGCTCGCCTTCCGCGACCCGTACGGCATCCGCCCGCTGATCCTCGGCAAGCGCGTCACCGAGGCCGGCAAGGACGAATGGATCGTGGCATCCGAGTCGCTCGTGCTCGAGAACGGCGACTACGAGATCGTGCGCGACGTCGAACCCGGCGAGGCGATCTTCATCACGCTCGACGGCGAGATGATCGCGAAGCAGTGCGCGAAGAATCCGCGCCTCGTGCCGTGCTCGTTCGAGTACGTCTACCTCGCGCGCCCCGACTCGGTCATGAACGGCATCTCGGTGTACGAGGCGCGCCTGCAGATGGGCAACCGGCTCGCGACCACGATCGAGACCCACATGAGCAAGGGCGACATCGACGTCGTCATGCCGATCCCCGACTCGTCGCGGCCGGCGGCGATGCAGGTCGCGCAGAAGCTCGGCATCGAGTACCGCGAGGGCTTCTACAAGAACCGCTACGTCGGCCGAACGTTCATCATGCCCGGCCAGTCCGAGCGCAAGCGGTCGGTACGCCAGAAGCTCAACGCCATGGGCACCGAGTTCAAGGGCAAGAACATCCTCATCGTCGACGACTCGATCGTGCGCGGCACCACCTCGCAGCAGATCGTCGAGATGGCTCGCGCGGCCGGCGCCAACAAGGTGACGTTCACCTCGGCGGCTCCCCCGGTGCGGTACCCGCACGTGTACGGCATCAACATGCCGAGCCGGCAGGAGCTCATCGCGCACGGCCGCAAGATCCCCGAGATCGCACGCGAGCTCGATGCCGACCACATGATCTACCAAGAGGTCGCCGACCTGCAGGCCGCGATCACCCAGGGCACCTCGATCGAGCAGCTCGACATGTCGTGCTTCACGGGCGACTACGTCACCGGCACGGTCACCGAGGAGTACCTCGAGTGGGTCGAGAAGACCCAGCTCAGCTGAGCCGCGTCGCGCCTACTCGTCGATGTGATGCGTCGACGAGTGCTCGGCCACGACCGACTTCGCCCGGCGGGCGGTCGCGCGGTCGATGAGCAGTGCCACGACGGCGCCGAGCGCCGCGCCGATGACGCCGCACAGCAGCATCAGGAAGCCGAACACCTGGCCCTTGTCGAACTGCAGCCCGAGCTCGGGTGAAGACGGCTGGCCGTTGAACGAGAACGTGAGGATCAGCGCGACGATCACCCCGACGACGGCGCCGAGGGCGATGAACCGCCCGTAGCGCGGCGCCCGGCGCACCGTGACCGTGTCGTTCGCGACATCGGTCTCGACCTCGTCTTCGCGCACGACGAGGATGTCGTCGTCATCGTGCTCTGACGGCCGGGCGGGGTTCTGCGCATCGCTCACCCCTCCATTGTCCCGCATCCGCGGGCCGCGGGACGCCCGATCTCAGACGATCGGCAGCAGGCCGCTGAGGTCGGCGCGCTGGCCCGAGGCCTGCACGCGGCCGGCGGCGCGCGCGTCGCCCCACGAGAGTGCGCCCGTCGCGAGCGCGAGCCAGGTCGAGGCATCGGTCTCGATGACGTTCGGCGGCGTGCCGCGCGTGTGCTTCGGACCCTCGACGCACTGCACGGCCGCGTAGGGCGGCACCCGCACCTCGACGGTGCCGCCGGGCGCCTGCTCGGCGAGCAGCTGCAGCGAGTAGCGCACCGCGAGCGCGAGCGTCGTGCGATCGACGGATGCCGCGGCCTCGGCACCCCCGTCGGTGACGACCCGCACCACCTCGAGCGCCGCCCGGCCGACCTCGTCGTTGATCCTCGCGCGTGCCATGGGTCCATCATCCCGGATTCTGAAAGACGGTAGCCTGAGGCAGTGAGAATCCTCGTCCTCGGCTCGGGCGCGCGCGAGCACGCCATCATCCTCGCGCTCCTCGATGAAGAGGCCCGCCACGAGATCATCGCGGCTCCGGGCAATGCCGGCATCGCGGCATCCCACACCTCGTCGGCACGCGGCAGCGTGAGCACCATCGCGCTCGACCCGACCGACCCCGTCGTCGTGGCCGACTACGCCCTCGACAACGACATCGAGCTCGTCGTCATCGGGCCCGAGGCGCCCCTCGTCGCGGGCGTGGCCGACGCCCTGCGCCCCCGCGGCATCGCCGTGTTCGGCCCCGGCAAGGCCGCGGCGGCCCTCGAGGGATCGAAGACCTTCGCGAAGCGCGTCATGGAGGTGGCGGGCGTGCCCACGGGTCGTGCGACGCCTCGCCGACACCATCGACGAGGTCGGCACGCACGCTCGACGAGTTCGGCGCTCCCTACGTCGTGAAGGCCGACGGCCTCGCCGCGGGCAAGGGCGTGCTCGTCACCGACGACCGCGAGGCGGCCCTCGCGCACGCCGCCCACTACCTGCAGCAGGGCCCGGTGCTCGTCGAGGAGTTCCTCGACGGCCAGGAGGTCTCGCTGTTCCTGCTCTCCGACGGCACGAACGTGCTGCCGCTCTCGCCCGCGCAGGACTACAAGCGCCTGCGCGACGGCGACGCCGGCCCGAACACGGGCGGCATGGGCGCCTACTCGCCGCTGCCGTGGCTCGCCGATGCCGTCGACGGTCGCGGCGGTCGCTTCGGCAGCGAGCAGGCCTTCGTCGACGAGGTCATCGAGACCATCGCGCTGCCCACCGTGCGCCGGCTCGCGCACGAGCAGACGCCGTTCATCGGCCTGCTCTACGCGGGGCTCATCCTCACGTCGCGCGGCATCCGCGTCATCGAGTTCAACGCGCGCTTCGGCGACCCCGAGACGCAGGTCGTGCTGCCGCGCCTCGAGACACCGCTGTCGGGCCTGCTGTTCGCGGCCGCGACGGGCCGGCTGGGCGGGCTGCCGCGGCCGACGTTCCGATCCGACGCCGCCGTCACGGTCGTGCTCGCGAGCGAAGGCTATCCCGAGGCCCCCGAGACCGGGCGCGCCATCGAGGGGCTCGAGGCCGCGGCATCCGTGCCCGGGCGTGCACATCGCCCACGCGGCGACCGCGATCGGCTCGATGCGCGAGCCGCACCCGCACCCGCCGCTGCTCGCCACGGGCGGGCGCGTGCTCAACGTCGTCGCCGTCGGCAAGGACTTCGCCGAGGCGCGGCGGCGGGCATACGAGGCGCTCGGCCACGTGCGACTCGACGGGGGCCAGTACCGCACCGACATCGCCGCGCGCGTCGCCGAATAGGCGGGGCGCGGGGCATCCGTCAGCTGAAGAGCGTGGAGCGGCCGGGCCGCTCCCGGGAAGAGGGGCCATGACGAACACCGACGAACTGCCCGGCTGGACCCACGTGTACTCGGGCAAGGTGCGCGACCTGTACGTGCCCACCAAGCTGCTCGACGACGACGACTCGTGGACGGGCGACCCGCTGCATCTCTCGCCGGTCGTGCTCGTGGTCGCGAGCGACCGGGTCAGCGCATACGACCAGATGCTCGAACCCGCGATCCCCGGCAAGGGCGCGATGCTCACGCGGCTCACCCACTGGTGGTTCGACCAGCTGCCCGACGTGCCGAACCACTTGGCGTACCACCTCGACGACCGCCTCGAGAAGCTCGAGCTGCCCGAGGTGCCGGCCTCGGTCGCCGATCGGGCGACGCTGTGCCGCACGCTCGACATGTTCCCGATCGAGTGCGTCGTGCGCGGCTACCTCACCGGCGGCGGCTGGAAGGAGTACCAGCAGACGGGGGCCATCGGCGGCATCGCGCTGCCCGCGGGGCTCTCGAACGGCGACCGGCTGCCCGAGCCGCTGTACACGCCCGCGTGGAAGGCGCCGCTCGGCGAGCACGACGAGAACGTGTCGTACGAGCGCACCGTCGAGCTCGTGGGCGAGGTCGTCGCCGAGCAGCTGCGCTCGCAGTCGATCGAGATCTTCGAGCGCGCCGCGGCGATCGCCGAGGGTCGCGGCCTGATCCTCGCCGACACGAAGTTCGAGTTCGGCGCCGATCGCACCCTGGGCATCGTGACGCTCGCCGACGAGGTGCTCACCTCCGACTCGTCGCGATACTGGGATGCCGCGGCGTACGCGAACGGCGCGACGCCCGAGCAGCGCATGGCGAGCTTCGACAAGCAGATCGTGCGCGACTGGCTCGCCGCGAACTGGGACCAGGACGTGTTCGAGGTGCCGCCCACCCTGCCGCACGAGATCGTCGCGCAGACCGCCGCCCGCTACCGCGAGCTGCTCGAGCGGCTGACGGCCGGGGCCTGACGCCTACGAGGCGATCGCCTTCGCGACCTTGTCGCCGCCCTCCTTGATCGCCTTCTCGAGTTCCTCGTAGTCGTCGCGATCGATGGCCTTGTTGATCTTCTTCTCGGCGTTGCCCAGGGCGGTGTCGATGCGGTCGAGGTAGCGGTCGTCGATGACGGCGACGATGGCGGAGGAACCCTTCGGCAGGTACTCCTCGAGCTCGACGCCCATCTTCTTCTCTTCGTGCTTCTTCGCCAGCTTGCCGGCGATCGCACCGACGCCCGCGCCGACGGCGGTGGCTGCGAGCAGCGGCGGGGCGAAGAGGCCGAGGACGAGTCCGGCGGCGCCGCCGATCCACGCGCCGCTCGCGACCTGGCCGGTGCCGTGCTCGTCGACGGTGACCCGTCCGTCGTCGTCGCGATGCATCACGACCGACGAGACGACTTCGAGATCGGCCTCCTCAGCGGCCTTGAGCGCCCGGTAGTCGTCAGCGGCCGCGTCGACGGCGTCATACGTCGCCACGTACAGCATCAGGTTGTCCATTCCCATGAGTCGTTCCCCTCGACGAGGCTCCCTCGCCGTACCGCTCCAGGAGCCGTGGATGCCTCCACGATAGGGATCATGGCGAGGCGCGCCAAGGGCAGGGCGCGGATCGCGAGTGGAACATCAGGAATACGTCCGGCGCGGCATGGGTTACAATTAGTTGTGATTACAACCAATGAGACCCCGAAGAGCGGATTGCTGGCCGCCGACACCGGCATGGGCGCAGTGACCCTGCGCGTCGGCGACCTCGACGGCATGATCCGCTACTACCGCGACGGCGTGACCCTCGAGCTGCTGAGCCACGACGGCCCCGTGGCCGTGCTCGGCCGAGGCGCGACGCCCCTGCTCATCCTCGAGCACGCCCCAGAGCTCAAGCACGCCTCGCCGAGCAGCGCAGGCCTGTTCCACACCGCCGTGCTCTTCGACTCGGCCGAGACGCTCGCCACCGCCGTGTACTCGGTGGCGACGAAGTACCCGAACCAGTTCACCGGCAGCTCCGACCACCTCGTCAGCGAGGCCTTCTACTTCAACGACCCCGAGGGCAACGGCGTCGAGCTGTACGTCGACCGCGACCGGTCGAAGTGGAGCTGGGTGCACGGCCAGGTCGAGATGTCGACCCTCTTCCTCGACCCGAACGAGTACCTGCGCAAGCACCTCACCGAGGCGGGCGCGAACGCCGCGGCCACGGGCGCTGCCGTCGGCGATGCGATCATCGGCCACGTGCACCTCTCGGTCGGCGACGTCGAGAGCGCGCGCGAGTTCTACGTGAACCGGCTCGGCTTCGAGCAGACCACGACGTACGGCAGCCAGGCGCTCTTCGTCTCGGCCGGCGGATACCACCACCACATGGCGATGAACACGTGGAACAGCCGCGGCGCCGGCCGCCGTCAGCTCGCGCTCGGTCTCGGCAAGGTCGAGATCGTGGTGCCGAGCGCCGACGACCTCGGCCAGCTGGGCGAGCGGATGTCGCACCACAAGGTTCCGACCCGCGACGACGGCCGCACCCTGGCCTTCGACGACCCGTGGTCGAACCTCGTCGAGGTGCGCGCGGCCGACGCGGCCGAGTAGCGCCGTCAGCGGCCGAGCACCTCGCGCAGCGCGCCGAGCGTGATCAGGTCGTCGTCGACGCCGCCGCCCTCGTGCCCGTTGTAGGGCCAGACGGTGACCTGCTTGGGGCCCGCGTAGTTGTTGTACGCGGCGAACACCGTCGACGGCGGGCAGATCGCGTCCATGAGCGCGGCCGTGATCCAGATCGGCGCCTTCGCGCGGCGCGCGAAGTTGACCCCGTCGAAGTACGAGAGCGTGTCGAGCACCTGCTCGGTGCGGTCGCGGTACCGGGCGAGGTACTCGCCGATCTCCTTGTAGGGCTTCGCGTCGGTGATGACCGTCGCACGCGGGAAGTCGCAGAGGAACGGCACGCGAGCGATCGCGCCCGCGAGGTCGGGCACGAGTCCGGCGACCGCGAGCGTCAGGCCGCCGCCCTGGCTGATGCCGAAGATCGCGATGCGCCCGGCGTCGACGAGCGGCAGTTCGCGCGCGGCATCCGTCAATCGCACCGCGTCGGTGATCAGGCGGCGGAAGTAGTACGACGCCGGGCTCTCGATGCCGCGCGTCATGAACCCGGGCACCTGCGGGCCCGACCCGACCTCGTCGGGCGTCGCGCCGCGCGAGCCGCTCCACGCCTGGCCGCGCGTGTCGAGCTCGAGGTGGGCGTACCCGGCCGAGGCCCAGAGCAGGTTCTCGACCTCGTCGCCGCGCCCGCGGCCGTAGCCGTGGAACTGCACGACGGTCGGCAGCGGCGCGGAAGTGCCGGCCGGCACGCGCAGCCACGCGCGCACCCGCTGCCCGCCGAAGCCGGCGAACGACACGTCGTACACGTCGATGGTCGTGAGCTGCGTCTCGACACGCTCGACGGTCACGGCGAGGTCGTGGCCGCGAGCCTCGGCGAGCGTGCTCGACCAGAACTCGTCGAAGTCGGCCGGCTCGCGCTCGCTGCCGCGGTAGTCGCGCAGTTCGGCCTCGGGAAGATCGACGTACATGTGGCTGGACCTCTCGTCTCGGTACGGTCATCAAACCAGACCGACGGTGTCCGGGACGTCTCGCGAGGTCTCGATACGGCGCTGGCGCGCCTACTCGACCACCGGGCGGCCGGTCACCCGACCGCCGGGGATGACGCGCGTCGGTAGGCTGAGTTCGTGACAGAACACGAGGGCGTGGGCGACGGCGTCGAGGCGAACACGCGCACGATCGAGGCATCGGTCGTCACCGACTTCAGCGATCGCATGAGTTACGGCGGCTACCTCGACCTGCCGACGCTGCTCAGCGCACAGCGCCCGATCTCGCAGCCCGAGCACCACGACGAGCTGCTGTTCATCGTGCAGCACCAGACCACCGAGCTGTGGCTGAAGCTCGTGCTGCACGAGCTCGAGACCGCGCGCGACCTGCTGCGCGACGACCAGCTCGGCCGTGCGCTGAAGTGCATCGCGCGGGTCAAGCACATCCAGAGGACCCTCACCGAGCAGTGGTCGGTGCTCGCGACGCTCACGCCCTCCGAGTACGCGCAGTTCCGTGGCGTGCTGGGCAACGCGAGCGGGTTCCAGTCGTACCAGTACCGCGCCGTCGAGTTCGTGCTCGGCAACAAGCACGCGCGCATGCTGTCGGTGTTCGAGTCCGACCCGGCCGCGCACGCCCTGCTCACGCACGAGCTCGAGACGCCGAGCCTCTACGACGAGTTCCTGCGCCTGCTCGCGCGGGCCGGCTACCCGATCCCGCAGTCGGTGCTCGAGCGCGACGTCACCCAGGCGTGGACCTTCCGGCCCGAGCTCGTGCCCGTCTTCGCGGCGATCTACTCCGACACCGACGCGCACTGGGCCGCGTACGAGACGTGCGAAGAGCTCGTCGACCTCGAGGACAACTTCCAGCTCTGGCGGTTCCGGCACCTGAAGACCGTCGAGCGCATCATCGGCTCGAAGCCCGGCACGGGCGGGTCGAGCGGTGCGCCGTTCCTGAAGCGCGCGCTCGAGCTCACGTTCTTCCCCGAGCTGTACGCCGTGCGCACCGAGATCCCCGGGTGATCGGATGACCCAGCCGGCACTCGACCTCGGACCGCTCGCCGCTCCCGTGCGCAGGTCGCTGAACGGCGACCACCCCGGCGAGACCGGCACGATGCTGCCGCCCCTCATCGACCACCACGTGCACCTCATGATCGTCGGTGTCGAGGCCCTCGCCGACGGCAACCTCGCCGGTGCCGTCGACCTCGGGTCGCCGCTCGACCTCGTGTCGGCGGGTCGACGCCGTGACGGATTCCCCCGCATCGACTACGCCGGCAACTTCCTGACGGCACGCGGCGGCTACCCGGTCGGGCGGCCGTGGGCGCCTGCCGACAGCGTGCGCGAACTCGACGCCGAGCGCGGCGACAGCCGCGGCTCCCTGCCCGGCGCCGCCGAGACCGCGGTGCGCGAGCAGCACGCGTTCGGGGCATCCGTCATCAAGGTCGCCCTCAACGCCGACGCCGGGCCGGTGTTCGATCGCGCCACGCTCGCCGCCGTCGTGGCCGCCGCGCGCGAACTCGACCTGCCCGTCGTCGCGCACGTCGAGGGCGAGGGCATGACCGCACTCGCGGTCGACGCGGGGGTCGACGTGCTCGCGCACACCCCGTTCACCGAGCGGGTCGACGACGCCCTCATCGCGCGGGCCGTCGCGGCGGGTCAGCGATGGATCTCGACGCTGTTCGTGACGGGCTACGGGTCGCCGACGCCCGAGAGCGAGCGGGCGCTCGACAACCTCCGCCGCTTCCGCGCCGCGGGCGGCCGCGTGCTCTACGGCACCGACCTCGGCAACGGCGAGCAGCCGCTCGGCGTCAACCCCGCCGAGCTCGGGCTGCTCATCGAGGCGGGGCTCGGGGCATCCGATCTCATCTCGACCGTCACCGACCCGTGGCCGCGCCGCACCCGTGCCGAGGGCATCGCGACCTTCGTGCCCGGCCCCCCGCCGGCTGCCATCGACGACCTGCCCGACTGGCTGGCGACGGCGTGCGTCGTCCCCGCCGAAGACCTGGAGACCCTGTGAGCCTCGACCCGCATCTCGCGTTCGCCCGTCGCATGGACCGCGCCGACGGCCTCGCGCACTACCGCAAGCGCTTCGCGGGCGCCGAGACCGACCTCGTCTACTTCGACGGCAACTCGCTGGGGCGGCCGCCGGTGTCGGCGATCGAGCGCATGGGCGACTTCATGCGCGACGGGTGGGGCGAGCGGCTCATCCGCGGGTGGGACGAGGCGTGGCTGCAACTGCCCGTCGAGATCGGCGATCGCATCGGCCGCGCGGTGATCGAGGCCAAGGCCGGCCAGACCGTCATCGGCGACTCCACGACCGTGCTGCTCTACAAGCTCGCCCGTGCCGCGGTCGACGCGCAGGTCGCGCGCGACCCGCGACGGCGCGAGATCGTGCTCGACACCGACAACTTCCCCACCGACCGGTACGTGCTCGACGGCATCGCCGAACGAGCGCGGCCTGAAGCTGCGCTGGATCGACGTCGACACGTCGACGGGCGTGACGCCCGAGCAGCTCGCCGAGGCCGTCGGACCCGAGACCGCGCTCGTCGTCGTGTCGCACGTCGCCTACCGGTCGGCGTACCTCGCCGACGCGCGCGAGCTCACGCGCATCGCGCACGACGCCGGCGCGCTCATCCTGTGGGACCTCTGCCACTCGGCGGGTTCGGTGCCCGTGCGCGCCGACGCCTGGGGGTTCGACCTCGCCGTCGGATGCACCTACAAGTACCTGAACGGCGGGCCGGGCTCACCCGCCTTCGCCTACGTGCGCGACGACCTGCAGGCGGTGCTCACCCAACCGATCCAGGGCTGGTTCGGCACGCGCGACATGTTCGCGATGGGGCCCGACTACGAGCCCGAGCCGAGCATCCGCCGGTTCCTCTCGGGCACGTCGCCGATCGTCGGCATGCTGCCGATGGAGGAGACCCTCGCGATGATCGAAGAGGCCGGGATGCCGGCGCTGCGCGCGAAGTCGGTCGCACTCACGTCGTTCGCGATCACGCTCGCCGACGACTGGCTCGCCCCGTTCGGCGTCACCCTCGCCTCCCCCGCCGACCCCGAGGAGCGCGGCGGGCACGTCACCTTCTCGCACCCCGCGATGCGCGAGGTCACCGCCCGGCTCTGGCAGCGCGACGTCATTCCCGACTACCGCGATCCCGGGGGCCTGCGCATCGGCCTCTCACCGCTGTCGACGAGCTTCGAAGAGGTGCACCGCGGGCTCGCGGCCACGCGCGACGTGCTCAAGACGGTGCTGCTCGAGCGCGCCGGGCTGGCGTAGCGAGCACGCGTCAGCCGCGGCGCGGCGCAGCATCAGGAGCCCGTATTTCCGGACGCTGCGAGAGCCCGTGTCAACCCCCGTCGCCGATTCGGCCTGCGCTCCGGCAGCGCGCGTACCATGGCCGCATCGCAACGACGAAAGGCGGAATCATGACGAACACGAACCGCGATATCGCTGAGGCGACGAAGGCGGCACGCGAGGCTGCTGCCCGGGCGACGAACTCGGCTGCCGACGCGGTCGAGGACCTCTCCGACGACGCCGAAGACGCTGCCGAACGAGCCACCGCGGTGGTCGGCGACCTCGTCGACGACGTGAAGGCGAAGGCCACCGACGCCGGCGAAGCCATCTCGGAGCAGGCGCGCGAGGCGTACTCCGACGCCAAGAACGCCGCCGATGACGGCATCGCCTACGTGCAGGCGAAGTACCGCGAGAACCCCGGGCTCGTCATCGGCGTCGCCGTCGCGGCGTTCGTCGTGGTGGTCGCGGTCGCGCGGGCGATCTTCCGGCGCTGAATCGAGGACGTCGCGCTCGCCCGAGCTGGATCACCTCGGGCGAGCGCGGCGATCCGTGGCCAGCTCGTCGTGCAGGGCGGCGGCGAGCACGGCGGCGTCGAGCGCGTCGGCGTCGCAGTGCACGGCGCAGCGCAGCACGCCGTCGTACGAGATCGCGGTGACGCCGAGCCGCACGTTGCCCTGGATCGCGGTCACCGGCCAGAGTCGCTCGAGGCGTGCGCCCGCCAAGGCGAGCGGATGCCTCGGGCCGGGCACGTTCGAGACGAACATGACGATCAGTCTCTGGTGACGGGCGAGCCGCATGAACAGCCGCGCGCCGAGCCGCGTTCGCGTGAGCTCGAAGGTGCCGCGCGACCGCGCGTCCTGCTTGGCGGCGCGGGTGAGCGCGGCGACATGCCGGAGACGCTCCCCGAGATCCGCCTCCCGCGTCGGCAGCTGCACGAGCATCACGCCCGACGGCGTTGCCCGAGTCGCCGCGGTCGGGGAGCGCGACCGGCACGCTCGTCGAGCAGCGTCTCGGGCACCGCCTCGCCGCGCGCGAGCAGGGCCGCCTTCGCGGCCGCCACCACCGCGACGAGCAGCGCGTCGTTCACCGTGGCGCCGGCGGCATGGGCCCCGGCGCCGAGCGCGGCGAGGTCGATGTCGGCGAACCCGACTCCCCGTCGGGGCCCGATGCGGCCGAGCAGGATCGGTGCGCGGCACGCGGCGCACGAACATCGTCGCGGTTCGCTGCACTCCCGAGGCGAGCATGCGCAACTGGGCCATCAACGGTGACCGGCGGGCTGCGGGGCGTCCGGACGCGACGGTGCCCGGGGTTCGTGGGCCGCGCCGCGGCGGTGTCCGCGTCGGACCGCATCCGCTGGGATCCATGAGCACCTCGGCGAGCCGGACGGCCGCGTAGCCGTCGGCCATCGCGTGATGGATGCGGAGCACGATGCCCGCGCTCGCCGGGGCGACGCCGGGCACGACGAGCAGCTCCCAGAGCGGCCGGTCGGGCGGGAGCGGCGTGACGATGAGGTGCGCGCAGAGCGACTCGAGCCCCGCGAGCCCGTCGACCGGTTCGACGACGCGCACGTGATGCGCGAGGTCGGGTGCCACCGGCTCCCAGACGAGCGCACCTTCCGTCGCGCCGCACGCGCTGGCCCAACCGCTTCGCGCGGGGAACGCGTTCGGCGAGCGCTGACCGCAACACCTCGAGGTCGACTGAGCCATCGGCGGCAACGGCTCCGCCGGGCGCGAGGACGCCCGCCATGAGGAACGCGTTGACCTGATCGGGCGCATCGATCGCGATGTTCGAGGCATCCGCGGTCGAGAGCCGTTCGAACCGCTCGCCCGCTGCGCTGGCCACGGCACGATCCTATGTCGGGCTTCCCCGACCGGACTCGAGGCCGCCTCGCTCCCGATAGAATCGAGGAATCCACCCCCTCGACACCGGACGGAGAACCGCGGTGCCCACCATCGTCGTCGAAGTGATGCCCAAGGCCGAACTGCTCGATCCCCAGGGCAAGGCCGTCGCCGGCGCCCTCGCCCGCACCGGGCACTCCGGGTTCACCGGCGTGCGCCTCGGCAAGCGATTCGAGCTCACGGTCGACGGGCCCGTCGACGACGCGCTCCGCGCGAGCGTGAAGCAGATCGCCGAGGAGATCCTCTCGAACCAGGTCATCGAAGACGTCGTGGGCATCCACTACGAGGTGAGCAACGTCGAGCTCGCCGAAGAGGCCTCCGACGCGGCATCCGTCACCGACGAGGGCTTCGGCGCCCCCGCGGGCGAGACCCACTGATCGGGCGGGCAGGCGATATGCGCATCGGTGTCATCACCTTCCCCGGCTCGCTCGACGACCGCGACGCACAGCGCGCGGTGCGGCTCGCGGGCGGCGAGCCCGTCGCGCTCTGGCACGGCTCGCACGACCTCGAGGGCGTCGACGCGCTCATCCTGCCCGGCGGCTTCAGCTACGGCGACTACCTGCGCGCCGGCGCGATCGCCTCGCTGAGCCCCATCATGACCGAGGTCGTCTCGGCCGCGAACGCGGGCATGCCCGTGCTCGGCATCTGCAACGGCTTCCAGATGCTGACCGAGGCGGGGCTGCTCGAGGGCGGGCTCATCCGCAACGACCACGGCTCGTTCATCTGCCGCGACCAGGTGCTCACCGTCGAGAACGCGTCGACCGCGTGGACCGCCGAGTTCGAGGCCGGCCAGCAGATCACGATCCCGCTGAAGAACGGCGAGGGCGGGTTCATCGCCTCCGACGACACGCTCGACCGGCTCGAGGGCGAGGGTCGCGTGGTGTTCCGCTACGTCGACGTGAACCCCAACGGCTCGCTGCGCGACATCGCCGGCATCTCGAACGAGCGCGGCAACGTGGTCGGCCTCATGCCGCACCCCGAGCACGCGGTCGAGCCCGGCTTCGGCCCCGACACCGCGGCCGCGATGCGGTCGGGCGTCGACGGGCTCGGGTTCTTCACGAGCGTCGTCGAGCGCGCCCTCGTCGAGGCGTAACCGCTCCCGGCGCTGCGTCCCGCACGACCATCGGACGCCCAGCCGAATCCGGGCGACCCCTCAGTGGTAGGCCCTCTCGACGCCGGATGTGAACAGGAGTAACGTGCGGACCGCCGTGATCGGGGGATCACCGCCTCGATCCGACGATTGCCAGAGCATGAATCGGGGGGATTCATCATGTCTGCTCGCAGTGATTCCGCACGCCATCTGACTGTTCCGGTGCACCACGTCGACGACTTGTGCGTCGTCGCGCCGGCGCCGGACCTCAACGAGAAGATGAAGGAGCAGTTCGAGCGGCTGCGCAAGCGCGCGCCCGGGTTGCTCTCGAGCCAACTGATACGCGGTGGGCCGCCGCAGCACGTCGGACTGAATGACGGCCTGATCTATCCGGGAACGTATTTCCCGACCGGTACCACGGCCGCCGTGGCCCAGCGGGCCGCGCTCGACCGCGCACCGCTTCGCGGTACCGTTCGCGTCGTCGTCGTGCTCGTCGACTTCTCCGACAAGGCGATGGCCGCGGGAGCCGAAGCCCGCTTCCAGGAACTCTTCTTCTCTTCAGGGCAATTGACGCACGGCAGCGTCAAGGAGTACTTCACCGACGTGTCGGGCGGGCTCATCTCGATCGACGGCGAGGTCGTCGGTCCATACCGGATGCCCCAGACGCTTGCGACGTACGTCGGCGCCGACAACGGCCTGCAGGCGACGCAGCCCAATGCCCGAACCCTCGCGAACGACGCGATCACGGCCGCAAACGCCGACGTCAACTTCGCGCCCTACGACAACGACGGCAACGGGTACGTCGACGCCTTCATCGTCGTGCACGCCGGCCGCGGGGCGGAGGAATCGGGCAGCGCCGGCGACATCTGGTCGCACAAGTGGGTGGTGCCGGCCGAGCGCAACGTGGACGGGGTCAAGATCTTCGCCTACCTGACGATCCCGGAGGACGCGAAGATCGGCGTCTCCGCGCACGAGATCGGACACCTCATCTTCGGCTGGCCGGACCTCTACGACACCGACGGCACGTCCGAGGGCATCGGCAACTGGTGCCTCATGGCCGGCGGGTCGTGGGGTCTCGGCGGCGACCGACCGACGCATCCGTCCGCCTGGTGCAAGGCCAACCAGGGCTGGATCAGCATCGTGAGCCAGACGACGAACGCGACGGTTGCGGTCTCCGACGTCAAGTCGAGCCGCACGGCGTATCGACTCTGGAAGGACGGGGCGGGCGGCAACGAGTACTTCCTCGTCGAGAATCGCCAGCAGGACGGCTACGACGCGTCACTGCCCGGCGAGGGCCTGCTCATCTGGCACATCGACGAGGCCGTCGGCGACAACAGGAACGAATCGCATTACAAGGTCGCCCTCGTCCAGGCTGACGGGCAGCGCCACCTCGAGAACAACACCAACCGCGGTGATGCCGGCGACCCCTACCCGGGCAGCGCCTCGAACGCGGCCTTCTCGTCGTCGACGACGCCGAACAGCAAGTCGTACGCCGGCGCCGACACATGGTGTCGGTGACGAACATCCCGGCGACCGCGACGACGATGTCCGTGAATCTCGGAGTCCGGTGCCTGACCAAAGCGCCCAAGGAGACCAAGGACCTGAAGGATGTCAACAAGGGGATCCGCAAGGAGATCTTCAAGGAGCGGCCGAAGGATTCAAGGACTTCAAGGACCGGAAGGAAGGGCGCAAGGAGTTCAAGGAACGGAAGGAGTTCAAGGAGTTCAAGGAATTCAAGGAGGGCGGGGAGTTCAGCGGCAACAAGTTCACCGACGGCAAGGCGGGCGAGGGGGTCCCGCCGACGCAGGCTGCCGGAGGGTTCGCCGGGCAATCCGCCTACGACGTGTACGGAGGCGGCACGGACGACATCTCGGCCCGACTTGCATCACTCGAGGCAGCGGTCCAGGCTCTTCTGGCGGCGTTCGCCGTCGATGGCGGCCAGGGGCAGGCGCCGGGCGAACAGGACTGGGACGGCGTGACCTCTGCCGGACCGTTCATCGGTACCGACGAGCGGCCGCAGCTCGGCGATCAGGTCGGGGGTGCCGACATGAGTGCGCTTCGCGAGGGCATGGCGGCCGGCGCCGCCGAGGCGAAACGCGCCTACGACGCCCTGCCGCCGCAGTAGGTCGTGCATATGACGCGCCCATCGGTGCTTCTGCTGGCGCAGCGTGCTGACGTGGGGGCGATGGCGATCGCCTCGCTCCTGCATCGGCGCGCGGTGTGCGACGTCACGCTCGTCGACGAATTCGCCTTCTCCCGCCACGCGATGTTCCATGCGCCCGAGTCCGGGCGCGCGGGGGCTGCTCAATCGGGCCGACCGGATCCACACGATGGGCTGGCCGAGGGCACCCTCGCGCGCGGCACCGGACACGCCCTGGAAAGACCGTACGACGTCGTGCTCTGTCGGGCGGCGACGTTCCGCTCGAAGAGCTTCAGGCAGCCGTCCGACGCCGAGTACGCCGCGGCCGAGACGCACGCCTTCGCGTTGAGCTGGCTCTGGAGTCGGCGTGAGGTGGTCGTCAACCCGCCCACACCGGCCTGCCTGAGCGGCGTCGCACTCGACGTGCTCGGCGTCGCACGGGCGTGCGCCGCGGTCGGCCTCTCGACGCCGGCGGTGCTGCTCGCGACGGACGCGGCGCGAGTGGACCGAGCGAGGACCGCCCGCGCGCAACGCCGTTCGTGGATCGGCGGCGTACCCGGTGATCTCGACGCCGAACCGGTGGACGGGGGACCACCGCTCGCCGCGCCGGCGCTCTGGGTCGAGGAGCTCCTGCCCGAGCGGCGCTCGGTGCTCGTCTGCAGTGACATCCTCGTCGATGCGCCACCGGCGCTCGCCGGCCGGCTCCGGGAGTTGGCCACGTCGATCGGACTCCCGGTCGCGGAGATTCGGCTCGCCAGATCAGCCCACCGGCCGGGCGTCGTCGTCGTCGGTGTCAGCCCGGTGCCGGTGCTCTCGGAGCACCACCCACGTGCAGGCGATCGCGGCCGATCTCGAGCGTCGAGCCGCGGAGCACAACGACAGGGCCGCCGCATGATCGTCGTCGCCGGTAGTCCGACCGAGGGCCCCGTCGAACTTCTCCTGGCGGCGGCGGCGGAGCTCGGACTCGACGTGCTCGTGCTCGAGGAGGAACGGGCGGCGGAGTGGCAGCTCGAGGTCGAGGCGGAGGACGGCGACATCAACGCCTGGGTCACCCAGCGGGGAAGGCGGGTCGAGCTGTCCGCCGCCACCGGCCTCTACCTGCGCCTCACCTCGCCGGAGGTCGTCGGCGTCCCGTCGGATCCACTGCGAGAGGCGCGTCACGCGGCGGCAGTCGGCCTGCTCGCCTCGTGGGCCGACGTCGCGCAGATGAGGATCGCCAATCGGCCGACGCCCATGAACAGCAACGGGTCCAAGCCGTACCAGGCCGCCCTGATCCGATCCGCGGGGTTCAGCGTGCCCGAGACGATCGTGACGAGCGACCCCGCGGCGGTGCTCGACTTCCGGCGCCGACACGGCCGCATCGTCTACAAGTCGATCAGCGGCATCCGGTCGGTCGTGCATGAGCTCACGGGCCGAAGGATCGACGACCTCGAACGCGTCCGCGCGCTGCCGACCCAGTTCCAGCGGCTGCTCACGGGCGTCAACGTGCGCGTCCACGTCGTCGGCCGGGAGGTCCACGCCTGCGAGGTGAGCTCTCGAACGATCGACTATCGCTACTCCGAGGGCGAGCAGGCTGCGGAGATGACGCCGGTCGTCCTGCCCGACGCGGTCCGCGAACGCTGCGTCATGCTGGCCGACGAACTCGACCTGCCCCTCGCCGGCATCGACCTGCTTCGTGACGAGGATGATCAGTGGTGGTGCTTCGAGGTCAACCCGTCGCCGGCCTACAACTGCTTCGAGGAGCCGACCGGCCTGCCGATTGCTCGCTCACTCGCCACGTGGTTGGCTGGACGCGACGCCGCGTGACGGTGCGTGGAGAGGGGTCATGATGGTTCAGCCCATCGAGAACAGGGCGGGCCTCGAGTGCCGCCCGATCGGTCCCCCGCGGCCGGGTCCGGCCCCGGACTGGTCGACCCAGACCGTGCGGGTCGAGCGCGTGACCGAGCTGCCGGGATGGGCGAATCTCTTCGCCGAGGCCGTCGGCGATGAATACACGGTCGTCGTGCCGCCGCACCTCGCGACGGCGCTCGCCGCGGAGTCGGTCTGGAACGTCGAGGCCGAGCTCGTGGGCCCCCACCGCATCGCGGTCAAGGAGCTCGCGTCCGATGGTGCCGCTTCGGATGAGGCTGCCACTGAGCCGGGCATTCCGGCCGGCGGCGAAGGCGAGTCGTCGAGACGACCAACGCTGACCGAGTCAGGAAACGACCTCCCTGTCACGGTGACCCGGCACGGCAGCCGTGCGAGGCGCCGGCACAGCGACTGACCGAACGGGTGTGCGGGCCCGGAATCGATTCCGGACCCGCACACATTGCCCGCGTCAGTGACGACGGATCGTCACTGCAGGTCGAACGCCTGGACCTCGGCGAGCTGCAGGCGGTAGTACCCGAGCTGTCCTTCCGCCACGGTCGGCCGTCCGAGCTCGCTGACCTGCACGCGCACGTATCGCGCCTGCGTCGTGTCGAACCGGTAGGCCTGCGGTCGCGGACCCGGGTCGGCCTGGCCGGTCACCGTGTGCACGGTCGTCCAGGTCGTGCCGTCGTCGCTCACCTGCAGCGCGAACGCCTTCGGGAAGTGGGCGCCGTCGGTTCCGTCGCCCGCCGTGTCGTCGGCGGTCGCCGTCCTCGGGTAGAGCACGACCGTGTTGAGCGCCTTCGAGGCACCCAGGTCGAACGCGACCCACTGGTCGACCCCGGTCTGCGACTGGTCGGGCCCGTTCGAGGTGTACCCCTTCGCACCGCCGGCGAGGCTCTCGCGCTTGCCGTCGATGAGGTTGGCGGTGCCCCAGCCGGGCGCGGCCTGCAGGCTCGTCCGTGCGGTCACGGCCGACCCGGCGAGCACGTTCTGCGCCGCGTCGAGCCCGCTCGCGACCGGGAGGATCCACACGTCGGCGATCGACGGGTCGTACCCGCCGTCGACGTCCTGGAACCGGAGCCGCACCGTGCCGTCGGCCGTGATGTCGTCGTCGTCCACGAGGAACTGGTACGTCATCGTGCCGGTGCCGCCCGCGGTGCGGGTGTACCGCTGCTCGAAGACTGCTTCGCCGTCGGCGGAGACGTCGTAGGTCTTCGCCCGCGCCCCGTCGAACGTCTCGACCGCGCGAACCACGAACGCCTCGCCCTCGGGGACGGCGACGTCGAATTCGAACCACCCGCCCGGGAAGGACGTGTGCGTGTAGCGACGTGTGAGCCCCGCCTCGGCCGACGTGCCCGAGTGCTCCGACGCCGTCAGCTTGTGCGACTGCTCCGACGCGGCGAGACCGAGGTCGACGTGGTCGACGACGATCGCCGGCGCGTTCGTCAGGCCGACCGCGAGCGACGCCGTGCCACGTTCCTCGTCGGATGATCCGACGGCGGCCGTGAGCGTGACGTCTCCTGCGGTGACGGTGTATGGAACGTCGAGCTCGACGGTCGCCTGCCCGGATGCTCCGGCCGCGAGCGCGAACGGAACCTCCGCCTGCGCCCATCCGTCGGGGCCGGTGACCTGCACGGTCCCGGATCGCTCGACGTCGGTGCGGTTGACGAGGTCGACCGCCACCGCGACGACATCGCCCGGGTACGCTGCGGCCGGCTCGACGGCGACGGCCTCGACGGCCACCGGCGCCGAGACGGCCAGGTCGGTATCCACCGGAAGCGTGACCACCGTGCCGTCGAAGCTGTACGTCAGCGATCCGACCAGGTCGTACCGGCCGGGCTCCGCGTCAGCGGGAACCTCGACGTCGAACGCGAAGCCCGTCGTCGAGCCGGGCGAGAGCGTCGCCGCGCTCACCGGTCCGACTGCGGTGACCGCCCAGTCGTCGGAGGAGGAGAGCTTTGCCTTCACCTGGCTCAGCTTGCGGCTGCCGCTGACGTCGAGCGTGATGACGGCGCGAGCGGTGTCACCGGGGAAGACCGCCTCGGTCGGCGTCGTGAGCGTGACGTCGGCGCCGACGAGCTTCGCGCACGCGGCGGTCAGCTTCTCGGCGGCGGGCTCGAGGATCGCCCGGAGTGCATCGGCGGTCTCGGCCGCCAGCGTTCCGTTCGCGACCTCGCGATCGAGGTAGGCGGTGATCGTCTGGATCGAGCTCAGCGACTTGTGCGCGGCAGCCGCCGTGCGCAGGTCGCGGTCGAGACCCTTCTCGGCACCGACGTAGGCGTCCCACGTCTTGTCGGCGCGCTCGATGAACGTGTCCGCGAACTCCGTGAGCGCCTCGGCCTGCGACGCGGTCAGCGCGCCGTCGTCGTCGAGCGCCGCGACCCGGTCGTCGAATCCGGATGCCGCATCACGCGTGTCGCCGATCCGACCGAGCGTCACGTCCTGTGCGAACGCGTACTCGCCCGAGCCGACCGTGAACACGGCCACGCCGTCGGCGAAGCTCGAGAACTCGATGCCCGGAACCGATGCGGCGGGCTTGCCGCCCTCGGTGATCGCCCATCGGCTCGACGTCGGAATGCGGATCTCCGCGGTCGTGTTCGCCGGCACCGTGACATCGAGCTTCATCACGCCCGACGCGCTCGTCTTCCAGGACGAGGCGACGGTTCCGTACGGCGTGTCGAGCGAGAAGTCGCTCGAGTCGATGCCCGCGCCCGCCTGCGGCGCGATGAGCACCTTGTGGAAGCCCGGCTCGAGCGCGGAGACGCCGGCCATCGTGCCGTACATCCACTCGCCGACCGCGCCGTAGGCGTAGTGGTTGAAGGAGTTCATCTCGACCGGTCCGAACGACCCGTCGGGCATGATCGAGTTCCAGCGCTCCCAGATGGTGGTCGCGCCCTTGCCGATCTCGTACCCCCACGACGGGTAGTCGGTGTTCTGCAGCAGCTTGTACGCGATGTCGGTGCGACCGATCGCGGTCAGCGCGGGCAGCAGGCCGTCGACGCCGAGGAAGCCCGTCGAGAGGTGGTTGTTGCGCCGTTCGAGCGTCTCGACGAACTGCGATGCGACCTCGTCCTCGAGTCCCGCCGGGATGAGGTCGTTCGTGATCGTCAGGATGTACGCCGTCTGCGAGTCTCCGCGCACCGTGCCGTCGGCGCTGACGAATGCTGCGCCGTACGCCGCCTTGATCGCCTCGTAGCGCTCGAGGTAGAGCTGCGCGTCGTCGTCACGACCGACCGCCTCGGCCATCTCCGCGAACTCGCGGGTGCCCTTGGCGAGGAACGCGGTGTCGATCACCGTCGCCGGGGTGTCGTCGTCGAGGTTCAGCCAGTCGTTGTACCCGCCGAAGTCGCGGATGTGGCCGTTCGCGGAGCCGTCGAGGTAGTCGACGTACCGCTTCATCGAGTCGTAGCTGTCGAGGATGACCTGGGTGTCGCCGTAGGCCTGCCAGATCGAGTAGGGCACGTGCACGCCCGCGTCGGCCCATCCGGCGCGTCCGTATCCGCCGTCGAATCGACCGGGGATGACCGGCGCGACGCCGGGGAACGAGCCTTCGGCGTTCTGCGTGTCGCGCAGGTCCTGCAGCCACTTCGTCAGGAACAGGTGCGAGTCCATGTTGTAGTTCGCCGTGTTCGCGAAGACGTTGATGTCGCCGGTCCAGCCCATGCGCTCGTCACGCGCGGGCGTGTCGGTCGGAATCGACAGGAAGTTGCCGCGCTGGCCCCAGACGATGTTGCTCTGGAGCTGGTTGACGAGGGCCGACGAGGTCTCGAGGGAGGCCGTCGGGGTGTTGTCGGTGCCGACGACGACGCCCGTGATGGCATCGGCCGACGGCGCCTCGTCGACACCGGTGATCTCGACGTAGCGGAAGCCGTGGAAGGTGAACTTCGGCTCCCAGGTCTCGGCGTCGTCAGTGGCGAACGTGTAGTAGTCGGTCGCCTTCGCCCCGCGGAAGTTCGCGGTGTACAGCGAGCCGTCGGGGTTGAGCACCTCGGCGACGCGGATGCGCACCGTCTGGCCGGCCTCACCGGTGAGCGTCACGCGGGCGTGGCCGACCATGTTCTGCCCGAGGTCGTAGACGTGCACGCCGTCCGCCGGGCTCGGGAGCGCCTTCGCGTCCAGCTCCTCGGTGACGCGCACCGGCGGCGCGGTCTGCGGCTCGAGCTTCGAGGTGGCCGACGGGCGCTCCACGACCGCCGACCACTCGTCGTCGTCGTAGCCGGGCTGCGACCATGCCCCGAGCTCGGCTGCGCGGCGCTGCGTCGTACGCCTCGCCGTCGAGCAGGTCGGCCGGACGTCGTGGGCCCGTTCGTGGTGCGCCAGCTGTCGTCGGTGGCGACGACCTGCTCGGATCCGTCGGTGTAGGTGATGCGGAGCTGCGCGATCAGCGAGGTGTCGCTGCCGTAGATCGAGTCTCCGAACATGGCGACGCGACCCGCGTACCAGCCGTCGGCGATCTCGGCGCCGAACGCGTTGTCGCCGTCGTCGATCTGGTCGGTGACGTCGTACGTCTGGTACTGGATGCGCGTGTTGTAGTCGGTCCATCCCGGCGCGAGCTCGTGGTCGCCGACGGGTTCGCCGTTCAGCTGGAGCTCGTAGAGGCCACGTGCGGCGGCGTAGATGCGCGCCGACTCGACTTCCTTGTCCACGTCGAACTCGGTGCGGAGCACCGGCACGTCGGCGCCGAACGCGAACCAGGAGTCGGTGTTGCCCGAGACGACGAGGTTGCCGCCCTGCACCGTGCCCGCGGTGAAGCTGCGGTCGCCGGAGGGGAAGGTCGTGTCGAGCAGCACGCTGCCCGACTTCGAGGTGACCTTCACGTCGGAGACGGTGCCCGTCTCCTCCCCGCTCGTGCGGAATCCGACGAGCCCGGGCGCGGTGTTCGACGTCACGGTGCGGGTGTCGAGGACGGTGCCGTCGACCTTCGTCACGACGGTCGTGCCGTCGACGGTGATGGAGTATTCGTGCGCTGCCGCGAAGTCGAAGCCGGCCGGGAACGGCGTCGCCGAGAGCACCGAGTAGTTGCCGTTCGTCTTCACGTGGGGGCGCAGCGACTGCGAGCTCTGGCTCAACTGCCACATGTGGGCGTTGCTGCCGTCACGCCCGCGGAAGTAGACGCCCAGAGCGCCGGAGATCTTCGACGCCGTGAAGGTCATCGTGTAGTCGGTCCACGATGCCGGGATCGACGTGTCCGCGCCGATCCAGCTCGCGTCCGACCATTCGTCGACCGATGCGAGGGCCGTCTCGAAGCTCGCCGCCGCGCTCCAGTCGGATGCCTGCCCGTCGCCGTCCCACACGCGGACCTGCCACGCGTACGCGGTGGCGCCCTCGAGGTCGGGGCCGGCGTACGGCACCTCGACCGAGGAGGCCGAGTCGACCTTGCCGCTGTCCCAGACGTCGGGGCTCGACAGTCCGCTCTCGCTCGTGGCGACGCGCACCTGGTAGGCGGACTGGACCGTGCCGCGGCTGCTCGAGGTGAGCTGCCAGCTCAGGCTCGGCGCCTTCAGGGGGATGCCGATCGGGTCGACGGTCGAGTTCGCCTCGAGCCCGCCGACGGCCACCGGATTCGCCTGCGATGTCGCGGCGAGCGCTGGAGGCGGAGGTGTCGTGATGACTGATGCGAATACCGTGCCGGCGATGAGCACGCCGACCGCTGCACTGCGGAAGTAGGGTTGCACGCGTTTCTCCTCGTTGATGAAACGTTTCATTCCTGCGATGACAATCGGAGCCTATCGAGCGGCTCGTCGCGCGGTCAACCCTCGCTTCGGAGTTCGCCCCGAACAACGCCGCGATGATGCGCTCCGAGCCCCGGTTCGCCCGCCGATCGGCGCACCCGCGATGCACGTCGGGGCTGCGGCGGCGCACGCGGACGCGCGCGTGCGCCCGGCTCCCGCGAGGGAACCGGGCGCACGCGACATCCGTTGGCCTGCTACGCGGCGGATGCCTCGTCGCCGACCTCGGCGCGCAGCTGGGCGCCGAGCTGCTCGTCGACGTTCGTCCAGTACTGGAAGAAGCGCTCGCGGATCGCGTCGACCGTGATCGAGTTGCCCTGGCCCGTGAGGGTCTCGAGGAAGCGCGCCTTGGCCGCGCGTCGAACACGTCACGGTAGAGCGTGCCCGCCTGGCCGAAGTCGTCGTCCTCGGCGTGCAGCGTCGCCGCGGCGCGGGTGAGCGCACCGTCGGACTCCCAGCCGCCCTCGCTCGCGCGAGCCGGGTCGGCGACCGGGCCGCCGAACGAGTTCGGCGCGTAGACCGGCACGTCGGGGTGGTTGAACCCGTGGCGCTGCGCGCCGTCCTGCGAGTAGTTGTGCACCGGGGCGGCGTGCGGGGCGTTCACCGGCAGCTGGTTGTAGTTCGTGCCGACGCGGTAGCGCTGCGCGTCGGGGTACGAGAACACGCGCGCCATGAGCATCTTGTCGGGGCTGATGTCGACGCCCGGCACGGTGTTCGCGGGCGAGAACGCCGCCTGCTCGATCTCGGCGAAGAAGTTCTGCGGGTTGCGGTTCAGCGTGTAGTGGCCGACCTTGATGCGCGGGTAGTCCTGCTTCGACCAGGTCTTGGTGAGGTCGAACGGGTTGAAGCGGTAGGTCTTCGCCTCTTCGTACGGCATGACCTGCACGTAGACGTCCCAGGTCGGGAACTCGCCCCGGTCGATCGCCTCGTGCAGGTCGCGGCGGTAGTAGTCGGCGTCGGCACCGGCGATCGCCTCGGCCTCGTCGTTGCTCAGGTAGAGGTCGCCCTGGCGCGAGATGAAGTGGTACTGCACCCAGAACCGCTCGCCGGCGGCGTTGATCCACTGGTACGTGTGCGAGCCGTAGCCGTTCATCGTGCGCCACGACTTGGGCAGGCCGCGGTCGCCCATGAGGTAGGTCACCTGGTGGGCGGACTCGGGCGAGAGGGTCCAGAAGTCCCACTGCATGTCGGCATCGCGCAGGCCCGAGCCCGGCAGGCGCTTCTGCGAGTGGATGAAGTCGGGGAACTTGATCGCGTCGCGGATGAAGAAGACCGGGGTGTTGTTGCCGACGATGTCGTAGTTGCCCTCGGTCGTGTAGAACTTCAGCGAGTAGCCGCGCACGTCGCGCCACGTGTCGGGCGAGCCCTGCTCGCCGGCGACCGACGAGAAGCGCAGCAGCATCTCGCTCTTCGCGCCGGGCTGGAACACCGCCGCCTTCGTGTACTGCGAGACATCCTCGGTGACGACGAACTCGCCGAACGCGCCGCCGCCCTTGGCGTGCACGATGCGCTCGGGGATGCGCTCGCGGTTGAACTGGGCGAGCTTCTCGACGAGGTAGCGGTCGTGCAGCACGGTGGCGCCGTCGGCGCCGGCGGTCAGCGAGTGCGCGTCGCTCGCGACGGGCGCTCCGGTCTGGGTGGTCGTGAACTCGGTCATCGATTTCCTCTCGTGGTGGATTTCTGCGGCAGTGCAGCTTCAGCCGGGGTGCGTCAGGGCATGCCGAACGCCGCCCCGGAAGGCGGTGGGATTCGCGACGGTCAGCCGACCCGCCGTCGCCGGGCAGACGTCAGTCGACCCGCTGGCAGTCGGGGCACAGGCCCCAGAACGTGACCTCGGCCGTGTGCAGCACGAAGCCGTTCGTCGTGCTCGGCGAGAGGCATGGCGCGCTCGCCGACGACGCAGTCGACGTCGGTGACCTTGCCGCACGACGAGCACACCAGGTGGTGGTGGTTGTCGCCGACGCGGCGCTCGTAGAGCGCGGGCGAGCCGGCCGGCTCGATGCGGCGCAGCAGGTCGGCGCCGCTGAGCGCGCCGAGCACGCCGTAGATCGCCTGGGGCGACGTGGTCGGCAAGGCGCGCGACCACGCGCCGGAACACGTCGTCGGCGCCGAGGTGCTCGCCGGGTGCGAACGCGTCGAGCACCGCGAGGCGCGGCTCGGTGACCTTGAGCCCGGCGGCGCGCAGGCGGGCGGATGCCTCGTCGCGAGCGGCCGGGATCGATGAGGTCATGACTCCACCCTAGTCGAGTTGTTTTGAGTAAATCAAAACACCGAGGATGCCTCGGGCCTGCCTCAGCGGGTGCTCGGGATTCGGCACGAAACCGGCCCGCCGATCGGCGCACCCGCGATACACGGTGGGGGGCTGCGGGCGCCGCGACGCACGCGTGCGCCCGGCTCCGCGAGGGAACCGGGCGCACGCGACATCCGTAAGCCTGCTACGCGGCGGATGCCTCGTCGCCGACCTCCGCGCGCAGCTGGGCGCCGAGCTGCTCGTCGACGTTCGTCCAGTACTGGAAGAAGCGCTCGCGGATCGCGTCGACCGTGATCGCGTTGCCCTGGCCGGTGAGGGTCTCGAGGAAGCGCGCCTTCGCCGCGTCGTCGAAGACGTCGCGGTAGAGCGTGCCCGCCTGGCCGAAGTCGTCGTCCTCGGCGTGCAGCGTCGCGGCGGCGCGGGTGAGCGCGCCGTCGGACTCCCAGCCGCCCTCGCTCGCGCGAGCCGGGTCGGCGACCGGGCCGCCGAACGAGTTCGGCGCGTAGACCGGCACGTCGGGGTGGTTGAAGCCGTGGCGCTGCGCGCCGTCCTGCGAGTAGTTGTGCACCGGGCGGCGTGCGGGGCGTTCACCGGCAGCTGGTTGTAGTTCGTGCCGACGCGGTAGCGCTGCGCGTCGGGGTACGAGAACACGCGCGCCATGAGCATCTTGTCGGGGCTGATGTCGACGCCCGGCACGGTGTTCGCGGGCGAGAACGCCGCCTGCTCGATCTCGGCGAAGAAGTTCTGCGGGTTGCGGTTCAGCGTGTAGTGGCCGACCTTGATGCGCGGGTAGTCCTGCTTCGACCAGGTCTTGGTGAGGTCGAACGGGTTGAAGCGGTAGGTCTTCGCCTCGTCGTACGGCATGACCTGCACGTAGACGTCCCAGGTCGGGAACTCGCCCCGCTCGATCGCCTCGTGCAGGTCGCGGCGGTAGTAGTCGGCGTCGGCACCGGCGATCGCCTCGGCCTCGTCGTTGCTCAGGTAGAGGTCGCCCTGGCGCGAGATGAAGTGGTACTGCACCCAGAAGCGCTCGCCCGCGGCGTTGATCCACTGGTACGTGTGCGAGCCGTAGCCGTTCATCGTGCGCCACGACCTGGGCAGGCCGCGGTCGCCCATGAGGTAGGTCACCTGGTGGGCGGACTCGGGCGAGAGGGTCCAGAAGTCCCACTGCATGTCGGCGTCGCGCAGGCCCGAGCCCGGCAGGCGCTTCTGCGAGTGGATGAAGTCGGGGAACTTGATCGCGTCGCGGATGAAGAAGACCGGGGTGTTGTTGCCGACGATGTCGTAGTTGCCCTCGGTCGTGTAGAACTTCAGCGAGTAGCCGCGCACGTCGCGCCACGTGTCGGGCGAGCCCTGCTCGCCGGCGACCGACGAGAAGCGCAGCAGCATCTCGCTCTTCGCGCCGGGCTGGAACACCGCGGCCTTCGTGTACTGCGAGACATCCTCGGTGACGACGAACTCGCCGAACGCGCCGCCGCCCTTGGCGTGCACGATGCGCTCGGGGATGCGCTCGCGGTTGAACTGGGCGAGCTTCTCGACGAGGTAGCGGTCGTGCAGCACGGTGGCGCCGTCGGGGCCGGCGGTCAGCGAGTGCGCGTCGCTCGCGACGGGCGCTCCGGTCTGGGTGGTCGTGAACTCGGTCATCGATTTCCTCTCGTGGTGGGTTCTGCGGCAGCGCAGCTTCAGACCGGGGGCGTCAGGGCATGCCGAACGCCGCCCGGAAGGCGGTGGGATTCGCGACGGTCAGCCGACCTGCCGTCGCCGGGCGGACGTCAGTCGACCCGCTGGCACTCGGGGCACAGGCCCCAGAACGTGACCTCGGCCGTGTGCAGCACGAAGCCGTTCGTCGTGCTCGGCGCGAGGCACGGCGGCTCGCCGACGACGCATTCGACGTCGGTCACCTTGCCGCACGACGAGCACACCAGATGGTGGTGGTTGTCGCCGACGCGGCACTCGTAGAGCGCGGGCGAGCCGGCCGGCTCGATGCGCCGCAGCAGGTCGGCGCCGCTGAGCGCGCCGAGCACGCCGTAGATCGCCTGGGGCGACGTGGTCGGCAGTGAGCGCGACACGCGCCGGAAGACGTCGTCGGCGCCGAGGTGCTCGCCGGGTGCGAACGCGTCGAGCACCGCGAGGCGCGGTTCGGTGACCTTGAGCCCGGCGTTTCGCAGGCGGGCGGATGCCTCGTCGCGAACGGCCGGGATCGATGAGGTCATGGCTCCACCCTAGCCGAGTTGTTTTGAATAGATCAAAACACCGAGGATGCCTCGTGCCTCAGTGGTGCTCGGGATTCGACACGAAGCCGTAGCGCTCGCCGTCGTTCCACGCGGCCCGCGAGTTGCCGACCGCGGGGAACCCGCCGGCGTCCTTCAGCAACCGTGCGACGTTGATGAGGTTGTACGTCATGAACGTCGTGTTGCGGTTGGTGAACTCGTTCTCGGGGCCACCCGATCCGGCGTCGAGGTAGCTCGGTCCGGGCCCGACCTCGCCGATCCAGCCGGCGTCGGCGCCCGGCGGGATCGTGTACCGATGTGCTGCAGGCTGTAGAGGATCGACATCGCGCAGTGCTTCAGGCCGTCTTCGTTGCCCGTGATGATCGCGCCGCCGGTCTTGCCGTAGAACAGGTACTGGCCCTGCTCGTTCAGCTCGCCGCTCATGGCGTACAGCCGTTCGATCAGCTTGCGGGTGATCGACCCGTTGTCGCCCAGCCAGATCGGCCCGCCGATCACGAGGATGTCGGATGCCTCGACGAGCGGCCAGATCTCACCGGGCCACGCGTCGGCGGGCCATCCGTGCTCTCGCATGTCGGGATAGACGCCGGTGGCCACGTCGTGGTCGACGAACCTGATCGAGTCGACGCTCACCCCGTTGGCCCGCATGAGGGCGATGCACGCGTCCATGAGGCCCTGGGTGTTGCTGGGCTCGGGACTTCGCTTGAGCGTGCAGTTGATGAACAGGGCCCTCAGGTCGTCGAACGCCGGCGTCGTTGCCATGCGCCCGATGCTACTCGTGGAGGTTCCTCGTGATCGAGGGTCGGATCGCGGATCAGTCGTTCGTTCGATGCCGGCGCCCAGCGCGGCCTGAGAGCATGGAAGCACCCCGAACCCTGGAGCACCCGTGACCGTCGTGACCCCTGTCACCACCCGCCTGACCCCCAAGCGCCTCTACCGCGGCCTCGCCTTCGCCGAGGCCGTGACGTGGACGATCCTCATCGCCGCGATGATCCTGAAGTACGCCGCGGGCGTCGAGTGGGCGGTGCTCGTCGGCGGTTCGATCCACGGGTTCGTGTTCCTCGCGTACGCGTTCGCGGCGGTGCTCGTGGGCGTCAACCAGCGCTGGAACCTCGGCCGCATCGCGTTCGCGGTGCTCACGGCGATCGTGCCCTACGCGACCGTGCCGTTCGAGGCGTGGCTCGTGCGCAAGGGCCACCTCGAGGGCGGCTGGCGCCTCGAGGCCGGCGATCACCCCGCCGACGAGAACTGGGTGAATCGGATGCTCCGTTGGTTCCTCGCCCGTCCGATCCTGTTGACCGTGGTCGCGGTCGTCGGCATCGCCGCCGTGTTCTCGGCGCTGCTCGTGATCGGCCCGCCCGGAGGTCGCGACGCCTGAGCCTGGCGCGCGCCCCGCGCGCCTCTCCTGTCGAGTGGGCGAAGTTGCGCTTCGGGCTCAGCCGCGCCAACATCGCCCACTCGAGGCAGGGTCGGCGGTCAGCGGTGCACGCGGTTGACGAGCGCCGTCCACACGAGCGCGATCGTCGAGCACACGAGCAGTGCCACGAAGACCCACGGCAGCCCGCCGAGCCCGATGACGCCGTACAGCACGGCACCGAGCAGCGCTCCGCCGCCGATGCCGATGTTGAACGCCGTCGTGTAGAACGACGCGGCCGCGTCGCGGATGCGCGCCGATGCGGAGTGCAGCAGCCTGGTGTTGAACAGCGGCGGCAGTGCGCCGAACGCGGTGCCCCAGAGCAGGAAGGCCGCGACACCCGACGAGCGGCACCTGCGGGAAGAGCGCGAGCACGGCCACGCCGAGCGCGGTCGAGAGGAGCGCGACCGCCAGGCCGATCGTCGGGCGGCGCCCGAGCACGGTGCCCGAGAGCACGAGGCCGAGGGCGCCCGCGATGCCGTACGCCAGCAGCAGCGGGCTGATCGCGCTCGCCGGCATCGCCATCACGTTCGTGATGAACGGCGCCACGTAGGTGTAGAACGTGTAGGCGCCGACCATCGTGACCGAGGTGATGAGGCACACGACGATGACCGGGACGAACGTCGGGTCGGAGCGCAGGCGCAGCGGAGGGGCATCCGCTTCGCCGGCGTGATGACGTACCGGCGGCAGGAAACGCTGCACCAGCACCGCACCCAGCAGCGTCAGCACGCCGATGCCGGCGAACGCGAGGCGCCAGCCGAACGCCTGGCCGAGCGCCGTGCCGAGCGGCACGCCGAGCACGAACGCGAGCGAACCGCCCGCGACGCTGATCGAGACGGCGCGCGCGAGCTGCTCCTTCGGCACGAGGTGCCCGGCGTAGGCGCCGACGACCGACCAGAAGACGCCGTGCGCGGCGCCGCCGAGGATGCGGGTGGCGACGACCGTGGGGTAGTTCGGGGCGATCGCCGTGAGCACGCAGCTGACGGCGAGCACCGCGAGGGCGATCACGATGAGGGTGCGGCGCGGCACGCGCTTCGTGAGGGCCGCGAGCGGCACGGTCAGGATGACGACGGTGGTCGCGAACACGGTGACGAGCAGGCCGATGAGCGGCTCGCTCACCTCCGAGGTCGCGGCTCATGTCGGGCAGCAGCCCGGTGGGGATCATCTCGATCGTGACCGAGAGGAACACGGCGGCGGCGAGCACGAGCAGCCCGACCCAGGGGAACGGGGGTGCCTCGGCCGGGCCGTGCGGGGGAATGGGGGTGACGGGAGTTGACGACGTCATGGGATACCTGAGCGGAAGGGCGTCTCCCGCGGGCGCGGTGCGGGTTTCGCATGGCGCACGACGGCGGGTCGACTGCGCGCCGATGTGCGCGCCCAGGGCCGCCTGGAAGGGCGACCGCGGGCAAGTCTACCGGTCGACGCCTGCGTCGCGCCTGTGCGTCGGGCACTATGGAGCCATGCCCATCCTCAACAAGGACATGCAGGTCTGCATCTCGCTCGCCGGCCGTCCGTCGAATCTCGGCACGCGCTTCCACAACTTCCTCTACGACGAACTCGGCCTGAACTTCATCTACAAGGCGTTCACGACCGACGACATCGAGGGCGCGGTGCGGGGCATCCGTGCGCTCGGAATTCGCGGATGCAGCGTCTCGATGCCGTTCAAGGAGGCGGTGATCCCGCTCGTGGACGTCGTCGAGCAGTCGGCGTCTGCCATCGAGTCGGTGAACACGATCGTGAACGACGACGGCGTGCTCACGGCCTCGAACACCGACTACGAGGCGATCGCGGAGCTCATCGGCGAGCACTCGCTCGACCCCGCGGCGCGCGTGCTGGTGCGCGGGTCGGGCGGCATGGCGAAGGCGGTCGTCGCCGCGTTCCGCGGCGCGGGATTCGACGACCTCAGCATCGTCGCGCGCAACGCCGACGCCGGGGCGGCGCTCGCCGAGAAGTACCGGTACCACTGGGTCGCCGAGGACCCCGCGCCCGGGTCGGCCGAGATCATCGTGAACGTGACCCCGATCGGCATGCAGGGGGCGGATGCCTCAGCGCTCGCATTCTCGCGTGAGCACATCGCCGAGGCATCCGTGGTCTTCGATGTCGTGGCGTTCCCGGCGGAGACGCCGCTGATCCTGGCGGCGCGGGAGGCGGGCAAGACCGTCATCACGGGTGCGTCGGTGCATGCGCTGCAGGCGGCTCGCCAGTTCGAGCGGTACACCGGCGTGTCGATCACCCGTGAGCAGATCGCGCGCGCGGCGGCGTTCTCGCGCGCGGAGTAGCCGGGGCGCGGAGCGGCGCGGTTCGTCGCGGTCAGTGCACGAGCGAGCTCAGCCAGATGATGAGCAGCCCGAGGCTCGCGGTGACCAGGGCGCTGACCAGCCGCAGGTACCACGGGCTGCCGCGGCGGGCCGAGGCGAACCAGCCGAGGACGGCGAGCTCCGCGACGCCGACCCACAGCGCCGCGTAGTACGCCACGTACTCGTCGAGCAACCCGACGACGGCGAGCAACAGGAAGAGCGTCGGCAGCACCATGGCGATGAGCAGACCCCCCGTATGCCGGATCGATTCCCGGCGGCGACAGATGGCACGGAGCCGGGGTCCCCGGGTCGTCCTCGCGTGCGACCTGGGAGTAGACGTGCGCGAGCCAGAACACGCCGACCGACCCGAGCACGAAGAGCAGCACGTCGAGGTCGGTGTCCTCCTCCCAGCCCACGGCGATGACGGCGCTCACGAGCACGGTGCCGTGGATCGCGTGCTCGGTGCGGTAGGCCGCGAGCACCTTCCGCGCCTCCCTCGATGCGTCCATACGGCTCCTCCCACCATGTGACGCTGATGGCTCTAGTTCAGGACTGCGTCCGTCGCCGCCACCGGGGGAGCCGACCGCGCCACTCGCGTACTGCGGAGCGCCGACTCGGCGGCGAGGCGATCGGCCGGGCCCACGCCGTCGGCGAGCACGCTCAGCAGGCGCCGCAGCGCCGCGGCCGCGACCACGGGGCCGTCGATCGCGGGGCGGCCGCGCCGAACGACGGTCGTGAGCGTCCGCAGCTCGATCGCGCGGGCGCCCTGCGCTCGCGCGACGGCCACCGATTCATCGAGCAGCGCGTCGGCCTCCCGGGCATATCCGGCTCGGCCGGTCGGATGCTCGTCGGCGAGGTCGAACAGCGCCTCGGCTCGGTTGCGCATGAGCTCGGCGAGGTACCAGCGGTCGCCGGTGGCCGCCACCGCGGCGAGCGCGGCGTCGATCGCCGCAAGGGCTCCCTCGGCGTCACCGCGGGCGGCGGCCGCCTCGGCCGCGAGCCCGAGGTGGTATGGCCGCCCGAACCCCATTCCGTCGTCGACGAGCCGGTCGACGAGGTGCGCCACCTCGAACGCCGCGGTCGTCGGGTCGGCTCCGTCGAGCCTCGCCCAGGCGTCGAAGACTCCGGCTATCGCCGCCCACCGGGAGTCCTCCTCGACCTCGGCGACCCTGGCGAGGGCTGCCGCGTGCCGGCGTACGCGGGCCCGTTCGCCCCTGAGCTGGTGCACCGCCACGACCGGCCAGAGGCTGCGGCAGAGCGCTCCCGCCGTGCCGGCGTCGCGTGCGAGCCGGAGGCCGTCGTGCGCCGCGACCTCGGCGTCGTCGGCGCGTCCCACGAGCCAGCTCGCCAGCGCCGCAGTGGAGTGCCCGAGTACGGCAGCCTCGGACGGGGTGCGGCTGCGGGCCGGCGGGCTTGCCGGAATCTGCGCGGGCCCTGGCCACTGCACAGCCTCGAGCGCGAGTGCCGGCGAGCCCGCGGCGAGCAGCGTCAGCGCACGGGCATCGGCGAGCTGGAGCGCGAGAGCGGCATCGTCGAGGCCGCCCGCGGCCGCTTCGAGCGCCGCGAGCCGGGTGCTCGCCGTGACGATATCGCCGGTCATGAAGGCGATGCTCCAGGAGAGCTGCCTGGTTCGCGCGACGAGGAGGCCGTCGTCGACTTCGTCGGCGAGCGCCTCGGCCGTCTCGACGGCCTCGGCGACCTCGGGGGACGTGGGGCCGTGCTCCGCGAGCAGCGCCGCGAGGAGGCTGAGGTGCAACCCGAGCCGGGCGGCGAGCGGGAACGACATCGCCCGCCGAGTCGGCGAGGTCGATGGCGTGGCGCGCAAGGTCGCGCGCCGTGCCGGGGGCGAGGCGGCGGCGTGCCACCTCGGCAGCGCGACCGTACTGCTCGACGGCGCTCGCCGGATCGCGACCGAGTTCGAAGTGCTCGGCCGCCGCGGCCGCGCGCGCGCCCACGCCTGACGCGAGCCGAGCGCCGATCGCGCGGTGCACCGCGATGCGCCGGGCTCCGGCGAGCTGTTCGTGCACGAGGTCGCGCGCGAGCGCATGCGCGAAGCGGAAGCATCCGCTGATGGAGTCGTCGGACCAGGTCGTCGGCTCGACCTCGACGATGAGGCCGGTCAGCTCGGCGAGCCGAGCGAGTTCGGCCGCGACCCGGTCGGGCTCGAGGTCGGCAGTCGAGCTTCCCGGGGAACGCCGCGAGCCCGGCCGCCGCCTCGACGACCGTGAACTCGACCCCCGAGGCTGCTGCGGCCATGAGCAGGTCTCGATCGGAGGGCTCGAGTCGCGCGATGCGGTCGGCGGTCAGTCGTCGCACCCCGTCGGGGATGCCGAGGCGGGCGATCGGCGCCGTGGTGCGCAGCACGCCGCCGTCCTCCCGCAGCATTCCGTCGCGGATCAGCCGATCGACGAGGGCCGACACGAAGAGGGCGTTGCCCTCGGTGCGTGCGAGCACCTCGCCGGCGAGCTCCGCCGAGGGCACCCCGGGCGCGAGCCGCGACGCGAGCATCATCGTGACCGCGCGCACGTCGAGTGGGCCGAGGTCGAGGTGCTCGCATCGTCGCAGCGCGCGCAGGTTGCCGACAGCGTCGCCGAGCGGAGGTCGCCGGCCCGGCGCCGGATCGGGCCGGTACGTCGCGAGCACGAGCAGTCGGGCCCGGGTCGGTCGCTGCGCGAGGTGGCCGAGCAACTCGATCGTCGAGCTGTCCCCCGCATGGAGGTCCTCGACCACGATGACGACCGGGGCGATCGCCGCCATCGCATCGAGCGCGTCCGTCGCCTCTCGAAGCAGTCGCCCGACCGACCGATCGGCGGCGCGGCGGCGGAGGTCGTGAACAGCCGACGGCTCGACGAGCCCAGGCAGCATGAGCAGCCACGTCGGCGCGATGTCCCAGAGGATCTCACGGAATCGCGCGCCGCTCGCCCCCCGGCAGATGGCGGCGAACGCGTCGAGGAACGGCAGGTACGGCTCACGACCTCGCTCGTCGACGCACCGGCCCAGGCCGAGGGCGATGCCGGCCGGCGCGCGGAGACCGGCCACGAACGCCTCGACGAGCGCCGACTTGCCTGCGCCGGCCTCCCCCGCGACGAATCCGACGGTGCGGGCTCCCGAGGCCGCCGAGGACCACCAGCTCGAGAGCTCGGCGAGTTCGCGTTCGCGCCCGACGAGCGGCTCCGTGTCGGCCGCCGGCGGCTCCGGGGTCGTGGTGACGGGGACGACGAAGACGGTAACCGCGCCGGTGCACCGTCGCGATGCACCCGGCATCCTGCGGGTGCTCGCCGAGCGCGTGGCGGAGCTCGGCCACGCACACGGCCAGGGACTCGTCGCCGGTCGTGCCGTCCCACACCTCGTCGACGAGTTCGGCCTTGGTCACGACCTCCCCGGCGCGACCGAGCAGCACGGCGAGCACCGCCGCGGTCTTCGGCCGGAGCCGGACCTCGGTGGCGCCCCGGGTGAGCAGGCCGCTCGACGGCTCGAATCGGTGCCCGCCGAAGAAGTACGCGGGGGGCGTGACGAATGCCGCGGACCCGCTCCACTGTCCGGCCATACGACATCCGCCCGTCCGCTCGGATCACCCGCGGCGCCGCCCGCGACTCACGAGGCTGTCTGCTTGAAGGGTAATTGAAGGATTCCTTCAGGACACGGCACCCGTTGTGGGGTCGAATTGCGTTGGCCCGGTGCGTCACCCGTGCAGCGGCCGGCTCAGGCTGACGACGGAGGACCCCATGTCCGCAAGGCGCATCGTGGTGAAGACGGCGGCGGTCGTCGCCGTGCTCGGATTGATCGCGACGGCTGCCATCGCCGGCACCGGGGGGTTCGGCGGGGGCGCGCAGCCCGGCGAGCCGCTCGCACGCGAGTCGATGCTCACACCCGACGACCTCGGCGACGGCATCCTTCGACGGGCTGCAGTACGCCGACCCTTCCGAGGGGCTCGCGCTCATCGAAGCGCCCGAGGCGTCGAGTGACGGCAGCGCACAGCTGTCGTACCCGATCATCGTGCCGCAGGGCCGCGGCATGACCCCGGAGCTCTCGCTCGATTACACTTCGGCCACCGAATCGAGCTGGGCGGGCTCCGGCTGGGACCTCGGGGTCGGCACCATCGAGGTCGACACGAGCTTCGGCGTCCCCTACTTCGACCCCGCCAAGGAGTCGGAATCGTACTCGCTCGACGGCACGATGCTCGTGCCGAACGCGCTCGGCGACACGTGGCAGGACCGCATCGCCGACCGCCAGGACTTCACCCGCCAGGTCGAGACCGAGTACGAGCAGATCATCCGTCACGGCGACAGCCCGAAGAACTACTGGTGGGAGGTCCGCGACAAGATGGGCGGCATCCGCTGGTACGGAGCGAAGCCCGATGCCGGCGGCCCGATGGGCGGCCCGCTCGGTGTCACCCGCGGCTTCGTCGAACCGGGCCCCAACACCGGCGCGCTCGACCCCGACTCCGTCGTCACCGACGACGACCACAACATCGTGAAGTGGCTGCTCTCGGCTGAGCGCGATGTCGGCGTCAACATGTTCCGCTACGAGTACGAACCGCTGCGTTACCGCTTCGACGAGACCACCGGTGCCTGGGTGGCGGATGCCGCGTGCGTCGACGGTCTCGAGACGCTCTGCGCCCGCCACACGTACCTGCGCAGCGTCTTCTACACCGAGGCCGCGGAGGCCTCCGACGAGAACCACCCGGTGGAGGGCTACCACGAACAGCCGCCGTACGAGATCCGCTTCGTGCGGATGACCGAACGCACGAACCCGTCGACGAATCTGCCGTACGGGCTGCGCATGGACACCACGCTCGACGCGACCGGGCGCTACCTCGACCTGCTCGCCGAGCAGCTTGCGAGCGTCGAGGTCTGGTGGGACGATCTGCAGGTCGACGGAGGACGAGACTACGACCAGCTCGCCACCCGTTACGACCTCGGCTACGCGACCGGTCCGTTCGGCAAGACCCTGCTGTCGACCGTGACCCAGGGCGCCGGCACCGCCGACGCGGTCACCCACACGTTCACGTACTTCAACGACGTGAAGTACGCCGCAGGGTCGTATACGGGCTTCGCGACCGACGGGCCGTGGGACACGGGTGACACCGGTGCCCTCGACGACATCGGCGACCGCGCGTTCCTCGACGAGAACATCTCGGGCGGCGCGCTCGGTGGTTCGGAGTCGAACTCCGCCGAGGGCCACGTCTACGTCGGCTTCAACCCCGCGGTACCGCAGAAGGTCGGGTCGTTCGGCGCCTCGATCCAGATCGGCGGCGGCCAGACCGACGGTATCGAGGAGCTCATCGACCTCAACGGCGACGGACTGCCCGACAAGGTCTTCATGGCCCCCGGCAAGAAGGACGCCAACGACGACGTGCAGAACGTCTGGTACCGCCTCAACCGCGGCGGGCCGGGCGGAGAGCTGAGGTTCGGTGAAGCCGTTGCCCCTCTCGACCCTCAGCGACAAGGGACTCTCGCGCGACCACGAGTTCCAGCTGCAGGTCTCGCTCGAGGCCCACATCGTCGTGACCGCCTCGTTCGGCGTCGGCGGGGCCGTGGCGTGGGGCGACGTGTACTTCACCGACGCGAACGCCGACGGGCTGCCCGACCTCGTGCACCAGGGCGCGGTGTACTTCAACCGGCTGGCGGGCGGCGTCCCCACCTTCCTCGCCGGCAGCACGGGCACTCCGGTGGAATTGGCCACCGGCGGCATGGCGCCCGAGGTGAACAGCACGGAACTCGACCTGCTGCAGCAGCGCCTGCAGCAGGCCTCGCCTCCGATCGACACCGTTCGACGCTGGATCGCGCCGTTCGACGGCACGATCTCGGTGGAGGGCGGCGCCGAACTCAGCCCCACCGAGGACGGCGTCGCACTCGAGCCCCCGACCCCGACGCCCGCCGACGACCGACGACGGAGTTCGCGTGGCCATCCAGCTCAACGAGGAGCAGGAGTTCTCCGAGACGCTCGCCGCCGCCGGCGACCGCGCGTTCGACACGCCGACCGTGCTCGACGTGCACGCGCGGCGACCGCGTCTACCTCCGGGTCGGTTCGCTCGACGACGGCGCGCACGACGAGGTCGCCTGGTCGCCCCAGATCACCTACACCACGATCGACGGCGCCGCCGTCGTCGACGAGGACTCGGTCGATCCGGTGCCCGACGACACCACCGAGGTCCCGCTGGATGTCAACGGCCTCTCGCAGACCGTCTACAACGCCGCCGCCGACTTCACCCTCGCGGGCCGGCCGAACACGCGCGTCGTCATGCCGTACGACGGCACTGTGCGGTTCTCAGCGACCGTCGTGAAGTCGAAGGCGACGAGCGACGACCTGCGACTCGTGCTCGACCACACCGACGCGGTCCCTGCGCCGGTGATCCCGGTCGACATTCCGGACGCCGCCGGAACCCCCGAGGGCGGCGGCGCATCCGTGCCGATCGTCGACGGCGTCATCCCGGCGGGCTTCGTCGGCACCGTCGACTTCCAGGCGGATGTCGCGGTCTCCGGCCCGGTCGCGGCCGTCGTCGACCCCGACCCCGACGTCGAGGAGCCGGAGACCGACACCCTGCACGCGCACCTCGCGGTCGACTCGACGATCGACCTGACCGCGATCTCGTGGAATCCGGCGATCCACTACACCGAGGCGACCGACGAGAACGGCGAGTCGATCGAAGTGCAGAAGATGATCCAAGGCGTGCTCACCGACACGAAGCGCGTTGAGCTCGCCCCCGAGATCGAGCAGTATCCGAACCGGTCGAGCGCTCAGGTCGTCCGCGAGCTGGGCCGCCGAGGACGACGCCGACTACGACGAGGTCCGGATCGAGCACCCGTCGCTCAGCTCGGATGCCGACGAACTGCCGAACCGGGATGTCGTGCTGAGCATCAAGACGCGCGACGGGCTGGAGTGGAAGAAGGAGATCACCCTCGCGGCATCCGTCGACCAGACCGTCGTCGATCTGAACGACCCGTTCAGCGCCGACGAGTCGATCTCGCTCGAGGACGGCGAGAATTACTGGTTCGAGCTCAGCGTCCGCGAGCCCGCGCTCGCCGACGCGCTCGCACCGGGCCCCTTCTCGGTGACGCTCGGGGAGGACGCCGTGGTGCCCGACGACGTGACGCCCCCGGTCGTCCTCACTTGGACTGGTCGGCAGGGCATCTACCCCCTGGCGTACCGGGGCTGGGGTGTCGCTGGATACACGGCGAGCGGCGACTCGGCGACCACCCCGATCGACGAGGACGCCTTCGTCATCGACGAAGCCGCCCAGCAGGACGCTGAACCGGCCGGCGGCTTCGAGGACCTGTGCACCGGCTCGGTCAACGACTGCGAGGCCGAGCCCGACATCGACCCGTCATACGCGTACCTGCCGCTGCTGAACCCCGACTCGCTCGGCGCCGACGCCGATCCCCTCGACGCACCGCAATGGCGCGGAACGCGCGACAACCTCGCCGCATCGGCAGAGCGGATGCGCTCGTCGAGGTTGGCGTCGGACAACGTCACGCTCGGCGTCGGCGAAGGCGGCGCCGCCGACGGGGTGACCCGCATCTCGGTCACCGGCCCCTCGCTCTCGCTCGCGTTCGGATTCGGCCCGCTCGGCGGATCGGTCGGCGTCGGCCCGAGCTGGAGCCTCGTCGACTACGAAGACCTGAACGGCGACGGCTTCCCCGACGTCATCACGCCCGAGAAGGTGCAGTACACGAGCCAGCGCGGCCTCCTCTACAAGTCGGTCGACGGGCCGAGCGAGCGGCTCGGCCTGGTCAACCGCGACTTCACGGTGAACGCCTCCGGCGGTCTCGACGCCGGCCTCGTCGACATCGCGGCCAACAACAAGGGCAAGACGAACACCACGCAGGGCAACTCCGCGTCGAAGGGCGGCAAGGCCGCCGACAGCGACCCCGGACTCGGCGCCGGCTTCGGCGTGAGCATCGGCGGCGGCTTCGACGTCGGGTTCACGAACCCGAACGAATCCGGCGCCCCCGGCGGTCCGCTCTCGGCCGCCTACGGCACCGCCCGCCGAACGCCAAGGAGATCCCGAAAGGCGACGGCGACGCGCCGATGTCGCAGGAGCTCGCCGACGTCAACGGCGACGGGCTGCCCGACGTGGTGTACACGAACGACAACGGCGTGTTCGTGCGCTACAACCTCGGCTACGCCTTCGCCGACGCGGAGTTGCCGCTCGCAACCGGCGGATTCAACACTCAGGAGTCGATCGGCGGCCACGCCTCGGCCGGCTTCGCGACGCCATGGGGCGAGTTCTCGGGCGGTGTCTCGTTCAACTGGAACTACGACATGGCCCGATTCGCGTGGATCGACGTGAACGGGGACGGCATTCCCGACCGCCTGCACAAGGCCTCGGCCGGCGGGCAGCCCACGGTCGAGTTCGGCACCGGTTCGGGCCTGGCCCCTGCCGTCCACTTCGGCGACTTCGCGAAGGCAGCTGGGGTCGGCGTCGCCGATCTCAACGCCTCGCCGCAGGTCTCGTACGACCGCTCGCAGGGCATGGGCGGCGGCGTCGACTTCACGGTCTACGCGGGCCCCCTGTGCGCGGTGGCGTGCTACCTGGTCGTCAACCCCGGCGCCTCGTACCAGAACTCGGTGAGCTTCTCCGAGGTCACGCTCGAGGACATCGACGGCGACGGCTTCGTCGACTCGCTCGCCTCCACCGACGACCACGAGGTGCGCGTCCAGCGCAACACGACCGGCCGCACGAACCTGCTGGCCACGGTCACCAACCCGCTCGGCGGCACCGTCAGCCTCGACTACGAGCGCTACGGCAACACCGTCGATCACCCCGACTCGACCTGGGCGCTCAGCCGCGTCGCGGTCGACGACGGCCGGCCGGGCGACGGCGTGGACGTGTCGGTCTCGACGTTCGACTACGAGGACCCGCGGTTCGACCGTCTGTTCCGCCAGAGCCTCGGCTTCGCCAAGGTCACCGAACGGGAGCTCGACCCGAGCAGCGTCGCGAAGCGGATCACCGAGACCGAGTACCTCAACGACAACGTGTTCGTGGCGGGCCTCCAGACGTCGATGACCGTGCGCGACGGCCTGAACAGCACGCCGCTCCGCGCAGCGACCCTCGACTGGGGCATCCGCGATGTACAGGGCGTGCCCGGGGGCTTCGACCCGCTCGCCGAGGCCGAACTCGTCGACGTGCAGACCGCGATCCCCGCGATGGGCGGCACCGAATCGCTCACCTGGTCGTTCGCTCCCCTGGTCACCGACAGCGAGGAGCGGTACTTCGCGGCAGACGGCGCGACCATCGGCAACGAGACGAGCGTGAGCTTCGTCTACGACGGCCTCGGCAACGTGCTCGAGCAGCTCGACGAGGGCGAGCTCGAGACCGACGCCGACGACGTGCTCACCGTCACCGACTACTCCGACTGCCTGATCTCGGCGTCCGAGGTCGAACTCGACGCTGACGGCGACTACGACACGGGCGTCGGATGCTTCGGCGACACCCCGTACTACCCGATGCCGACCGACGAGCAGGCGTCGCCGTTCTTCTCGCCCGACGTCTGCCCGACGTGGGTGAGCGTGCCGGCCGTCATCACGATGTACGACGCCGACGGCGACATCCTGCGGCACCGCGACGGTCGCGATGCCGTCTGCGACAACCAGTCGGTGACCAAGCTGAAGGAGCGCATCAGCGACGACGAGGACGCCGTGACCGAGTTGCAGTACGACTCGTGGGGCAGCTACAACCGCATCGTCTATCCCGAAGGCGAGGGAGGCGTGCGATACGCGGTCGAGTACGTCTACGACACGAACGTCGGCCACGCGAACATCGCCGAGGTCACCGAGTACGACTTCGACAGCCAGGACGAGGTGGACGTGTTCCTCGACGACGAGGCCGACACCGACCCGGCACCGCTGCGCACCGGCATGACCTCGTCGGCGACGTTCGACTGGAGCTCGGGCAAAGTGGAGAGCCGCATCGATGCGAACGACAACACGACGTCGTACACCTACGACGACCTGTCCCGTCTGGCCTCGATCAGCAACGCGCTGCAGGCCGATGCCGTGACGTTCGAGTACCACCCCAGCGCTCCCGGCTACGGCTATGCGATCGCCCGGCACGCCGATGCCTTCAACGACGACCCGATCGAGACGGTGCAGTTCGCCGACGGCATCGGGCGCATCACCCAGCAGAAGCGCGACGCGCGCGCCGTGGACGCCCAGGGGGTCGCGGCCGAGGGCCGGGTCGTCAGCGGCGCGGTCGTGTACGACCTCTTCGGTCACGAGGCCGAGGTGTACCGGCCGACCTTCGACACCGTCGCGCAGACCGTCTACGAGACGGCGACGTCGCCGATCACGACGAAGACGACGCACGAGTTCAACCTGCTGGACCAGGAGACCAGGCAGACCGAGCCCGGGGCATACGTGACGACGACGACCTACGGCTTCGGCGACGCGCAACTCGGCGGCGACGGAGTCACCGTGCAGAAGGCCGCGAGCACCGACCCGCGCGGACGCGTGACGACGACCTTCACCGACATCCGCGGCAACGAGCTGCGGATGGACGACCAGCCGCTCGACCCGGCGACACCGAACCTGCTCGACCTGCTGCCCCCCAAGACGGCGAGCTACGAGTACAACCCGCTCGGCGAGCTGCTGCAGGTCGTGGACGTTGCCGGCAACGCGACCACCCACACCTACGACGGGGTCGGCAACAAGCTGACGACCGACACCCCCGACGGCGGCCTGGTGCGAGACCTGGTACGACGCCGAGGGCAAGGTGATCAAGGAGGTCTCGCCGACCCTGCGCGAGGAGGATGTCGAGACGACCTACCACTACGAGCTGCAGAACCTCGTGAAGGTCGTCTACCCCGAGGACACGCCCGACGTGACGTACACCTACGGCGAGGCCGGAGCGCGCCGGCAACGGTGCCGGCCGGATCGTGGAGATCGACGACGCGGCCCGCGTGGTGACGCTCGAGTACGACCCGCTCGGCAACACGACGAACCAGCTCAGCGAGATCAAGTTGCACAACTGGAAGCCGGGCGACCCGAGATTCCAGTGGACCACGGAGTGGGTCTACGACGGGCTCAGCCGAATCGCGACGATGACCTATCCCGACGGCGAGGTGCTGACCTACGACTACGACGCCGGCGGCCTGACGAAGTCGGTCGTGGGCGACGAACCCGGCCTGAAGCGGGTGCCGCAGCTCGACGCCGACGGCAACCCCGATGCTCGATGCCGATGGGAACCCGCTGTACACCGACGAGCCGACCACCTGGCACTACGACTACGTGACCGACCGGCGCTACGACGAGTTCCTCACGCCCGCGGCGATCGACTACGGCAACGGCGCGACCACCTCATGGAAGTACGACCCGCTGACGCGCTGGCTCGACAACGTGCGCACGGTCTCGGCGGATCGCCCCCTGAAGGGCAACCCCGTCGCGTACCGGGAGGTGCAGGACCAGTCCTACGGGTACGACGCCGTCGGCAACCCGAAGACGTACTCGAACAGCGTGCCGTCGACCGTGACGAACCTGTTCGGCAGCCCGGTGACGATGACGTACACGTACGACCCGTACGACAAGCTCGTCTCGTCCAGCCGGCGACGCGAAGGTGTGGAAGAACACCCGCACCTACGCGTTCGACCTCGACTTCGACGACGCCGGCAACGTCGAGCAGAAGACGCAGGTCGACAAGCTCGGCAGCAAGGTGCAGTCCGCCACCTCGTACTCGTTCAACCGCACCTTCGACGCCGATGGCCCGCACCAGGTCAGCGCCCAGGGACAGGACACCTTCAACTACGACGCCGACGGCGAGCTCATCCAGATCGTCAACGGCACCGGCAAGAAGGCGAAGATCACCCGCGAGATCACGTGGAACTGGGCCGGGCGCATGGAGCTCGTCGACGAGTACGGCGCGACGACGGAGTACGCGTACGACGACGCGGGCCGCCGGGTCATCGAACGCGGCCCGAACGGCGAGACGGCGTTCATCAACCCGTGGGTCACGGTGCGCAACGGCAACGAGCTCACGAAGCAGATCTGGATCGACGACGAGCTGATCGCCCAGCAACGCGACCCCGGCGACGACCCGTACACGGCGGAGGGGCAGCGGTACTTCCTGCACAAGGACCTGCAGGGCAGCACCAACGTCGTCACCGACGCGCTCGGTCAGACGTTCCAGCACCAGGAGTACTTCCCGACCGGAGAGGTGTGGATCGACGAGCACTCGACGGTGTACCGCACCGCCTACCAGTACGCGGGCGCCTACACCGACGAGCGGCGAAGCCTGATGGACTTCGGCGAGCGATGGTACGACGCCAGGCGCGAGTTGTTCCTGACGGTGGATCCCGCCCTGAGCGATCCGTTCAGCATCCTCGAGGCTCCCGAGCTGCAGGCGTCCTATGCCTACGCAGGCTCCAACGCCATCAGGTACACCGACCCGAGCGGCGCGCTGTTCACGATCGCGAAGGCCAACGACGTCGTCAGCGCGGCCTGGGACAAGAGCGACGCAGCGGGCAAGATCTCCGGCTTCGGTGCGCTCGGGCCGGTCGGCTCCTGGATCGACGCCGGGACGGCGAACCACCTGCCGACGTCATTCGCCACGCTCGGAGCGGGCATGGACCGGGCCGCGGCGAAGAAGTGGCAGGACACCGCCGAGATGTTCGACCCGAACCCCCTCATCGACATCGATCCGGCCGAGGGAACCGTGAAGCTCGGCGCGCCCTACGGGAAGCGGGCGAAGTTCGGCGGCACCGACGCGGCGACCCCTGCCAAGCCCGTCGGCACCGCCACCGACAACGCGACAACGGGCGGGACGCCGGCGGTGAACAGCAGCCAGAGCTCGAGCGCATCGGGAACCGCGAGCGGCGCCGGCGGAACCGCGAAGGCGTCCGGCACATCGAAGCCGTTGCCGGCGACGCCGACGAAGGCGAAGAAGAGCGGCCAGGGCAAGAAGTTGCCCGACCCGCCGGCGAAGAACGGCACGCAGCCGTCGGACCCGAAATCGACCGGCAGCTGAAACCACCGGCGCGTCCACTGGAACGCCCACCGGCAATTCACCTGAGCAGGCCGACCGGCCTGCTCAGGTGAGCGCGGCCGGTAGACTGGCACGGTCAGGCATTCGCCCCGCGGCATCCGCCTCGCCGCCGTCTTCTGGAGCTCGCCACTCGTGACCATCGAAACTCCCGCAAACATCGCTGCACCGACGACGCCGGTGCTCGACACCGTCGAGGTCGCGGCGACCACTCCCGAGAAGGAGCAGCCCTACGCCGCGCTGGGCCTGAAGCCCGACGAGTACGAGCGCATCCGCAACATCCTCGGCCGCCGCCCCACGAGCGCCGAGCTCGCGATGTACTCGGTCATGTGGAGCGAGCACTGCTCGTACAAGTCGTCGAAGATCTACCTGCGCCAGTTCGGCAAGAAGGTCACGCCCGCGATGAAGCAGCACCTCATGGTGGGCATGGGCGAGAACGCCGGCGTGCTCGACATCGGCGAGGGCTGGGCGGTCACCTTCAAGATCGAGTCGCACAACCACCCGAGCTACATCGAGCCGTTCCAGGGCGCCGCGACCGGCGTCGGCGGCATCGTGCGCGACATCATCTCGATGGGCGCGCGCCCGGTCGCGGTCATGGACGCCCTGCGCTTCGGCGCCATCGACCACCCCGACACCGCACGCGTCGTGCACGGCGTCGTCTCGGGCATCAGCTTCTACGGCAACTGCCTCGGCCTGCCGAACATCGGCGGCGAGACCTGGTTCGACCCGGTGTACCAGGCGAACCCGCTCGTGAACGCCCTCGCCGTCGGCGTCATGCGCCACGAAGACCTGCACCTCGCCAACGCGAAGGGCGCCGGCAACAAGGTCGTGCTCTTCGGCGCCCGCACGGGCGGCGACGGCATCGGCGGCGCGTCGATCCTCGCGTCCGACACGTTCGCCGAGGGCGGCCCCACCAAGCGCCCCGCGGTGCAGGTCGGCGACCCGTTCGCCGAGAAGGTGCTCATCGAGTGCTGCCTCGAGCTGTTCGCGGGCGACCTCGTCGAGGGCATCCAAGACCTCGGTGCGGCCGGCATCTCGTGCGCGACCTCCGAGCTCGCGAGCAACGGCGACGGCGGCATGGCCATCGTGCTCGACGACGTGCTGCTGCGCGACCCCACGCTCACTCCTGAAGAGATCCTCATGAGCGAGAGCCAGGAGCGCATGATGGCGATCGTGAAGCCCGAGAAGCTCGACGGGTTCCTCGAGGTCGTGAAGAAGTGGGACGTCGAGACGAGCGTGCTCGGCGAGGTCACCGACACCGGTCGCCTCAGCATCATGTGGCACGGCGAGGAGATCGTGAACGTCGACCCGCGCACCGTCGCCGTCGACGGCCCGGTCTACGAGCGCCCCGTCGCCTACCCGTCGTGGATCGACGCGCTGCAGGCCGACTCGGCCCAATCGCTCAAGCGCCCCAAGCGGTCCAAGGCGCTGCGCAAGCAGTTCCTGCAGCTCGTCGGCTCGGCCAACCAGGCCGACGCCGCATGGGTGACCAACCAGTACGACAACTACGTGCTCGGCAACACCGCGCTCAGCTACCCCGACGACGCCGGCATGGTGCGCGTCGACGAGCAGTCGGGCCTCGGCGTCTCGGTCGCGACCGACGCCAACGGCCGCTACTCGCAGCTCGACCCGCGCCAGGGCGCGAAGCTCGCCCTCGCCGAGGCGTACCGCAACGTCGCCGTCACGGGCGCCAAGCCCATGGGCGTCAGCGACTGCCTGAACTTCGGCTCCCCCGAGAACCCCGAGGTCATGTGGCAGTTCTCCGAGACCGTCGAGGGCCTGAGTGACGGATGCCTCGAGCTCGGCATCCCCGTCACCGGAGGCAATGTCAGCTTCTACAACCAGACCGGCGACGTGCCGATCCACCCGACCCCGGTCATCGCCGTGCTCGGCGTCATCGACGACGTCGCCCGCCGCATCCCCTCGGGCTGGCAGGACGACGGCCACAACATCTACCTGCTCGGCGACACGAAGGCCGAGCTCGACGGTTCGGCGTGGGCCGGCGTCGTGCACGACCACCTCGGCGGGCGCCCCCCGGCCGTCGACCTCGCCGGTGAGCAGCGCCTCGCCGGGCTGCTGAACGCGGCGGCGATCGAGGGGCTCATCGACTCGGCCCACGACCTCAGCGACGGCGGCCTCGCGATCGCGCTCGCCGAGGCGGTCGGCCGGTTCGGCGTGGGTGCGCGCGTGTTCCTCGGCGAGGTCACCGCCGACGCCGACATCGACATCGCGACCGCGCTGTTCTCCGAGTCCGCCGGCCGCGTCATCGTCTCGGTGCCGCGCGAGGACGACGTGAAGTTCCGGGGCCTCTGCGAGGGCCGCGACTACCCGGTGCGGCGCATCGGCGTCACCGACGCGGCATCCGGTGCCCTCGAGGTGCAGGACGTGTTCACCGTCACGATCGACGAACTGCGCTCGGTGAACCGCGCGCCGCTCGCCGACGCGTTCGGCTCCGTCGTCGGGCAGCTGAGCGCACGCCCGTGACCGAACCGATCGACGACCCGTGACCCAGACCCGAGACCATGACCGACAACCGCGAGTACTCCGAGGCGTACGCCGCCGACCACGGCCGCTTCGCGGTGATCCCGGCCGCCTACGTGCTGCTGCGCCGCGGCGACGAGGTGCTGCTGCAGCTGCGGCAGGGCACGGGCTACTACGACGGCCACTGGGCCTGCGGGGCGGCCGGCCACGTCGAGCGGGGCGAGACGCTGCTCGCGGGCGCCGCACGCGAGACCCGTGAAGAGCTCGGGGTGCAGGTCGACGAGTCCGACCTCGAGGTGCTCACCGTCATGCACCGCACCGGCGCGACGGGCGCGGCCATCGACGAGCGCATCGACGTGTTCTTCCAGGCGACGAAGTGGCAGGGCGACCCCCGCCTCATCGAAGACAAGGCGGCCGACCTCGGCTGGTTCGCGCTCGACGCCCTGCCCGACCCCGTCGTGCCGCACGAGCTCGCCGTCATCGAGGCGCTGCGCGAGCGTCGCCTCGCCCCGATCACCGCGTTCGGATTCTGATGGGCGGCGATTTCTCGTTCTACGGAATGCTCGCGGCCGGGGCGATCGCGCTCTTCGCGCTCGTCATCATCATCGGCATGGTCGTGCGCTTCGTGAAGGCGCCGAGCGGCTCACGGATGCGTCACGCGTTCGGGCCGCTCATGGGTGCCGGCGACAAGTTCCAGGAGTTGCACACGGGCCAGAAGGGCCTGCACGACTCGGTGATCGAGTCGGTCCAGGAGCAGGAGACGAAGGGCGCGAAGCGCGAGACCGGCGAGGGCGAGGGCGACGACCCCCGCGCCGATGCCGGCCCGTCAACGCGCTGAGCGGCGGCGCATCTCAGGCGTGTGTCACGGATGACGCTGCGCGTCGTCAGGTGACTGGCGCGCCCGCGAGGGCCGCCGAGGCCGGTTACGGTCCACGCATGACCCTCATCGATTCCCCCGCCCTGCCCGACACCTCCGCGTCCGAGCGCGCCGACCGCCTGGACTCGGCGGGCGCCGCCTGGCAGCAGCGCATCGCTGCCGACACATCGAACGCGCATCTCACGTATCGCGTCTCGGGTCGCGGCTCGGGTGCCGTGGCGAGCGAGATCGTCGCCGGCAAGCACCGCTTCCTCGTCGATGAGCCGGCCGCACTCGCGGGAGACGACATCGCGGCCAGCCCCGTCGAGTACGCGCTCGGCGCGCTCATCTCGTGCCAGATCGTCGTCTATCGCCTCTATGCGAACGCCCTCGATATCGACTTCGACGACATCGAGATCAGCGCAGAGGGCGACCTCGACGCACGCAGGCTCTTCGGCATCGACGAGAGCACGCGCGCCGGCTTCGGCGCCGTGCGCCTCACCGTGCGACTCAGCGGCCCCGAGAGCGCCGAACGCTACGAGGAACTCCGTCAGGTCGTCGACGCACACTGCCCGGTGCTCGACCTGTTCCAGAACCCCGTGCCGACGACCGTCGAACTGGGCTGACCGAAGCGTGCGCTCGCTCGGCGCCGACTCGCGGACTCACCACGCCTGACCTCAGGCTCACGTCCCCTGGGGCGGGTGCGCGAGCAGGTCGACGCGTTCGGCGAGATACTGCTCGAGCGGCGCGAGCGCATCGGGCTGCGTCGGGCTCCAGCGCACGAGCACTTGGTCGTCGCGAAGCACGAGCGGGCCGGATGTCCCGACACGCGCGAGCTCGTCGAGGTCGATGGGGCTCGCATCGAAGTTCACGGTCTCGCCCTCGGCGATGCCGCCCTTGGCCGCCGCGGCCCGGTAGGCGCGCTGCTCGGCCACCGCCTCGGCGGTGACGCTCTTGCGCGCCGGGCGCTCGGAACGCACGACGCGACCGGTCGCCCAGGCCGCGCCGGCGTCGTCGAGCAGCACGACGCCGAGTCGCCACACCCGTCCGACCGGCGACATGCGCGCGGCCCGCGGTACTCCGAGCACGCGCCGCCCGGGCACGAACTCCGCGAGCACCTCGCGGCGGGCGCCGGCCTCGGCGAGCGCGGTCGCCGAACGGGCCAGGTGCTCACGGGCACGTTCGATGGCCGGCCCTTCGCCGGCGGCCGGGGTCGCGGCATCCGTCATCGCGACCTCCCGATGAGCTCCAGCAGCGCGAGCGCGTACGCCTCGGCGGCGTCGGGGTGCTCGAATCGGCGCCACCTCGCCGCCGAGGTCGACGACGACCTCGAAGGCGTCGTCGAGGCGCCGCAACGACCGGAACGCCCCGCGCAGCAGCTCGCGCAACTGATCCTCACGCGGCAGCCACACGGCATCGGCGATCGCGACCGAGTCGAGCGCCCACTCGGTGGTGCCGTTGAACGCGAGGATCGCGCCGGTCGGCGTGGGCAGCGTGTCGATCGTCATGTCGCTCACGGTGAACACGTCGGCCTCGACCTCGGCCTCGACGTTCGAGGGCAGGTCGAGCTGGAACCGGTCGCCCGACTCGGGGTGCCAGGCGAGGCCCGAGTCGCGCAGGGCGAGCGCGAGTTCGCGTGTGATCATCTGCGTCACGGTACACGACACGCGCCCGCCGACGGCCGCGAGCTCAGGCGTGGATGCGGCGGCCCGGCGCGACGCCGACGCGCACGTGCTCGCCCGTGGCGGCTTCGGCGAGCGCCGCATCGAGGTCGGCGAGTGCGTGGGTCGCGTCGACGAGCTCGTCGAGCGGCAGCCCGTGCCACGACCGCTCGAGGAACGCGACCGCCCGCACGAGGTGGTCGGCCGAGTAGTTGTGCACGCCGGTGACCGTGATGAGTCGCCGCACGAGCGATTCGGGATCGAGGTGCACGTCGGAACCGGGCGTCATGCTGCCGAGCAGCACCGCGACCCCTCCGATGCCGAGGACGCGCACCGCGGTCTGCACGGCCGACGCCGCACCCGACGCCTCGATCGAGACGAGCACCTCGGGGATGCCGCGACCCGCCAGCACCTCGAGCGCCGCCTCGAGCCGTTCGGGCGAGCTGCCGCGCGCACCGGGGTCGACGGGGATCGCACCGAGTCGCACGGCGAAGGCCCGCCGTGCGGGGTCGGGCTCCGAGACGAGCACCGTCGCCCCGGCCTCGATCGCGAGCGCGGTGACGGTGAGGCCGATCATGCCGGCGCCGGTCACGAGCACGCCCGTACCGTCGAGCCGAACGCGGGTCGATGCCGCGTCGAGTGCGGCCACGGCGGTCGCGGTGGCGCACGAGGCCGGCGCCGCGACGAGTGCGGGCAGCTGTTCCGACACGCGCACGACCGTCGTGCCCGCGCGCAGTTGCACGTGGGTGGCGAAGCTGCCCGACAGCTCCCAGCCGCGGTGCACGCGTTCGTGCCCGTACTTCGCGAGCGACCGGCACTTCTGGGTGAGGCCGCGACGGCAGCGGTCGCACTCGCCGCAGCTCACGGTGACCGACCAGACGACGCGATCGCCGAGCTCGAGCAGCGAGCCGTCGGAGCGCACGGCCCCCTCGCCGACCGCGACGACCCGGCCGACCTGTTCGTGTCCGAGCACGAGCGGCGCCGCGGCCGGCCGAGCGCCGCGCACCGTGTTCACGTCGGACCCGCAGATCGTCGCGAGCTCGACCTCGACGAGCGCCTCGCCGGGCGAGAGTCGCACGCCCGGCGCGGCGAGGGCGTCATGGGGGCGGCCCGGCTCGTTCCAGACCATGGCGACGGGCGCGGGTCTCAGGATGAGGTCGGGTCCTGCGACGCGCACGATCGTGTGCATCACCACGCCTACTCGCCGCGAAGGCCGAGCAGGGCGGGCAGGTCGGCGATGCTCTCGATGACCGCGTCGGCACCGGCGCCCTCGAGCGCCTCACGATCGTGCTCGCCGCTGAGCACGCCGACCACGAACCCCGCGCCCGAGTTCACGCCGGTCTCGATGTCGATCGTGGTGTCGCCGACGACGACCATCGCGTCGACGGCGCTCGCGCCGGTGCGCAGCAGGGCGGTGAGCGGCAGGTCGGGGTAGGGCCGCGCGCGTCCGGCGTCGGCGGGCGAGAGCACGAGGTCGGCGAGCCCGTGCCAGCCGAGGGCGTCGAGTTCGGCGTCGCGTTCGGCGGGCGCCAGGTCGGTGATGAGGGCGACGGATGCCCCGGCCTCGCGCAGTTCCTCGATCACGGCGACCGCACCGGGGATCTCGGCGCCGTCGGCCACGGTCGTGCCCGCCATGTCGAGCACGATCAGCTCGATGTCGCCGTCTTCGTCATCGTCGTCTTCGTCGTACTCGTCGACGTCCTCGTCTTCGACCTGGTCTTCGACCTCATCGGCGTCGTCGGCATCATCGTCGTCGACGTCGTCGCCGAGCTCGGCGAGCTCGTCGATCTCGGCCAGCTCGTCGTCACCCAGCGGGGCGATGGTGTCGAGCAGCTCCTCCGCGGGTGCGGAATCCGTCGAGTTCGTGGTCATGACGCGCCTTTCTGCGGGGCTCACCGGATGTGCTTCATCGCGGATGCTCCGGCAGCGTCCGCGGTTCCGATGCTTCACCGTATTCAGCCGCCGTCAACGACCGACGGCGGGATGGTTACGAGCAGGTGAACCGCGCACGACGGCTGTCACCCGGACAGGTGTCGCCGGTGCGGCGACACGACCGTCGCGGATGGCTGCGCCACGCGAGCCCTCAGCGACGGATGCGTGCCGGACCGAACGCCGCGCCGATGCCGACCGTGATGATCGCGGCGACGAGCAGGCCCCAGCGGCCCGTGAGGATCGCGATGGCCGCGAGCACGATGCCGATCACGACGAGCACGCGCGCGATCACCATGCGCACCTTGGGGCGTGAGAAGAATCCCGGCTTCGGGTCCGGCGCGCTCATCGGGCGACCGCGAACTCGGTGCCGGTCGCGCGCTCGGCGAAGCTCCAGACCGGCGCAGCGACCGAGGGATCGGTCGTGGTGCGGGTCGGCCGGTGCAGCACCGGCGAGCCCTTCGTCATGAACCGCGGACCCCAGAACTGGCCGCCTTCGACGCCGGGCGCGGTGAGCGCGTGCAGGATCGTCTCGGCGCCGCGGTGCTTGCCCTGCGCCCACGGCGCCTGCAGCGAGTCGGCGAGTCGCTTGCCCGTGCTCGGCGCGTTCACGCCCGGCACCCGCGGCGTTCGCCCGCCGATGGAGTAACCGGGGTGGGCGACGACGCTCGACACCGGGACATCCGCAGCTTTCAACCGGCGGTCGAGCTCGAACGCGACCACCTGCGACGCGATCTTCGACTGCGCGTAGGCACGCCAGGAATCGTAGTCGCGGGTGAGCTGCAGGTCGTCGGTGCGGAACGTCGAGAGCATCGTCGAGAGCGACCCGAGCGACACGATGCGCGCGCCGGGCGCGAGGTGCGGCGTCAGGCCGGCGAGCAGCGCGAAGTGCCCGAGCATGTTCGTCGCGAGCACGAGCTCGTTGCCGTCGACCGATTCGCGGCGCTCGCGCGGAGGGTGCACCATGCCGGCGTTCGCGACGACGCCGCCGAGCGGCGGCCCGGCGACGAGAGCCTCGACACCCGCCCGCACCGAGTCGAGCGACGACGTGTCGATGACGAGGGTCTCGACGGATGTCGCGCGCCGCGCTTCGCGGATGGCGGCTGCCGCCGCCTCGAGCCGATCGGCGCTGCGCCCGCTGAGCACCACGTGGGCGCCGGCCGCGGCCATGCGGGCGGCCGTGAAGAACCCGATGCCCTTGTTCGCGCCCGTGACCAGCACGCGGCGACCCGACTGCGAGGGCAGCGCGATCGGGTACCAGCTCACAGTTCGCCCGAGGTGGCGCCGCCGGCCAGCTCCTCGTGGTGCTGGATGACCTCGGCGACGACGAAGTTGAACCACTTCTCGGCGAACGCCGGGTCGAGGTGGGCGTCGATGGCGAGCGCCCGCAACCTGGCGATCTGGCGCTTCTCGCGGTCGGGATCGCTCGGCGGGAGTCCGTGCTGCGCCTTCAGCCGACCGACCTGCTGGGTGAACTTGAACCGCTCGGCGAGCAGGTGGATGAGGGCGGCGTCGATGTTGTCGATGCTCGAGCGGATGCCGAGCAGCGCGCTCATCGCGGCATCACGGTCGTCGAAGGCCCCATCAGTCATGCTTCGAGCGTACTTGGCAAACCGCAGTGCGGCGCGGCATCCGCGTCCCCCGACCGGATGCCGCGCCGCGGTCTCTGCTCGAGATCAGCGGGGCGTCGCCCGCCGGATCACGAGGTAGCCGCCGATCGCGAAGAGCGCCGCGAGTCCGAGGACGACGGTGAACACGCCCACGATGCCGATGCTGCCGAACCACTCGAAGATCGCCGGCCAGCTCGTCGGCGAACGTCGCGATGGCGACGAAGGCGAGCACGAGTGGCGATGGCGCCGAACACGAGGATCATCATGCCGCGCATGCGCCACCGCAGGTACACGGTCGTGACGCTCGCCCCGATGAAGAGCACGAAGAGCTGCAGTGCGAGCGTCGTGTAGAAGTCGACGACCCAGCCCGTTCTGCCCGTACCAGAGCGCGTCGAACATGGCGATGTCCAACCACCATCCGTCGGTCGCCTTCTCGATCTGCACGAGCGTGGCGATGGCGACGGCGTTCAGCAGCGAGACGATGCCGAACATCAGGCTCGTGCCGAGCCAGAAGTCGCGTCGAGTGGTACCGAATCCCAGGGCGAACGAGAGGGTCAGCCCGATGGCCTGCACGCCCACGGCGACGAGGTACCACTGGGGCGACAGGACCGCCCAGCTGTAGCGCATGCCCTCGCCCATCTTCTCGGTGTCGGCGCCCGCGCCCCCGGCGATGATTCCGATGATGACCATCACCAGCCATGCGCCGCCGAGGATGATCCACGGGATTCCGAAGAACACCGAGGGCGTCACGGCGTGCAGGCGCACGACGCGCCAGACCTCGCTGGAAGCGCGAGCGGGGCTCGGTGCGGACCATCGGCTGGTCGATGACGGCGGTCATGCTGCGACCTCCTGTTCGGTCTGGTCGGCCCGAAGGTCGGTGCCGGTCATGTGGACGATGAGCTGCTGGAGCGAGACCGGCGCGAGTTCGAGGCCGAGTTCGGCGGCCCGGATGCGGTCGGCCTGGTTCAGCCGTTCGTCGATCGTGACCGAGGCGAGGCCGCCGATGCGTTCACGGCCGATCACGGCACGGTCGGCGACGAACGACTCGACGGCCGCCCGCGCCTCCGGCCACGGTCGTGGCCGAGCCGCGCACCTCGTCGGCGTCGCGGTCGAGCAGGATGCGCCCCTGGTCGATGACGAGCAGGTGTTCGAGCAGGTTCGCGACCTCGTCGATCAGGTGCGTCGAGAGCACGATCGTGCGGGGGTGCTCGGCGTAGTCCTCGAGGAGCCGGTCGTAGAAGATCTGCCGCGCGACGGCGTCGAGGCCGAGGTAGGGCTCGTCGAAGAACGTCAGCGGCGCGCGGGAGGCGAGCCCGACGATGACGCCCACAGCCGAGAGCTGGCCGCGCGAGAGCTTCTTGACGTAGCGGTTGAGCGGCAGGCGGAAGTCGTGGATGAGCCGCTCGGCGAACTCGGCGTCCCAGTGCTCGAAGAACCATGGGGCGGCCTTGAACACGTGCACGGGCTTGAAGCTGTCGGGGTAGCGCTGGGACTCCGCGATGAAGCAGATGCGGCGCAGCACGTCGGCGTGTTCGGCCGGTGCGCGACCGAACACGTCGAGCTCGCCCCCGTCGGGGAAGAGCTGGCCGGTGAGCATCTGCATCACGGTCGTCTTGCCCGCGCCGTTGCGCCCGAGAAGCCCGTAGATGCGGTTCTCTTCGAGGGTGAAGTCGACGGAGTCGACGGCGGTGAATGAGCCGTATCGCTTGGTGAGCCCGCTGGCGCGGACCACGGTGCGGGTCATGATCTGATCCTTTCTGCGCGGAGGAGCCCCGCGAGTTCGTCGATGTCGATGCCGAGCTTCTCGGCCTCGACGATGAGCGGTCTGATGTATTCGGTGGCGAAGTCGGCCCTGCGACGCTCGATCAGTCGCTCTCGGGCGCCGGCGGTCACGAACATGCCGATCCCCCGTCGCTTCTCCACGATTCCGTCGTCGACAAGACGATTCACCCCTTTCAGTGCGGTAGCCGGGTTGACCCGGAGGAACGCGGCGAACTCGTTCGTCGACGGGATCTGGCTGCCCTCGGGCAGCGACCCCTCGATGATGTCGTTCTCGACCCGTTCTGCGATCTGTATGAAGATCGGTCGCGATTCGTCCATTCGGGCCTAACTGGGTTGGTCATGAACCTCGTTGGTTCATTACTTGTGTAACTAACCAACCATGTCTCGGCGCGCGCTTGTCAAGAGCCAGCCGCGCCGGCCACCGCGTTCCGCCGTCGCGAGCGCGTCACGTCGCGACGCGCGGAGCGCTATTCGGTCGCAATCTGGCGGGAAGTGACGCGCTCAGCGGTACAAGCGGGCAGCATGCGACGGCTGGTGCTGGTGCTGGCGCTACTCGCCACGGCGGAAGAGCCGCGGCGCGGCGGCGCGACAGGCGCAGCCGGCCCTGCGTGAGCAGGATGCCGAGCAGCACGAGCACGGCACCGACCGGCTCGTGCCACGAGAAGGTCTCGCCGAGCAGGAGCACCCCGAGCGCGACACCCACGACGGGCGTCACGTACGTGACCGTCGACGAGCCCGTCGGACCCCACGCGCGCAGCACGTTGATCAGCCAGATGTAGGCGAGGCCGGTGCCGAGCACGCCGAGCACGAGCAGCGAGCCCACGACCGCCCAGTCGAGGTCGACGGGCGTCAGCGCGATCCACGGGGTGAGCGCGAGCATCACGACCGCCGAGACGCCGATCGAGAGGAACGCGAAGGTCGCGGGCGCGATCGGGCGCTGGCTGAGGAACCGGCGCTGGTAGCCGAAGGTGAAGCCGTAGCAGAGGGTCGCCACGAGGCACGCGAGCTGGCCGGCGAGGCTGCCCGTGAGCGCCTGGTACTGCCACGGGCCGATGATGACGAGCACGCCCACGATGCCGACGCCGACGCCGGCCCAGCGGCTGAGCCCGAGCCGCTCGACCCGGAAGACGAGCGTGGCCATGAGCGCCGTCATGATCGGCGTCGTCGCGTTGTAGATCGACGCGAGACTCGACGAGACGTACTGCTCGGCCCACGCGAAGCACAGGTAGGGAATGACGCAGGTCGTGAGCGAGACGACGAGGAAGTGCAGCCACACGGCGCGCTCGCGCGGCAGCACCGGCCCCGGCGTGCCGTCGACCGCGGGCACGCGCGGCCGGGTGACGAGCACGATCACGCCGAGCGCGAGCGCCCCGAGCAGCGTGCGCGACCACGCGACCTGCCCGAACGACACCCCTTCGAGCCCGACCTTGATGAAGAGGAAGCTCGCACCCCACACCACGCCCATGGCGAGGAACTGCACCCACGTCGAGAGCCGCCCCGAGCGGGTCGGTTCGGATGCCGCGACTGCGGCCTGTTGCGCGGTGCTGGTGCTCACCGGTCGAGCGTATGCCCGACCGCCGACGGGCGGCACCCGTCGGCAGGGTGCTTGTCCGGAATCCGCCGGAGGTCGGCAGTCGGGGAACGCCGGTCGCGACATCCGGCCCTTGCCGTCGCTCGCATCGGCAGACAATGCTGGGCGGCATGACCAGCCAATTCGATGTCGTCGTCCTCGGCGCCGGTCCCGGCGGGTACGTCGCCGCGGTGCGCGCCGCCCAGCTCGGACTCAAGACCGCGGTGATCGAGGAGAAGTACTGGGGCGGTGTGTGCCTGAACGTCGGGTGCATCCCCTCGAAGGCCCTCCTCCGCAACGCCGAGCTCGCCCACATCTTCCACACGCAGGCCGCGCAGTTCGGCATCGAGCGGCGAGGCGACGTTCGACTACGGCGTGGCGTTCGACCGCAGCCGCCAGGTCGCAGACGGCCGCGTCAAGGGCGTGCACTACCTGATGAAGAAGAACCAGATCACCGAGGTCGACGGCCGCGGCACGTTCCGCGACGCCAACACCATCGACGTCGCGAAGGCCGACGGGTCGACCGAGACGATCACCTTCGCGAACGCGATCATCGCGACCGGGTCGCGGGTGAAGCTCCTGCCCGGCGTGCAGCTCTCGCAGAACATCGTCACGTACGAGACGCAGATCGGTGACGCGCGACCTGCCCCGTTCGATCGCCATCGTCGGCGCCGGCGCCATCGGCATGGAGTTCGGCTACATCCTGCGCAACTACGGCGTCGAGGTGACGATCATCGAGTTCCTCGACCGGGCGCTGCCGAACGAGGACGTCGACGTCTCGAAGGAGATCACGAAGCAGTACCGCAAGCTCGGCGTGCCGATACTCACGTCGACGAAGGTGCAGACGGTCACCGACAACGGGACATCCGTCACCGTCGCCTACGAGGGCGCCGACGGACAGCCGGGCTCGCTCGAGGTCGACCGCGTGCTCATGGCCGTGGGGTTCGCGCCGAACGTCGAGGGGGTCGGACTCGAGGCCGCGGGCGTGGCGCTCACCGATCGCGGCGCGATCGACATCGACGAGTTCATGCGCACCAACGTGCCGCACATCTACGCCATCGGCGACGTCACCGCGAAGCTCATGCTCGCCCACGTCGCCGAGGCGCAGGGCGTGGTCGCGGCCGAGACCATCGGCAACGCCGAGACCATGTCGCTCGGCGACTACCGCATGATGCCGCGAGCCACGTTCTGCCAGCCGCAGGTCGCGAGCTTCGGGCTCACCGAGCAGCAGGCGCGCGACGAGGGCTACGACGTGAAGGTCGCGACGTTCCCGTTGACGGCGAACGGCAAGGCGCAGGGCCTCGGCGAGCCGGCCGGGTTCGTGAAGCTCATCGCCGACGCGAAGTACCTCGAGCTGCTCGGCGGCCACCTCATCGGCCACGACGTCTCGGAGCTGCTGCCCGAGCTCACCCTCGCGCAGAAGTGGGACCTCGGCGCGCTCGAGCTCGCCCGCAACGTGCACACGCACCCGACGCTCTCCGAGGCGCTGCAGGAGGCGTTCCACGGGCTCGCCGGCCACATGATCAATATGTAGGCCACCGGTGGTCGAGTAGCGAAGCGTATCGAGACCCGGTCACGCGGTCTCGATACGGCCGCGGCGGCCTACGTGTCGCCAGCCGAGCCCGATCGCCCGGCGCAGCAACGGGGGCGGATGTCCCGGCATATGGCCGGGGCATCCGCCCCCGTCTGTTCATTCGACGCGGCACGGGCAGGCGTTCCCGCCGCGTCGAAGCCTGCGGGCTAGTGCTCGGTCGCCTTCTCGGCGCCGACGCCCGTGAGCGAGCGCACCTCCATCTCGGACTGCTTGGCCGGGTCTTCGGTGCTCTTGTCGAGCACCGTGCCGAGCCAGCCGAGGAAGAACGCCAGCGGGATCGAGACGATGCCGGGGTTCGACAGCGGGAAGAACGCGAAGTCGATGTCCTCGGTCTTCAGCATCGACGTCTCGGAGCCCGAGACCACCGGCGAGAAGATGATGAGGATGATCGCCGACGCGAGTCCGCCGTACATGCTCCAGAGCGCGCCCTTGGTCGTGAACCGCTTCCAGAACAGCGAGTAGACGATCGTCGGCAGGTTCGCCGACGCCGCCACCGCGAACGCGAGCGCCACGAGGAACGCGACGTTCTGTCCGTTCGCGCCGATGCCGCCGATGATCGCGACGACGCCGATGATGACGACGGTGCGACGGGCGACCTTGACCTCGGCGCCCGCGGCGGGCTTGCCCTTCTTGACGACGCTCGCGTAGATGTCGTGCGCGAACGACGCCGCAGCCGTGATCGTGAGGCCGGCGACGACCGCGAGGATCGTCGCGAAGGCGATCGCCGAGATCAGGCCGAGCAGCAGCGGGCCGCCGAGCTCGAACGCGAGCAGCGGGGCCGCCGAGTTCGGGCCGCCGGGCGCCGCGGCGATGACGTCGGCACCCACGAGGGCGGCCGCGCCGTAGCCGAGCACGAGCGTGAACACGTAGAAGATGCCGATGAGCCAGATCGCCCAGACGACCGACTTGCGGGCCTCCTTCGCGGTCGGAACCGTGTAGAACCGCATGAGCACGTGCGGCAGCGCCGCCGTGCCGAGCACGAGCGCGAGGCCGAGCGAGAGGAAGTCGATCTTCGCGACCTCGGAGACGCCGTACTTCAGGCCCGGGTTCAGGATCTCGGGGTTGCCCGTCGCCGCCACCGCGTTGTCGAGCAGGGTCGAGAAGTTGAACCCGTTGAGCGCGAGCACCCACACGGTCATGACGCCGGCGCCCGCGATCAGCAGCACCGCCTTGATGATCTGCACCCACGTGGTGCCCTTCATGCCGCCGATGAGCACGTAGAGGATCATGAGCGCGCCGACGACCGTGATGACGAGCGCCTGGCCGACCTGGTCGCCGACACCGAGCAGCAGCGACACGAGTCCGCCCGCACCGGCCATCTGCGCGAGCAGGTAGAAGAAGCACACGACGAGCGTCGTGGTCGCGGCCGCGATGCGCACGGGCTTCTGCTTCAGGCGGAACGACAGCACGTCGGCCATCGTGAACTTGCCCGTGTTGCGCAGCAGCTCGGCGACGAGCAGCAGGGCGACGAGCCACGCCACGAGGAACCCGATCGAGTAGAGGAACCCGTCGTACCCGGTGATCGCGATCGCCCCGACGATGCCGAGGAACGACGCCGCCGACAGGTAGTCGCCGGCGATCGCGGAGCCGTTCTGGCCGCCCGTGAACGAGCGCCCGGCGGCGTAGTAGTCGGCCGCGGTCTTGTTGTTGCGACTCGCGCGGAACACGATGATCATCGTGATCGCGACGAAGGCGCCGAAGATCGCGATGTTGAGCCAGGGCTCGCCCGGCGAGGCGCTTGCGGCTTCGAAGCGGAACATCAGCGCGTCACCTCCTCGGCGGTGGTCGCAGCCGACTCGATCTCCCCGCGGATCTCCGCCGAGATCGGGTCGAGCTGCCGGTTGGCGTAGCGCACGTACCAGGTGGTCACCGCGAACGTCGTGACGACCTGTGCGAGGCCGAGCACGATGCCGACGTTGACGCTGCCGAAGACCGGCGTCGCCATGAAGTCGTGCGCATAGCCGGCGAGCAGCACGTAGGCGAAGTACCACACGAGGCACACGGCGAGCACGGGGAAGACGAACCTCCGGTGCTTCGAACGCAGTCGCTGGAACTCGGGGGATTCTTGCACCGCGCGGTAGTCGACGGGCGGGGCCGTCTCGTCCTGCGCGCTCAGGGCTTCGTTGCCCATTGCGTCTCCTTCGTGGGGGATGTGGCGGGCCGTGACCCGCGCCGCTGCTTTGCGGATTCGCCAACTCTGGCGCGACCATGCGGCTGCCGGGGGCGCCTGCCGTTCGTCGTCGCCCAACGGCGCGAACCCTGCGACGAACGGTTCCCGTGCGACGACGAGCGACGGCGCGAGGGTCGAACGGATACGCTGGCGTGCATGCCCGAGTCGACGTTGCTCGCCGCCGCGCTCGGCGTGGTCGCCGGTGCACTCGCCGTGGGCCTCGTCGTGTTCCTGCGGCGCATCGTGCTCGCGTCGAAGGAGCTCGGCACCGATGCCGAGCGGGCGACCTACCAGACGCTGCACCTCGCGTCGCGTGCGGCGAAGCACCTGCGCGCCGGCGGCGGCGAGGTCGAGGTGCTGCGGGCCGGCAGGAACCTGCGGGCCCTGCTCGGCAGCGAGAGCCTCGCGATCGTCGACCGCACCGGACGGGTCACGGTCGACGGCGACGACGCCGTGCGCGCGGTGGCGGCCGAGCTCGCGGCCGCCGCCATCGCGAACGGCAAGCCGCAGGTGCGGCGCGGCATCTCGATCGGCGCTCGTGAGACCGATGCCATCGTCGCGCCGGTGCTCGGCAGCGCGGGCCCGTTCGGCGCGGTCGTCGCGTTCTCGTCGCCCGTGCAGGCGGGCCTCGTGCGGGCGACGGGCGAGGTCGCCGACTGGGTCGCGGCGCAGGTCGAGCTGGGTGAGTTGGATGCCTCGCGCACGGCACTCGCCGAAGCCGAGGTGCGTGCGCTCAGGGCGCAGATCAGCCCGCACTTCATCTACAACTCGCTCAATGCGATCGCGTCGTTCATCAACACCGACCCGGCGAAGGCCCGCGAGCTCGTGCTCGAGTTCGCCGACTTCACGCGCTACTCGTTCCGCCGGCACGGCGACTTCACGACCGTGGCCGAGGAGCTGCGGTCGATCGACAGCTACCTGAAGCTCGAGCGCGCCCGGTTCGGCGACCGGCTCACCGTCACCCTGCAGATCGCGCCCGAGGTGCTGTCGACGGTCGTGCCGTTCCTCTCGATCCAGCCGCTCGTCGAGAACGCCGTGCGGCACGGCCTCGAGTCGAAGGAGGGCGGCGGCCGCATCACGATCACCGCGGCCGACTCGGGCGCGTTCGCCGAGCTCACCGTCGAGGACGACGGTGTCGGCATCGACCCCGAGACGCTCGCCAGGGCGCTCGCGGGCGATCCGTCGACGGGCGAGCACGTGGGGCTGCGCAACGTCGACGCCCGCCTGCGGCAGGTCTACGGCGACGAGCTCGGACTCGTCGTCGAGACGAACGTCGGTGCAGGTACCCTCGTTCGCATGCGGGTTCCGAAGGCGGGCCCGAAACGTGACGGCAGGACCAATCCATGATCTCCGTGCTCATCGCCGACGACGAGCAGCCCGCGATCGACGAGCTGGCGTTCCTGCTCGGGCAGGACCCGCGCGTCGGCGTCATCCACCAGGCCTCGTCGGGCGCCGAGGCGATCCGCCTGCTCACGCGCGAGCCGGTCGACGCGGCGTTCCTCGACATCCACATGCCGGGGCTCACCGGCTTCGACCTCGCCCGTGCGCTGGCGCGCTTCGAGCACCGGCCGGTGCTCGTCTTCGTCACGGCCGATGAGGAGGGCGCCCTCGAGGCGTTCGACCTCGCCGCCGTCGACTACCTGCTGAAGCCCGTGCGCGCCGAGCGGCTGCACCGCTCGGTCGGGCGCATCGTCGAGGCGCTCAAGGCCGGCAGCACCTCGAGCCCGGCACCCGCCGACACCGCCGCGCCCGAGGTCATCGCCGTGACCCTCGGCGGCACGACCCGCATGATCCGCCGCGACGAGGTGCGCTACGTGCAGGCCCAGGGCGACTACGCCCGCCTGCACACCGAAGAGGCGAGCTACCTCGTGCGCGTGCCGATGTCCGACCTCGAGCGCCAGTGGGCCGACGCGGGCTTCGTGCGCGTGCACCGCTCGTACCTCGTCGCGCTCGGGCACGTGAGCCGCGTGCGGCTCGGGGCCGACCACCCGAGCGTCACGGTCGGCGGCGCCGAGCTGCCGGTGAGCCGACGGCTGCTGCCGGCGCTGCGCGACCGGCTCGAGAGCGCGATCCTGCGGGCGCGGCCGTGAGCGACGCGCCGACTCCCGCCGCCGCGGGTTCGCGTCACGGCTCCGCGCAGTGCCGGCGGCGCGACATCCGCCCGGCCGTTGCGATCGAGCGGTACGGATGACCCTGCCGGCGACATCGCGGCCGTGTACGTGCGTTCGCTCATCAGGTCGCAGTTGCGGCTCGCGATCACGGTCGCCGTCGGGATTCGCGGTCGCGACCGCTGCTCTTCGTGCTCGCGATCGCGTTCGTGCCGGGCCTCGACGACACGTACCTCGCCGGCGTGCCGGTGTCGTGGGTGCTGCTCGGCGCCGGCATCTACCCGCTCGTGATCACCGTGGGCGCGCTGTACCTGCGCGCCGCCGGCCGCAACGAGGCGCGCTACCGGTCGCTGACGGAGGACGAGTGAACCCGGCGATCGGCTACATCGCGATCGTCGGGGTGGCGCTCGTGTCGGCCCTCATCGGCTTCTACGGCCTGCGCGTCTCGCGCACGACGAGCGACTTCTACGTGGCGAGCCGCACCGTGCGCCCGTGGTGGAACGCCTCGGCGATCGGCGGCGAGTACCTCTCGGCGGCATCGTTCCTCGGGGTCGCGGGGCTCATCCTGTTGACCGGCTCGGCCGCCCTGTGGTTCCCGATCGGCTACACGGGCGGCTACCTGATGCTGCTGCTGTTCGTCGCGGCGCCGCTGCGCCGCTCGGGCGCCTACACGATCCCCGACTTCACCGAGGCGCGCCTCGAGTCGCAGTGGGCGCGGCGGGTCACGAGCGTGCTGGTGATCGTGATCGGATGGTTCTACATCGTGCCGCAGCTGCAGGGCGCGGCGCTCACCGTGCGGATCACCACCGGGCTGCCCTCGTGGGCCGGGGCGGTCGCGGTCGCCGTGCTCGTCGCGGTCGTCGTCGCCGCGGGCGGCATGCGCTCGATCACGTTCGTGCAGGCGTTCCAGTTCTGGCTGAAGCTCACGGCGCTCGCGTTGCCCGTCGTCGCACTGCTGCTCGTCGTCGGAGGCGGCGAGCCGCCCGGCGCAGCTCTCCCCCGCCGAGGCGTTCCCGGCGTCGGCCGGGCCGGGCGACCTCGACGTGTACCGCACGGTGTCGCTCATGGTGGCGCTGCTGCTCGGCACGCTCGGCCTGCCGCACGTGCTCGTGCGGTTCTACACGAACCCCGACGGCGTCGCCGCACGCCGCACGACCGTCATCGTGCTCGTGCTGCTGTCGGTGTTCTACCTGTTCCCGACGATCTTCGGGTTCCTCGGGCGGGCCTTCGCGCCCGACCTGGCCGCGTCGGGCGAGGCCGACGCCCTCATCCTGCTGCTGCCCGACCGGCTCGTGCCGGGCCCGCTCGGCGACGTGCTCACCGCGCTCGTCATCGCCGGCGCGTTCGCGCGCGTTCCTCTCGACGTCGTCGGGGCTCGTCGTCTCGCTCGCGGGCGTCATCAGCCAAGACCTGCTCGGCGGCAGCGTGCGCGGGTTCCGCATCGCCGCGATCGTCTCGACGATCGTGCCGCTGCTCGTCGCCCTCGCGACCGAGTCGTCGGGCCTCGCGGGCAGCGTCGGCCTCGTGTTCGCGTTCACCGCGTCGACCCTGTGCCCCATGCTGATCCTCGGCATCTGGTGGCGCGGACTCACGTCGCGCGGCGCGATCGCGGGCATGCTCACCGGCGCCGTGCTGTCGGGAGCCGCGATCCTCGGCGGGCCGCTCGTCGCGGCATCCGTGCCGTTCATCGCGCCGTTCCTGGAGCAGCCGGCCGCGTGGACCGTGCCGGTCGCGGTGATCGTGACGGTCGCCGTGTCGCGCCTCGATCGGCGCGGAACGCCGGCGGGAACCGACGCGTTCCTCACCCGGCTGCACGTTCCCGAGCGGCGATAGCGCGCGGCTCGCGGCCGATTCACCGGTGACGCGCGAATAGGATGTCCCGGTGCTCCTGCCCGTCGCCCTCTCCGTGCTCGTCGGGGCGATGGCGCAGCGCATCACCGGCATGGGCTTCGCGCTCATCGCCGCGCCCGCGCTCGTCATCCTGCTCGGCCCGTTCGACGGCGTCGTCATCGTGAACCTCTGCGCCGTGCTGTCGTCGCTGCTGATCCTGCCCCGGGTGTGGCGTCACATCGAGTGGCGGCGCTTCGGCTGGCTGACCGTTCCGGCGCTCGTCGGCACCGTCGCGGGCGCGCTGCTCGCGGTCCACGTGTCGGCACCGCTGCTGCAGGTCGGCGTGGGCGTGCTCGTCATCGTCGCGCTCACGGTCACCCTCGTCGTCACGCGCACGTCGCACGTCGCGTCGGGACCCACGCCGGCGATCATCGCGGGCGCGGCGTCCGGAGTCATGAACGCCGCCGCGGGCGTCGGCGGGCCGGCGCTCAGCGTGTACGCGGTCGCCACGCGCTGGCCGCAGGTCGGGTTCGCGGCGACCGCGCAGCCCTACTTCGTCGTGATCGGCGTCGCCTCGCTCGTCGGCAAGCTCGCCGCGACCGGCTGGGCGGCGCCCGCGCTCGACACCGCCGCCTGGCCCATCGTGATCGGCGCGCTCGTGGTGGGACTCGCGATCGGCGAGTTCCTCAACCCCCGCGTCAGCCACCGGGTCGCCCGCGTCGCGGTCATCGCGATCGCCTACGTCGGCGGCGCCGCGGCGCTCGTCGACGGCCTGCTCGACCTGGCCGGCTGATCAGGCGATCGGATGCCGCGTGACCCGCACCGGCTCGTCGCCGAGCGTCGCGAGTCGCGCTTCGAGACCTGACCGCACCGCGGGCCACTCGTCGACGATGATCGAGTAGACGGCGGAGTCGCGCCACGACCCGTCGGCTCGCCGCTTGTGCCGCCGCGCGATGCCCTCGAACCTCGCGCCGAGCTTCTCGATCGCGGCGCGCGAGCGGGCGTTGCGCGAGTCGGCCTGCAGCTTGACGCGGCCGAAGCCGTGATCGAAGGCGAGCCCGAGCAGCAGCAGCTTCGTCTCGGGGTTGACGGCCGTGCCCCAGACGCCCGGGTCGTATGCGGTCCATCCGATGTGCGCCGACTCGTTGACGAGGTCGAGGTCGCCGAGCTTCGTGGCACCGACGACGCGGCCGTCGTCGGCGCCGCGTGCGCAACCGCACCGTCCACGGCATCGCCGACGGGCCGCCCGAGTAGTAGTCGCGGGCGTACGCGTCGAACGCCGCCGCGTCGGCGGGAAGCCCGGCCGGGCCTCCGCCATAGCCTCCGGAGAACACCTCGGGCGTGCGGATCGCCGCCTCGAGCTCGGGGATGTCGGCGGGCTCGAACGGGGTCAGGCACACGAAGCGGCCGACGATCTCGGCGTCGGCGGGGCGGGTCGCGGTCACCCGTCGAGTCTGCCACGCCGGGTCGCGCCGGGGATCGCGGAGAATGCTTCCGCGCGGGACATCCGCCCGCCTAACATGACGAGAGCAGGTACCGATCCGAACGAAAGGCGGGGGCCGATGGGCGCTCTTGACGACATCACCAAGAAGGCACAGGACTTCATCGAGGAGAACAAGGACCAGATCAACGAGGCGCTCAACAGCGAGCAGGCCGAGGACATCAGCGACAAGATCCTCGACGGCGTCACCGACGCGGCCAAGAAGGTCGTCCCCGACGAGCACCACGACAAGATCGACGGCGTGCGCGACAACATCGACGGGGCCATCGGCACCGAGAAGTAGTCGCATCCGACGCGAACGGGCGGCGGCGGTCATCGACCTCCGCCGCCCGTTCGCGTGTCGGCGTTCAGCGCGCCGGCACGCGCGCTCAGCTCAGCAGGTCGTGCAGCGTGACGATCTCGTCGCGGCCCGGGCCGACGCCGATCGCCGAGATGCGCGAACCGCTCATCGCCTCGAGCTCGCGAACGTAGCTCTTCGCGTTCGGCGGCAGGTCGTCGAAGTCGCGGGCACCCGAGAGGTCTTCGGTCCAGCCGGGGAACTCCTCGTAGACCGGCTTCGCGTGGTGGAAGTCGCTCTGCGAGACGGGAAGCTCGTCGAAGCGCTCGCCGTCGACCTCGTACGCGACCGCGACCGGGATGCGCTCGATGCCGGTGAGCACGTCGAGCTTCGTGAGCACGAAGTCGGTGACGCCGTTGATGCGGGACGCGTAGCGCGCGATGGGCGCGTCGTACCAGCCCGTGCGGCGCTTGCGGCCCGTGGTGGTGCCGAACTCGTGGCCCTGCTCGGTGAGGAAGTCGCCCCACTCGTCGAAGAGCTCGGTGGGGAACGGCCCCGCGCCGACGCGGGTCGTGTAGGCCTTCACGACGGCGATGACCCGGTCGATGCGGTTGGGCGCGATGCCCGAGCCCGTGACCGCGCCGCCGCTCGTGGCGTTCGACGAGGTGACGAACGGGTAGGTGCCGTGATCGACGTCGAGCATCGTGGCCTGGCCGCCCTCGAAGAGCACGGTCTCGCCGCGATCGAGCGCCTGGTGCAGCAGCAGCGCCGTGTCGGTGACCATGGGCCGCAACCGCTCGACGTAGCTGAGCAGGTCGTCGACGACCTCGTCGACGCCGATGGCCCGACGGTTGTAGACCTTCAGCAGCAGGTGGTTCTTCTGGTCGAGCGCGCCCTCGACCTTCTGCCGCAGGATGTTCTCGTCGAACAGGTCTTGCATGCGGATGCCGACGCGGTTGATCTTGTCGGCGTAGGCGGGGCCGATGCCGCGGCCGGTGGTGCCGATCTGGCGCTTGCCGAGGAAGCGCTCGGTGACCTTGTCGAGCGTGCGGTGGTACTGCGTGATGAGGTGCGCGTTCGCCGAGATGCGCAGCTTCGAGACGTCGACCCCACGGCTCTCGAGCCCCTCGAGCTCTTCGAAGAGCACCTCGATGTCGACCACGACGCCGTTGGCGATGACGGGCGTGACGCCCGGCGTGAGGATGCCCGAGGGCAGCAGGTGCAGCGCGTACTTCTCTTCGCCGATGACGACCGTGTGGCCCGCGTTGTTGCCGCCGTTGAACTTCACGACGTAGTCGAGGCGCGAGCCGAGCAGGTCGGTCGCCTTGCCCTTGCCCTCGTCTCCCCACTGTGCTCCGATGAGTACGGCGGCGGGCATGTCAGTCCTCTCCTGTCGCGTCGAGCGCGACGGGTTCTGCGAGTGGTTCGCCGGTGTGCGCCTCGAGGGCCGTCGCGGGCTCGAGGAGCGCGGCGGACGCCACGATCGGCATCATCTGGGTCGGGGTGAACTCCGAGGCGATGCGCGCCGGAGCCTCGGCATCGGCGGAGGCGAGCTCGTCGGCGAGCCGCGCGGCGGCGGCGTCGAGGCCGAGCGCGAGGGCAGCGCGCCGCTGCGCGTCGAGGGCGCGAAGGTAGGCCCGGTTGGGCTCGTCGGACCACGGCACGGCCGCGCCCGGCACCCAGCCCGAGGCGGCGAGCTGCTCGCGGGCGAACTCGACGGCGACGGAGGCGTACGCGAACGCGTCGAGGGAGTGGCCCTCGGAGTCGGCCCAGTCGGCCAGCTCGGCCCAGGCGAGCGGTGACGACGGATGCCCCGCCACGACCGACGCCACGGACGCGCGATCGGCCTCGGCGAGCGCCTGCCGCACCTCGGGTTCGTCGGCGAGTGATGCCTCGCCCTCTGGTGCTGATTCGTTCGCGGTCACACTCAACCTTATCGCGGGGGTGTTCTCGCACACGGGAACCCGCGGAGCGCGCACGCACGAACGAGGGGCCGGACCATCAGGCCCGACCCCTCGCGTGATCGTCAGCTCAGGCTGCTACTTCACGACGTTGAACGCGTTGACGTTGCCCGCGCCGTAGAACCCGTTGCGCTCGCCGCCGGTGCAGGTCGCCGGGTAGCCCGGGCGCGGCTCGTAGACGCCCACGGGGCACTCGAGCGCCGTCGCCGTGCGCTCGAGGAACGAGGCGAGCTGGCCCACCTTCATGCCGGGGTGCGCCGAGACGCGCGAGCGCCGCGACGCCGGCCGCGTGCGGCCCGGCCATCGAGGTGCCCTGCTTGTAGCCCCAGCCGTCGCCGGGATCACGTGTCGAGAGCACGCGCGTCGGTGATGGTCGACGCGACCCCGCCGGTGCGGAAGCGGGTGTCGCCGCCGGGAGCCGTCACGTCGACGACGCCCTGGCCGTACGACGAGTAGTAGCTCTTCTGCTCGGTCGGGCCGACCGCCGAGACCGTCACGACGCCCGGCGCCTCGGCCGGCAGGTCGCGGCACGCGCCGGTGATGGTGCGGTCCTCGATCGGGGAGCTGCCGTCGTTGGGGCTGCTCGAGTCGACGAACTTGTGCTGCAGGTCGACGTTGCTGTTTCCGGCCGAGGCCACCGTGAGGGTGCCCTTCGCGGTCGAGTAGTTCAGCGCGCGCTGCACGGCCTGCCAGACGGGGCGCTGGCGCGGGTCGTTCACGCAGTTGAACTCCCACGGGTCGATGAAGTAGCTGTTGTTCGTGACCGGCATGCCGTGGTCGGCGGCCCAGAGGTAGCCGCAGACGGCGGCCTCGGGGAAGATGAACCCGTCGTCGTTGACGACCTTCACCGAGGCGACCTTCACGCCCGGCGCGACGCCCGCGATGCCGACGCCGTTGATCGCCGCGGCGATCGTGCCGGCGACGTGCGTGCCGTGGTCGAGAGGTCGTCGGGCTCCACGCGGCTTCGCTCGTGTCGACGACGCCGCCGATGCACGAGGCGCTCTGGTCCTTCGCGATCTGCGTCGCGAGGTCGGGGTGCGTGGCGTCGATGCCCGAGTCGAGCACGCCCACGACGACCGACGGGTCGCCGGTCGTGACGGCGTGCGCGGCGGGCACGTCGATCTGCGCCATGTCCCACTGCAGGCTCCACAGCGGCTCGGTCGTCGGGTCGCCGGTGGCCTCGACCGCGGCCGTGTCGACCGCTTCGACGACCTCGTCGTCGATGAGCGTGGTGCCCAGTCCGTCGGTCGAGGCGACGGACTCGACGCCGGCGCCGGCGACGGCGCCGGCGAATGCGGTGTTCGTCGACTTTGCGACGAGCACCCCGATCTGCTTGTATGCGGCGACGACGGTGCCGCCGGCGGCCGCGACGCGTGCTTCGGCGGCCTTCGTGCTCTTGCCCTGCGGCGCGAGCACGAGGTACGTGGACTCGGGCCCGGAAGCCGCTGCCGGTGCGACAGCCACCCCCATGAGGCCGACGGCGAGGGCTGCGGCGGAAACCGCGCCGATCACCTTGTGGTTCTTCATTCATGTCTCCTTCGACGTGAGTGGAGCGCCGCAGGCCGGGTTGGCCGGCGGCCCGGCCTGTCCAGTGGAGGCGACGAGCGGCGGCGACGGTGGTGCCGCGCGACCGGTGGCGCGAGTCTATCTGTCGGAACGCGCCAGGGCGCATGCGCTGGACATCCGAGGCGTCGTCGTGCAAGATGCCGCGCAAGTAGGCTGGAGGGCATGTCGAAAGTCCTCTCCAGCCTGCCCGTCGGCGAACGCGTCGGCATCGCCTTCTCCGGTGGTCTCGACACCTCGGTCGCCGTCGCGTGGATGCGCGAGAAGGGCGCCGTGCCCTGCACGTACACGGCCGACATCGGGCAGTACGACGAGCCCGACATCGACGCGGTGCCCGATCGCGCGAAGGAGTACGGCGCCGAGATCGCCCGCGCCGTCGACGCGAAGGCCCCGCTCGTCGAAGAGGGCCTCGTCGCCCTGCAGTGCGGCGCGTTCCACATCCGCTCGGGCGGCAAGACCTACTTCAACACCACGCCGCTCGGTCGCGCCGTCACCGGCACCCTCCTGGTGCGCGCCATGAAAGAAGACGGCGTCGACATCTGGGGCGACGGCTCCACCTACAAGGGCAACGACATCGAGCGGTTCTACCGCTACGGCCTCATGGCCAACCCGCGCCTGCGCATCTACAAGCCGTGGCTCGACGCCGCGTTCGTCACCGAGCTCGGCGGCCGCAAAGAGATGAGCGAGTGGCTCGTCGCCCGCGGGTTCCCCTACCGCGACTCGACCGAGAAGGCCTACTCGACCGACGCGAACATCTGGGGCGCCACCCACGAGGCGAAGAAGCTCGAGCACCTCGACACCGGCCTCGACATCGTCGAGCCGATCATGGGCGTCGCCGCCTGGCGCGACGACGTCGAGGTCGCCACCGAAGAGGTGTCGGTGCGCTTCGAGGCCGGACGCCCCGTCGCGATCAACGGCACCGAGTTCCCCGACGCCGTCGCGCTCGTCTACGAGGCCAACGCCATCGGCGGGCGGCACGGGCTCGGGGCATCCGACCAGATCGAGAACCGCATCATCGAGGCGAAGAGCCGCGGCATCTACGAGGCGCCGGGCATGGCGCTGCTGCACATCGCCTACGAGCGCCTGCTGAACGCGATCCACAACGAAGACACGATCGCGAACTACCACGCCGAGGGCCGCCGCCTCGGCCGCCTCATGTACGAGGGCCGCTGGCTCGACCCGCAGTCGCTCATGCTGCGCGAGTCGATCCAGCGCTGGGTCGGCTCGGCCGTCACCGGTGAGGTCACGCTTCGCCTGCGCCGCGGCGACGACTACACGATCCTCGACACGCAGGGCCCGGCGCTCAGCTACCACCCCGACAAGCTCTCGATGGAGCGCGTCGGCGACGCCGCGTTCGGTCCCGTCGACCGCATCGGCCAGCTCACGATGCGCAACCTCGACATCGCCGACTCGCGCGCCCGCCTCGAGCAGTACGCGCTGCAGGGCATCGTCGGCGGGGCGACCGCCGAGCTCGTGGGCGACCTGAAGGCGGGCGAGGGCGTCGAGATCTCGGCGGGCGAGCCCGAGACCGACCTCGAGATGGCGACGGATGCCGCGAACGAGGCCGCCGCGTTCGACCTCGGCACCGACTGACGCGACCCGCGCCGCGCCGCGATCGACGCATCCGCCCCCGCCTCCTTCTCCGGAGCCGGGGGCGGTGCCATACTCAGACGACTGGCCGGTCGACGCTCAGGGACGGCGGGCAGCATCCCTCGGGAGGTCACATGGCCGGCGACACGATGACGCGAACGGATGCCCCGTCGTGAGCACCGAGACCGCGGCGATCCTCGGCCTCGTGCTCGTGCTGTTCGACTGGGTCATCCGCATCATCGCGCTCATCGTCATCCCGGCCGATCGCAAGCCGACGGCCGCGATGGCGTGGCTGCTGGCGATCTTCCTGATCCCGTTCATCGGCATCGTGCTGTTCCTGCTCATCGGCAACGTGAAGCTGCCCAAGAAGTGGCGGGTGCGCCAGACCGAGGTCAACCGCCTGATCACGGAGCGCAGCGAGGGCGTCGACCTCGCCCCCGACCGGTCGACGTGGCCGACCTGGTTCGCCACGATCGTCGAGCAGAACCGGCGCCTCGGCGCCCTGCCGGCGCTCGGCGGCAACACCGCCACGCTCATCGGCGACTACCAGGCGTCGATCGACGCGATGACCGCCGACGTCGACACCGCCGAGCAGCTTCGTGCACGTCGAGTTCTTCATCGTGTCGCTCGACGACACGACCCGCGGCTTCTTCGCCGCCATGGAGCGGGCCGTGCAACGCGGCGTCGTCGTGCGGGTGCTGCTCGATCACATCTCCACGGGGCGCTCGGCGACGCACAAGGCGACCTACGCCGAGCTCGACCGCATCGGCGCGAAGTGGAGCTTCATGCTTCCGGTGCAGCCGTTCAAGGGCAAGTACCAGCGACCCGACCTGCGCAACCACCGCAAGATCGTGGTCGTCGACGGCCGTGTCGGCTACACCGGCTCGCAGAACCTGATCGACCGCAGCTACAACTCGAAGAGCAACCTCAAGCGCGGGCTGCAGTGGCAGGAGCTCGTGGCGCGCATCACCGGGCCGACCGTCACGGCGTTGAACGCGGTGTTCATCTCGGACTGGTACGCCGAGACCGACGAGTCTCCTCGCCGACGACGAGAACGTGCCGCGCGACGGTCGTCCCCTTCGACACCTCGCCCGATGCGCTGGACTGCCAGATCGTGCCGAGCGGTCCGGCATTCGACGGCGAGAACAACCTGCGCCTCTTCCTCTCGCTCGTGAACTCGGCGCAGCAGCGGGTGATCATCACGAGCCCGTACTTCGTGCCCGACGAGGCGATGATGTACGCGATCACCTCGGCTCGGCTGCGCGGTCTCGAGGTGCAGCTGTTCGTCTCGGAGATCGGCGATCAGGGGTCGGTGTGGCACGCCCAGCGCTCGTACTACGGCGCGCTGCTGCGGGCGGGCGTGCAGATCTGGCTGTACCCGGGCCCGTACATCCTGCACGCGAAGCACCTCTCGATCGACGACGACGTCGCGGTCATCGGCTCGAGCAACATGGACATCCGCTCGTTCAACCTCAACTTCGAGGTCTGCATGCTCGTGCGCGGCCCGTCGTTCGTCGCCGACATGCGCAAGGTCGAGGAGGGGTACCGCGCGCGTCGGCCGGCAACTGACGCTCGAGGAATGGGAGCAGGAGCCGGCCACGGCGACCTTCCTCGACGGCATCGCCCGGCTCACGTCGGCGCTCCAATAGCCGGAAGGGATCACGAATGCTGCAGGCGATCGGCCACATCCTTCCGATCGCGCTCGCCGTGGCGATCAGCTCGGTGCCGATCATGGCGACCATCGTCATCCTGCTCTCGCCGAAGGGCGCCCAGACGGCCCTGCCGTTCCTGATCGGCTGGGCGCTCGGCATGGCCGCGATCGTCACCGTCTTCACGCTCGGCGCGCAGGTGATTCCGTCGCCTCGCTCCGACCGACGCCCCGACACGGTGATCGCGACCATCGAGATCCTCGTCGGTGCGGCGCTCGTGGTGCTGGCGATCATCGAGTGGCGCCGCGCGGTGCGGCATCCGTCGGACGCCATGCCGAAGTGGCTCGGATCGGTCGACAAGCTCGGCCCGTGGAGCGCGTTCGGCATCGCCTTCGCGCTGAACGTGCGCCCCAAGGGCCTGCTCCTGGCGATCGCGGCCGGACTCGCGATCCGCGCACCCGACCTCACGGTCGGCGAATCGGCGATCGTCATCCTGATCTACACGATCATCGGGGCGTCGACCGTGGCGGTGCCGGTGATCCTCGCGCTCGCGGACCCCAAGGGCATGCAGCCGCGCCTCATCAGCGATGAAGGACTGGATCGCGCGCAACCAGGGCACGGTGACCGCACTGATCGTCTTGCTCGTCGGCGTGGTCATCATCGGCATGGGCCTGGCCG
>CAWILI010000038.1:0-63830 GCA_963836825.1 uncultured Actinomycetota bacterium
GAGCGAGCGATGACCGAGCTGTTCGCGCGCTTCGGAGGCATGGGCCTCGCCGAGGTGCGGCAGGTCGACGAGCGCGAGCTGCGCAGCTTCGCGATCGAGTTCGGCGAAACGATGCGGGCGCTGCCGTTCCAGCTGCCCGAGAACTTCCTGCTCGTCATCCGTTCGATGTCGCTGACCTCGGGCCTCTGCAGCTCGCTCGACCCCGACTTCAACATGTGGGACGCCGTCGAGCCCTACGCCGGCCAACTCCTGCGCGACGAGCGCGGCAACATCGTGCAGGCGTTCGGGCAGCAGGCGCTGTCCGTCGCAGGCACGGTTGCGCGGCTGCCGCAGCGCCTCGACGCGCTCGCGGACCGCATCGAGGAGGGGCGCCTCGTCGCGAACTCGCCGCGGCTCGAGCAGCGGGTGGCGCGGCTCGAGCGCACGACCCGGCGGATCATCTCGGCGGTGCTGTTCGTCGGCCTGTTCATCGGCGGAATCCTGCTTCGCGTCGACGAGCCGGTGTGGGGCGGCGTGCTGATCGCGGTGTCGGTGATCCCGCTGCTGCACGCCCTGTTCGCCGGGGTGTTCGGCCGGCGCGGGCGGGGGTGAACCCGCCCACCATGTCAGACCCTGCTCGCACCCGCCTCACTCAGGACGGGTGCCCGACATACCCTCGACCGCGTCGTCGATCCCCACAGGATCGAGCTCGATCTCTTCCACGTAGAGCGTTCCCGCCACGATGAGTCCGTCGCGGATCTGGAAGAGGGTCACTCCACGCACCTCGAACGGCCCCCCATCTGATCGGGTTCCGTGCCAGGCCCACTCGGACCAGTTCAACTCGCCGTCCTGCACCGAGCGAACGACCTCGGCCCGGAAGTCGCGGATGCCGCCGAACATCGCCGCCCAGTTCGCGCGAACCTGCTCGCGTCCGATGAATGCGCGGGCCGGGTGGGCCGGCTGCCGGCTGTCGTAGTCGGGGTGGAAGAGCGCGACCATCAGATCCAGGTCGTGATCATTCATCGCCCCCGCGAGACGGTCGATCACGACGCGCGCCTCGCGGTGCTGCTCCGGAGTGACGTCTCCCATGGATCCAGCATGCTCCCCCGGCCCGCCGGTGTCACCGGATTCGTCGGACGCCGTCTGGCCGAACGGCTCGGGCCCGAGGCATCCGCCGGCACTTGTCCTCCACAGCTGGCCGCCCGGCGAAGTTATCCACAGGGAATTTCCTGATCATCGTTGGTTTTCTTGCGCGCTTCAATGTCAGTGGGTGGGTGCAGAATCGAAGCATGGAACAGCCCCCATCGCCGCAGCCGACGCAGACGCCACTGCGGGCGCTCGCCGCGCTCGAGCGAGATGTCGCGGCGCTATGCGAGGCGTGGGCGGGCTCGATGCCGGCGTGGGGCGCTGTCCATGGCGACGCGCAGCTCGAAGTGGAACAGATGAGCGACCCCGGGCTCATGCAGGTCACCGATGCGCTCGCGCGGGTCCGGCGCGACATCGACGCCGTTCTCGCCAGGGTCGCCGCCGAGGTGACGAAGCGATCCGGGCCCGAGTTCGGCGATATCGGGTTGGCGAAGGCGCAGGGGTTTCACAACCCGGCGCGACTCATCGCCGCGTCCACCGGAGCATCGCGCGGCGACGCGCAGAGGCTGATCACCGTCGGCACCGTTACTGCACAGCGCCAGACATTCAGCGGTGAGCGCCTCCCCTCGCGGCATCCGCACGTCGCAGCCGCCTTGGAGGCCGCGAAGATCGGCATCGAAGCGGCATCTGCGATCACCTCGATGCTCGACCGCGCGTCCGCGCGGGCCGAGGCGAGCAGGGTCGACCACGTCGAAGCAGCGCTCGTCGAACTGGCAGCGCAAGTGCCGCTCGAGACGCTCCTTCGGGGAGTTCGTGAGGCAGAGGCACGGCTCGACCCCGACGGAGTCGAGCCCCGCGAAGACGAACTCCGCATGGAGCGTTCACTGACCATGCGCGAAGACAGCCACGGCATGGTGCACCTGCACGCCCGCCTCGACCCCGAGAGCGCCGCCCCGGTGAAGGCGGCGATCGAGGCGCTCGTGACCGACGTGCTGCGGCGACGCGAGCCATCCGCCGGCGATCGCGCCCCGGTCGCAGATGACCGTCGGTCGATCCCGCAGATCCAGGCCGACGCGCTCGCCGCGCTCGCCCGCCACACCCTCGGCTGCGCCCAGACCCTCACGCCGCTCGCAAAGACCACGGTCGTCGTCCGCGTCGACCTCGACACGCTCGTCGGCGGCCTCGGGCACGCGCGCATCGACGGTCTCGATCACCCCATCTCCGCTGCCACCGCCCGCCGCATGGCAGCCGACGCAGAACTCGTCCCCGCCGTCCTCGGCGGCGACAGCATCCCGCTCGACCTCGGAAGGGCCGCCCGGCTGTTCACCAGAGCGCAACGCCTCGCGCTCGCCGAGCGCGACGGCGGCTGCGCTTCGTGCGGTCAGAACATCGCCTACGTCGAAGCCCATCACATCGCCTGGTGGGAACGCGATACAGGCCCGACCGATCTCTCGAACGGGGTCATGCTCTGCAGTTTCTGCCACCACATGATCCACCGCGAGGGGTGGAAGATCCTCCCGAGCCCGAACGAGGTGTGGTTCATCCCTCCGCCGCATATCGACCCAGCGCAGGTTCCACGACTCGGCGGCCGAGCGCGATTCGAGCTGCGCGAAGACCAGGCCTCGTGACACGACACGGCTCGGCCGGTGCGTGGCTCCGCCAGTGCGCGGCTCGGCCGGTGGGTGGCTCAGCCGTTGCGCGACTCAGCCGGTGCGCGGCGGCCGCGCGCGCTCGCCGCGCGGCGCGGGCGGGGGTGAGCGGAGCTCGCGTGGCGGCCAATGGTGCGCGCCCGAGGCATCCGCTACCGCGCCAACTCCGTCGCCTCGTCGAGCCGACCGAGCTTGTTCGGGTTGGCGATCGAGAAGATCCGCGTGATCCGTCCGCCTTCGATCTCGAAGCAGATCGCACCGGCCAGCTCGCCGTCGACCTCGCCGCGGATCGCCGGATGGCCGTTCACCCACGTCGGCCTCGCCTCGAATGGCACGCCGGCCTTCGCGAGTCCGCCGAGCAGGTAACGGGCGATCTTGTCGGCGCCGTGGATCGGGCGCCGCGCGGCACCGCGCACGAGTCCGCCGCCGTCGGCGACGGAGACCACGTCGGGTGCGAGCACATCCATCAGCCCCTGCAGGTCGCCCGAGTTGACCGCCGTGAGGAACCTCGCGACGACCGCCTCCTGCTCGGCGCGGTCGACCGTGACACGCGGTCGCCGGGCGGCGATGTGCTCCTTCGCCCGGTGGGCGATCTGCCGCACGGCCGCCGGCGACTTGTCGACGGCCTCCGCGATCTCGTCGTACGGCACGTCGAACACCTCGCGCAGCACGAACACCGCTCGCTCGGTGGGGCCGAGCGTCTCGAGCACGGTCAGCATCGCGATGGAGACGCTGTCGGCGAGCTCGACGTCGTCCGCGACATCCGGACTCGTGAGCAGTGGTTCGGGCAGCCACTCCCCCACGTACGACTCGCGCCGCCGCGCTGACGCGCGCACGTGGTTGAGCGCCTGCCGGGTCACGATCCGCACGAGGTACGCGCGCGGATCGCGCACCTCGCTGCGGTCGACCTGGTCCCAGCGCAGCCAGGACTCCTGCAGCACGTCCTCGGCGTCGGCCGCGGAGCCGAGCATCTCGTACGCGACCGTGAAGAGCAGGCCGCGGTGGGTGACGAACGGGTCGTCGGTCATGGCGCCGAGCCTACGGCCTCGGCTGGGACATCCGCCGTCGCAGACGCCCGGGCGACGAGCGGCGGCAGCTCGCACGCATCGGCATAGCCCTCGGAATGGATGCCGAGCGCCAGGTTCATGCGCGAGCTCATGTTCATGAACGCGACCTTGGCGGTGAGCTCGATGAGGGCGGCCGGGCCGAGTTCATCGAGCAGCGCAGCCGACAGCTCGTCGGTGACGGCCGGCGGGGTCTGGCTCATCGCTTCCGCGTACTCCATGACGTGGCGTTCGAGGGGCGTGAACACGCGCGCCTCGCGCCAGTTCGGCACCTGCCGCGCCTTCTCTTCGTCGAGCCCCTCGTTGTGCGCCTTGTAGTAGTTGAAGTCGAGGCACCAGCTGCAGCCGACGAACGCCGCCGTCGCCATCACGGCGTACGACGCGAGATTGCGGTCGAGTTCGTGCAGCGCCTCGATCTTGCGGCCGATGCCCATCGACGCCCGCATCAGGGCGGGGTGGTGCGCGAGCACGCCCATCGAGTCCGGCACGCGGCCGACCATCCGGCGGGCGGCGACCTTCACGACCGTCCCGAAGACTCCGGTGAGCTCGGTGGGCGGAATGCGCGTCTGGGTGGTCATCATGTCCTCCTGCGATCGTCGACGGCCCGGGTTCGGTTTCCGGATGACCCGTCGACATGCAGACACCGGGCGCGGCGCGCTTGTGACATCGCGGCGATGCCGATCGAGCTGTTCCGGCGCGTATCGCAACGATCTTCGGATCACGGCGATCGTCCTCCGAAGTGAGGACTTTTCAGCTAGTCGCCCGGAGAGTAGTACGGAACCGGCCCGACAGGTTCAGGAATAGAGGTCCGGCGCCATGAGTATCACCGACATCATCAATGCCACATCGATTCCGTACGCGTCGACCTTGAAGGAGTTCCCCTGGTGGGGATCCCTCTTCACCAGCAAGCAACTCAACTTCTCCATGGAGCTGCAGGTTGCTTCGAACTGGTGCTGGGCGGCGACCTCCAAGAGTGTCTCGCGGTACTACTGGTTCCTGAGCGGGTGGACGCAGTGCACGATCGCCAACGCGGAACTGAACCGCACCGACGCGTGCAACACGCCCATTCCCTCCGGTGCGAACGTCCCGTGGTATCTCGACCGGGCCCTGACCAGGACGAACAACTTCGTATCCATCAACGGAGGGCAGGCGACATTCGCCCAGATCCGGGCCGAGATCGACGCTGGCAGGCCGATGGGTGCTCGGATCGGCTGGAGCGGGGGTGGCGGTCACTTCATGGTGATCTACGGCTACGCGACGTGGTTCGGCGAGGAGTACGTTGACATCGACGACCCCATCTACGGGAAGAGCCACCTGACGCTCGCCGACTTCTCGACCAACTACCAGGGGAGCGGGACGTGGACGCACTACTACATCACGAAGAGCTACCGGAAGTGGTGGTGGCCTGACGTGGTGATTCCCGAATACGTGTTCAAGAAGATCTGGGAGGCGCGCCAGGTCATGCAGCTGAAGGATGTCGCCGACCCCGAGCACCTCGAGGCGACGCGGGATGCCGAGGAGGCCCGGTTCGGGCTGGCGCATCGCGTGTACTCGCTGGGTCTCGACAAGCTCGTTTCCAGCGCAGAGGCGGAGCCCGAGCAGGTCGGCCTGCGCGTCTACGAGAGCCTTGACGGCAGCCCGGTCGCCTTCTTCGACGTCGACGAATCAGCCGAAGGGTCTGTGCGATCCGTTTCGAGATCTCGGACCCACCTGGATGCCTTCACCGCCGCGGTGACCGCGGCGGAACGCCTCCTCCCGAAGGATTCCGAGGAGAAGGCCGAGACTCGCCTGCTGCGCGTGCCCGCCCTGAACTTCGAAGCCCTCTGGGTCATCAGCCCCGACGGCGAGTCGCGAGTGCTGCCGATCTTCGGTGCCGGCGGCCTCGAGCCGGGCGAGTCCTACCCGCTCGACGCGGCGCTCGAACGACTGCGCGAAGCTGCGCGACCGCTCGCGGACATGGATGACACCATGGGGCGCGTGACGCTGCGATGGGCGTTTAGTGAGCGTGCGGCACTGCCTGGACGAGGCAGTGGAGCGCCCGGTGCTGGATGCCGGCTCCTCGCGAGGCATCCGCCTCTCGACCGCGCACCGCACCCAGGCGCATCATTGCCACCATGACGTCGCTCAGCCTCTCCGACCGGCTCAAGCTCGACCTCAGGCATCGGCTGCGGCCGATGTCGGGCCGCAACCCGGACGACCCGCATCGCACCGTCACCGCGCTCGAGCTGCTCTACGACCTCACGTACGTCATCGCGTTCGCCGCCGCGGCCGACGAGCTCGCGCACGCGCTCTTCGTCGGCGAGGTCGGGGCCGGCGTCGGCGCGTACCTCTTCGCGATCTTCGGGGTGTCGTGGGCGTGGCTGAATTTCACGTGGTTCTCGTCGGCCTACGACAACGACGATGCGCTGGTGCGCGTGGCGGTCGTCGTGCAGATGGTCGGGGTCGTGATCTTCATCTTCGGCCTGCCGGTCAGCTTCGAGGATGCCGCACACGGAGCGAGTCCGAACAACATGCTGCTCGTGGCGGGCTACATCGTCATGCGGGTGCCGCTGATCGCGCTGTGGTTGCGCGCGGCGCGCGAGGATCCGGCGCGTCGCCGGACATCCATTGCGTATGCGGTCGTGATCGCGATCGCGCAGGTCGGCTGGCTGCTCACGACCATCCCGGGGATTCCGACGGGTGCGATCATCACTGCCCTCGTCGTGCTGGCCACCGCCGAACTCATCGCACCCGTGGTCATCGAGCGCCGATACGGGCGCGCGCCCTGGAACGCCGGCCACATCGCCGAGCGGTTCGGCCTGCTCACGCTGATCACCCTCGGCGAGGTCATCGCAGGGACGGTCGCGGCGGTCGGCGCCCTGGTCGGTGAACAGGGATGGTCGGTCGCGGCCGTCGCAATCGTCGCGGCGGGACTCGTGATCGCCGCCGGGCTCTGGTGGGCGTATTACCTCATCCCGTCGAGGACCATCCTCCTGCGATGGCCGGAACGCACCTGGGGTTGGCGCTACGTGCACCTCCCCTTGTTCGGAGCCATCGCCGCCGTCGGTGCCGGCCTGCACGTCGCCGCCGAGGGCGTCGAGCACCAGGAGCTCAGCCTGCTGCAGATCACCCTCGCTCTCGCGGTGCCGGTGGCCTGCGTGGTCATCCTCGTGTTCCTGATCTGGAGCGTGCTCATGCGCTCGATGGACTTCACCCACGTGCCGCTCTTCCTCTGCAATCTGGTGCCGCTCGTCGCCGCGGTCATCATCGCCGCCGTCGTGGATGCGGAGGCTCCGATCGACCTGGAGCCAGGCGGCGACCTCACCGCCCTCGTCACCGTGATCGGGCTGGTGTCGCTCTCCTGCGTCATCGAGGTCGTCGGCCACGAGCTGGTCGGCTACTCGCACACGCTTCGCGCCGCGAAACGGCACCTGCTCGAGCCCGAGATCGAGGCGAGGCGGGCCTCGACCGAGGCGGACGCGCCTGGAGCTGTGATCCCGCTGCTGCACGCCCTGTTCGCCGGGGTGTCCGCCGGCGCGGGCAAGACGACGCGGTCGCAGACCGCCCTGACCATCAACTCAGTACGAGCCCTGTTGACGGTCGGAATGCACCGCAGGAGGCTGTGGGAACGGGCACCCACCGTGGGCAAGGCACTCGCCGTCGCGAATGATCCACCTGACGGTCGAGTCCGATGTTGGAGGTGGCCTAATGCCTAACCAGACTGATTCGAAGACCGGCTGGCAGCAGATCAGGGGTCTGGTTCTCGCCGCTGGAGCTCTCGCAGGTGCCATTCTTGCGGTCGTCGGATTGTGGAATCTCTTCTTCAGCCCCGACGAGGGCGAGCAGGCATCGGTCGACCTGACGATGGTCCAACCAGTGAACCTGCACGACTTCGATTTCGATCAGGCGACCGATGGCCTTCCGACCGCACCGGAAGGCATGGCTAACATGCACACTGACCATCGATTTGGTCGCGGCGCCGTCGCCGGGATCCGACGAACTGGTGGACGACTCGACCGCGGAACCCACCGAGACCCCATCAGAAACATCGGAGCCGTCAACGCCTCCGACAACGACTCCAACGCCGACTCCCACGCCGGGGCCGGAAACAGAGACAGGATCGCCTGGTCCAACCGCGGGTGGTTTCGGAGATGCGGTCCCGGACATCGCGACCCTGGAAGCGCTCGCGGCAAGTCCGGACCTCGAGAAGTACGACACGACGCCCGACGAAGTGAAGGCGCTGTACGCCATCCGTCCCGAGAACGTCGATCTGAACAATGCGGGAGGCGACGCGCTCTCCTCGGACGATGCGGCGGCGCAATTGGCGGCGGCACTCGATGAGGCTGAGGCATCCGAAGAGAACGGCACACTGAATCCGCAGGGGTACAACGTTGCGGTGAATTTCCAGCTCGACTGGCTTCGTGGCGAGCGCCTGGTGATGACTTGGTCGGTGCAGGGCGGCGATCCCGACAGCGGGTGGGCGCTCGACCGACTGGGAGTCCGGTTCAGTCCGACGACCGAACACGATGGCGGGACCGCATACATCTGGGTGCCCGACCTCGAGTCTCCCGGCGTCCACACCGTGGAGGTGAAGGTGTACCACCTCGCGAAGAATGCCCTCCTGACGAGCGGGCGGTTGGAGTTGCCCGCCGACTGACGGTGCGCAGCCCTCGCGCGCTAGGTTGGTGCCATGCATTCCGGTGAGGTCGGAATCGAGATCACGCCGATCCTGACGGCCCACTCGCACGAACCGGAGTTCGCCGCCCAGCTCGACGCGCTTCTGCGCCGCACCTGCCAGATCGCCCGCGCGATGACCGGTGCCGAGCAGGCGGCCCTCCAGCTGTGGGTCGGCGAGGACTCGTCGCAGGTACGCAAGTACTTCAGCATGAGCGAGAAGTACGCAGCGTTCCGTGACTTCAAAGTCGACCCGCAGGGCTTCGGCCTGCACGCGATGAAGATCCCGCCCGGCGAGGTCATCCGCTTGACCCAAGCCGAAGTGTTGTCGCATCCGCTCTACGAGGGCTTCGGCCCGTTCGCTGACGCCCACCCGCCGTTGCGGGGATGGCTGGCCACGAATGTCTGCGGCGACGACGGTCGAATCTACGGTCTGCTGCAACTGAGCGATAAGAGCGGTGGGCGCGACTTCGACGAATCCGACGAGGCGAACATCCACGAACTCGCAGCTCTGATCGGTGAGACGCTCGACGCCCTTCAACTGGCCGCCCAGCGGCCGGCTTAGCGTCAATCGGCGCTGACGCGCAGAGGCGGCCGCTCGCGGTCACCCCCGCTCGAGCACGATCGCCGCGGGGAACCGCTTGAGCACCGGCCGGAACGGTGCCTTCGCGAGCCGCTCCGCCTCCGCGCCGTCGACGATCCGCGGATGCACGAGCTCGACATCGCGACCCCTCCACCGGAGCGATGCGCCACCCGCCGCCACGACGTTGCGCGCCCAGTTGGTCGTCACGCCCCACGGCAGGCCGATCATCACGATGGACGGGTCCGTCGTCGGCACCACCGCGATCGGTGTCTCGTAGGCGGTGCCGCTCCGGCGTCCGCGATGGCGGATGAGCGCCCAGAGCGGCACCCAGCGGCGACCCGCCAGGGCGCGCGCGACCGGCGCGGTCGCGTTCACGAGCCGGCGGGGCGGCCCGCCGGCGCGACGTGGCTCGTGGAGTCGGGACTGATGGGAAGTCTCGTTCATGCAAAGAAGACGGATGAGCCGGGGCGGATGTGACAGCGACATCCGTGCTTGCGTCACATTCGCCGTGGGTGGATCGTCTTCTTGTCATGACCGATTTCGCCGACCTGTGGACCGCGCACCGTCACGTCGTCCGCGACGTCGCCTACCGGGCACTCGGATCCGTCGCCGAGGCCGAGGATGTCACCCAGGAGACCTACCTCCGGCTGCTCGCCCGCAGCGACGAGCCCGACGCGGAGCCGCTCGACGAGCCGCGCGCGTGGCTGATCACGGTCGCGTCCCGGCTCGCGATCGACCGGCTGCGCGCGCACGAGCACTCCCGTCGCGCCTACGTCGGGCCCTGGCTGCCAGAACCGATCGTCACCGACGAGCGGACGCTTCCCGAGGACCGCGTCACTCTCGATGACTCGGTGCGGATGGCGCTGCTCGTCGTGCTCGAACAGCTCACGCCCGCAGAACGCACGGCGTTCCTCCTCCACGACGTGTTCGACCTCGGCTTCGACCGCATCGCCGACGTCCTCGGCGTGAGCCCGGCGAGCGCGCGTCAGTCTGCGTCACGCGCGCGGAAGCGGATCGCCGCGCAGGGCGAAGCCCGGTTCTCCGTCGATCCCGCCGCCGCCCGCCGACTGTCGGAGCGCTTCGCCGCCGCCGCGTCCGACGGCGACCTCGCCGGGCTGGTCGCTGTGCTCGCGACGGATGCCACGGGCCACTTCGACTCAGGCGGGGTCTTCCCAGACGCGCCGACCGAGGTGGTCACCGGGGCCGAGACCGTCGCCCGGCAATTCCTCGCCGGGGTCAGCGGGCCGGGCCTCGAGTTCCAGGTGGCGGAGGTGAACGCCGAGCCCGGGGTCGTCATCCGCCGCCGGGGGCGGGTCATCTCCGTGCTCGCGCTCGAGTTCGCCGACGACCGGATCTCGGCGATTCATGGGGTCGGGAATCCGAAGAAGCTCAGAGCACGTGCGGTAACTGCTTCGGGCGGCGCGGCCGAACCTGGCTGCTCTAGCCCACGAGCCGATCACGAGCAGCCAGTATCGCTTCCGCAAAGCTGGCCGCACGGTAGCAGCGCACCTTGAAGACGAACTCCGGAGTCGTTATCGCCACGATCTTCGTGAAGACCCCTGGGAGGACTTTCACATCGGTGACCTGCGCGAGCGGCACGCTGACGTCAAGGGTCCCGGACTGCATCATGCGGTTGACCCCGTTCGCTGAAAAGCTCACGGTCTTCGTGGTGAGCGTGACCCTGCCGCCGACCCACAATCCGCCCAAGGCTGCGCGGAACATCGAGATCATCGGCACGGTGACGTGCACGTTGACATCTTCGATCAGCGCGTTTGCGACCTTGGTGATGAGCACCTCTTCGTGCATACGGTCATTGTTGCATGCGATTACGAATTGGTAGTCGTGTGAATTGACTACGAAAACGTAGTCGAGTAGCATGACTACGAATTCGTAGTGAGCGGGAGGCTTCACCATGGCGTATCGAGGACGGGTGCCGAACGCCGAGACGCTCGGTCTGATGCTGCAACAGGGGCGACTCGCGCGCGGGTTGAGCCAGCGCGAGCTCGCTGCTGAGCTCGGGCTGACGCAGCGCTGGGTCTCCGAGATGGAGGCGGGCAAGCCTGGCAAGCTCACCGAGCGGCTGTTCGCGATGCTCGACGCGACTGGGGTTCGGCTGTACGCCGAGCTCGACGAGCCCACCAGGCGCGACGATGCCTGAGCTCGCCGTCGAACTCTACGGGCACGAGGTCGGTCGCCTCGTCGGGGCCGACTGGCGCCGGTTCGATTTCGAGGCGGCCGGCACCGCGATCGAACGTTTCGGGCTGGGCAGCACCCAGCTGTCGACATCCGTGCCCCTGGTTCCCTTCGGGAATCGATCGCAGGTCGCACGGCGACGCAACTTCTTCGCCGAACTCCTTCCCGAAGGCGACCTGCTGACCGATCTCGCCGCCCAGGCTCGGCTGCCCGAGTTCGACGTGCTCGGCCTGCTGGCGCACTACGGCCGCGACGTGGCGGGCGCACTCCAGATCTACGACGCGACGGCGCCCGGCGAGCCGCGCACCCCGTTCACGACCCCCATCGATCGCGATGGGGTCAGCCGGCTCCTGCGGAGTCCGGCCGCGCTGCCGCTCGGCAACGATCGGTCGACCGGCAAGACCTCGCTGAACGGCGTGCAACCCAAGGTCGTGCTCGCTCGCGTCGACGACGCGTGGCACCGCGTGCACGACGGGTACCCGTCCACGCACATCCTGAAGCCCGAGGTCGCGCGGTACCCGACGATGATCTTCGACGAGGAGTACGGCGCTCGCATCGCACGCGCGCTCGGCCTCGCCGAGTACGAGACGTGGATCGACGAGTTCGGCGACATCCGGGCGCTCGTGATCGAGCGGTACGACCGGTCAGCCGATGCCCCGACCGGGCGAGTGCACCAAGAGGACATGTGCCAGGCGCTCGGCATCCCGCGCACCCAGAAGTACCAGGAGCAGGGCGGCGCGGCGACGCTCGACCGCATCCACGCGCTCGTGAGGTCGCAGGCCGACCGCCTGTCGGTCGAACGCCTCGCGAAAACCGTCGTGCTCGCCGTCGCGATCGGCAACGTCGACCTCCACGCCAAGAACCTCGCGCTGCTGCATCCGTTCGACGCGCCGGCGGCGCTCGCGCCCGCCTATGACACCGTACCGCTGCGGCACCAGCCGAACGACGGGAGGATGGCGTTCGCCGTGAACGGCGTGTACCGGCACGCCGACCTCACGATCGACGACCTCGAGGCGCACCTCGGCTCATGGTCGCCCGCCGTCGGCGGGCTCGCGCGACCGACGCTCGAGCGCATCGCCGAGCTCGTCGAATCGGAGACGCCGCATCCGTCGGCGTACGCCGGGCTCCGTCGCGAGATCGGCGGCTTCGTGTCGAACCTGCTCGCCGGCGAGCCGGCGGGCACGCCGCAGAGCTGAGAATGCGGCTGCGGCACCGACGCAGCGAGTCCCGCTGCCTCGCGCGTCACCGCCGCGGCCGGTTGTGCGCCGCGAAGTCGGAGACGCGCTTCGCCAGCTCGCGACTCACCTCGGTGGTCCACCCGCAGTTCGAGCAGATCATGACGTATCGGCGCGCGAACGTGAACAGCGGGATGAAGAACAGCCAGAGCCGGCTGCCGTTCTCGATGATGTGCTGCGCGGCCTCGTCATGGCAGTGGTCGCAGCGGAAGCTCGCCGCGGCGATCTCCCGCTCGCGCGGGAACACGCCGATGAACAGGAACATGCCCCGATGCTACGAAGGTCGCCTGAGAGTGACGCGCATCGATCTCGGTCACGCGGGCGCGTACGCTGGCGGCAATGACTGCCTACGCCCAGCCGAGCTCTCGGAGCCGAGCGTCGTCGAGCCCGAAGTAGTGACCGATCTCGTGCACGAGCGTGATGTGCACCCGCGAACGCAGCGCGTCGAGGTCGGCACTGTGCGCCTGCAGGTTGTTCTTGTACAGCGTGATCCGATCGGGGAGCTCCCCGAAACCGTAGACCCCGCGCGTGGTCAGCGGATGCCCGCGGTACTGCCCGAACAGCCGCGGCCGCTGCCCCAGCGGCTGGCTCTCGACCACGATCGCGACATTCTCGATGCCACGGATCATCTCGTCGGGGAGCGCGTCGAGCTCCTCGGCGACCAGGCGCTCGAAGTCGTCATCGGAGATCTCGACCATGCCTCAATTGTGCGCGCTAGCGTGAGCGTCGAGGGCGAACGAGGAGGTTCACGATGGCCGAGTCTGAGTGCGCATCGCATCGCGTGGGTCGAGGCACCGAGCATCGCGGGCCGACCGCGATCGCACCGCGGCTCCACTGGACGAGCGCCCTCATGGAATGTTCTTCGACCTCATCTTCGTGGCGCTCGTCGGCCAGCTCGCCCACCCGCTGCACGAGCACCCCTCGGTCGGCGACCTGACGTTCACCGTGCTGTTCGCCTCGGTGTGGTGGTCGGGGTCAACCTGACCTTCACCGTGAATGTGATGCCGATCGCTCAGCCGGCGGCAGCTCGCACTCGTCATGCTCGCCGCGATGTTCGCGGTCGGAGCCATCGCCGTCGCCGCCCCCGAGGCGACCGGCGAGCGGGCATGGCTGTTCGCCGACGGGCAACGCGGCTCAGGATCGTGCTGCTCGGCCTCTGGGTCACGCGTCGTGGGGCAGCGGCGCGCGTCGCGAACTCGCCTGCTCGTCTACAACGGCGCCACGGCGGTGCTCTGGTTCGTCTCGATCTGGCTGCCGATCCCGTGCTGTTCGGACTGAGCTCATCGTCGTCGAAGACGCTGCTCGATCACCAGAAGCAGATGGGCGGCACAGCCGCTGAACATCGACGGCATCCTCCGACTTCGGGCTGCCTGTCACGTCGGAGCTCTCGACCGCGGTCACGCGACGAGCCCGGGGCTCGGGCGTGCGGCCTCGGCGGCTGCTCGCCTGGTCGTTCTTCATGTACGGCACCGATGCGATGCGCGTCGGGCTCGAGCAGCTGCGCGCGGCCGGCGACTACCGGGCGATCCGCGACACCGTCGCCTTCCTGCCGTTCCTCATCGTCGTCGGCGTGACGGCCATCTCCGGCGCCCTCGACAGCGCGATCGAGCATCCCGACGAACCGCTCCCCCAGGCATCGGCCATCGCGCTCTGCGGGGGCATCGCCATCTTCTACGCGACGAACGCGATCATCTCGCTGCGCTTCGGTCGACCGCTTCGCGCCGTACTCGGCTGGGCGATCCCCGCCCTGCTGTTGACGATCGCACTCGCGTTCGCGACCGCAGTCGTCGATGCGGCGCTCGCGGTCGCCGGCGCGGTGGTCGTACTCGTCGTCATCGTCGCGACATCCGAGATCACCAACCGACGCAAACTGCGTGCCGACTCGGCGCGCTCGACGCCGCCGACATCGCGGCTCAGTCGACGAGCGCCCCCGCCGACAGGTTCGCGATCGCCCCGGTCATCGAGCGAGCACGATCGGATGCCGCGAATGCGAGGTACTCCGCGACCTCGTCGAGCACCGGCAGCCGGCCGAGCAGGGTCATGCCCACCAAGCCGGTGAGCCACTCATCCATGGGGATGCCGCTCGCCTCGGCCGTGCGGCCGAACATGTCGCGCGTGTACGAGGTGGCGAGGGCATCCGACATCGCGTGCGGACGCACGCAGACGACCCGAACCCCATCGGGCCCGAGCTCGCCGGCGAGCGCGCGCGAGAACCCCTCGAGCCCGGCCGATTGGGCCGCGTTGCCGATGAGCCCGCGGCCGGTGAGCCGCGCACCCGGCGTCGAGATCGTGAGGATCACGCCACTCCCCTGCGCGATCATGTGCCGCGACACCGCCTTCGCGGTCACGAAGTTCGTCTGCAGGTACCCGACCACGGGATGCAGGTAGTCGTCGAGCGACGTCTCGGCGATCGGCAGGCCCTGCACGTGGTCGAATCCCACCGCGTTCAGCGCGATGTCGATGCGGCCGGCGGCATCCGCCACCTCATCGACGTGCCGATCGACGGCAGCCTGGTCCATCGCGTCGACGACGGCGATCGAGACCTCCGCCCCCTCGGCTCTGGCAACGGATGCCGCAGCCTCGAGTCGCGGCAGGCTCTTGCCTGCGAGGAACAGCCGCGCGCCCTCGCGGGCGAACACGCGCGCCGCCGCGCCTCCGATCGAACCGCCACCGCCGTGGATCACGGCCACCTTGTTCTCGAGCAGCATGACGCCGCCTCCATTCTCGCTCTCTGAACGTTGCAACCTAGGGTTGCAGATTGGCGAGACGTATTGCAACCATGAGTTGCATCTTCGTCGGCGTCAAGGCATCAGCGCGCCGCACTCTGAGCCGCGTCCGCGGCGCCTACGCCGCGTCGGTGAGCGGGAGCGCGTCGCCGAGGATCGGCGTGATCGCAGACCGTGCCGGCCCGAGGTAGCGACTGAGTTCGGGGCGTCCGTAGCGGATCGGCACTGGAGCCGTGCCCTTCGCCGGATACATCTCGAACTCATCCCGCAGCGCTCCGAGGAAGTGGGCTCCGAGTGCCGGGGCCGCGCCGGCGATGATGATCTCGTGCGGGTCGAGGAGCGCCGAGATGATGCGCAGGGCGCGCGAGAGGGCGCGGGCCCCGAACCCCATGCGTTCGCGCGATTCAGCCGTCGATGCGAGCAGGCTCGTGTCGTGATCGTCGAGTTCGTCGGTGTACGCGTCGCCGAGCATCGCGCTCATCGAGGTGGCTGACTCGAGACATCCCGACAGGCCGCATCGGCAGGTGGCCCGGGCGCCTTCGAAGACCACCCGAACGTGTCCGATCTCACCGGCTCGGCCGGTGGCGCCTGCCATGAGCGCGCCGCCATTCGTGACGGCGGCGCCGACGCCCTCGCCGAGGTGGACCACCAGGCGAATCTCCCCGTCTTCGGCGTCGACCGCCTCGGTGAGCGCCTCGGCATCGACGTCGTTCACGACGGAGGTCGGCGCGCCGATCGCCTCTTCGAGGATGCTGGCGATCGGCACGCCGTACCAGCCCAGCTGCACGCTCTCGACGACGACACCGCCGGCCGTGACGCCGGGCACCTGCACGCAGGCGGCGAGGATTCGCGGTTCGAATCCCTCGGCAAGCTCGCGAACGGCATCGACGACCACTGGGACGTCCATGCCATCGGTGACATCGAGACGGCGGCTCGCGACGGTGCGCCCGGCGAGGTCGATGAGCGCGGTATCGACGGCGCGCGTGCGCACGACGGCCACCAGGATGAGATAGGCACTGCTCTCGATCTCGAGGCGCGTCGCGCGCTTGCCGCCGGTGCTCTCGGCGGGGCCGGTCTCGGTGACGAGGCCCAGTTCGATCAATTCCGCGACGAGGGATGACGCCGTCGCCGAGGTGAGGCCCGTCAGCCGGGCGATGACCGCCCGCGTGACCGGGGCGGGCTCCCGCGCGATCAGGCTGAGTGCCCGAAGCAGGTGCTCACGCCGGATCGCCGCCTGCGCGTCGAGCAGACCGGTGCGCGCGAAACGGCGCAGCAGGTTGGACTTGCGCTGCGGGCTGGCGGTGCTCACTGTCATGGTGTCCTCGGTCGGGCTCGGCGGTCGCGGATGGCTTCGCGCTGCACGAGACATCTTGCCTCTTGACGCTCGGCTTCGTGATCGCCTAGGTTCGTGATTACTTAGTTTACTAAGTCAACAAAGTGATTGCTGAGATCCCTATAACAGCACACTCGAAGCCCGCGACCAAGGTTGTGAGCCTCTACTGGCTGCGCCTGCGCCATGCCCGTCTGCCGTGCACCATGGCGGACGGGAAGGTCTGGCGACTGGATTCACGGCATCGCGCAAGAGACAGAGTCGTCGAGACAGTTGGAGGCAATGATGCAATCAATTCGGAGAACGTTCGCGACGGTGGGAGTCTGCGCCGTCGCGCTTGCCGGGGTACTCGCTCCGCTCCCAGCGGCTGCAGCCCCTCCGGCGGGCCCACTGCCAACGGTGAGTCCGACACCGCAGTCGATCGACCCGCGCCGGCGCCGACATCAACGTGCCGGGGCGCGTCGAGGTCGTCGTCGACGACAGCACCGACGCCGCTGCGCTGGCTGAGCTGCGCGCGACCCTGGGCGAGCACGGTGTCGACCGCATCGACGAGCGCGCGCAGCGCATCGGGCACGGCTCCGCTCACGATCGAGCTGGGCGCGGCCTCGAGGGCCGACATCGATTCCGCGCTCGGCGCGACGGAGGTGCCCGTCCCACGCCGAGGGCTATGCGGTCCGGGCCGACGCATCCGCAGGACCGCTCGGCACCATCGCACTCGGCGGTGTCGACCCGGCCGGGCAGTTCTACGCCGTCAAGACCCTCGACCAGCTGTTCGTTCCGAAGGACGACGGCGGCTACCGCGTCGCCGGCGCCTCGATCAGCGACTACCCGTCGATGCCGCTGCGCGGAACGATCGAGGGCTTCTACGGTGAGCCCTGGTCGCACGACGAGCGGCTCGACCAGATCGAGTTCTACGGCGACGTCAAGGCGAACACGTACATCTACGCCCCGAAGGACGACCCCTATCACCGCGATCGCTGGCGTGATCCCTACCCCGCCGACAAGCTCGCAGAGCTGGGCGACCTCGTGCACGACGGCGACCGAGAACCACGTGCGCTTCACCTTCGCGCTCTCGCCCGGCAACACCGTCTGCTACTCGAGCGACGCCGACTACCAGGCGCTCGTGACCAAGCTGCAGCAGATGTACGACCTCGGGGTCCGCGCGTTCAACATCCCCCTCGACGACATCGACTACGGTCGCTGGCACTGCGACGGCGACCGCGCCGCGTTCGGCGCACCGAGTGCCCGCACGGCGGGGATCGCGCAGGCGACCTTCCTCGACCGGGTGCAGAAGGAGTTCGTCGAGACGCACGAGGGCGTCTACCCGCTGCAGATGGTGCCCACCGAGTACTACAACACGACCGACTCGGGCTACAAGACCGCGCTGCGCGGCATGGACGAGGACGTCGTCGTGATGTGGACCGGTGAGGGCGTCGTTCCGCAGTCGGTGACGGTCGACCAGGCCAAGAAGGCCGCCACCGTCTTCGGCGGACCGACCTTCCTCTGGGACAACTACCCGGTCAACGACTACGGCCAGACCTCCGGCCGCCTGCTGCTGGCGCCCTACGACAAGCGCGAGGCCGGCCTCGGCGAGTACCTCTCGGGCATCGTCTCGAACCCGATGAACCAGGCTGCGGCCAGCAAGATCGCGATCTTCGGCGTCGCCGACTTCACCTGGAACGACGAGGCGTACGACGCGGGCCACAACTGGTCGCAGGCGCTCCGCTACGTCGCGAACGGCGATGCCACCACGAGCGCCGCACTGCGCGTGTTCGCCGACCTCAACCACCTCGCCCCGAGCTTCGGGGCGCCGTGGCAGCCGCAGTCGCCCGAGCTCGCGGCTCGCATCGCCGAGTTCTGGGAGCGCTGGGACGCCGGTGACAAGGCCGCGGCCGTCGCGGGCCTGCGTGACTACGCCCAGTCGATCGCCGATGCGCCCGCGGCGATCCGCAGCGGACCCACCGACCCGGCGTTCCTCTCCGACGCGAGCCCCTGGCTCGATGCGACGGCGCTCTGGGGCCAGGCGACGTGCAGCTCCTCGACGCCGTGCAGGCACGGATCGACGGCGACGACGCGACCTCCGGCGAGCTCGCCGCCTCGGCGAAGGCCACCGCCGCGCAGGCTGCAGCGGTGGTCGTCGACCCGGCCGACAACTCGTGGGGCAAGGCCAAGGTGCGCATCGCCGACGGCGTGCTCGACGTCTTCCACGGTCGCATCGGGTTCACGCTCGCCATGTGGGAGGCGGGCGACGTCGTCAACGTCGCTCCCGACGGCACGGCGACCGCCTCGAGCACCGAGGTGCCGCAGTTCGGCCCCCAGAACGTCAACGACGACAACACGTCGACGCGCTGGGCCTCGGGCTACAACGACAACTCGTGGGTGCAGGTGAAGCTCGCTGAGCCGACGGTCGTGCGCGGCATCACGCTCAACGTGGGAGTCCGCCTGCGCGAACGCCTACGAGCTGCAGACCTCGAACGACGGCACCACGTGGACGACGATCCGCACGGTCGACGACTCGACCTGCGGGCTCGACCTGTTCACGTTCGACGAGAGCGAGCCGGTGCAGTACGTGCGCATGCAGGGCATCGACCGCAAGACGACGTGGGGCTACTCGATCTGGGAGCTCGGCATCTACGCGGCCGACTGATCGCCGCCGCTCGGTGACCCGGGTGCCCTTCCGCTCGTGCAGAGCGGGAGGGCACCCGTTTCGTGCTGGAGCGATCGTGCTCGCTGTGCTGGTGGCCACTCGTAGGCTGAGAGCGTGCCCAGACTCCAAGCAGAGCCCGATCGATCCAAGTGGGTGCCCGTCACGGCCTCCCTCGGTTTCCGCGGTCGCCGCCACCGCAAGGCGGCGATCGCGATGCTGCTGTCGCAGGCGAAGGGCCCCGACGCGGCGCCGTCCGGCGCCGGCGGTGGCTTCACCGCGTGGGCGATGAGTCAGGCCGTTCCATTCCTCATGCGCAAGGCCGACGGCCGGGTACTCGTGTGGGTCTGGAAGGCCGAGCCCGAGTTGCTCGTGGCGATGGCGCAGATCCAGGCCGCGACGCCGCAGTTGCGGGTCGCCCGAGCATCGATGCCGATCGAGTACGACGACACCGAGGAGTTCCGCGGTACCTACCTCGGCGTCGGTGAGAAGCTCGCCATGCCGCTTCCGCAGGGCGGTCGCCCGCCGTTCGCCACGTACACCTGGGATCTCCAGACGCACTTCGTGAGCGTGACGGCGGTGTGCAGTGATCGCGAGCGGTTCGGCACCGTCATCGGCGACGTCGATGACCTCGCTCGCGGCATCCGTGTCATCGACGACCTCACCGTCGGCGAGTCGGCGACGGTGCTCAGGATCGACCCGGCCTGATTCACCCGGCAGCCGCGGCGCCGGAGCCGCCGCACCCCGAAGCTCAGCCGAGCCCGGCGCGCTCCTCCGCGACATCCGATTCGCCCGCTACCGGGCGGTTCGACAAGCCGACCGAACCGGCGCCCGCCTCGCCCTTCGAGAGCGCCGCCGACACCGCGACCGACTCGTCGACGTCGGGGTACTGCGGGCGCAGCTGCACGGCGTGCTGGCGTCGCTGCTCGCGCTTGGCCTTGCGCGCGGAGGCGACGAGGTTCAGCGCCTCGACGAGGATGGCGAACGCCATCGGCGCGTAGATGAGGGCCTTGTCGATGTGCACGCCGAAGCCCTCGGCGATGAGGAACACGCCGATGAGCAGCAGGAACGAGAGGGCGAGCATCTTCACCGTCGGGTGCTGGTTCACGAACGAGAAGATGAACCGCGACGCGAAGAGCATGATGCCGAACGAGAGCACGACGACGGTGACGATGACGACGAGGTTCTCGGTCATGCCGACGGCCGTGATCACCGAGTCGAGCGAGAACACGATGTCGAGCGCGAGGATCTGCGCGAGCACCGAGCCGAACGTGATGCGCTTGGGCGCCGCGCCGTGCTCCTCCTCGGCACCCTCGAGCTTGTGGTGGATCTCGGTGACCGCCTTGTAGACGAGGAACAGCCCGCCCGCGATCAGGATGAAGTCCTTCACCGAGAAGCCCATGCCGAACCAGACGACGACGTCTTCCTTCAGCGTGATGATCCACCCGGCGAAGAACACCAGCACCACGCGGATCACCATGGCCAGCGTGAGGCCGAGGTTGCGTGCGCGGGCCTGCTGCTCCTTCGGCAGCTTCGACGCGAGGATCGAGATGAAGATGACGTTGTCGACGCCGAGCACGATCTCGAGCACGAACAGGGTGACGAAGACGGCGATGAGGTCGGGAGTGAAGGCGAAGGAGAAGTCCACCCGATCATGCTAGATGGGAGTGCCCGAACGGATGCTCCGCCCGTCGGTTCTCCGCTGCGTCTCACGTCGCCCGCCGAAGCGTTGACGCGCCGCGGGCACGGGCGTAGACCTGAGGCATCCGAGAAGGAGGTGCCGTCATGGCGAAGGATCTCGCGATCATCCTCGAGGACCGGCCCGGCGAGGGGGCCAAGCTCGGCGAGGCGCTCGGCAACGCGGGTGTCAACATCGAGGGCTTCTGCGCGACCATGGAAGGCGGAAAGGGCACCGTCCACGTCCTCGTCGACGACGTCGCGCGCGCCACGGCTGCGCTCGAGGAGGCCGGCATCGCGGTCGAGGCCGTGACCGACGTCATCGTCAGTCCGGCACTGCCCGACCCCGACGTCGACACGCCGGGCATTCTCGGCGGCATGACGCGGGCGCTCGCCGACGCCGGCATCAACATCTCGCTCGCCTATGTGGCCACCAGGAACCGCGTCGTCCTCGCGACGGACGACAACCAGCGGGCCACGCAGCTGCTGCAGTCGATGATGTAGCGACCGCGCGGCGAGACCGTACCGCGCAGCCGGCGAAGATCCGTGCAGCACACGGATGCCGCGCCGACGCGTGCGGCCTAGTTTGCTGCCATGACACCAGAAACCGGCGAGCTCACCCCCGAGGCGCCCGCCACGCAATCGAGTTGGTTCGCGCGAACCCGCTGTGGGCGCGCATCGCGGTGCCCGTCCTCGTCGTCGCCGGCGGCGCGGCCGTGGTCGCGAGCGTCGTGGCAGCGGGAGCGCAGCCGCCCGGCGACCGTGGAGTCCATGTGCCAGTCCGAGGTGGAGGCCAGCCTCGAACGGCGGGGACACTCCGAGATCGACGTGGGTCGGTCGTTCGACATCACCGAGGCCGACGGCGCCCAGCGCGTGTCGGGCACCGTGACCTCCGTCAACGAATCCGGCAACTACGACTACGCCGAGCTCCGCTGCGTCGTCCGGGTCGAGGGCGACGCCATGCGCGTCGTCAGCGCGCGCACCTCCGATTGAGTCCTGCCCCGGCATGTACGTGAGGCATTGACGAGCTGCGATCCCGCTCGCGCACGTCAATCCAGGTGGAACACCTCGGGGATCTCCATCCACCACTCGCCCGGCCGCGCGCTCGGGGAACGGGCGCTGCAGCGGCTCGCACACCGACCACCACTCCTGTGTCGCCGGGTCGGCTGCGATCGCCGCCATGTCGGCCTCGAAGTCGTCGCCGACGTACTCCATGTAGGCGAACAGCACCTCGCCGTGGCGGTAGATCGAGTAGTTGCGGATGTTGCTGCGCGTCAATCGCTCGAGCACCGCCGGCCACACCGCCGCGTGCAGGCGCTCGTACTCCTCGCGGTTCTCGGCCGGCATCCCGATCACCGAGGCGAGCCGCTTCATGCGCGCGCCCCCGCCGGGCGCACCCGAAGGTGCGTCATGCCGCCGTCGACGTCGAGCGCCGTTCCCGTCGTCGAGCCCGACAGCGGGCTCGCGAGGTAGGCGATCGCCGCGGCGACCTCGGCCGGCTCGACCATGCGGCCGGTGGCCTGCCGGGCGTCGAGCGCGGCGCGTTCGGCCACGGGATCGGCGAAGCCCTGCAGCATCCGCTCGACGAACGGCGTCGCCACGGTCGCCGGGCTCACGCAGTTCACGCGGATGCCCTCGCCGACGTGGTCGGTCGCCATCGCGTAGGTCAGCGCGAGCACGGCGCCCTTCGACGCCGAGTACAGCGCGCGCTGCGGCAGCCCGTTGAGCGCGGCGATCGACGCGAGGTTGACCACGGCCGCGGCATCCGATCGGCGCAGCCACGGCAGCGCCGCCGCGGTGACCCGCGCCATGCCGACGACGTTGATGTCGAGCACGCGCGCCCATTCGGCGTCGTCGTTCTCTTCGACGGTGCCGACCGCGCTGATGCCGGCGTTGTTCACGACGATGTCGATGCCGCCGAACCGGTCGGCGATCGCCGCGATGGCCTGCGTCGACCGACGCGCGGTCGGAGACGTCGGCGACGAAGCCGGTGAGCGCGTCGGGCAGGCCGTCGATGTTGCGGTCGAGCACGGCGACCGTCGCGCCGCGAGCCGCGAGCGTCTCGGCGGTCGCGAGGCCGATTCCGGATGCCCCGCCGGTGACGACCGCGACGAGGCCGTCGAACTCGCCGGCGCTCATGCCTGCACCATCCGCTGGCTCGCGCGGCCGAGGCCGTCGATCTCGAGCTCGACCGACGTCGCCCTCGCGCAGGTAGGGCGTGCCGGGGAGGCCGAGCGCGACGCCGGCCGGCGTGCCCGTGTTGATGACGTCGCCCGGGTGCAGCACCATGAACTGGCTGCAGGTACCAGATCACGTGCGCGACCGAGAAGATCATGTTGCCGGTCGAGCCGTCCTGCCGCAGCTCGCCGTTGACCCAGAGCCGCAGCCCGAGCTCCTGCGGGTCGCCGACCTGCGTCGGCCGGCACGAGGTCGGGCCCGAACGGGTTGAACGTCTCGCAGCTCTTGCCCTTGTCCCACTGGCCGCCGCGCTCGAGCTGGAACTCGCGCTCGGACACGTCGTGCGAGACGGCGTAGCCGGCGACGTGGCCGAGGGCCTCGTCGGGCGAGTCGAGGTAGCGGGCGGTCGTGCCGATCACGACGCCGAGCTCGACCTCCCAGTCGGTCTTGGTCGATCCGCGCGGGATGAGCACGTCGTCGAACGGGCCGACCATGGTCGACGGGTCCTTCATGAACACGACCGGCTCGGCCGGGAGCGCCGCGCCCGGTCTCCTCGGCGTGGTCGCGGTAGTTGAGGCCGATGCAGACGATCTTGCCGGGGCGCGCGATCGGGGCGCCGACGCGCTGGCCCTCGCCGTCGAACTCGGGGAGCTCGCCGAGCGCGTCGCGCACCCGGTCGAGGCCGCCGCCCGCGAAGAACGCCGCGTCGAAGTCGCTCGCGACGCTGCGCGCGTCGAGCAGGCGCCCGCCCGAGCGCACGACCGGGACCTCGTGGCCCGCCGCGCCCAGCCGCGCGAGAGTGAACAGTTCAGTCATCCGATGGTCTCCGATTCTGGAAGTGAGTAGAACGAGCGGGCGGTCCCCGCGAGGATGAGGTCCCGGTCGGCGGCGTCGAGTCCGCCGAGCAGTTCGTCGATGCCCGACCACACGCGGGCGTACCCGCCCGCGATGAGCGAGACCGGCCAGTCGCCGCCGTACATCAGCCGGTCGGGGCCGAAGGCGTCGAGCACGTGGTCGAAGATCGGCCGGATGGCGTCGACCGTCCAGTCGTCCGGATCGCCGGTGGCGGCGTACAGGCCCGAGACCTTGCCGCGCACGCGCGGGTTGCGCGGCGACCTGCGTCATGAGCGACGCCCACGGTTCGTGGTCGGCGAGCCCGATCGGCGGCTTGTTGAGGTGGTCGATCACGATGTCGAGATCGGGATGCCGCTCCGAGATCGCGAGCACGGCCTCGAGGTGCTCGGGCAGGACGCCGACGACGTCGAACGGAACCCCCGCCCGCTCGAGCAGGCCGAGGCCCTCGTCGACGTCGCGGCGCAGCAGCCAGTGCGGGTCGGGCCGGTCGTGGATGAGGTTGCGCACGCCGCAGAAGCAGCGGGCGCTGCTGCAGTTCGGCCAGCCGCTCGGCGGCCCGCTCGGGTTCGTGGAGCGGAACGTAGCCGACGATGCCGAGCACGATGGGCGCGGCTTCGGCGACCGCGAACATGTGCTCGGTGTCGTCGTCGTTGTCGGCCGACTGCACGAGCACGGTTCCCGTCACGCCTGCGGCCGCGAACTCAGGGCGCGACGTCGTCCATGCCGAAGTTCCGGTAGAGCACGCCGGCCTCGGGACCGAGCCAGGCGTACTCGGCCTGTTCGAGGTCCCAGACATGCTGGTGGGCGTCGATGATGCCGCTCATGCGTGCTCCTCCACGGGCTCGGCGAAAGATCTGATGAATTGTCGGTCGTGGCGGGCGTGCTCGCCTAGGCTGTCGCCATGAGCACCCCATCCACGGCCGGCGAGCCGGCGCGATCGCGATCGAACGTCGTGATCGACGGCATCCGGCAGATGATCATGAGCGGCGAGCTGGTCGCCGGTTCGCGACTGCCGGTCGAGCGCGAGCTCGGCGAACGACTCGGCGTCTCGCGCGGACCGCTGCGCGAGGGCGTGCGCGCGCTCGTCATCCTCGGCGTGCTCGAGACCCGGCAGGGCGACGGCACCTACGTGACCTCGCTCGAGCCGAGCCAGCTGTTCGAACCGCTCGGCATCCTCGCCGAACTGCAGAGCCCCGAGAACAGCGTGCACCTGCTCGGCGTGCGGCGCGCGCTCGAACCCGAGGCCGCCGCCCGTGCTGCGCTGCTCATCTCCGACGACGATCTCGCCGAGGCCCGGCGCATCCTCGACCACGGCGAGGGCCTGCTCGCTGACGACGACGTCGACCTCGAGGCGACGATCGACGTCGACACGGCCTTCCACCGGCTCATCGCGAACGCGAGCGGCAACCCGGCCTTCGCCGCGATCATCGAGGCGCTCGTCAGTCGCACCGCGCGCGCCCGCCTGTGGCGGGCGATCCACCAGCGCGGGGCCGTGCAGGACACCCAGCGCGAGCACCGCGCGATCCTCGACGCGCTCACGGCGCACGACCCCGAGCGGGCCCGCATCCGCATGGCGGCGCACGTGCTCGGCGTCGAGGAGTACACGGCGAGCCATCTCGCTCCGGCCGACTCCGACCAGGACTGACACCTCAGGCATCGCGCGTGAGCCCTCGCTCGGAGAGCACGCGCCAGAAGTCCTGCGGAAGCCGCGCCTCGTAGCGCTCGGCGGTGCCGACGACCTGGTCGGCCGTGCGCATGCCGACGACGACCGAGACGACGGCCGGATGCCGCAGCGGATACGCGATCGCCGCCTCGGGCAGCGTGATGCCGAACTCCTCGCAGGTGTCGGCGATGGCGTTCGCCCTGGCGATCATCGCCTCGGGGGCGGGGCCGTAGTCGTAGTGCGCGTCGGCCGCGGGGCGCGGGCGCGAGAGCAGGCCCGAGTTGTAGACCGCGGCGGCGACGATGCCGACGCCGCGGTCGACGGCGAGCGGCAGCAGGTCGTCGAGCGCTCCCTGCTCGAGCAGCGTGTAGCGCCCGGCGAGCATGATCACGTCGACGTCGTGGCGGCGCACGAACTCGGCCGGCATCGCCGACTGGTTCATGCCGGCGCCCACCGCGCCGACGACGCCCTCGTCGCGGAGCTCGATCAGCGCCGGGATCGCCTCGGCGATGCGCCGCCGGCCCGTGGTCGTCGGGATCGTGGAGGTAGGCGATGTCGATGCGGTCGAGCCCGAGTCGCTCGAGGCTCTCGTCGACCGAGCGGCGGATGCCGTCGCGGCTGAGGTCGTACTGCCGCGCGCGAGGTCGGCGGGAACCGCGAAGCCCTCGTCGTCCATCGTGCCCTCGGGGTAGCCGCTCGGGACGAGGAGGCGCCCGACCTTGGTGGAGAGCACGTACTCGTCGCGGGGGCGGCCGGCGAGGGCGGCGCCGAGGCGGCGCTCGGACAGGCCGAGTCCGTAGTGCGGCGCGGTGTCGAAGTAGCGGATGCCGGCGTCCCAGGCCGCCTCGACCGCGGCGCCGCGCCTCGTCGTCGGTCGTCTCGCGGAACAGGTTGCCGAGCTGCGCGGCGCCGAACCCGAGTTCGGTCACGGACAGGCCGGACCGCAGCGTGCGACTCAGCATCGAGTACCTCCAGGAGAGACGGCGTGATTGTCTAAAGGTTAGACGACTGGGTGCCAGATTTCCATTTTGCTGCGATAATCGAGAGGCAGCGGCTCGATAGATCATCTGAATTTCTCGAATGAACGCCGTTCTCGACATCTCGACCTGGAGGATCAATGCTGACCGCCGCATACACGGGCGACTCGACCATCACGATCGCAGAGGCCGAGCCCGCGCCGCCCCGGCCGGGCGAGGTGCAGCTGCGCGTCGCGTACGTCGGACTGTGCGGCACCGACCTGCACATCCTGCACGGCAACATGGACGCCCGCGTCGAGACGCCCCTCGTGTTCGGCCACGAGATGAGCGGCACGATCGCCGCGATCGGCGACGGCGTCGAGGGGCTGGAGCGTCGGCGACGCCGTCACCGTCATGCCGCTGGCCTGGGACGGAACCTGTCCCGCCTGCCTCGCCGGCAACTCCCACATCTGCCAGAACCTCGACTTCATCGGCATCGACTCGCCCGGCGCGCTGCAGGCGCTCTGGAACGTGCCGGCGAGCACGCTCGTCGCGCTCCCCGCCGAGATCGCGCTGGATGCCGCCGCCCTCGTCGAACCGGTCGCCGTGGCCGTGCACGACGTGCGCCGCTCCGAGCTCGTCGCCGGGCGAGAAGGCGGTCGTCATCGGCGGCGGACCCATCGGCGTGCTCATCGCCACCGTCGCCCGCGCGTTCGGCGCCGAGGTCGCCGTGATCGAGCTCGACCCCCGGCGGCGCGCGCAGATCGAGGGCCTCGGGTTCGACACGCTCGACCCGCGCGAGGTCGACCAGGTCGCCTGGGTCGAGGAGTGGACGGGCGGCGCCGGCGCCGACGTCGTCTTCGAGGTCTCCGGAGCGGCCGCCGCGGTGCTCGGCGCCACCGCCCTCGCGAAGGTGCGCGGCACCATCGTCGTCGTCGCCATCCACCCGACCCCGCGCGAGATCGACCTGCAGCGCGTGTTCTGGCGGGAGCTGCGCATCCTCGGCGCGCGGGTCTACCAGCGCACCGACTTCGAGCGCGCGGTCGAGCTCATCGCCGACGGCACCATCCCCTCCGAGCTGCTGATCACCGCGATCGTCCCGCTCGCCGAGACGCGAGCCGCCTTCGCCGAGCTCGAGGCGGGCCGGGCGATGAAGGTGCTCGTCGACGTGCAGGCCGGGCAGGAGGCGGCGCATGAGCGTCAGCTTCGACCTCACCGGCACCACGGCGGTCGTCACGGGCGCCAAGCGCGGCATCGGCTTCGCCATGGCCGAGGCGCTCGCCGCGGCCGGTGCCGACATCATCGGCGTGAGCGCCACGATCGAGCCGACCGGCAGCGCCATCGCCGCCGCCGTCGAGGCGCACGGGCGCTCGTTCGAGGCCCGCGCCGTCGACTTCGCCGACCGCGGCGGCCGTCGTCGCCCTCGGCGACGAGCTCGCGGCAGCGGCACGTCGACATCCTGGTCAACAACGCGGGCACGATCGAGCGAGCACCGGCGGCGGAGCATCCGCTCGAACTGTGGGACCGCGTCGTCGAGGTCAACCTCTCGAGCCAGTTCGTGCTGACCCAGGCCGTCGCCGGCGGCGATGCTCGAACGCGGCCGCGGCAAGATCATCTTCACCGCGAGCCTGCTGAGCTTCCAGGGCGGCATCAACGTTCCCGGGTACGCCGCGGCGAAGTCCGGCATCGCCGGCCTCGTGAAGGCGCTCTCGAACGAGTGGACCGTCGCGGGGCGTGACGGTCAACGGCATCGCCCCGGGCTACATCGCGACCGACAACACCCAGGCGCTGCGTGCCGACCCCGACCGCTCGAAGGCGATCCTCGACCGCATCCCCGCCGGCCGCTGGGGCGACGCCGAGGACATCGCCGGCGCGACGGTCTTCCTCGCCTCTCCGGCGTCGGACTACGTCTCGGGCGTCGATCCTGCCCGTCGACGGCGGATGGCTCGGCCGATGATCCTCACCGGCCAGCGCTTCGTCCCCGTCATCGTGCTCGACGACGCCCGACGGGCCGTGCCCCTCGCCGAAGCGCTGCTCCGCGGCGGCATCGGCTGCGCCGAGATCACGCTGCGCACCGACGCCGGGCCTCGCGGCGATCGCCGCGGCGAGCGCCGTCGCCGACTTCATCGTCGGGGCCGGAACCGTGCTCACCCCCGACGACGTCGACCGTGTCGTCGATGCCGGCGCGCGGTTCGTGGTGAGCCCGGGTCTCGCCGAGGACGTCGTGGAGCGATCGCTCGAGCTCGGCGTCGAGGTCATCCCCGGCGTCGCGACCGCCACCGAGGTGCAGCGTGCACTGCGACCGGCCTGTCGCGGCTCAAGCTCTTCCCGGCAGGACCGCTCGGCGGCCTGGCCGCGGTGCGCGCCCTCGCCGGACCCTTCCCCGACGTGCGGTTCCTCCCGAGCGGCGGAGTGACCGCGGCGAACGCCGGCGAGTACCTGGCCTCGCCGTCGGTGTTCGCGGTGAGCGGCAGCTGGATGGCGACGCGCGACCTGATCGCGGCAGGCGACTTCGAGGCGATCGAGCGGTTGAGCCGCGCGTGCGTCGAGTTGGAGCCGTCATGACCGCGCGGGGTGCTGACGATCGGCGAGGGCATCGGCACGCTGCGGACGCAGGGCATCGGCACCCTCGCGCTCGAGCGCGAGCTCACGGTCGGCACGGGCGGCGCCGAGGGGAACGTCGCGATCGGCCTCGCGCGGCTCGGCGTGCCGGTCACGTGGCTCGGCCGCGTCGGCGACGACGGGCTCGGAGCGCGTGTCGTGCGGGAGTTGCGCGCCGAGGGCGTGAGCGTCATCGCACCGGTCGATCCCGATGGGCCCACCGGCCTGATGCTCAAGGAGACGCCGTCGGCCGGCCGTTCGGTCGTGACCTACTACCGCACGGGGAGCGCGGGCAGCCGGCTCTCCCCCGACGATCTCGATGGCGTCGACTTCAACGCCTTCGCCCTGCTGCACGTGACCGGCATCACCCCGGCGCTCTCGGCGTCGGCGCGCGCGTGCATCGACCTCGCGATCGAGCGGGCCCGCGAGGCGGGTGTCGCCGTGTCGTTCGACGTCAACCACCGCTCGCGCCTCTGGTCCGCCGAGGCGGCCGTCGAGACGTACCGCGAGATCGCCCGGCGCAGCGACATCCTGTTCGCGGGCGCCGATGAGGCGGCCGTGCTCACCGGCCTGCCCGAAGACGATGCGCCCGCCCTCGCCACGGCGATCGCCGCACTCGGCCCCGCCGAGGTCGTCATCAAGCTCGGCGACCGCGGGGCCCTCGCCCTGCTCGACGGCCGGATGATCTCGCGCGCGGCGATCCCGGTCGCCGTCGTCGACACCGTCGGCGCGGGCGATGCATTCGTCGCCGGATACCTCGCGGAGCGGCTGCGCGGCGCGTCGGTCGAGGCCCGGCTCGAGCTGGGCGTCCGCACCGGGGCGGCGGCATGCGCGCACCCCGGCGACTGGGAGGGGTTCCCGACCCGGCGCGACCTCGATCGGAACGCCGGGTCGGACCCCGTCAGCCGCTGATCAGCGCTCGATCAGCCGAGCACGAGCCGCCCGTCGATGCGGCGCGGGATGCCCGTGTACGCGTCGCGCAGCTCGGCCGGAAGCTGCGACCTCCGGCGCGTCCTGGTAGGCGAGCGGACGCAGGAACCGCCGGATCGCGCTGACGCCGACCGAGGTGTGCTGCGAGTTCGTCGCCGGCCACGGCCCGCCGTGGTGCTGCGCCCACGACACCCGCACACCCGTGGGGTACCCGTCGAAGACGATGCGCCCGACGCGCGGCGCGAGCTCGCGGACGAGCCCGGCGACGGCGTCGGCCTCGTCCGGCTCGCTGTGCACGGTCGCGGTGAGCGAGTCGGGCACGGCATCGAGCGCGCGCACGACCTGCGCGTCGTCGCCGTAGCGCGCGACGACGATGAGCGGGCCGAACGCCTCCTCGGCGACCTCGGCCGTGACCGATGCCGCGTCGTCTCGAGCACGGTCGGAGCCGCCGTGAATCCGTCGACCCCGTCGGTGCCGCGCGCGCGGACCGCGACCGTTCCGGTCGCGATGAGGCGGTCGCGGATCTCGTCGAACGAGCTCGCGATGCGCTCGTTGAGGAGCACGGATGCCGCGGCATCCGTCGCCCGCTCCGCGATGCGCGCGACGATCGCGTCACCGTCGGCGCCGTCGGGCACGAAGGCGATGCCGGGCTTGGTGCAGAACTGCCCGCTGCCGAGGGTGAACGAGCCGAACAGGCCGTCGGCGATCTCGGCCCCGCGGGCCTCGGCGGCCCCGCGCGTGACGATCAGCGGGTTGAGGCTCGAGAGCTCCCCGTAGAACGGGATCGGCTCGGGACGGGCGTTGATGATGTCGAGCAGCGCCTGCCCGCCGCCGAGCGACCCGGTGAAGCCGACGGCGCGCGACGAGCGGATGCGCGACGAGCACGCGGCCGGCCTCGGTGCCGTAGACGATGCCGATGAGGCCGTCGGGCGCGCCGTACTCGGCCGCCGCAGCGGTGATGCACGCGCGTGGGACCGCGCTGACGTCTCGAGGTGCGACGAGTGCGCCTTGAGCACGACGCTGTTGCCGCCGGCGAGCGCCGACGCCGTGTCGCCGCCGGCGACCGAGAACGCGAACGGGAAGTTGCTCGATCCGAACACCGCGACCGGGCCGATGGGCACGAGCATGCGGCGGATGTCGGGGGCGGCGCCCGAGCGGCGTCTGCGCCGGCATGGTCGATCGTCGCCTCGAGGTAGCCGCCGTCGCGGAGCGCCTCGGCGAACAGCCGGAACTGGAAGGAGCTGCGGCCCACCTCGCCCTCGAGGCGGCCGGCGCCGAGGCCGGTCTCGCGGTCGGCGACGGCGACGAGGTCGGCGCGGTTGCGCGTCGAGCGCGTCGGCGATGCGCATCGAGCAGCCCGGCACGCCAGAGTCGGTCGTGGGTCGACGCACGCCTCGAACGCCGCCTGCGCGGCCCGCACCATCGGCGTCGGCCTGCTCGGCCGAGGTCGCCTCGAGGTCGGTGATGGTCGCCGCGCCGGTGCGCGGGTCGGTACTGGTCAGCATGGGTTCTCCGAGGGTCAGCGCAGCAGTCCGCGCGCGGTCAGTGATCGGTAGAGGGCGTCGATGCCGAACGTCCACGGCTCGGCATCCGCCGTCGAGCGCACGCGGTTCACGAGCGCGCCGAGCCGCGGTTCGGCGATCGACACGATGTCGCCGTCGTGGTGCGTGAACCCGCGGCCGGGCACGTCGCGGTCGTCGACCGGCGCGAACATCGTGCCGAGGTAGAGCACGAAGCCGTCGGGGTACTGGTGGTGGGCGCCGACGACCTGGTCGACGAGGTCGGCGGGGTCGCGGCTGATCTGCGCGAGCTCGCTGCACGCCGTCGAGCCGATAGCCGTCCTCGCCGTCGATCGACGAGCGTCACGACCGAGGCGCGCAGGGCGTCGAGGTCGTACGCCGTCGTCGAACAGGCGGATGAACGGCCCGACCGAGGCCGACGCGTTGTTGTCCTTCGCCTTGCCGAGCAGCAGGGCGCTGCGCCCCTCGACGTCGCGCAGGTTGACGTCGTTGCCGAGGCGTCGCGCCGACGATGCGGCCGTCGGACGCGACGACGAGCACGACCTCGGGCTCGGGGTTGTTCCACTGCGAGGCGGGGTGCACGCCGACGTCGACGCACCGTGCCGACCGTGGCGAGCACCGGCGCCTTCGTGAAGACCTCGGCGTCGGGGCCGATGCCCACCTCGAGGTACTGGCTCCACCAGCCGCGCTCGATGAGCAGGTCGCCTTGAGCGGCCATGGCCTCGGCGGAGCCGGGTCGCAGGGTCGCTCGAGCGATCCGCCGATCGTCGCCGAGGATCTCGGCGCGGATCGCGGCGGCGGCATCCTGGTCGCCGCGCGCCCGTTCCTCGATGACGCGCTCGAGCATCGAGACCGGGAACGTGACCCCGGCCGCCTTCACGACGTGCAGGTCGATCGGCGAGAGCAGCCACGGGCGCTGCGGCGTCGCGGGTCTCGGGCGGCGTGTTCGCGACGAGCTCGTCGAGGGTGCCGAGCGCGGTGCCGCGAGCGGCCGCAGCCGTCGCGCAGCCGCCGCGGGATCGGCGGACTCGGTGAGGGCGCGCATCGTCGGGAACGCCGCCGAGACGTCGACGACGTCGGCCGCCGCGCAGCACGACGACGCTCGGGCCGCGAGACGTCGGGCACCCAGGCCCGCCCGACCAGCGTCGCCGACTCGGCGTCGTCGGGAAGGATCTCGGCGGCGTCGTCGGCCAGCGGTCATGGTGCTCCTCGTGGTCATCGGCGGTCGGTCAGCGGCGGTGGAAGACGCCGGCGCGCTTCTCGGCGAAGGCGGCGCGGCCCTCGTCGGCGTCGTCGGTCGCGAAGGTGATGGTCTGCAGGTCGCGCTCGTAGCGGATCGCCTCGTCCTGCGTCATGTTGAACGCCGCGCGCAGGTTGGCCTTCGCGGTCTCGGCGGCGATGGGCGGCCGCGATCGCGATGACGGCGGCGAGCTCGCGGGCGCGCGGCAGCAGCGCGCTCGGGCTCGACGACCTCGCTCACGAGGCCCCAGCGAGGGCGCGTCGCCGCGTCGATCGGCGTCACCGGTCATGAGCATGAGCGGCGGCGTTGCTCGGCCCGATCGAGTGGGCGAGGAACGTCGACATGCCCGCCTCCGCCGATCCAGCCGAGCTTGATCTCGGGCGCCGCGAAACGTCGCCGTCGTCGATGCGAGGCGGATGTCGCAGGTGAGCGCCGTCTCGAGGCCGCCGCCGAAGGCGTAGCCGTTGACGGCGGCGATGACCGGCTTGCGGCCGCGCCCGGATCGCGTCGCAGTAGTCGGTGCGGTTGCGGAAGTCCCACGGCGTCGCGTACTTGTCGAGCGTGCGGATGTCGGAGCCGGCGCAGAAGGCGCGCTCGCCCGGCGCCGGTGAGGATGATGACGCGGATGGCGTCGTCGTCGTTCGCCTGCTCGATGAGCGCGACGAGCGCATCGGACATCTCCTGCGTGACCGAGTTGAGCTTCTCCGGGCGGTGCGAGGGTGATCGTGGCGATCGCACCGTCGATGTCGAGCAGCGACGTTCTCGATGCGGCGACGTGGATCATCGGAGGCTCCTTTCGGGGACCGCCGCCAGGCGGTCGAAGAGGTCGTTGACGTCGTTCGAGCGCGCGCTCGGGCCGTCCGTCGAGGATGGCCTCCCGCAGCGATCGCCGAGGCCGCGGCCTGGAAGCGGGATGTAGCCGGCGACCCGCGGCCGCACCCACGACTCCTCGATCGTGGCGAGGGTGCGGCGGTAGAAGTCGCCCGAGGCGCGCGTTGACGGCATCGTCGCGTCCACGCCGACCGCAGGCTCGGCTGACCGGCGTCGGCGGGGATGAACTCGTGCGCTGCGTACTCGGGGTCGAGCAGGCCGGCGAGGTGGTCGAGCAGCGCGTCGTCCGGATCGCAGCGCGAGGAGATCGCGATCCCGGTGCCGCCGATCGTCGACCCGCGTCGCGTCGCGATCCCGCCGCTCGGCGCGTCGCCGAACCGCAGCGGATCGCGGCGCCGGTGGCGTAGGTGACGTAGCCGTAGACGAGCGGGATGTAGGCGATGTCGCGCTCGCGGCGCATCCGTTCGAGCAGCCCGATCGGGTTGAGCTCGGCGGTTCGCCGGCGGGCAGCGTGCGGCGATGCCGGTGAGCATGTCGAGCGCGCGTTCGCCGACGGCCGGGTCGACGAATCCGCCGCCGGGAACGACCGACGGCTCGCTCGCCGAGGGCGACGCACAGCGAGGCGAAGCGTGAGGAACGCGTGCGGCCCGGCGAGGCTCAGCGCGACCGGGGCGACCGTCGCGAGGTCGAGCGACGTCCTCCCACGTGCGCGGGCGCGGTCGGGACGAGTTCGGGCACGCTCACGGAGACCTGCGTGGCCGCATCGAGCGGGAGCGCCCAGAGGCGACCGTCGACCGTGTACGAGGCGGCGCTCGGCCCCACGGCGGCCGCGCCCGACCGCGGCGAGGAACTCGGCCGGCGAACAGCGCGTCGAGCGGCCGCACGGCTCCGGTGGCGATCGCGTCGCCGAGGTGCGGGTGGTCGAGCACGATCACGTCGTAGCGCGCCGCGAGCTCGTCGATCGGGCTCGACTCGAAGCCCTCGAGCGGCTGCGCATCCCAGTCGATGAGACGCTCGCCCGCGGCATCCGTCGCCGTCGCCGCCGCGCGCTCGAGCGCCAGCCGCCCGCGCGGATGGTCCCACGTGAGGCCGCGATAGCGCGCCATCACGCCCCCGCGGGAACGGGGTCGGTCGCGGACGTCGGCGATCGCGCGCGCCCGAGGCGAGCAGGGCCTCGATGCGCTCGTCGTCGAGCCCGGCCTCGGCGAGGACCTCGCGCGTGTGCTCGCCGACGAGCGGGGCGCCCGCGGTAGAGCTGCGGGGGCGTCTTGCGAGAAGCGATACGGGAAGCCCGGGGTCTTCACGTGGCCCTCGGTGGGGTGGTCGTACTCGATGAAGGTGCCGTTGTGCACGATCTGCGGGTCGTCGACGAGCTCCTGGTAGCCGTGCACCGGGCCGATCCACATGCCGGCGGCGCCGAGCGTCTCGATCCAGTAGCCGCGCGGGCTTCTCGCGCAGCTTCGCCGCGGTCCTGGCGTGGATCTCGTCGCGGCGCGTCCAGCCCTCGACCTCGCTGTTCCAGCCCTCGAAGGCCGGCTCGCCGATGAGCGCGACCGAGTTCGTGCAGGTCGGCGAAGGCGAGGGCGACGAAGCCGTCGCTCGTCGCGAAGACGCCGTACGGCGCGCGGATGTAGACGTGGGCGTGCGGCTCGGCCGACCGCTCCTGCGGTCTTGCCGCCCACGGTGAAGACCGAGAGCTCCTGCATCTGCAGGGTCGTGAGGGCGTCGAGCATGTTGACCGTCACGAGCTGGCCCTCGCCCGTGCGCTCGCGGTGCAGCAGCGCCGCGAGCACGCCCTCGAACGCGGTCGACGCGGTGACGGCGTCGGCGAGGTACTGGCCGGCGGGCGTCGGCTCGTCGCCGTGGCGGCCCGCCGACAGCATCGCGCCCGACATCGCCTGCAGCAGCAGGTCCTGGCCGGGTCGATCGCGGTAGGGGCCGTCCTCGCCGTAGCCCGAGATCGAGACGTAGACGATCGACGGGTTGATCGCGCGCAGCGACTCGTAGTCGACGCCCAGTCGCGCGGCGACGCCCGGACGGTAGTTCTGCAGGAAGACGTCGGCGTCCGGCGACGAGCTCGCGCAGCGCCGCCTTGCCGTCGGCGTTCTTGAGGTCGAGCGGCGACGGAGCGCTTGTTGCGGTTGAGCGAGAGGAACGACACGTTGATCTCGTTGCCCGCCGCACCGCCGGCCGCGGCGTGGCGCTGCCACTCGCCGGTCGTCGGCTCGACCTTGATCACGTCGGCGCCGAGGTCGCCGAGGCGCTGGGCGGCGAACGGCCCGGCCATCGCGATGGAGCAGTCGATGACGCGGTAGCCCGCGCAGCACTCCCCTGGACTCGGTCACGCGGTCTCCTTCTTCTCGTATCGCGGATGTCTCGCCGTGCACGGTTGTCTCGACGCCGCCCGCGGCGGCACTGCGCAGCATCGCGTCGATCAGCTCGACCGAGCGCGCCGCGACGACGGCATCGGAGTTGTTCTCGGTGCTCGCGCCCGTGATGAGGTCGATGAACCGGTTGGGCGGCACGATGCACTCGTAGGCGCCGGCGCCGGGTTCGATGTCGAGGTCCCACTGGGTTCCGTCGTAGCGGTGCAGGCTCACGCGTTCGCGCTCGGTGTCGAGCAGCAGCACGCCCTCGGTGCCGAAGATGCGGATGTCGACCTGGTACGGATTCCCGTCGGGCAGCGTCGCCGCGCCCGAGAGCGAGCCGAGCGCACCGCCGTCGAACGTGATCACGGCGGCGTCGAACAGGTCGACGGCCGCGCCGCCGGTCGAGACCTTCGCCATCACCGAGGCCGCACGCAGCTCGCTCAGCCAGAACAGCAGCGCGCTCGAGTGCGTGACCTGCCCGTGGGCGTAGCCGCCGCCGCGCGCGGGCGACTGCCACGTGCTCGGCTCGGGGCCGCTCGTCTTCGAGTCCCACAGCGAGCGGATGTGGTTCGTGTCGCCCGCGAAGAGCCCGCGCGTCGGCGACGCCATGTGGCAGAGCACGTGCTGGATCTCGCCGAGGTGGCCCGCCGCGACGAGCCGCTTCGCCTCGACGGTGAACGGCTTGTAGTTCCATCCGTAGGGCGCGAGGAAGTGCACCCCGCGCTCGCGCACCCGATCGGCGAGGTCCCAGCCCTGGTCGGCCGTGAGGGTCACGGGCTTCTCGACGAGCACGTGCAGGCCGCGGTCGATGGCGGCGACCGCCTGCGGGTGGTGCAGGTCGTGCGGCGTCGAGATGACGACGGCGTCGAGGTCCTGGTCGAGCAGCTCGTCGTAGTCGGTCGGTGGCCATGCCGAACCCGAACTGCTCGCGCACGGCCTCGAGCTCGGGGCCGATGCCGCACACGCCGACGAGCTCGACGTCGTCGCGCGCCGCGAAGATCGGGAAGTGGTTGCTCGTCGCCCACCATCCCGCGCCGACGGCGCCGAGCCGCACCCGCGCGCTCACGCCGACCACCGCCAGCGGCGTCGGCCCGCGGCATCCGTCTGCGAATCGACGAGCCCGCGCTGCTCGAGCCGCTCGAGGTTGCCGGTGACCGGGAAGACCGCGTAGTCGAGCGCGCCGGGCGGCCACGGGCCGAGCTCGGCGCCCGCCGCGCGCACGAGCTCGAGGGTCGTGGCGGGGGTGCTCGATGCCGTGAGCAGGCGCGCGAGCACGGCGTCGATGTGCTCGGTGTACGCCTCGCTCTCGTCGAGGAACCGCGTCGACGCCGTCGCCCTCGTAGACCGGGTAGTGGGCGGTCAGCAGCAGGTCGGCGTCGAGCGCGCGGAAGGCACGCAGGCTCTGCACGTAGGGCTCGACGTCGCGGTACGTCGGCGGGAAGGCCGGCCGTCCGTCGGCGGTCATGACCGTGGTGCCGAGCGTGGCGTCGCCGATGATCAGCGCGCGGTTCGCCGCGTCGTGCACCGCGACGTGGCCGGGGCTGTGCCCGGGAACGTGCAGCACGCGCACCGAGCGTCCGCCGAGGTCGAACTCCTCGCCGCCCGTGAGCCGCCGATCGACCGCGACCAGGTCGGAGACGCCGCGCAGGTAGGCCGTCGTCTCGGGCGGGTCGTCGAATCCGTCGGTGTCGCGGAACTCGCCGTAGCGCACGTCGATGAGCCGGTCGACGTCTCTCGACGAGCTCGGCATCGAGGTCGTGCGCGAGGATCTGCACCGAGCGGGATGGCCGCCTTCAGCGCGCCGTTGCCGCCGGTGTGGTCGAAGTCGCAGTGCGTGTTGATCGCCCACCGCAGCTTCTCGCGCGGGATTCCCGCGGCGTCGAGGTAGGGCAGCAGCGTCTCGGTGATGCTCTCGCGCACGCCCGGTGTCGACGAGCAGCGCCGCATCGTCGCCGACGAGCAGGTAGAGCGCGACGAAGCGCTCCCCGAGCGGCGCCTGGACGCGATGCAGTCCGGGCCGGATCTCCATGTTTCGATCCCTCGTTCTCAGCGCTCGACGCCGTCGAGCACGACACGAAGCCCGGCGCGCGTGGGTCGCATGTGGGGTCCGGCCGGGATTCGCCCATCCGTCGCCGTCGCGCGCGCCGTCGATGACGGCCTCGTCGACGCGGATGCCGGCGCCGGGCTCGTCGCTCGAGCACGATGCCGCCGTCGACGAACTCATGGTCGACGAGCACTCCGTGAGCGAAGTCGAGCGCCTGCACCTCGGTCGTCAGGTGGTTCGGAACCGCCGTCATGACGTGCGCGACGGCCGGGTTGGCGTTGTAGCCGACCGGGCTGATCGGCAGGTCGCGCGCCGCCGCGGCGAGCGCGAGCCGGAGCATGTGGCGTGACGCCCCAGACCGCCCCGGCCTGGACGATGTCGGGCGCGCCGGCGTCGAAGAGCGGTCGGAACTGCTCGACGCCGGTGAGGTTCTCGCCCGTCGCGACCGCCGCGCGGATCGCCGTGCTCAGTCGGGCGTGCCCGACGGCATCCCACCGTCGCAGCGGCTCCTCGACCCAGAGCAGGTCGACCTGCTCCTCGAGCGCGCCGACGTAGCGCACCGCCTGCTTGACCTGCCACGACTCGTTCGCGTCGAGCATGAGCCCGGGTCGCGACGTGTTGCGGCTCAGCGCGTCGGAGAGGATGCCCAGTCGCCGCAGGTCGGTGTCGAGGTCGAGTCCGCCCTTGAGCTTGCCGCGCGACGAACCCGCGCTCGGCGATACGCCGCGTAGAAGGTCGCGAGCTCATCGTCGTCGAGCGCGATGTCGAGACCAGACGCGTAGCCCGGGACGAAGCGGTCGCGTCCGCCGAGCAGTCGCCACAGCGGCTCGCCGGCGGCCTTGGCCTTGATGTCCCAGATCGCGGCGTCGAGCGTCGCCGACTCCGCCGTAGGTCGCGCCGGCGTGACCCGACTTGAAGACCTGGGCGAGCATGCGGTCGAACAGCGCGGCCGCGCCTCGCGGGTCCTCGCCCGTCGATGGCCGGGAAGAGCCGGGCGAGGTCGGCGTGCGAGCCGAGGCCGACGCCCTCGATGCCGTCGTCGGTCTCGAGGATGACGATCGGGCACCTCGGTGACGGCCTCGGTGATGTGGCCGTTGACGTCGCCGATCGAGCGGCGCCAGTGCTGCTGCGCCGTGAGCGTGCGGTAGCCGGTGATCTTCATGTCGTTCTCGCAGTCATTCCTTGGTTCCGCCCGCGGTCATTCCCTCGACGAGGAAGCGCTGCGCGAACAGGAAGATCAACAGGATGGGCGCGACCGAGAGCAGCGTCGCGAGTGCCAGCGTCGGCAACTGGATGACGATGCTGCTCGCCGTCGTCGGGTTGAAGGCCGGGACGTTGGCGAGCAGGTTCGCCAACCCGACCTGCACCGGGATCTTGTCTCCACCGACGACGAGGAACGGGAGGAAGTAGTTGTTCCAGTTGCGCGACGAAGCTGAAGAAGCCGACCAGCGCGATGACGGGCGTCGCGAGCGGCAGGGCCACCTGCGCGAACACCCGCAGCTCGCCCGCGCCGTCGATGCGCGCGGCGTTCAGCAGGTCGCGCGACACCGCCGTCGAGAAGTAGATGTAGGTGAGGTAGACCCCGAACGGGAAGAACGAGAACGGCAGGATCACGGCGAGCGGGTTGCCGATGAGGCGCACCGCGCTGAGCTCGAGGAAGATCGGCAGGACGAGCGCGGTGTTCGGGATGAGCATCACGATGAGCGTCGTGACGAGCAGCAGCCGGCGGCCCTTGAACTCGATGAGCGCGAGCGCGTAGCCGGCCGGGATGCTCACGATGAGCGTGATGGCGAGCGCGGCGAACGAGTAGTACGCCGAGTTGCCGATCCAGGTCGAGAAGACCCCGCTGCCGAAGGCGAACAGCTCGTTCCAGTTCGCGGCGAGCTGGTCGAACGAACCGAAGCTGAACGGGCCGTCGAGCAGGAGCTGGGTGTTGGTCTTCGTCGGAGCCAGCAGCAGCCAGATGATCGGGAGGATGAAGAAGGCCGCGAAGACGAGGAGCACGATCGTCACGAGGGCGCGGCCGATCCACTGCCCCGGGCGTGAGTGCGCGTCGACGGCGCACGGCGAGATCAGTCATGTTCGAACAGCCTTCCGCGGAAGATGAAGACGGCCGACAACCCGAGCGCGACGACGAGCAGGATGAGCGAGATCGCCGCGGATCCCGAGAAGTCGCCCTGCCGGAAGGCGTAGAGGTAGGCCAGCTGGTTGAGCGAGTAGTCCTCGGGCACGACGTTCTTGGTCGCCTGCGCGAGGATCTTCGGCTCGACGAAGAGCTGCGTGCCGGCGGCCAGCGACATGATGCCCATGTAGCTGATCCACTTCTTCAGCATCGGGAGCTGGATGTGCCAGGCGGTCTGGATCGGCGCCGGCACCGTCGATGCGCGCGGCCTCCATGATGTCGGCGCTGATGTTGTTGAGCGCGCCGTACATGATGACGATCCATCCGCCGGCGCCCGCCCAGAAGGCGATGACGGTGAAGACGACCGGAAGGTTGTCGACGGCGACGACGTTGACGAGCGACTCGTACCCCATGCTCCTGAGCAGGCCGGAGACGGGGCTCACGGTCGGGTCGAGCACGAACAGCCAGAGCAGCACGCTCGAGGCGCCGGCGATGGCGCCGGGGATGTAGAACAGGAACCGCGCCGTGTTGCCGAGCCAGCGCACGCGGATCGGCGTGCACGATGATCGCGAGGATCACGACGAAGCACGATGAGGCTGATGAGCCAGTACACGATGTAGAGCGCGACATGGGCGACCGCCGGGCAGGAACCGGTAGTCGTTGAACACGCGGACGAAGTTGTCGACGCCGACGAAGGCGCCGTTGCGGGTGAACGCGAGGTAGATGGCGTACAGCGTCGGGAGCAGGCCGAAGGCGAGCAGCAGCAGCGTGTAGCCGCTGACGAAGATGTAGCCGTACCGCGACTGTCCTGCGTTCATCCGGCTGGCGCGCCGGCGCTCCGGCCGACGTCGCCCGGTGGGGACGACGTCGACCGGAGCGGGAGGAGCAGTGACGGTCATGTCACTTCGACCGTGTATCCGTTGACGGTGGCCTCGTTCTCGAGCTCCTTCTGCCAGGCCGGCAGCAGGGACTCGACGGTCTCGCCCGCGGCGATGCCGGGGATGACGACCTTCGCCCAGGCGGTCTCGGGGCTCCAGCGAGGTGACGTTCCAGCCGTCCCAGACCTGACCGGCGGCATCCGACATGACGGTCTTGAAGTCGTCGTTCACGAAGTAGGCCGCCTCGGCCTGCTTGTCGAGCCACTTCTCGGCCGCCGACGTGTAGGCCGGGTAGCCCGACGACGCCTCGACCTGGAACTCATCGGCGCTCGTGACGAACTCGAGGAAGGTCTTGACGGCGTCGAGGTTCTTCGAGTGGCTCGAGGCGTACCACTGGCCACCACCGACGTTGCCGGCAGCGACGTCGCCGCCCTCCCACGAGAGCGGCGGTGCGACACCGATCTGACCGGCCGGAATGGCGAGGCCGCCCTGGAAGATCGCACCGGTGTACCAGACCGGACCCGGGAACGCCGACGAGCTTGTCGGCGTACTTCGCGGCGAACTCGGCGCTGAAGAAGCTGTCCTGCACGAGCGTGCCGTTGGCGAGCATGCCGTCGATGATCTTCGAGATGTTCTGCGCGTTCTCGTCGCTCGGTGTCGGAGTGGAAGACCGCGCGGCTCGGGCGACTGGAAGACCGGCGACTCGGATCCGCCGTAGTAGACGTAGGTCATGAAGCAGTCGCCCATGCTGCCGAGGATGTAGCCGGGGTGCTCGGCCGCGAGCTTGTCGCCCAGTTCGCCGTACTCCTCCCACGTGGTGGGAACCTCGTAGCCGAACTGGTCGAGCAGCGTCTGGTTGTAGTAGAAGACCGTCTGGGCGAGGTCGTTGCGCAGGCCGTAGACCGTGCCGTCGATCGTCGCGTAGTCGAGCGAACCGGGGGCGAAGCCGTCGAGGAACTCCTCGTCGAGGAAGCCCTTGTTGAGCGGCGCCGCGAAGCCCTGCTCGCCGTTGGCGGTCTGCTTCGAGGCCCAGATGGCGTCGTTCTGCTGCGTGGAGAAGACGACGTCGGGCCAGCCCTCGCCGGCCTGGTCCATGAGGGTGATCTTGCTCTGGAACGATCCGCTGCCGCCGGCGTTGCCGTCGTAGGTCTCGAGCTTGACCGGGATGTCGGGGTAGGCCTCCTGGAAGGCGGTGACGGCGGGCTCGCGCGACGCGTCGACCCAGACGGTGATCTCGCTGTCGGGCACCTGCTCGGCTTCGGTGAAGCCGTACTGCCCCTCGCCGTCGCCGGACGCGCCCGGGGCGCATCCGCTGAGGACGAGCAGACCGGCGGCGGCTGCGGCCACCACGGTCGTGAGCCGAGTGACTCGGCGTCGGGAGGACGATTGCTGTGACATGTCGCTTCCTGTTCTGGTCGGCGTCTCTGACGACAAACACCCTGGGGACGGGCTACAGTGATTACATCATACGTCTTATCAAGACTGCAAGGGAAAGATCATAGGTGTGATCAACAACGGCCGATATGCTGTCGCCATGTCCATCGACGCGAGCGTCAGCACGGAAGGCGATTCCGTGTACCCGACGATCGCTGCGCGCGCCAAGACGCCGCGCCTCGGGGTGACCGTCGTCGCGGGCCTCGTCGACGCCATCGTGCGCGGAGACCTTGCGCCGGGAAGCTCGCTTCCTCCCGAAGCCGTGCTCTGCGAGCAGTTCGGGGTGAGCCGCACGGTCATCCGCGAGTCGGTCAAGCGCATCGAGGAGAAGGGGCTCGTGACCGTCGCGCAGGGACGCGGCACGCAGGTCGCTCGAACGCCGACTCGTGGAACATGATCGACGCGACCGTGCTGTCGGCGCTCGTCGCCAACGATGCCACGCTCGGAATCCTCGACGATCTCAGCGTCGTGCGCGCCGTCACTCGAGGGCGTCATCGCGCGCGACGCCGCCGGCCGGCGAACGCCAGACGAGCTCGAGCGACTGCGCGAGGCACTCGTGCTCATGCGCGACACGATCGACGACGAGCCTCGATTCAACGCGGCCGACGTCGTCTTCCACGGCATCGTGGGCGAGATGACCGCGAACCGACTCGCCGTCAACCTCGTCACGACGCTCTTCAGCCAGGCGCGCGAGAGCGCCCGGTTCCACCTGCACAGCCAGCTCGACGTGACGCTCGACGAGCACGAGCAGGTCTTCGCCGCCATCGAGGCGGGCGATCCCGATGCCGCGGAGCAGACCATGCGCGCCCACATCCTCGACGCGTGGGAGCGCCGTCGCCCGCCGAGCCCGCGGCACTAGCCGCCAGTCCACGCGCTCACCGAGGGGTCGCTCCCCGGCAGCCGCTTGCGGCGGCTGCCGAACTGTGCGTACGATGACCGCATGGATGACGGCGAGTCGCCGAGCACCACCGCCACCGGGCCCGAGGGAGAGCTGACCCCTCGGACCTACCTGTTCACGCTCACCGACGCGGGCGGAACCGTGCCGCCCGAGCTGGGCGTCGTGCGTCGCCTGGTCGAACGCGGCCACCGGGTGACCGTCGTCGCCGACGACTCGATCGCCGATCAGGTGCGGCGCACCGGTGCAGCGCGTCTGCCGGCGACACCGAATCCGGCCCCCGAGCTTCGCGACTGGGAGCTCAAGTCGCCGATGAGCGTCGCCCGCGCGACCTCCGAGTACCTGATGACCGGGCCGGCTCCGGGCCAGGCGGCCGACACGATCGCGGCGATCGATGCCATCGGGCCCGACCTCGTGGTGACCTCGTCGGTCGCGCTCGGCGCCATGATCGGGGCCGAGGCGCGCGGGGTTCCGTTCGACATCCTGATTCCGAACGCGTATCCGCTGCCCGCGGATGGCATGCCGCCGTTCGGCACCGGGATGTCGCCGGCGCGCGGGCCGCTCGGGAGGATGCGGGATCGGGCCGCTCGAGCCGCGAGCACCGCGCTGATCGACCGCTTCGCGCTCGCGAAGACCAACGCCCTTCGCGCCGACAACGGCCTCGAGCCGATCGCGCACACCTGGGACCAGATGCGGCATGCGAGGCGGCAGCTGATCCTCACGTCATCGGCGTTCGACTTTCCGGCCGAGCTGCCCGCCAACGCCCGCTACGTGGGCCCCATCCTCGACGACCCGGCCTGGGCCGACGACGAGGAGGCCTGGACCCCGCCCGCCGGCGACGGGCGGCTCGTGCTCGTGGCGATGTCGTCGACCTTCCAGGACCACGTCGACTGCCTGCAGCGCATCACCGATGCGCTCGGCGAGCCTTCCGGTTCGAGGGCTCGTCACGACCGGGCCGGCGGTCGAGCCCGAGATGCTCCGCGCGCCCGCGAATGTCGCTGTCGTGGCATCCGCACCGCACCGCCTCGTGCTGCCGCACGCCGACCTCGTCGTCACGCACGGCGGCCACGGCACCGTCATCAAGGCGCTCGCGGCCGGGGTGCCGCTCGTCATCCTGCACCACGGCCGCGATCAGGCCGACAACGCCGTACGCGTCACCGCACGAGGGGCGGGCGTCGCGGTTCCGCGAACGGCGAGCGCTCAGCGCATCGCGACGGCGGTCACCGACGTGCTCGGCGACCCCGCCTACCGACGGTCGGCGGCGCGACTGGGCGAGGCCATCACGCGCGATGCCGAAAGCGGCATGTTGGTCTCCGAGCTCGAGCAGCTCTGAGCCGGAGCGATGGCTGGGCCGGCGGGCCACGATCAGTCGGGCACCGCTTCGAGATCCACCCGCGCCTCCGCCCGAGGTACTCGGCGTACCGCGCCGCGGCATCCTGAATCGCCGCGATCTCGCGCTTCGGCAACGTGCGATGCGGCCGGATCTCGAACGTGACCGCCTTCGCACCCACCGTGCGCTTCATGCCCGCGACGAGCTGCCCCTCGACCAGCGCCATGCCGATCGCCGACTCGCGGCCGCGCGGCACGATGCCGTCGGCGTCGATCACCCAGCGCGAGTCCTGATACCCGCGGTACATCTCGTCGAGCACCTGCAGCAGGTGGCCGGCGGGCGATGCAGATGCCGGGGCCTCGCCGGGCGCATGCCAGAACGTGCGCCCGTCGTGGTCGAACGACGCCAGCTCGTCGGCGGCACCGGCGATGCCGCGACGCACGTCGGTCACGGTGAGGGTGGCCCAGTACGCGAGGTCGCGCTCGGTGGCCGGCCCGTGCGAGGTGAAGTAGCGCCGGGCGATCTCGGCGAGGGCGTCGTCGCGGTCGAGGCGCCGCGGTTCGGGCACGCGATCGGCGAACAGCGCGTAGGTGTGCTCACCGTCGCGCGGCGCCCCGCTGGTCACGAGGCCCTCGAGCTCGAGGAAGCCGAGCAGGAGCATCAGCTGAAAACCGGTGAGCTGCTCGCCGCGGTCGGCGAGCTGCGCCGGCGATGTCGTTGCGAGTGCGATCGGATGCCGCGGCGAGCTGCTGCTCGACCGCCTCGGCGAGCGCGTCCATGCGATCGGCGATCGGGTGCAACTGCTGCTCGAAGATCGGCCGCACGCGAGGCGACGTCAGGTCTTGCAGCCACTGCACGTCGTCGGCGTGCACGTAGTGCCAGGTCGAGCGAAGCACGTGGGTGCGCAGCACGCGACCGTCGGCGAGTGCTGCGGCCAGGTCGCCCTGGTTGGGCGACGACGTGCGCGTCGCAACCGCCCACGCCGACTGCGACGGGTTCTCGGCCTGCACGGCGACGAGTGACCGCACCACCTGCTGCGCGTCGTCGACCGGCGCGGCGAGCATTTGCGAGTGCAGCCTCCAGCGGGCGATGTCGCGGTCGGTGATCACTCCATGCAGCGTACGGCGCGGCGCACGCGGGCGGCCAGTGCCCGAGACGTGCCTAGGCTCGAAGCATGACCCTCAGCGCCCCCGTGCGGCTCGGCATCCAGGTGCAGCCGCAGCACGCCCGTTACCCCGCCATCCGCGACACCGTGCTGCGCCTCGAAGACATGGGCGTCGACATCGTCTTCAACTGGGACCACTTCTTCCCGCTCACGCGCGGTCACGAGGGGATGCACTTCGAAGCGTGGACCATGCTCGGCGCCTGGGCCGAGCAGACCGAGCGCGTCGAGTTCGGCACGCTCGTGAGCTGCAACTCGTACCGCAACGCCGACCTGCAGGCCGACATGGCCCGCACGATCGACCACATCAGCGCGAAGGGCGACGGGCCCGGGCGGTTCATCTTCGGCACGGGCTCGGGCTGGTTCCAGCAGGACTACGACGAGTACGGCTACGAGTTCGGCACCCCGGGCACCCGCCTGAACGCGCTCGCCGACGCGATGCCGCGCATCGAGGCGCGCTGGGCGAAGCTCGACCCGCCGCCGACGCGGAAGATCCCGGTGATGATCGGCGGCAAGGGCGAGCAGAAGACCCTGAAGATCGTGGCGAAGCACGCCGACATCTGGCACTCGTTCGTCTCGCCCGACGACCTGCCCCACAAGCTCGACGTGCTCGCGCGATGGGGCGACAAGGTCGGCCGCGACGTCTCGCAGATCACGGTGTCGAACGAACTCACGCGACGCCGGGTCGACCTCGACTACGCCGATGCGCTCTACGACGCCGGCGTGCGGCTGTTCACGCTCGGCATCGGCGGGCCCGACTACGACCTCTCACCGGTGCCCGAGTGGCTGGCCTGGCGCGACGCGAAGAACGGCTGAGATCGGCCATCTCCGACGTTCTCCTCTGCGCTCCTGCTGCTACCCGGCCGTCTATGCGAGCGGAGGATACGGGTACTCGGCGGAGCGCCCCTGGAACTGCAGGATCGCCTCGTTGCGGATGCGCCCGCCCTCGATCTCGGTCGCGCGGCTGATGGTGTCCGACGCGGCCCACGCGTCGGGACCCTCCATCACGGTGCGCAGGAACGGCATCAGGGCCTCGCTGATCTCCCACGTGGCCGAGTTCCACAGGTACGACGGACTGTGGTCGACGGCGTAGTAGTTGGTCGACTCGCCGACCGTGAACATCGGGTCGGCGAACGACGTGGGCCGCGCCCACTCGAATCCCATGCCCGCGTCGATCGAGACGTCGACGATGAGGCTGCCGGGGCGGAAGGCCCCGAGGTCCTCGGTGCGCAGGTAGGTGAGCGGTGCGTTCGGATCCTGCAGGGTGCAGTTGACGACGATGTCGTGTGCGGCGAGGAAGGGGGCGAGCGCGATCGGCCCGTCTTCGGTGTTGACGGTGCTCGCGAACGGGGCGTCGGGGTCGTGTTCGAACTGGATGATGTCGATCGACGGGATCGGCGACCCGACGGCGGCGGTGTCGCGGTTGGTCAGCACGCGCACATCGTGGATGCCGTGGGCGTTCAACACCGTGACCGCCCCGCGCGCGGTCGCGCCGAAGCCGATCACCACCGCATTGAGCCGCCGCCCGTAGTCGCCCGTGGAGCCGCACAGCTGCAGGGCGTGCAGCACCGAGCAGTACCCCGCGATCTCGTTGTTCTTGTGGAACACGTGCAGCCCGAACCCGCCGTCGGCCTTCCAGTGGTTCATGGCCTCCCACGCGATGAGCGTGAGGCCCTTGTCGATGGCGTGCTGCGTCATGTCGCGGTCTTGCACGCAGTGCGGCCAGCCCCACAGCACCTGCCCGTCACGGAATTCGGCGAGGTCGGAGGCGAGGGGCTTCGGCAGGGTGATGACGTCGGCCTCGGCGATGATGGCCTCGCGCGATGCGATCGCGCCGACCAGCGGGGCGAGCTGCGCGTCGGAGAGGCCGAAACGCTCGCCGTAGCCGTGCTCGAGCATGATGTTCGCGCGAAGGTCGGCGTCGATGCGCTCGAGGTGAGCGGGATGAATCGGCAGTCGCTTCTCGTCGGTCTTGCGCGAGGTGGCCATCACCCCGAGTTTGAGGAGCGAAGGGGTGGGCGTGCTCATGTGGCCTCCAGTTGTGCGGGCTGCCGGTGTCGGCTCGAGCTCGCTCACCGACATCCGTCGTGGCAGATGGTGACCCCGGGTGAGCCGCCGTCTGTCGAACCGGCGTCCTTCACTGAGCGTACGTCACGGGTGAGGCGGGACTGCTGCCGCGGCGCACATCGGTCGGGGCATCCCGCACCGCGTGTCGCATCGATCGGTCGACATCTCGGGGTCGAACGAGTACCTTTCGATGTCGGAATCCGGAGATCGTTCGGCGGACGGAGGCAACACGATGGCAGAGGTACTGCTCTTCCACCACGCACTGGGTGCGACCGAGGGCGTGAACGCCTTCGCGAGCGAGCTGCGCCAAGCGGGTCACACCGTGCACACGCCCGACCTGTTCGAGGGGAGGACCTTCGACTCGATCGAGGCCGGCGTCGCGTACGCCGGCGAGGTCGGCTGGGGCGAGATCATGGCGCGCGGCGAGCGCGCGGCCGAGGCGCTGCCGAGTGAGCTCGTCTATGCGGGCATGTCGCTCGGAGTCGTGCCCGCGCAGAAGCTCGCGCAGACCCGCCCCGGCGCGCGGGGTGCGCTGTTCCTCTACTCGTGCCTTCCGCCCTCGGAGTTCGGCGCATGGCCGGCCGGCGTGCCGGTGCAGATCCACGGCGCGGACGCCGATCCGATCTTCATGGACGAAGGCGACGTCGATGCCGCCCGCGAGCTCGTCGCGTCAGCCGACGACGCCGAACTCTTCCTCTACCCCGGCGACCAGCATTACTTCGCCGACTCCAGCCTGCCGAGCTACGACGCGGACGCGACGAAGCTGCTCATGCAGCGGGTGCTCGCGTTCCTCGAGCGAATCGGCTGACGCGCGAGTCGGGCTCAGATCGCTGAGGTCGCAAGGGTCCGGGCGATGTCGTCGGCGACGAGATCCGCGTTCATCGCGCCGGCCACGAGCGAGCCGAGGCCCAACGAGACCGAGACGTTGGCACGCACGTTCACGACGTTCCCGACCGCCCACACTCCGGGAACGGAGGTGCGCCCGTCGTCGTCGATGTCGACCCAGCGTCCGAGCGGTCCGTCGGTCGTCGCCGCCCCGAGCGAACGCAAGAGGGCGTCGCGAGGGCGGGGAGTGGGCCCGGTGAAGACGACATCCACAGGCACCACGCGCCCGTCGACCTCGACGCCGGTCACCCGGTCATCGTCGATGCGGAGCCCGGTGACCGGGCCGGATTCGCACCGGATTCCCCGGCGCACGAGCGCGTCCAGCTCATCGACCGCGGGCTCGCCGACCTCGTTCGCGAAGTAGACGATGCGGTGCGACCACTGCCGCAGCAGCTGAGCCTGTTCGACGCTGTGGGGTGAGGTCGCGACGACGCCGATGACCTCGTCTCGGTGTTCCCAGCCATCGCAATACGGACAGACGACGACTCCTCGCCCCCACTGCTCACGCAACCCGGGGATGCTCGGCAGGTCATCGTCGAGGCCGGTCGCAACCAGCAGGCGTCGGGTTCGGATGGTCTCGTTCGCGACATCGACCTCGATGGCGGCGTCATCGGCACGCGCGGCCGTGACCTCGCCCTGAATGACCCGCACTCCGTACCCCGCGATCTCCTTCCGCCCCAGCTCGAGGAGCCGCAGTGGCGAGAGTCCGTCGTGGCCGAGCACCCCGTGCATGTGCGCCGCGGTCATGTTCCTGGGCTTGCCCGCATCGACGACGACCACACGACGGCGCGCTCGGCCGAGCGAGAGCGCGGCGCTGAGTCCCGCCGGCCCGCCGCCGACGATCACGACGTCGGTTCGTTCCAGTCCACTGTGCATGTGCTCCATGCTGGTTCCGTGACGCGAGCTTGACAATATGGTTTGCTGGAATGGCAACGAGGAGGAGACATGGCGAAGCACGACGAACTGGCCGGTATCGGCGATCGCCTGCGTGCGATCCGCGAGTCTCGGGGAATGACGCTCCGAACCGTCAGCGAGGCCAGTGGCATCTCGATCAGCACGTTGTCGCGGCTCGAATCGGGTTCCCGGCGAGCGCAGCTCGACCTGCTCCTGCCCCTCGCGCGGCTGTATCGCCTGCCCCTCGACGATCTCGTCGGTGCCCCTGCCCTCGGCGATCCGCGCATTCATCCCCGGCCGCGGCTGCGGGAGGGCGTCGTGACGGTGCCGTTGTCCGGAGGCACGGGCTCGTGGGAGGCGTTCAAGCAGGTGCATCCGCCGTCGCCGCAGAAACCCATACGTCAGTGGGTGCACCCCGGGTGGGATTGGATCTACGTGATCTCGGGGCGCATGCGGCTGCTTCTCGCCGACGACGATCTCATCATCGAAGCGGGCGAGGCCGCCGAGTTCGATACCCGTGTGCCACACGGATTCGGCAATCCCGGTCCCGACGTGCTCGAGGTGCTCTGCCTGTTCAATCCGCAGGGTGCCCGGGTGCACACTCGCGCATCGGCGTGATCGGCGCACGGGCCGGCCCGACGCCATCCGCGAATCACGCGTGCTACGTGAGCGGATGCATCCGCTCTCGAACCCACGCGGCAACGTCGTCGTGCCCGACGTCGCCCGCCGCAACGGAGCGAAGGAAGAGGTCGGCCGCAACGACGTCGTCGACCACCAGGTCGACACCGTTGAGTTCGAGGAACGCGACCGTCACGAACCACGCCAGGCGCTTATTGCCGTCGGCGAGCGCATGATTGCGATTCACGGCAAGCAGCAGGGCGGCGGCTTTCTCTTCGAGGGTCGGATGCACCTCCTCGCCGAACACCGGCATCGGGGCCGCGAGCGCCGAGAGCAGCAGGTTGCGGCCGCGAGCGCCGTCTTTGTAGTGGAAGCCCTCTTCATCGAGCAGTGCTTCGACGTCTTCGGGGTCGAGGTACTCGGTCACCGGGAGAGTCGCTCGAGCAGTGCGGCGTCACGCGTGCGCACGCGCTCGAACGCGGCACGACTGCGCGCCGACTTGTCTTCGCGCGCGGCGAGTTCGTCGAGCGCGATCTCGACGACCTCGGTCTTCGAGCGGCCGTACTTCGCGGCGAGCGCCTCGAGCATGCGGTCGTGCTCCTCGTCGAGGCGCAGTGTCATCGCCATGGTCGGCTCCTCGTGCAGTCGTTGGTGTTGAGACCAATTCTAGCAACGTTGGTATCACGCTGGTATCTCGAACACCTGCTACTCGCCAAGCCGAATGGTCACCGCGTGCGCAGCGCCGTCGCGAAGAACCGCTCGAGCGTCGGCACCAGCATCGCGGGCTTCATCATGGGCGTGGCGTGGTGCGCACCCTCGACCACGTCGTGCTCGGCGCCGAGATGGGCGGCGAGCGCGGCGCTGCCGGTGCGCATGAACGCATCGCCCTTGCCGCCGACCAGCACGAGCACCGGTGCGGCGAGCCCGTGCCACCGAGTGGTCGTGAGCGGCCGGCCGTCCTGCAGACCGGCGCACAGCCGCAGGTCATAGACCGTGGTGGGCGCCATGGCGACCATCGAGCGCCAGATCGGCACCATGAGCTTGGTCGCGCCGACCATGAAGCCCGACGCGCCGAGCGCGGTCTTCATGAACTCCGCGACCGCCTGCGATCGACGGCCCTCGCCGACCAGGCCCGCGATGCGATCGGCCAGCTCGCGGGGCACCGGCGGGCGTTGTCCGTCGACGATCACCGGTGCCTCATAGGCGACGACTCCCGCGACTTTCGACGGCAGGGCCGCGGCGGCATCGAGCGCGAGCACCCCGCCCGAGGACGCCCCGAACACGAGCGCTGTGCCGCCGTGCGCGTCGATCAGCGCCTCGATGTCGTCGACCTCGCGGGCCACCGCCCACTCCCCCGCGTCGGTGCTGGCGCCGCGTCCGCGTCGGTCGTAGTTCACGACCGTGTAGGCGTCCGAGAGCAGCGCTGCGAGCTTGCGGTTGTCGCGCCGATCCGAGAGCGCCTGCGCGATCAGCACGAGCACGGGTCCGTTGCCCGAGCGCTCGAATGCGATGGTGGTGCCGTCGGATGATGTCACCGTTCCGTCAATGGGTCGCGTTGCGACATCCGTCTTCGACATGGTTCTCTCCTTCTCAATCCGTTGCGGTGGCGGAGTCATCCGTTCGGTCCTCGAGCTCCGTCAGGAGGGTGTCGAGGCGGTCGAACCGACTCGTCCACACCTGGGCGAAGCTTTCGAGCCACGTCTCGAGCGACCGGAACTGCGCCGGCAGCAGGTGATACACCCGCGACTGCGCTTGGCGCTCGGCGCTCACGATGCCGGCCTCGGCGAGGATGCGCAGGTGGCGCGAGGTCTGCGGCTGCAGCAGTGAGAGGCGTTCGGCGATCTCACCCACCGGCTGCGGCCCGTCGCGCAGGAGCTCGACGATGCGCAGGCGATTCGGTTCGGCGAGCGCGGAAAGCATGCCGAGATCGAGCGCGGCGGTGCTCACGAGGCACGCCCGGACATGGTCGGTGCCGAGATATCGGATGCCTCGGTCGCGATGCCGCGGCGGATCGCGGGCGCGTAGCCGCCCACGGCGGCGAGCCGGAGCGCGTCGGCCACCAGTGGAGCAGCGTGTTTCGTCATGACCCAAGAATACACGTGTGTGTATATACACACAAGTAGATATTACATACGGTGCGAACGCGTCGACCCCCGGCGCACCGTTCGTCGCAGAAACCGGCCGCCCGTCGCACGGAGCCACCGTTGATCGCAATGGGCCGACGGGGTCACTCCGACGCTCCCTAATGTGACTCCTCGTCAGCAACGACGCGACCCCAAGGAGGAGCACAGTGACGTCGCAGCCCCCGCGCACGAACATCGACGCCGAACCGATCGGCGAACTCCCACCCGATCCCGAGTTCCAACCCGACCTGAACCTCCCGGCCACCGCCCTGCACGAGGCCGAGGCCGAGCGCGAGCGCAAGTGGACCCTGCCGAAGATCCTGATCTGGGCCGCCATCGCGCTGCTCGGCGGCGTCGCGTGGACCATGCTCGCGATCGTGCGCGGCGAGACCGTGAACGCGATGTGGTTCGTGTTCGCCGCCGTGTGCAGCTACCTCATCGGCTACCGCTTCTACTCGAAGGTCATCGAGCGCTACATCACCCGGCCCGACGACCGCCGGGCCACGCCCGCCGAGGTCAGGTCCGACGGCAAGGACTACTCACGCGACCGACCGTCGGGTGCTGTTCGGCCACCACTTCGCCGCGATCGCCGGCGCCGGCCCGCTCGTCGGGCCCGTGCTCGCCGCCCAGATGGGCTACCTGCCCGGCACGGTGTGGATCATCGTCGGCGTCATCCTCGCCGGCGCCGTGCAGGACTACCTCGTGCTGTTCTTCTCGATGCGCCGCGGCGGCCGCACCATCGGCCAGATGGCGCGCGACGAGCTCGGCCGCTTCGGCGGCACCGCCGCGATCGTCGCGTCGCTGCTGATCATGCTGATCATCATCGCGATCCTCGCGCTCGTCGTCGTCAACGCGCTCGGCGAGAGCCCGTGGGGCGTGTTCAGCGTCGCGATGACCATCCCGATCGCCCTGTTCATGGGCGTCTACCTGCGCTACCTGCGCCCGGGCCGCATCACCGAGGTGTCGATCATCGGCTTCGTGCTGCTCATCGCCGCGATCGTCGCGGGCGGATGGGTCGCCTCGACGCCGTGGGGTGCGGAGATGTTCTCCCTCGACCGCACGGTCATCGCCTGGGGCATCATCGTCTACGGCTTCGTCGCGGCGATCCTTCCGGTGTGGCTGCTGCTCGCGCCGCGCGACTACCTGTCGACGTTCATGAAGATCGGCGTCATCGTCATGCTCGCAGGCGCGATCGTGCTGGTGCGCCCCGAGATCTCGGTGCCCGCGTTCAGCGAGTTCGCCGGCGGCGAGCTCGGCCCGGTGTTCTCGGGTCCGCTGTTCCCGTTCCTGTTCGTCACGATCGCCTGCGGCGCCCTCTCGGGGTTCCACGCGCTGATCGCGTCGGGCACGACGCCGAAGCTCCTCGAGAAGGAGCGCCAGACGCGCTTCATCGGCTACGGCGGCATGCTCATGGAGTCGTTCGTCGCGATCATGGCGCTCGTCGCCGCGATCTCGATCGACCGCGGCATCTACTTCGCGATGAACTCGTCGGTGGCTGCCACCGGCGGCACCATCGAGGGCGCGGTCGCGTTCGTGAACTCGCTCGGGCTCACGGGCGTCAACCTCACGCCGGACATGCTCTCCTCGACGGCCGCGGCCGTCGGCGAGGAGTCCATCGTGTCGCGCACCGGCGGCGCGCCGACGCTGGCACTCGGCCTCGCCAACATCATGCAGCAGGCGTTCGGCGGCGCTGCCCTGGCCGGCTTCTGGTACCACTTCGCGATCATGTTCGAGGCGCTGTTCATCCTCACGGCGGTCGACGCGGGCACGCGGGTCGCGCGGTTCATGCTGCAGGACTCGATCGGCAACGTGTTCCCGAAGTTCAAGGACACCGCATGGCGGCCGGGCGTGTGGATCACCACCGCGATCATGGTCGCCGGATGGGGCTACATCCTGATCCTCGGCGTCACCGACCCGCTCGGCGGCATCAACACGTTCTTCCCGCTGTTCGGCATCGCCAACCAGCTGCTGGCGGCCATCGCGCTCGCCGTCGTGCTCGCGATCGTCGCGAAGCGGGGGCGGAGCTACTTCAGGTGGCTCTGGATCGTCGCCCTGCCGCTCGGCGTTCGCGGCCGTCGTCACGATCACGGCGTCGTTCTACAAGATCTTCTCGACGGTGCCGCAGGTGGGCTACTGGGCCAATCACTTCGCGTTCCGCAACGCGCTGGACGCGGGTGAGACCTCGTTCGGCTCCGCCGGCACCGTCGAGGCGATGGAGGCGGTCGTGCGCAACACCTTCGTCCAGGGCACCCTGTCGATCGTCTTCGTCACGCTCGCGATCGTCGTGCTCGTCACGTCGCTGATCACGACCGTGCAGGCCCTGCGCAACGGCGGCGGCGAGAACCACGAGGACGCCCCGGTGGCCTCCCGCCGCTTCGCGCCCGCCGGGCTGATCGCGACCCCCGCCGAGAAGGCGCTCGAGCGCGAGTGGGCCGAGCTGCCCGCAGACCGGCAGCCGGAATCGGTGCGTCACTGATGGTGCAACACTGATGGCCGACACCACTGCACGGCGACCCGTCCGGACCGACTCGGTCCGGGCGGGTTCCGCCGGCGTCGCTGCCGCTGCAGTCGAGGTCGTACGAAGCGGATGCCGCGGCGTCGTTTGGTACGTCCGCGACCTGATGGGCGACAATGCGTACCGGGTCTACCTCGAGCACCACCACACGCAGCACGGTCCGGAGCATCCGCCGATGTCCGAGCGCGAGTTCTGGCGACAGAGAATGGATGAGCAGGACCGAAACCCCGGGGCCCGCTGCTGCTGACGTGAGGGAGCGCACATGATCGACGCGATGTGGCTGCCCCTCGCCGCCGTCGCCGGGGTCGCACTCACGCTCCTCGCGCAGTTCGCATGGCGGATGTCACGGGGAGCGCGCGACCTCGGCAGCGATGCCGAGCGCGCGACCTTCCGCACCCTCTCGCTCGCCTCGCGCGCGGCGGTGCACCTGCGCGGCGGGCTCGAGACGGCAGACGTGCAGCGCGCCGCGCGATCGTTGCGGTCACTGCTCGGCAGCGAGGCGATCGCCATCGCCGACCTCAACGGCATCGTGTCGATCGACGGCCGCCTCGACCTCGGGCCGACGGCGTGGCAGGTGGCATCGAGCGTCATCGAGACCGGTCGTCGTCAGGTGATGTCGAACGCGATCGATGCCGTCGGCGCGCCCATCGTCGCCAACGGGCGCGTCGTCGGCGTCATCGTCGCGTTCGCGACGACCGTGCGCCCGCCGCTCGTGCGGGCCGCGACCGAGGTGGCGACGTGGTGCGGCGCGCAGATCGAGCTCGGCGAGCTCGAGACCTCCCGCGCCGCGCTCGCCGAGGCCGAACTGCGCGCACTACGGGCGCAGATCAGCCCCCACTTCGTCTACAACGCGCTGAGCGTGATCGCGTCGTACATCAGCACCGACCCCGAGCGCGCGCGCGACCTGCTGCTCGACTTCGCCGACTTCATCCGGTACACGTTCCGGCGCCAGGGCGAGTTCACGACCCTCGCCGACGAGCTGAAGAGCGTGCACTCGTACGTCGAGCTCGAACGCGCGCGCTTCGAGGAGCGGCTCAGCGTGACGCTGCGCATCGAGCCCGAGACGCTCGCGACCGTCATCCCCTTCCTCAGCCTGCAGCCGCTCGTCGAGAACGCGATCCGCCACGGCCTGGAACCGCGCGAACAGGGCGGCACCGTCGTCATCTCATCGCGCGACGACGGCACCCACACCGAGATCACCGTCGACGACGACGGCGTCGGCATGGAACCGGCCGCGCTGCGCTCGCTGTTCGCCGACCGCGACCCCACCGACCGCGTCGCGCACATCGGCATGCGCAACGTCGACTCCCGCGTGCGCGGCATCTACGGCGACGACCACGCACTGGTCATCGAGACCAACCCGGGGGCGGGCACGTTGGTGCGCATGCGCATTCCCAAGTCGCAACCGTTCAACGAGACCGAGTGGGCGGTGAACGGATGACCGCCGCTGACGCGGGCCCGGTTGCCCGCGGGAGCAGCGGGCGCCGCACGATCGATGTGCTCATCGCCGACGATGAGCGCCCGGTGCTCGATGAGCTCGAGCTGCTGCTCCGACGGGACGAGCGCGTCCGCGACATCCGCCGCGCCGCATCGGGAGCCGACGCGGTGCGCCTGCTCGCCGAGCAGCCGGTCGACGCCGCGTTCCTCGACATCCATATGCCCGGGCTCTCGGGGTTCGACCTCGCGCGCGCGCTCTCGCGATTCGGAGAGCCGCCCGCGATCGTGTTCGTCACGGCCGACGAGGCCGGTGCCGTCGAGGCGTTCGACTTCCAGGCGATCGACTTCATCCTGAAGCCCATCCGACGCGAACGGCTCCGCCGCGCCGTCGATCGCATCCTCGCCGGGCGCGATGCCGTGGCAGGAGATGCCATGCCGAGAACGCAGGCACCGCCCGACGAGACCGTGCCGGTGCGCGTCGGCAATGTCATGCGCGTGGTGCGGCGCAGCGAGGTGCGATGGGTGCAGGCGCAGGGCGATTACTCGCGGCTCGTCACCGACACCGACAGCCACCTGATCCGCGAGCCGATCTCCGACCTCGAGGAGCGATGGGCCGTGGCGGGCTTCATCCGCGTGCACCGTTCGTACCTCGTCGACCGCGGCGCCATCACCACCGTCAAGCTCGTCGGTTCGCACCCCACGCTCACCGTTGCGGGCGAGGAGATCCCCGTGAGCCGCCGGTCGATCCAGGTGGTGCGCGAGGCGATCCTGCAACTTCCGGAGGCGAGGCCGTGACCGGCTCCGACGGCGGGCGCGGTCACGGCCGGCCCGTCCGCGAACGCGTGACGTCGGTCGACCGGTCCGCGAACCGGGCCGAACCGCTCGCCCGCACCGGCTCGACGCGAGTGAGCGAGGCCGACTCGGTCTTCACCCGCGGACTCATGCGCGCACAGGGGCGGCTCGCAGTGGCGTTCGTGCTCGCCTTCGTCGCAGTCGTCGCGGGCATCACGTTCGTGATCAGCCGCGTTCCGGCGCTGCACGATGTCGTCATCTGGGGCGTGCCGCTGCCGTGGCTCATCCAGGCATACGGCTACTACCCGGTCATCGTGGTGTTCGCGGTGGCGTACACGATCGCAGCGATGCGCGCCGAGCATCGGTTCCGAGCCCTCGTGGAGCACGAATGAGCCCGTTGCTCGTGACGGGCGCCATCGTGTTCGTCGTGGTCGCGACCTTCGCGATCAGCGCTTACGGCCTGCGGATCTCGCGCACCACGAGCGACTTCTTCGTCGCGTCGCGCACGGTGCGGCCCATCTGGAACGCCTCCGCCATCAGCGGCGAGTACCTGTCGGCCGGCACGTTCCTCGGGTTGTCGGGGCTCGTGCTGCTGTCGGGCTCCGACGCGTTCTGGTTCCCGATCGGCTACGCCGCCGGGTACTTGCTGGTGCTCGTGTTCGTCGCAGCGCCGCTCCGCCGGAGCGGCGCGTACACGATCCCCGACTTCATCCAGGCGCGGCTCGACTCGGTGACGGCGCGGCGGGTCACGAGCGTGCTGGTCATGGCGATCGGATGGCTCTACATCGTGCCGCAGTTCCAGGGGGCCGCGCTCGCCCTGAACGTGGTCGCCGGCATCCCGCCGTGGGTCGGGGCGGTCACGGTCGCGATCGTGGTCGCCGGCTCGGTCGCCGCCGGCGGCATGCGCTCGATCACGTTCGTGCAGGCGTTCCTGTTCTGGCTGAAGCTCGCGGCGCTCGCGGTGCCGGTGCTGTTCTTCCTGATCGCCTTCGGGCCGCACGAGCCGTCGATCGACCCCGACCTCGTGTTCCCAGCCGAGCACGGCCCGGGCGGGCTCGACACCTACGCGACCGCGTCACTGCTGCTCGCGCTGCTGCTCGGCACGATCGGGCTCCCCCACGTGCTCGTGCGCTTCTACACCAGCCCGACCGGCACCTCGGCGCGCTGGACGACCGTCATCGTCATCGCGCTGATCAGCGTGTTCTACATGGTCTCGGGAACCATCGGCCTCATCGCCCGCGCGACGGCGCCCGACCTCGCCCAGCCGGGCGTCGCCGACACGGTCGCGCTCCTGCTGCCGTCGCGGCTGATCCCCGGCGTTGCGGGCGACCTGCTCACGGCGCTCGTCATCGCGGGTGCGCTCGCGGCGTTCCTCGGCACGTCGTCGGGACTCGTCGTCTCGCTCTCGAGCGTCGTCAGCCAGGATCTCTTCCACGGCACCGTTCGCTCGTTCCGGTGGGCGGCGGTGTTCACCGCGGCGATCCCGCTGCTGGTCGCACTCGCCACGGTGCCGCAGGCACTGGTCTCGTCGGTCGGCAACGTGTTCGTGTTCGCCGCCTCGGCGCTCTCCCCCGTCATCGTGCTCGGCATCTGGTGGCGGCGCCTCACCGCGCGGGGCGCCGTCGCGGGCATGCTCGTCGGCTCGGTCCTGTGCGGCGCGGCCCTCGCGGCCTCGTCGGCGCTCGGCCCCGACGCGGGCCCGGCGGCCGCGCTGCTCGCGCAGCCCGGCGCGTGGACGATCCCGGCGGCGACGCTCGCCTGCGTCGTGGTGTCGCTGCTCGACCGGCGCACGCCGGCGAACACCGAGCGGATCCTCGGCCGACTGCACGCCCCCGAGCGGCCGCGCGGAGGCGCTCGGGCGGCAACGAGCGACTGATTCCTCGAAGCCGAGGTAGTCGGCGTCGCGGTCGGGCTTCGCGCGCCGCGTCATCCCGCCGACGAAGGACGCATGAGTGTCGGACGCTCGTCAGACAGGCGGGCAGGACGCGTCGACGAGCGTCTGCGCGGCGGCCTTCGCGGCGAGGGAGGCGGTGGGGTCGGCATCGAGGACGCCGACGGCCAGTCCGCCGTCGATGAGCATGGTCAGCTGGCGGGCGAGCAGGTCGGGATCGTCGGCTCCGGCGCGGCGGGCCATGTCGGTGACCCACGCGCGGACGACCCGCTTGTGCTCGACGGTGCGGGCGTGCACGTCGCTGCCGGACTCGGACTCGGCGGCGGTGTTGATGAATGCGCACCCGTGGTATCCATCGCGGCGGCAGCGCCGGCGAGGGCGTCGAACATGCCGACCAGCTGGGCGCGCGGGTCGTCGCCGGCGTCGCGGGCGGCCGCGCGGAGCTGCCCGAACCAGGTCTGGTCGACCTTGTCCAGGTAGGCGAGCACGAGGTCGTCCTTGCGCGGGAAGTGCTTGTAGAGCGTTGCCTTCGCCACACCCGACTCGGCGATGACGGTGTCCACGCCGACGCCGCGTGGCCCGCGGGCGTAGAAGAGCCGGAACGCGGTGTCGAGGATCCGCTCGCGTGCGGGCCGGGCCGGGGCGTCTGCGTCGCGCATGGGTGATCCCTTCGAGCTGACTCTGACCAGACATCCTACAGACAAGTCCGTCTATTCGCGAGTTCATCACGTCGTCTATGAGCCGAGAAGTGGCCATTTGGTTCGCTGTGACTTGGCATAGACAGACCTGTCTGTTAGTTTGACACTCGCCCGGAAAGAGTCGGGCAGACACGAGTTATCGAGACTCAAGGAGCATTCACGATGAAGGTTGCAGTACTGGGCACTGGCATGGTCGGCCGGACCCTCGCTGCCAGGCTGGCGGAGCTCGGCCACGCGGTGACCATCGGCACCCGCGACGTCGACGCGACCATCGCCCGCACCGGCTCCGACGCGCATGGGCAACCCGCCGTACGCCGAGTGGGCCGAGGCCAACCCGCAGGTGGCGCTGGCCACGTTCGCCGACGCGGCCGCCGACGCCGAGCTGGTGCTGAACGCCACTGCCGGGACCGCATCGATCCCGGCCCTGAGGCGGCCGGCCGAGACCGCCTGGCCGGCAAGGTGCTCCTCGACATCGCCAACCCCCTCGACTATTCGCAGGGCTTCCCGCCGAGCCTGTTCGTCAGCAACACCGAGTCGCTGGCCGAGCAGATCCAGGCGGCATTCCCCGAGGTCAGGGTGGTCAAGTCGCTCAACACCATGAACGCCTTCCTCATGGCAGACCCGCGTCAGCTCGCCGACGGCGACCACTCGGTCTTCGTCTCCGGCGACGACGCCGACGCCAAGGAGGTCGTGACGGAGTTGCTGCGATCGTTCGGCCACACCGACATCGTCGACCTCGGCGATCTCAGCACCGCTCGCGGCACCGAGAGCCTGCTGCCGGTCTGGGTGCGGCTGTACGGCGTGATGGGCACCCCGATGTTCCAGTTCAAGGTCGTGCGCTGACCAGCGCCGAGACATAAGGAGACAGGCGATGAACGAGACCAGCGGTTCGATGACCGGCAGGACCGTGCTGATCACCGGCGGCACCGGCGGGATCGGCAAGGCCACCGCCATCGGGCTCGCGCGAATGGGCGCCCGAGTCGGCATCGTCGGGCGCGACGCCGCCCGCGCCGAGGCCGCCGCAGCCGACATCCGCTCGACATCGGGCAATGACGCGGTGGACGTGTTCATCGCCGACGTGTCCGCCCAGTCGGAGGTGCGCCGGCTCGCCGCGGAGGTGCTCGAGGCATACCCCCGCCTCGACGTGCTGGTCAACAACGTCGGCGGGTTCTGGGCCCACCGGCACGTCACCGTGGACGGCCTGGAACACACCTTCGCCGTCAACCACCTGGCCGCCTTCCTGCTGACCGACCTGCTCCTGGAACGACTGAAGGCCAGTGCGCCCGCGCGGGTGGTCACGGTGTCGTCCGGCGCCCAGTCGATGGGACGGATCGACTTCGACGACCTGCAGGGCGCGCGCGACTACTCGGGGCAGCGGGCGTACAACCAGTCGAAGCTGGCGAACGTCATGTTCACCTACGAGCTCGCGCGTCGCCTCGAAGGCACCGGCGTGACGGCGAACGTACTGCACCCGGGCGTCACCCGGACCGACTTCGGCGCCGAGGACCAGACGCGCTGGTTCGCGTGGATGAAGCGGAGTGGTGCGACCGTTCATGAAGAGCCCGGCGCAGGGTGCGGAGACGCCGATCTACCTCGCCTCATCCCCAGAGGTGGAGGGCGTGTCGGGAAGGTACTTCGCCAACCGGAAGCCCAAGGACTCCAACAAGGTCTCCTACGACGTCGAGGCGTCGGCGCGCCTGTGGCAGGCGAGCGCCGACCTCGTAGGGCTCCGCGTCTGAGCGCTGACGGTTGCGATCGAACGGGCGGGATGCCGCGTGGACGCGCCGCCGCAGGGCAGCCCTGCTACGCCGGCGTGGTACAGGCGCGCTCGATTCGAGCGTGGTCGACGCCGAGCCTCGAGCCGACTGGGATCGCGTCGCGACGATGATCGTCAGAGCGCCCCGGTCGCCGCAGTCTCGCGCACGCGCGGCCCGCCGTCGAACACGAGCAGCCGGTCGGCGAGCTTGTCGACGAAGAACCGGTCGTGCGACACCACGACGACCGCGCCCGGGAAGTGCGTGAGCGCCCGCTCCATCACCTGCGTCGACGTGATGTCGAGGTGGTTGGTCGGCTCGTCGAGCACGATCACCGCCGGCGCCCGAGAGCAGGCACTGCGCGATCGCCACGCGCGCCCGCTGACCGCCTGAGAGGGTGCCGATCTTCTGCTGCAGGTCGGCCTCCGAGAACTGCAGCATCGCGAGGAACCGGTTCACGCTCTTCTTCGTCGCCGTGAACGCCAGCGAATCGGGGTAGGCGTTCACCGCGTGCCCGACCGTGTCGTCGAGGTTCAGCTCGGCATAGACCCGGTTGTACGAGACGAACCTGACGCCTTTCGCCCAGCGCACGGTACCGGCATCCGCTTCGGTCTCACCGGTCAGCACATCGAGCAGCGTCGACTTGCCCGACCCGTTCGAGCCGAGCACCGCGACCCGGTCGCCGCGCTGCAGGTCGAACGACAGCCCCTCGAACAGCGGCGTGCCGTTGAACCCCTTCGAAAGTCCCGTCACCGTCAAGAGATCGTTCGACACCCGCAGCCCGTCGTAGATGCCCGTGATGATCTGGTCGATCGGACGCGGCGCCTGCCGCTTCTTGATGTCGGCCAGCCGACGCGCGACCGCGTTCGACGGGTTGCGGGCGGCCTCACGGCGCGCGGCCGACGCCGCCTGCTCGTAGGCCAGCAGCTCCTCCTCGTGCGCGAACTGGCGCTCGAGCATCTTCAGCCGCGACTGCTTCGCGTGCACGTACGCCGAGTAGTTGCCCTCGTACTCCTGCAGCCGGTAGTTCTCGATCTCGACGATGCGGTCGACCACCCCGTCGAGGAACTGCCGGTCGTGCGAGACCACGAGCACCGCGCCGGCGAAGCCGCCGAGCCAGCCCTCGATCCAGCGCACCCCGTCGAGGTCGAGGAAGTTCGTCGGCTCGTCGAGCAGCAGCACATCGGGCGCCTGCACCAGGATCAGCGCGAGCGCGGCGCGGTTGCGCCATCCGCCCGACAGCCGGTCGACCGGCAGGTGCCGCCGCTCCTCGTCGAAGCCGAGGCTCGTGAGCACCGTGTCGATGGTGTTCTCGTACGTCCAGCCGCCGACGTGGTCCATGCGCTCGAAGAGCTCGCCCTGCTCGGCGAGCAAAGCCGTCATCGCGGCATCCGTCATCGGCTCGGCCAGCTGCGCGCCGATCTCGTCGAGGCGCGCCTGCGTCTCGTGCACCGCGGCGAAGTGCGCGCTCAGCGTCGCGTACGTGCTCTGCTCGCCGTCGAGCTCGGAGAACTGCGAGAAGTAGCCGATCGTGGTGCCGAGGCTCACGTCGACCGTGCCGCTCGATCGGCTCGCGCCGCCCGAGCACCAGCTCGAGGAACGTCGTCTTGCCCGTGCCGTTCTTGCCGATGAGCCCGATGCGGTCGCCCTTGCGCAGCTTGAGGAACGCCTCGCGCAGCACCGGTCGCCCGTCGAAGTCCATGCTCACGTCGTTCAGGCGGATCAGGCTCACGGGTGTCCTTGCGTTGAGGTGGGGAGACCGGCGAGAAGGGCGAGCGGATGTCGCGAGCCGGCGATTTGCGCAGACCGCGCCGGTCGCGTGGACGGCGCCGGCGGTCTGGCCGGTCCGACTCTACCCGCAGAGTCAGGACGAGAGCTGACCGGCGACCGGAGGCGTGGCAGAGGCGGCGACGCACCCAGTCCGCGGCATCCGACTGGGCGAGCTCGCCGGAGCGGATCAACCGTGCGAACTCGATGGCCTCGTCGCTCAGGCGCCCATCGGCGGTGTCGGGAGCGTCGCGCAGCACGGCGACCGACAACCACCGCGTCAGTCGGCCACCGAGGCGTGCCGCGACCGCCACGGTGCCGGCGAAATGCCGTGCCTGGCCGTCGGTCGCGTCGTCGACCGCGGCCCGGAAGCCACGCCCGCGCAGCCGATTGCTGCCACCCGTCGCGGCATCGGTCAGCCAGAGCGGTCCGCGCCGCACGCCCGCCGCTCGACCCAGCTCCTTGAGGAAGCGGCGGTTCGAGTGGCCGCGCTCCGCGAGGCGGGCGATCGACTCGGCGAGGGCGGCGCAGGCGTCCATCCCCTCACTGTACGTGCGGCGGC
>CAWILI010000039.1:0-128338 GCA_963836825.1 uncultured Actinomycetota bacterium
CCGTACGTGACCCACTGCTTCCGCACGCGTCTCGGCGGATAGGTCGGAGTTCTCGGAGCGACTCCGCGGTGGGGCGCCGGATCCGGAGGCCCATGGCACGGGCGGAAACGCCGAGCACGTACGCTGGACCGGTGGATCGCGGCCGGATGTACCTCTTCCTGGCGCTCGCGAACCTGTTCTGGGCCGGCAACTACGTGTTCGGCGAGATGGTCACCCGCGAGATCTCGCCGATCTCGCTGACGTTCTTCCGGTGGGCTTCGCGTTCCTGCCGCTCATCGCGCATCGCGTGGCTCATCGAGCGCCCCGACTGGCGCGAGGCGCTGCGCGAGTGGCCGCTGCATCTGCTGCAGTCGCTGCTCGGCCTCACGGGCTACACGCTGCTGCTCTATGCGGCACTCGGCCTCACCGGCGCGGTGAATGCCGCGGTCATCAGCGCGATCAATCCCGCGACGATCGCGCTCGCCGCGGCGATCTTCCTGCACGAGCGGCTGGACCGGGTGCAGGTGCTCGGCCTCGTCGTCGCGTTCGTCGGCGTCACGGTCGTGCTCACGGGCGGCGATGTCGCGCAGGTCCTCGAGCAGGGCTTCGGCGTCGGCGACCTGCTCGTGATCGGATCCGTGCTGGCGTGGACCGTCTATTCGCTCGATCTCGCGTCGGCTCGTGACCCCGCCGATCACCGCGACCGCGGTGCAGGCGGTGTTCGCCGTCGTCACCATGCTGCCGCTCATCGCGGTCACCGGCGTCTCGCTGCCGACTTCGGCGGCGCGGCGCGCTGGGCCTCGCGTACATCGTGATCTTCCCGTCGATGGCGGGCTACGCGCTCTGGAACATCGGCGCGTCGAAGGTCGGGCCCGGCGCGCGCCGGGATCTTCCTCAACCTGCTGCCCGTGTTCACGGTGATCATCGCGCTCGCGTTCGGCGCGACCCTCGAGCTGCCCGCCGTGATCGGCGGCGCCCTGGTGATCGCCGGCGTCTACCTCACCCTGCACCAGCGGCGGGCGAAGATCGGCCCGGCGGATGCCGCGAACGGCCTGCCGGTACGATAGACCCCCGTGGCTCTCACTATCGGCATCGTCGGCCTGCCCAACGTCGGCAAGTCCACCCTGTTCAACGCGCTCACCAAGAACCAGGTGCTCGCGGCGAACTATCCCTTCGCGACGATCGAACCGAACATCGGCGTGGTGAACCTGCCCGACCCGCGGCTCGAGACGCTCGCCGGCATCTTCGGCTCCGAGCGCATCCTGCCCGCGACCGTGTCGTTCGTCGACATCGCCGGCATCGTGCGCGGCGCCTCCGAGGGCGAGGGGCTCGGCAACAAGTTCCTCGCGAACATCCGCGAGGCCGACGCGATCGCGCAGGTCGTGCGCGGCTTCGACGACTCCGACGTCGTGCACGTCGAGGGCACCGTCGACCCGAAGTCCGACATGGAGACCATCAACACCGAGCTGATCCTCGCCGACCTCGAGACCCTCGACCGCGCCATCCCGCGCTTCGAGAAGGAGGTCAAGGGCAAGAAGCTCGACCCCTCGGTGCTCGCCGCGGCCAAGGAGGCGCAGGAGGCGCTGCAGAAGGGCACGCCCCTCTCCGCGGCATCCGTCGACCTCGAGCCCGTCAAGGAGCTCGGCCTGCTGACCGCGAAGCCGTTCATCTACGTCTTCAACGTCGACGAGGCGGTGCTGACGGATGCCGCGCAGCAAGGCCGAGCTCGCCGCGCTCGTCGCGCCCGCCGAGGCCGTGTTCCTCGACGCGAAGATCGAGTCGGAGCTCATCGACCTCGACCCGGCGGATGCCGCGGAGCTGCTCGCGTCGACCGGGCAGGAGGAGTCGGGCCTCGACCAGCTCGCCCGCGTCGGCTTCGACACGCTCGGCCTGCAGACCTACCTCACCGCCGGCCCCAAGGAGTCGCGCGCGTGGACGATCCACAAGGGCTGGAAGGCCCCGCAGGCCGCGGGCGTCATCCACACCGACTTCGAGCGCGGCTTCATCAAGGCCGAGGTCATCTCGTTCGCCGACCTCGTCGCCACGGGCTCGGTCGCCGAGGCGCGCGCCAAGGGCAAGGCCCGCATGGAGGGCAAGGACTACGTCATGCAGGACGGCGACGTGGTGGAGTTCCGCTTCAACGTGTGATCGGTCAGCGCCCCTGACGTTTCTTGTACGGCTTCGGCATCCCCTTCACGATGGGGGCACGGCCCTTGCCCTTCGAGGCTTTCGCCTTGCCGCCGGCCTTCGCCACGGGTTTCTCGGCGGGAGCGGGCGCCGCGGCGATCTCCGTCCTGGCCTCGTCGAGGAAGAGGATTCCGAACTTGGTCAGCTGGGTTTCGCCGTGCCGGGTGAAGAGCGGGTGCCCGACCTCGGTTTCGAGTTTCTCGATCGACGAGTAGAGCGAAGCGAGCGGGATGTCGAGGGCGTCTGCGGCACGCGGGAAGTGCAACTCCTCAGCGACTGCGACGAAACGTCGAAGCAGGGTGATGTTCACGGGGAGCCTTTCGTCGGTCCGCGCGAATCGCGGCCGTTCTTCAGGTTACGTGAGTCGGTGCTCGATGCCGCGATCCGTCCACGTGCTGTCGGCTCGTGCCAGTCGGCGGACTGGGCACGCGCGAGTTCGATCAGGCGACGTGTCGACGCCGGAGCGCCGGGTCTGGCGGCGAGCACTCGACTGACCGCCTCGGGCGCGGCCGTGAATCGCCCTGCCTTGCCGTCGGTGGCGACGTAGTGCACGCGGATGCCACGGCCGATTCGCGTGAGCTCGGTGATCTCGTAGCTGCTGCCGTCGACGCTCACGAGCGTGTCGCCCACGGCCAGGTGCCGGGTCTCTCGCAGCTCGATCGTCGCCATAGTGAGAGTGTCTCAGGACCCACCGACATCGGCACCTGCGCGACTGAGGGTCGCCTTCCGCGGAGCCGGCAGCACTCGGCGCATCGACCCGACAGTCCGCGACGGTTCCCGAGGTTTCGCGGCATCCCGTGCAAGACTCGCGGCAGACGCGACACATTCATGGCGTGAGGATCGCCAGCACCGCGCCAGCCGCCGACGTAGCCGAGGAGGTGGCGATGCCCGAGCGGCGTCGGCCCGCCCGCGATGAGCGCCGACGTGGATTGGTTCACCGCGGTCGTCCGCGAGCACTCGACCGCACTCGTGCGGTACTTCGCGCGCCGCGGGCCGCGCCAGGACGCCGAGGACCTCGCCGCCGACGTGTTCGCGACCGCGTGGCGCCGCCGCGACGACGTGCCGCGTGAGGCCGTGCTGCCATGGCTGTACCGAACGGCGGGGTTCACACTCGCCAACCACCGCCGCAAGCACATCGACCTCCCGGTCGACGAGGTGCCCGAGACAGGTGCGGTGCGGGTCGCCGACGACCCCGAACTGAGCGCGCTGTTCGACGCCGAGCTGCGCGGTGCGCTCGCGAGCGTCGGGCGAACGCGACCGGCAGATCCTGCTGCTGCACGCATGGGAGGGTCTCGACGGGGCTGAGCTCGCCGAGGTGCTCGGCATCTCGCGGTCAGGGGCCGATGCGGCACTCTCGCGGGCTCGCAAACGGCTCCGTGAGGCTTGGGCCGAGCGGATGTCGTTCTGAGCACTGCTGCAAGATCCGCGGTTCGCGGCACATATCCGAAGTGAACCGCACTCACGGAGGCTGATCGACATGAACGACGACAACGAACTCGACCCGGTCGCGCGACTCCGCGCTGCCGACCCTGCGGTCGACGTCGAGCCACTTGAGGGGTTCGCCGACGAGGTCGTCGCCCGGGTGACGACCGAAGTGACGACCGGCGCAACGGCCGAGCCGGCCGCCGACTCGGCACCGGTCGCCGACCTGACCTCCGAGCGTGCCCGCCGCCGTCCGCGCTGGCTTCCGGTCGCCGCGGTCGCCGCCTCGATCGCGATCATCGGTGCCGCCGGATACGGTCTCGGAGCATCGACGGGCGGGGCGACGAACCTCGCCGACGGTGCTGCCGCGCCGATCTCGCTGCAGACCGGAGCGAGCCAGGAGGGCGCGGTGCAGGGCGACGCAACCCTGGGTGCCGGGTTCGGAGCAGACCAGAAGATGTCGGCCCCGGGTCCCGTCGCCGACACGATGATGATGCCGTACCCGTACGGCTTCGGCCGCAACAGCTTCACCTCATCGGGGCTCGCGACCGCCGAGGGCACGGCGCTCGCCTACACATACGACGCGCGTGCCGCATCGAGCGCCGAGACCGTCACTGCGCTCGCCGCCGCGCTCGGCGTCGACGGAACCGCAGAGCTGAAGGACGGCAGTTGGGTCGTGGGCCCGCAGGATGGCACCGCGCCGTACGTGAGCGTCAGCCTCGACGGCACGCTCGGCTTCTCGTACTCGAACCCTCTGATCAATCCGTGGGAGTGCGTCGAGGGCGCCGATGTCGCCGTGCCGTGCGAGCCGAAGGGTGAGATTCCCAGCGAAGCGGCTGCGATCGACGCGCTGCGTGCCCTCATCGTGTCGGTGGGACGCGACCCCGGCTCGTTCGAGTTCACGTCGGAGACCTGGGAAGGTGCGGTGACGCGCATGGCCCAGGCATGGCCGGTCGTCGACGGCCAGCGCATCGATCAAGCCTGGTCGCTGGAGCTCACCGATGCCGGAGTGTCGAGCGCCTACGGCACGCTGGCTCCCATCGTCAGCCTCGGCGAGTACGCCGTCGTCAGCGAGCAGGAAGGGTTCGAGCGACTCTCGGACCCGCGGTTCGGCGCGCAGATGACGATCATGCCGCTCGCCATGCGCGAGCAGCCGGCGGTCGCAACCGAGGAGTGGGTGCCTCCCACTGAGCCGCCCGCGACGCCGACCGATGGCACGTCGGTCTCGTGGCCCGTCAACGACGTCGAGATCGTCAGCGCCCGCCTGGGTCTCGCGAGCCAGTGGCAGCCCGACGGCAGCGTCCTCATCGTTCCGGCGTACGAGTTCACCGATGCCGACGGCGGCGCCTGGTCGGTCATCGCCGTCGCCGACTCCATGCTCGACTTCGAGACCGACTGACCCCGCGGCATCCGCCACTCAACGCCGACGCCGGTTCCCAGCAGGCGGCGCGTGTGGAAAGCTGGCGTCATGCCGGAGTCACCGGAGGTCGAGGCGCTCGCCGAGGAACTCGACGGGCGGCTGACCGGCCGCGCGCTCACCGCCGTCGACGTCGTCGAGTTCCGCACGACGAAGACGCGCGCACGCCCGCCGGAGGCCCTCGTCGGTGAGAACGCCACCGGCGTCGCGCGGCACGGCAAGCTCATCGACCTGTCATTCGGTGCATCCCAGCACCTCGTGGTGTCGTTCGGCCGGCACGGCTGGGCCCGCTGGGCCGACACGCCCGATGCGGGCGCAGACCAGCCCGACGACGCACCGCCCACGCTCGTTGCGCTCGGGTTCGACGACGGATCGACCCTCGAACTCACGGATGCGGGCGATTGGGTGTCGCTCGGATGCTGGGTCGTCGACGATCCCGCCGAGGTGCCTGCCGTCGCGAAGCTCGGACCCGACCCGGCCGATCCGGCGTTCTCGCGAGCGGAGTTCGACCGGGCCGTCGCCGGCCGACGCAAGCAGGTCAAGGCGGTGCTGCAGGATCAGGAGTCCCTCGCCGGCATCGGGAACGCCTACTCCGATGAGATCCTCCACCTGGCGAAGCTGTCGCCCGTCGGACATGCGGCGGCGCTGACCGCAGACGAGCTCGAGCGCCTTTTCGGTGCGACGGTCGGCGTCGTCTCAGACGCGATCGAGGCGCAGCGAGGGGTGCCGATCGCGCGGCTCAAGGAGGCGAAGGTCGCCTCGATGCGCGTACACGGCCGCACCGGCGAGGCCTGCCCGGTCTGCGGTGACACCATTCGCGACTTCTCCTTCGCGAGCACGACGGCGCAGTACTGCCCGACGTGCCAGACCCGCGGCGAGGTGCTGGCCCTGCGGTCATGATCGCAGGGGCTTCATCCAGTCGTGAGACGGGCTCAGATCGTGTCAGCGCACGACTGCGAGCTTCTCGCCGAGCGCCGCCTCGTCGGGCGCGAACCAGACGTGCCGGCCGTGATTGGACTCCCACACGAAGTCGCGAAGGGCGGCGCTGGCGTCGACGTGCTCGCTGATGTCGCCGATGACCGCGAGCCGCAGCCCGTAGTTGACGAACTTCTGGGTGATCTCGCCGGCGATGCCGGTGCTGAGGTCGAAGAAGCCGGGATCGAGCCGCTCGACCGGCACCGCGACGGCGCCGGCACGATGCGCCCAGGCGTCGCCGATGAGGTCGGCGGCGTCGTCGGGTGATGAGACGGGCGCGCCTTCGGGCGCGAGGTGGAGGACCCGGATGCCGCTGCTCTCGTCGATGCGCATGGCTCGACCATAGTGCTCAGTCGGGCGAACCGAGCGGCCCCGTGCCCGTGCCGTCGGGCACGGTCGTGACATCGATGAGCTCCTCGCGTCCGCTGCCGCCGGAGATGTCGAGCGTGAGCACCGGGCCGACGCCTGGCGCATAGAGCTTCAGCTCCGCGACATCCGGTTCGAGCGCATTCGTGTCTCGCGTGAGCAGGGCGCCGTCGAACCGGCCGTAGGGCACTTCGACGAGTTCCTCGATGCTCAGCACCGCTCCGTTGTCTTCGGCCTCGCCGGCGTAGTACTCCTGCCGGTACGCCATGCCCGGCGCGGGATCGGCCGGGAGGGCGATGCCCGGCAGGGCGCCGTCGACGCCGGCCTCGAACGAGCCCTCGCGCGAGACGATCTCGCCGTCCTCGAACTCCGCGGTGTCCTCGCCGAGGTACCAGATCGCGCCCGCGGCATCCTGCGCGTACCAGTCGAAGGTGTCCTCGACGATCTCGCCGTCGCTGCGCACGGTGTCGCGGACGACGCGCGCCTCGATGCCGTTCGCGATCGTTTCGTCTCGCTCGTCACGGTGACGTCGACGGTGAGTTCGCCGCCCTCGGGGTCGAGTTCGACGTACGACCATCGCGTGCCGGGTTCCATCGGCCAGTACGGGTGGTCGATCTCGGTCGTGAAGTCGGCGGGGTCGAGGGTGACCGGGTCGTCGCCCTGCGGAAGATCGCTGCCCTGCGTGGAAGGCGGCGTCGCTCCGACGCATGCCGTCACATGCGACGGCGACAGCGGCGATCAGTGCGGCGAGGAACAGCCTGACTCGTCTGGTGCTCGACATGATGCCCTCGATCCGAACGGCATCTGTGCCGTCCATGACTCCACGATGCACCCCGAGGCGACGCCGCACCACCCGCGTTCAGCGGGCTTCAGCCCGCTTCAGCGCCGGTTCAGCTCGCGGCCTCGAGGCACGTCACGTCGTTGATCCAGCCGTAGTCGTATTCGTCGTGACCGAAGACGACGTCGACGGGCTCACCGGCCTGCGCGTCGTGCTGCTCGACCGTCTCGACGTGCTCAGGCTCGGGGTCGGTGGGTGAGTCGCTGAAGGCGAGCTCGACCCGCATCGTGCCGCAGCTCTGATCAGGGAACACGGCCGCCTGCCAGCACCCCTCGAGGTAGTCGGAGGGGCACTCGGCATCGAGCCGGCCATCGTTGTAGAGCTCGATCGCCGCCGGGAACGTGAAGGCGGTCTCGCTCGACTCATACCGCTCGACGTCGTCGAATTCGGAGTCCGCGATCCCGTCGCCGTCGCCGGTCGCGGATTCGATCGCCTCCTCGGCGGCGGACGTGAACTGGGTCGCCAGGCTCGCGGCGCCGAAGATCGAGGCTGCGACGAGTGCGAGCACCGCCACCCCGCCGGCCGCGATTCCGATGATCGCCCCGGTCGAGAGCCTCTTCCGCACCGCGGTCGGCGGAGGAGTGGCACGCGCCTCTTGGAGCAGCACGTCGCGAGCGCTCGCGAGCGTCTGCGCCCACTCAGTGGCGCGAGAACGCTGCGCGGCATCCTGATAGCGAGACGGATGCCGCGCCCACGACTCGCCCGCGTAGGCGCGCTCGACGAGCTCGACGGTGAGCGGGGCATCGGGGAAGATGCGCAGCACCTGCCGCGCGGAATTCGGGTCCACAGGCTGATCGTAGGGCCTTGCGCCGTCACCGGCGAAGATCGGCGTTCGCCCGTCATGCGGGGGTGACGATGTCGGCGACGGGTGCCACGATGGGGGAGTGCCCGAACTTCCCGAGGTCGAAGCGCTCACGCGATACCTGCGCGAGTTCGCCGTCGGGCGCACCATCTCGTCGTCGAGCGTCGCGGCGATCGCAGCGCTCAAGACGTTCGACCCGCCGTTGACCGACCTCGCCGGCCGGCAGATCGACGCGGTGCATCGGCACGGCAAGTTCATCGACCTCGATGCCGACGGCCTGCACCTCGTGTTCCACCTCGCCCGCGCCGGCTGGCTGCGCTGGTACGACGAGGTGCCGAAGACCCTCATCAAGCCCGGCAAGTCGCCGATCGCCCTGCGAGTGCGGCTCGACGACGGCTCGGGGTTCGACCTCACCGAGGCGGGCACCAAGAAGTCGCTCGCGGTCTACGTCGTGCGCGATCCGGCCGAGGTCCCCGGCATCGCGAGGCTCGGTCCCGACCCGACTGCGCCCGACTTCTCGCTCGACGACTTCGCCGAGATCCTCCGCGACCGACGCACGCGCATCAAGGGGCTCCTGCGCGACCAGTCGGTCTTCGCGGGGGTCGGCAACGCCTACTCCGACGAGATCCTGCACACGGCGAAGATGTCGCCCTACGCGCTCGCCGCGAAGCTCGGCCCCGACGACGTCGAGAACCTGTACCACGCGATGCGCGGCACGCTCGAGCAGGCGATCGCCGAGGCATCCGGCAAGCGACCCGACGAGCTGAAAGACAACAAGCGCAGCCACATGCAGGTGCACGGGCGCACCGGCCAGGCCTGCCCCGTCTGCGGCGACACGGTGCGCGAGGTCATCTTCGCCGACTCGACGTTCCAGTACTGCCCCACGTGCCAGACCGGCGGCAAGCCGCTCGCCGACCGCGTGCTGTCGCGGCTCCTCAAGTAGCGCAGTCCGGCGGGCGGTGGCGGGTCGCCCGTTGACTACAGTTGACCGGTGACTGCAACACTCGTGGCCCAGGGGCTCGCCGGGGGCTACGCCCACCGCACCCTCTTCGACGACCTCGACCTCACGGTCGCCCCGGGCGATGTCGTCGGCGTCGTCGGGGTGAACGGGGCGGGCAAGTCGACGCTGCTGCGGATCCTCGCCGGCGAACTCGAGCCGCAGGCCGGCTCCGTGCACCTCTCGCCGGCCGACGCGTTCGTCGGCTGGCTGCCGCAGGAGCACGAGCGGATCGTCGGCGAGACGATCGCCGGATACATCGCGCGACGCACGGGGTGCCGCCGAGGCCTCGGCGCGCCTCGAGGACGCTGCGGCCGCGCTCTCGGCGATCGGAGCCGCGGCGCCGGGCAGTCCAGACCCCGCCGACGAGTACTCCGTCGCGCTCGAACGCTGGCTCGCAGCGGCGCGGCCGACCTCGACGAGCGGCTCCCCGCGGTGCTCGCCGAGCTCGGACTGACCCTCGACGGGCACGACGCCCGCCTCTCGGCCGACTCGCTGATGACCTCGCTCTCGGGCGGCCAGGCGGCCCGCGTCGGGCTCGCCGCGCTGCTGCTGCTCGCGCTTCGACATCGTGCTGCTCGACGAGCCGACCAACGACCTCGACCTCGACGGACTCGAGCGGCTCGAGGCGTTCGTGCGGGGCATCCGGGGCGGCGTCGTGCTCGTCAGCCACGATCGCGAGTTCCTCGCCCGATCGGTCACGCGCGTGCTCGAACTCGACCTCGCCCAGCACTCGAACCGCATCTACGGCGGCGGCTACGACGCCTACCTCGAGGAGCGCGCGACCGCGCGCCGGCAGCAGCGCGACGACTACGAGGAGTTCGCCGCGAAGAAGGCCGACCTCGTCGGCCAGGGCGCGCACCCAGCGCGAATGGTCGAGCCAGGGCGTGCGCAACGCCATGAAGAAGGCGCCCGACAACGACAAGATCCGGCGCAAGGCGGCGACCGAGTCGAGCGAGAAGCAGGCGCAGAAGGTGCGCCAGATGGAGAGCCGCATCGCGCGCCTCGACGAGGTCGAGGAACCGCGCAAGGAGTGGCAGCTCGAGTTCACGATCGGTCGCGGCACCGCGCTCGAGCTCGGTCGTCTCGACGCTCAACGACGCCGTGGTCACGCAGGGCGACTTCACGCTCGGCCCCGTGTCGCTGCAGGTGGACGCCGGCGAGCGCATCGGCATCACCGGGCCGAACGGCGCGGGCAAGTCGACGCTGCTCGGCGCTCCTGCTCGGCCGCCGCCAGCGCCGACGCGGGCAGCTGCGAGCCTCGGCGCCATCGTGGCGATCGGCGAGATCGACCAGGCGCGCACCCAGCTCACCGGCGAGCGCGCCGCTCGCGGAGGCCTTCGAGGCGCTCGTGCCCGAGTACACGGCCGGCGAGGTGCGCACGCTGCTCGCGAAGTTCGGGCTGAAGGCCGACCACGTGCTGCGTCCCGTCGACGCGCTCTCGCCGGGCGAGCGCACGCGCGCCGGACTCGCGCTGCTGCAGGCGCGCGGCGTCAACGTGCTCGTGCTCGACGAGCCGACCAACCACCTCGACCTCGCCGCGATCGAGCAGCTCGAGCAGGCGCTCGAGGCCTACGAGGGCACGCTGCTGCTCGTCACCCACGACCGCCGCATGCTCGAGAACGTGCGCCTCGACCGTCGCTGGCATGTCGAGGCGGGACAGGTCACCGACCGCTGACTGCGAGACTGGTCGTGATGATCGACGACTACCGCACCGAACGCCTCATGCTGCGCCCGCTCAGCCTCGACGACCTCGACGACTACCACCGCGTCTACGGCGATCCCCGCACCTGGGAGCATCTCCCGAGTGGCCGGCATACAGAACTCGCCGACTCGGAGCGCGCGATCCGAGCATCGATCGACAGTCGGAACGAGTACGGCTTCGCACACGGCGCGGTGCTGCTCCGCGAGCCGGTGAGCAACCTCGAGGCGGGAAGGTTCCTCGGCTCCGCCGGGGCGAAGATGCTCGACTTCGACGCGTGGAACCTCGGCTATCGCTTCGCGCCGGAGGCCTGGGGCCACGGATTCGCGACGGAGGCCGGGATTGCCGCGCTCGCCCTGGCGCGCGCTGCCCGCCCCGAGACCCCCGTCACCGCACGCGTGCTGGCGAACAACCCGTCATCGATCCGCGTGCTCGAGCGAATCGGTCTCGAGGTTCGATGGCGTGGCCGGTCGGCACACCCCGGCGACACGACCCACCTCGAACGACTGGTATTCGCCGACCGTGCACTTGATGACGCGACGCTCGAGGCGGTTATTGCGCTCGGTTGAACCGGGCTGGGCGCAACTGGTCTGAAATATGCGAAGCGCGCGGCGCCGCCATCGGGGTCGGCGGCGCCGCGCGCGGCATTCGGGTCAGATTCGGCGGCCGGTCTCTCGGTCGCGCTGTGCGGCGACTGAGGTGTCGTCGCGTGCCTCAGCCGCAGCCTGACGTTCATCAGCGGCGGTCGATTCGTCGTAGGCGGCCCGCTCGCGGGCGGCTGCGTCGTCGTCGTACGCCGCGCGCTCGCCGGTGGTCGCGTTCTCGTCGTAGGCCGCGCGCTCGCGGGCGGCTGCGTCGTCGTCGTATGCCGCGCGCTGGCCGGTGGTCGCGTTCTCGTCGTACGCCGCGCGCTCGCGGGCGGCTGCGTCGACGTCGACGTCGGGATCGACTCGGTCGGCCTTCTGCAGCCGCTCATCGGTCTCGGTGCGAAGCTGCTGCGCGTCGGCGCGGTGCGACTCGCTCTCGCGCGCCAAGCGCTCGGCCTCGAGCTTGGCCTGCATCGCCTCGGCCTCGGCCTGCTTGGCCGCGGCCTCGGCGCTTGCCGCATCGGCCTCGCGCTCACGCCGCGCGACATCGGATTCGTACGCCTTCTGGCGCAGGTCGGCCGCCTTGCGGCGCTCGGCCTCGGCGTGTGCCTCGCGGCGCCTGCGGCTCGTCATCAGCACGGCGACCACGACGATTGCGATCACGACGACTACAGCGACGATGATCCAGATGATGGTGCTCGTTTCCACGGTGAACCGCCTCCTCGAGTTCGGGATGCCTCCAGCCAAGCGCGTCCACTCGATCGGGGGCAACGCCTTGCCAAACGACCGCGGATGCTGCTAGGTGCGCCGGAAGGGCGGCGAGACCGGCGTCTGCGGGCTGCGGCAGACTTCAGCCATGACTGTTTCCGAGCGAGACCTCCAGCACCTTCGTCGCGCCGTCGACCTCGCCGCCGAGGCCGCCGACGCGGGCGACGGCCCCTTCGGTTCGGTGCTCGTCGACGCCGACGGCATCGAGCGGTTCGCCGACCGCAATCGCGAGCAGACGACCGGCGATCCGACCAGGCATCCCGAGTTCGAGATCGCACGGTGGGCCGCGGCGCATCTCACCCCCGACGAACGCGCCACCGCGACGGTCTACACCTCCGGCGAGCACTGCCCGATGTGTGCGGCGGCGCATGCGTGGGTCGGTCTCGGCCGCATCGTCTACGCCGCGTCATCGGCGCAGATCAGCGCCTGGCGCACCGAGTGGGGCGCCCCGGCGTCACCGGTCGCGGTGCTGCCGATCTCGCAGGTCGCGCCCGGCATCCCCATCGACGGACCCGTCGATCAGCTCGCGACCGAGGTGCGGGCGCTGCTGGCGCGACCCTTCGACGGAGCCTGACGCTCGAGCAGTCGGGTTCCGTCACGCGCGCGCACCATACGATGCTGTGATGCCTCGCGAAGCAGAACTGGTCGACCGCCTGCGCGCGGCGGGGTGCGTCTTCGCCGAAGATGAGGCGAGGCTGCTGCTCGCGGCCGCCGACGAGCCCGACGCACTGGAGCAGCTGGTCGTTCGCCGCATCGCGGGCGAGCCCCTCGAACAGGTGCTCGGCTGGGCGGAATTCGGCGGCATGCGCCTGCACGTCGAACCCGGCGTCTTCGTGCCACGGCGCCGCACCGAGTACCTCGCGGGCGTCGCCGCGGAGCTCGCGCGCGAGCGGGCGGTCGCCGCGGGCGGTGCGCGCCCCGTCGTCGTCGACCTCTGTTGCGGTGTCGGGGCGATCGGCGCGATGATCGCGGATGTCGCGGGGCCCGTCGACCTCGTCGCCGCCGACCTCGATCCGGCGGCGGTTCGGGCCGCACGGCGCAATCTCGAGCCGCGCGGGGCGCGGGTGTTCGAGGGCGATCTCTTCGACGCCCTGCCCGGCGACCTGCGAGCGCGCATCGACGTGCTCGCGGTGAATGCGCCCTACGTTCCCACCGACGAGATCGCGTTGATGCCGCCCGAAGCGCGCGACCACGAGGCACGCATCGCGCTCGACGGCGGCGGTGATGGACTCGACGTGCATCGCCGCGTCGCGGCATCCGCTGCTCGATGGCTGGCACCCGGCGGTTTCCTGGTCATCGAGACGAGCGAACGGCAGGCGGCGACCGCGGCCGGCCTCATGCGGCAGGGCGCGTTGGTGCCGCGCATCATGCACGACGACGACGCGACGATCGTCGTCGGCCGAGCTCCGCTCAGCCGGCTGAGCGGGCTGCGGCCAGCAGCGCCGAGACCTGCGCGTCGGGCGTCTGCGCGAAGTCGAGGTAGTGCGAGCCGACGGCCATGAAGCCGTGCGGTGCCGAGAGGCAGACCACCTCGTCGACCTCGGGCATCGACGCGATCTCGCCCAGGCTGTCGGGCGCGGCGACCGGCGTCGCCACGACGATGCGCGCCGCGCCCCGGGCGTGCGCGACACGGCAGGCGACGCGCATCGTCGCGCCCGTGGCGATGCCGTCGTCGACGATCACCGCGGTGCGCCCCGTGATATCGACCGGGCCGGCATCCCCGCGGAACCTCGCGACCCGGGCCTCGAGTTCGTCGCGCTCGCGCCGCTCGACCGCCGCCAGCTCACCGGCCTTCAGGCGCACGTGGGAGATGATGTCGTCGTTGAGCACGCGCGCCCCCTGCTCGCCGATCGCGCCCATCGCGAGCTCGGGCTGGCCGGGCACCCCGAGCTTGCGCACGACGAGCACGTCGAGCGGGGCACCGAGCGCGACCGCGACCGGCGCAGCGACCGGGACGCCGCCGCGGGGAAGCCCGAGCACGACCGGATTCGGGCGCATCGGCATCGAGCAGGCGGGCGGCGAGTCGCCTGCCTGCCTCAGCCCGATCGGTGAAGTACTCCATGAGTGACCGGCCGCGGCGTGGATGGTGCGGCGATTCCATGCTCGCACGCGGCGAACTCGGCTGCCACCCACGAGCGGCGCGCGATACCGTGCGTCGGCCGCCTCGTCAACCCCTTGTCGCTGTTTCGCGCGATGCCTACGGTCGAACCGACGAGCAACCGGAAGGGAGTCGCCGTGGGAATCCTCGATGATGCCCATGAGACCGCCGCCGAATGCGAATCCGTGGGGCGTCGTAACGACGCCGAAGAGCACCTGCGCGACGGCTGAGGGAGAGCGTCGAGCAGGTGGGGGACGAGGCCGGGCGGCGGGGGCTGCCCGGCCTCACCATGCCGTGACTTGTCGCCTCACGCCAACGTCGCCACCGGCCGGCCGCGGATCGTTGTGGGACAGCGTCAACTAGCGAGCGAAGTTCGCGTATTCAACCGGGTCGCCTACACTGATCGAATCCTTCCCCCGACGGGGGAACCCGAACAAGGATTCGGCGGGCCCCCGCCCCGCCGGCTTGGAGTGCCCGTGGGACGTCATACCGTCGCGGCGCCGGCATCGATGCCGCGCCGCCGAATCGTCATGTCCATCATCGGGGCGGTCGCCGTCATCGCCCTCGTCGGTTCGGGGGTCTACCTCTGGGTCGGCGGTCACCTGAACCCGCTGCTCGCATCGGCCGACGGCGGATGCGCCGAACCCGAGCAGCTCGTCGTCGTCGCCGATCGCACCATCGCGCCCGCGCTCGCCCAGATCGCCCGAGGACTTCGACGAGGCCTCGAACGACTGCGTCGCGACCGAGATCACCGCGCAGGACTCCGCCGACACCGCCGCGGTGTTCGCCTCGGGCAACGCTGCCGCCGACGCATGGGTGCCCGAGTCGAGCGTGTGGCTCGACCGCATGAACGCGACCGCGACCTCGCTCGGCCAGGCGACGCCCGACCGTCGAGGTGCGCGAGGGCGTCGCATCGTCGCCCGTGGTGTTCGCCGCAGCGGCGACGAAGGCCACCGAACTCGCGAGCGAACCGGTGAGCTGGACCAGGGTGCTCGGGGGCGCCCTGCCGACGATCCTGCCCGACCCCGAGGCATCCGCCGCGAGCCTCGCGGGCCTCTACGCCCTGCGCGGGCACTCGTCGCCCGACGACCCGCGCCAGTTCGCCGGCGCGATGATCGCGCTCGGCAAGTCGATCCCCGCGTCGACGACCGCGGCGTTCGGCGCGCTCGGCGCGAGTGACGCGCCCATGATCGTCATCACGAGCGAGGCGCAGGTCGCCGCCTACAACGACGAGGAGCAGGCAGAGCCGCTCGTCGCCGCCTACCCGACCGACGGCACCGTCGCGCTCGACTACCCGTTCGTGGTGCTGCCCGCGGCCGAGTCGTCGAAGACGACCGAAACGGCCGAGCCGAAGCCCGAGGAGGCCAAGACGAAGGCCGAACTGCTCGATGACCTCGAAGCGGCGATCCGCGCCGGCACCGAGGTGCTCGCCGCCGCCGGTTTCCGGGCTGCCGACGGCACCGGCAAGCTCGATCTCGCGGGCGTGGGCGTCGAGGCGCCCCCGGCCGAGACCGCGCTCGACGGCGCTGCGCAGCTCGAGATCCTGCGCGCCTGGGGCGTGCTCACGCTGCGTTCGCGCATGCTCGCGGTCATCGACGTCTCGGGCTCGATGGAGGAACCGGCCGAGAGCGGGCTGCGTCGCATCGACATCTTCCAGCAGGCCGCGGTCGGCGCCATGGAGAAGTTCTCGGGCGAGGTCGAGCTCGGCGTGTGGATCTTCTCGACGGCGCGCAACGGCGACCTCGACTACGAGGACCTCGCGCCGATCGCGCCGCTCGCCGACCTCGCGCACAAGCAGCAGATCGCCGGAATCATCCAGTCGCTCCCCGACCGGCTCGGCGGCGCCACCGGCCTCTACGACGCGACCCTCGCTGCCGTGAAGCGCGTGCGCGAGAGCTACGACCCCGAGAAGGTCAACTCCGTGCTGCTCATCACCGACGGCAAGAACGAGGATGAGAACGGCATCGCGCTCGACGCGCTGCTCGCCGAGCTCAAGAAGATGGACGATCCCACCAAGCCCGTACCGGTGATCATGATCGGCTTCGGTCCCGACACCGACGTGCCGGCGATGCAGCAGATCGCCCAGGTCACCAAGGGCGCCGCGTACTCGGCCTCGAAGCCCGAAGACCTCGGCATGGTGCTCGTCGACGCGCTCTCGCAGCGCACCTGCCGCCCGAACTGCGGCTGACGAGACCTCGCCTGAACGACTGAGGGGCCCGGCGCATCCGCGCCGGGCCCCTCAGTCGCAATTCGCACGGATGCCGCGCGCTCGCCGTGTGGCGGATCAGTGCCCCACGGGCGCGCCCTGCATCATGTCGGCGGGCCGGCGCACGAAGAACGCGCCGACGATGGCCGAGATCGAGAGGATCGCTCCGACGAGGAACGCCGCGCGGATGCCCGCGGCCTCGGCCGCGAGCGCGGTGGCGCCCGCCGCGGTCACGGTCGCGGTGCGCGCGGTCATGACCGTGATGAACAGCGCCGTGCCGGCGGCGCCCGCGACCTGCTGGACGGTGCCGACGATCGCGGAGCCGTGCGAGTACAGCCGCGGCTCGACCGACCCGAGCGCCGACGTGAACAGCGGCGTGAACATGAACGCGAGCGCCGTCGACATCACGACGTGCGCGATCAGGATCATCCACGGCGGGGTGTACTCGGTGACCATGGTGAGCGACCAGAGCACCATCGAGACCACGATGCTGCCCGGCACGAGCAGCGGCGTCGGCCCGAAGCGGTCGTAGAGCCGGCCGACGGTGGGGCCGAACAGTCCCATGATGAGCCCGCCCGGCAGCAGCAGCAGGCCGGTGAAGAGCGGGTCGAGCCCGAGCACGTTCTGCAGGTAGATGGGCAGCAGGATGATGGTGCCGAACAGGGCGGCCATCATGACGACCATGAGCGCGACCGACACCGAGAAGTTGCGCGAGCGGAACGTGCGCAGGTCGAGCAGCGCCCGGTCGCGGCGCTGCAGCATCAGCTGGCGCCCGATGAACGCGAGGATGCCGAGGACGCCGACCGCGAGCGCGATCCACATGGACGGCGCATCGGCCGCCGAGCGCCCGCTGACGACGCCGCCCACGAGGCTGAGGCCGTAGACGAGCCCGCCGAAGCCGAACGCCGACAGGATCACCGAGAACACGTCGATGGGCAGCGCCCGCGGCTCGCTCACGTTCTCGACCCGGCGGATGCCGATGACGAGCATGACGAGCGCGATCGGCAGCACGAGCCAGAACATGTACCGCCACGACAGGAAGCTCAGGATGAGGCCCGAGATCGTCGGCCCGATCGCGGGCGCGACCGACATCACGATCGAGACGCGACCCATGAACCGGCCGCGATCGCTCGGTGCGACGAGCGTCATGAGGGTCGTCATGAGCAGCGGCATCATGATGGCGGTGCCGGAGGCCTGCACGACGCGCGCGAGCAGCAGCACCTCGAAGCCGGGCGCGAGCGCCGCGAGCAGGGTGCCGGCCGAGAACAGGCTCATCGCCGTGATGAAGATCGGCCGGGTGGCGATGCGCTGCAGCAGGAAGCCCGTGATCGGGATGACGACGGCCATCGTGAGCATGAACGCCGTGGTCAGCCACTGCGCCTGCGAGAGCGTGATGCCGAGGTCGGTGACGAGGTGGGGGATCGCGACACCCATGATCGTCTCGTTGAGGAAGACGACGAAGGTGGCGCCGAGCAGCAGCCAGATGACGCGGTTGTTGCGCGCGCCGTGGTCGGGCTGGTGGGCGACGACGGCAGCGTCTTGTGCGGCGGCGTCGGCAGGGGAATCGAGGATGCCGTCACCGGGCACGCCACGATCGGCGATGCCCGGCGGTTCGAGGTCTGGGAGGGCGCGTTCGGTCACTGAATAGGGTCCAATCGGTGTCGGCGCACGGCTGCGCCGGGAGAGCGTCGATTTCAGTCGAATAGATGGGTCAACCCGAGCCGCGAGACACAGGATATTCCCAGATCGCGAACTCCATCGCCATGCATGGATCTCGCGGATCTTGGCGCTGCCTCGCAACGCGTCAGGTGGCGACGATACCGCGCACCGCCGACACCGCACGGGCGACGGATGCCCCGGCCTCGTCGATCTCGTCGGCGGTGGTCTCGGCGCCGAGCGTGAAGCGCACGGCGGTCTGCGCGAGCTCGGCCGGGATCCCGATCGCGGTGAGCACATGCGAGGGCTCGTCGCTGCCCGCCGCGCACGCCGATCCGCTCGAGCACACCACGCCGTCGCGCTCGAGCTCGAGCAGCACCGCCTCGCCGCTCGTGCCGGGGAAGACGAACGACACGGTGCCGGGCAGCCGGTCGATCGGGGTCGCCCGTGAGCATCGCGCCGGGGACGCCGCTCGTGACCAGCTGCGTCAGGCGCGCGCCCAGCGCCGCGGCGCGGGTCGCGGCATCCGCTCGCTCGTGCTCGGCCAGCCGGAGCGCCGTCGCGAACGCGACCGCACCGGCGACGTTCTCGGTGCCCGAGCGGCGGCCGCGCTCCTGCCCGCCGCCGTGCAGCACCGGCTCGAGCGGCAGGCGGCCGCGCACGATCAGCGCGCCCGTGCCCTTCGGCGCGCCGACCTTGTGACCGGCGAGCGACAGCGCGTCGACGCCGAGCGCGTCGATCGAGAGCGGCAGCCAGCCCGCGGCCTGCACCGCGTCGGTGTGCATGAGCGCCCCCGCCGCGTGCGCGATCGCGGCGAGCTCGGCGACGGGCTGCACCGTGCCGATCTCGTTGTTCGCGAGCTGCACCGACACGAGCGTCGTGTCGGGCCGGATGACCCGTGCGAGCGCGTCGGGGTGCACGACCCCGCCCGCGTCGACCTCGACCTCGGTGACCTCGAAGCCGTGCACCCTGCGCGAGGTAGGCGGCCGACTCGAGCACCGCCTCGTGCTCGATCGGGGAGACGACCACGTGTCGGCCGCGCGGGTTCGCGAGCGCGAGGCCCTTGACCGCGAGGTTGTCGGCCTCGGTGCCGCCGCTCGTGAAGACGACGTCGCCGGGCCGGCAGCCGGCCACTGCGGCGACCTCGGCGCGCGCCGCCGCGAGCGCCCGCGCCGCCTCGTCGCCGAGCCCGTGGCTGCTCGACGGGTTGCCGAACGCACCCGAGAGGTACGGCCACATCGCCTCGAGCGCCTCGCGGCGCACGGGCGTGGTGGCGGCGTGGTCGAGGAAGATCACGGCTGCCCCGTCGGGTCGGCGTGCGCAATCGGCGCCGCGTGCAGCCTCGACGACGACGTCGAGTCCGAGGTCGAGCGACCGCACCGAGTGCGTGAGCGCGCCGACCGAGATGACGTCGACCCCGGTCGCGGCGATCGCGGCGACCGTGTCGAGGTTGACCCCGCCCGACGCCTCGACCACGGCACGGCCGGCGATGAGCTCGACGCCGCGCCGCAGGTCGTCGACGCCGAAGTTGTCGAGCATGACCGTGTCGGCTCCGCCGGCGAGCACCGCCTCGACCTGGTCGAGCCGGTCGACCTCGACCTCGAGGTGGGTCGTGTGGGGCATCCGCTCGCGCGCCGCGCGCAGGGCGGTCGCGAGGTCCTGCCCGCCCGCGGTGAGCACGGCGAGGTGGTTGTCCTTCGCCATGACCGCGTCGGAGAGCGACCGGCGGTGGTTGCGGCCGCCGCCGTCGCGCACGGCCTGCCGCTCGAGGCTGCGCAGCCCCGGCGTGGTCTTGCGCGTGTCGACGATGCGCGCGCGTGTGCCCGCCGCCGCGGCCACGTAGGCCGCCGTGAGCGTGGCGATGCCCGACATGCGCTGCAGCAGGTTCAGGCCGATGCGCTCGGCGCGCAGGATGCCCCGTGCCGGGCCCGTCGACCCGGGCGAGGGTCGCACCGGCCTCGAACGCCTCGCCGTCGCGAGCGAGCGGCTCGACCGTGATGCGCGGGTCGACGAGGCGGAACGCCGCCGCGAACACGTCGACGCCGCTGAGCACGCCGGGCTCACGCGCGACGAGCTCGGCGGTCGCGGTGGCATCGGCCGGGATGAGCGTCTCGGAGGTGAGGTCGCCCCACGGGGCGTCCTCGTCGAGCGCGGCGCCGACGATGCGGTCGATCTCGCGGGCGTCGGTCATCAGGCGGCCTCCAGTTCGGGTGCGCGGGGCGCGATCGACGACGCGGCCTGCGCCGGGTCATCCGTTCGGAAATGCGCGCCGACGCTCTCGCGGCGCGCCTGTGCGGCCGCGACCGTGAGCCGGGCGAGATCGAGCAGGTTGCGATCTTCCGCGGTGCGCCGATCGCGCACGTCGGGTGCGCGCCAGGCATCGAGGCGAGCGGATGCCGCTGCCAGGCCCGCCGCGTCGCGCTCGAGCCCGACCCGCTGCCACATGAGCTCCCGCAGGTGCTCGCGGTCGACGATCTCGGTCGCGCTGTCGCCCGTGCTGGAAGCAGGAGATTCTCGGCGACACGCCGGCATCGGAGGCCGGTCACGGCGGCGTGTCGGGGCGGACCTCCTGATCCGGCAGCGCGGTCGGGTGCGGCAGCGCGACTTCGACGAGTCGAGAGCGCGCGCGCCGCGCGGTCGGCGAAGACGGCGGCCTCGAGCAGGGAGTTCGAGGCCAGGCGGTTCGCGCCGTGCACGCCGGTGCGGGCGGTCTCGCCGACGGCGTACAGCCCGGGCAGGCTGGTGCGACCGTCGAGGTCGGTGACGACGCCGCCCATGGCGTAGTGAGCGGCGGGAGTGATGGGCACGGGCTCGCGCGACCAGTCGAATCCCGCATCGCGCACCACGGCGTCGAGGCCGGGGAAGCGCCGCGCGAGGAATGCGGCGCCGAGCGCGGTGGCATCGAGCAGCACGGGCGCACCGCCCTGCGCGGTCATCTGCCGCCAGACGGCGCGGGCCACGACGTCGCGCGGCGCGAGCTCGGCGTCGGGGTGCACGTCGAGCATGAACCGCCGGCCGTGGTGGTCGCGCAGCACCGCACCCTCGCCGCGCACCGCTTCGGAGATGAGCGGGGTGCCCGGCGCCGCCAGCGCCGTCGGGTGGAACTGGGTGAACTCGAGGTCGGCCAGACGCGCCCCGGCGCGCCAGGCGGCGGCCACGCCGTCGCCCGTCGCGACCGCGGGGTTCGTCGTATGCCGGTAGAGGCATCCACTGCCGCCGGTGGCGAGCACGACCGCGTCGGCACGGTGCTCGGTGATCGCGCCGTGCTCGTCGAGCAGCCGGGCGCCGACGACCGTGCCCGCCTCGACGACGAGGTCGACGAGCATCGTGCGCTCGGCGATGTGCACCGCCCGGCGCCGCACGGTCGCCACGAGGGCCGACTCGATCGCCGCGCCGGTGGCGTCGCCGCCCGCGTGCAGGATGCGCGGCCGCGAGTGCGCCGCCTCGAGCCCGCGTTCGAGGCCCGACTCGCCGCGATCGAACTCGACGCCGAAGCGGATCAGGTCGCGCACGCGCGACGGCCCCTCGTCGCACAGCACCCGCACCGCGGCGGGGTCGGCGAGCCCTGCTCCGGCCTCGAGCGTGTCGGCGAAGTGCCGGTCGGCCGAGTCGTCGGGGAACAGCGCCGCGGCGATGCCGCCCTGGGCATACCGGGTGTTCGTCTCGGCGAGTTCGGTCTTCGTGACGAGCTCGACCTCGAAGCCGGCGTCGGCCGCCTTGACCGCGGTCCAGAGGCCGGCGATGCCGCCGCCGACGACGAGCACGCGGGTCATCTCAGGCTCCGGCGATCGATGCGACGGGCGCGACGGGCCGCGGCGGCGCCGGCGGCTTCGCCGCGAGCATGCGCTCGAGGGCGAGCCGGGCGGGGTCGGCCACGTCGCCCGGCACGGTGATGCGGTTGACCACGCGGCCCGCGACGAGCTCCTCGAGCACCCACGCCAGGTAGCCCGGGTGGATGCGGTACATCGTCGAGCACGGGCAGACCACGGGGTCGAGGCAGAAGATCGTGTGCTGCGGGTACTCGGCCGCGAGTCGCTGCACGAGGTTGATCTCGGTGCCGATCGCGAAGGTCGAACCGGCGGGCGCGGCCTGGATGGCCTTGACGATGAAGTCGGTCGACCCCGCGGCATCGGCTGCATCGACGACCGGCATCGGGCACTCGGGGTGCACGATCACCTGCACCCCGGGGTGGTCGACCCGGGCCTGCGCGATCTGGTCGACCGTGAAGCGGCGGTGCACCGAGCAGAAGCCGTGCCAGAGGATGACGCGGGCGTCGTCGAGCGTCGCCGCGTCGTTGCCGCCGAGCGGGCGCCGCGGGTTCCACATCGGCATCTGCTCGAGCGGCACGCCCATGGCCTTGGCGGTGTTGCGGCCGAGGTGCTGGTCGGGGAAGAACAGCACCCGCTGCCCGCGCTCGAACGCCCACTCGAGCACGGTCTTCGCGTTCGACGAGGTGCAGACGATGCCGCCGTGGCGCCCGACGAAGCCCTTGAGCGCCGCCGACGAGTTCATGTAGGTGACCGGGATCACGGGGACACGACCGTCGGCGTCGGCCGCGGCGAGGTCGCCGTAGACCTCGGCGAGCTGCTCCCAGCACTCCTCGACGCTCGACTCGTCGGCCATGTCGGCCATCGAGCAGCCGGCGGCGAGGTTCGGCAGGATCACGGCCTGCTCGGGCGTCGAGAGCAGGTCGGCGGTCTCGGCCATGAAGTGCACGCCGCAGAACACGATCGCCTCGGCGTCGGGCCGGCTGAGCGCGGCGTTCGCGAGCTGGAACGAGTCGCCCACGAAGTCGGCGTGCTCGATGACCTCGTCGCGCTGGTAGAAGTGGCCGAGCACGACGACCCGGTCGCCGAGCGTCGCCTTCGCGGCGCGGATGCGCGCGTGCAGCTCGTCGTTCGAGGCGGTGCGGTACGCCTCGGGGAGCGCGCCCTGGCGCGGCGAACCGGTGGGGATCACGTCGCCCATCGACGAGCCCGGGCCGTACGCGGCGGGGCCCGCGTCGAACTCCCACGGCCCCTTCGCGAGGTCGGGCGTGCACGCCTCGCCCGGCGTCGCGCCCGTGGCGAGGAGCTGGATGGTGCGGTCGACGGATGCCGCGGCTCGGGTCTGCTCGATCGTGGGGTTCATGATGCTGGCCTCTCTCTCATGAACGGTTCGCGGGTCTGGGCCGTCACGGCGGCGGTCTCGTAGCGGTAGATCTTGGGGGGTCGATGCGGGGCGCCCGAGACGCGCTCGCCCGTCTCGCGCAGCCGGCCCGACGCGAGCATCGTGCGGCGGAAGTTGGCGGGGTCGAGGCGGCGCTGCAGCACGACCTCGTAGACCTCGCGGAGCTCGGCGAGCGTGAAGGTCGCTCCGAGGAACGCGTGCGCGAGCTCGGCGTACTCGACCTTCGTGCGCAGGCGCCAGAGCGCGTACTCGACGATGCGGTTGTGGTCGAACGCGAGCCCGGGCATGGTGTCGGCCGGAACCCAGCGCACGTTCGGGCCGACCGTCGCCTGCTCGGCCTCGTCGCTCTGCACGAGCGCCCAGTACACGACCGAGACGACGCGTTCCTCGGGCGAGCGGTCGACGTCGCCGAAGGTGTAGAGCTGCTCGAGGTAGTTCGGCGCGAGGCCGGTGGTGGAGCGCAGCGTGCGAGCGGCGGCGGCCTCGAGCGCTTCGTTCGGGGGCAGCCACCCGCCGGGCAGCGCCCAGAGCCCGCGCTGGGGTTCACGGGTGCGGCGCACGAGGGGAGTCCAGAGCACGGGCTGCCCGGTGTGGTCGGGGCGCAGGGCGAAGATCACGGTCGAGACCGCGAGGCGCACGGGTGCGCCGTCGTGATGCGGCATCCGTCACCTCCGATCTTCGAGTCAGGATGACTCGAACCATGCTTGAGGGCAGCTTACAGTCAATCTGACCTGAACACCAATCGTGTGACGCGACGAGCCCTGTGCCCTCAACGAGGGATTGCCCCGACGACGGGCTGAGTACTAGCACTGATGTGACGCCGCTCCCAGCGCGCCAGCATGGTGCAGTCCCCCGGTGCTCAAGGCGTGCGCCGGCGCTCCCTCGAGAGGATCCGTCCAATGCGCAAACTGTTCCTGACGGTCGCGTGGCTGTTCACCGCCGCCGTCGTACTCCAGCTCTACTTCGCCGCCGTCGGCGTGTTCTCGAACCCCGAGGACGAGCTGTTCTCCTGGCACGGCACCAACGGCCGCATCGTGCTGCCGCTCCTCGCGCTGCTGCTCATCGTGACGGCCGCACTCGCGCGCGCCGGCAAGCGCACGATCTGGCTGAGCGTGCTGCCGCTCGTGCTCATCCTCTTCCAGACCGTGCTGTTCATCCTCACCGGGGTGATCTTCGGCCTCGACGAGTCCGACCACGCGGCGCCGCCGCTCGGTGCGACGCTGATGCTCGGGCTGCACGCGGTCAACGGCACGGCGATCCTGCTGCTCGGCGTGCTGCTGATCGTGCGCGCCCGCCGGCTGGTGCGCGAGGGCCCGCCGGTGAAGTCGGTCGCGCCCGACGCCGACGAGACCCCGGCACCCGTGCCGGGCGCCTGATCCGGCTCCCGTCGAACACGGCCGAGCAGTGAGGAGGGCGCGATGACCACCGCCGCCCTCCTCCTGCTGCAGGCCGTCGCCGCACTGGCCGGCGCCGGACTCTGGCTCGCCGCGGGCTTCACCGCCGGGCCGAATGCCGATCGCCGCACCCGAAGCGAGCGGATGACCGTGCTCGCGCTCGCCGCGGGCGGAACGATCGCCCTGCTCGCCGCTGCGGTGCTCACCGCGCTGCTCGCGGGTCGCGGCTGGTGGTTCGCGGGCGAGAAGGTCACGGTCGGCATCCCCTTCCAGGTCATCGGCCTCGCCGCCGGTGTGGTCGGCCTCGTCTGGTGGCTTCGCGGCGATCCGAATGCCGTCGGCCCGCACGCTCATGCTCGGCGGCGCCTACGCCATGGCGGCCGGCGTGCTCGCCACGTGGCTCGTCGGGTACCCGCCGCAGCCCATCGCCGCGGCCGTGCTGCTCGTCGCCGTGCTGTTGGCGACCGGCCTCACGTGGGCGCTGGTCGCGCATCGAGGACGTCGCGCCATCGCGGGATTCGCGGGCCTGCTCGCGGTCCTGCTCGTCGCCGGTCTCGGGTGGTCGTGGCTCAGCGACATGGCCGCGCCCAGCATCGAGGCGTCGGGCAGCGCACGGCCACGGCGAGGCGGCGCCCCGCCGGCGGCGTGACCGCGATCCCGGTGACCGCGCTCCGCACGCCCGCCGACGCCGCCGGCGAAGTGCACGCGGTCGAGCTGACCGCGGCGCGCCACGACGTGACGCTCGCCTCGGGCGACACGATCGAGGCGTGGGGCTTCGGCGGCGACGGCGTCGCCGGTCCCGAGTTGCGCGTCACCGAGGGCGACCTCGTCGAGGTCACCCTCGAGAACCGCGACATCGACGACGGCGTCACCCTGCACTGGCACGGGTACGACGTCCCCAACGGCGAGGACGGCGTCGCAGGCGTCACGCAGGACTCGGTCGCGCCCGGCGAGCGGTTCACGTACCGATTCACCGCCGACCAGCCGGGCACCTACTGGTACCACACCCACCAGGCCGCCTCCGAGGGCGTGCGCCGGGGGCTCTACGGCATGCTCGTCGTCGAGCCGCGCGGCGGCGTCGCCGAATCGCTCGACCTCGCGCTGCCCGTGCACCGCATCGGCGGCGAGGTCGTGATCGGCGCGACCGACGGACCCCAGTCGATCGACGCCGCCGAGGGCGAGACCGTGCGGCTGCGGGTGGCGAACACCGAGCGCACGCCGATCCGGGTGACCGTCGCCGGTGCGCCGTTCCGCGTCGCCGCCGTCGACGGCCGCGACCTCGAGGGCGCGACCGACGTCGAGCATCGCTCGGTGCGACTCGGCGCGGGTGCGCGGGCCGACCTCGTGTTCACCATGCCCGCGACGGGCGTGCGGTTCGAGACCGACCTGTCCGAGGCATCCGTCGTCGTCATCGCGCCCGCGGGCACGACCGTCGACGACCTGCCGCGCGAGGTGACGGATGTCCCGGAGCTCGACCTGCTCGCATACGGCAGCGGCGACCGACCCGACCTCGGCCCGTTCACCGCCGAGGGCGCGCTCGTGCTCGACCGCATGCCGCGGTTCCTCGGCGGCGTGCCGTCGTACGCGTACACCGTGAACGGCGAGGTGTTCCCGCACATCGCCCCCATCGAGGTGCGCGAGGGCGACGTCGTGAAGATCACCATCGCGAACCGCGGGTTCGACGTGCACCCCATGCACGTGCACGGGCACCACGTGCTCGTGCTCTCGCGCGACGGAGTGGCCGCGACGGGCGCGCCGCTCTGGCTCGACACCGTCGACGTGCGGCCCGGCGAGGTGTGGGAGCTCGCGCTCGTGGCCGACAATCCCGGCATCTGGATGGACCACTGCCACGACCTCGACCACGCCGCGCAGGGCATGATGATGACGCTCGCGTACGACGGGATCACGACCCCGTTCGAGCACGCCGGCGCCCACGGCAACCGTCCGGAGTAGCATCCGTCGCTGCTAGGATCGGCGGTACAACCTCATACCGGGCCATCGACGCGTCGCGGGAGAGCCGGGCGGTACTCGAATTCAGCACTGGCCGGCACCGAAGGAGCAAGCCTCCCTGCCAATCTCTCAGGTCACTACACCGCGATGACGAGGCCGCTCTGAAAAGCGAACGTCGCGCGAGCGACGCTCCGCCCACGGTGAAAGCGCGACACCTCGCGTGAAACTCTCAGGCTCATGACAGAGGGGGAGTTCTCATGCGGCGACCGCCGCGCGACAGGCACGTCTGGAGAACTCGTGACCCCCGAACCCGGTACCACCACCCCTGAGGCATCCGCTGCGGCGGTCGAGCGGCTCAGCCCGCTCGATGCCGTGCACCGCGCCGCCGGCGCGAGCTTCACCGACTTCGCCGGATGGCAGATGCCGGTGCGCTACTCGAGCGACCTCGCCGAGCACCACGCCGTGCGCACGACGTCGGGCCTCTTCGACCTGTCGCACATGGGCGAGATCGTGCTCATCGGCCCCGAGGCCGGCGCGGCGCTCGACTACGCGCTCGCCGGCAAGCTCTCGGCGATCGAGATCGGCCAGGCGAAGTACTCGCTGCTGCTCGCCGAAGACGGCGGCATCATCGACGACCTCGTCGTCTACCGCACGGGCGACGACCGCTACATGGTCGTCGCGAACGCGTCGAACGCGGGCGTCGTCGCCGACGAGCTGCGCTCGCGCGCCGCGGCGTTCGACACGTTCGTCTCCGACGAGAGCGACGACGTCGCGCTCATCGCGCTGCAGGGCCCCGACGCGCGGGCCGTGCTGCTCGAGACCCCGGGCTTCGGCGTCGACGGTCCCGGCAACGACGCCGAGGACTTCGACACGGCCATCGAGCGCACTGAAGTACTACCGCGCATTCCCCGCGACCTTCGAGGGCGCCCAGGTGCTCGTCGCCCGCACCGGGTATACGGGCGAAGACGGCTTCGAGCTGTACCTCGCTCCCGACCGCGCCGCCGGCCTGTGGGAGGCGCTGCGCGAGACCGGCGGATCCCGCGTCGTGCCGTGCGGGCTCGCGAGCCGCGACACCCTGCGCCTCGAGGCGGGCATGCCGCTGTACGGCAACGAGCTGAGCCGCGACATCCGACCCGCCCAGGCGGGTCTCGGTCGCGTCGTCGCGCTCGCGAAAGACGGCGACTTCGTCGGTCGCGCCGCGATCGAGGCGGGCCAGTCCGACGATGCCCCGGTGCTCGTCGGCCTCGCGGCCGAGGGCCGTCGCGCCGCCCGGGCGCACTACGAGGTGTACGACGGCGACGGCGCCGATGCGGCCAGGGTCGGCGAGATCACGAGCGGCGCCCTGTCGCCGACGCTCGGCCACCCCGTGGCGATGGCCTACGTGTCGCCCGAGGTCTCAGAGGTCGGCCGCGAACTCTTCGTCGACGTGCGCGGCACCCGCATCGCGGCATCCGTCGTGAAGCCGCCGTTCTACAAGCGCGACGCCTGACCGATCCGCACGACCGCCACCCACGCACCACCGACCTCGAGGAGCACCCCGTGACCGAGCCCAGCGCACTGCACTACACCGAAGAACACGAGTGGATCGACGTCGACGGCGACATCGCCACCGTCGGCATCACCGACTACGCCGCCGAGAAGCTCGGCGACGTCGTCTACGTCGACCTGCCGGCCGCCGGCACGACCGTCACCGAGGGCACCGTCGTCGGCGAGATCGAGTCCACCAAGTCGGTCGGCGAGCTGTTCGCGCCGGTCAACGGCGAGATCGTCGAGGCCAACCAGGCCGTCGTCGACACGCCCGAGCTCGTGAACAGCGACCCGTTCGGCGAAGGCTGGCTGCTCAAGGTGCGCACGTCGAGCCTGCCCAAGCTGCTCACGCACGACGAATACCGCGCCCTGGTCGGCGAGTAAGGAACCGCAGAACCACATGACCGTCTCCTCCGCATTCGATGTGGACGCCTTCGGGCGACGCCACATCGGCACCACCCCCGACGACCACGGGCTCATGCTCGCCGCACTCGGCTACGACTCGCTCGACGCGCTCATGTCGGCGGCCGTGCCGACCTCGATCCGCATGGGCGAGGTGCTGAACTCGGCGATCCCCGCCGCGGCGACCGAGCGCGAGGCGCTCGACGAGCTCGCCTGGCTGGCCTCGCAGAACACCGTGCGCACGTCCATGATCGGGCTCGGGTACTACGGCACCGTCACTCCCGCGGTGATCCAGCGCAACGTGCTCGAGAACCCCAGCTGGTACACCGCGTACACGCCGTACCAGCCCGAGATCAGCCAGGGCCGGCTCGAGGCGCTCATCAACTTCCAGACGATGGTCTCCGACCTCACCGGGCTCGACATCGCGAACGCGTCGATGCTCGACGAGTCGACCGCCGTCGTCGAGGGCATGCTGCTCACGCGCCGGGCGTCGAAGTCGGCCTCGAACCGCTTCGTCGTCGACGCCGACGCGCTGCCGCAGACGCTCGCGCTGCTCGAGTCGCGGGCGAAGGCGGTCGGCATCGAGCTCGTCGTCGCCGAGCTCGCGCGAGGCCACCGACGTCGCCGGCCTCGGCGAGCACTTCGGGCTCTTCGTGCAGTACCCCGGCGCATCGGGACGGGTCTGGAACCCGGCGTCGATCATCGCCGCGTCGAAGGCGCAGGGCGCCCTCGTCGTGGCCGCCGCCGACCTGCTCGCGCTCACGCTCATCACGAGCCCCGGCGAGCTCGGCGCCGATGTCGCCGTGGGCACCACGCAGCGCTTCGGCGTGCCCATGGGCTTCGGCGGGCCGCACGCCGGCTACATGGCGGTGCACAAGGGGCTCGAACGGCAGCTGCCGGGCCGCCTCGTGGGCGTCTCGCAGGACGCCGCGGGCCACCCCGCCTACCGGCTCAGCCTGCAGGCGCGCGAGCAGCACATCCGCCGCGAGAAGGCGACGTCGAACATCTGCACCGCACAGGTGCTGCTCGCCGTGATGGCGTCGATGTACGCGGTCTACCACGGGCCCCGGGGCATCCGCTCGATCGCGACGCAGACGGCAGGCAAGGCGAAGCTGCTCGCCGGCTGGCTCGACGACCTCGGCCAGCACGTCGCCCATGACGCGTACTTCGACACGCTCAGCGTGCACGTGCCGGGTCTCGCCAAGAACGTCGTCGCCCGTGGGCGCGAGCTCGGCGTGCTGCTCTGGGAGGCCGACGAGGCCACCGTGCTGGTGTCGGTCGACGAGACCACCACCATCGACGACCTGCACCTCGTGACGCGCGCCTTCGGCGGGCCCGACGAGCGCGACCTCGACGGCCCGATCACGCAGAACGCGATCCCCGAGGCGCTGCGTCGCACGTCGCCGTACCTCGAGCACCCGGTGTTCAACACGCACCACTCCGAGACGCAGATGATGCGCTACCTCAAGCAGCTCGCCGACCGCGACTACGCGCTCGACCGCGGCATGATCCCGCTCGGCTCGTGCACGATGAAGCTCAACGCGGCCACCGAGATGCAGGCCGATCACCTGGCCGGCGTTCGCGAACCTGCACCCGTTCGCGCCCGAGGCCGACGTCGTCGGGTCGCTCGGGCTCATCGAGCAGCTCGAGACCTGGCTCGCCGAGGTCACCGGCTACGACACCGTCTCGCTGCAGCCGAACGCCGGCAGCCAGGGCGAGCTCGCCGGCCTCCTCGCGATCCGCGGCTACCACCTCGCCAACGGCGAGTCCGAGCGCGACATCTGCCTCATCCCGTCGAGCGCGCACGGCACGAACGCGGCGTCGGCCGTGCTCGCGGGCCTTCGCGTCGTGGTCGTGGCGACCGACGAGCTCGGCAACGTCGACCTCGACGACCTGCGGGCGAAGATCGCCGATCACGCCGACCGCATCGCGGCCCTCATGATCACGTACCCGTCGACGCACGGCGTCTACGAGCACGAGGTGACGCAGATCACGCAGGCCGTGCACGACGCCGGCGGCCAGGTCTACGTCGACGGCGCCAACCTCAACGCCCTGCTCGGGTTCGCCCGGTTCGGCGACTTCGGCGGCGACGTGTCGCACCTCAACCTGCACAAGACGTTCTGCATCCCGCACGGCGGCGGCGGCCCCGGTGTCGGTCCGGTCGCGGCGAAGGCGCACCTCGCGCCCTACCTGCCCGGCCACCCGATGGCCCAGCGCGCCGACCACTCCGGCGGCGTCACGCACGACGGCGGGCCCGTCTCGGCGGCGCCCTACGGCAGCGCGTCGATCCTGCCGATCTCGTGGGCGTACGTGCGCATGATGGGCGCCGAGGGCCTCAAGCAGGCCACTGCGGCCGCGGTGCTCTCGGCGAACTTCGTCGCCTCGCGCCTGCGCGACCACTTCCCGGTGCTCTACACGGGCGACAACGGGCTCGTCGCACACGAGTGCATCCTCGACCTGCGCCCGCTCACCGCCGAGACCGGGGTCACGGTCGACGACGTCGCGAAGCGGCTCATCGACTACGGATTCCACTCGCCGACGATGTCGTTCCCGGTCGCGGGCACGCTCATGGTCGAGCCGACCGAGTCCGAAGACCTCGCCGAGCTCGAGCGGTTCGTCGAGGCGATGATCGCGATCAAGGCCGAGGCCGACGCGGTCGCGCGCGGCGAGTGGCCCGCCGACGACAACCCCCTGCGGAACGCCCCGCACACGGCCGAGTCGGTCATCGCGGGGGAGTGGACGCACCCGTACACCCGCGAGCAGGCGGTGTACCCGGTGCACTCGCTCGTGCGCAACAAGTACTGGGCGCCCGTGCGGCGCATCGACCAGGCCTACGGCGACCGCAACCTCGTGTGCGCCTGCCCGCCGGTGGAGGCGTTCGCGTAGCGATCCGGCGAACGCGCGCGAGGCGCGATCAGCCCAGGAGCCCGCCCCACACGGCGCGGGCTCCTGAGTCGCCGATCAGCACCACCGTGACGAGCGTGCCGATGCCGACGATCACCGCGGCGGCGCCGAGCGCGATCACGACGCCGCGCGCGAGCCCGGGCCGGTCGCGGCGCATCGTTCTCGTCGCCGAACCGGTACCACGCCCACTGCGCCGCCGCCACGACGAACAGGCCGATCACCCACGGCAGCAGCATCTCGCCGAGGGCCTGATGCCGCTCGACCGCGGGGATGGGACCGAGCGCGGCGGCGAGCGACTTCCCGGCCGCGACCGTCACCGGCACCAGCACGAGCACGAGCAGCGCGCCGAGCGCGGTCACGATGCCGAGCCGCCGTCGCGCGGCGGGCCAGAACGTGCCGAGCAGCAGGGCGAGTACCGTGAGCGGTGTGAGCACGACGACGGCGTGCACGATGAGCGGGTGGAGGGGCAGGCCCCCGACCTGGAGGACATCCTCCGAGGCGAGCGGGCCGAGGTCCGTGGCATCCATACCGAGAACACGATGCTCGACCCGTTCTCGGTTCACCCGCATGCCGATCGGGGCATCGGTGAACCGATCGTGCCGCCACCTCGTTGTGAAGGGCAGGAGGTGACGGATGCCGCCCGACGACGACAGCCGCCTGTCGCGCTGTACGACGCGCACGGCCCGTCGGTGTGGCGGTACGTCGTGCACCTCACCGGTGACCCGGCCGGCGCAGACGACATCGTGCAGGAGACCCTGCTGCGGGCGTGGAGGAGCCCCCGAATCCTCGCCCAGGAGCCGGCGTCGACCAGGTCGTGGATGTTCACGGTCGCGCGAAACCTCGTGATCGACGAGGCGCGAAGCGCTCGCCGCCGCCACGAGGTCGGGGTGGCCGAGTTGCCCGAACGCGTGCAGGACGACGCCACCGACGCCCTGTTCGAGAGCCTGCTGGTGGAGGAAGCCCTGGTGACACTGTCGGTGGAGCATCGTGCGGTGATCGTGCACGCCTACTACGGCGGATGCAGCGTGGCCGAGGTCGCGCGGCGTCTCGACATCCCCGAGGGCACGGTCAAGTCACGCCTGCACTACGGACTCCGTGCCCTGCGGCTGGCGCTGCAGGAGAAGGGAGTGACGCGATGAACCCGAATCACGCGCGCTTCGCGGAATGGGACTCGGCCTACGTGCTCGGCGCGCTGTCGCCGGCCGACCGGCGCGAGTTCGAGGAGCACCTCGAGACCTGCGAGCTGTGCGCGCGGGGCGTCGCCGAGCTCGCCGCCATGCCCGGGCTGCTCGCCCGGCTCGCGCCCGAGCGGGCGCAGGCGCTCGCGGAGGACCCCGACGGGGCATCCGTCCCGGGCCCTCGCGACGACCTGCTCGATGCGGTGCGCCTGGCCGACCGGCGTCGCCGCACGCGGCGCACCCGGTTCTGGTGGGGTGCGGTGGCGGCCGCAGCGGCGGTCGCCGTCCTCGCGATCGTGCTTCCGCTGACCTCGGCCCGCCCGCCACGGCGCGCGAGTCGGTCGCGTTCGAGGCGGCCGTCGACGCTCCGCTGACCGCCACGGCGACGCTCACGCAGGTCGGGTGGGGCACGAGGATCGAGCTCGACTGCCGCTACGGCGACGCCGACGTCGACGCCGACGTGCCCGAGGACGGGTGGCCCTACTCGCTCGTGGTCATCGAGCGCGACGGCACGCGCAGCGAGGTCTCGAGCTGGCGCGCACGCCCCGGCGCAGGCGGCGCGCCTGTCGGCCGCTTCGGCCGCCGACCTCGACGACATCGCCTCGCTCGAGATCCAGGCGGTCGCGAGCGGCAAGGTGCTCATGCGCGGCATCTCGGGCGAGTGCCGCCCTGTGACCGCATCCGGTGACCGGCGCCCCGGTGAACCATTCGGGCCGTCATCTCGTGTTTCCGTCGTGGCCGCGCACCGCGGTCGCGAGCACGAGAGAAGGGTCTTCGCATGAAACTGCGCATCGCAGCCGGACTCGCCGTCGCGGCGCTCGCCGTCGCGCTCACGGGCTGCACGACACCAGCGGCCGAGGAACCGCCGGCCGACACCGGAACCTCGACCGAAGCCGAGACCGAGGCGCCCGAGGAGACGTCGTCGGCAGCGCTCACCACGGCCGACTCCTCGCTGGGCGAGATCGTCGTCGACGGTGAGGGCATGACGGTCTACATGTTCGACAACGACACCCAGGGAGCCGACGTCAGCGTCTGCGAGGGCGAGTGCGCCACGAACTGGCCCGCCGTGACCACGGACTCCGACAGCCCCGAGGTCGAGGGCGTGACGGGCGAGGTCGGCACCATCGAGGGCGTCGACGGCTCCACCCAGGTCACGCTCAACGGCTGGCCGCTCTACTACTTCATCGGCGACGAGGCCGCGGGTGACACGAACGGCCAGGGCGTCAACGACGTCTGGTGGGTGCTGACGCCGGACGGCGAGAGGTTCGCCGGCTGAGCGCTCGACGAGGTGCCCGGCGCGTCCGCGGACGCGCCGGGTCATGCGTGCGCACCCCTGTCGCCGCACGCCCACGCGCGATAAACTGAGGATCATTCGCACAGGGAGGTGCCGCATGCCAGCCCTCGACGTCCTCACGCTCGTCGGATTCCTCGTCGCCTTCATCGCGGTGAGTGCCGCCACCTCCGACCTCACCGGCATCGAGCGCCGCCTTCGACGCCTCGACCGGGGCGACCCGGCGACCGCCGAGGCGGTTCGTCGCGCGCAGGCCGTGAGCGACCTCGCGCGGGGCGGGTACTTCGGGCTCGAGTCGATCGCGATCGTCTGCACGCCCTCGCGCCGCAGCCTGCACCTGAGCGGCGACGACGAATACGTCGAGCCCATGAGCGCGCCCCCGGCGCGGCCCGAGGCCGTGACGCGCGAAACCACTCGTGACCGCGCCCCAGGGCCATCACCTCGTCGCGCGGCGTCTCGCGTCCGCGGCGGCGTCTCGCCCGGGGCATCCGTCGACTGCTGACTACTCGGGCGGTGCGAACAGCTCGGGCCACCAGCCGACCGCGAGCGGGTAGCCGATGAACGAGATCATGTCGAGCATCCAGTGCGCGATGACGAGCGGCATCGTGCGCCCCCAGCGCTGGTAGCACCAGCCGAAGACGATTCCCATCGCGACGTTGCCGGCGAACGGTCCGAAGCCCTGGTAGAGGTGGTAGGTGCCGCGCAGCACCGCGCTCGAGAGAATCGTCGCCCACGGGCCGACACCGAGTTCGCGCAGCCTCGTGAACAGGTAGCCGACCACGATGACCTCTTCGGTGAGCGCCGCCTTCAGCGCCGCGAGCACGAGGATCGGCACGGTCCACCAGTGCGCGTCGAGCGGTGAGGCGACCACCGCGACGGTCCAGCCCGCGAGCCGGCCGAGCGCGTAGAGGGCGATACCGGGGATGCCGATCACGGCCACGAGCGCGAGCGCGGATGCCACGTCTCGGCCGGGTCGCGTGAAGTCGAGGCCGATGCGGCGGAACGGGCTGAGCCCCGGCTGCCAGAGCAGGTACAGCGCGAGCGCGACGACGAACAGCCCGAAGAACACGTCGAGGAACTGGTAGGTGAAGTCGAGCCATTCGCGACTCGACCGCGACTGGTTGATGGCGGCCGACTGCTCGGCGAGTGGGCGCTCGTCGGTGACGCGAGCCACGATCGAGACGATCGAATACACCGCGGATGCCCCGAGCGACAGCCCGAGCACGATGCCCACCTCGAGTCGCAGTCGACTGTCGGATCGCATGCCGCAATCATCGCACGGCGGCTGAGAACGCAACAATCGTGCGCATCGCGCGACGGAATCCGTCGATCGCCATGCTGCAAGGTTGCGCATCGGTAACGGTTTCCGACTCGAGTTGGCAAGTCTCAGGATCGGTTCGTATTGTCGTAGGCACTAAGCGCTCAGGCGGCCACGAACCGTCCTGCTCTCGCGCACATCTCACAGGAGGAACATTGAAGACCAAGAGATACGGCGTTGCCGCTATTGCTCTTGCTGCCGCCGGAGCACTCGTGCTCACCGGCTGCACGAGCGGTGGATCGGAGCCCTCGGCACCGGCCGGCGACCCTGAGGCGATCATCACGACGAACGGCTCCGAGCCGCAGAACCCGCTGATCCCGACGAACACCACCGAGACCGGTGGCGGCAAGATCGTGACGTCGCTCTTCGCGGGCCTCGTGTCGTACACCGCCGAGGGCGAGATCGAGAACGACGTCGCCGAGTCGATCGAGTCCGAGGACTCGCAGAGCTGGACCGTCAAGCTCAAGGAAGGCCAGACCTTCACCGACGGCACCCCGGTCACCGCGAACTCGTTCGTCGACGCGTGGAACTACGGCGCGCTGTACAGCAACGCGCAGAGCGCTTCGTACTTCTTCGACAACATCGAGGGCTTCAGCTACACCGAAGACAGCGAGCTCACCGGCCTCAACGTCGTCGACGACCTGACCTTCACGGTCGACCTCGTCGCGCCCGAGGCCGACTGGCCGCTGCGCCTCGGCTACACGGCCTACTACCCGCTGCCCGAGGCCGCGTTCGAGGACATCGAGGCCTTCGGTGAGAACCCGATCGGCAACGGCCCGTACATGTTCGCCGCCGAAGACGCCTGGACGCATGAAGAGAAGATCGACCTCGTGACGAACCCCGACTACGACGGCGTTCGCAAGGCCGCCAACGGTGGCCTCACGATCGTCTTCTACACCTCGCAGGACACGGCGTACGCCGACCTGCAGGCGGGCAACCTCGACGTCCTCGACGCCGTGCCCGACTCGGCGCTCGCGACCTTCGAAGACGAGTTCGGCGACCGTGCGGTCAACCAGCCGGCAGCCATCTTCCAGGGCTTCAACATGCCGTACTACCTCGAGCACTGGAGCGGTGAAGAGGGCAAGCTCCGTCGCGCCGCCATCTCGATGGCGATCAACCGCGACGAGATCACCGACGTGATCTTCCAGGGCACGCGCACCCCGGCCTCCGACTTCACGTCGCCGGTCATCGCCGGCTGGTCGGACAGCCTCGAAGGCGCCGAGGTCCTCGAGTACAACGCCGAAGAGGCGCAAGGCCAAGTGGGCCGAGGCCGAGGCGATCTCGCCCTACGGCGACACCGTCTTCGACATCGCCTACAACGCCGACGGCGGCCACCAGGCCTGGGTCGACGCAGTCGCGAACAGCATCGCCAACACCCTCGGCATCGCAGGCTGTCGGCAAGCCGTACCCGACGTTCGCCGCGGCGCTCGACGACCGCGAGAACGAGAAGCTGACCGGTGCCACCCGCGCCGGATGGCAGGGCGACTACCCCTCGATGTACAACTTCCTCGCGCCGCTGTACCGCACCGGTGCCGGATCGAACTACGAGGGCTACTCGAGCGAAGAGTTCGAGACGCTGCTCGACGAGGGTGCCGCGGCAGCCGACCGTCGAAGAGGCGACCGCGAAGTACCAGCAGGCTGAGGAGGTCCTCCTCAAGGACCTCCCCGCCATCCCGCTGTGGTACTCGAACGTGACCGGCGCTTCGGCCGACACGGTCGACAACGTGGTGTTCGGCTGGGACTCGGTCCCGCTGTACCACGAGATCACCAAGGGCTGAGACGCGACCCGTCTGAATAATCCCTGAGGCAAGATGTCCGGGGCGGAGACGCCCCGGACATCTTGCTGATCTATGCTCGATTCTTGTGATTGCGGTTCATAATGCTCTCAGCAACAACAACTGAGGAGAGCTGATGCTCTGGTACACCGGTAAGCGTCTCCTCCAAGTCATCCCTGTGCTCCTCGGAGCAACCTTCCTCATCTACTTCATGGTCTTCGCCATGCCGGGCGACCCGATCGCGGCGCTCTACGGCGACCGCCCGCCGGCGCCCGGTGTGATCGAACAGATCCGTGAGCAGTACCACCTGAACGATCCGTTCATCGTCCAGTACTTCTACTACCTCGCCGGCATCTTCCAAGGCGATTTCGGTGTCACCTACTCGGGTCAGTCGGTCAACGATGTCCTGGCTCGCACCTTCCCGGTGACCATCCGACTCGCACTGCTCGCGATCTTCTTCGAGATGGTCGCCGGTATCTTCGTCGGCCTCGTCAGCGGCCTTCGCAAGGGCGGCATCTTCGACGCGACCGGCCTCGGCGTGAGCCTCGTGCTCATCTCGCTCCCGATCTTCGTCATCGGCTTCGTGGCGCAGTACTTCCTGGCCATCCAACTGGGCTGGTTCAGTCCAACGGTCGGCGCAGGCGCTCCGCTCGAAGACCTGATCCTGCCGGCCCTCGTGCTGGCGAGCATCAGCTTCGCGCAGATCGTGCGGCTCACCCGATCGTCGGTCATCGAGACCGCAAGCCTCGACTTCGTGCGCACGGCATACAGCAAGGGACTCACGCGACGACGCATCGTCCCCGTGCACATCCTGCGCAACTCGCTGATCCCCGTCATCACCTACCTGGGCACCGACTTCGGCACGCTGCTCGTCGGCGCCACCGTCACCGAGGGCATCTTCAACGTGCCCGGGGTCGGTCGCACGCTCTTCCAGGCGATCCTTCGCGGCGAGGGCCCCACGATCGTGTCGTTCGTCACGGTCATGGTGCTGCTGTACCTCATCGTGAACCTGGTGATCGACCTTCTCTACGCCGTGCTCGACCCGAGGATCCGTTATGCCTGATATCGACACCACCACATCGAAGCCTCGCCCCGAGCACTTCGTCGCTCCACTCGAAGAGACCCCGCTCGACGCGATCGACACCATCAAGGCCGAGGGCAAGCCGTCGAACCTCTGGATCGACGCCTGGGACGACCTGCGTCGGCGCCCGATGTTCTGGATCTCGCTGGCGATGATCCTCATCATCGTGTTCATCGCCCTGTTCCCCGGCCTGTTCACGAACGAGCCGCCGAACTCGAACTGCCAGCTCGCCAACAGCAACGGCGCGCCCACCGACGGGCACCCGCTCGGGTTCACCCGCCAGGGCTGCGACGTCTGGTCGCGCATCGTGCACGGCGCGGCGACGTCGCTCACCGTCGGCATCATCGTGACGCTCCTCGTGTTCACGCTCGGCGTGCTCTTCGGCGCGTTCGCGGGCTTCTACGGCGGATGGGTCGACGGCCTGCTCTCGCGCATCGGCGACATCTTCTTCGCGATCCCCTACATCCTCGCGGCCGTCGTCATCATGTCGGTCTTCGCGGAGTACCGGAACGTGTGGCTCATCTCGCTGGCGATCGGCGTCTTCGCGTGGCCGGTCACGGCGCGCGTGCTGAGATCCGAGATCCTGCGGGTGAAGAACTCCGACTACGTGACCGCGGCCACGGCGATCGGCGTGCCGACGGTTCAAGATCATGTGGGCCCACGTCGTGCCCAACTCGATCGCGCCGGTCATCGTCATCACCACGATCGCGCTCGCGGGTGCGATCGTCGCCGAGGCGACGCTCTCGTTCCTCGGCGTCGGCCTGCCGTCGACGTTCATGTCGTGGGGCAACGACATCGCCCAGGCGCAGACGACGCTGCGAACGGCGCCCCAGGTGCTGCTCTACCCGTCGATCGCGCTGTCGCTGACGGTGTTCTCGTTCATCATGATGGGCGAAGTCATCCGCGACGCCCTCGACCCGAAGGCGAGGGCACAGCGATGAGCACCCCACTTCTCGAAGTCAAAGACCTCGAAGTCGCGTTCCGCACCCAGAACGGCGTCGTTCAGGCCGTGCGCGGGGTGAGCTTCAGCCTCGAGCGTGGCTCGAGCCTCGCGATCGTCGGCGAATCGGGTTCCGGCAAGTCGACGACCGCGCACGCGATCATCAACCTGCTGCCCGGCACCGGCTTCATCTCCGGCGGCCAGATCCTGCTCGACGGGCAAGATCTCACCAAGGCCAGCCCGCACGAGATGGAGGCGATCCGCGGTCGCAAGATCGGGTTCGTGCCGCAAGACCCGATGTCGAACCTCAACCCGGTGTGGTCGATCGGCTTCCAGGTCGAGGAGGCGATCCGTGCGAACGGCATCGCCACCGGCAAGAAGGCCGTCAAGAAGCGCGCCATCGAGGTGCTGAAAGAGGCGGGCCTGCACGATGCCGACCGCCGGCTGAAGCAGTTCCCGCACCAGTTCTCGGGCGGCATGCGCCAGCGCGTGCTCATCGGCATGGGCCTCGCGGCGAACCCGCAGCTCCTCATCGCCGACGAGCCCACCTCGGCGCTCGACGTCACCGTGCAGCGGGTCATCCTCGACCACCTCGAGTCGCTCACCCGCGAACTCGGCACGACGCTGCTGTTCATCACCCACGACCTCGGCCTCGCGGCCGAGCGTGCCGAGCAGCTGCTCGTGATGTACAAGGGGCAGGTCGTCGAGGCCGGTCCGTCGGTCGAGATCCTGCAGAACCCGCAGCACCCCTACACGCAGCGGCTCGTCGCCGCGGCGCCGAGCCTCGCCTCGCGTCGCATCCAGGCGTCGGGCGGCCTCGCGGCCGCCGAGATGGCGATGGCCGACGACGCCTCGACCGCGGCGGGCGACACGATCGACCTGATCGCCACCGCCGAGGCGCGCGCCGAGGCGCTCGAGGCCGCCGAGGCCCAGCCCCCGGCGATCGTGGTCGAGAACCTCACCAAGGTCTACAAGATCCGTGGTGCGGGCGACTTCACGGCGGTCGACGACGTCTCGTTCCAGATCCCCAAGGGCACCACCATGGCGCTCGTGGGCGAGTCGGGCTCGGGCAAGTCGACCGTGGCGAAGATGCTGCTGAAGCTCGAAGACGCCACCAGCGGCAAGATCGTCGTCGGCGGAAACGACCTGTCGACGGTGAGCAGCAAGGCGATGTTCGATCTCCGCAGCCGCATGCAGCCGGTCTTCCAAGACCCGTACGGCTCGCTGAACCCGTTGCGCAACATCGGCAACACGATCTCCGAGCCCCTGTCGACGCACAAGGTCGGCACGCAAGGCGTCGCGTCGTGAGCGGGTCTACGAGCTGCTCGACCAGGTGTCGCTGCCGCGCACGCTCGTGAGCCGCTACCCGAACGAGCTGTCGGGCGGTCAGCGCCAGCGCATCGCGATCGCGCGTGCGCTCGCCCTGAAGCCCGAGATCGTCATCCTCGACGAGGCGGTCTCGGCGCTCGACGTGCTCGTGCAGGCGCAGATCCTGCGCCTGCTCGCCGACCTGCAGGCCGAGCTCAACCTGACGTACCTCTTCATCACGCACGACCTCGCGGTCGTGCGCGTCATCGCCGACAACGTCTGCGTGATGCAGCGGGGGCGCATCGTCGAGGCGGCGACCACCGACGAGGTCTTCGACAACCCGAAAGAGCAGTACACCCGAGACCTGCTCGCGGCCATTCCGGGCGCGAACATCCCGCTCGGGGCGTAGTTCTCCGGCAGTTCAGTCCGCGCACGAACGCCCGGCATCCGATCGCTCGGATGCCGGGCGTTCGGCGTTCGCAGGTTGCTCACCCGGTGGCACGGTAGGCTGTACCGGCGCGCGCCGTCGATTCGGCGTCTCGCGCTCTCCCACAGACCTTCACCCACAGCGCTTCCCGCGCTCCCGTCGCGCCGCCGTCCGCGGCCACGGGGCTCCGCACGAAGCCCACCAAGCCCAGAGGACCGAACCATGGCCAACGCCACCCGCAACGACCTGCGCAACGTCGCGATCGTCGCCCACGTCGACCACGGCAAGACCACGCTCGTCGACGCGATGCTCAACCAGACGCACTCGTTCGCCGAGCACGCGCACGTCGAAGAGCGCGCGATGGACTCGAACGAGCTCGAGCGCGAGAAGGGCATCACGATCCTCGCCAAGAACACGGCGATCTCGTACAACGGCGTGCACGCGAACGGCACCCCGATCACGATCAACGTCATCGACACCCCCGGCCACGCCGACTTCGGTGGCGAGGTCGAGCGCGGCCTCTCGATGGTCGACGGCGTCGTGCTGCTCGTCGACGCGAGCGAGGGCCCGCTGCCGCAGACCCGGTTCGTGCTGCGCAAGGCGCTCGAGGCCCGCATGCCGGTGATCCTGCTGGTCAACAAGACCGACCGTCCCGACGCCCGCATCGACGAGGTCGTGGCCGAGAGCCAGGACCTGCTGCTCGGCCTCGCCTCCGACATGGCCGACGACGTGCCCGACCTCGACCTCGACGCGATCCTCGACGTGCCCGTCGTGTACGCGTCGGGCCGCAACGGCGCCGCGAGCCACAACAAGCCCGAGAACGGCGAACTGCCCGACAACGACGACCTCGAGCCGCTCTTCGAGGCGATCCTGCAGCACATCCCGGCGCCGACGTACGACGACGAGCACCCCCTGCAGGCCCACGTCACGAACCTCGACGCGTCGCCGTTCCTCGGCCGCCTCGCGCTGCTGCGCGTGTTCCACGGCACCATCAAGAAGGGCCAGACGGTCGCCTGGGTCAAGCACGACGGCTCCGTGCAGAACGTGCGCGTCACCGAGCTCTTCCTCACGAAGGCGCTCGACCGCTACCCGGCCGAGAGCGCCGGCCCCGGCGACATCGCCGTCGTCGCGGGCTTCGAGGACATCATGATCGGCGACACCCTCGCCGACGCCGACGACGTGCGTCCGCTGCCGATCATCGCGGTCGACGAGCCGGCGATCTCGATGACCATCGGCACGAACACCTCGCCGCTCGTCGGCAAGGTCAAGGGCCACAAGCTCACCGCCCGCATGGTGAAGGACCGCCTCGACCGCGAGCTCGTCGGCAACGTCTCGCTCAAGGTGCTCGACATCGGCCGCCCCGACGCGTGGGAGGTGCAGGGCCGCGGCGAGCTCGCGCTCGCGATCCTCGTCGAGCAGATGCGCCGCGAGGGCTTCGAGCTCACCGTCGGCAAGCCGCAGGTGGTCACGAAGCAGGTCGACGGCAAGACGCACGAGCCCTTCGAGCACCTCACGATCGACGCCCCCGAGGAGTACCTCGGTGCGATCACCCAGCTGCTCGCCGCGCGCAAGGGTCGCATGGACAACATGGCGAACCACGGCACCGGCTGGGTGCGCATGGAGTTCATCGTGCCGAGCCGCGGCCTCATCGGCTTCCGCACCGAGTTCATGACGACGACCCGCGGCACCGGCATCGCGAACGCGATCTCGCACGGCTATGACGCGTGGGCCGGCCAGATCGTCACCCGCAACAACGGCTCGATCGTCGCCGACCGCTCGGGTGTCGTGACGCCGTTCGCGATCATCGCCCTGCAGGAGCGCATGACGTTCTTCGTCAACCCGACCGAAGAGGTCTACGAGGGCATGGTCATCGGCGAGAACTCGCGCAACGACGACATGGACGTCAACATCACCAAGGAGAAGAAGCTGACGAACATGCGCCAGTCGACCTCCGACACCTTCGAGTCGATGACGCCCTCGCGCCAGCTCTCGCTCGAGGAGTGCCTCGAGTTCGCGCGTGAAGACGAGTGCGTCGAGGTCACCCCGGCGGCGGTGCGAATCCGCAAGGTCGAGCTCGACGCGACGGCCCGCGCGCGCCTGACGTCGCGCCTCAAGAAGCAGGGCTGAGCGAAGCCACGAAGCGGATGTCGCGGGCCGAGCCCGCGACATCCGCTTCGTCGTTCCCGCGCCGTATGCTGCGAGAGACCGCTCTCACGACACTCGGTGAAAATGCATGACGTACGCATGAACCTCCCAGAATCACTGCGTACGGTAGCTGAGGTTGTCTCGACCTCGAGCCAGTTCCCGCCCCGAAACCCGAATCTCAGATACGTAACGCTTGATGACTTCTCCTCTGCATGGCCGCCGCGCGGCCGCCCCCGCTCCTGCCCGCCCCCGACTTCAGCGCCGCTCCGCACGCGCCGTGCGACCGACGTTCTCGGCACTCGCCATGTCGTTCGTGGCCGCGATGATGCTCGCCACGAGCGTGCCCGCGCTCGCGGTCACCGCCACCGACGGCAACGAGACCGCATCGGTCTACGCGCCCGTCGGCGAAGACACCGTCACCTACTCGCCGCAGAGCGTCGAGGTCAGCGAAGAGGCCGTGATGTCGACGATGGCCGCTGAGGCGTACGCCGTGGAAGCGGCTCCGCCGCCCATCGTCTCCGAGGTCGCGGGCGTCGGCTCGGTCTCGCTCGCCGAGGGCGACGCCATCGTGTGGCCCGTGGTCAGCTGGGAGAAGCGCGCATCGGGCTTCGGTCCGCGCAGCGCCCCCTGTGGCGGGTGTTCGACGTTCCACGACGGCATCGACTTCAACCCGGGCGACGGCACCCCGGTCATGTCGATCGCCGACGGCGTCGTCGTGCTCGCCACCGAGAACGGCGGCGGCCTCGGCGTGAACGTCGAGGTGCAGCACAACATCGGCGGCGAGCTCGTCACGAGCTCCTACGCCCACATGCAGTACGGATCGCTCGCGGTGTCGACCGGACAGCGGGTCATCGCGGGGCAGCAGCTCGGCCTCGTCGGCACGACCGGCCAGTCCACCGGACCGCACCTGCACCTCGAGATGTTCGGCGCCGACGGCGTTCGCTTCGACGGGTTCGCCTGGCTCTCGGCGCGCATCGGCTGATCGAGCACGTTCGACCTGACGGGGGTCGAGGAGGTCGCACCGCGGCCGCCTCGACCCCCGTCGGCGTCAGCGGCCGCTGAACGAGGGCTCGCGCTTCTCGAGGAACGCGGCGACCCCCTCGTGCATGTCTTCGGTGCGGAACGCGTCGCGGAACCCCTCGACCTCGAGCGCACTGGCGGTCTCGGTCGGCGTGCCGGTCGCGGTGACGAGCACGCGCTTGGCGATCGCCACAGCCGGTGCCGCATTCGTCGCGACGAGGTCGAGGGTCTCGCGGGCACCCGCGAGCAGCGACTCGCGGTCGGGGAACCGGCGCACGACGAGTCCGATCTCGACGGCCTCGTCGATGCCGATGCGCCGCCCCGTGTAGATGAGCTCCTTCGCGCGGGCGAGGCCGACCGCTCGGGGCAGACGAACCGTGCCGCCGAAGCCGGGGATGAGACCGAGCTTCACCTCGGGCTGGCCGAAGCCCGAGGCATCCGTCGCGTAGATGAAGTCGCAGGCGAGCGCGAGCTCGAGGCCGCCGCCGAGCGCGAACCCGTCGACGCACGCGATGACGGGCGCGGGGAGCGCCTCGATGACGGCGGCGAGTCGGTGGCCGAGCAGCGCCGTCGCCTCGCCCGCTTCGGGCGTGAAGCCCGCCAGCTCGCGGATGTCGGCACCGGCGACGAACGCCCGACCGCCCGCGCCGACCAGCAGCACGCCGCGCACGGCCGCGCCCTCGGCTGCCAGTGACTCGAACGCCTCGGCGAGCGACCTGAGCACCGCGGGGGAGAGGGCGTTGAGCGCCTTCGGACGGTCGATGACCACCGTCGCGATGCGCCGTCGCGCTCGATGCGCACGTCGTTCGTGCCGGTCGGCTCATCGGTCGTGGTCTCGGTCATCGTCATCGATCCTCTCCGTGCGACGGGGCGTCGGCACCACGCTACGGCATGGGGGGCGGCGAGCCTGCGCCGTAGAATCGGTGGGGAGCCGGGCCGGTGTCGTTCGGCGCAGCCGCCACGCCACAGATGAGGAAGCCATCATGCCCACCACCGCATTCGCCCGTCGGGCCGCCGTCGCCGCTGCGCTCGCCGCGCTCACCTCTGCGCTGCTCACGGGCTGCTTCTCGAACCCCGTCGAAGACCTGGTCAACCAGGGCGTCGAAGACGCGGTCGAGGGTGCCACCGGTGGTGACGTGAGCCTCGGCGGCGAGCTCCCCGCCGATTTCCCCGCGTCGATTCCGCTCATCGAGGGCGAGATCGGGTTCGGCGCGGGCGCCGGCGGCGAAGAGGGCTGGATCGTGGCCGTCAACTCGACCGCGGCCGACCCCGTCGCCGACGCCGTGGCCGAGCTCGAGGGCGCCGGATTCACGAAGAACACCGAGCTCTCCGGGGGCGGCGCCGACGCGGCGCGTGTACACCGACGGCGAGTACCTCGTGCTGCTCGCGGGCGAGGGCGAGACGGTCACGTACACGGTCACCCCGCAGCCGGCCCAGTGATGAGCGCCGCGTCGATGAGCCCGTCGTCAGGCGGTGCCGACGAGGCGTCGAGCCGGGGCGTCGGCGGTCGCATCGGCACGATCCTGTTCGCCTTCGCCATCGGGGCCGTCTACGGTGCCGTCGCGACCATCGGCCACCGCGCCACGCTGCGCATCGGCGACGTGGCGATCCCCTGGGGCCTCGTCGCCGCGCTCGTGGGCGTCACGGCGCTCCTGCTCGGCATCCGCCTGCTCGTGCGGGGTCGCGCGACGGCGGCCGCGGCGGCCGCGGGCGTCGTGGTCGTCATCGCGCTGCTCACCCTGCCGGGCCCCGGCGGATCGGTGCTCGTCGTCAGCGACCTCTCGGGCACGATCTGGAGCATCGCCCCCGCGCTCATCGCCGTGCTCGTGGTCGCCTGGCCCGAGTTGCCGCCGCGGCGACGCGCCGACGTCGACGTCCATGCCGACGCCGACGTTCGCGCAGACGCCTAGACTGGAATCCCAGCCTTCCGAAGGAGCGTCGAACTGCCGTGACCTATGTGATCGCCCTCCCGTGCGTCGACGTCAAAGACCGCGCCTGCATCGACGAGTGTCCGGTCGACTGCATCTACGAGGGTGAACGCTCGCTCTACATCCACCCCGACGAGTGCGTCGACTGCGGTGCGTGCGAGCCGGTCTGCCCGGTCGAGGCCATCTACTACGAAGACGACCTTCCCGACGTGTGGGCCGACTACTACAAGGCCAACGTCGAGTTCTTCGACGACATCGGTTCCCCGGGCGGCGCAGCGAAGGTCGGCGTGATCGCCAAAGACCACCCCGTCATCGCCGCCCTGCCGCCGCAGGCGCACTGATCGTGGGGCGTGCGGCACTTCCCGACTACCCGTGGGACCTGATGGCGCCCTTCCGGGAGCGCGCCGCCGCACATCCCGACGGCGTGGTCGACCTGTCGATCGGCTCGCCGGTCGACGAGACGCCGGCCATCGTGCGCGAGGCGCTCGCCTCGGCCACCGACGCGCACGCCTACCCGCAGACCGTCGGCACCGATGAGCTTCGGGCGGCGATCGTCGAGTGGTTCGAGCGGCGTCGCGGCGTCACCGGCCTCACGCCGGCGCACGTCCTGCCGACCATCGGCTCGAAAGAGCTCGTCGCCCTGCTGCCGTTCCTGCTCGGGCTCGGCGAGGGCGACGTGGTGGTGCATCCGCGCGCCGCGTACCCGAGCTACGAGATGGGTGCCGTGCTCGCCGGTGCGACCGCGATGGCATCCGACGATCCGGCCGCGTGGCCTGCCGCCACGAAGCTCGTGTGGCTCAACAGCCCGGGAAACCCCGACGGGCGCGTGCTCACCATCGACGAGTTGCGCGCGGCGCGCGAGCGGGCGCTCGAACTGGGCGCCGTCATCGTCGGCGACGAGTGCTACGCCGAGCTCGGGTGGCAGGGCGAGTGGGCCGATGCCCCGGCGCCGAGCCTGCTCGATCCGCGCGTCGTCGGCGACAGCCGTCGCGACACGCTCGTCATCTACTCGCTCTCGAAGCAGTCGAACATGGCGGGGTACCGCACGGCGTTCGTCGCCGGATGTCGCACCGTGATCGCTCGGCTCACCACGGTGCGCAAGCACGCCGGACTCATGCTGCCGCAGCCGCTGCAGCAGGCCATGATCGCGGCGCTTCGCGACGACGTGCACGTGGCCGAGCAGAAGCAGCGCTACCGCGCGCGTCGCGACCTGCTGAAGCCCGCGCTCGAGGCGGCGGGGTTCCGCATCGACCACAGCGAGGCCGGGCTCTACCTCTGGGCCACCGAGGGGCGCGACGCGTGGGACTCGATCGGTCGCCTCGCCGACCTCGGCATCGTCGGCGGACCGGGGCACTTCTACGGGGTGCACTTCCCCGAGCACGTGCGGCTCTCGCTCACCGCGACCGACGAGCGGGTGCGGGCAGCGGCCTCGAGGCTGCGGGCCGCCGCACCGGCGTAGCATCCGTTCGTCATCGACCGTCGGCGCGCCGATTGTGCACCTCTCCAACGGATGGCCGATTGTCTTGGTGGGTGCAACAGTGTGCCGACGGCACGTCTAGGCTGTATCTCGGGCCGCGCGCCGACCGGCGCGCCGCCAGAAGGCAGGTGACCGCGCAAGTGACGATCACAGGAGGCGCCGTGAGCGACGTCGTGAACAACGCAGAGGGGCAGAACCCCGCAGCTGCAACGCTCTCTTTTCCCGGAGGACGGGCCGAATTCCCGATCCAACCGGCGATCGACGGCAATTCGAGCCTCGACCTCGGCACCTTCACGCGCCAGACCGGGCTCACCGCCCTCGACTACGGCTTCGTGAACACCGCCTCGACGCGCTCGGCGATCACGTACATCGACGGTGAGCAGGGCATCCTGCGTTACCGCGGCTACCCCATCGAAGAGCTCGCCGAGCACTCCACGTTCCTCGAGGTGGCGTGGCTGCTCATCTACGGCGAGCTGCCCACCGCCGACCAGCTCGGCGAGTTCGACGAGAAGGTGCGCCGCCACACCCTGCTGCACGAAGACCTCAAGCGCTTCTTCTCGGCGCTGCCGCACACCGCGCACCCCATGTCGGTGCTGTCGAGCGCGGTGTCGGCGCTGTCGACCTACTACGAGGACTCGAGCGACCCGCACGACCCCGAGCACGTCGAGCTCACCACGGTGCGCCTGCTCGCGAAGCTGCCCGTGATCGCCGCGTACGCGCACAAGAAGAGCGTGGGCCAGGCGTTCCTGTACCCCGACAACTCGCTCGACTTCGTGCCGAACTTCCTGCGGCTGAACTTCGGCAACATGGCCGAGCGCTACGTCGAGGACCCCACGCTCGCGCGTGCCCTCGACCGGCTGCTCATCCTGCACGAAGACCACGAGCAGAACGCGTCGACGTCGACGGTGCGCCTCGTGGGCTCGACCGGGGCCAACCTCTACGCGTCGATCTCGGCGGGCATCCAGGCGCTCTCCGGTCCGCTGCACGGCGGCGCCAACGAGGCCGTGCTCGCGATGCTCGCGCGCATCCGCGACTCGGGCGAGGGCGTCGGCAGGTTCGTCGAGCGGGTGAAGAACAAGGAAGACGGCGTGAAGCTCATGGGCTTCGGGCACCGCGTCTACAAGAACTACGATCCGCGCGCGAAGATCGTCAAGCAGTCGGCCAACGAGGTGCTCGCCGGGCTCGGCGTCAGCGACCCGCTGCTCGACATCGCGCAGGAGCTCGAGCAGTTCGCCCTGCAGGACGACTACTTCAAAGAGCGCCGCCTGTACCCGAACGTCGACTTCTACACCGGCGTCATCTACAAGGCCATGGGCTTCCCGACGCGCATGTTCACGGTGCTGTTCGCCATCGGGCGCCTGCCCGGGTGGATGGCGCACTGGCGCGAGATGAACCTCGACCCGGCCACCAAGATCGGCCGCCCGCAGCAGCTGTACATCGGCGAGCCCGAGCGGCACTACCCCGGGGTCTGACCCCGCTGCGGTCGCGGATCGAGGTGCACCTCGGCGAGCATGCAGCGCACGGATCCGCCGGCGAGTTCGATCGTCGGCACGTCGAGCGGCAGCAGCCGAGCGCTGCGTTCGATGATCGCGCGCTGATCGTCGGTGAGCGCGTCGAACGCGCGTCGCGAGAGCGCGAGCACGCGCCCGTCGCGCGCTTCGAGCTCCATGGCGTTGCCGCAGAACTCGTCGAGTTGCGCCATCGAGAGTTCGATGACGGCGCGGCGGTTGCGGCACGCGAGCCGCTCGGCCACCTCGCCGCGGCGCACCGATGACGTGATCGCGTCGAGGCAGACGAGCGCGAACTCGGTGGCCACGGCCATCATGACGTTGGTGTGGTAGATCGGGATGCTGCGCGCGTCGGACGCCTCGAACACCATCGGCTCGTACCCGAAGTTCGTGCAGAACCGCTCGAGGGCGACGGGATCGGCGCGGTTCGAACGCGTCGCGTAGGCGATGCGGGACTCGTGGTCGAGCACCATGGCACCGGTGCCCTCGAGGAACACGTCGTCGTACTCGAGGCCCGAGTAGTCGATGACGTCCTGCACCCGGTAATGCGCCTTCAGGTGGTCGACGATGTCGCCGCGTCGCTCACCTCGGCGGTTCGGCGTGAACATCGGGTAGAGCGCGACGTGCCCGCCCGAGTGCGTCGAGATCCAGTTGTTGGGGAAGACGCTGTCGGGCCGGTCGTCTCGCTCGTCCTCGAAGCGATGCACGGTGACGCCGGCTGCGTCGAGCGCGTCGGCCGCGCGCGTCGCCTCGTCGAATGCGGATGCCGCGACACCGGCGAGATCGAGCAGCCCGCCGTCGGTCTGGAAGCCGTTGTCGGCCAGCGTCGCCTCGTTGGGGCGGAACCGGTGCGGCCGCACCATGACGACCGCCGAGGGCGCCTGCACCGACACGGCTCAGCCCACCGGCGAGAATGCGCCGACGAGCCCGAAGAGGTCCTTCGGGTCGTCGGGGTCGGCGACGAGGTCGATCTCCTGCGCGTACTGCGTGCCCACCACGCGGTCGCGCACGTAGCGCAGCGCCGAGAAGTCCTCGATGGCGAAGCCGACCGAGTCGAACACCGTCACCTGCTCGGCGTCGGTGCGGCCGGGAGCCTGCTCGGCGAGCACCTGCCAGAGCTCGGTGACCGCGAAGTCGTCGCCGCGCTGCTGGATCTCGCCCTCGATGCGGGTCTGCGGGGTGTACTCGACGAACACCGCGCTGCGGTCGAGGATCGCGGGATCGAGTTCGGTCTTGCCGGGGCAGTCACCGCCGATCGCGTTCAGGTGCATGCCGGGCCGAACGAGTTCGTCGGCGACGACCGTGGCGCGCGCCTTGTCGGCCGTGCAGGTGGTGACGACGTCAGCGCCGTCGAGCGCCTCGGCGACACTGCCGGCCACTTCGATCGTGAAGCCGAGCGGCAGCAGGTTGCGGGCGAGCTTGGCGACCGCGTCGGGGTCGACGTCGAAGACGCGCAGGCGGTCGATGCCGAGCGCGGTGCGGAAGGCGAGTGCCTGGAACTCCGCCTGGCTGCCGGCGCCGATCATCGCCATCACCTGAGAGTCGGGGCGTGCGAGTGCGCGGGCCGCGAGCGCCGACGTCGCGGCGGTGCGCAGCGCAGTGAGGATCGTCATCTCGGCGAGGAATGTCGGGTAGCCGTTGTGCACGTCGGCGAGCACGCCGAAGGCGGTCACCGTCTGGAAGCCGCGTGCCGGGTTCGACGGATGTCCGTTCACGTACTTGAACCCGTAGGTCTCGTGGTCGCTCGTGGGCATCAACTCGATGACCCCGAACGGCGTGTGGCTCGCGACCCGGGGTGACTTGTCGAACGACTCCCAGCGCCGGAAGTCGCGGTCGAGCTCGTCGACCAGCCCCGCGATCACGTGCTCGGGCCCGGTGTCGGCCACCCAGGCGGCCATGCTGCGTACGTCGACGAAGCTCGTCATTGCACTCCTCTCGTGTCGCTCTCGAGCCTAGATTTCGTCGATATGCAACGGCAACGCCAGAGCTGTGCACGAATCGTCGCAAGAATGCGCAGAACGTAGAGGCGTCAATGTACGATCTGTGCATGGCAGTGCTCGACGAACTCGACCGGCGACTGCTCGCGGCGTTGCGCGAAGACGGCCGTGCGCCGGTGGCGAGCCTCGCCCGCACCCTCGGCGTCGCCCGGGCGACGGTGAACAGCCGCATCGATCGGCTCGTGGCATCCGGAATCATCGTGGGTTTCTCGGTGCGCGTGCGCGACGAACTCGAACCGCTCGCCATCCATGCGATCTCGCTCATCGAGGTCGAAGGACGCACGACCGACGACGTCATCTTCGGGCTGCGGGGGCTGCCCGAGGTGATCGCGCTGCACACCACGAACGGCGGCTGGGACCTCGTGGCCGAACTGCGCACCGAGAACCTCGCCGAGTTCGACCGCGTGCTCGGGCGCATCCGGTCGATCGACGGCGTCGTGAACAGCGAGACGAGCCTGCTGCTGAGTTCGGTGCTGCGGTAGGGCGTCAGCCCGCGGGGCGCAGCTGCAGGGTGTCGCTCGCGGCGTCTTGCACGGCCTTGATGGTGAACGGCCACGGGCGGAGCTCGCCGCGTTGCCAGAGCGGCGCCTGGTCGTCGTAGTGCGGGTTGAATGCGTGGCCCGAGGCGCCCGTGAGGTTGATCCAGCGCGACTCGTCGAGGTCGTCGAGATCGACGACCATGCGCATGGACGGCACCCAGTCGACGCCGTACCCGATGCTCACGTCCCATCCGATGGCGTTCACGATCGACGAGCCGCCGCCGAGCTCGTACGGCCCGCGGTTGAAGAGCCACTCGATGGGCCCGATGCCCGACTCGCCGAAGCTCTGGTTGGTGAGGGTCAGGGTGTGCAGCTTTCCCCAGCGCCACGTCTCGGGGTCGTCGCCCATGAGCTCGGATGCCTCGATCCACGCGGCGGCGAGCGCCTCGGCGATGACGGCGTCGCGGCCCGTCGCGCCCGAGGCGGTGGTGCTCCACCACGGGGAATCGGGCTGGCCGAGCAGGGTGCCGACGACGTTGTACCAGCGGTCGCCGCCCTGAGGGCGCGTGGGCTCGGGCAGCGAGGCGAACATGTCGTCGAGCAGGGTGCGCCAGAAGACGGCGAAGTAGGCGGCTTCTGCGCTGTCGACGTCTGCGTGGCCGTTCCAGCCGTCGAGCAGTGCCGCGCCGCGGGCGGCGTCGCCGTCGAGGTCGAGGTCGGCGATGAGGGGCAGGAACGTCGCGGCGTTCGCGTCTGCCGTGTCGAGCTGCATCTCGGCGAGGTCGTCGGCGGTGAGCTTGCCGCCGTCGGCGATGCGCTCGCGAATGAGCCGGTCGATGCCCGCGGCGCGGTAGCCGTAGTCCCAGTCCTCGGTGAGCAGCGGGCCGTCGGGGCCGGCTGCGGGGTTGTTCGCGGTCACGATGTAGCCCGCGGCGGGATTGAGCACCGAGGGCAGTTCGTCGAAGGCGATGCTGCCCGACCAGCCGTTCGCACTCGTCCACCCGGGAAGCGGCACCGTGCCGTCGCCCGAGAGGCGCACGGGGATGTCGCCGGGCGCCTGGTAGCCGATGTTGCCCGATTCGTCGGCGTAGATGAGGTTCTGCGAGGGCACGTCGAAGAGGGCGGCGGCGGCCCGGAAGCCCTGCCAGTCGCGGGCGCGGTTGAGCGCGAAGACGGCCTGCGGCGTCGTTCCGGCGGTGAGCGCGGTCCACTGCAGCGACACCTCGTAGTCGCCGTCGGGGGCACCGGATGCCGCGGGGTACTCGGCCGCGACGTCGCCGAAGTCATCGCGGATGTCGGTGACGATCGGGCCGCGCGCGGTCGAGCGCACGGTGATGGTGACGGGGTCGCCGCCGGCGACGTCGATGGTCTCTTCGCGCAGCGTGAGCGGCACCTGCTTGCCGTCGAGCTCGTAGGTGTCGCCGTCGACGCGCTCGAGGAACAGGTCGGCGACGTCGGGCCCGAGGTTCGTGAACCCCCAGGCGATGCGGTCGTTGTGGCCGATGATGACGCCCGGCAGGCCCGAGAACGTGTAGCCCGAGACGTCGAAGGCGCAGTCGTCGCGCACCTCGGCGCAGTGCAGGCCCATCTGCGTCCAGATCGACGGCATCGCGGGCCCGAGGTGCGGGTCGTTCGCGAGCAGCGGCTGGCCCGACTCGGTGAGCGCGCCCGAGATCACCCAGGAGTTCGAGCCGAGGTCGCCGCCCTCGGGGCCGAGCAGCTCGGGGATCGCGTCGATCGCGGCGCTGAGCGAGGTGAGTGCTTCGGCTGCACCGTCGGACGGAGGCATCGGCATCGCCGGCATCACCCGCACCGGCGGCATCGGCGTCGACGTGCCTTCGCCGGTCGCGAGCGGTCTGATCGAGGTCGCGGCCGGCGCTGACGCGATCGGCCCGCCGAGGATCGTGGGCATCTCGCCCCACGCGTACTCGGGGTGCAGGAAGTCGACCTGCTCGGGGGCCAGCGCCGTGGCGAGCAGGGCGCGGTCGATCTCGTCGCCGAGGTTCGAGCGCAGGTCCCAGGCCATGGCCTTCAGCCACGCGATCGAGTCGATCGGCGTCCACGGTTCGGGGGAGTAGCCGGCGTTCTGCAGCCCGAGCACGGCGTACTCGAGCGAGAGGCCGGCGCCGCTGCGCTCGGCGAGGTAGGCGTTGACGCCGTCGGCGTAGGCGTCGTAGTACCGCTTCGACTCGGGATCGAGCAGCTCGTACTCGCGCTCGGCGATGCCCCGCCAGTCGAGCGTGCGGATGAACGCGTCGGTGCCGACCTGCGACTCGCCGAACAGCTCGGCGAGGCGGCCGGCGGTGACGTGGCGGCGGAAGTCCATCTCCCAGAACCGGTCTTGCGAGTGCACGTAGCCCTGCGCGAAGAAGAGGTCGTGGTCGGTCTCGGCGACGAGCTGCGGAATGCCCGCGTCGTCGCGGTAGACGGTGACCGACGCGGTGAGCCCGGGCACGTCCACGCGGCCGCTCGTCGTGGGGAACGACCGCTGCACGGTCCACCACCCGACGCCCGCGGCGACCACGGCGAGCACGAGCACGGTGACGAGCAGTCCGATGAGGAAGCTGAGTCCCCGGTGCCTGCTGGTTCTGGGTGCGTCGGTACCCACGTCACTCCTTCGTGAGGTGCACGGTCGTGCGGTGTAGGGCGAGGCCGCTCTCGGCGGCCTCGGAAGCACCACTTTAGCCGAGAAGTGCGGCGTTTCAGCCGGCTCGAGCAGGCGCGCCAGCGCGGGGTCGAGAACCCCCGGCGTCAGGCGTGCAGCGCCGCGTTCAGGGTCACGCCCTCGCCCGAGCGCGAGAGCGCCTCGACCTGGCCGTTCAGCGAGTTGCGCCGGAACAGCAGGTTCGGCACTCCGGAGAGCACGACGGCCTTGACGGTGGTGGGTCGTTCGCCCTTCGCGCCGAGCAGCACGACCTTGGTGCCCGCGGTGACGTAGAGGCCCGCCTCGACGACGCTGTCGTCGCCGATCGAGATGCCGATGCCCGAGTTCGCGCCGAGCAGCGCGCGCTCGCCGATGGCGATGCGCTGGGTGCCGCCGCCCGAGAGCGTGCCCATGATCGAGGCGCCGCCGCCGATGTCGCTGCCGTCGCCGACGACGACGCCCTGCGAGATGCGACCCTCGACCATCGAGGTGCCGAGCGTGCCCGCGTTGAAGTTCACGAAGCCCTCGTGCATGACGGTGGTGCCGGGGGCCAGGTGCGCGCCGAGGCGCACGCGCGCGGCGTCGGCGATGCGCACGCGGTCGGGCGTGACGTAGTCGAGCAGCCGTGGGAACTTGTCGAGCCCCTCGGCGTGGATTCCGGCGCGCTGCAGCGCCGGCCGCAGGCGCGTGAAGTCGTCGGGATGCACCGGCCCCGCGTTGGTCCACACGACCGAGGGCAGGTGCGCGAAGATGCCGTCGAGGTTGATCGTGTTCGGGCGCACGACGAGGTGCGAGAGCAGGTGCAGCCGCAGGTACGCGTCGGCCGTGCCCGCCGGCGCGGCATCGAGGTCGATCGTGACGTCGACGGCCTCGACGGTGACGTTGCGTCGCTCGTCGGGCCCGGCGAGCGCGAGGTGCTCGGGCGCGAGAGCGGATGCCCCGCCGCCGGCTTCGCCCACGAGGCCGGGGTTCGGGAACCACGCGTCGAGCACGGTGCCGTCGGCCGCGACGGTCGCGAGACCGGCGCCCTGGGCGGTGCGGGCAGGAGTGGCGGCGGAATCGTTCGTGGGCATGACTCAAGGGTAGCGAGGTGGGACTTGCGTGTGACGAAGCGCGGCTCGTGATCGACCTGCGTGCCCGCGTCGCCTCGTGCTCAGCCCGCCACGGTGCTCGGCTCGTCGGGGCGTGCGAGCCGGGCGCGGGTGTCGATGCGCCCGTGCCTGAGATCGTCGGGGAACGGAGCGGTGCTGCGAACCCCGACTCCCTCGGTGATCATGCTCGGCGTACCACCGGCGGAGCGAGAGCGGCCCGTCTCGTCGGAGGACCTCGACCTGCCGCTGTGCACCGGTGCCGCGTGCGCGGACGCGTGCGAGCGCCTCGGTGACGAACTCGAGATCGCCGTGCCCGACGAGCGCCGGACCGATGTACTCGACCAGCGCGTCGACGACCGACCACGCCGTCGCCGGATCCCCGGTGAACGGGTCGACGAGGTCGGCGCCCATGCCGTCGCGCGCGGCCAGCCACAACGAACCGTCGAGGATCTCCTGGGGCACGTGCGTGAGCGGTGGGGTCTCGAGGACGGTCGTGACGAGGGAACGCGTGAGTGCCGCTGCCAGCAGGGACTCGCCGACGGTCAGCTGTGCGTCGAAGACGCGTACCTCGATGGTCGGGAACCGCTCGGACAACCTGGCGGCCCAGGCGATCGACGGCAGGTCGGTGGCAGCGCCCGTCGCGACCAGCGCATTGGAGCGCTCGGCGTAATCCTGCGCATCGTTGAAGTGCGGCGGGCATCCCGTCGTCGGCAGTCGCCGCAGGATCATCGTGCGCCAGCTCGCGAAACCGCTGTCACGCCCGCGCCAGAAGGGTGCGTTGCCGGTGAGGGCGAGCATGCACGGCAACCAGAGCCGCACGCCGTTGAGCGCGCGCACGCCCGCCTCGCGATCGTCGACCTCGACGTGGACGTGGAGCCCGTTCACCTGGTGGTCGGTCACGAGGTCGCCGAAGTCGCGGGCGATGCGCTGGTATCGCTCCTTCTCGGTGACCATCGCGGAGTCGCATGCGTCGAACGGGGTCCCGCTTCCGACCACGACGACATCGAGGTCCTGCGCGGCCGACGCGAGCTCGCTGCGGAAGGCGTGCAGCTCGGCACCGGCGCGTCGCAGCTGCCGGTGGATCGACGTCGCGTACTCGACCTGCGACTTCAGGAACTCACCGGTGACCTGCTCGCCGTGCGCGGAATGCCGCAGCATGCGCTGCACGCGCTCGCCCATCCCCACCGGAGCCAGCCGGTGGCGGTCGAGGAACATGAACTCCTCTTCGATGCCGAACCGAGTCATGCCAACCACCCCTCGCCGACGTGATCGTCTCGATCCAAGTGTGCGGCGACGGTCGTCGCGAGACGACAGGGCTTGACTTGCGAAACGGCTGCGGCTAACCGCGCCCGTACACTTGGGGAATGCCCGCCGAGACCCCGACCTCGCTCGACCTTTCCGCCGACTCCGTCGAGATCACGAGGGCGATCTGCGACATCCCGAGCGTCTCGGGCGACGAGGCGACGCTCGCCGACCTCGTCGAGGCGGCGCTCGCCGGGGCATCCCATCTCGAGATCATCCGCGACGGCGACACGATCGTCGCGCGCACGAACCTCGGCCGCGACCGGCGCGTCGTGATCGCCGGGCACCTCGACACGGTGCCGATCAACGAGAACCTGCCGACCCGCTTCGAGACCATCGACGGCGTCGACTACCTCTGGGGGCGCGGCACCGTCGACATGAAGTCCGGTGTCGCCGTGCAGCTGAAGCTCGCAGCCGAGCTCTCCGACCCCATCGTCGACCTGACCTGGATGTGGTACGACCACGAGGAGGTCGCCGCCGGGCTCAACGGCCTCGAGCGGCTCGCGCGCAACCGGCCCGACCTGTTCGAGGGGGACTTCGCCATTCTCGGCGAGCCGTCGAACGGACAGGTCGAGGGCGGCTGCAACGGCACCCTGCGGGCCGAGGTGCGCACCACCGGGCTGCGCGCGCACTCGGCGCGCAGCTGGGTCGGCGAGAACGCGATCCACAAGCTCGCGCCCGCGCTCTCGCGTCTCGTCGAGTACGAGGCCGAGACCATCGAGGTCGACGGGCTCGCCTACCGCGAGGGCCTGAACGCGGTCGTGGTGCGCGGCGGCGTGGCGGGCAACGTCATCCCCGACGACGCGGTGCTCGACGTGAACTACCGCTTCGCTCCGAGCCGCAGCCTGGCCGAGGCATCCGAATTCGTGCGCGAGTTCTTCGACGACTACGAGGTGACCGTCGTCGACGGCGCAGAGGGAGCGCGGCCCGGGCTCGACGCGCCGCTCGCGCAGCAGTTCGTGCACGCGGTCGGCGCCGAGGCGCGCCCCAAGTACGGATGGACCGACGTCGCGCGGTTCAGCGCGCTCGGCGTGCCCGCCGTGAACTTCGGCCCGGGCGACCCGCTGAAGGCGCACGCCGACGACGAGCGCGTGGCGCTCGACCAGATCCGCTCGACCGAGCACGCGCTGCGGGCGTGGCTCACGGGCGCGGCCCGCTGACCGGTCGCGCCGCATGAGCACGCCGCAGCCCGCCGCGCGCGAGCACGACCCGTTCCGCGCGACCCGGTGGTCGCCGCGCGTGCGGTGGCGGCTCACCCCGTGGTGGGCCAAGGTCGTCGCCGTCTACTTCGGCGCCCGGCTCATCACGACGACGATCGTGCTGGTGCTCGCCGGTCAGCAGGCGGCGAACCCGTGGACCGGTGCGAAGCCCGGGTACTTCGAGTACGCGAACCTCTGGGATGCGCGGTGGTACCAGATCATCTGGATCGGCGGGTACCCGCGCGACCTCCCGATCACCGACGCGGGCCACGTCGGCGAGAACGCGTGGGCCTTCCTGCCCGTCTTCCCGGCGCTCTCGGGCGTGCTCACCTGGCTCGGGCTGCCGTGGAACGCGGCATCCGTCACCATCGCCGTGCTCGCCGGGCTCGGCGCGGCCCTCGTGCTGCACCGCCTCATGTCGCGATTCCTCGAGCCCGACCGCGCGCTGTTCGCGGTCGTGCTGTTCGCGGTCGCTCCGGTGTCGCCGATCATGCAGTTCGGGTACGCCGAATCGCTCGGCTTCCTGTGGCTCGCGCTCGCGCTGCTGCTGCTCGTCGACCGAAGGTACGGATGGCTCGTGCCCGTGCTCGCGGCGTGGGCGTTCACCCGTCCCGGGGCGCTGGCCTTCGCCCTCACGCTCGGGTTGCACTGGATCTGGCGGTGGTGGCAGCGGGAGCGCGATCCGTTCCCGATGCGCGAACGGGTGGTCGCGGCATCCGTCACCGCCTTCGCGGTCGTCGTGGGATTCGCGTGGCCGGGCATCGTGTGGTTCGTGACCGGGGAGTTCGACGGGTACATGGCGACCGAGCTCGCGTGGCGGTCGGCGTACATCGGGTATCAGGAGCTCGTGCCGTTCACCGCCTGGTTCCAGGGCGCTGCGTGGTGGGCCGAGTGGGTGCGGCTGCCCGCGGGTCTCGGCATGGCGGCCGTCGTGGTGCTCATCGCGAGCTTCGCGGCGATGCTGTTCCTGCCCGCGGTGAAGCGGCTCGGCGTCGACATCAGGCTGTGGCTCGCGAGCTACGGGCTCTACCTGCTGGCGGTGTTCTTCCCGCAGTCGAGCACCTTCCGAATCCTCGCGCCGATGTTCCCGCTCGTGGGCGCGCTCGCCGTGCCGAGGGCGCGATGGTACCGGTGGGGAATCGTCGTGCTGTTCATCGCGCTGCAGGTCGGCTGGCTGCTGATCGCGTGGGGAATCGACGGCCTCGACTGGACTCCGCCCTGATCGGAGCGGAGAACGCCCGCCGAAACGGGCTGGCGCGACGGATTTCGGCGTGCCGAAGACTCGCGGCGATTTCACAGCCACGGCGCTGATGACAGATAATGGAATCTCAGCCACGAAAGGGGAGCTCAATGGCGGCCATGAAGCCACGCACCGGAGACGGGCCTATGGAGGCTGTGAAGGAGGGTCGACTCATCATCGTGCGGGTGCCGCTCGAGGGTGGCGGCCGTCTCGTCGTCTCGGTGAACGACGCTGAGGCCAAGGAGCTCTACGACGTCCTCGGTGGCGTCGTGAACCCTGCCTGAGTCACGCCTACGTCAACGAGCCCCGAGGAGACTCGGGGCTCGTGGTGTTTGCGGTCGAGTGTCAGGCGCCGAGCTTGACGATCTGCAGCAGGCCGTCGCCGGCGGGCGAGATCGCCGCCGCGACCGCCGACGACGCGGCGAGCTCGCCGATGAGCGTGCGGAACGCGCTCGCCGCCTCGTCGCGCTTCGAGGGGTCGGCGACCCGGCCCTTCCACAGGGCACGTGCCACGAGCACGCTGCCGCCGGGCTTCGCCAGGCGCAGGCCGTGCTCGGCGTACTCGATCACCGACGGCGCGTCGGCGTCGACGAAGACGATGTCGTAGGAGCTCTCGTTCATGCGGGGGAGCACCTCGCTCGCCCGGCCGGCGATGAGCCGCACGCGCGCCGCGGCGATGCCGGCGTCGGCGAAGTGCTGTCGCGCGTGCTGCTGGTACTCGTTCTCGGTGTCGATCGACGTGAGCTGTGCGCGGGGCGAGGCCTGCAGCATCCACAGGCCCGAGACGCCGACGCCCGTGCCGACCTCGATGATCGAACCGGCTCGGGTGGCCGCGGCGATGACCGCGAGCTGCGCGCCGACCGCCGGCGAGACCGGTTCGACGCCGAGCTCGAGCGACTGCTGGCGGGCCTTCGCGATGGGCTCGGACTCGACGACGGACTCGTCGACGTACTTCCAGTTCAGGTCGTGATCGGACACGTTTTCGGCTCCCGGGATGAATCTCTCGAGTCCCCAGCCTAAAGGCGCGGGGGTATGGCGTTCGTACGCCTCGCCGCCGACTATCCTGTAGGGATGTTCGGTCTGACGTTCGAGAAGCTCCTCATCATCGGGGTGATCGCCGTCTTCCTGCTCGGCCCCGAACGGCTGCCGCACTACGCCGCGCAGCTCGGGCGGCTCGTGCGCTCGATGCGCGACATGGCGACCGGGGCGAAAGACCGCGTGCGCGAAGAGATGGGCCCCGACTTCGACGACATGGACTGGAAGAAGCTCGACCCGCGCCAGTACGACCCGCGTCGCATCATCCGTGAGGCCCTCTCCGACGTCGACCCGTTCGCCGAAGAGAAGACGCCTGCGCCCGTCGTCGGCCGAGCCGCCGTCAACGAGAACTCGGCCTACCTGCAGCGCAAGCGCAAGCGTGAGGCACTCGGCGCCGAAGAGCCGGCGCCGTTCGACTCCGAAGCGACCTGACGCGCGGCGCGCGCGCGGCGCGCTCGGCGGCGCCGTGCAGCCGGCAGCGCGCTCAGCGACGCCGCGCTGCCTTGAGCACCCGCGCGAGCAGCACCATCAGCTCGACCTTCGTGGTGTACTCGGCGGCGGTACGCGGCAGTTGCATGAGCCCGGTGGTCGACGAGATCGTCACCGGGTCGACGAAGCGCAGCAGTCCCATCTCGCCGTTGCGACGCCCGACGCCCGACTGCTTGATGCCGCCCATGGGCGCCGCGACCGCTGAGAACGAACCCCGGTAGCCCTCGTTGATGTTCACGCTGCCGGCATCGAGTGCGTCGGCGATGCGCCGCGCACGGCTCGGCGAACGCGTGAAGACCGACGCGTTCAGGCCGTAGTCGCTCGCGTTCGCGGCGAGCACGGCCTCGTCGTCGCTGTTGACGAGGTAGAGGCACGCGATCGCGCCGAAGGTCTCTTCGGCGTAGGCGGTCATGTCGGGGGTGACACCGGTGAGCACGGTCGGCTCGAAGAACCACGGACCGAGATCGGGCCGGTGCCGGCCGCCGACGAGCACGGTCGCGCCCTTCGCGACCGCGTCGGCGAGGTGCGCCTCGACGCGCTCGAGTTGCGCGGCGCTCGCGAGCGATCCGTAGTCGGCGTCGTACTCGAGCGCGGAGCCGAGCTTCGCCTCGCGAAGGTGCCCGATGAGGGCGCGCTGGAACGGTGCGGCGACCTTGTGGTCGACGTACATGCGCTCGATCGAGACGCACAGCTGTCCCATCGCCGAGAACGCGGCGTGCGCGGCGCTCGCCGCGGCCTGCTCGGGGTCGACGTCGTCGAGCACGAGCAGGGCGTTCTTGCCGCCGAGTTCGAGGGATGCCCCGACCAGGCGTCGCCCGGCCTTCTCGCCGATCTTGCGGCCGGTGGCGGTCGATCCGGTGAAGCAGATGTAGTCGACCTCGTCGGTCAGCGCCTCGCCGACCTCGGCGGAGGGGCCGGCGACGACCGCCCACAGCGCCTCGGGCACTCCGGCGTCGATGAACGCGCGGCGCAGCGCGAGGATCGTCAGGGCGCCCTGGTCGTCGGCCTTCTGCACGACGGCGCAGCCGGCGGCGAGGGCGGGGATCACGTCCATCGCGGCGAGGGCGAGCGCGTAGTTCCACGGGGTGATGACCCCGGCGACGCCCTTGGGGCGGTAGCGCACGCGGGTCGTGGTGATGGTCGGCACGCCCGACCGCTCACGGCGCCCGCCGAGCACGCGCCGTGCCGTGAGCGCGTTGTAGCGGGTGACGCCGGCCGCCTGGTAGACCTCTTCGAACGCCTGGCCGCGGGTCTTGCCGCTCTCGAGCTGCACGAGGTCGAGCAGCAGGTCGCGGCGCTCGAGGATGAGGTCGTGCGCGGCGAGCAGCACGCGACGGCGCTCGGCGAACCCCGCGCGCGCCCACGCCAGTTGCGCGAGCCGCGCCCGGGCGACCGCGTCGCGCACGTCGTCGGCGCTCGAGCGGGGCAGCTCGTACAGCACCTCGCCGGTCGACGGGGTGAGCACGGGGACGGCTTCGGCGCCCGACGCGACGACGTCGTCGGTGAGGCGCTCGAACAGGGCGGGGGAGGCGATCGCGTCTCGCATCAGCACAGTCTAGGTCAATTGACCCACTTCGCCGACGAGTGAGTACACTGCCTCCATGACCGCAGTGGAGCGACCTCTCTCGCGCGGGGTCGTCGCCCGCTACGCGATCGGTTCGATCGGCACCGGCGGCTTCGCGACCCTGCCCGGCCTCGTGCTCGTGTACTACCTCACCGACACCCTCGGGGTGACCGCGCTGATCGCCGGCCTCGTGGTGACCGCGGCCAAGGTGTGGGACGTCGTGATCGACCCGTGGATCGGCGCGCGCAGCGACCGCGCCCTCGCCCGCACCGGCACCCGCCGCACGTGGATGCTCGTCGGCGCGATCGCCCTTCCCGTCGGGTTCGCGCTCACGTTCGCGGTGCCGGCCGGCCTCGCGCCCGGGGCATCCGGAACCTGGGTCTTCGTCGCGTTCCTCGCGACGGCGACCGCCTTCAGCCTCTTCCAGGTGCCCTACATCGCGCTGCCGGCCGAGCTCACGCCCGACTACGACGAGCGCACGCGGTTGCTGACCTGGCGCGTCGTGGTGCTCACGATCGCGATCCTGCTCTTCGGCGCGGGCGGGCCCGAACTGCGTCGCGCGTTCGCCGACGAGCACGTCGGCTACCTGGTCATGGCGATCGTCGCCGGCCTCGTGATCGGCGCGGGCATGTTCGTGAGCGCGGGCACCGCGAAGCGATCGGATGTCCCGTCGCCGGCCTCGCCCGCGGCGTCGAAGCCGGCCGAAGGGTACGGCGAGGGCTTTCGCGCACTGCGACGCAGCGCGCCGTTCCGCTCCCTGCTCGGCGCATTCGTGCTGCAGGGGCTCGCGACCGGGCTCATGCTCGCGGGCGCGCAGTTCGTGGCGACGTGGGTGCTCGACTCCGAGGCCGCGGTCACGCTGCTCTTCATCGCGCTCATCGCGCCCGCCGTGCTGCTCGCACCGGTGTGGCAGCGCGTCGCGCGGCGCATCGGCAAGGAGCGCGGGTTCCGCATCGCGAGCCTCGTGTTCGCGGCGGCCGCGCTGAGCATGGTCGTGCTCGTGTGGGCGCCGGGGCCGTGGGTGTACCTGCCCGTCGCGGTCGCGGGCGCCGCCTATGCGGGCATGCAGTCGCTGCCCATGGCGATGCTGCCCGACGTGATCTCGCACGACGCGCGCCAGACCGGCCTCGACCGTGCCGGCAGCTTCGGCGGCGTGTGGACGGCGGGCGAGACGGCCGGCATGGCGCTCGGCGCGACGCTGCTCACGATCGTGCTCGCACTCACCGGCTACATCGAGTCGGCCGGCGCCGAGGCCGTCACGCAGTCGCCCACCGCGATCGCCGGCATCGCCCTCGCGTTCAGCGTCGTCCCGGCAGCGCTCGTGCTCATCAGCGTCGTCGTGCTGCGCGCCTACCCGCTGCGACGGGCCGACGTGAACGCCGATGCCGCGGCCTCGCCCGAATGGAGCACCCCATGACCGAACTTCGCCGCGAGGCATCCGACATCCTCGCCGAGCTCGAGGCGCTGCGCGCCGCCGACGCGCCCACCCACGGCGGAAGGGTGCTCTCGTACGTGTACGACTCGGGGGTCGCCGAGCTCGACGAGCTCGCCGGCGCGGCGGCTCGGCTCGTGCAGCCCGTCAACGGGCTCGACCCGACGACGTTCACCTCGGTCGCCGCGATGGAGGCCGGCGTCGTCGGCTTCGCGCGCCGGGTGTTCGGCGGTGACGACGACGTGGTCGGCTCGGTCACCTCGGGCGGCACCGAGAGCTGCCTGCTCGCCGTGAAGTCCGCCCGCGACGCGTGGCGGGCGGCCCGGCTCGGCACGCCGCGGGTGCCGCGCATCGTCGCGCCGGTCACCGTGCACGCGGCGTTCCACAAGGCCGCGCACTACTTCGGGCTCGAACTCGACCTGGTGCCCGTCGACCCGGCGACCGGGGTGCCCGCGCTCGCCGACCTCGAGCAGCGCCTCGGCGACGACGTCGCCCTCGTCGTCGTGAGCGCGCCGTCGTACCCGTTCGCGAGCCTCGATCCGGTGGCCGATGTCGCGGCGGTGACCTCCGCGCGCGGCATCGCGCTGCACGTGGATGCGTGCATCGGCGGGTTCGCGCTCGCGTTCTGGCCCGACCGGCTGCCCGCCTGGGACTTCTCGGTGCCCGGGGTGACGAGCCTCTCGGCCGACCTGCACAAGTACGGCTACGCGCCCAAGGGCGTCTCGGTGCTGCTCACCCGCGGCCGCGACCGGCAGCGGCACCAGTACTTCGCGACGACCGGGTGGCCCGGCTACCCCGTGGTGAACCCGACCATGACCGGATCGAAGCCCGCGGGGCCGCTCGCCGCGGCCTGGGCCATCATCGAGGCGCTCGGCGAGCCCGGGTTCGCCGAGCTCACCGGCCGCGCGGCACGCGCGACCGCGGTGCTGCGCGACCGCATCGCGGCGATCGACGGGCTGCGCGTCGTCGGGGCGCCCGTCGGACCGCTGCTCGCCGTCGCGACCGACGACGCGGTGCCGGCCGAGCGACGGGTCGACCCGCACCACTGGGCCGACGCGGCTCGCGCGTCGGGGTGGCACCTGCAGCTGCAGCCGGGACTCGTCCAGTCCGACGGCTCGCGGCTGCCGCACACCACGCACCTCACCGTGACGCCCGTCACCGAGGCGGTGCTGCCCGAGCTCACCGCGGCGCTCGACGAGGCGGCCGATGCCGTGCGCGGGGTGCCGCCGGTCGATGGCGCGCTCGTGGCGGCGGGTCTTGCCGACGCACTGCCCGGGGGCGCCGATGCGCTCGAGGCGGCGGCTGCGATGGGGCTCGACTCCGAGAGTGCTGCGGGGCTGCTGCGGGCCGCGGGGCTGCTCGGCGGCGGCGGTGGCTCGGGCGAGCGTGCTCGGCGACGGTGGCGCGCTGCCCGATCGCATGGCGCCCGTGCTCGCGCTCGTCGAGGCGTTGCCCGGGCCGCTCACCGAACGGCTGCTCGTGGAGTTGCTGGCGCGCGTCGTCGAGCCGCCACGCCGGTAGCCGGCTCGGCGCGTGCGGCACGCGCCATCCTCGTCGAACTCAGGAGAATCGGCCCGATCCGCCGTGTGAAGCGGGGATGGCGCCCATTCTCCTGAGCTGGGTGCCTGTCGACCGACGGATTCGCAGGTGCCGCCGTACGCTAGCCGACAGGCGCGGTGCCGAGGCCGCAGCGCTCGGTGACGTAGTCGTACAACTCGGCCTGCAGCGTGTCGCCCGAGGACCGGTCGATGCGACCGGTGAGCCCGTCGCTCGTCGTGATCTCGAACGGCAGGATCGTGCCGCGCTTGTCGTCGGCGATCGCGTGCGCGTCGCACCGTGCCGGGCGAACCGCGAGCGCGACCGTGATCGGCTCGCCGCCGGTGGCGACGTCGAGCGCGAGCGGCCATTCGGGGCCGTCTTCGGCGTTGAGCAGCGTCGTGCCGTGGACGACGTCGATGACGAACGACGCGTCGCCCGACGGCTCGGGGGTGACCAGCACGTCGATCCACGCCCGCTGCGCCGCTGCCGCTGCCGGTCGTGCGCAGGTGCTCGGGCAGGGTGATCGCGGCGACGGCGTCGACCGAGGCCGTGAGGCAGTCGGTGGCGCCGATGCGCTCGAGGGTGCCGAACGGGTCGGTCGGGGCGACCGCACCCGTGAAGGCGTTCATCGGCGGTGCGGCCCGCGCAGCTCGACGAGCGGCTCGCCCTCGCCGCTGCCGCACTGCGGGTCGGGCAGGTCGATGCGGATGTCGATGCCCTCGCCCGCTGACAGGTCGAACGACCCATCGTGCTCGAGCGGCGCCGCGAAGACCGGTGCCGTGACCACGAGCCCGTCGACGTCGACGGGCGACGCGCTGCCGTTCTCGACGTGCACGACGAGTTGGCGGGCTTCGACGTCGAAGCGTCCCTGCCGCAGCTCGGTGGTGATCCCGTCGGGCACGCCGGCGCGGGGCCGCGGGTGCCGCACAGCCGGCGAGGCCGCTCATCGCGACGGCCACGACCGCCGAGCCGACGGCGAACCGGCCGATCAGACGGGGGCGCGGCATCGGAATCACCGCAGGCTCACGTCGAGCCTGCGGCCGGCGAGATCGCGGGGCAGCGCGGCGAGCTGCGCGGCTGCCGACTCGATGGCACGCGCGGCAGGGTCGTCGGGCTCGGCGATCACGACCGGCACGCCGGCATCGCCGCCCTGCCGCAGCGCCATGCTGAGCGGTACGCTCGCGAGCAGCGGCACCGGCTCGGGCTGACCCGCCGAGAGCCGTTCGGCCACGAGCTCGCCGCCGCCGGCCCCGAAGAGCTCGAGCACTTCGCCGTCGGGCTGCACGAGCCCGGCCATGTTCTCGATGACGCCGACGATGCGCTGCCCGGTCTGCCGGGCGACCACGCCCGAGCGCTCGGCGACATCGGCCGCGGCGGGCTGCGGCGTCGTCACGACGACGACCTCGGCGTTCGGCAGCAGCTGGCCGAGCGAGATCGCGATGTCGCCCGTGCCGGGCGGCAGGTCGACGAGCAGCACGTCGAGGTCGCCGAAGTACACGTCGGTGAGGAACTGGTTCAGCGTGCGGTGCAGCATCGGGCCGCGCCAGGCGACCGCGGTCGACGAGGCGCGGCCGCCCGCTTCGCTCGGCTCGACGAACATGCCGATCGAGATCACCTTCACCCCGTGCGCCACGGGCGGCAGGATCATCTCGTCGACCCGCGTCGGCCGGGCCGCGAGCCCGGTGTCGTCGACGAGGCCCAGCAGCCCCGGGATCGAGAAGCCGTGCACGTCGGCGTCGACGAGCCCGACCGCGAGCCCGCGCGCCGCGAGCGAGACCGCGAGGTTCGCGGTGATCGTCGACTTGCCGACGCCGCCCTTGCCGCTCGTCACGGCGAGCACCTTCGTGAGCGTGCCCGGGCCGAACGGATTCGTGCGGGTTCGCCCGCCGCGCAGGCGCTCGGTGAGCGCTGCCCGCTGTTCGGGAGTCATCACCGAGAGCTCGACGGCGGCGTTGCCGGCACCGGCCACCGACTCGGCGGCCTGCCGCACGTCGCGTTCGATGCGGTCGGAGGCGGGACATCCGACGATCGTCAGGCGGATGCCGACCTCGACGCGCCCGTCGTCGCCGGCGACCACGTGGTCGACCATGTCGAGCTCGGTGATGGGCTTGCGGATCTCGGGGTCGATGACGCTCGTCAGCGCGGCGCGCACCGCCGCCGCGAGCGTGGTCGGATCAGCGTGGGGCATTGCCCGCCTCGTCGTCTTCGTCACGACGGTCGAGCTCCTCGAGCACGGCACGCAGCTCGGCGCGGATGAACTCGCGTGACGCCAGGTCTTTCATGGCGAGCCGCAGGGCGACGACCTCGCGCGCGAGGTACTCGGTGTCGGCGAGGTTGCGCTCGGCCCGCTGGCGATCCTGCTCGATCTGCACGCGGTCGCGGTCGTCTTGGCGGTTCTGCGCGAGCAGGATCAGCGGCGCCGCATACGACGCCTGCAGCGAGAGCACGAGCGTCAGTGCGGTGAACCCGATCGCGATCGAATCGAACCGCAGGTTCTCGGGCGCGAACGTGTTCCACACCATCCAGCCGATCGCGAACACCGAGAGCCCGAGCAGGAACCCCGGGGTGCCCATGCCGCGGGCGACCCACTCGGTGAAGCGACCGAATCGGTCGCTGTCGCCCGACCCGCGGAAGGGCACGGATCGACGGGTGCCCTTCGGGGTGTCGAATCGCCGGTCGTCGACGTCAGTGCGTGCCATCTCCTGCCCTCCTTCCGGGTGGGATCGGGATACTTCCGGTCATCAGCTGGGCACGCGCCGCCGCGCGGCGGCCCGTATCGGAATCCTCGGGATGACTTCGCCAGTCATCGGGCAGGAGGTAGTCGAGCACGTCGTCAATCGTCACCACCCCGACGAGTCGATGCTTCTCGTCGACGACCGGCACCGAGACGAGGTCGTAGCTCGCGAGGATGCGGCTGACCTCGGCGGCCGACGTGTCGGCCCTGACGGGCTCGAGGCCCTGGTCGATGAGCGTGCCGAGGCGCTCGTGCGGCGGGTAGCGCAGCATGCGCTGGAAGTGCACGATGCCGAGGAAGCGGCCCGTCGGCGGCTCGTACGGCGGAAGGGTGACGCACACCGCCGCGCCGAGCGCGGGCGGCAGGTCGTGGCGTCGGATGAGGGCGAGCCCCTCGGCGACCGTCGCGTCGGCCGAGACGATGATCGGCTCGGGCGTCATGAGACCGCCCGCCGTGTCGGGGCCGTACGAGAGCAGGAACCGCACGTCGTCGGCCTCTTCGGGCTCCATGAGCTCGAGCAGGTGCTCGCCGCGCTCGTTGGGCAGCTGCGCGATGAGGTCGGCGGCGTCGTCGGGCTGCATGTGGTCGAGCACGTCGGCGGCGCGGTCGTCGCCGAGCCCGGCGAGGATCGTGCACCTGCTCGGACTCGGGCATCTCTTCGAGCACGTCGGCGAGCCGGTCGTCGGGCAGCTCTTCGGCGACCTCCTGCCGCCGCAGCGCGGGCAGGTCGAGCAGGGTGTTCGCGAGGTCGGCGGGCTTCAGCTCGGAGTAGGTGGCGATGAGCTGCTCGGCCGACTGCGCCTCACCCGGGGCGTTGGCCTCGCGCACCTCGCGCCACGTGACGTAGGCCGACTGGCCCTTCGAGAACGGCGAGGCGCCCTTGGGCCGGCGCACGAAGAGCTGGTCGACCTGCCACTCGCCGGGCTCCTGCTCTTCGATCGCGACGTCTTCGATGGTCGCGACGCCCGAGCCGTCGTTGAACGCGACCTTGCGCCCGAGCATCTCGGCGATGACGCGCACCTCGCCGCCGCGCTGCTCGAAGCGGCGCAGGTTGATGAGGCCGGTCGTGATGATCTGGCCGCCGCTGATCGACGTGACGCGCCCGATCGAGACGAACACGCGGCGCTTGCCGGGGATCTCGACGATGAGGCCGACCACGCGCGGCGGATCGTTCTTGCGGTACACGACGAGCACGTCGCGCGCCTTGCCGACCCGCTCGCCGTTGGGGTCGAAGACGGGGCACCCGGCGAGTCGGGCGACGAAGACTCTCGTGGCGCTCACGCTTCCAACTTAGACCCCGCATGCCCCAACCCCGCCGCTTCGCGGGGTCCGGTGTCGTACGCATGGGAGAATGGCGAGGTGACCAACCAATCGCCGTTCGGTGGCCGCATGGGCCGCGCATACCCCACCCTGCCGAAGGGTGAGACCGTTGCGACCTTCGAGACGTACCCCGAGGCGCAGGCGGCCGTCGACTCGCTCGCCAAGGCCGAGTTCCCGGTGAAGGAGCTCGCGATCGTCGGCACCGACCTGACGACGGTCGAGCGCATCACCGGCAAGCTCACGTGGGGCCGGGCGGGCGGTGCGGGGGCCATCTCGGGCGCGTGGTTCGGAACGTTCCTCGGCCTGCTGTTCTTCATCTTCTCGCCGACCGGCACCTCGGTGGGCATCCTGATCTCGGCGATCCTGCTCGGCGCCGGCTTCGGCATGATCTTCGGCCTCGTGTCGTACTCGGTCAACCGTCGCCGTCGCGACTTCACCTCGACCATGCAGGTGCTCGCGACGCGCTACGCGATCATCGCCGACCCGGCCCACGTCACCAGGGCGCGCCAGGTGCTCGGTACGACGGATGTCCCGTCGACGGCGGTCTCGTCAGCGGCCGCGCCGGCCGCGCCGCCGCAGCCGCCGCGCCGCCCGTGAGCACGCCGGTCGCCGAGACGCCCGATGGGTCGACGAGCGACGCCGAGTCCGCGGCATCCGATGCGGTGAGCGGCGAGGTCACCGACGACGAACCGCGGGGTCTCACCTACGGCGAGGCGCAGGACGCCGCACGCCGCGCCGCGCGCGAACGCCGCAACGCGGGCGAGTGATCCGCGCTCGCGTGAGCTGACCCGGCCGGCTCAGCGGGTCGCGCCGCGCACCCACGCCTCGACCTCGTCGGCCGTGCGGGGGATGCCCGCCGAGAGGTTCTCGGCGCCGTCGGCGGTGACGAGGATGTCGTCCTCGATGCGCACGCCGATGCCGCGGAACTCCTCGGGCACGGTGAGGTCGTCGGGCTGGAAGTAGAGCCCGGGCTCGATGGTGAACACCATGCCCGCCTCGAGCTCGCCGTCCATGTACATGTCGCGCCGGGCCTGCGCGCAGTCGTGCACGTCGAGGCCGAGGTGGTGGCTCGTGCCGTGCACCATGTAGCGGCGGTGGAACTGGTTCTCGGGCTCGAGCGACTCTTCGGCCGAGACCGGCAGGAAGCCCCACTCGGCCGTCTTGCGGGCGATGACCTGCATCGCGGCGGCGTGCACCTCGCGGAAGACCACCCCGGGCTTCACGATGGCGAACGCGGCGTCGGCGGCCTCGAGCACCGCCTCGTAGACCTGTCGCTGCACCGCCGAGTAGGTGCCGCTGACCGGGAACGTGCGAGTGATGTCGGCGGTGTAGTACGAGTCGAGCTCGACGCCGGCGTCGAGCAGCACCAGGTCGCCGGGCACCACGGGGCCGTCGTTGCGGGTCCAGTGCAGCACGGTCGCGTGCGGGCCGGCCGCGGCGATCGAGCCGTAGCCGACGTCGTTGCCCTCGAGCCGCGCACGCGTGGCGAAGACGCCCTCGATGACGCGCTCGCCGCGCACCTCGGAGGTGATGCGCGGCAGCTCGGCGATGACCTCGGTGAAGCCGCGCTCGGTCGCCGCGATCGCCGCGCGCATCTCGGCCTGCTCGAACTCGTCTTTCACGAGTCGCAGCTCGGAGACGACCCGGGCGAGCTCGCCGTCGGGCTCGTGCGTCGGCGCCGACCTCGATCGAGAACGGCGCGTCGGCCGCGTTGGTCGAGAGCGCCTGCTCTGCGGCGAAGCGGATGCGCGCGTGGTCGACGCGCTCGGTGACGGATGCATCGGCCTCGCGCAGCACGAGGGTCGCGGTGTCGACGGCATCGACGACGTGGTCGAACTCGTCGAGGCCGCGCGTCGCCACGGCGAGGTCGGCCGCGACGTGCGCGAGCGACGGGCGCGCGCCGATCCAGAACTCGCCGATCGCGGGGTTCGCGTAGAACTCCTCGGAGTCGCGGCCGGCGCGCTCGCGGAAGTAGACGGTGGCCTCGTGGCCGCCGGCGGTGGGCTCGAAGACGAGCACGGCGCCGGGCTCGGAGTCGGAGCCCCAGCCCGTGAGGTGCGCGAACGCCGAGTGCGCGCGGAACGGGTAGTCGGTGTCGTTGGCCCGCTGCTTCATGTCGCCGGCGGGCACGATCAGTCGCTGGCCGGGGAACGCCGCCGAGACCTTCGGCGCGACGGGCCGCGGCGAACGACGCCTGCTCGCGCGCAGACGGCAGCGTCTCGTCGCGGTCGGCCCAGCCGTTGCCGATGAAGTCCTTGAACCCCTCGGAGCTCGGCGTGGTCGAGCGATTCGCGTTGCGACCCGCCTCTTCGTCGGAAACGGCCTGGGCCGCGGTCTCGGTGGTGGAGGTGTCGCTCGAATTCGCCATGTCATCCATTCTCGCACCGCCCGCCGGTGCGGCGCACGGGTCGTCAGCTCCGGCTGAGCGTCGCGACGATCGGACGGTGATCGCTGCCCGCGCCGTCGAGGTCGTCGATCACGCGGAACCCCTCGACGCTCCAGCCGGGCGTCGCGAGCACGTGGTCGATCGGGCTGCCGAGCAAGCGGCGGCACGTCGGTCGGCCAGGTGCCGAGCGCCGCGGAATCGGCCGCGGCTGCGGCATCCGAACAGCGCCCCAGATCGCCGCCATCGGTGCCGTGCCCGGCGAAGTGGTCGACCGTCGCATTGAAGTCGCCCGCCATGATCACGTTCTCGCCGGCGCACTGCGCGGCGAGCCAGTCGAGGTCGCTGCGCCAGTTGCGCAGTTCCCACCTGATGGGCGCGACGGCGTGCACCGCCACGATGCGCGGGCCGTCGCCGTCGACCGGGTCGGCCACGACGCTCGGCAGCGTGTTCGTGTTGCCCGGCGGACCGGGGAAGTCGGCCGACGTCACCGTGTACGCGCCGAGGTCGGGGCTGATCAGCAGCGTCGTCGAACGGGCCTTGGCGATGTCGTCGTAGGCCTGCGTGTGCACCCACATCGGGCTGCCGCCCTCGCGCATCGCGATCGGCGACCGCCTCGCCGAGCGGGTCGGTCGTCTCGGGCAGCACCACGACGTCGGCGCCCTCATCGAGGGCGAGGTCGGCGATCGTCTGCGCGTCGGGCACCTCGCCGAGCGTGTTCCACGAGAGCACGGTGACGGTGTCGGATGACCCGGCATCGGCAGCGGGCGCCCCGCCGGTGCCGCGCACCGCCAGCACCGCGATGTTGCCCGCCGCGAAGAGTGCGAGCACGGTGGCCATCGCGATCCAGAAACGCCGGGTCCGGGGTGCGATCGCGAACAGCGCGAAGCACACGGCGAACAGGAGGCCGATGCCCGCGGCGGCTCCGCGCAGGGCGACGACGTGCGCGGCCACCCACTGGTTCTGCAGGCCGACCGCCTGCGGCCAGACCAGCACGAACGCCACGGCGGCGGTGGCGAGCACGACGGCCCAGCCGAGGATGCGGGGGAGCATTCCACCCACGATAGGGGCGCAGCGCTGGGAGTCGGCGGTGAGGTGCGGGTGAAGGTGCCGCCACTAGCATTGAGGAATGTCAGACGCCCGCGCAGCGATCGGCGAAGCCGACCTGCACACGCACTCCACGGTCTCTGACGGAACCGAGTCGCCCACGCGTCTGCTCGAGCAGGCCGCCTCGGCAGGGCTCTGGGCGATCGCCCTCACCGACCACGACTCGACGAGCGGGTGGCACGAGGCCGCGGCGGCCGTGCCCGCCACCGGCGTCATGCTCATCCCGGGCATGGAGCTCTCGACGCGCGAGGGCTACATGAGCGTGCACATGCTCGCCTATCTCATCGACCCGCTCGACGAGGCGCTCGTCGACGAGACCGCCCGAATTCGCGAGTCGCGACTGACGCGCGCCGAAGACATCGTGCGGCGCCTCAGGCGCGACTACGCGCTCGACTGGGACGACGTGCTCGCCCAGACCGCCGAGGGCACCACCATCGGCCGCCCGCACATCGCCGACGCGCTCGTGGCGCGCGGGCACGCTCCCGACCGGTCGGCCGCGTTCGCGAGCATCCTGCACCCCCGCTGGGGCTACGCCCAGCCGCACTACGCGCCCGACCCGCTCGAGGGGGTGCGCCTCATCCGCGCGGCCGGCGGTGTTCCCGTGCTCGCGCACCCCGGCACGCGCGGCGCCGAGCAGGTCGTGCCGCCGCGACGGCTGCGCCAGCTCGTCGACGCCGGCCTCTTCGGCCTCGAGGTCGACCATCCCGAGAATCGCGCCGACGCCAAGCCGCGGCTGCGCGAGCTGGCCACCCGGTTCGGCCTCGAGATCACCGGTTCGAGCGACTACCACGGCACCGGCAAGCCGAACCGGCTGGGCGAGTGCCGCACGGCGCCCGACGTGGTCACGAAGATCCTCGCCGAGGGTCGCGGGTCGGCGCCGGTGCTGCCGTAGGGCGCCCTGACGCGACCGCTACCGCGACCGCGCGCTCGACCGGACTGCCGCCACGGGAGCCCTCACCGCAACGACCAGCGCCCGCCGGGCCGAGGCCGAGCGGGCGCTGAAACGTGGCTGCGAGTTACGCCTGGGGCGTGGTGCCACCGGTGCGCGGGCCGCGGCGACGGCGTCGACGCGGGGGAGCGGCGTTGCCGTCGTGGTGCTCGTGGCCCTTGCCGTCGTGGGTGCCCGTTCCGGGCTCCTTGACGGCGACCTCGGCGGCCACGTCGGCCTTCGCGGCCTCGGGCGCGACGGACGTCGACGACTCGTCGCCCGCAGGTCGGCCGCCGCGGGTGCGGTTGCGGCTGCGATTACGCGGCGGGCGGTCGCCGGATGCCTCGTTGCGCGACTCGTGGCGGCCGGCGGTGGCCGAGCGCGTGGGCGCGGCCACGGCCGAAGCCGGCTTCAGCCGGCCCTTCGTGCCGGCGGGGATGTCGAGGTCGTGGAACAGGTGCGGGCTCGACGAGTACGTCTCGGTCGGCTCGGGCTGGCCGAACTCGAGCGCGCGGTTGATGAGCGCCCACTTGTGCAGGTCGTCCCAGTCGACGAACGTCACCGCGATGCCGGTCTTGCCGGCGCGGCCGGTGCGACCCACGCGGTGCAGGTACGCCTTGTCGTCGTCGGGGATCGTGTGATTGATGACGTGGGTGACATCGTCGACGTCGATGCCGCGTGCTGCGACATCCGTGGCGATCAGCACGTCTTTCTTGCCGGCCTTGAACGCGGCCATGGCGCGCTCGCGCTGGTCTTGGTTCAGGTCGCCGTGCACGGCGGCGGCGTTGAAGCCGCGGTCGTTGAGCTCTTCGACGAGCTTCGCCGCCGCACGCTTCGTGCGCGTGAAGATGATCGTCTTGCCGCGGCCCTCGGACTGGAGGATGCGCGAGATCACCTCGTCTTTGTCGAGCGAGTGCGCCCGGTAGACGAGGTGCTTGATGTTCGCCTGCGTGAGGCCCTCGTCGGGGTCGGTCGCGCGGATGTGGATGGGGCGCGTCATGAAGCGGCGCGCGAGCGCGACGATCGGGCCCGGCATCGTGGCCGAGAACAGCATGGTGTGGCGGATCGGCGGGCGTCTGCGCGACGAGCTTCTCGATGTCGGGGAGGAAGCCGAGGTCGAGCATCTTGTCGGCCTCGTCGAGCACCAGCTCGCTGACGTTCTTGAGCGAGAGCAGGCGCTGCGACGCGAGGTCGAGCAGGCGGCCCGGGGTGCCGACGACGATCTGCGCGCCGGCCTTGAGCTGCTCGATCTGGCCCTCGTAGGCCTTGCCGCCGTAGATCGAGACGATCTTCGTCGGGCGATTGGATGTCGCGAGCTCGAGGTCTTCGGTCACCTGCACGCACAGCTCGCGCGTGGGGACGACGACGAGCGCCTTGACGCCGCCCTCGGGGTCGTCGCCGAGGCGCTGGACGATCGGCAGGCCGAACCCGAAGGTCTTGCCCGTGCCGGTCTTCGCCTGGCCGATGATGTCCTGGCCGGAGAGGGCGAGGGGGATGGTCTGTTCCTGGATGGGGAAGGCATCGATGATGCCCTTCCCGGCGAGTGCGTCGACGATGTCGGACGCGATGCCGAGTTCGGTGAAAGTGGTCAAAAGCCTGCCTGTCGGTGTTGCCTGAAAGTGACGGTGAAAGATGCGCCCCGTTCTCAACCCCAGGCGCACGGCCGCGGATCCATCGCCCGCGTGCAGCCTCTACCCTATCGGAGACTGCCTGAGAGCCCCGATAGGCTGTCTGCGTGGTGATGTGGTCGAACCGGCGCGGTGCGCGCCCCGAGATGCCGCGGCTGCGCCCGCGAGTCGCCCCGACCGACCTCACCCGCGTCGACTTCACCGAACTCGTCCCCGAGCCGGTGGCGTTCCTCGGCCAGGCCGCGTACATCCAGCTCGACTTCTTCGAGTCGCTGTCGAGGGCCGTGGCGACGGCACCCACGCTGGTTGCGAAAGAGGGACTGAGCGCTGCCGCCGGCGTCGCGCTGCGCAAGCACCACGACCTCATCGCCGAGCTGCGGCGGCTCGACGTCGAGCCCGAGGCGGTGATGGCGCCGTTCGCACCCGCGACCGACCGATTGGGCGAGTCGACCGCCGGCGCCGACTGGTACGAGCTGCTGCTCGGCATCCACGTCACGTCGGGCATGCTCGACGACTACTTCTCGCGCCTCGCCGAGGGCCTGCCCGTCGAGCTCGGCACGCGGGTTCGCGCGATCCTGCACGAAGAGGGCGCGGGCGGCGTGCTCGAGACCGAGCTTCGCGCCGCGATCGCGGCCGAACCCGGCCTCGCCGACCGGCTCGCCCTCTGGGGGCGCAGCATCGTCGGCGACACCCTGCTCATCGCGAGGTCGGCGCTGCGGGCCAGCGACTCGGCCGATCGGCTGGGCGAGCGCGTCGAGCCGGTGTTCACCGAGCTGATCGCCGAGCACACGCGTCGCATGGACGCCCTCGGGCTCACCGCCTGAGGCGCCTCTGACCGGCGGCCCGACCTCAGCTCAGTGCGACGCAGCGGAGCGGCAGGCGCTCAGGCGTGCCCGGCGCCGGGACGGGAGAGCCGCTCGAAGAGCGCGGCATCGGCTCGCTCGCGGCCCGGCCCGATGACGTACGCGGATGCCGCAGACGCGATGCCGGCCGCGACCAGGGAGACGACCCAGATCCAGCCGCCGTCCCATGCCCAGCCGAGCCAGGTGAGCCCGACCCAGACGATCGCCGCGACCGCGGTGCCGATCGCCGGCACGACGACGACGCCGCGCAGGTGCCGGTAGTGGAAGGCGAAGTGCGCGGCGAGGCCGAGGATCGCTCCGCCGAGGGCGACGAAGAGGAGTTCCATCGTCAGGCGACGAAGCCGACGCGACGCGACTCCTCGGAGCCGATCTCGACGTAGGCGAGCGCGGCGGCCGGAACCACGTACACCGTGCCCTTGTCGTCGGAGAGCTTGAGCACCGTCGACTGCCCGGCGAGGGCGGCGGCGACCGCCTGCTCGACCTCGGCGGCGGACTGAGAAGTCTCGAACGAGAGTTCACGAGGTGAGTTCTGGATGCCGATGCGAACGTCCACGGTGCGCCTTTCTACTGTTGCTGAAACACTACGACACCCGACGTGCCGAGCCGTTCGCGTTCACTGTCGGCGGAACGGGTTAGCGTTGCGCCCATGCAGGGCACCCGCACCGCTCCCGACCTCCTCGAGCAGCTCGCGACAGGCGAGCACACGGCCGTCTTCGGCGCGCCCGGCAGCGGCAAGACGACCCTCGCCATCGAGCTCGTCGCCGATCGCGTCGAGCGACTCGGGTACTCGAGCGATGAGGTGCTCGTGGTGTCGGCAACGCGCTCGGCGGCCACCTCGCTGCGCGACGCGCTCGCCGTGCGACTCGGGGTGACCACCCGGGGTCCGCTCGCGCGCACGGCGAACTCGATCGCGTTCCAGCTCGTTCGGGCGTACACCGGCGCGCCGGTCACCCTGCTCACGGGCGCCGAGCACGATCACATCATCGGCGAGCTGCTCGAGGGCGGCATCCGCGACGGCTTCGGCCCCGAGTGGCCCGACCCGCTCGTGCCCGACGTGCGGTCGCTCCGCGGGTTCCGCTCCGAGCTGCGCGACCTCATGATGCGGGCCGTCGAGCACGGCATCGACGCGGGCCGGGCTCACGCAGCTCGGGCGGCGCGCCGGGCGGCCCGAGTGGGTCGCGGCGGGCGCGTTCCTCGAGGAGTACGCCGAGGTCAAAGAGCAGCTGCGGCCGACGCAGTTCGATTCGAGCGAGCTCGGGGCGTTCGCGGCGGCGATCGTGCGGCGCAGCGCCGGCGATGCCGAGGCGCAGCGAGCGCTGGGCACCCTGGCGGGGTTGCGGCTGCTCGTCGTCGACGACGCGCAGGAGGCCACCGAGACCACGGCCGCGCTGCTCGGCGCATTCGGCGCACGGGGCACGCAGGTCGTGGCGCTCGGCGACCCCGACGTCGCGAGCAACGGCTTCCGCGGGGGCCGCCCCGAGTTGCTCGGCTCGCTCACGGCCGTGCTCGACGGCGCCGAAGTGCACCGCATCGAGCTGCCGTCGGTGCATCGCGGCAACGATGCGCTGCGCCGGGTCGTGCAGTCGGCGACCACGCACATCGGCACCGCCCTCGGCGGGCGGCATCGCACGGCGACCATGGTGGCCGCCGCCACGAGTGAGTCGACCGCCGATCCGCTCGTGCCGGTGCTCGGCATCGAGGCGCCGTCGCACGCGGCCGAATGCCAGGCCGTCGCGGGCGTGCTCCGCGAACGGCACCTGCTCGACGGCGTGCCGTGGTCGAAGATGGCCGTGGTGCTGCGGTCCGGCGGCGACGTGCCCGCCTTCGAACGCGGGCTCGCGCTCGCCGACGTGCCCACCGCGGGCAGCGCGGCGCGCACGGCGCTGCGCGACGCGCCGGCGGCTGCAGCCCTGCTCGCGGCGGCATCGCTCGTACTCGACCGTGAGCCGCTCACGCCAGAACTCGCGGTCGCGTTGCTCACCGGGCCCATCGGGCGGCTCGACGGCGTCGGCCTGCGGCGCCTGCGCCTGGCCCTGCGGCATGACGAGCTCGCGGGGGGCGGCAATCGCACGGGCGACGAGCTGCTCGTCGACGCGCTCGCCGCGCCGGGCGGCTTCGAGACGATCGATGCCGCGCCCGCCCGTCGGGCGGCACGGCTCGCGAAGGTGCTCGGCAGCGCGCGTGCCGTCGCCGTCGGCGGGGGCTCGATCGAGGATGTGCTGTGGGCGTTGTGGGAGGGCAGCGGCCTCGCCGCCGAGTGGGGCGCACAGGCGCGCGGCACCGGCGTGCTCGCCGACGAGGCGAACCGGGCGCTCGACGCCGCGGTCGCGCTGTTCGCCGCGGCGCAGCGTCATGCCGAGCGCGAGCCCGACGCGTCGGCCGTGCGATTCGTCGACGAAGTGCTCGCGAGCGAGCTGCCCGAAGACTCGCTCGCCCCGCAGCGCAGCGCCGAATCGGTGGTCGTCACCACGCCGCCGGCGCTCATCGGCCGCTCCTTCGACGTGGTCGTCGTCGCCGGCCTGCAAGACGGGGTGTGGCCGAACCTGCGTCCGAGGGGCACGCTCCTGCACGCAGGACTCCTCGCCCGCGCCGCGGCTGCCGCGCGATCGGGTGCCGCGTCGCCCTCGCCCGAGGGCGTCGCCGAGGCCCGGGCGTCGGTGCGCGGCGACGAGCTGCGCCTGTTCGCCCTCGCGGCCTCGCGCGCCGAGCGACAGCTCGTGCTCAGTTGCACGGCCAACGACGACGAGCAGCCGTCGATGCTCATGGGCTATGCGCCCGAGCGCATCCGTGCGGGTCGGCGGCGTCCCCTGCACCTGCGCGGGCTCGTCGCAGCACTCCGCCACGAGGCGGTGGCCACCCCGGCGGGCGAGGCTCCGGCGGCACTCGCCCTGCTCGCCGAGGCGGGGGTGCCCGGCGCCGACCCGGCCGACTGGTACGGACTCGCCGACCCGTCGACCGTCGCCCCGCTGGTCGACCTCGACGGCGACCCCGAGGCACTCGTGGCGATCTCGCCGTCGCAGATCGATCGCGCCGAGGAGTCGCCGCTCGGCTGGTTCATCGACCACGTCGCCTCGCCGCCGTCGGGCGTCGCCGCGTCGATCGGCACGCTCGTGCACGCGGTCGTCGAAGAGGTCGGCACCCGCGACGACGGCGACACGAGCATCGACACGATCTGGTCGGCCGTCGAGGCACGCTGGCGCGAGCTGCGGTTCGAGGCGGGCTGGGTGGCCGAGCGCGAGCGGCGCGGCGCCCGCGCGATGGCAGAGGGCGCCGCCGACTACCTCGCGAACTTCGCCGACGACGGCAAGCTGCTGCTCGGCGCCGAGGGGCGGTTCACGCTCGTCGTCGATCGGGTGCGCATCTCGGGCACCATCGACCGGGTCGAGGCATCCGCCGACGGAACGACGGTCATCGTCGACCTGAAGACGGGTCGCACCCCGCCGACGGGCGACCAGACGGCGGCGCATCCGCAGCTCGCGGCCTATCAGCTCGCCGCCCGCGTCGGCGAGATCCCGAACGCCGGCGTGCTCGGGGGAGCGAAGCTCGTCTACCTCGCCAAGCCCGCACGCGGCGTGGCATACACCGAGCGCGTGCAGCAGCCGTTCGACGACGCCGCCGAGGCGGCGTTCCGCGAGCGGCTCGCCGCCGTCGGGCGCACCATGGCGGGCAACGCATTCGAGGGGCCCGCCGAACTCGGCTACCGTTCCCGGTTCGCGGGCTGGCAGTATCGCGTGCACCTCGTGCCGGCGGTGTCCGCGTGATCGGTTCGGCGGGCTCGTCCGCAACCTCGCACCGCGCTCAGCGCACTCGAGATCGCCACCAGGCTCGGGCTCCACGCGCCGACCCCCGAGCAGCGCGCCGTCATCGAGGCCGACCCCCATGGCCAGACGATCGTCGTCGCGGGCGCGGGCAGCGGCAAGACCGAGACCATGGCGAACCGAGTCGTCTGGCTGCTCGCGAACGGCCACGTCGACGTGCCCGAGGTGCTCGGGCTGACCTTCACGCGCAAGGCCGCCGCCGAGCTCGCCGAGCGAGTGCGCCAGCGCGTCGCACAGCTCGTCGACGAGGGCATCGCCGAGGTCTCGCTCGATCCGCTCGAGTCCGCGTCGGTCGGCACCTACAACGCCTTCGCGAGCTCGATCTACCGCGAGCACGCGATGCTCATCGGGCGCGAGCCCGACGCGGCCGTGCTCGGCGAGGCATCCGCCTGGCAACTCGCCCGATCGGTCGTCGCCGCGGCGACCGACCCCCGGCTCGTCGAACTCGATGCCTCGCTCGACCGCGTCACGGGCGCGGTGCTCTCGCTCAGCCGTGCGCTCGCCGAGAACGTCGCCGACAGTCGCGACGTGCGGGCCATGGCGCGCGACTTCCTGCAGATGCGAGGGCTGCCCATCGAGGCGCCGCGCAAGCGCACCGACTTCGCCTCATTCGTCGACGCGCTCGGCGTCGTCGACGCGCTGCCGCCGCTGCTCGACCTCGCCGACGCCTACGCCGAGGCGAAGCGGCAGCGCGGCTACGTCGAGTTCTCCGACCAGATCGCGCTCGCGCTCGCCATCTGCGAGCAGCATCCCGAGGTCGTCGCCGCCCACCGCGAGCGGTATCGCACCGTGCTGCTCGACGAGTACCAAGACACGAGCGTCGTGCAGACGCGACTGCTCTCGACGCTCTTCGCCGACCAGCCGGTGATGGCGGTCGGCGACCCCGACCAGTCGATCTACGGCTGGCGCGGCGCGAGCGCCGCGAACCTCGCGCGCTTCGGCCGCGACTTCGCGCGACAGGCGTCGGCGAGCGTCTACGACCTGTCCACGAGCTGGCGCAACCCGCGCATCGTGCTCGACGCGGCGAACGCGCTCATCGGGTCGCTCGACGCGGGGATTCCCAAGGCCCCGTTGAGCGCGTCGCCGTTCGCCGGGCAGGGCCGGCTCGACGTCGCCTGGGCCGAGACCGTCGAAGACGAGGCCGACCGGGTCGCCGAGTGGTTCCAGCGGCGGCTGGGGCGCGCCGCCGGCGACGGTGCGAGCGGAGCGCTGCTCTGCCGCACCTTCGCGAACGCCGGCGTCTTCACGGCGGCGCTGCGCGCGCGCGGCGTGCCCGTGCACGTGCTCGGCATGGCCGGGCTGCTCGACCAGCCGGTCATCGCCGACCTCGTGTGCGTGCTGCGCGTGCTGCACGACCCCACCGCCGGGTCCGAGCTCGTGCGCGTGCTCGGCGGCGCACGGTGGCGCATCGGCCCGGCCGACCTCGCGGCGCTGCACGGCCTCGCGAAGTGGCTCGTCGACCGCGACCTGTCGACCCGCCGGCTGGCCGACGACGTGCGTGCCGGAATGCGCGCATCGATCGCCGCCGACGAGTCGCCGTCGATCGTCGACGCCCTCGACTTCCTGCTGAACGCGCCCGACACGCACTCGGCCCTGCGCGGCTTCAGCGCGATCGGCCTGGCCCGCATGCGTCGGGCGGGCGCGCAGCTGCAATCGCTGCGCCGACGCGCGGGGCTCGGCCTCGTCGACTTCGTGAGCCTCGTGCAGCAGGAGCTGCTGCTCGACATCGAGGTCGCGGCGAATGCCGCGCAACCGCTCGGCGGGCCGAGCCTCGAGGCGTTCGACGAGCTGCTGACGGCGTTCGTCGACGTGGCCGAGCACCCGACGCTCGGCGCGTTCCTCGGATGGCTCACCGAGGCCGAGCAGCGCGACCGCCTCGCGCCCCGCCAAGACGAGCCCGAGCCGGGTGCGGTGCAGGTGCTGTCGATCCACGGCTCGAAGGGACTCGAGTGGGACCTCGTGGCGATTCCCCGATGCGTCGATGCCGAACTGCCGTCGAAGCCGCGCTCGGCGAAGGGCTGGCTGGCGTTCGGTGAGCTGCCGAACGAGTTCAAGGGCGACGCCGATGAACTGCCCGAGCTGCAGTGGCGCGGCGTGCAGAGCCAGGCCGAGTTCGACCAGGCCGTCTCGGCGTTCGCCGAAGAGAACCGCGAGCGCCACGCAGACGAAGAGCGACGGCTCGCCTACGTCGCCCTCACCCGTGCTCGCGCCGAATTGCTGCTCACGGGTTCGTGGTGGTCGACCCAGAAGGCGCCGCGACCGCCGAGCCCGTTCCTGCGCGAGCTCGTGCAGGCCGGCGTCATCCCGGCCGACCTGCTGCCGACCGCTCCCGCCGACGACGAGAACCCTCGCGGCGAGCTCGGCGAGCGACCGCGCTGGCCGCTCGACCCGCTCGGGGCGCGACGCACCGCGGTCGTGGCCGCGGCCGACGCCGTGCGCTCCGCCGCCCAGTTGCCGAGCGGAACCGGCATCGGCCCGCGACTCGCCGAGCACCTGCAGTTGCTGCTCGAAGAGCGTCGCCGCCGCGATGAGGGCGACGCGGTGATCGAGATCCCCGCCCGCGTTCCGGCGTCACGGTTCAAGGACTACGTCGACGATCCGGCCGCTGTCGGTGCGGCACTGCGCCGGCCGATGCCGCAACGCCCGTTCCGCGCGACCCGCATCGGCACGCTCTTCCACGAGTGGGTCGAGCACCGCTCGACCGGCGAGGGCAGCTGCGGCCGCCCTCGACGACCTCGACCAGCTCGACCCCTTCGGCCTCGGCCTCGGGCTCGGCGCCAGCGTCGCGCAGCCGGCGACGGCGACGACCGCGGCACCGTGGTCGACGACGCCTCGCCCGAGCGCCTGCGCACGCTGCAGGCGACGTTCGCCGCCTCCGAATGGGGTCGCCGCAAGCCGCGCGCCGTCGAACTCGAACTCCACCTGCCGATCGGCGCGAACGTGTTCGTGTGCAAGCTCGACGCCGTCTACGACGTCGAACCCGACAGCGAACTCGGGGCACGGGGCATCCGCGTGCAGGTCGTCGACTGGAAGACCGGAAGATCTCCGCGCGACGCGCGGGACCTCGAGCTCAAGCAGACCCAGCTCGCCCTCTACCGGCTCGCGTACGCGCACTGGGCGGGCATCGACCCCGAGTCCATCGACGCCGTGTTCTACTTCGTCGAAGACGACCGTGTCATCAGGCCCGACCGGCTCTACGACGAGGCCGCGTTGCGCCGAGCCTGGGCATCGGTCGAGGCGGCGGCGTCCGACGCATCGGCTGCGTCGTCGGCATCGGCCTGATCCTCGCCGCCGGGCCGGCGGCGGCGTCGCATCGCCCCAGTCGCTCAGGTCGAGCGGCATCGGCGCGGTCGCGTCCATGGGCGGGGTCGGCCGTTCGCCCGCGGCATGTCGCTCGAGCTCCGAGAAGTCGTAGCTGTCGGTCAGCAGGGCGCTGCCGCGCTCGCGGGCGAGGCGATCGTGGGGCGTCTCGTCGAGCATCCGCTCGACATCGCCGACGGCGAGGATCGGACCGGTCTCGGGCGAGAGCGGTTCGCTCGACCGATCGTGCACGCTCTCGACGAGCCCGTCGAGCAGACCGACCGCGTCTTCGATGATGGCCTCGTCGTGGGCGTCGACGCCGTGCAGCAGCCAGCGGGCGAGTTCGAGCTCTCCGTAGAGCAGTGCCCGCTGCGGCAGGTGCGAGTCGGCGCCGCCGTTGCGCGCGCCGACGTAGGCGCCCAGCGCGGCCTCGGCCGCCTGACCGCGTGACGTGAGCAGCCAGTGCAGGTCGCGGGCGGGGTCGCTCTCGGCGAGCGACGCCCAGCCGAGCACCCCGCTCACGGTGTCGCCGTCGACGAGGATCGAGTCGGCCGTCAGCGCGCCGTTCACGACGGTCGGCCGGAAGCGCCAGAGCGCGGCGTCGTCGGTCGCCTCCTCCCAGCGGCGCAGGATCGCGGCCGGCAGGTGGCCCGTGTCGGCCGCCCGGCCGACGAGTTCGACCACCGCGTCGCGCGACTGCTCGGCCGTCTGACGCGGAAGTCCGGCGTCGGCGATGAATCCGGTCGGCAGCGAGTGGATCGCCGCGATGGCGAGTCCGACGGATGTCGCGAGCCGGTCGTGCGCGGTCAGCTCGTCGGCGCCCAGCACCGCGCCGGGAATGAACTCGGTGACGACCGCCCGGGTGCCGTCGATGGGGGCCTGGCCGACGAAGGTGGGCACGCGGAACGCGAGGCGCGAGCGGATGCCGGGACTCATCGCCCGGAGGGCGACGAGGTCGGCCGACTGCTCGGATTCGGCGGACTGCGAGCGCGGCACCCGGATGATGAGGTGCCGATCGTCGGCGGTGAGCAGCTCGACGGCGTCGAACGCCCCGTGGCTGCGTCGGGTGTGCGCGCGGGCGGCGCGCACCTCGAGGCCCGGCACTGCCGCCGTGGCCAACGCGGCTAAGGTGAGAGGAGGTCTGGCCATGGCACACAGCTTAAGCAGGCATCTCCGGCTTCGGGCGACCGCCACGCGTTCCGGCCGACACCGCATCGAGCCGTGAAGGGTGCACTGTGACCGATCCCGAGCTGTCGGCGCCGCCGTTCTCCCGTGCCGTCATCGATCGAGACGCGGCCGAGCGCGACGACCCGACGTTCGCCGCCCGGTTCGATGCCGATCCGTCGTCGCGGGTGCTCGCGGTGCGCGGCGACCGGGTGCTGCTCGCCGAGCGCTTCGAGGGGTCGGAGCCCGCACTCGAGCTGCGGCATCCGGCCGACCTGCCCGCATCGGGGCTGCGCTGTTATCTCGGACGCGACGGCGACACGCAGGTCGAACTGCGCATCTTCGACGACGCCTCGGCCGATCTCATCGAGCCCGAAGCCGCCCGCTGGCAGGGGCTGCGCGCCGCGGCCCCCGTGCTGGCCGCGAACCACACGGGCCTCGCGGTCGAGGCGATCGCCCTCGCGAACTGGCACGCCGGTCACGCCCATTGTCCGCGTTGCGGCGCGCCGACCGAGCCCGTGCAGGCCGGGTGGGCGCGGCGCTGCGAACGCGAGGGCAACCTCGTCTTCCCGCGCACCGATCCCGCGGTCATCGTGCTCGTCACCGACCACGACGACCGGGTGCTGCTCGGCTCGAACGCACTGTGGGAGCAGAGCCGGTTCTCGCTGCTGGCCGGGTTCGTCGAGCCGGGCGAGTCGCTCGAGTCCGCGGTGATCCGCGAGATCGGCGAGGAGGCCGGGCTCGTCGTCGACCGCGTCGAGTACGTCGCGTCGCAGCCGTGGCCGATGCCCGCGAGCCTCATGCTCGGATTCACGGCCCGGATCGCGCCCGGCGTCGACCCGGTGGCGGCGAAGGCCGACGGTGTCGAGATCCTCGAGTTGCGGTGGTTCACCCGCAACGAGATCACCGCCGCGTTCGGTGACGTCGTGCTGCCCGGCGAGACGTCGATCGCACGCTGGCTCATCGAGCGCTGGTACGGCGGACCCATCGATCCCGAGGGGCGCCTGCCGGCTTGGCCGACGTCGTGACGACCGCCGACGATCCGCTGCTCGCGGCGCTCGACGACGAGCAGCGCGTCGTCGCCGAGGCGCTCAACGGGCCGGTCTGCGTGCTCGCCGGCGCCGGCACCGGCAAGACCCGCGCGATCACCCATCGCATCGCCTACGGCGTCGCCTCGGGTTCGTACGACCCGGCCCGCGTCATGGCCCTGACGTTCACCTCGCGCGCCGCCGCCGAGCTGCGGGCCCGGTTGCGCCGGCTCGGTGCGGGCGCGGTGCAGGCTCGCACGTTCCACGCCGCCGCGCTCGCGCAACTCAACCACTTCTGGCCGATCGTCGTCGGCGGCTCGGCGCCGCGCGTGCTCGAGTACAAGGGGCGCCTGCTCGGCCAGGCGGCCGAGCGCGCACGACTCAGGGTCGACGGGCCGACGCTGCGCGACGTCGCCTCCGAGATCGAGTGGCGCAAGGTGAGCGGGCGCGGCCCCGACGCGTTCCAGGAGCGGCTCGCGACGCGTGGTGCGCCGGGTCAGCTCACCTCCGACCAGTTCCTCGCCCTCGTCGAGGCCTACGAGCAGCTGAAAGACGAGCGGCGCATGCTCGACTTCGAGGACGTGCTGCTCGCCACCGCGGGAATGATCGAGTCCGAGGCATCCGTCGCCATGCACGTGCGCGAGAGCTACCGCCACTTCATCGTCGACGAGTACCAGGACGTCTCGCCGGCGCAGCAGCAGCTGCTCGAGCTGTGGCTCGGCGATCGCGACGACGTCTGCGTCGTCGGCGACGCGAGCCAGACCATCTACTCGTTCGCGGGCGCGAGCTCCGAGTACCTGCTCGGGTTCGAGCGACGCTACGCCGACACGACGGTCGTCAGGCTCGAGCGCAACTACCGGTCGACCGCCGAGATCGTCGACACCGCGAACCGGCTGATGCGCGGGCGCGCGGGTGCACTGCGGCTCGAGTCGGCGATCGAGGGCGAGAACACGGCGGATGCCCCGGCTCCGAGCATCGTCGCGTACGCCGACGAGCTCGCCGAGGCGAGGGGCGTGGCCACCCGCATCCGCGCGCGCATCGACGAGGGGGCGCCGCCCGAGTCGATCGCCGTGCTCATGCGCGTGAACTCGCAGTCGGCGTTGCTCGAGCGTGCGCTCGACGACGTCGGCGTGGGCTCGCGCGTGCGCGGCGCCGCGAGGTTCTTCGACCAGCCCGAGGTGCGCGAGGCGGTGCACGCGCTGCGCGCCGCGGCCCTCACGATCGCGGGCGAGCCCCTGTTCAAGTCGGTGAGCGACGTGCTGCGCTCGCTCGGCTGGAGCGTGCAACCGCCCGAGGGTCCCGGCGCGGTGCGCGGCCGGTGGGAGTCGCTCAACGCGATCGCACGCCTCGTCGACGATGCGCCCGAGGGCACGACGTTCCGGCAGTTCGCCGATGACCTGCGGGCGCGGGCCGAGGCGCAGCACGAGCCGGCGCTCGCGGTCGTCACGCTCGCGACGCTGCACTCGGCGAAGGGCCTCGAGTGGGACGAGGTGTTCGTCGTCGGCCTCAGCGAGGGCATGCTGCCCATCGCCTACGCCAAGGGATTCGACGCGATCGATGAGGAGCGCCGGCTGCTGTACGTGGGCATCACGCGGGCACGGCGGCGGCTCGAACTGAGCTGGGCGCGCCAGGTCGGCGCATATCGCGGCGTACGGGAGCCGTCGCGGTTCCTGCAGGAGCTCGACACCCGCACTCGGGGTGCGCCCGGTGCGGTTGCAGCGACGGGGGAGCGCCGGCCGCGAGGGTGAGCGACGCGCCCGCGAGGGCGCTGCGGCCGAGTCGCAGGTGGTCGTCGATGACGGATGCCGCTGCCGCGGCCGCGTCGAACGCCGAGCGGTAGCCGGGGTGCGGGGCGGGTCGTCCCGCGAGCTGCGCCGCGATCGCCGGCCAGGCGGCGTCGGCATCGCGACGGTCGAGCTCGACGCACCGCAGGCACGGACCGCGCCCCGGTTCGACGAGCGGGCCGATCGTGATGCCGCGTTCGTCGTCGACGACGGAGAGGTGCGGCACGTCTCGGCGCAACCACGGCAGGTGCCGTGCCGGCGGGATCACCCACGGCGCGGCGATGACCGCGAGGGCGACGTCGGCCCGGCCGGGTCGCCGGCATCGGCGTCCTCGAGACCGACCGCGCCGTGGCCGAGCGCGGCGAGGTTCGCGAGCAGCAGGCGCGCGATCTCGCCGTCGGCATCGACCACGACCCGACCGGTGGGGCGGTCGGATGCGGGGCGCGGGACATCCGTCGCCTCGTCGAAGGCCGGCGCGAGCAGCTCGAGCACCCGATCGACCTCGGCCGGCGTGCCGTCGAGCCCCGCGCCGATCGTGCGGAGCGTCGAGGTGCTGGCGCCGTGTCGCAGCGCGGCCACGAGCCCGGTCTCGAGCCCGCCGGGGTCGCGCATGACGACGCGAGGGGTCAGCCCGCCGAGCTGCAGTTCGGCGGGCGAGCGCCACACGAGGGGGAGTGCCGGGTCGATGCGCGGGGCCATGTCGAGAGCATGCCCGAATCGCGGGGACGGCCGCGGAATTCCTCCACAGGGGAGGTCTTCGTGGTCGAGGCCGGCGGTCGAGGCGCGGGTGTCGAGACCCGCGGACCTGCTCGGATCAGCCCTGCGGAGCCTCGCCGTCTTCGCCGGGTGCTGCCGGCGTCTCGCCGCGCAGCAACTGCTCGAGTGCCTGGTCGAACTCGTCGTCGGCCGTGGCCTCGGCGGTGTCGGTGCCGGTCAGCCGGGCGACCAGCCCGCTCGGGTCGTCGAGGTCGGCGGCCGTCGGCAGCAGGTCGGGGTGCGCCCACAGCGCATCGCGCGCCTCGACGCCGACCGCGTCGGTCACCGCGCGCCACATGGCGGTCGCCTCGCGCAGGCGGCGCGGCCGCAGCTCGAGGCCGACCAGCGTCGCGAAGGCCGACTCGGCCGGACCGCCCGACGCCCGGCGGCGTCGAATCGACTCGGCGACCGCGTCGGACTTCGGCAGCCGCGACGTGGCATCGGCGGTCGCCGCATCGACCCAGCCCTCGACGAGCGCGAGCATGGTCTCGAGCCGATCGAGCGCGGCCTGCTGCGCCTCGCTCTTGGGGCGGATGAGCGCGCCGCTGACCACCGCGTTGCGCAGCTCTTCGGTGTTCGACGGATCGAAGCCCTCGGCGAGCTGCTCGAGCCGGTCGGTGTCGATGTCGATGCCGCGTGCGAACGCCGTGATGGCCGTGATGAGGTGCAGGCGCAGCCAGCGGGCGTGCCGGAACAGCCGGGCGTGCGCGAGCTCGCGCACCGCGAGGTACAGCTCGACCTGGTCGTCGGGGATGTCGAGGCCGGCGCCGAACTCGGCGGCGTTCTGGGGCAGGATCGCGGCGCGACCGTCGTCGAGGAGCGGGATGCCGATGTCGCCGCCCGAGACGACCTCGGTGGCGAGCTGGCCGACCACCTGGCCGAGCTGCATCGCGAAGAGCGCCCCGCCGATGCCGCGCATCATGCGGCTCGCGCCCGCGATCATCGAGCGCATCTCTTCGGGCGCCTGCTCGGTCATCACGCGGGTGAGCGCGTCGGAGATCGACATCGCGACCGGCTCGGCGAGCTGCGACCAGATCGCCATGGTCGCCGAGACCCAGGCGCGGCGGGTGAGCAGCTCGGGGGTCTGCGGCAGCGACGAGAAGTCGACCGCCTCGTCGAGCCACAGCGACGCGACCTGGAATGCCTGGTCGAATCGCGCCCGCTCGTCGGCGGTGATCTGGGTCTGCGCCGACGCCGCGCGCTCTTCGCCCTGGCGGAGGGCGACGCTCCAGTCGATGCCGTCGCCGGCGTTGTTCATCGCCTGCTGCAGCTGGGCGAAGAGCGCGGCCAGCGCGGCAGGGTCGTTGGGCAGCCCGGCGGCGCCCGCGAGGCTCGAGGGATCGATTCCGCCCGAGCCCGAAAGCAGCTCGCGGAGCATCTCGCGGAACTCGTCTTCGGGGTTGGGCTCGCCGGGCTCGTCGCGCTGATCGGCCACTGCCGTCACCTCCACATTTCGTGTTCTCAACCGTAACGCCGCGGCACGGCGGCATGTCTGGGAAATGGCCTAGGCTGGGCGTTCCGGGTGTCCGCCCTTCGCGAACAGCGCCGGCCCCGGCGCGCATCCTGCGACGACCCGTCGCCCCGGAAGGAACACCCATGGCCCTCTTCTCCGACGAGCCTGCGCCGTCGCATTCCCGTGCCGAGCGTCGCTCGCGCCGCGAGCGCATCGGGTGGGGTGCGATCACCGTCGCCACGGTGATCGCGATCCTGTTCGCACTCATGCCGTCCCCGTACGTGATCGAGCAGCCGGGCCCCGTCTACGACACCCTCGGCGTCGCCGAGAACGGCGACGGCGACGAGGTGCCGCTCATCGAGATCCCCGACGAGACGACGTACCCCACCGATGGCGAGCTCAACCTGCTCACCGTGTCGGTCGTCGGGCGGCCGGGCGCGACGCCCAACTGGCTCGAGGTGCTCGGCGCCTGGTTCGACCGCACCAAGTCGGTCGTCCCGGCCGAGGCGATCTTCCCGCCCGGGGTCACCAACGAGCAGCGCGACGAGCAGAACCAGGCGGCGATGGTCGATTCGCAGCAGGATGCGATCGCAGCGGCGCTCGTCGAGCTCGGCTACGAGTTCCCGCGCGAGGTGACGGTCGTCACGCTGCTCGACGATTCACCGGCCGACGGCGTCATCGAGGAGGGCGACGTCATCATCTCGCTCGACGGCACCGAGGTGAACTCGGTCGCCGAACTGCAGCGGGCGGTGCGCGAGCACGGTTCGGATGACCCGGCGTCGATCGTGCTCGTGCGCGACGGCGTCGAGCAGACCGTCGAGGTGACCCCCGTCGACCGCAACGGCACCGCGGTGCTCGGCGTCGGCGTGCGCATGGAATACGAGTTCCCCGTCGACGTCGAGCTGCAGCTCGACAACGTCGGCGGGCCGAGCGCCGGAATGATGTTCGCCCTCGGCATCGTCGACAAGCTCACACCCGGTGCGATGACCGGCGGCGAGATCGTGGCGGGCACCGGCACGATCGACTCGGCCGGCGCGGTCGGAGCCATCGGCGGCATTCGACAGAAGCTCTGGGGCGCGCTCGATGCCGATGCCGAGTGGTTCCTCGCGCCCGAGTCGAACTGCGACGAGGTCGTCGGCCACGTGCCCGACGGCCTCACGGTCTTCGCGGTGAAGACCCTCGACGAGGCCCGCACGGTGGTCGAAGACGTCGCCGACGGCGAGGTGACCGGCTCGTACCCCACGTGCGAGGCCGGGTGACAGCCCGTTCCAAGAATCCCGACCCTAGGATGGATTGTCGATCCCATCCGACCGAACATTGAGGCCGAGAGTGTCAGCACAGACCCAAGAACCGAGGAACCCGCGGAGGCGCGCGCCGATCGCGATCACCATCGGGGTGGTGGCCGCTCTGGTGATCGCGTTCTTCGCGTTCACCGGGCTTTATGCCGATGTGCTCTGGTACAGCCAGCTCGGCTTCCTCCCCGTGCTCACGACCGAGTGGATCTCGCGCATCGTGCTGTTCCTCATCGGGTTCCTCGCCATGGCGGTGCCGGTCTGGGCGTCCATCCAGATCGCCTATCGCACCCGTCCGGTCTACGCGAAACTCAATTCGCAACTCGATCGTTACCAAGAGGTGTTCGAGCCGCTGCGCAGGCTCGCGATGTACGGCATTCCCGTCGTGCTCGGCATCTTCGCCGGCGTCTCGGCCTCGAGCCGCTGGGAGGGTGCGCTCGCGTGGCTGAACCGCACGCCGTTCGGCAGCACCGACCCGCAGTTCGGCTTCGACATCGGGTTCTACGTCTTCGAACTGCCGTTCTACCGCTCGATCGTCGGGTTCGCCTCAGCCGTGGTGCTGCTCTCGATCCTGCTCGTCATCGCGACCAACTACCTGTACGGCGCCATCCGCGTGAGCGGCCGCGAGGTCGTCATCTCGAAGTCGGCCCGCGTGCAGATCGCCATCACCGCCGGCATCTACCTGCTGCTGCAGGCCGTCAGCATCTGGCTCGACCAGTACGCGACCGTCACCGAGACGGGCTCGCTCATCACCGGTGCGGCATACACCGACGTGAACGCCACGATCCCCGGCCGGGGCATCCTCGCCGCCGTCGCCGGCGTCGTCGCGATCCTCTTCTTCGTCACCGCGATCATCGGCCGCTGGCGCCTGCCGCTCGTCGGCACGGCGCTGCTCATCGTCACGAGCCTCATCATCGGCTCGCTGTACCCGTGGATCATCGAGCGGTTCCAGGTCGAACCGAACGCGAAGTCCCTCGAGGCGCCGTACATGCAGCGCAACATCGACCTCACGCGTGACGCCTACGGCGTCGCCGACGTCGAAGAGATCCCCTTCGAGGCGAAGACCGACGCCGAGCAGGGCGCCCTTCGCGCCGACGCCGAGACCACCGCGAACATCCGCCTCATGGACCCCGCTCGTGATCGGCCCGGCGTTCGAGCAGCTCGAGCAGTTCCGCCAGTACTACCAGTTCCCGGCCGCGCTCGACGTCGACCGCTACGAGATCGACGGCGAGACCCGGGACACCGTGGTCGCCGTCCGCGACGTGAAGCTCTCGGGCCTCGGCGACGCCGAGACCTGGTTCAACTCGCACCTCGTCTACACGCACGGCTACGGCCTCGTCGCCGCGGCGGGCAACCAGCGCTCGGTCGACGGCCAGCCCGTCTTCCTCCAGTCGGGCATCCCGCAGTCGGGCGACCTCGGCGAGTTCGAGCCGCGCGTCTACTTCGGCGAGGGGTCGCCCGCAGTACTCGATCGTCGGTGCGCCCGAGGGCAACGACCCCGTCGAGCTCGACTACCCGGCCGGCGGCGACAACGACAAGCAGACCCAGACGACCTTCGAGGGCAACGGCGGGCCGGCGCTCGACAACATCTTCACGAAGCTCGTCTACGCGCTGAAGTTCCAGTCCGAGCAGATCTTCCTCTCCGACGAGGTCACGACCGACTCGCAGATCCTCTACGACCGCGACCCCATCCAGCGCGTGCAGAAGGTCGCTCCGTACCTCACGCTCGACACCGACACGTACCCGTCGGTCGTCGACGGACGCATCGTCTGGATCGTCGACGGCTACACGCTGTCCGACCAGTACCCGTACTCGAACAAGGTCTCGATGAGCGACGCGATCGCCGACAGCGAGGGCGTCGCCCCGACGCTCGCGTTCGACGAGGTCAACTACATCCGCAACTCGGTGAAGGCCACGGTCGACGCCTACGACGGCTCGGTCAAGCTCTACGCGTGGGACGCGGAAGACCCGATCCTGAAGACCTGGGAGAAGATCTTCCCGACGACCATCACGCCGATGAGCGAGATGTCGGGCGATCTCATGAGCCACGTGCGCTACCCGGCCGACCTGTTCAAGATGCAGCGTGCCGTGCTCGGCCGCTACCACGTGACCGAAGCGGGCTCGTTCTACTCGCGTGACGACGCGTGGACCACCCCGAAAGACCCGACCGCGGGCGCGAACACCACCCTCCTGCAGCCGCCGTACTACCTGACGATGCAGATGCCCGGTCAAGACGCACCCGTCTACTCGCTCTACTCCACCTTCATCCCCGAGGCGAGTGGCGACCAGAGCCGCAACGTGCTGCGCGGTTATCTCGCGGTCGACGCCGACGCGGGCGCCACCGACGGCGAACGCGCCGAAGGCTACGGCAAGCTGCGCCTGCTCACCCTGCCCGAAGACGACAACGTGCCCGGCCCCGGCCAGGTGCAGGCGAAGTTCAACTCCGACCCGAGCGTCTCGCAGTCGCTCAACCTGCTGAAGCAGGGGCAGTCCGACGTGATCAACGGCAACCTGCTCACCCTGCCCGTCGGCGGCGGCCTGCTCTACGTGCAGCCCGTCTACGTCAAGTCGACCGGCGACACGAGCTTCCCGCTGCTGCAGAAGGTGCTCGTCGCGTTCGGTGACCAGATCGCCTTCCAAGACACGCTCGACCAGGCGCTCGACGTGCTGTTCGGCGGCGATTCCGGCGCGGCGGCCGGCGACGAGGAGGTCGACCCGGGCGCCACTCCGACGCCTCCCGCCGAGGGCGAAGGCGAGCACGCCGACCACGCCGGTCGTGCCGAGCGACGAGGTGCAGGCCCTGCTGAACGAGGCGGCGCAGGAGCTGCAGAACAAGCAGACGGCGCTCGCAGCGGGTGACTGGGCCGCGTACGGTGCGGCCGACGCGAAGCTGGCCGAGATCATCGCGAGCCTGCTCACGCTCACGAACGCTCAGAACGTTCCCGCCGACAGCGGCGAATGACCTTCGACCTGCGTGACGGCGAATGGCTCGATGACAATCGGGCCAGCTGGGACGAGCGGGTCGGCGTGCACGTCGCGTCGGACTTCTACGACCAGGCGACGCTTCGCGCGGGCGGAGGCGTCGCTCGACCCGATCGCCCGCGCAGGCGTCGAGCGGCTGTATCCCGATGGGCTCGAGGGCGTGCGGGTGCTGCACCTGCAGTGCCACTTCGGCTCCGACTCGCTGTCGCTCGCGAACCTCGGCGCGACCGTCGTCGGCATCGACTTCTCGCCGGCGGCGGTGGCCGAGGCGCGGCGGATGGCCGATGAGCTCGGCCTGTCGAATCGCGCCCGGTTCATCGAGGCGAACGTGTACGACGCGCGGCACATGCTGCCCGAGCCCGAGTCGTTCGACCTCGTCTTCGTGACGTGGGGAACGATCATCTGGCTGCCCGACATCGCCGAGTGGGCTCGCATCGTCTCGTGGTTCCTGAAGCCCGGCGGTCGGCTCTACTTCGCTGAGGGGCATCCGGCGGCGATGGTGTTCGAGGGGGCCGACGGTGCCGACGGCCTGCCGGCCTTCACCTACGCGTACTCGAACGACGCACCCGACGTGATCGACGACCCGAGCGACTACGCCGACCCCGACGCCGTGCTCGAGAACTCCCGAACGTGGGAGTGGACGCATCCGATCGACGAGGTGTTGCGGGCGGTGCGAGATGCAGGCCTCGCGATCGAGTCCTACACCGAGGGCTACAGCGTTCCATGGCAGGCGTTCCCCGTGCTGGTGCCCCTCGGCGACGGCATGTTCGGCTGGCCTGCGACGCGCTGGTTGCCGCTGTCGTACGAGCTCGTCGCGACGGCCCCGACCCGCTGAGCCGCTGCTCTGCGGAACTTGGAGCCGCGCCGATTTGGCCGGCTCGGAACCGCGTGATAAGTTATCTCTTGTGCCGCGGGGTGGAGCAGTTCGGTAGCTCGCTGGGCTCATAACCCAGAGGTCGTAGGTTCAAATCCTGCCCCCGCAACCAGATACCGAAGAAATCCCGGTCTCGAAAGAGGCCGGGATTTCTGCGTTAAGGGATCCCGATCAGCGACCGCTTCCGCCGAGATGACGTCGACCTCGCCGCGATCGCCGGCCGGTTCGACGGATCGTCGGAAGGCTGTGCCAGGTGTCGAAGGCCACCGCGGCGGCGCCTTCGGCATCCTCGGCCGCGCAGAGCTCGATGAGTGCATCGTGGCGGGCGAGCGACGCGCGCTGCGTCGAGTGAGGCGAAGCGAAGTCGCTCGACGCGGCGCAGTACCGGCGTGAACTGGTCGAGCACCGAGAGCAGCGCCGCGTTGCGGCAGACGGCGACGGCACGCCGTGGAGGTCATCGTCGGCGCGGAGTGCGGCGTCGACGTCACCGGCGTCGATGGCAGCGGCGAACCGGCGATTCGCATCGCGCATGGCCTCGAGATCTGACGCGGTGAGTTCGGGCACCGCTTCGCGCACCGCCAGCTCGTGCATGGCGGCGACGACGTCGCGCGCATCCCAGATGGCGCGCCGCTCGATGGTGCTCACGATCGTCGAGCGACCCGGTTGGGCGACGACCAGGCCGCCGTGCGCGAGTCGGAGCAGCGCTCCCGGACGGGGGTGCGGCTCACGCCCAGCCACGGCGAGCTCCCCGTCCTTGAGTTGCTCGCCTGGCGCGAACGTGCCGTCGACGATGGCGTCGCGGATGCGGATGAAGACGTCATCGCGCAGGAGCGTGCGCTCGGCGACTGGCGAGTGCTCTGGAATCGGCATGCTCATGGTGATATTGTCGCCCTTCGTCGTCGTCGTCGGCTACGAGACGGCGGGCTACCGCCATGTCGAGGCCGATGTTCGGCGCGATCCTGAGGCGGCCGGGCACGCGCAGGGGGTTGTGCTCGGCCGGAGATCCGCCTTAACCTGCGCGCGCGGAGACGATGCGCCACGCCGTCGCCCGACCTAGGCTGGTGGCATGCAGCCCTCCGATGCCGGCGACACCGCAGCATTCGCGATCGCGGTCGCCCAGTTCGCCCCGGGCGACGACACCGCGGAGAACCTCGCCGAGATCACGCGTCTCACCGAGCTCGCGACGGCCCGGGGCGCGCGGCTGGTCGTCTTCCCCGAGTACTCGAGCTATTTCACGCCGCAGCCGGGCGCCGACTGGGTCGATGCCGCGCAGTCCGTGCGCGGTCCATTCACCGGGGCGCTCGCTGCCCTCGCCGATCGACTGGGCGTGCACGTCGTCGCCGGCATGATCGAGCGGATCGAGGGTGAGTCGCGCGTGGCCAACACCGTCGTCGCCGTCGCGCCGCACCACGGGGTCGTTGCGCGCTACCGCAAGCTCCACCTGTACGACGCGTTCGGGCAGCGCGAGTCCGAGTGGGTGGCGCCGGGCGAGATCGCCCCGCCCGAGCTCTTCGAGGCCGGCGGCCTCACGTTCGGCCTGCAGACCTGTTACGACGCCCGCTTCCCCGAGGTCACCCGGCGCATCGTCGACGCCGGCGCCGACGTGGTGTGCATGCCGGCCGAGTGGGTGCGCGGCCCGCTCAAAGAGGCGCACTGGCGCGTGCTCACGACGGCGCGGGCGCTCGAGAACACCATCTTCGTCGCGGCCGCCGACCACGCGCCGCCGGTCGGCGCGGGCAACAGCATGATCGTCGACCCGATGGGCGTCGAGGTCGCCACGATCGGCGAGTCGACCGACGTCGCCATCGCCTGGGTCTCGCGGGAGCGCATCGACGCGGTGCGCCGCATCAACCCGGCGCTCGCGCTGCGCCGCTTCGACGTGACCGAACGCGTCAGCCCGCCATCAGCAGGCTGAGCGCCCCAGCGCCACCCCGCAGATACCGACGGCTCAGCCGAGTCGCCTGAGCCGCGCTGACGCCTCTTCGAGCACCGGCAGCCGCTTGCAGAACGCGAACCGCACGAGGCTGCGGTAGGCGTCATGCCGGTCGGGGTGCACGAACGCCGTCACCGGCACGCCGACCACGCCCGCACGCTCGGGCAGTTCCCGGCAGAACGCGGCGCCGTCGTCGACACCGAGCGGTGAGGCATCCGCGATCACGAAGTACCCGGCCTGCGGTGTCGACACGGTGAAGCCGGCCGCAGTGAGCCCGTCGACGAGCACGTCGCGCTTGGCCGCGAGCGCTGCCGCGGCGTCGGCGAAGAACGCGTCGGGCAGGTCGAGTCCGACGGCGATCGCCGGCTGGAACGGCGCACCGTTCACGTAGGTGAGGTACTGCTTGACCGCGAGCACGGCGGTGACGAGCGGCGCGGGCGCGGTGAGCCAGCCGATCTTCCACCCCGTGGTCGAGAAGGTCTTGCCGCCCGATGAGATCGACACGGTGCGCTCCCAGGCGCCCGGCAGGGCGGCGATCGGGCGATGCGGCACCCCGAAGGTGAGGTGCTCGTAGACCTCGTCGGTGACGATGATCGCGTCGTGACGGGTCGCGAGCTCGACGACGAGCTCGAGGATCTCGTCGTCGAACACCACGCCGGTCGGGTTGTGCGGCGAGTTCACGATGATGAGCCGGGTGCGGTCGGTGACGGCGGCGCGCAGTTCGTCGGCGTCGGGTCGCCAGTCGGGGAACCGCAGCGGCACCGTGCGGTGCACGCCGCCGGCACGCGCGATGAGCGCCGCGTAGGCGTCGTAGTACGGCTCGAAGGTGACGACCTCGTCGCCGTCGTCGACGAACGCCAGGATCGTCGCGGCGAGCGCTTCGGTCGCGCCGGCGGTGACGAGCACCTCGGATGCCGCGTCGACGTCGATGCCGTAGAACCGGCGCTGGTGGCGGGCGACGGCCTCGCGAAGCACGGGCAGCCCGATGCCCGGCGGGTACTGGTTGACGCCGTCGGAGATCGCCTGGCGGGCAGCCTCGAGCACCTCGGCCGGGCCGTCTTCGTCGGGAAAGCCCTGGCCCAGGTTGATGGCGCCGGTGCGCAGCGCGAGTGCGCTCATCTCGGCGAAGATCGTCGCGGCGATGCGGCCGTCGTCGGCGAGCAGGCCGGCGCCTGCCGCGGTGCGCTGCCACGGCGCGAGTCCGGGTGCGGGGGAGAAGTCGCTCACGCTCACACCGTACGCGAGGGTCGGGCGGGTACGCTTGCGCGGGGCCGTGGCGATGCGGCTCCGCGCGTTCGGGGGAATCACCGCTTGCAGATAGCAGAGTCATAGACTCCCCCGATGGGGTGCACAGCTTGCGGCGGGATGCTGGCATGGCTTTGGAAGGAGCAGACATGACTGACACCACTAACGGCGCCACGGGGGAGCCCCGCGAGGGCGACGTCACCGAGACCGCTGCCGCTCCGGCGGCGCAGGCCCAGGCTCCTGAGACCACACCGGCCCCCGAGACCGCACCGGCCGCCGAGGCGCCTGCCGCGACCGAGACCCCGGCGGCGCCGGCAGCGGATGTCGCTGCCGAGGCCCCCGGCTCCGGCTGCAGCGCGCCGCCGCTCCGGTCAGCCGCTGCGCCGGTCGAGCCCGCCGCGCCGGCAGCGCCGGCCCCCGCCGCGACCGGCACCGTCTACGAGCCGGGTCAGGCGCCGCAGCCCTACCACGCGCCGCAGTACGCGAAGCAGGCCGCTCCGGCCCCTGTCGCAGGTGCGACGGCGCCCCAGCCCGGCCAGGTCCCGCCCGCCTTCGGCGGACCCCAGGCGACGCAGGCCCAGCCCACGGTGCCCGTCGCGGGCGTTCCGAACGGCACCGCCCCCGGGGCATCCGCACCCGCCGCGCCCAAGCAGCGCCGGGTCGGTCTCGGCGTCGCCGCGGCCATCGTCGCCGCCGCCCTCATCGGCGGTGCGTCCGGTGCCGGCATCACGGCGCTCATCACGAGCAACCAGAGCACGGTCTCGGGCGAGTCCGCGGGCTCGGCGCAGAACATCGTCGTGAACGACTCCGAGTCCGTGAACCAGATCACCGCGGTCGCCGCCAAGGCGAGCCCGAGCGTCGTCACCATCTCGGTCGCCGGCGACCAGGGCGCAGGCACGGGTTCGGGCATCATCCTGTCCGAAGACGGCTACGTGCTCACGAACACCCACGTCGTGACCCTCGATGGCGCCACCGGCGACCCGACGATCCAGGTGAAGACCAACGACGGGCACCTCTACGAGGCCGAACTCATCGGCACCGACCCGCTGAGCGACCTCGCGGTCATCAAGCTGATCGACGCCTCGGGGCTCACCCCGCTCGAGTTCGCCGACTCCGACGAGCTCAACGTCGGCGACACGGCGATCGCCATCGGCGCACCGCTCGGGCTCGCAGGCACCGTCACCAACGGCATCGTGAGCGCGCTCAACCGCTCGATCGACGTCGCGTCGTCGGCAGCACCGACCACGCCCGACGACTCGCAGGGCGACACCGGCGAGGGCGACACCGGCGAGGGCGACCAGGGCGACGGCACCGAGGAGAGCCCCTTCGACTTCTTCTTCGACCTGCCCAACCCCGACGGCGGCGAGTCGCAGCAGCAGGTGCCGAGCAGCGGCTCCGGCAACGTCGCGCTCCCGGTCATCCAGACCGATGCGGCGATCAACCCCGGCAACTCGGGCGGTGCGCTCGTCGACTCCGAGGGCAAGCTCATCGGCGTCAACGTCGCGATCCTCTCGACCGGCGGCGCGGCGCAGGCGACGGCCGGCAACATCGGCGTCGGCTTCGCGGTTCCGTCGAACCTCGCCGAGCGCATCGCGAACGAGATCATCGAGAACGGTGCGGCCACGCACGGCCTGCTCGGCGCGACGGTGGGCTCGGCCGAGGCCGAAGGCTCGAGCGACGTCGTCGGCGCACTCATCTCCGAGGTGTCGGCGGGTGGCGCGGCCGAGTCCGCAGGGCTCGAGGCCGGTGATGTCGTGACCGAGTTCAACGGCGTTCCGATCACCGACCAGACCGACCTCACCGCACAGGTGCGGGCACTCCCCGGCGGTGCCGAGGCCGAGGTCACGTTCACGCGTGACGGCGAATCGCAGACCGCGCAGGTGACGCTCGACACGTTCGAGGGCTGATCTCCGATCGAGCCGATCGCACGCCGAAGGCCGGGGTCCATTGGACCTCGGCCTTCGGCGTCGGCGCGCCCCTCGACTGCTAGGCTCGATCGACCCCAGCACGAGTGAGGAACATGCCCGAGCACCACCCTGAGACGGCTTCCCCGTCACTCGTCGGCGTCTCCTATGTCATGCCCGTGCTCAACGACGCCACGCACGTTCGGGCGGCGGTCGAGTCGATCCTCGCGCAGGACTACACGGGCCCCGTCGAGGTGCTCATCGCACTCGGCCCCTCGATCGACGGCACCAACGAACTCGTCGCCGACCTCGCGTCGCGCGATGCGCGCATCCGCGTGCTCGAGAACGAGGTCGGGTCGACGCCTGCGGGCCTCAACATCGGCATCCGTGCCGCGCGGTACCCGGTCGTCGTGCGCGTCGACTCGCACTCGATGCTGCCGAGCGGCTACGCCCGCATCGCGGTCGAGACGCTCGAACGCACGGGCGCCGACAACGTCGGCGGCATCATGGACGCGCGCGGCGAGACGCCGTTCGAGCGTGCGGTCGCCCTCGCGTACACCACGCGGGTCGGCCTCGGCGGCTCCGCGTTCCACGTCGGCGGCCATGAGGGGCCGGCCGACACCGTGTACCTGGGCGTCTTCCGCCGCGCGGCGCTCGAACGCGTCGGCCTCTTCGACGAGACCATCAAGCGCGGACAGGACTGGGAGCTCAACCACCGCCTTCGCGAGACCGGCGGCACGGTCTGGTTCACGCCCGAGCTCGCGGTCACCTATCGTCCTCGCTCGACGTTCGACCGGCTCGCACGCCAGATGTTCTCCACCGGGCTGTGGCGCGGCGAGCTCGCACGACGGTTCCCCGCGGCGAACGGCATCCGGTACTTCATTCCGCCGGTCATGGTCGTCGGGGTGCTGCTGGGGCTGCTCGCCGGAATCGGCGGCATCATCCAGGCGATGGCCGGGGCGACGCCGTGGCTGCTCGCCGGGTTCGTGATCCCGGTCGTCTACCTGCTCTTCGTGCTCGTCGCGACGCTCATCGCCACTCGAGGTCACGGCGCCAGCACCGCCGCACGGTTTCTCGTAGTGTTGCCGTGCATACACGTCTCGTGGGGCGTCGGGTTCGTGCTCGGCTACCTCTCGCTGACGAGCAACATCGCCAGGCACACGGGAAGGTGACGCGGATGTCACAGGCCGAACCGGTCACGACGAGGCCCTCGAGCATCGCCGAGCTTCGCGCGGTCACCCAGCCGCCCGAGGTGCGCGGCCGCCGCAACGCCGAGCACTGGACGGCGTCGCTCTACCTGCGCAACCTCTCGCCGTACCTCACGTGGATGCTGCTGAAGACCCGCATCTCGGCGAACGGCGTCACCGGCCTCATGATCCTCGTGGGCTGGTCCACGGCCGCGGCCCTGCTGATCCCCGGCATCTGGGGTGCGCTGCTCGCGGTCGTGCTCGGCCAGCTGCAGATGCTCGTCGACTGCTGCGACGGCGAGGTCGCACGCTGGCGGCGCACGTCGTCGCCCGCGGGCGTCTTCCTCGACAAGGTCGGCCACTACTCGACCGAGGCGCTGATCCCGCTCGCGCTCGGCATCCGCGCCGCCGCCTACCCGCTCGAGTTCCCGGCCGACTTCCTGTGGACGACGCTCGCGGCGCTGCTGGCGCTCGTCATCGTGCTCAACAAGGCCCTCAACGACATGGTGCACGTCGCCCGCGCCAACGCCGGCCTGCCGAAGCTGGCCGACACGCACGGCGAGACCGCGCCTCGCGGCGGGCTCGTCGCGACGCTGCGCAAGGCGGCCCGGTTCCTGCCGTTCCACCGCCTGTACCACTCGGTCGAGCTCACGCTCATCGCATTCGCCGCCGCCGTCATCGGACTGTTCGCCGGCCAGCCCTTCGTCGACCGCCTCGTCGTCGCGGTGCTGCTGCCGCTCGCGGTGCTCGCCGTGTTCGGACACTTCGTCGCGATCATGGCGTCACGTCGTGTCCGAGCCTGACGCGCCGCGCGTCGGCGTGGTCGTGCTCACCATGGGCACTCGGCCCGACGACCTGGCACGGGGCATCCGCAGCGTGCTCGACCAGCGCGGTGTCGCGACCGACGTCGTGTGCGTCGGCAACGGGTGGGACCCGGCGACGGCAGACGCCGCCGCTTCCCGCCGGGGTGAAGACGCTGCACCTGCCCGAGAACCTCGGCATCCCGGCCGGTCGCAACCGCGGCGTTCCCGAGGTCGAGGGCGACGTGCTCTTCTTCCTCGACGACGACGCGTTCCTGCCGAGCGACGCGTTCCTGGCCGACGGATGCCGCATGCTCGCCGCACGACCCGAGCTCGGCTTGATCCAGCCGCGGGTCGTCGACCCGACCGGCCTCGTCTCGCCGCGTCGGTGGATCCCGCGCATCCGCAAGGGCGACGCCGCGCACTCGAGCAACGTGTTCTCGTGCTGGGAGGGCGCGGTGCTGATGCCGCGCGCCGTGTTCGACGCGACCGGCGGATGGGCCGACCCGTTCTTCTACGCGCACGAGGGCATCGAGCTCGCGTGGCGGGTGTGGAACACCGGCCACGTGGCGTGGTACGCGGGCGACCTCGAGGCGGGGCATCCGGTCATCGACCAGACCAGGCACGACTACTACTACCGGCTGAACGCCCGCAATCGGGTCTGGCTCGCGCGACGCAACCTGCCCGCCGTGCTCGTGCCGCTGTACGTCGGCTCGTGGACCGCGATCCAGGTGCTGCGCTGGGCGCGCAACCCGTCGGCCCTGAAGGCGTGGTTCGGCGGCTGGCGAGCCGGATGGCGCGAGCATCCGGGCGAGCGACGGCCGATGTCGTGGCGCACGGTGTGGCGCATGACCCGCGCGGGGCGGCCCCCGATCGTCTGAGTCGCTACCCTTGGACGGTGGGATTGAGGAAAGACGCGCGTCGCGCCGTGAAGCTCGCCAAGGACATCATGTGGTCGCGGCGGGCGCAGAAGGCGCTCGGCGTCAAGCTCGCCGACCGGGCCGGGTTCGAGCCCCATCACTTCCGCGTCGGCGTCTACTTCGCCGACGGCAAGGTCAACCTCTACCAGCTCCGGCAGTGGTACGCCCCGCTGGTCGCGCTCGTCCGAGCGCCACCCCGTGCTCATCCTGAGCCGCGCGTCGGGTGCGGCGCTGAAGCTGCTCGAGGAGTCGCCGCTGCCCGTCGCGTACGTGCGGCGCGTCGCCGACCTCGAGCAGGTCATCCACGAGCAGGACCTGCACGTCATCCTCTACGTCAACCAGAACGCCAAGAACTTCCAGATGATGCGCTACGGGCGCCGCTGGCACGTGTTCATCAACCACGGCGAGTCCGACAAGATGTACATGACCACCAACCAGTTCAAGGCCTACGACTACGCCCTCATCGCGGGCGACGCCGCCCGGTCGCGGCTCGAGAAGGTGCTGTGGGACTACGACTTCGACAAGCGCGCGATTCCCGATCGGGCGGCCGCAGGCCGATCACTACCTCGACGGGTCGCCGCTGCCGTACACGCCCGACGACCGCGATGTCGTGCTCTACGCCCCGACCTGGGAGGGCGACCGCGGCGCCGCGGCCTACGGCTCGATCGCGTCGCACGGGGTCGACCTCGTGCGCGGGCTGCTCGCCACGGGGCGGCACCGGGTCATCTATCGTCCGCACCCGCGTTCCGGCGTCGTCGACCCTGACTACGGAGCGGCCAACGCGGCCATCATCGCGGCGATCGCCGCGGCGAACGCCGCCGATCCGTCGGCACAGCACATCTTCGACAACGGGCCCGAGCTCGGGTGGCAGCTCGCCGCGGCCGACGTCGCGATCGTCGACATCTCGGCGATGGTCTACGACCGCCTCGCCGCCGGCAAGCCGTTGCTCATCACGCGGCCGTCGAATCCCGCAGCGCAGATCGACACGGGCGGCTACCTGCAGGCCTGCGAGTGGCTCGACAGATCGGATGCCGCGACCATGGTCGCCCGCGTCGACGAGGTCACGCACGATGCCGAGGCGCTCGAACGACTCGGGTTCTGGGTCGAGCGGTACTTCGGCGACACCACCCCAGGGGTCACGACCGCGCGGTTCCACGCGGCGATCGACCACCTCATGGCCGAGTGGGAGCGGTTCGCGGCGCTGCACGCGGGCGACGGCGATGTCGACGAGCACGACGTCGATGCCGACGCTGACGCCGATCCGACGACGACGCCGACGCGGCCGGCTGAGCCCCGACCGTTCATCGCCTCGACCGCTCATCGCGGCGGCTGGTGATCGCGCCTAGGCTCTGTTCATGGTCACGCTCATCACCGAAGCCGATTTCGATGGCCTCGAGACCGGGTCGAACGGCACGAACCACCAGGTCGAACGCGCCGAGCTGCTCGAGCGCTGGGCGACCGATACCGAAGCGTTCGAGCTCGCCGACGACGTGCGCCGCGCGGTGCTGCTGCTCGCCGCGGCAGAGCACTTCGAGATGGCCGGCGAGCTCGATCGCGCCCTCGATCTCGCGCGGCGCGCGGGCGAGGCATCCGATGCCGAACCCCACGAGGCGACCGGCGCGCTCGTCTCGATCCTGCTGGCGCGTGGCGAGCGCGACGCCGCGGTCGCGGCGAGCGATGGGTTGCGCGCCTCGCAGACCGAAGCGTGGTGGCGCTACTGGGACGTCGCCGAGGCGTTCGAGCTGGCCGATGAGCTCGCGCTCGCCGAGCGGTGGTTCGTGATCACGCTGCGGGCCGTCGAGCGCGACCCCGAGTACGACGTGGGCGACCGTCTGGTGGCGCTCACCGGTCGCCACCGGGTGCGACGCGACGCGGGCAAGCCCGAAGACGTGCTCGACCTCGAGACGAACGAGCTGCGCGGGCTGCTCGGCTACGAACTCGCCGAATAGCGCGACGCGGTCGACCGCTGCCGGCCGGGTCAGCCGTCGGTGCCGGTGGCGCTCGGCGGGGCATCCGAATCGGAGGCGTCGAGCGGTCGCGCTCGGCGGGCGCATCGGCGGCTGCGTCGGCGGGTGCGTCGGTCGACGCCTCGCCCCTCGCGTCGCCCTTCTTCCGCGTGATCGCGCCGCGCGCCGCCCGTCCGGCGGCACGCCCCGCAGCCTGGATGCCACGGGTCGTCGCGATCGCGGCCGAGCCCACGGCGCCGCCGACGGCGGTGCCGGCGCGCGACATCCGCACGCCGGTGACCTGCAGCAGCGGATCGCGCTCGCGCGGTTCGAGATCGGCCGGCAGGATCATCGGCGGCTGGCCGAACGCGAGTCGCGACTGCGCGAGCACCCGCCGACCGAGCACGTTGTTGCCGATGCCGCCGATGGCCGCGCCGATGCCGAACGGGATCGCCTTGCCGATGATGCCCGCACCGCCGCGCACGGCGAACTGCCTGATGAAGACGCTGCGCAGGCGCTCGACGACCGGGCCCATCACCGCCTTCGGCAGGGTGTTGGTCACGAGCTCGCCCCAGTAGGTGTTGAGCGCGGCGCCCGAGCCGGTGGCCTGCCCGGCGAACTGGCGCACGAGGTCGCTTCCCTCCTGGCCGAGCATCAGCGTCATCACCAGGGCGCGGGCGCGCTCGGGGTTGTCGACCGGGATTCCGTGCACCTCGGCGACCGACTGCGCGAACAGCGCGGTGGCCTCGAGGAACCCGGCGGTCTCGACGCCCGAGAGGGCGAGGGTCACGCCCGTGCCGATGCCGGGGATCACGGCCGTCGCGCCGACGGCGGCGCCGCCCGTGGTGACGGCGGTCAGGTAGCGGCGCTCGAGGATGCGGATGAGCTGGTCGGGTGACGCGTTCGGTACGCGACGACGGATGCTCCGCAGGTGAGCCACGACGACGGGCCGCTGCACCGACAGGGCGAGGTCGATGGCGCGTTCGACGCCGTGGGCGCGGCCCTCGTCGGGTCGCGGGGTGCTGCCGGGCTGGGCGGTGCTGCCCGAATGGGGCTCTGCCTGCGGCGGTGCGTGCTGCTCGGCGCGCGGTTCGTCGCCACCCAGCGAGGTGATCTTGTGGACGCGGTCGGCCATGTCGCGATGATACGTGAGACGACTGGCGATCCACCCTGTCGGAGGCCTCCGCAGCGCGACCCTTGCGAGTGGCTGAGAAGTGCGCTACGCGGACGTCCCGTGGTCGGCGTTGTACCGGTCGAGCACCTCGTCGATCGACGCGTCGAGCACGAGCGCGCCCTTGTCGAGGTAGAGACCCGCGGGTGCAGAAGCGGCGAAGGTCGCGCTCGTTGTGCGAGACGAAGAACAGCGTGCGGCCGCCCGCCAGCATCTCGTCGATGCGCTTGTAGCACTTCTCGCGGAACGCCTTGTCGCCGACCGCGAGCACCTCGTCGACCAGCAGGATCGGCTCTTCGAGCTGCGAGATCACCGCGAACGCGATGCGCACCTTCATGCCGCTCGAGAGGTGCTTGTAGGGGGTGTCGAGAAAGTCGCCGATGTCGGCGAAGCCGATGATCTCGTCGAACTTCGCGTCGATCTGCGATCGGGTCATGCCGTGCAGCCCCGCGGTGAGGTACACGTTGTCGCGCACGGTGAGGTCTTCGACGAAGCCGCCGGTGATCTCGATGAGCGGCGCCACGCCGCCCGAGACCTCGACCGTGCCCTCGTCGGCGAGCATGACGCCCGCGACGAGCTTCAGCAACGTCGACTTTCCCTGGCCGTTGCGACCCACGACGCCGATCGCCTCGCCGGGGCGAACCTCGATCGACACGTTGCGCAGCGCCCAGAACTCGCCCGGGCGTGTGCGCCGCCTGCGGCCCGACAGCAGGTCCTTGAACGAGCGACGGCCGCGGCGGTTGCGCCGGAACCGCACGCCCAGCCCTTCGGTGCGGATCGCGTGCGTTGCCGGTGAGACGGCGGTCGAGGCATCCGTCATCAGATCTCCTTCAGCACCTGGCGCTCGGCCGCACGGAACACCCAGAGCCCGATGGCGAGCAGCGCGATCGACATCGCGGCCGAGATGCCGACGTCGAACCAGTTGAGCTCACTGGGGAAGAAGCCGGCACGGTAGAGGCTGAACACTCCCGACAACGGGTTGAACGCCGCCCAGAACTGCAGGCCTTCGGGCAGGTCGTTGACGCCGTAGATGACCGGCGACGCGTAGAAGAGGAACCGGAGCACGAGCTTCACGGCCCGCTCGAGGTCGCGGAAGAACACCACGAGCGGGGCGACGATGAGCGAGACGCCCGTCGTCAGCACGGCCTGCAGCAGCATCGCGAGCGGGAAGAACGCGAGCTCCCACGACACGGTCGCGCCGAAGACGATCGCGAACAGCGCGAGCACGGGGATCGCCAGGGTGAACTCGATGCCCTTCGACAGCACGATGCGGGTCACCCAGATGGTGCGGGGGATCTTCGTCGACCGCACGAGCTTCGCGTCCTTCAGGAACGCGCGCGTCGAGTCGGAGACCGCGCCGTTGAACCACATCCACGGCAGCAGCGCCGACAGCAGGAACACGATGTACGGAACCTGGCCGACCGTGCGGTCGAAGACCTGCGTGAACACGAACCAGTAGATGCCCGCCATGACGAGCGGATCGAGCACCGACCACAGGTATCCGAGGGCCGACGTCGAATATCGCACCTTCAGGTCGCGGGTGGTGAGCAGCCAGAGCGCATGACGATAGCGAAGCCACGGCGTCCGCCGCAGCGGATGCGTGTCGCCTCCGACGGAAACCGCGCTCATCACGCCCCCCATCGTAGATGCCGCGCCGGGGTAGATTTGATCGTGACGGGTGGCGACCTGCCGAGCCCAGTCGAAAGGAGCGTCGTGCGCGCCACCAGCACCCGCGTGATCCTCAGTTGCGCGGCCATCGGTGTCGGCGGTGGCCTCTTCGCCGCGGGCGCCGGATACTTCGCCGGACTCGTCGCGGGCATCGCCCCGATGCTCTACGGCATCACCATCGGCTCGCACTTCCTGCCGAGCGCCGTCGCGCTCGCGCTGCTGAAGCGCCCCGGCGTCGGCATCCTCACGGGGTTCATCGCCGGTCTCGTCGGCGCGGCCTTCGCGCCGCAGTGGATCCTGCGCTTCCTCGCCACCGGGCTGCTCGTGGGCGCGCTGCTCGAGCTGCCGTTCTTCCTCACCCGCTACAAGAACTGGTCGCCCTGGCTCTACTACGTCGCGGCGGCCGGGTCGGGCCTCGTGCTGGCGGCCGGCACGTTCATCGCCCTCGGCGCCGAACACTACGCGCCGTGGTTCTGGGTGCTCTACCTCTCGCTCTTCGCGCTCAGCCCGGTCGTGTTCACCTGGCTCGGCCGCGTCATCGCCGCGTCGCTCAGTCGGGCGGGCGTCGCACGCAGCCTCACCTGAGCAGCCGGGCACAGAACGAGAAGAGCGGATGCCCCGGGGCATCCGCTCTTCTCGTGATCAGCGCTGTGTCGCTGTGGTGAAGCTCACACGAAGTGGTTCGCCCGCTCGAGGTCTTCGGCGAAGTCGATCTCGACCGCGTAGAGGTCGGAGATGTCCATCGGCTCGATGAGGAGGCCGTTCTTCTCGATCGCGAGCTCGAGGCCGCGCTCGAAGTAGTCCTGGTCGCCGACGCGCTGCAGGTGCGCGAGGAACGTGGCCTTGTCGCGGCTCGAGATGTAGTTGATGCCGACGGCCTCGCCGAGCCCGCCCTTGACGGTCTTCGAGAGCTCCTTGATGTAGCCCTCGGCGCTCGTCGTGTACTTCACCTCTTCGTCGGAGACCTTCGAGGTGTTGACGGTGACGAACGACTGGTCGCGCGCGATGAACGGGCAGCGCCCGGTCGAGGATGCGCGGGTCGAACACGACGTCGCCGTTCATCCACAGCACGCCGCCGGACTGCGACGCCGCGAGGGCGCGCATGAGGCTCTTCGAGGTGTTCGTCTGGTCGTACTCCTCGTTGTAGACGAACGACGCCTGCGGGAACGCCTCGATGATGTGCTCGAGCTTGTAGCCGACGACGATGGTCACGTTGGCGTTGGCGCCGAACGCGTGCTCGATGTTGTCGAACTGCTGGCCCATGATGGTGCGGCCGTCGCTGAGCTCGGTGAGCGGCTTGGGGAGGGAACGCCCGAGCCGGCTCCCCATGCCGGCTGCGAGAATCACGATCTGGGTGGTCACTGCATCTCCTTCGGTGGTGCGGATGACCCGCCGCGTCACTCCCGATGACGAGAGTTCGCATGCAGTTCACCCGAAAGTTCACATGTGGACACGCCGTTATGCCGGATCTCAGGATACCGGTGGACCCTCGCGGCCCGACGAGCGCGGGAGCAGGTCGTAGTGGGATCGTGATACTTCGCACAGACAATGCCCAGTCTGCCGAGCCGCTCGTCCCGCCGTGGTAGCGAGCGATTCCCGGCCGGTCATTGGTAGGTTGTCTTGGGTGACTTCCGTTTCGCGCCCTGATCACGACGACGAGGCTGCCGAAGGCACTGGCACGGGGGTGTCCGACCAGCGGGTATCCCGGTCAGGGCAGGCCGGCGGCCGCCCGTCGAGCCCGCGCACCGCCGCGGCGAAGTCGAGCGCCGCGAAGCCGACTGCCGCGCGAAGTCGACGCGCTGCGAAGTCGAGCGCCGCGAAGACGACGCACGGCGAAGCCGCGCACCACGAAGGCGGCCGCGAGCAGCAGGCCGACCGATGAGTCCACGCGCGGCATCCGACCGACGTCCACCGCGCAATCGACCGCCGACGCGACGCCGACGACGTCGAAGCCCGCGAGTTCGGCGCGCTCGAGCTCGGCCCGCACGAGCGCGGCCAAGTCGGCCGCGGCCGCCAAGACGGCGGCGGCGAAGGCCGCCGCAACGAAGACCGCGACGGCTGCGCGCAAGGGCGCCGGGGCGTCTGAGACGCCCGCTGCCGACGCGCCCAAGCCCGCTTCGAAGCGCACTCCCGCCTCCCGTTCGGCATCGGCAGGTGCCGCTGCGATCCGCGGTGAGGCGGCGAAGGCCGCTCGCACCACGCGCACCTCGACGACGAGGAGCACGGCGAGCACGCCGGCAGCGCGCAGCCGGGCGACGACGGCCGCATCGGCACAGCGCGCAGGTGCAACAGCGCACCGCCGCGGCGCTCACGACCGAGACGACCGCCGCAGAGCGACCCTCGAAGCGTCCCGCCGACCAGACGATCGCCGCAGCTGCGAGCGAGCCGCCCGTCGTCAGCCGGGGCCCCGGCGGCCGCTTCGAAGATCGATGAGATCACCACCGAACGAACGCCGCGACGCGAGGCCGCGGCGCCCGAGAGCCCGGCGCAGCCGGCTCCCGACGCCCGAGGCAGTCGCCGGAGCCCGCGGCCGAGGCCGAGACGTCGCCGTCCGTCGACGAGGCCGCAGTCGTCGAGGCCGTCGCCCGTCGGTCGAGCCCGATCCGGTCGTCGAAACCGTCGACGTCGAGCAGCCCGACGATTCCGCGGCATCCGATTCCATCAGCACGGCCACGCCGCCGCGCTGGCCACGGCGGCTGCGGCCGAAGCCGCGCTCGCGTCACCATCCGTCGATGCGGCATCGACCGACGACGCGGCGCCGGCTCTCGATGCGGCACCGACCCGTGACGAGGCAGCGCCGGCAGACGCGGCACCGACCTCGATGACGCGGTCGCTGTCGACGCGGCGATCGCCCGCCGACGAGGCATCCGCGAAGCGCCGCGCAAGCGGTCGCCGTGATCGCCGCACCGAAGCAGACCGCGCCGCGCAAGAAGCGCACGCTGCGCGTGGCGCGAGCAGCACCGGCGGCCGATGCGCCGACGGTGCTGTCGATCACCGGGCTCGTGAAGCGGTTCGGCGAGAACACCGCCGTCGACGGCATCAGCCTCGACGTGCGCGCCGGCTCGTTCTACGGCATCGTCGGCCCGAACGGTGCCGGCAAGACGACGACGCTCTCGATGGTCACGGGCCTGCTGCGCCCCGACGCGGGCACCGTCGAGCATCAACGGCATCGACGCGTGGGCCGACTCGCGGGCGGCCAAGCGCGCGACGGGCGTGCTGCCCGACCGGCTTCGCCTCTTCGATCGGCTCACGGGCGCCCAGCTGCTGTACTACTCGGGCATGCTGCGCGGCCTCGACGCACGCACCGTGCGCGAGCGCAGCACCGACCTCATCGCCGCGTTCGGACTCGAAGACGCGGTCGACCGGCTCGTCGCCGACTACTCGGCCGGCATGACCAAGAAGATCGCGCTCGCATGCGCCATGATCCACTCGCCGCGGCTGCTCGTGCTCGACGAGCCGTTCGAGTCGGTCGACCCGGTCTCGGCGGCGAACCTCACCGAGATCCTCGAGCGCTACGTCGCGGGCGGTGGCACCGTCGTGCTCTCGAGCCACGGCATGGACCTCATCGAGCGGGTCTGCGACTCCGCGGCGATCATCGTCGGCGGACGGGTGCTCGCATCGGGAACCCTCGACGAGGTACGTGCAGGGCAGACCCTCGAAGACCGGTTCGTCGAGCTCGCGGGCGGGCGCAAGGCTGCGGAGGGCATGGAGTGGTTGCACAGTTTCTCAGACTGAAGCTGCGCCTGCTGGCGAACATCTTCCGTCGCAGCACCTGGCAGGTCGTCGGCATCGTCGTCGGCCTCATCTACGGGCTCGGGCTCGCGGTGCTGCTGTTCCTCAGCCTGGTCGGTCTGCGCCTCGTCGACGATGTCTCGTTCGTGCGCGACGTGCTGATCGTGGCGGGCGCGGCGACCGTGGTGGGGTTCATCGTGTTCCCGCTCGTCTTCGGCAGTGAAGACACCATGGACCCGCGGCGATTCGCCTTCTTCGCGTTGCCCGACCGAACGCTCGCGCTCGGGCTCGCCGTCGCCGCGATCGTCGGCATTCCCGCGCTCGTGCTCGCGATCGTGCTGCTCGGCACGGTCGTCACGTGGTCGCGCGGCGTCCCCGAGACGATGCTCGCGATACTGTCGGCCGCGCTCGCGTTCGGCACCTGCCTGCTCGTCGCCCGGGTCGCCACCTCGCTCGCCTCGTTCCTGCTCGCGACGCGACGCTCGCGCGAGGTGATGGGCGTCATCGGCGTGCTCCTCATCGTGATGGCCGCACCGGTCATCGTGGCGCTGACCACGCTCGACTGGGCGAACTCCGGACTCAGCCCTGCTCGGCGGCATCGCCGACGTGCTCGGGTGGACCCCGCTCGGCGCCGCGTTCGCCGTGCCCGGTGACGCCGCCGAAGGGCAGTGGGGCGCGGCCCTCCTCAAGCTCCTCATCGCTGCGGGCACCCTGTGGGTCATCTGGATGGCCTGGCAGGCGCTCGTCGCGAAGATGCTGGTCACGCCCGGGCGCGAGGCGTCGGCGAAGAGCTATCGCGGGCTCGGCTGGTTCGATCGGATGCCCCAGGGCGCGACCGGTGCGGTCGCGGCGCGCGGCATCACCTACTGGTTCCGCGACGCGCGCTACTGGGTGTCGTTCATCATGGTGCCGATCGCTCCGCTGCTCGTGATGATCCCGCTCGCGCTCGCGGGGGTTCCGCAGTTCTACCTCTGGCTCATCCCGGTGCCGCTCATCTGCCTGTTCCTCGGGTGGAGCCTGCACAACGACGTCGCCTACGACTCCACCGCGATCTGGCTGCACGTGGCGTCGGGCGTTCGCGGAACCGCCGACCGCGTCGGTCGACTCGTCCCGGTGCTCATCGCCGGAATCCTGGTGATCGGGCTCGGCAGCGCGGTGACCGTGTTCATCCTGAACGACTGGCGACTGCTGCCGTCGCTGCTGGGCATCAGCACCGCGCTGCTGCTCGGCGGGCTCGGCATCGGTTCGATCACCTCGGCGCGACTCCCGTACCCGGTCGTCAAGCCGGGCGACAGCCCGTTCCAGCAGCCGCAGTCGTCGGGCACGATCACTGCGCTCGTGCAGTCGCTCGCGATGTTCGGCGCGCTGCTCATCGCGCTTCCCGCCGGGGTGTTCGGCGCGCTCGGGCTCTTCGTCGACCCGGCGTGGCACGCGGCATCCTTCGCCGCAGGCGTCGGACTCGGCGTGCTCGTGCTCGCGTTCGGGGTCTGGCAGGGCGGCCGGGTGTTCGACGCCCGCGGCCCCGAGATGCTCGCGGCGGCCCTGCGCGCCTGAGTCCCGCGTAGAATCGAGCGCATGATCCACACCGTGCGAATGAGCATCGCCGACCCCGATGCACCCGGCGGCGGCACGTCGGTTCTCGACCGCGAGCTCGAGAAACTCCTCGAAGACGAGGCGATCGAACCCGGTGATCACGAGCGCTTCTCGCACTACGTGAAGAAAGAGAAGATCCTCGAGTCGGCGATGACGGGCAAGCCCGTGAAGGCGCTCTGCGGCAAGAAGTGGACCCCCGGTCGCGACCCCGAGAAGTTCCCGGTCTGCCCGACCTGCAAAGAGATCTACGAGCGCCTCAAGGGCGAGTAGGTCTCGCGACGCGGCGCTGCCACGGGCCGCGCTCCTCGACCGGCGGCGCGGCTCACGACGCCTGCATGGCGCCCACGATCACGCCCATGACCGCGAAGGTCACGGCGTTGTACCCGCCGTTGATCGCGAACAGCGTCAGGCTGCGTCGCTCGAACAGGTAGTTCACGCCGAACGCCGCCGCCACCCAGGCGACGCCCGCGACGGCACCGGCGGCGGCGCCGAACGCGGCACCGGCCGGGCCGATGAACGCCGCGAGCGCAGCGGCCATCACGAACGAGAGCACGAAGGTGCCGGCGAACGCGCGCACGGCGCCGTGGCGAAGCTGTTCGTCGGTGACCCCGGCGGCGCGCTGCCAGGGCTTGGCGAACAGCAGCGCGTACCAGAGCCCGCCGATGACGAACCCCGAGAGTGCCGCCAGCAGCACCCCCCACCAATTGACCTCGATCGCCATGCGCCGCTCCCTTGCTCGTGGCGTGATGCTATCGAGCAGGCGACGGCGCGGGATTGTACGAACTTCACCCCTCGGTGAGTGGCGCGGCCGGGCACCTCGTCGAGGGGTACGAAGCTCGCGGCGTCGGGACCGAACTCCGCGACGCGGGCGAGGTACTCGACCGGGGTGTAGCCGCTGAACCGGCGGAATGCGCGGATGAAGTGCGGCTGGTCGTAGTACGGCGACTCGGCGACGAGATCGGCCCAGCTCGGCAGTTGCGTGCCGATCGGCAATCCCAGGATGAAGCGATGGAAGCGCGCGAGCTCGGCGAACGGTTTGGGGGTGATGCCGCACGCGGCGCGGAAGTGCGCGATCACGGTCTTGTGCGAGACGCCCAGCGCTGCGGCGAGCTCACCGATGCGCACGGCGGGGGAGTCGTGCACGGCGTCGAGCACCGCCGACACCATGGGGTCGGCATCGACTCCGGCGCGCCGGCGCGCTCGAAGGAACGACTCGAGGCCGGCGAGCGCGGCCTCGGGGGTCGGATCGCGTCGGAGACGGCCCAGCTCGGCCGGGTCGGCGAACACCGCGCTCGCGGGCAGGATCCGGCCCGGGACATCCGTCGGCGGCAGCGCGCTGAACGCGCGAAGTCCCTGCGGCGTGAACTCGACGCCGACGTGGCGGATGAGCTCGGGGCTCTCGATGACGAGGTACTCGGGCTGGATGCCGGATACGAACGCGTCCTCGACCCGCGACGAGCTGCCCTCGGGGGTCGATGAGCCGGTACGGGTCCGAGAGGTTGACGATGGCGTGCACGTAGGGGAGCGGCAGGATCTTCTCGTAGCGACGAATCCGAGGCACCTCGAGGAACCAGAGCCGGGTGACGAGCGACGCCCACTCAGGTGGTGCGGCCCGCTCCACGAAGATCACGGGCGCTGAGGTCAGCGGTAGGTCGTCGGAATCACGGGCTCGCCGCGGCCGAGCCGGAACGCCTCGATGGGCAGCTCCTGCATGACCTCGGCGCGGTGCTCGCGCGCCGCCGTCGGTGCCCGCGTGCCCGAGGAATGCGGGGTCGGCCTCGCCCTTCGACATGAGCTGCACCATCAGCGGGCGCAGCTTGTCGCCGGCCTCGAACTCGGCCTCGCCGTCGGGGCCGTCACCCACGAACACGAGCTCTTCACGGGCGGTGCGGGTCGAGTCGAGGCGCCGCGCGGCGTTCTTGCGCCCGCCGACGCTCGCCTTCGACGATGACGCCTTCGCCACCGAGACCCATTCGCCGGCGTCGTCGCGGCGGGCCACGATCTTGTAGACCATGCCCGCGGCCGGATGACCCGAGCCGGTGACCACCGAGGTGCCGACGCCGTAGGCGTCGACGGGCGCGCCCGAGAGTCCCGCGATCGTGAACTCGTCGAGGTCGCTCGTGACCGTGATGCGCGTGTCGACCGCGCCGAGCGAGTCGAGCTGGTGGCGCACCGCCGCCACGACCGTGGGCAGGTCGCCCGAGTCGATGCGCACCGCGCCGAGCTCGGTGCCGGCCACGCGCACCGCCGTCTCGACGCCCTTGGCGATGTCGTAGGTGTCGACGAGCAGCGTGGTCTTCGGCCCGAAGGCCTCGACCTGGGCGTGGAATGCCGCCTCTTCGCTGTCGTGCAGCAGGGTGAACGCGTGCGCCGCGGTTCCCATGGTCGGGATGCCCCAGCTGCGGCCCGCCTCGAGGTTCGAGGTCGCGTCGAATCCGGCGATGTAGGCGGCACGCGCCGCGGCGACCGCCGAGTGCTCACCGGTGCGGCGCGACCCCATCTCGGCGATGGGCCGGCCGAGCGCGACCGACACCATGCGTGCGGCGGCGCTCGCCACCGACGAGTCGTAGTTGAGGGTCGAGAGCACGAGGGTCTCGAGCATGACCGCCTCGGCGAACGTCGCCTGGATCGTCAGCAGCGGCGAGCCCGGAAAGTACGCCTCGCCCTCGCGGTAGCCCCAGATGTCGCCGTTGAAGCGGTAGTCGGCGAGCCAGTCGATGGTCGCCGGCCGCACGACCTCGTGTTCGCGGAGCCACTCGAGCTCGGCGTCGTCGAACCGGAACCGCGAGATGAGCTCGAGCAGGCGCCCGGTGCCCGCGACGACGCCGTAGCGGCGCCCGTCGGGCAGGCGTCGCGCGAACGCCTCGAAGAGGCTCTCGCGGTGGGCGGTGCCGTCGAGCAGGGCGGCATCGACCATCGTCAGCTCGTATCGGTCGGTGAAGAGCGCAGCAGACCCGGTCACGCAGACGAGCCTAGGTCATGCGGGCGGGGCCGGCGGGGACATCCGCCGGTCTAAGCTTGGATGTCGTGACGGACGCACCGATCGGGATCTTCGACTCCGGGGTCGGCGGGCTCACCGTCGCCCGGGCGGTGAAAGACCAGCTGCCCAACGAGTCGATCCTCTACGTCGGCGACCTCGAGCACTCGCCCGTACGGCCCGAAGAAGATCGCCGACGTGCGCGGCTACGCGCTGGCCGTGCTCGACGACCTCGTCGAGCAGGGCGTGAAGATGCTCGTGATCGCGTGCAACACGGCCTCTGCGGCGATGCTGCGCGACGCGCGCGAACGCTACGACGTGCCCGTCGTCGAGGTCATCCAGCCCGCCGTGCGCCGAGCGGTCGCGGCCACGAAGACCGGCCGGGTCGGCGTCATCGGCACCGCGGGCACCATCGGCTCGCGCGCCTACGACGACGCGTTCGCCGCGGCGCCGCACCTCGAGCTCTTCTCGCAGGCGTGCCCCCGATTCGTGGAGTTCGTCGAGGCGGGCATCACCACCGGCGACGAGCTGCTCGCGATCGCCGAGCGAGTACCTCGCGCCGCTGAAGGCCGCCGACGTCGACACGCTCGTGCTCGGCTGCACGCACTACCCGTTCCTGAAGGGCGCGATCTCGTACGTCATGGGCGAGGAGGTCACCCTCGTCTCGAGCGATGTCGAGACCGCGAACGACGTCTACCGCGTGCTCGTCTCGACCGGGCTCGAGCGCCGCGCGTCGACGCCGCCCACCTACCGCTACGAGGCGACCGGCGACTCGACGAGCGCGTTCCTCGACCTCGCCCACCGGCTCATCGCGCCCGAGATCCCGAGCGTCGAGCTCGTGCACACCGGCGCCGTCACCATCCCCGACCGCGAACAGCTTCGACAGGAGAGCGATACCGCATGACCGAGGCATCCGAAACCCCCACGACCATCGTGCGCGCCGACGGGCGCACACCCGACCTGCTGCGCGAGGTCACGATCGAGCGCGGCTGGAGCGCCCACGCCGAGGGCAGCGCGCTCATCTCGTTCGGCAACACCAAGGTGCTCTGCACCGCGTCGTTCACGAACGGCGTGCCGCGCTGGATGACCGGCAAGGGCAAGGGCTGGGTCACGGCCGAGTACGCGATGCTGCCGCGCTCGACGAACACGCGCAACGACCGCGAATCGGTGAAGGGGCGCATCGGCGGCCGCACGCACGAGATCAGCCGCCTCATCGGCCGCAGCCTGCGCGCCGTGGTCGACATGAAGGGGCTCGGCGAGAACACGATCCAGATCGACTGCGACGTGCTGCAGGCCGACGGCGGCACCCGCACCGCCGCGATCACGGGCGCCTACATCGCGCTCGCCGACGCGATCGAGTGGGCGCCGCGAGCAGAAGTTCATCGGCCAGAAGGCGAAGCCGCTGATCGACACCGTCGTCGGCGGTCTCGGTCGGCATCATCGACGGCACGCCCATGCTCGACCTCGCCTACACCGAAGACGTGCGCGCCGAGACCGACATGAACGTCGTCGCCACCGGCCGCGGGCTCTTCGTCGAGGTGCAGGGCACCGCCGAGGGCGCGCCCTTCGACCGGCGCGAGCTCGACGCGCTGCTCGACCTCGCGCTCGCCGGCACCACCGAGCTCACGCGACTGCAGGTCGCCGCGCTCGCCGCGAGCGCCGAGGCTGCCGAGGCGACGGGCGCATGAGCCTCGAGTTCGTGCTCGCGAGCCACAACGCGAAGAAGGTGCGCGAGTTCCAGCGCATCATCGGCGATCGGATGCCGCAGGCCTCGGTGCTCGCGTACGACGGGCCCGAGCCGGTCGAAGAGGGGCTGACCTTCGCCGAGAACGCGTTCATCAAGGCGCGCACGGCGGCGGCGCACACCGGTCGCATCGCGCTCGCCGACGACTCGGGCATCGTGGTCGACGTCATGGGCGGGGCGCCCGGCATCTTCTCGGCGCGCTGGGCCGGGTCGTCGGCCGGCGACGAGGCCAACGTGCGCCTCCTGCTCGACCAGGTCGCCGACATCCGCCGGCCGCACCGCGGCGCCGAGTTCCGGTGCACCATCGCGCTCGTCGTGCCCGACACCGTGCTGCCCGGCGGGCACGAGTTCGTCGCCGAGGGCCGCTGGCGCGGCAGCCTCGCCTACGAGCCGCGCGGATCGCACGGATTCGGCTACGACCCGATCTTCGAGCCCGAAGGGCTCGAGGTCACGTCAGCCGAGCTGCTGCCCGAGCAGAAGAACGAGCAGAGCCACCGGGCCCGCGCGTTCGCCGCGCTCATGCCCGAACTCGAGCGGGTGGCCGCCCAGCTCGCCGGCTGACCCGAAGACGGTACCCCAGGACTCCTTCGCCGGTACCACGGCGACTCGATCTCGGCACCGTGGGCGGATGACGGCGCCGAGCGCCCCTTCCTGACCTTCGAATCACAACTCCCGCCCGGGCCTCCTGGCGGGGCATCCGATTCGAAGGGAATCGTCGATCATCATGATCGAAGTCGAACACCTCACCAAGCGCTTCGGCGCCACCACAGCGGTCGACGACCTGTCGTTCACCGTGCGCCCGGGGACCGTCACGGGCTTCCTCGGGCCGAACGGCGCCGGGAAGTCGACGGCGATGCGGGCCATCGCCGGCCTGGTCCTGCCCACGTCCGGAACGACGAGGGTGAACGGCCGGCCGATCGCCGACCACGCTGCTCCGCTCACCGAGATCGGCACGCTCCTCGGGCCCGGCGCCGTCCATCCCGGCCGCACCGCCCGAGCCCACCTGCGCGCCCTCGCCGCAACGCATGGCTTCGGCCGGGCGCGGGTCGAGGAGGTGCTGCGCCTCACGGGGATGGAGGGCGTCGCGAAGCGACGCGTCGGCTCCTTCTCGATGGGGATGGCGCAGCGCCTCGGCCTCGCCGCCGCGCTGCTCGGCGACCCGCAGACCATCGTGCTCGACGAGCCGATCAACGGACTCGACCCTGACGGCATCGTGTGGGTGCGCCATTTCCTGCGCGCTCTCGCCGCCGAGGGCCGCACCGTCTTCCTCTCGTCGCACCTCATGAGCGAGATGGCGCAGACGGCCGACCACCTGATCGTGATCGGACGTGGCAGGCTCATCGCCGACGCGCCCATGGAGCAGGTGCTCGCCGGCGTCGGCGCGACGCGCGTCAGCGTGAAGTCACCCGACGCCGACCGACTGGCCGCCGCTCTCGCCGGGCCCGAGGTCACGATCACGAGCGAGACCGCGGGCGAACTCGAGATCACCGGGCTCGACGCCGCGGCGATCGCCGCCGTCGCCCGCGACCGCGACGTGCTCCTGCACGAGCTCACGACCCGCACCGCCTCCCTCGAGGAGGCCTACCTCTCGCTCACCGACGCCGCGCTGGAGTACCAGGCGGTCCCGGCAGCGATCCGATGATGCTCCGGACCCGAAGCACCGGAACCACGAGAACCAAGGAGATCCACCCTCATGTCCACCTCGATCGCGCCGCGCGTCACGTTCGCGCGAGTCGTCCGCGCCGAATGGGTCAAGACCGGGACCGTCCGTTCGACCTACTGGACGGCCGCCCTCGCCCTGGCCTTCACCCTGCTCTTCGCAGCCGGCATCCTCTACCTGGTCCTGCTCGCGCCCGCGGCGGACGTCCCCGACCCGGCGGCTCTCGTCACCGAGAACTACGGCGCAACGCCGAGCGTCGGCGTGCTGGGGCTCGCCTTCATGTTCGCGTACGCCCTCGTCGCGATCCTCGGCGTGCTCGCCGTGAGCCCCGAGCGGGCGACGGGCCTGCTCGCGACGACCCTGGCCGCCGTGCCCCGACGCACGCCCGTCTACGTGGCGAAGCTCCTCGTGTCGGCGAGCATCGGCGTCGGCGTCGCGCTCGTCGTCGGAACCGCCTCCGTGCTCATCGCGCAGCCGGCGCTCGCCGGTCTCGGGCTCGACTCGTCGTTCTTCGACCCGAGGTGCTCCAGTCGCTCGCGGGCGGCACAGTGTTCCTCGGCCTCATCGCCGTCCTGTCGACGGCGATCGCCTCGCTGTTCCGCGGCACCGCGGCGGCGATGGGCGCCGTGCTCGGGCCTGCTCGTGCTCGCCCCGGCACTGGTCCCGATCATCCCCGGAATCGGCTGCGAACCTCGCCGCAGGCGCTGCCGAGCTCCGCGGGTATGATGCTGTTCCAATCCGCAGCCCAGGTCGGCTGGCAGCCGATCGTCACCGGGGGACTCATCCTCCTCGGGTGGACCGTAGGGGCGGCAGCGCTGGGCGCAGTGCCCTTCAAGAGACGAGACGTGTGATGGCCGAGCGGGGTCCCTCGACCGGCCGGGCGAGCGCCCAGGCGGTCGACGGGATCCCCGCGCGCCGCCGGCGCCCCGCGTCGCTTCCTCCGGGCGCGGCCGTGGCTCGTCGACGTCGCGGTCTCGCTCGTCTTCACGGCGATCGTCGTCGCGACGCTCGCCTCCGAGGTCGTCACCGGCCAGGCCACGGTCACGGTCTGGGACGTGGTCACGATCGCCGGCACGGCGATCGCGCTGCTGTTCCGCCGTCGTCGCGCCGCTCACGGTGCTCGTCGTGGTGGTGCTGCTCACCACGGTCTTCACGTTCTCGGCGCAGTCGAACCTCATCCTCGCGGTGCCGATCGCGTTGTACGCGGTGGCGGCGTTCCGATCGCCGACGGTGGGCTGGATCGCGGGAGCGGCGGCCTTCGCGGTGACGGTCGCGAGCCTCTTCGTGCAGCTGCCGCAGCTCACCGCGAACCTCGGAGAGCCGAGTGCCTTCGACATCCCCCTGGCGCTCCTCACCATCGCGATGGCCGACACCGTCGGCGTGCTGCTCGGCACGAACACCTGGCAGCGCGCCGAGCGGGTGCGGGCGCTCACCGAACGCGCCGAGCAGCTCGCCCGCGAGCGCGACAGCCAGGCGCAGATCGCGACCCTCGCCGAGCGCAGCCGCATCGCCGGGGAGATGCACGACATCGTGGCACACAGCCTCTCCGTCATGATCACGCTCGCCGACGGGGCCGATGCGACCCTCGAGCGCGACCCGGCGGGCGCGCGACGTGCGCTGGGGAAGCTCACCGAGACCGGGCGGTCGGCCCTGCAGGACATGCACCGGACGTTGTCGGTGCTCCGCGAGTCGACCGAGGCCGCGCAGAACCGCGAGCCGGCGCCCGGACACGCCGACCTGGCGGGCCTGGTCGACCGGTTCCGCGCCGCCGGCCTGCCGGTGCGGTACTCGGTCAGCGGTGCTCCGATCGCCAACGCCGCGCTCGAGCTGGCTGTCTATCGTGTGGTGCAGGAGGCACTGACGAACGCGCTGCGCTATGCGTCGGAGGCGGAGCACGTGACCGTCACGATCGACTACGGACCGGCCGCGACGACCATCACGGTCGCCGACGACGGCACGGGCGCGCACGCGGCGGGCTCGGTCGGGTCGGGTCGCGGCCTCATCGGCATGGCCGAGCGGGCGGCGGTGTTCGGCGGCACCGTCGAGGCCGGACCCACTCCCACGGGCGGATGGCGGGTCCACGCGGTGCTCCCGCACGACGGAAGCGGTGGCGCCGAGGGTGATGGCGGCGGGGCGGGAGGGCACGGCGATGGCTGACGAGCGGCGGCAGGCGCGTGGCATCCGGGTGCTGCTCGTCGACGACCAGGCGCTCATCCGGCTGGGATTCCGCATGGTGCTCGAGAGCGAGCCCGACCTCGAGGTCGTCGGCGAGGCCGAAGACGGCGCGCAGGCGGTCGCGCTCGCGAACGAACTGGCGCCCGACGTCGTGATCATGGACGTGCGCATGCCCGGGATGGACGGGATCGCCGCGACGGAGCGAATCGTCGGTCGCGTCCGGGGCACCCGTGTGCTCATCGTCACCACGTTCGACCTCGACGAGTACGCGTTCGCGGGGCTCCGGGCCGGCGCGAGCGGATTCCTGCTCAAGAACGCGCCCCCGGCCGAACTGGTCGGCGCGATCCGCACGGTCGCCGCCGGCGACGCGATCGTCGAGCCGCGGGTCACGCGTCGCCTGCTCGACCTCTTCGGAGCGCAGCTCCCGGTCGACGGGAACGCGAAGGCCGTTCCTGCGGATCAGCAGGCCGCGATCGACCGCACTGCCCGCCTGGGCCACGACGACCCGCGCCTCGCCTCGCTCACGGAACGGGAGGCCGACGTGTTCACGGCGGTCGCCCGCGGTCTGAGCAACGCCGAGATCTCGTCGGCGCTCTACCTGGCGGAGTCGACGGTGAAGACCCACGTCAGCCGCATCCTCATGAAGCTCGGGCTGCGCGATCGCGTGCACGCCGTCATGCTCGGCTACGAGACGGGCGTGGTCACTCCGGGTGGCTCGGGTCCGTCGGCGTCTTCCGAGGGGCCGACACGAGCGCGTTGAGGTCGCCGACCGGGCCGAGGTCGCCTGCGCCGGCCACGGCGGCCTCCCATTCGATTCGCGTACGTCAGTCAGCGATCGGCCTTCGCGTCGCGCGCCGTGCGTGCGTTGCCCGAACGCAACGACCATGCGCCGAGCGCAACGTAGGCAAGCCCGAGGATGACGCTCCCGGGGAGGTAGACGATGCCGATGGGGACCCCGGACAGCAGGCCACCCGCGACGATCGCCCAGGAGACGGCGGCTGGGAAGACACGAGCACGAACACTGGCGATCCCGTACAGGACCCAGCCGATCCCGAACAGCGCGAAGCTCGTCAGCCCGCCGAGGAGCAGTCGGCTGGACGCGAACGTGTCCATCACCTCTGGGGCGACCTCTGCGAGCCTCGGCACGGCGAACGCCTCGAACCACCAGTCTCCAGCCATGAACACGGTGCCGAGGATGGCGGCGCCGAGTCCGATCACGCCGAGCCAGCCGGCTTCGCGGGCTTGGAGGTCATACGACGCGACCAGTGCGAACACGAGCATCGCGAAGGCCACGATCGACGCGACGCCGTTGATCGCATGGGTGGTCGAGAGGACGAAGACCTTGAGCGAATCGATGTCGGCCGGGGTCGTCAGCATGATCACCACGCGGGTGACGACGACCAGAGCGCCCGCGACGATGGCCAGAAGGCCCGCACTGCGAGCGAGCAACGACTCGGTCATGTCAGGTCCTCGCTTCGGTCCCCGCGGCGGCACGGGGGTCTCGACACGCATGACGTGGGCATCACGCCCCTTCGCACACCCTCCTCTCGACGTTCACGCCTGTCAAGAAGTCGTGAGATTGTCCCGAAATCATGGAGCGGCAGAACGCAACGTCGACAAGCCGCCCCGGCTCGCACGACTGCGCGGCGCTGAACCGGGATATCGAACCCTGCGATCGCCCGATCCGGAAGCGCATCTAGCCGCCCGACACGAGCGCGTTGAGGTCGCCGACCGGGCCGAGGTGGCGCAGCTTCTCGGGATTCAGCTGGTTGCCGACGACCGACACCCGGCCGCCGTCGACATGCACCATCAGCACGCTCAGGGTTGCGCCGTCGGGTGCGCTGACCCGAAGGGCGGCTTCGCCGTTCGCCGACGTGCGGTCGAGGTGCACGCGCAGGCCATCGCCGCGTCGCACGAGCCCTGCGAGGAACCTCGCGACGGCGACGGCGCCGAGCAGCGGATGTCGCACCGCGGGCGCCTTGCCGCCGCCGTCGCCGTAGAACACGACGTCGTCGGCGAGCACACCCGCGAGCGCGTCGACGTCGCCGGCCTCGAGCGCGGCGAAGAACGAGTCGAGCGAGCGCGGCGTCGCGCGTGGCATCCGCCTCGAATCGCGGTCGACCGTCGGCGATGCGGGCGCGTGCCCGGTGCATGATCTGCCGGCACGCGGCCTCGTCGCGTTCGACGATCGCGGCGATGTCGGCGTAGTCGACGTCGAAGACCTCGCGCAGCAGGAACACCGCGCGCTCGACCGGGCCGAGACGCTCGAGCACGGCGAGGAAGGCGAACGAGAGCGTCTCGTCGCGTTCGATGCGGTGGGCGGGATCGGCGTCGTCGTCGGGGAGCGGCTCGGGCAGCCAGGTGCCGGTGTAGATCTCGCGTTTGCGCCGCGCCGACCGCAGCGCGTCGATCGCGAGGCGGGTGGCGACGGTCGACGCATACGCCTCGGGTCGTTCGATGACGTCGCCGGCGAGCGATCGCTCGTGCAGTCGCAGGTAGGCGTCCTGCACGACGTCCTCTGCTTCGGTCACGCTGCCGAGCATGCGGTAGGCGATCGAGAACATGAGCGGACGGAGTTCGCCGAGCTCCGCGGTCGAGGCGGGCATGCTTCGAGCATGGCACATGGCGATTCGCGTCAGGTCGCGAGGATGTCGGCGCGGGTGTCACAGAAGCGGGTGCTCGTCCGTCGGAGGGGGTGAGAGACGGAAAGGGACGATTCACATGCGAGTCTTCATCGCCGGCGCCTCGGGCGCCGTGGGATCCAGGTTGGTGCCGGTGCTCGTGGCCGCGGGCCACGAGGTCGTCGGCACGTCGCGCAGCGCCGAGCGCCTCGCCGCGATCGAGGCGGCCGGGGCGCGCGGGCGTCGTCATGGACGGCCTCGACGCGGCATCCGTGCGCACCGCCGTGCTCGACGCCCGACCCGACGCGATCGTGCACGAGCTCAGCGCGCTCGGCGGCGTCGCGCCCGACCTCAAGCACTTCGACGAGCAGTTCGCCGGCACGAACGCCCTGCGCACGCGCGGCACCGACAACCTGCTCGCCGCGGCTCGCGAGGCGGGCGTCGGGCGGTTCGTGGCGCAGAGCTTCACCGGCTGGCCGAACGAGCGCAGCGGCGGCCCGGTGAAGACGGAGGACGACCCGCTCGACCCGATCGCCGACGGCGGCGTCGCGTCAGACGCTCGCCGCGATCCGGTACGTCGAGCAGGCGACGACGGATGCCGGCGGCCTCGCGCTGCGGTACGGCGGACTGTACGGGCCCGGCAACGTCATCGGCCGGGGCGGCGAGCTGCTCGACATGGTGGAGGCCGGAAAGCTGCCGCTCGTCGGCGGCGGCGCGGGGGTGTGGTCGTTCTGCCACATCGACGACGCGGCATCCGCCACCGCCGCTCGCCGTGACGCGCGGCGCACCCGGCGTCTACAACATCGTCGACGACGACCCGGCGCCGGTGTCGCGAGTGGCTGCCGGAGCTCGCGCGGGTCGATCGGAGCGAAGCCGCCGCGCGCATGTGCCGGCGTGGGTGGCACGGCCGCTCATCGGCGAGCACGGCGTGTCGCTCATGACCAAGATCCGCGGGTCGTCGAACGCGAAGGCCAAGCGCGAGCTCGGGTGGGAGCCGCGGTACCCGAGCTGGCGTGAGGGGTTCCGCACCGGCCTCGGCTGACCCCGGCGGGTCGCGCCGTGAGAACGCGACTCATTCCCAACAGCGGCCGCACGCGGCATCCGCGCCTACGCTTGGAGGGACATGGCACACTCGCACGATCACGCGCACGCCCACGGGGCGACGAACCGCACCCGGCTCTGGGTCGGCGATCGCGATCATCGGCGCGTTCCTGGTGGTGCAGGTCGTCGGCGGCATGCTGAGCGGGTCGCTCGCCCTGCTCGCCGACGCGGGTCACATGGCGAGCGACCTCATCGGCCTCGTCGTCGCACTCGTCGCGGCGATGGTCGCGGCGCGACCGGCGACCGACCGGCAGACCTACGGGTACCGGCGCGCCGAGGTGCTCGGCGCGCTCGTGAACGGCGTGATCCTCATCGTCGTCGCGGTGTCGGTGGCCGTCGCGGCGATCGGCCGCCTCATCGACCGGCGCCGAGGGCGAGGCGCACGAGGTGCAGGGCGTGCCGATGCTCGTCGTCGCCGTGCTCGGCCTCGTCGCGAACGTCGCCGCGCTGCTCGTGCTGCGCGGCGGCGCGAAGGACTCGATCAACCTGCGCGGCGCCTACCTCGAGGTGCTCGGCGACCTCATCGGCTCGGCGCTCGTCATCATCGCGGCCGTCGTGATCGTCACCACGGGCTTCGACGCCGGCCGACCCGATCGCGTCGATCGTGATCGCGGTGCTCATCGTGCCGCGCGCGCTCACGCTGCTGCGCGACGTGATGCACGTGCTCTTCGAGTCGGCGCCCGCCGACACCGACGTCGCCGAGATCCGCGAGCACCTGCTCGGCACGCGCGGCGTCGTCGCCGTGCACGACGTGCACGTGTGGCAGATCACCTCGGGTTCGCCGGTGTTCAGCGCCCACGTCGAGGTCGAGCCGTAGGTGTTCGAGTCCGGCCGCACGGGCGCCCTGCTCGACGAGCTCGGCGGATGCCTCGCCGACCACTTCGACGTCGCGCACTCGACGTTCCAGCTCGAGCCGGCGGGCCGCGCCGAGCACGAGCAGCCGCAGCACCCGTGACCGGCCGGCTCGACGCACGCGTGAGCAGCCTGGCGAAGTACGCGCGGATGTCGCCGACGAGGTCGTCGGGCGCCTCCATCGCCGGGAAGTGGCCGCCGTGCCGGTGCTCGCTCCAGAACGCGAGGTGCCCGTCGGGGTCGAGGATGCGGCGCATGAGCGGCTCGTCGCCGAACGCGGCGATGCCCTGCGGGCGGTCGTGGCTGCGACCCCACGCGGCCTGCGCGTGCGCCGCCTCGTAGAGCATGTTCGCGGCGCCGTCGCCGGCGCGGCCGAACCACGACACCGTGATCGAGCGTGAGCAGCGCGTCGAGGTCGACGGCATCCTCGGGCAGCGTCGCGGGCGGGGTCGGTCCACTCCTGGAACTTCTCGACGATCCAGGTCGCCTGGGCGACCGGGGAGTCGGTGAGGCCGTAGGCGACGCTGAGCGGCCGGGTGGTCTGCAGCTGCGAGGTAGCCGAAGTCCTCGGTGCGCGCGTCCTTGAGTCGCTCGTGGTGCTCGCGCTCGTCGTCGGTGAGGTGGTCGGTCGGCGGCGTGTACTGCGTGGCGATCGAGCCCGGGTCGGTCGCGGCGATGCGAGCCGAGCACGCGGTCGCCGGCATCGAGGCAGAGCTGCTCGCTGATGCCGGCGCCGACGTCCTCGCCGAACACCGCGTAGCGGTCGTAGCCGAGCGCCTGCATGATCTCGTCGAAGGCGCGCGCCGTGCGGGCGATGTCCCAGCCGTGGCTCGTGAGCGGCGTCGAGAACCCGAAGCCCGGGATCGACGGCGCGACGACGTGGAACGCCGGCGCCGGTCCGACGCCCGACGGTGACGCCCGGGCGTTCGGCGAGCACCGGCGCGATGCCCGCGAACTCGACGAACGACGACGGGTAGCCGTGGCAGAGCAGCAGCGGCACGGCCGCGTCGTCCGTCGAGCGCACGTGCAGCCCGTGGATCGGCTGGCCGTCGACCTCGGCGAGGAACTGCGGCAGGCGGTTGAGCCGCGCCTCCTCGCGCCCGCCAGTCGTAGCCGGTGCGCCAGTACTCGCCAGGCGCTGCGCGTAGCGGCACGGGCGTTCCGCGCTCCCACCCGTCGGTGAGCGCCGCGGGCCAGCGCGTGCGTTCGAGCCGCGACTGCAGGTCGGCGAGCTCGGCGTCGGAGATCGCGATCGTGTAGGGGTGACGTCCATGTCGGTTCCGTCCTCTCGAGGTCGTGCGACGTCGAGTGAAGCGGATGCCGCGTGCGCCGTCTTGAACCGGAACGACACGGCCGACCGGCCGGCGGAGCGCGGCATCAGACGGGCTCGTCGCGGCGCTGCGACTCGGCCGGCGTGTACCCGGTGAGGCGCTTGACGTCGCGGGTGAGGTGCGACTGGTCGGCGTAGCCGAGCTCGTACGCGACATCCGCGATCGCCTCGCCGGTGCGCAGCCGCGCCGCCGCCTCGCGGGCGCGGGCGATCTGGCGCACCTGCCGCGGGCTGCGCCCGGTGATGCGCGTGAAGTGGCGCTCGACGGTGCGCGGCGACACCGGCGGGTCGCTCGCCGTGCAGCGCCGCCTCGATGACGGCGTCGTGGGCGAGGAGGCCGTGCGCGTCGAACGCGGCGAGGAGGTCGTCGACCGTCGCGTAGTCGGGCATCGGCCAGATGCGATCGGCGAGCTCGAAGTGCTCGGGGTCGGGCATCGGCAGCGGCACGGTGCGGTCGCACATCGAGTGCGGCTCGACGTGGGTGAAGTACGTGCCGTGCGTGAAGCGCACGCCCACGTTGCGGTTGCCCGCGCGGTAGGGCACCGCCGTCGGGCTCGACGAGGGGCCGCTCAGCAGCACGCGCGACCCGTCGGGCATGCGCGTGAAGATCATGTCCCAGCAGGCGTCGGCGGCCGCGAGGTAGGTGCCGTCGCTCATGTCGACGGTGTGCCAGATCACGTCGACGAAGGGGGAGGCTGAGGCTTTCTCCTCGTAGAGGAAGCTCATGCCGCCGAGTGTACCGCCGACGCCCGACGTCGCTGGAGGGGGCGCGATCGTCAGCGCTCTTCGGGACCGCGCTCGAACACCTCGGGGTCGAGCACGAGGTGCTCGGCCTCTTCGTGGTCGGTGACGACGTCTTCGCCGGCCGCCGCGGCCTTCTTCGCCTTGTGCCGCTCGCTGAAGTAGTGCCAGAGCGGTGATGAGGGCGGTGCCGCCCACCGCGATGAGCAGGATGACGTCGATGTAGTCGCGCACGAGGTCGGCGACCGGCGGGATGAAGCCGATGAGGTAGCCGAACATGGTGAGGCCGAAGCCCCAGAGGACCGCGCCGATGAGGTTGTAGAGCGTGTACTTGCCGTGGTTCATGTGGCCGACGCCGGCGGCGACCGGGGCGAAGGTGCGCACGATCGGCACGAAGCGGGCGAGGATGATCGTGAGCCCGCCGAACCGCTCGAAGAACGCGTTCGTGCGCTCGACGTTCTTGACGCTGAAGAGCCCGCACTCCTTGCGTTCGAAGACCTTCGGCCCGCCACTGATGGCCGATCACGTAGCCGACCTCGCCGCCGAGGAACGCCGCGAGGCCGATGAGCGAGGCGCCACGAACCAGATGTCGACGCCGAAGACGCCGTTCGGCGGACGACGTCGGGATTCGAGAGCAGGCCCGAGATGACGAGCAGCGTGTCGCCCGGGAGCAGGAAGCCCGACGAGCAGGCCGGTCTCGGCGAACACGATGAAGCACACCACCAGCAGCGCCCACGGCCCGGCCGCGGCGATGATCGACTCGGGGTCGAGGAACGGGATGAGTGCGGTGTGGATCACTGCAGAGGGCTCCAGTCGTCGGACGCGGCGGATGCCGGGTCAGCAGGCGGCGTGGTGTCGTTGCAGTCTACCC
>CAWILI010000040.1:0-259393 GCA_963836825.1 uncultured Actinomycetota bacterium
TGCTGAGGATCAGACCTCGACGTCGGCACCCTCTGCGGGCGCGTCGGCGTGCGTGCCGGCGGTCTCGCGACCCTCGGTGTCGGCCTCTTCGGCCAGCACCGGGGCGAGCGAGAGCTTGCCGCGGTCGTCGATCTTGGTGATCTCGACGAGGATCTTCTGGCCGACGCCGAGCACGTCTTCGACGTTCTCGACGCGCTTGCCGCCGGCGAGCTTGCGCACCTCGGAGATGTGCAGCAGGCCGTCCTTGCCGGGCAGCAGCGAGATGAAGGCGCCGAAGGCGGCGATCTTCACGACGGTGCCGAGGAACTGCTCGCCGACCTCGGGGTTGGTCGGGTTGGCGATCGCGTTGACCTGGGCACGGGCGGCCTCGGCCGAGGGGCCGTCGGTCGCGCCGATGTAGACGGTGCCGTCCTCCTCGATGGAGATGTCGGCGCCGGTCTCGTCCTGGATCGCGTTGATCGTCTTGCCCTTCGGGCCGATCAGCTCGCCGATCTTGTCGACGGGGATCTGCACCGAGATCACGCGGGGCGCGGTCGGGGCCATCTCGTCGGGGCCGTCGATCGCCGGCGTTGAGCACGGCGAGGATCGTCGTGCGAGCGTCCTTCGCCTGCGTCAGCGCGCCGGCGAGCACCGAGGCGGGGATGCCGTCGAGCTTCGTGTCGAGCTGGATCGCGGTGACGAACTCGCGACGTGCCGGCGACCTTGAAGTCCATGTCGCCGAGCGCGTCCTCCGCACCGAGGATGTCGGTGAGCGCCGCGTAGCGGGTCTCGCCGTCGACCGTGTCGGAGATGAGGCCCATCGCGATGCCCGCGACCGGGGCGCGCAGCGGCACGCCGGCGTTCAGCAGCGAGAGCGTCGACGCGCAGACCGAGCCCATCGAGGTCGAGCCGTTGGAGCCGAGCGCCTCGGAGACCTGGCGGATCGCGTAGGGGAACTCCTCGCGCGTGGGCAGCACCGGCACGAGCGCGCGCTCGGCGAGTGCGCCGTGCCCGATCTCGCGACGCTTCGGCGACCCGACGCGGCCGGTCTCACCGGTCGAGTAGGGCGGGAAGTTGTAGTTGTGCATGTAGCGCTTCTTGGTGACCGGGCTCAGCGAGTCGATCTGCTGCTCGAGCTTCAGCATGTTCAGCGTGGTGACGCCCAGGATCTGGGTCTCGCCGCGCTGGAAGATGGCCGAGCCGTGCACGCGGGGCACGACCTGCACCTCGGCGTCGAGCGGACGGATGTCGGCGAGGCCGCGACCGTCGATGCGCACGCCCTCGTCGAGGACGCGCGAGCGCACGACGTGCTTCGTGACCGACTTGTAGGCGGCGGAGACCTCGGCGTTGGCCGACTCGGGGAGCTCGCCGGCCTCGACCTTCGCGGCGACCTGCTCCTTGACGCGCGCCTTGAGCGCGTCGTCGGCGTCCTGACGCTCGACCTTGCTCGGCGATCTGGTAGATGCCCTTGAGCTCCTCGTAGGCGAGGCCGGCGACGACGTCGTAGGCCTCGGCCTGGTAGGGCGGGAACGTCGGGTAGTCGGCGGTGGGCTTGGCCGCGGTCGACGCGACCGACTGCTGCGCCTCGACGAGCTGCTTGATGAACGGCTTCGACGCCTCGATGCCCTGCGCGATGACGGCCTCGTCGGGCTTGACCCCGCCGGCCTGGATGAGGTTCCACGCGTTGTCGGTGGCCTCGGCCTCGATCATCATGATCGCGACGTCCTGCGAGCCGTCGGCCTCGGTGACCACGCGACCGGCGACGACCATGCTGAACACGGCCTCCTCGATCTGCGAGTACTTCGGGAACGCGACCCACTGGCCGTCGATGAGGGCGACGCGCACGCCGCCGACCGGGCCGGAGAACGGCAGGCCGGAGAGCTGCGTCGAGAGCGACGCGGCGTTGATCGCGAGCACGTCGTAGTACTCGTCGGGCTCGATGGCGAGCACGGTGACGACGACCTGCACCTCGTTGCGGAGGCCCTCGACGAACGAGGGGCGCAGGGGGCGGTCGATGAGGCGGCAGGTGAGGATCGCCTCGGTCGAGGGGCGGCCCTCGCGGCGGAAGAACGAGCCGGGGATGCGGCCCGCGGCGTACATGCGCTCCTCGACGTCGATCGTGAGCGGGAAGAAGTCGAAGTGCTCCTTCGGCTGCTTGGAGACCGAGGTCGCCGACAGCAGCATGGTCTCCTCGTCGATGTAGGCGACGGCGGAGCCCTGCGCCTGCTGGGCGAGACGGCCGGTCTCGAAGCGGATGGTGCGGGTGCCGAACCTGCCATTGTCGATGACGGCTTCGGCGAACGTGATTTCAGGACCTTCCAAGAGGTCTTCTCCTTTGTTTTACGTCGCACCCCGTGTGGGCGCGACTCATACGTCAGGAGCAGGAACAGGCATTACGAAACGCATCAGGCGATGTGCTCACGCTGGCCACCAGTAGAAGTCCACCATTCGCGCGTCGATTGGTGATCCACCACAGGGGACCAGCTTCCTGCCGGCCTGCTCCAGTGCTCGAGTGAGCACGGTGCTCGATGTGCAGTTGTGCTGTTCGCGACGCGGAACGCGTCGAGCCGCGTTGCGGCACCTCGAACAGCGGCAACCCATCGGGCGACCGGTCCCAGCCTAGCAGAGCGGGGGTTTTCGCCCGGTGAACGGCGGATGTCGCGTGCGCGGCGCGCCGCGGCGCGACCCGCGCGCGACCCTCGGCCGCCGCATCCGTGCCAGACTCGAAGGCATGACTTCCGACGAGCAGAGCACCACAGGCCCCTCCGAGGAGACGAAGCGCAAGTTCCGCGAGGCCCTCGACCGCAAGAACAAGGCCTCGAAGCAGCGCGAGGGCGAGTCCCACCTCGACGGCGGCGGCGGCGCCCAGCACACGCAGGGCCCGGCCGACCACAAGCGCGAGTTCCGCCGCAAGAGCGGCTGACGCTCAGCGGGGCGTCGGCCCCGCATCCGCTGGTGTCGTGCGTGAGGATCAGACCTCGACGTCGGCGCCTTCGGCCGGAGCCTCGGCGTGCGTGCCCGTCGTCTCGCGACCGTCGGTGTCGGCCTCTTCTGCCAGCACCGGGGCGAGCGAGAGCTTGCCGCGGTCGTCGATCTTGGTGATCTCGACGAGGATCTTCTGGCCGACGCCGAGCACGTCTTCGACGTTCTCGACGCGCTTGCCACCGGCGAGCTTGCGCACCTCGGAGATGTGCAGCAGGCCGTCCTTGCCGGGCAGCAGCGAGACGAACGCGCCGAAGGCGGCGATCTTCACGACGGTGCCGAGGAACTGCTCGCCGACCTCGGGGTTGGTCGGGTTGGCGATCGCGTTGACCTGGGCACGGGCGGCCTCGGCCGAGGGGCCGTCGGTCGCGCCGATGTAGACGGTGCCGTCCTCCTCGATGGAGATGTCGGCGCCGGTCTCGTCCTGGATCGCGTTGATCGTCTTGCCCTTCGGGCCGATCAGCTCGCCGATCTTGTCGACGGGGATCTGCACGCTGATCACGCGGGGCGCGGTCGGGGCCATCTCGTCGGGGCCGTCGATCGCGGCGTTCAGCACGGCGAGGATCGTCGTGCGAGCGTCCTTCGCCTGCGTCAGCGCGCCGGCGAGCACCGAGGCGGGGATGCCGTCGAGCTTCGTGTCGAGCTGGATCGCGGTGACGAACTCGCTGCGTGCCGGCGACCTTGAAGTCCATGTCGCCGAGCGCGTCTTCGGCACCGAGGATGTCGGTGAGCGCCGCGTAGCGGGTCTCACCGTTCACGGTGTCGGAGATGAGGCCCATCGCGATGCCCGCGACCGGGGCGCGCAGCGGCACACCGGCGTTCAGCAGCGAGAGGGTCGACGCGCAGACCGAGCCCATCGAGGTCGAGCCGTTCGAGCCGAGCGCCTCGGAGACCTGGCGGATCGCGTAGGGGAACTCCTCGCGCGTGGGCAGCACCGGCACGAGCGCGCGCTCGGCGAGTGCGCCGTGCCCGATCTCGCGACGCTTCGGCGACCCGACGCGGCCGGTCTCACCGGTCGAGTAGGGCGGGAAGTTGTAGTTGTGCATGTAGCGCTTCTTGGTGACCGGGCTCAGCGAGTCGATCTGCTGCTCGAGCTTCAGCATGTTCAGCGTGGTGACGCCCAGGATCTGGGTCTCGCCGCGCTGGAAGATGGCCGAGCCGTGCACGCGGGGCACGACCTGCACCTCGGCGTCGAGCGGGCGGATGTCGGCGAGGCCGCGGCCGTCGATGCGCACGCCCTCTTCGAGCACGCGCGAGCGCACGACGAGCTTCGTGACCGACTTGTAGGCGGCGCGAGACCTCGGCGTTGGCGGACTCGGGCAGCTCGCCGGCCTCGACCTTCGCGGCGACGTGCTCCTTGACGCGCGCCTTGAGCGCGTCGTCGGCGTCCTGACGCGCGACCTTCTCGGCGATCTGGTAGATGCCCTTGAGCTCTTCGTAGGCGAGCGCCGCGACGACGTCGTAGGTCTCGGCCTGGTAGGGCGGGAACGTCGGGTAGTCGGCGGTGGGCTTGGCCGCGGTGGACGCGACCGTGCTGCTGCGCCTCGACGAGCTGCTTGATGAACGGCTTCGACGCCTCGATGCCCTGCGCGATGACGGTCTCGTCGGGCTTGACCCCGCCGGCCTGGATGAGGTTCCAGGCGTTGTCGGTGGCCTCGGCCTCGATCATCATGATCGCGACGTCCTGCGAGCCGTCGGCCTCGGTGACCACGCGACCGGCGACGACCATGCTGAACACGGCCTCTTCGATCTGCGAGTACTTCGGGAACGCGACCCACTGGCCGTCGATGAGCGCGACGCGCACGCCGCCGACCGGGCCCGAGAACGGCAGGCCGGAGAGCTGCGTCGAGAGCGACGCCGCGTTGATCGCGAGCACGTCGTAGTACTCGTCGGGCTCGATGGCGAGCACGGTGACGACGACCTGCACCTCGTTGCGGAGGCCCTCGACGAACGAGGGGCGCAGGGGGCGGTCGATGAGGCGGCAGGTGAGGATCGCCTCGGTCGAGGGGCGGCCCTCGCGACGGAAGAACGAGCCGGGGATGCGGCCCGCGGCGTACATGCGCTCTTCGACGTCGATCGTGAGCGGGAAGAAGTCGAAGTGCTCCTTCGGCTGCTTCGAGACCGACGTCGCCGAGAGCAGCATGGTCTCTTCGTCGATGTAGGCGACGGCCGAACCCTGCGCCTGCTGGGCGAGGCGGCCGGTCTCGAAGCGGATGGTGCGCGTGCCGAACTTGCCGTTGTCGATGACGGTTTCGGCGAACGTGATTTCAGGACCTTCCAAGAGGTCGTCTCCTTTGTTTTACGTCGCACCCCGTGTGGGCGCGACTCATACATCAGGAGCAGGAACAGGCATTACGAACCGCAAGAGCATGCGCTCACGCTGGCCACCAGTAGAAGTCCACCAATCGACGCGTCGAGTTGGTGATCCACCACAGGGGACCAGCTTCCTGCCGGCCTGCTCCATGGGCGACCCGGTTCTTCAGGCGGAGCGCCAGTCGGCTGCCCGAATGCGGGCAACTCGCCCAATGCTAGCAGAGAGCGCATTTTCGCCCTGTGAACAGCGGATGTCCCGTGCGCGGCGCAGCCGCGCGGCGCCCGCGCGCGGCGCGTGGCCGCGGCATCCGTGCCAGACTCGAACCCATGACGTCCGACGAAGAGCAGACCACGGGCCCGTCCGACGAGACGAAGCGCAAGTTCCGCGAGGCACTCGAGCGCAAGAACAAGGCCTCGAAGCAGCGCGAGGGCGAATCGCACCTCGACGGCGGCGGCGGCGCCCAGCAGCACGCACGGCCCGGTCGACCACAAGCGCGAGTTCCGCCGCAAGAGCGGCTGACCGCTCAGCGGGCCGTCGGCCCGACGCGCCGAGCGCGCCGCGTCGCGCCGGCTGTCGGCACCGGTTCCGCCGCCACGACGACCGTGACGAGTTCGGGTCGCTTCGCCGCGCGGCCGTCGCCCGCGGTGCGGCCGTGCAGGCGACGCACGATCCACGGCGCCGCGTGGCGACGGAGCCACTCGAGGTCGCCGACCGTGCGGTCCTCGGTCGCCTCGTCGACCTGCGCGACCGCGTGCACCGCGCGCTCGAGCGCGCCGAGCTCCTGCGCGTCGGGCACGCCGAGCACGCGCGCCGCCGCGTACGCGAGCCGCGGTGCCCGGCCGAGTTCAGGTGCACGCGGTCCTCGGCCCATCGGTCGTGGCCGACGAGCTCGGGCATCGTGTCGACGTCGAGCAGCATCGAGCCCGTCTCGGCGGCGAGCACGCGCAGCCGCGCGTTGAAGCGCGGCGAACCGCGCGGCGAAGAGCCTGCTGGCGGGTCGGCGCGGCATGAACGGCGTCACGAGCAGCACGTCGCAGCCCGTCGACCGCAGCCGCCTGACCGCGGTCTCGAGCCGCGCGGCGAGCGCATCGGGCTCGTCGCGCCGACCGACGAGGTCGTTCGCGCCGATCAGCACGGTCACGAGGTCGGCGCCGAGCTCGACGGCCCGCGGCACCTGCGTCTGACGGCGTCATCGACCCGGCGGCTGCGCACGGCGAGGTTGGCGTAGCCGACCTGTTCGGCGGCGGGGCTCGTGAGCGCGAGCAGCATGGCGAGCCGGTCGGCCCAGCCGCGGTACTCCCCCTCGGGCATGCGCGAGGTGTCGCACAGCCCCTCGGTGAGCGAGTCGCCGACGGCGACGTAGCGCCGCCAGCGCGGCGGTGCGATCGGGCCGGATGTCGGGACATCCGCTGCTCGTTCGATCGTCATCGATCGTGAGACGGTGTCGCGGCTTCGGCGCACCCAGCCGACCCGCTCACCGCGCGTCGCGCGGTGCCGCTCGGCGACCTCCTCGTAGTGCTCGATGAGCTCGTCGCCGAGACGGTCCCATCCGCGGCCGGCGACGGCCTCGCGGGCGCGCACCGAGAACGCCCGCCGCTTCGCGTCGTCGCCCGTGAGGTCGAGCACGCGGCTGCGCAGCTCGGCGAGGTCGCCCGGACGGTAGAGCCAGCCGTCGACGCTCGAGCGCACCAGGTCGAGGGGACCGCCGGCGCCCGTGGCGACCACGGGAACGCCGCTCGCCATCGCCTCCTGGATCGTCTGGCAGAACGTCTCGCTCTCGCCGGGGTGCACGAACACGTCGAAGCCCGCCATCGCGGCGGCCAGATCGTCGCCGCCGAGGAATCCGGCGAAGTGCGCACCGGGCAGCATGCGTTCGAGCGCCGGCCGGTCGGGGCCGTCGCCGACGATGACGAGTCGTACCCCGGGGAGGTCGGCGATGGCGCGGAGATCCTCGACCTGCTTCTCGGGCGCGAGTCGACCGACGTAGCCGACGATGATCTCGCCGTTCGGCGCGACCTCGCGGCGCCACGCCTCGCTGCGTCGCTCGGGCGCGAACCGCTCGGTGTCGACGCCGCGACGCCACAGGGCCAGGCGGTCGACGCCGAGCGACTCGAGTCGGTCGAGCGCCGAGGTCGACGGCGCGAGCGTGAGGTCGGCGCGGCGGTGCAGCCTGCCGAGGTGCCGGGTCAGGGCCGGGGCCGCGCCGGGGATGCCGTAGCGCTCGGCGTAGGAGGGGATGTCGGTCTGGTAGACCGCGACCGACGGGATGCCGACGCGCCTCGGCGGCGAGCACGCCCCGCCAGCCGAGCACGAAGGGCGATGCGAGGTGCACGACATCGGCATCGTGCCCGCGCAGGATCGTCGCGAGCTTGTGCGTGCTCGCGAGCGTCACCCGCACGTCGGGGTAGCTCGGCAGCGGCATCGACGGGAGGAGCACGGGCTCGGCTCCGTAGAGCGTCTGGTCGATCGGGCCCGATCGCGGTGCGACGACGAGCGCGTCGTGGCCGCGCCGTTCGAGGTGGCGCAGCACCTGCAGCAGCGAGTGCGTCACGCCGTTCATGTGCGGGAGGAACGATTCTGCGAGGAGGACGACCTTCACGCTTCAAGCGTGGGGGGCGCGAATCGCCGATCCGCGCCGAAACGGCCCTGATGCGCCGAGGGTTCACCGAGTCGTCGGATGCCGTTCGCCGTGGTGTCCCCGACGGGACAGCCCGCGGCATCCGCCCGTCAACCCCTCGCGGCCGGTGGGGCGAAGGGCCATGATGGGCGTGCACGCACATCCGCCAGTTCGAGGAGGAACACCATGGCTTCCGTCGCACGTGTCACCACCATCACCGTTCGTTCGGAGACGAGCTTCGAAGACGCCGTCGCCGCCGGCGTCGCACGCGCCGCAGAGACCCTGCGCCACGTCAGCGGTGCATGGGTGAAGGAGCAGAAGGTCGAAGCGGTCGACGGCAAGATCACCGCGTGGTCGGTGACGCTCGAGGTCAGCTTCGTGCTCGAGTGAGGTGGTCGCAGTGGCGGTGGGGAGGGCCTCCCAGACCTCCCCACCGTCGTCGTGTGCGCGATTCGCTCACGGGCGTTTCGGCCACCTGAGCGGCTGTCGAGCACGGCGTCGCGATCCGGCGATGCGAACGCCGCGAGCCGTCGACGTCGTCAGCGTCCATAGTGCTGAGGCTACTCTCGGCCGGTCGCGGCAGGTGATCTGCGCGTTTTCTCGACGGGCAGATCGTCGCGTGTTCAGCGACGACCCGATCCTCGGGCTCGCCATCTCGATTCCGGTCGCGATCATGCTCGGACTGCTCGTCGATCGCCTCATCGACGACGGGCGGGCTAGCCGTGATTCAGGGCTACCCCTGACGCTCCGGCCCGGTAGGGCGTAGATTCTTGCTGAAGATCTCTCATGTTCTACGTGCGGGAGGCGCGCATGAGCGGGCAACGTTCCGATGTGGGATTCATCGAACTGGATCTCGAAGATCGGCCGGGCGAAGGATCAGCCTCGTTCTCGGGGCCGGATGGCGCCGGCCGCGCGACGTTCCACGACCTCTCCCCCGACGGCACTGCGACGGAGTCCGGTCTGCTGCCCGACCGCGTCGCGAAACTGCAACCCTGGCATCGTCGCACGCTACGCATCGCACTTGCGATGAAGGGCGGACTCAGCCTCGCCGTGTGGATCGGGGGCGCAGTCGCCGAACTCGACATCCTCAGACGCATCCGCCTCTTCGACGATCACGGCTCGTGTCGCGCGATACTGCTCCACAAGACCAACGCGAAGGAGCGCGGCCGGGGTGGCGCGGATCCGAACCTCGTGCGCCGGGCGTCGGAGTACGCCCGCCTGCTCAAGTCGCAGGGGTACGACCGCGTCGAGTTCGATGTGCTCGCCGGCGCGAGCGCGGGCGGGCTCAATGGGGTGCTGTATGCGGTCGCGCAGCGGGCGGGGGTCGGCTTCGACACGATGCTCGACACGTGGCTCGAGGCGGGCTCCGCGTGGGGACTCCTGCAGACGGGCGATCCGAGCCGGTACGACGCGGTCATGCGCGGCGACGGATACTTCTGGCCGCAGCTCTCACACGAGATCCTGAAGATCATCGACGGCCGCGACCCGGTGAGCCCGCTGCGCGCCGACCAGGTCGTCGTCGACCTCTCGGCGACCCTGCTCGACGCCGTCGACTCGAGTGACCGCACGACGGCCGAAGGGCGAGCGCAGTTCCGGTTCGTCGGCGGGCGCGACGCCCTCGACGACCGCGCCGTCCCTCCGCGCTACACCGACCCGCTCGATGCGCGCGACCTCGCGGACATCGCGCGCATCGCATACGCCGCGCGCTCGACCTCCTCGTTCCCGTTCATCTTCGAACCCGCGCTGATCTACTCGGGCCGCGACCCGCTCGCGGGCGCACACGGCTGGGCCTCCCCCCGCGATCCCTGCGAGGCGCTCGACGCACCCGACATGCGCATGGTGTTCAACGCGCATCGAGAGGATGCCGCGACGCATCCGTTCCGGGTCGCCGACGGCGGCATCCTCGACAACATCCCGATCGATCGTGCCCTGAACGCGGTTCGGAACATGCCTGCCGACGAGCACAGCAACCGAGCGATCCTCTACCTCGACCCGTCTCCGAAGGAGACGGCTGCGCTCTTCCGGCGCCCCACCGCCTACGCGTCGAGCCGTCCGACCCTCCTGCGCACGCCGAGGACGCAACGGCGACTCCGAGCCCGCGTTCCGCACCGACACCGCAACGGTGCGCGATGACGTCGGCTCGCGGGTCATGAGCACGATCGTCGCGGCCTGCGCAAGCGAAGTGCCCGGGAGTCGCGCGACGACGAGATCGAGGAGGTCGACCTGGTGCGCGCGACGACCAGCGTCGCGAAAGCGCGGAACGAACTGCTCGCCGAGCGCATCGACGGCAGCTCACTCGACGCCGAGTCCGAGGCGCGCGCCGCGGCGGCGTATGCCGGGTACCGGGCACTGAGCGACTTCGAACTGCTCGCCCCATCCCTCCTGCATCCCGGCGAGTGGTTGCTCGGCACCGACCTCGCCCAGCGGCCCGAGCTGCTGGCACTGGACCGCCTCAGCATCGTGCACGTCGAAGCGGCGTTCCGCAACGCGGCCGACCGGTTGCACGACCGGACGACCGAGCACTCATCGGGTCGCACGTCACTCCCGATCGACCATCGCGAGACGGCTCGCGGGCGCCAGGCACTCGTGGACGCGAGCATGGCCGCCCTCAGCTGGATCCGGGCGATCGAGCAGACGGCCTTCCATGATCGCGTGCTCGCCGAACTCGACGACGCCTTCGACGCGTCACTCGCGCCCGAGCCGATCGGCGACGACGACCGGCGCCATCCGGCCGACCACGAGGGGGCCTCGCACCCGACCATCGAGCCCGTGTCGGCGGTCGCACCTCGCGCACTCGTGCGACGCAAGCTCAGCCGAGTCATCCGCGAGGCGACCCTGGCGCGCGACGTGGCGATCCTCGCCACGCTCGAGGAGCGCGAAGGACCGGATGAACGCCCAGCGGGCGGGCGGAACCCTGAGCCCGATCGACGCCGACGAGGTCGTGACGAGCTGGTTTGCGGCCGACGCACGCGGTGGTGGCCACCATGCCGAGGCGTGGGACGAGCTCGACGACATCGTCGGGTGGTTGCTCGGGGCGTCGGCGATGGATCAAGGAGACCGGCGCGAAGGAGCGCTGGTTGCGCACGCCCTGGTCGCGACTCGAGAGCCGCCCCGAGCATCCACTCACCGCCCGCCAGCTGCCGCTGCTGTTCGGTGGCAGCGGCATCCCACAGCCGATCTCATCGGTGCGCTTCCACCGCATCGGTTCGGACGTGCAGCCCGCGCAGCCGCTCGAGTACCGGCGCCTCATGGAGGACCAGTTGCTTCGGGGCTACCGCTCGGCCCTCGCTCACCGTGCGCGCGAGCTCGACGCCGTCACCGTCGGCAACCTGCTCGACGAGCAGAACCTCCGATCGACCGCCAAGCTCGCCGGCCTCAGGGCCGCGAACATCGCCGGCTTCCTGAGCCGCGACTGGCGCCTCAACGACTGGTGGTGGGGACGGCTCGACGCCGCGTCGGGGATCGTGGAATTCTTCTCGTCGCTCCCGTCTGCACCCGATAGCGCCCTCCGACTCGGACTCCGACGCCGGCAGACGGCCGCCGCCGACCTGACCGAGGCCGCCACCCTCGCGCGGGTGCACCGCGAACTCCTCGCTCAACTCGACGCCGCTCCCGCCGCAAGCGCCGCGGACACCGGCACCGACCCGAACGACCGAGCAGCTCACGCTCCTCAGCCTCCCGGGTCGGACGGACGTCCCGCGCACCCAGGCGACACGCGAACGATTCGTGCGCGGCACGCAGGGCTTCGATGCGCTGTCGGACTCCTATCGAGTCGCGATCGTCTCCCGCACGCTGCGCGCGGCGTCGAGTGCGCTGACCCACGGTGAACGCGCGACTTCCCCCAAGCGATTCCTGCACTGGCTGCTGCGTCCGATCGCCGTGCTGCTGCCCGCCGTCATCTCGATACCGCGCCTGATCCTGCTCGCCGGCCTGCTCGCCGCCAGCGCGGTGACCGTCTGGCCGATGAGCTCGACGCCTGAGTTGCAGGAGATCGGCGACACCACCGTCATCGCGTACGTGGTGACGGCGCTGGCCGTCGCGCTCATCGGCATCCGACTCGCGGCGGCCGTGCAGTCGAAGCGTCGTCACGACCGCCAGATCCTCGCGCACACCACCACCCGGCCGCTGGACCCGCGACGTGATCGCATGGGCCGAGTGGCGGGCGAGGAGTGGGCGCGTCGCACTGGTCAGCGCGACCTTCGTCCTCGCCGCGGTGCTCGTCGTCGTCGTCGCGCTGTTCGGCATGGGCGAGGTGCTCTACTGGGTGATCCTGATCGCGTTCATCGCCGTCGGCGAGGCGGCGGCGCACGCGCTCCAGACCGTGCCGGTCACGCTTGCGCGCAGGCCTGCCGCGCCCGATCGCACTCGCCGTCCTCGGTGCCGTCGGGGCGATCGCGTTCACCACGCTCCTGACGACTCCCATCGCCTCGCTCGTTCCCGTGAAGCTCAGTTGGACGAACTCGCTCGGGTGGTCCGCCGTGGTCTGGCACGTCCTCGGCGCCACGGTCATCGGCGCGGCGATCGCCGCGACGATGGTCGGCGGCCTCACCCGCGACCCGCTGCGAAGCGCCATGCCGATCGCATGGACCGCGGCCGCCACCGGCTTGGCATCGGCGATCACCGCGCTCGCGTTCATGGCATCGGCGCCGATGACCGGCCAGGTCGCCGACCTGCTCATCGTCGGATGGGTCGGCGGCACCGCGCTGTGGTGGGCACCCTGGTGGCGCGGCAGGCAGACCGGCAAGGACGACGGTCCGAAGGACTCGGTCGTCGATCTCGATTGGCCGGACACCCGCGGACCCGTTCCGACTCGCGCCCACCGGCGCGCCGTGCGCGCGGCAGCCCGCAAGGACCGTCGCGCGCACCGCGCCGCGTCGCCCGACGAGGACCGTCGCGCGCACCGCGCCGCGCCCGACGGGACCGTCGCACCGACACATCGACTCAGCCGACGAAGCCACGGCGCAGGTTCCCCCGCTCACCCGCGGGACTACCTTCGACGAGGTGCTCCAGAGGGACGGTCGAGCACGAACGAGGTACCGAACTGAGCAGCGCAACGGCGTGCGTCGCGGCGGGCCGTGCGGAACCTTCGCCACGCAGACGACGGATGCCGCGGCGAACTGGATCGCCACGGCATCCGTCGCTGCAGCGGCCGCTCTACTGCCCCGTGAACCCGCCGACGAGGTGACCCATCGGGCGGTCGAGCGCGAACGGGTCGTTGATCAGGTCCGAGCGGTCGGTGCGCTCGACGAGCTCGGCGAACTCCTTCGCGCCGCGGAAGATGCGGTCGGGCAGCGAACGCACGCCGTCGCCGCCGTTGCCCCAGTCGCTCGTCGCCGCGAACACGCCGGTCGTGACCGGAATCGCGTGCAGGTAGGTGAACAGCGGCCGGATCGCGTAGTCGATCGCGAGCGAGTGACGTGACGTTCCGCCCGTCGCACCGATGAGCACCGGAAGGTCGGTGAGCGCCTGCGGGTCGATCACGTCGATGAACGACTTGAACAGGCCGGCATAGCTCGTCGAGAAGATCGGCGTGACCGCGATCAGGCCATCGGCCGTCGACACGGCGTCGAGCGCCTCCTGCAGCTTCGGCGGGGCGAAGCCCAGCAGCAGGTGGTTCGTGATGTCGTGCGCGAGGTCGCGCAGCTCGAAGACCTGCGCCTCGACGTCGACGCCGCGCTCGCGCAGGATCGACGCCGCGTCGGCGGTCAGGCGGTCGGCCAGCTGGCGGGTCGAACTCGGCGTGCTGAGACCGGCCGAGATGATGACGATGCGCTTGGTGGTCATCGCACGAACTCCTTGCGGGTTGCGGCTGCGCCGAATGCCGAGCCCGGCTTCGAGGCCTCGACGACCGACGTGTCCTGGTAGGGCGAGCCGAGGGTGAGGTTGTCGCCGCGGTTCGCGTTCGGCGTGGCCTGGCGGGGCGCCTGGTCGCCGTACTTGGCGGTGACGAGCGAGGCGTGGGTCGGGGCATCCGGAACTTCGACCGGACGGTTCTTCGCGAACTCCTTGCGCAGCACCGGCACGACCTCTTCACCGAGCAGGTCGAGCTGCTCGAGCACGGTCTTCAGCGGCAGTCCGGCGTGGTCCATGAGCCACAGCTGGCGCTGGTAGTCGCCGACGTAGTCGCGGAAGCCGAGCGTCTTGTCGATGACCTCCTGCGGGCTGCCGACGGTGAGCGGCGTCTGCTGCGTGAAGTCCTCGAGGCTCGGGCCGTGGCCGTAGACCGGGCGCGTTGTCGAAGTACGGACGGAACTCGTTGACGGCGTCCTGCGAGTTCTTGCGCATGAAGACCTGGCCGCCGAGTCCGACGATCGCCTGCGCGGCGGTGCCGTGGCCGTGGTGCTCGAAGCGCTGGCGGTACAGCGCGATCATGCGCTGGGTGTGCGAGGCCGGCCAGAAGATGTGGTTCGCGAAGAACCCGTCGCCGTAGAAGGCGGCCTGGTCGGCGACCTCGGGCGTGCGGATCGAGCCGTGCCACACGAACGGGGGCACGTCGTCGAGCGGACGCGGCGTGGCCGTGAAGCCCTGCAGCGGCGTGCGGAACTTGCCCGACCAGTCGACGACGTCTTCGCGCCACAGGCGGTGCAGGAGCTCGTAGTGCTCGAGGGCGAGCGGCAGGCCCTGGCGGATGTCCTGACCGAACCAGGGGTAGACGGGGCCGGTGTTGCCGCGACCGAGCATGAGGTCGACGCGGCCGTCGGACACGTGCTGCAGCATCGCGTAGTCCTCGGCGAGCTTCACCGGGTCGTTCGTGGTGATCAGCGTGGTCGCCGTGGAGAGCTGGAGCGTCGAGGTCTGCGCCGCGATGTACGCGAGCGTCGTCGTGGGCGACGACGACCAGAACGGCGGGTTGTGGTGCTCGCCGAGGGCGAAGACATCGAGCCCGACCTCCTCGGCGTGCTTCGCGATGGCGATGGTGCCCTTGATGCGCTCGTGCTCGCTCGGAGTGCGACCGTTCGTGGGGTCTTGGGTGATGTCGGTGACGGTGAAGATTCCGAACTGCATTTCGCCCTCCTGGGCCGAGAACTTATCCATGCGTTTGCATGCAATGAGATCAGAACGGATGTCCCGCCCGATCTATTCCCGTCGATTCTGTCGGATCTCGCACGAAGGCGGGGGTGCCGATCCGGCACCCCCGCCCCCGTTGTTCAGGCTGGCTTACTCGACGTCGCCGTGCGAGTGACCGCCGCCGCTGCCGGTGGTGCCCTCAGGTCCGGCCGGCGCCGGGAGCGCGAGGCCGCCCGGGATGTTCTTGCCGACCACGCCGTTCACCGACTCCGTGGAGTAGGAGTAGGCGAGCACGGTGAGCGCGATCGCGTCGATGTTCACGTCGAGCGCGTCGATCGTTGACGTTGTCGATCGTGTCGCACGCCTGGTGGTAGCACTGGTCGTACGACTCACCCGCGACGCCGCCCCAGATCGCCTCCTGCTCTTCGGTCTTCACGACCTCGGCGCCCGTGAACAGGCCACCGGCCGGAATCCCCTCGAGGATGAAGGCCTCGTAGTCGCTGCGACCACTGAACTCGGCGTCGTCATACGGCTCGCCCACGCTCGTGAAGTAGCTCTCGAAGAGGTCCTCGATCTGCGACCGATCCCTCGGGCACCACGACCGGCGCCGGGAACTGCGACTCGTCACCGTCGTAGATCATGAAGATGTAGTTCGGCGAGGCGACCATGTCGAAGTTCAGGTACAGCGCGATGCGGTCCCTCTCGGCCTGGCTCAGTCCGTCGACGTACGCCTGCGAACCGAGCAGGCCCGCCTCTTCGGCACCCCACCATGCGAGGCGCACGGTGTTCTCGGGCTTGACCTTCGACATCTGCTGGGCGAGCTCGAGCAGCGAAGCGGATCCGCTGCCGTTGTCGTTGATGCCGGGGCCTGCCTGCACCGAGTCGAGGTGCGCGCCGGCCATGACGACGTTGTCGTCGTTCTTGCCCGGGAGCTCGGCGATGACGTTCTTCTGCGGGCGCTGCTCGGGCAGCGGCACCATGACGTGGGCCGTCGAGCCGGTCTGCGCGAGCGCGACGCCCTGCTCGTAGCTCGCACCGACCACGGGAATGCCGACGACGTTCGGAGCCGCCCAGCGTGCCGACGATCAGGTCCTGCGCGCATCGGTCGTCGTCGTTGCCCTGGTTGAAGATGATCACGCCGCCGGCGCCTGCCGCCTCGGCGTTGATGCGCCTTGATCGCCGAAGTGGCAGGTGCCGCGCTGGATGAGCGCGATGTTGCCCGCCGGGAATCCGGCGAAGTCGGCTGCCTCGCAGCCGCTGGTGCTGGTGTTCGCCGATGGCCGAGCTGCAGGTCGACCGGCGTGACCGCCGCCGTGACGTCGCCCGGCCCGCTGCCGGTGAACGGCCCGGTCGGGTACGACGCATTCACCGGAGTGAGCTGCTGGAGCGTCGACGGGCCGACGTACGTGAAGTCGAACTCGTCGATCGTGACGTTCCAGCCGGCGGCCTCGAGCGTGTCGACGACGTAGTCGACGCTGGCCTCGTAGCCCGAAGTGCCGGCAGCGCGGTTGCCGTCGTTCTCGTCGGCGATCGCCTGGAATGCCTCGAGGTGCTCCATCGCGCCGTCGGCGTCGACGCACTCGAGCAGCTTCGAGATCGTGTTGTTGTTGCGGTTGTCGCATTTCGCAGCCGGTGCGGCGGTTGCCGCGCCGACCGGGATCAACGCGACGGCGAATGCGGCGACCGTCGCTATCGCGAGCCCGCGTGATCGTGTTACAGGTGACTTCATTGTCTTCCCTCCAACTGGGGCGCCCTGTTTGGGTGCCACGGCTATGGGGGAGCCTAAGGGGATTGAACGTGCAGGGAAACCCCTTGCGCCGAACTCGCGCGGCATGCGCAGCAATCGTGCGCCGCACCGGGTGCCGATGGCTAGACTCGCGCTGATGGTCACCATTTCGGTCGTGGTCCCGAGCTACAACGATGCGGGCTATCTCGCCGCCTGCCTCGACGCGCTCTCCGCGCAGACACGCCCGGCCGACGAGATCATCGTCGTCGACAACGGCTCCACGGATGCCACGGCCGAGGTCGCACGTGCCGGGGGCGCTCGGCTCGTCACCGAGCCGCTGCGCGGCATCTGGCCGGCGACCGCGGCCGGTTTCGACGCGGCATCCGGCGACCTGCTCGCCCGGCTCGACGCGGATTCGGTGCCCGGCTCCGGGATGGCTCGCCGAGGTCGAGCATCGGATGTCGCGCCCCGACCAGCCGACGTTCGTCACCGGTTCCGGCGTCTTCTACGGCGCCAACGGCGTCATCCGCTGGATCGCCCGCAACATCTACATCGGCGGGTACTTCACCATGATCGGATCGCTGCTCTCGCATCCGCCCGTGTTCGGCTCCAACTACGCCATGCGACGCGACGCATGGCTCGAACTCCGCGACCTCGTGCACCGCGATCGCGGCGACGTGCACGACGACCTCGACCTGTCGTGGTGGATCCAGCCCGGCATGACGGTCGTGCGCGACGAGCGACTGCTCGTCGGGGTCTCGGCACGGCCGTTCGACAGCCCCGAGGCGCTCTGGCGACGCGTGCGCATCGCGTTCCACACGCTCGCGATCGAGTTCCGTGCCTGGGGGCCGCTCGAGCGCCGCGCGGCGCACTGGCGTGCGAGGCGCGCACGGCAGCGCTGGGTCGGGTCCGACGAACTCGAGGTCGCCGTCGACGTCGACGGCGAGGATCCGCTGCCCGCGTGACCGGCTCGCGACATCCGCAGCCCTACTGCGTGCCGTCGGCCGCCTCGGCGAAGAGCGCCAGCATGTCGCGCACGAGCTGGTGCGGTGCCGTCTCGCATGGGCTGTGCCCCGTGTGGTAGACGGCGAAGCGAGCACCGATCTCGCGCGCGAACCGCTCGTGCAGCTCGCGCGGCCACAGGTCGTGCTCGCCGACCGCGACGAGCTTCGGCACTGGTGCGGCCAGCGATGCTCGGCGCGCACGTCGGGCGTGCGCATCATCAGGCCGATGATGTCGTCGACGCTCTCGCGCCGAGTGCAGCGCGAACCGTTCACGAACGAACGCGAGACGACCGGGGGGCACCTTGTTCAGGTTGTTGCGGATGCCCCAGAGCATGAGCGCCGCCCCCTGCCGCGGTGTGGTGAACCGAGCTGATCGGTCCGATGCGCTTGATGCTGCGGAACGCCAGGCCGGGCTCGGGCGGCGCGCTGAGCAGCGTGAGGCTCGCGAAGCGGTCGGGGCGTTCGAGCAGGGCGAGCTCGGCGAGCGTGCCCGCGAAGCTGTACCCGAGAACGTGGGCGCGGCCGGCGCCGTCGTCGAGGAAGGCGAGCAGGTCGTCGAGGAAGAGCCGTTCGTCGTAGTGGGTGCGCGGCGGGTCGAGGTTCCACGGACCGGCATCGGCCGACTCGTACTGGCCGGCGAGGTCGTACGACTCGACCCGGAATCCCGCTGCGGCGAACAGCGGCAGCATGAGCACGAAGTCCTCCTTCGAGCCGGTTGCGCCGGGGATCAGGACGACACGCGGCCCGTCGACCGGCCCCGAGTGCGATGCGCGCGAGACGCCCGCTCGGCGCGTCGAACCAGCTGCGCTCGGTGCCCGGCGGCAGGCGCCGCCAATCGAGGTCGGGCAGGGCCTCATCGAGCGCGCGGGCATCGTCGATCACGACCCGATCGATCGATGCGACCGGGCCGGCCGGTTCGGGAGTCCCGGGTCGACGCCGGAATGCGCCGAGCACCCCGTCGAATGCCGCCACGACCTCACCATACCGCCGCCCGGGTCGCTTCCAGCGAACACCGGGCGGGCGCCCAGCGGCTGCGTTTAGGCTGGATCCATGGCAACCGTTGCGCTCACCCTTGACGATTTCGAGAAGACCATCCTCGAAGGGGGCACCGTCTTCGTCGACTTCTGGGCGGCCTGGTGCGGTCCCTGCCTGCAGTTCGCGCCGAACTACGAGGCTGCCGCCGAGGCGAACCCCGACATGACGTTCGCGAAGGTCGACACCGAGGCGCAGCAGCAGCTCGCGGCCGCGATGAACATCACGTCGATCCCGACGATCATGGCCTTCAAGGACGGCATCGGCGTGTTCGCCCAGGCCGGCGCGCTCCCCCGCCCGGTGCTCGACGACCTCGTCTCGCAGGTGCGCGAACTCGACATGAACCAGGTGCGCGCCGACCTCGCGCGCCGCGAGGCCGAAGCGGCCGAGGCCGCCGAGCCCACCGCCTGATCTGCGCACGCGCGCCGTCGAGCCTGAGCCGGCCGTCGTCGGCGTCAGTCCGTTCGGCGGCACCTCGAGCGCGGCCTCGAGCCCGCTGAGGTCGAGTTCGACCGTGAACGGACGCGCCGTGCCCACGATGAGCGCCGGAACCCGCACGTAACGACCCCGCTGCCGCGAGCGCGTCGAGCGCATCGCGCCACCGCACGTCGGCGGCCTCCTCGAGGAATCCCGCGTGACGGGGGTGATCGCCGCCGACGAGCTGCACGCCGATGCGGTACCGGCGTGAGAGCCAGCGACTGGCCCGCGGCACGAGCACGGCGGACTGCTCGGTGCCGCCGAACAGCAGCGCGAGTTCGATCGCGGGCTGGTGCCGATGCACGTCGGCCACCGGCGCCACCGCGCGAACGCCGCGTTCGACGTGCAGCGCATCGACGATCTCGAGCCCTTCGAGGGTCTTGAGGTCGCCCCATTGGTCGGGATTCGCCTTGCCGCCCCCGCGCATGAGCGCGACGGCGAGCCACGCCACCGCGACCACGAGCACCGCCACGAACGGCCACAGCACCCACGGCGGTGCCTCGGGTCGCACGATCGAGGTGAGCAGCAGCAGCACGCCGACGACGATGAACGGGAACGGCTCCCAGGCGAACAGCGGCTTCGAACGGGGCGCGGGCATGAGGATCAGGCTATCGCGCGCACGGCCTCGCGAAGCGCGACGCCAGCGCGGCGGAGGTACAGCCCGAGCGACGTTCAGCGCAGCGCGGGGAGCCGCGCAGCCACCTCGTCGACCACCGACTCGTCGCCCGCGTAGAGACCGTGCTCGCGCGGCCAGTGCGACACGACATCGGTGTAGCCGAGCTCGGCGGCGCGGCCGACCGCGTCTTCGAACGCCCCGACGCTCGCCAGGCTGTACCGCGCCTCGTCGTCGAGCGAGAGGGTGCGCGCGATCGTCGACGGGTCGCGCCCGGCCGCCGCGCAGGCGTCGTCGAGGCGGTGGATGAGGTCGCCGACACTGCGCCACCAGGTCGCGTCGTCGTCGTGGTCGCCGCCCGTCGTCACCCAGCCGTCGCCGATGCGCACCGCGAGCGCGAGCGCCTTCGGCCCGTTCGCTGCGAGGTGCAGCGGCATGCGCGGGCGCTGCGCGGGCTCGCCGACCATGCGCGCGCCGGCTGCCGTGTACCACTCCCCCTCGAACGAGATGCCGGATGCCCCGCCGGCGACGGCCCCTTCGAATCGCAGCAGCGCGTCGAGCCCCTCGGCGAACTCCGCGAACCGGGCGAACCGCTCACGCGGCGACAGTTCGGGCTGTCCGAGCACGTGTGCATCGAATCCGGTGCCGCCGGACCCGAGGCCGAGCAGCACCCGCCCGCCCGAGATCTGGTCGACGGTCGCGATGTCCTTCGCGAACGGAACCGGGTGCCGGAAGTTCGGCGACGCCACGAACGTGCCGAGCCCGATGCGGCTCGTCACCGTCGCCGCCGCCGTGAGCGTCGGCACGGTCGCGTGCCAGCGCTCGCCGGCGAGCCCGCGCCACGAGAGGTGGTCGTAGGTCCACGCGTGGTCGAACCCGAGCTCTTCGGCACGGCGCCATCGCGCCGCGGCCTCGGGCCAGTCGTACTGGGGCAGGATGACGACGCCGAACCGCATGGCGCGAGTCTACGGCGCGTCTGCAGTGCGAGCGGATGTCGCGGGGCCGGCGCCGTGGCCGGCGGCTGCGATCTCGGGCTCGCGCTCGCGTGCGCGTGCGGGTTCGCTGTCGGTGCGCGACACGGGCACGAGGTCGATCTCGAGCGGCACGGGCTCGACCGCGGGCCGCTCGAGTCGCACGAGCACGATGCCGCCGAGGATGAGCACGCCGCCGAGCAGCTGCACCGGGCCGATCGCCTCGCCGAGCAGCACCCACGCGACGACGCCGGCGAAGACGACCTCGGACAGGCCGAGGAACGATGCGAGCCTCGTGCCGAGCATGCGGATGGCCTGGATGCCGGCGACGTAGGCGAACGCGGTCGAGACGGCGCCGACGGTGAGCACGAGCACCCACCACGGGGCGGTGCCGCCGAGGAACGGCATGTCGGTGAGCACGAACTCGAAGGGCACGAGCCCCGTGAGTCCGGCGAGGCCGAGCACGATGGCGCCGATGAAGACGCCCGACGCCGCGAGCGCGATGGGCGGCACGCCCAGGTCGTCACGCGCCCCGAGCACGTAGTAGACCGCGACGCCGAGCATGGCGATGCCCGCGAGCGCGATGCCGATCGGGTCGATGGCGCCGCCCGCGGGGCCGATGACGAGCACGAGGCCCGCGATCGCGACGACCGAGCCCGCGAGCACGACCCACTGCGGCGCGCGGCGCGTGCGCACCCAGGCGAACGCGACGAGGGCGACCGGTGCGAGGTACTCGATGAGCAGCGCGGTGCTGACGGGGATGCGCGCGATGGAGGCGTAGAACGCGAGCTGCACTCCGGCGACGGCGATGACCGAGTAGACGAGCACGGTCCACTTCGCGCGCCAGAGCGGGCGCAGGTCGAATCGCAGCGCGATGAGGCCGGGCACGATCAGCAGCAGCGCCGCGACCGAGACCCGCAGGAACACCGCGGCACCCGGCGACCAGCCCGCCTCGAGCAGCGGCTTGACGACCGCGCCGCCCGCACCGAATGCGAGGCCCGACGCGAGCCCGAGCAGGATTCCGATGATGCCGCGCGATCCACGCATCGGACGCTCCCTTGATGAGTCGGGTGTATGGGTGAGGATGTCTGCGAGCCACTGCCATGTCATGACTGAAGCGCGTTATGCTGGTTACATTACTCCGCACCCACGTCAGGAGTCAAATGATTTTCACCAATGACACCGAAGCCTCGCTCGGGTTCGCCGCCGCACTCGCCGACACGGTGCCCGAGGCATCCGATTCCGGCGACGACGAACTGTCGACGCCGGCGCAACTGGCCTCACTGCTCGCCGCGTGGAAGTTCTCGGGCCGGCGCGACGGCGACGAGCGCGAGCTCGCCGAGGTGCGCGCCGCGCGCACCCGACTGCGTGCGCTCTGGCTGCTCGATCGCGACGACGCGGTCGACGAGGTCAATGACCTGCTCGTCGACGCGCGGGCGCTGCCCCAGCTGGTGCGCCACGACGACCTCGACTGGCACATCCACGCGACCGACATCGACGCTCCGCTCGCACGCCGCATTCTCGTCGAGGCGGCGATGGCCTTCGTCGACGTCATTCGCGCCGACGAGATCGAGCGGCTGCGCGTCTGCGACGCCGACGACTGCGAGAGCCTCTACGTCGACATGTCGAAGAACGCGTCACGCCGGTTCTGCAGCACCCGCTGCGGCAACCGCATGGCCGTGCGGGCCTACCGGGCGCGCACCGCGTGAGCCGCTCGCACGGAGCGACCGCGCCGGAGTAGATTCTGGATCGGCGCCGTTCCAGGGGGGATGCGGCTTCAGGCGAGGAGTCATCCGATGACAGATGGAACCGATCCGGCTGCACCTGCTCCATTCACCGCCGAGGACTTCGCCGTGAGGCTGGGGCGAGCAGCGCAGTCCGCGGCCGAGGCGGGCCTGACCGGCCTGCTGCTCACCCCCGGGCCCGACCTGCTCTACCTCACCGGGTACGCGCCGGTCGCGATCACCGAACGCATCACCATGCTGGTCGTCCCCGTCGACGGCGAGCCGACGATGATCGTGCCCAAGCTCGAACGACCCGACGCCGAAGGCTCTCCCGGCGCATCCGTCCTCCAGCTCGTCGACTGGACCGACGGCAGCGATCCCTACGAGGCGACCGCGCGCCTGCTCGGGCCGGGGCGCTACGCGTTGTCCGACTCCGCCTGGGCGATGCACCTGCTCGGGCTGCAGGGCCAGCTGTCCGACACGTCGTACGTGTCGATGACGACCGCGCTGCCGATGCTGCGGGCGATCAAGGACGACGACGAGCTCGGCCGCCTCGCCGCGGCCGGGGCAGCCGCCGACGAGGCCTACGGCGAGATCCTCAAGGTGCGCTTCGCCGGCCGGAGCGAGACCGAGATCGGCAACGAACTGGCCGCACTCCTTCGCAGGTTCGGGCACTCGCAGGTCGACTTCACCGTGGTCGGCTCGGGCCCGAACGGGGCGAATCCGCACCACGAGATGGGCGACCGCATCATCGAGCACGGCGACATGGTGGTGCTCGACTTCGGCGGCCTCAAGCACGGCTACGGTTCCGACACGACCCGCACGGTGCACGTCGGCGAGCCCACCGACGAGGAGCGCGAGGTGCACGAGATCGTGCGACGGGCGCAGCAGGCGGGGTTCGAGGCGGTGCAGACCGGCGTCGAGTGCCAGGAGGTCGACCGGGCCGCGCGAGCCGTGATCACCGAGGCCGGGTACGGCGAGTACTTCATCCACCGCGTCGGCCACGGCATCGGGCTCACCACGCACGAGCCGCCGTACATGGTCGAGGGCGAACGACAGCCGATGCAGCCCGGCATGTGCTTCTCGATCGAACCGGGCATCTACCTGCCCGGGCGCTTCGGCGTGCGCATCGAGGACATCGTCACCGTCACGGCCGACGGCGCGCGCCGGCTCAACCAGACCCCGCACGAGATGGCGATCGTCGAGTAGACGACGACTGCGCGCGGCATCCGCCGGGAATGACGAAGGCCCCCGCCGTGCCATGCACGGTGGGGGCCTTCGCAAGAAGTTCGCGGTGTCTTCGAGAGCCGCGCGAGGACTACTCCGCTTAGCGGCGCAGCCCGAGACGCTCGATGAGCGTGCGGTAGCGCGCGATGTCGACGTCGGCGAGGTAGCCGAGCAGACGACGACGCTGACCGACGAGGAGCAGCAGGCCACGACGCGAGTGGTGGTCGTGCTTGTGCTCCTTCAGGTGCTCGGTGAGGTCCTTGATGCGCTTGGTGAGCAGCGCGATCTGAACCTCGGGGGATCCAGTGTCACCGGGGTGCGTCGCGTACTCTTCGATGATCGCCTTCTTGACGTCTGCTTCGAGTGCCATAGATGGGATCCCCTTTCTCTCGTTGCGCGCTGCCCATGGCCGAATGCCTGGGCTCTCTTTATGCGCGGCCGTCGTGACGGCAACCTCAATACTCTACCAGAGCGGATGCCCCGTGGCCGACGACCCCGTCAGCCACGGCGTCGCGGCGCACGGCTCGCCTGAACGGCAGCGTGAGCGGAATACGACTCCGCGTCCGAATCGTTTCCATACGTATGAATGCGATTCTCGTGGACGTCGCCGTCATCGGCGCGGGGCAGGCCGGGCTCTCGGCGGGATACCACCTGCAGCGCCGCGGGTTCGTGCCGGTCACGCCGCGATGCGGGTGCGCCCGAGACGTTCGTGGTGCTCGACGCCGACGAGGCGCCGGGAGGCGCGTGGCAGCACCGCTGGGCGTCGCTGCGCATGGCGACCGTGAACGGCATCCACGAGCTGCCGGGGTTCCCGGTGCCGACGGCGGATCCGCAGTCGGCGAGCCGCGACACGCTGCCGCCCTACTTCGCCGAGTACGAGCAGCGCTTCGGGCTCGACGTGCAGCGGCCGGTGCACGTGCGCGCCGTCCGCCGCGCCGACGGCGAACCCGACGGGCGCCTGCTCGTCGAGACCGACCGGGGCACGTGGGCAGCTCGCCACGTCATCAACGCGACCGGCACGTGGACCCGGCCGTTCCGCCCGTACTACCCCGGAATCGAGCGTTTCCGCGGTCGCCAGCTGCACGTCGCCGACTACGTGTCGGCCGACGAGTTCGCCGGCAAGCGCGTCGTCATCGTCGGCGCCGGCGTCTCGGCAGTGCAACTGCTCGACGAGATCTCGCACGTCGCCGACACGTTCTGGATGACGCGCCGCGAACCGCGGTGGATCGACGAGGCCGACTTCGACCTCCCCGCGCGAAGCGCCGCGATCGCCGGAGTCGAGGCACGGGTACGCCAGGGTCTCCCGCCGGGCAGCGTGATCTCGGTCACCGGCATGCACTGGACCCCGTGGGCGCGGGCGGCACAGGCGCGCGGCGTGCTGGTGCGGCATCCGATGTTCGCCTCGATCGAGGAGCACGGCGTGCGCATGCCCGACGGGTCGTTCATCGCGGCCGACGTGATCCTCTGGGCCACCGGATTCCGGCCCGCGGTCGACCACCTCGCTCCCCTGAAGCTGCGCACTCCTGCCGGCGGATTCCGGGTCGCCGACTCCCGTTCGCTCGACGAGCCGCGACTGTTCCTCATCGGCTACGGGCCTTCCCAGTCGACCGTGGGCGCCAACCGCGCGGGTCGAGCGGCCGTGCAGCAGATCGTCGCCGACCGGGCGGCGCTCGTCGCCGCGTAGCACGCCTGCTCCCAGCCAGGGCGTCGTCACGGCACGATGACGACCTTGCCGAACACCTCGCCCGAACGAAGCCGCTCGACCTGGTGCGGCGCCTCCTCGAGCGGGTGCGGGCCGTCGACGATCGCGCGGAGGGCGCCGGATGCCGCGAGCGCGGCGAGCGCGGGCAGGTCGCGGTTCGGCACCGCGGCGAGCAGGCGCACCGCTGCCGCCGGAGTCGCCGCGCTTCGCGCGTCGATCGGACGACCTGCAGGATGCGACGCGGACTGCCGCCGATGTAGGTCGCCACGCCCCCGGGCGCGAGGAGCTCGCGGGCCCGGGTCGGCGGCAGCGCACCGACGACGTCGAGAATCACGTCGAACCGCTGAGCGGCGGATGCCTCGGGCTCGACGATCTCGTCGCCGACGGCATCGGCCCCGAGCTTCGCGAGCGCGGTCGAGCTTGGAGGCGGCACGCTCGATCGCCGTCACGTGCGCGCCGCCGAGCTTCGCGAGCTGGATCGCGAAGGTGCCGACTCCTCCGCCGGCGCCGACGATCAGCACGCGTCGCCCCTCGAGCGTGCCGCCGGCGGCCGTCGCATCCGCGCCTCCGAGCGCCTGGAACGCCATGCTCGCCCGCCTGCGGCAGCGCCGCGGCCGTGAGGTCGTCGAGGTCGGCGGGCTTCGGCACGAGGGCATCCTCGCGAGCGGTCACGACCTCGGCGAAACCGCCCCAGCCCGACGCCGAGAGCTCGCCGAAGACGGTGTCTCCGACGCCGTGGCGGGTCGCCTCGGGCCCGACGGCGATGACCGTGCCCGAGACATCCGACCCGATCACCCGATGCTTCGGCCGGAATGGCGCGGCGATCCGAGTCAGTGCCGCGCCGATCACCAGGTCGACATCCCAGGAGTTGAGCGACACGGCGGCCACGCGCACGGCGACCTCGCCGGGGCCGGGCACCGGTCGCGGCAGCTCGGCGAGGCGCATGACCTGCTCGGGTTGCCCGTAGCGATCGAGCACGATGGCGCGCATGCGCTGGGATGCGGTGGTCACGGCATGATCGTATCGAGCCGGGTGCGGCCCCGGTTCGGAGTCGCGGTGCTTGCGAAGGGGCCGGGGGTGCGTCAAGCTGCCCGCATGCGCAAGCCCGTACTCATCACCGTCGGCGCCATCGTCGCCCTCATGGGCGTGATCTTCATGTTCCAGGGCCTCGGGGTCATCGGCGGCAGCGCCATGACGGGCTCGACGCTGTGGGCGATCCTCGGGCCGATCATCGCGCTCGCCGGCATCGTGCTCGTCGTCGTCGGGCTGCGCCGCAAGAGCTGACGCTCGTACTCGACCTTCCGACGCCCACGCGGGCACACTGGCCGTATGGGGTTCACCACGAAGCGCGTGTACGACGCGGCGGAGGCGACCGACGGGTACCGGGTTCTGGTCGACCGGCTCTGGCCACGCGGAGTGTCGCAAGGAGCGAGCCGAACTCGACCTGTGGGCGAAGGACGCCGCGCCCTCACCGGAGCTGCGCACCGAATGGCACCACCACCGCGAGCGGTTCGACGAGTTCGCCGCGCGATACCGAGACGAACTCGACGCGGGCGAGGCGGCGCAGGCCCTGCTCGAGCTCGGTGACGAGCACGAGCGGGTGACCCTGCTCTTCGGCGCGCGCGACGAACAGGTCAACCACGCGACGGTGCTGCTCGAGTGGCTGCGCGAGCACGGGGCATCCGTCGATTCGTGAACCGATCGCGACCCCCTTGTGGCCGTTCGGGCGTCGGCGTAGCGTGCCGGATGACCCGAGGAAGTGAGCAATCATCATGATTACGAAGAGGCGCACACGAACCGCTGCGCTGACGCTCGCCGCCGCCGCCGCGTTCACCCTCGCCGGCTCCGGCGCCGCGACCGCAGCGCCCGCCATCCCGCTGAACGGTCGGCCAGGAAGACCCCAAGCCCGACCGCCGCGGCGCGCACGGCTCGTTCAGCTACGAGATCGGCGGCACGGAGTTCTGCTACACGCTCGAGGTCGACCGGGCTCTCGACGCCGGCCGTCGCCGCGCACGTGCACTCGCACCGCGCAACGTGCCCGGGACCCGTCGTCATCCCCCTCGTCGTCGAGAGCGCCACGAGCTTCGAGCGTCGACACTGCGTGCCGGCCGACTCAGGCGGTGCTCGACGGAATCGAGGAGGATCCCGGGCGACTACTACGTCAACGTGCACACGCCGATGAACCAGCCAGGGGAGATCCGCGGGCAGCTGAAGTAGCGGGCGCGACACCGACCCCACCCGCGCGACGTCGGCCGTGGCATCCGCTCGGCCGTCGCCGCCGCGGCGGTGACACCGGCGTCCGACGACGTCGTGCGTGCGACGATGGAGATGAGTGAGCCGAAAGGGCTGCACCACGATGACCACCGCCGAACGACGAACCGACGACCGCGACGGATACCCGCCACCCGCGCTCACCGCCGCCGTGCTCGCGCTCATCACCGTCGTGCTCGCCGTGTGGGCAGTCGCCGTGATCGGCGAGACATCCGCCCGTGCGCTCGCGTCGTACACTCCGGTCGAGGCAACCGTCGTCGACGAGCGCACCGAGGAGCGCCTGTTCGCCGACCGGACGGGCAGCAGACTCGAGCGGTTGCGCGTCGTGAGCGTGGAACTGCCCGACGGCGCCCGCGCCGAACTGCGCAGCGACGATCTCGCTGTCGGCACCACCGCGACGGTCTACCGCAGCGACTCGGGTGCGATGTTCGAGACTCCACCCGCGCGGCCGGGCCTCTTGGAGTGGACCCTGTGCGTGGCGATCGTGGCTGCCGCGGTCGTGCTCGCGATCGTGACGGTGCGGTGCGTGCTGCGGCTGCGCCCGTCGTCGTGAGTGGAGCTTCCGCGGAATGATCGGCCGTCGCCGGTGCGATCGCCTACGGCGCGAGCAGGAAGATCGGCGGCACTCCGGTGTGCGCGTAGACGATCACCATGAACACGAACGCGTCGAAGATCAGGTGCACGACCAGCACGTAGGTGAGCGACTTCGTGAGCTTGAACGTGTAGCCCTGGATGAGCGCGAACGGGATCGTGAGCAGCGGCCCCCACGACTGGTAGCCGAGCTCCCAGAGGAACGACACGAACACGATCGTCTGCAGCAGGTTCGCCTGCCAGGTCGGGAAGTGCCGGCGCAGCAGCGCGAAGACGGTGCAGATGAAGAACAGCTCGTCCCACGTGCCGACGGCGTTCACGCCGACGAACAGCCGCGCGATCTCGTCGGGCTCGGTGACGGTCGGCCAGTTCTGGTAGACGCCCGAGGTGATGAAGTAGAACGGCAGGATGAGCCACGCGGCGACCGTGATCCCGATGAGGTAGATCCACTGGGTGCGGGTCCAGCGCTTGCCGGTGCGCCAGGGGAAGCGGATGACCCGGTCGCCGTACACGAATCGCGATACGACGATAGGGCACGACCACGGCGAGCCCGAGCACCGTGCCCATGAGCAGCCATGTTGCCGTAGCTGATGTCGGCCGCGACCGAGATCGTCGAGATGATCACCTGGCCGAGGGCGATCAGCGCGAGATCGGGCAGCAGGCGACTCGTGCGACCCGAACGGTCGGTGAGCCACGCGGCGCCGAGGCCCACGGCGAGCATCGCGTAGCCCGCGAGCGGCACCTGCACGCCGAAGAGCAGCACGGCCGCGGCGCACACGATGAAGGCGGGCACGAGCCCGATGGCGTGCGTGCGAACGTCGCGTCGTCGCGAGTTCGGCGTCGGTCGAGGCTGCCACACCCCCAGCTTCCCACGGGTGTCGGAGCGCCGTGGCACGATCGAGGAATGCAGCAGTCAACCCACGCGATCGTGCCGCCCTACCTGCTCGCCCGCATCGCCGCAGCCGACGACCCGCGTTTCGCACGCGCCACCGCCGCCGCGCGCCGGTCGCTGCAGCGCGACGAGCCGCTGCGCGAGTGGAGGGCTGCGGTCGAGCGTCCGCCGTTCCTCCTGCCCGAGCATCCCGCGCGCGACGAGCGGCCGGCCGCGGCCCCCGGTGAGGCGCCCGCACCCGATCGCCGGGTCTCCGACGCCGGCGGCGAAGAGCGACTCCCCGGCCGACTGGTGCGCCGCGAGGGCCAGCCGCCCTCGGGCGATCACTCGGTCGATGCGGCCTACGACGGGCTCGGCGAGACCTTCGCGCTGTTCGCGAGAGTGTTCTCACGCGATTCGATCGACGGCGCCGGCATGCCGCTCGAGGCCACCGTGCACTACGGCGACCGCTACGACAACGCCTTCTGGGACGGCGAGCGCATGGTCTTCGGCGACGGCGACGGCGAGGTGTTCCGAGGCTTCACCGACTCGCTGAGCGTGGTCGGGCACGAACTCGCCCACGGTGTCACCGAGCACACCGCGCGGCTGCGCTACCAGGGCCAGTCCGGCGCCCTCAACGAGCACGTCTCCGACGTGTTCGGTGCGCTCGTCGAGCAGTACGCGAGCAGCCAAGACGCCGACTCGGCGAGCTGGCTCATCGGCGAGGGCATCTTCACCGACCTCGTCGAGGGGCAGGCCCTCCGGTCGATGCTGAACCCCGGCACCGCCTACGACGACGACGTGCTCGGCCGCGACCCGCAGCCCGACCACTTCGACCGGTACATCGAGACCGACGACGACAACGGCGGCGTGCACCTGAACTCGGGCATCCCCAACCGCGCGTTCGCCCTCGCGGCACGCGAACTCGGCGGCTTCGCCTGGGAGGGCGTCGGGCGCATCTGGTACGACGTGCTCACCTCGGGGCGCCTGCGGCCCGACACCGACTTCCGCCGGTTCGCCGCCGAGACGGTGCGCGCGGCCCGCGAACGCTTCGGTCGCGATTCACGCGAAGAGCGCGCCGTCGCGGGTGGCTGGTCGGCGGTGGGCATCGAGGTGCCTCGGGAGTAGCATCGCCCTCATGGACGTCATCGTCTCGCGCAGCGGTGGCCTCGCCGGCCTCAGGCTGACCTGGGAGGTCCGCGTCGAGGAACAGCCCGACCCGCGCGAGTGGTACCTGCTCATCGACGAGATCCCGTGGGGCGAGCCACGACCGGTGCCGCCCGAGCCCGACCGGTTCGTCTACCGCATCCGCTGCGAGCCGCACGAGGCGACGCTCGCCGACCGCCAGCTCACCGGCCCGTGGCGTCAGCTCGTCGATCGGGTGCAAGAGACGGCTGAGCCGATGCGGCGGGGGCAGCGCGAAGACCAGCCACGACCCCCCACGCGATCAGGCCCTGCGCCGCGAGATACGTCGACATGACGACGAGGTCGTGCAGGGCGAACTCGTAGCCCGGCAGGAACCGGCCGAGTGCGAGCACCGAGTCCGACACGACGAAGAACGCACCGCCGAGCGCGATGAGGCCGCCGCGGCCGCCCGCGAGCGCCGCCATCGTTCCGAGCACGGCGCCGTACACGGCGACGGGCACGAGCAGCGCCCCGAGGTGCGCACCGAGCAGTGCGAGGAACGCGACGTACCAGGCGACGTAGACGAGCGTCCACGCGGGCAGGCGTCGGCGACCTGCCGGCACGGGAAGCCGCAGGAAGAGCACGATGAAGGCGACGTGCGCCGCGAGGAACGCCAGGAGCCCCGGCACGAACCACCCCGGGAACGAGAGCAGCACATCGCCCACCCACGAGCCCGCGAGTGCCGCCATGAGCAGCCAGACCTGCGACGGCCGCGGACGGCGCAGCGCGACCAGCACGGCAGCCGCGAGGAGCGGCATCAGCAGGGCCTTCGAGCTCGTCACCGCCCAGCCGGGGCCGCTGTACAGCACCACGAGCTGCACGAGCGACAGCGCGAGGTAGGGAACGAACAGCCGCAGGGGATGGTCGGTCACGTCGCACCGCTTTCTCGAGTCGACGATCATTGTCGCATCACGCGCGGGCCCCGACCCGACGCAGCACGAAGGCCGGTGGGCATCCGCCCACCGGCCTTCGACGTTCGCGTGTCGGGTCAGCTCACGCCGAGCAGGTCGATCACGAAGATCAGGGTCTTGCCCGACAGCTGGTGGCCGCCGCCCGCGGGGCCGTAGGCCTTCTGCGGGGGAACCGTGAGCTTGCGACGCCCGCCGACCTTCATGCCGGGGATGCCCTCCTGCCAGCCGGCGATGAGCGCCTGCAGCGGGAAGTTGATCGACTGGCCACGGCTCCACGAGGAGTCGAACTCGGCGCCGCTGTCGTACTCGACGCCGAGGTAGTGCACGTCGACCGTCGAGCCGGCGGTGGCCTCGGCGCCCTCGCCCACGACGAGGTCTTCGATGACGAGATCGGCGGGGGCGGGGCCCTCAGGGGCGTCGATCTCGGGCTTGCTGTTCGTATCGGTCATGGCTCCAGTTGAGCAGATGCCCGCCGTCGTCGCAATCGCGGACAACCGTCCACCCCGCTCTTGCGCTATACTGCGAACACGTTGCACTCTGGAATCCGAGAACTCGTCGCCCACGTTGCGCTGTCGGCCATGCCACACCACCTGGGCGGCGAGTTTTTCTGCTGTCCGGCGCGCCGGCTCAGCCGCCTGGCCGATCAGCTCGAGCAGCTCGCGGCGGGCGGCCGACAGCGATGCGAGCAGGGCCTGCTCGTCGGCGACGGCGCGTGCGCCGCCCTGCCCCGACGCGAGCTTCTGGCGCGTGAATGCGAGGTGCGTGGCATCCCGGATCAGACGGCGCATCGGCACGGTTCGCGGCGGAACCATCGCGCCCGCCCACGCCCTCGCCTGACGGCGGCCCGACGGCGTCGCGAGCATGTCGACCTCACCGGCGCTCAGCCAGCCCGCGGCCGCGTACTCGCCCAGGCGACGCCGCGTGACCCGCATCTCTTCTCGCCGGAGCCACACGGTGAGCAGCACGGCCGCGATGAAGATCGGCACCTGCACGGTGAAGTACAGGCCGATCGCATCGGTCGCGAAGACCGCCGAGCCGTTCCACAGTGCGTGCAGCAGCGTCGCCCCGAGCAGGCCGAGGAGGAACCAGCCGACCACGGCGGCTCCCCCGCCGCGACGCACGCCGACGCCGATCATGATGCCCGTGAACGCCGTGAACAGCACGTGCGCGAACGGCGAGAAGATGCCGCGGATGACGAACGTCGAACCGAGGTCCTCGGCACCGCCCTCGATCAGTGCGACGCCGAAGTAGAGGATGTTCTCGGTGAACGCGAACCCTGCCGCGACGGTCGCCGCGTAGACGAGCCCGTCGACGGGGCCGTCGAAGTGCGCCCGCGAGAACGCGTAGATGAGCAGCACGCCGAGACCCTTCGCGACCTCCTCGACGAGCGGCGCCTGGATCACCGCCTGCACGGCCTCGTCGGCCGCCCCGCCCGTGGCGACCGCCATCGTGAGCTGCACGCCGAGATCGATGATGAGCGCGATCGCGACCGATACGGCGGCGCCCCACAGGAACGCGAACCAGAGCGCGCCGACCGGCTCGGGCTCCCACCGGTCGACCCAGCGGATGGCGAGCAGCACGACGATGAGCGGCACGAGCGCGACCAGCGAGCCGACGACGAGCGTCGGAGACGCCGAGGGTCGACGCGAGGTAGGCGACGACGCCGAGCCCGATGAGGCCCGCGATGGCGATGCCGATCACGGCGAGGGCGAATCCGCCGCTGCGGGCGCGATGCGGGCGGGGGGCGGGTGCCGTCTGGCTCACGCCCGAAGCCTATCGAGGCGCGGGTGCGGATGCCTCGAACATGACCCCCGGGTTCAGGATTCCGGTGGGGTCGAACAGCGCCTTGATGCCGCGCTGCAGCTCGAACGAGTCGTCGCCGAGCTCGTCGGCGAGCCAGCGGCGCTTGAGCACGCCGACCCCGTGCTCGCCGGTGAGCGTGCCGCCGAGGGCGACGGCGGCACGGAACATCTCGTCGGCGGCCTGCCAGATGTGCGGTGGCACCTCGTCGCCCGTGTACACGAAGTTCGGGTGCAGGTTGCCGTCGCCGGCATGCGCGAGGGTGGGGATCTCGATGCCGTGACGCGCGGCGATCTGCTCGATCGCGCGGAACATCTCGGGCAGGCGCGACCGCGGCACCGCGACGTCTTCGATGAGCACGTTGCCCGATGCGGCGAGCGCGGGGTGCATCGCCCGCCGGATGTCGAGCAGCCGATCGCCGGCGCCGGCATCGGTCGACACCGAGACGCGCCCGCCCGCGGACGCGAACCGCTCGGCGATGGCCGCGGCCTCGTCGGCGGCGCCCGCGCCGTCGGCCTGCGCGAGCAGGAACGTCTCGCCGGGTGCGAGCGTCGCGAGGGGCGTGCCCGCCAGCTCGTCGTCGCCGAGGTGCGCGGCGACACGCGCGAGGCCGGCCGCGTCGATGAGTTCGAGCACGGCTGGGCGCAGGCGGGCGGCGGTGACGGCAGCGGATGCCGCGGCCGCGCCCTCGACGTCGGGGAACACGCCGGCCACGGTGACGGTGGTGCCCGGCGTGATCGGCCGCAGCCTCACCGTCGCCTCGACGATGATGCCGAGCGTTCCCTCGGAGCCGGTCAGGAGCGCGGTGAGGTCGTACCCGGTGACGCCCTTCACGGTGCGGTGGCCCGTGCGCAGCAGCCGGCCGTCGGCGAGCACGACCGCGAGCCCGAGCACCGCCTCGCGCGTCACGCCGTACTTCGCGCACAGCAGTCCCCCGGCGTTCGTGGCGATGTTGCCCCCGATCGACGAGATCGCGCGGCTCGCGGGGTCGGGTGCGAACCAGAGTCCGCGCGGCTGCGAGCAGGTCGTTGAGGTCGCCGTTGAGCACGCCCGGCTCGACGACGGCGAGCTCGTCGGCGTCGGAGATCTCGAGGATGCGGTTCATGCGCGAGAGGTCGAGCACGATCGCGCCGGGGCTCGCGATCGCGCCGCCGGCGAGGCCGGTGCCCGCGCCGCGCGGCACGACGGGCGTGCCGGTGGCGTGGGCGAGGCGCATGACGGTCTGCACCTGCTCGACGGATGTCGCGTGCACGACCGCGATCGGCAGGCTCGCGCTGCGCCAGCCGGAGCGGTCGTCGCGGGTCGCCTCGAGGGCGTCGGGATCGGTGGTGACGGCTGCCCCGAGGGCGTCTTGCAGACGGGCGACGACGGTGTGCGACATCCTTCAACCATATCGACGGCGGTCGTGTCCGATTTCCGCCGTCGGGTGTCGGCGGCGCGTGCGAGGCTGGGAACATGACGCAGACCGCACCCGCCCCGGCGACCGCCCGGCACCGGCCCGGCGATCCCCTCGGCGACCCCGTGTTCGCCGAGCGCTACCGTGCCATGCGGGCGCGAGACGCGCGGTTCGACGGGCAGTTCATCACGGGCGTGCACTCCACCGGCATCTACTGCCGCCCGAGCTGCCCCGCGGTGTCGCCCAAGCCCACGAACGTGAGCTTCTACCTCACGGCCGCCGCCGCGCACGAGGCGGGCCTGCGGGCCTGCAAGCGCTGCCTGCCCGACGCGGTGCCCGGCTCCCCCGAGTGGGACCTGCGCGACGACCTGGCCGCGCGGGCGATGCGGCTCATCGCCGACGGCGTCGTCGAGCGCGAGGGCGTGCCCGGGCTCGCCGCGCGACTCGGCTACACCACCCGCCACCTCACCCGCGTGGTCACCGCCGAGCTCGGGGCCGGGCCCCTCGCCCTCGCACGGGCGCACCGCGCGCAGACGGCGCGGGTGCTGCTGACGAGCACGGCGATGCCCGCGGCCGACGTCGCGTTCGCGTCGGGCTTCGGCAGCGTGCGCCAGTTCAACGAGACGATCCGCGAGGTCTACGACCGCAGTCCGCTCGAGCTGCGGGCCGCGGCTCGCGCGCGCGAGCGGGTGGCGCACCGATCCCGTGCCGCCGCGACCGCACCGGGAGTCGTGCACCTGCGGCTCCCCGCTCGACCCCCGTTCGACGCCGCGGGCGTCTTCGCGTGGCTCGAGGCCCGAGCGGTCGCCGGCGTCGAGGTCGCCGCCGCCGGTCGCTTCCAGCGCACGCTGCGCCTGCCGGGCGGGCCGGCCCTCGTCGAGTTCGGTGCGGGCGGCGATGCCGGCTCCCCCGCGATCGACGTCGATGCCCGGCTCGCGACCCTCGCCGACCTGCCGCCGCTCGTCGCCCGGGTGCGACGCCTGTTCGACCTCGACGCCGACGCGGTGGCCATCGACGAGGCGCTCGGCGCCGACCCCGTGCTCGCGCCGTCGGTCGCGGCCGCACCGGGGATCCGGGTGCCGGGCTGCCTCGATCCGCACGAACTCGTCTTCCGCGCGCTCATCGGGCAGCAGGTCTCGGTGAAGGCCGCGCGCACGGCGCTCACGCGCCTCGCCGCCGACCTCGGCGACCAGGTCGGCATCGATCAGCTCGGTGTCGACCGGTTCGACGGGCTCGGCGACCCCGGGCGACCGGCAGGCGACGGCGCTTCCGCCCGGCTCCGCACCTGCTGTTCCCCACCGCCGCGGCCATCGCCGAGCACGGTGCCGAGGTGCTGCGAGGGCCGGCAGCGCGCGTGCGCACGATCGTCGACGTCGCGCGGCGGCTCGACTCGGGCGAGCTCGTCGTGGCGCCCGAGCGCGAGCGAGAAGACCTGCGGCTCGACCTCCTCGAGGTGCCCGGCATCGGTCCGTGGACCGCGGGCTACGTCTCCATGCGGGTCACGCGCGCACCCGACGTGCTGCTCACGGGCGACCTCGCGCTGCGCAACGGCGCCGAGCGACTCGGGCCTGCCGGGCTCCGCCGCCGAACTCGACGCGCTCGGCGCGCGCTGGGCGCCCTGGCGCAGCTATGCCTCGATGCACCTCTGGCGCGCCGCCGGCGCACCGGCCTGACCCGTCCCGCCACGCATCGGTCCGCGCGTGAGCGGCACCCGCCGATGCCGGCCGACGATTGTCGACGTCACCGCGCATCCGGCCCGGTTCGTTGTGCACCTCCCACACAGGTCGCGCAGATACGCCCGATAACCTAGACCAGTGAAGTTCGCGCACCTGAGAGCCGAAGGCCAGACGACCCCTCGACTCGCGGTGGTCGCACGGCGAGGCCGCCCTCTTCCTCGACGAGGTGATGCCCGAGGCGCCGCGCGACCTGCAAGAGCTCATCGAGCGCGGTCCCCACGGACTCGACGCCGTCCGTGAGGTCGTCGACGTGAATCTCGGCACGGGCGCCGAACTCACGCCGGTCGCCGACCTGCGCCACTCCTCCGCGGTGCTGCGGCCCGCCCAGGTGCTCGCCATCGGTGCCAACTACGCCGCCCATGCCTCCGAGCTGAAGCTGCGCTCCGAGACCGCGATGACCGTGTTCTCGCTGTGGCCGAACTCGCTCACCGCGCACGGCGCCACCACCACCTGGCCCGGCGACCTCGCGACCCAGGTCGACTACGAGGCCGAGCTCGGCGTGATCATCGGCCGGCCCGCGCGCGGCGGTGCACGCCCGCGACGCGCTCGACTACGTCTGGGGCTACACCGTCGTCAACGACATCACCGCACGCGACATCCAGTTCAGCGAGGCGCAGTGGTCGCGCTGCAAGTCGTTCGACGGCTTCACCCCCACCGGGCCCGTCGTGGTCACCGCCGATGAGATCGCCGACCCGCAGGACCTCTGGCTCACGACGAACCTCGACGGGCACGTCATGCAGGACGCCTCGACCAACGAGATGGTGCGCCCGGTCGTCGACATCATCGCCTACCTCTCACGGTCGGCGACGATTCCGCCGGGCACCCTCATCTCCACCGGAAGCCCCGGGGGCGCGGGCTACTCCCGCAACCCCCAGGTGTTCCTGCGCGACGGCTCGACCGTGACCGTGACCATCGAGGGCATCGGGTCGCTCACCACGCACTGCCGCGTCGTCTAGCGACGACGCGCACGCACGCGGCATCGGCTCGGCTACTCGCTCGGCTCGCCCTGCATGTCGATCACCGGGATCGCCATCGTGATCGGGCGCACGCCCGAGAGCTTCGACGGCGAGAGCTGCGCGGTGACGTCCTCGCGGGTCATGAGCCCCGACTCGACCACGAGGTCGGCGACCGGACGGCCGCTCGCCAGCGCCTCTTTCGCGAGTGTCGCCGCCGCCGCGTAGCCGATGAACGGGATGAGCGCGGTGATGACGCCGACGCTCGACGCGACCATCGCCTCGAGACGCTCGGTGTTCGCGGTGATGCCGTCGACGCAGTTGACGCGCAGGGTCCAGCACGCCTGGCGCATCCACGTGATCGACTGCAGCAGCGAGTGCGCGATCACCGGCTCGAAGGCGTTGAGCTGCAGCTGGCCGCTCTCGGCCGCCATCATGACGGTGACGTCTGCCCCGGCGACCGCGTAGGCGACCTGGCTCACGGCCTCGGGGATCACGGGGTTCACCTTGCCGGGCATGATGCTCGACCCCGCCTGCTTCGGCGGCAGGTTGATCTCGCCGAAGCCCGCCTGCGGACCCGACGAGAGCAGCCGCAGGTCGTTGCAGATCTTCGAGAGCTTGATCGCGCTGCGCTTGAGCGCGCTCGAGAAGGTCATGAACACGCCGGTGTCGCTCGTCGCCTCGATGAGGTCGGGCGCCGACTCGAGGCGCATGCCGGTGATGGCGCTGAGGTGCGCGACCGCGGCGGCGGTGTACCCGGGCTCGGCGGTGATGCCCGTGCCGATCGCCGTGGCGCCGAGGTTCACCTCGGACAGCAGCTTGATGGTCTCGCGAAGCCGGTCGACGTCTTCGCCGAGCGTCGTGGCGAAGCTGTGGAACTCCTGCCCGAGCGTCATCGGCACGGCGTCCTGCAACTGCGTGCGACCGACCTTGAGGACGTCGTTGAACTCGCGGCCCTTGCGCCCGAAGGCGATGCGCAACAGGTCGAGCTCGGAGAGCATCGTGCGCAGCGAGAAGGCCATCGCCAGCTTCACCGCGGTCGGATAGGTGTCGTTCGTCGACTGGCTGCGGTTCACGTCGTCGATCGGGTGCAGCACGTCGTAGCGGCCCTTGGCGTAGCCGCCGATCTCGAGCGCGAGGTTCGTGATGACCTCGTTGGCGTTCATGTTGGTCGAGGTGCCGGCGCCGCCCTGGATGACGCCGACGACGAACTGGTCGTGCAGCTCACCGTCGATCACGCGCTGGCAGGCCTCGTCGATCCACGCCGCCTTCTGCTGCGTGAGCACGCCGAGCTCGCGGTTGGCCCGCGCGGCCGCCTGCTTGACCGAGGCGAGCGCGACGATGAGTTCGGGATACACCGAGATGGGCCGCTTCGAGATCGGGAAGTTCTCGAGCGCCCGCATCGTGTGCACGCCCCAGTAGGCGTCCGCGGGCACCTCGACGGTGCCGAGCGAGTCGCTTTCGCTGCGCGTCGGCGCACCGGGTTCGGCGAGGTGCTCACTCGCCCCGAGACGGCGTTCGGCGGATGGGTAGACGGGCGTCGACACGAGATGGGCTCCATTGCCTCGGGCGCGCGGGATGCTGCGCGGCTGGTGTGCGGTTCGAGTGGGATGCGGGATCGCCGCATCCATCTCGAGCCTAGCCGTGGTCGACGCATGGCAAGGGCCGCGCCCCCGTGAATCGGGAGGCGCGGCCCGGTGACCGGATCGGTCGATCAGATGAAGGCGAACGGCAGCATCGCGAGGCCGAAGAGCGCCGCGCCGATTCCGACGAGCACGGCACCGCCGAGCATCACGGCGTTGAGCACGATGCCCCAGATCGCCATGGTGCGCGAAGCGGGCTCGCGCTTGAGCGCCATGATGCCGAGCACGAGGCCCGCCGCCGGCACGACGAACGTGTAGCTCGCGACGATCGAGACGAGGCCGAGCACGAGGCTCGCGATGCTGAACCCACGTCGACTCGGCGACGGGCGCCGAGTACGTGGCGTACGGGTTCGGCTGGTCGGCGACCGGCTGCTGCGGTTCGGTGTGGGTGGCGGTGCTCATGATCTGAATCTCCTGTTCGTGGGTGTGATTCAAAGCTACGGATGCCCCGGGCCCGGTGATATGGGGCTATCCCCCCGATCACGGGGTGGGCGTGCACGCCGGTCGCATCGCGCCGGGCACCGTCGCCGAGCGCGCTGCCCGATCAGGCGAGGCCGAGGAGCTTGAGCACGTGCTCGCCGACGATCAGGTAGATGCCGAAGAGCACGGCGCACGCGCTCACCACGAAGCACGCCCATGCGCCGACGAGCGCGGCGCGCTTCTGCGCATCGCTCAGCGGGCTCTTCTTCGCCGCCTTCGCGGCCCGCTTCTCGGCCTTGCGCACCTCGGCCGGCGTCACGATGGTGATCGCGTCGGTGAACTCGGCCGGCGTGACGATCGGGGTGCGCCCCGACACGGTGAGCAGGCGGATGCCCAGCGAATACGCCGACACCACCACGACGGTGCTCACGAACGCCGCGACGAACACGATGAGGAAGTCGATCCAGTCGATCACGACTTCACCCGCTGCTTCGGCTTGGGGTTGCGCTTGATCTTCACGGCGCGCCCGGAGTCGGCCACCTCGCTCACGACGTTGTCGGGGGTGACCTCGCTGCGGCGCGACCAGACGAAGATGCCGACGATGACCACCACGCCGACGACGGCGTCGATGAGCACGCCGATCACGCCGAGGTGCGCGACCATCGCGGCGAGCGCGCCGACGGCGGCGGAGGCGGGAAGTGTCAGGAGCCAGCCGACGCCGATGCGACCGGCCGTGCGCCACCGCACCTTCGACCCGCGTCGCCCGAGACCCGATCCGATCACCGAGCCCGAGGCGACCTGTGTGGTCGAGAGGGCGAAGCCGACGTTGGTCGAAGCGAGGATCGTCGCGGCGGTGGCGGTCTCGGCTGCGAAGCCCTGCGCGGGCTTGATGTCGGTGAGACCGGTGCCGAGGGTCTTGATGATGCGCCAGCCGCCCATGTAGGTGCCGAGCGCGATCGCGATCGCGCAGGTGACGATGACCCAGGTCTGCACGTCGCTGCCGACCGGCTGCAGGCCCGCCGACACGAGCGTCAGCGTGATGATGCCCATCGTCTTCTGCGCGTCGTTGGTGCCGTGTGCGAGTGCCACGAGCGACGACGAGAAGATCTGGGCATGGCGGAACCCGTCGCGCCCGTCGGGCTTGCCGTCGTGGCGCCGCGTGATCGCGTAGGCGAGCTTCGTCGCGGCGTAGGCGATGAGGCCGGCGGTGAGCGGCGCGAGGATGCGCCGGCAGGATGACCTTCGACATGACGACGGAGAAGTCGATCGCCGAGGTGCCGAAGCCCACGATCGCGGCGCCGATGAGGCCGCCGAAGAGCGCGTGGCTCGACGACGAGGGAAGCCCGAGCAACCACGTGACCATGTTCCACACGATCGCGCCGATGAGGCCGGCGAAGATGAGTTCGGGGGTGATCAGCACGCCCCCGGGGCCCTCGCTGATGATGCCGCCCGAGATGGTCATGGCCACCTCGGTCGAGAGGAAGGCGCCGACGAGGTTCAGGATCGCGGCGAGCCCGACGGCGACCTTCGGGCGCAACGCCCCGGTCGCGATGGGCGTGGCCATCGCGTTCGCCGTGTCGTGGAAGCCGTTCGTGAAGTCGAAGAAGAGCGCCAGCGCGATGACCAGCACGACGATGAGGGTGAGATCCACCGGCGTCTTTCTCTGGAATCGGTGAGAAGTTTCACCGGATGTTCATGGAAGGCGGGTAGCAAGCTCGGTGCTCACGACACACTCGCAAGAATGTTACGCGACGGGGCTGTGCTCCGACACCACCGTTGCGAGATCCTCACCGAATACGAAGACGCGGCGAACACTGGCTCCGGCGAGCACCTCGGGCAGCCAGCGCCGCGCGTCGTCCCACATCTCGTCGAACGGGATCGACGGGAGCGCGAACCACTCGGGGTCGAGTTCGTCGGATGGCCCGGGCTCGCCGTCCCACTCGCGGCACACGAACACGCTCGATTCCTGGCTCCAGGCCTCGCGGTGCGGGAAGTGGTAGCTGAGCAGCCCCCGCGCCTCGAGCGCGGACGCGCGCACGACGACACCCGACTCCTCGAACACCTCGCGCACCGCAGCATCCGTCGCCGTCTCGCCGGGCTCGAGCTTGCCTCCCAGTCCGACGAAGTTGCCCACGCCCAGACCGTGCTTCTTGCGGCCGAGCAGCACCTCGGTCACCCCGTCGCGCTCGCGCAGGAGGTAGCAGACGCAGACCTGGGGCAGCGGCATCGACGGTTTCCTGGGCTCGTCGACGGATCAGCCGAAGAGGATCTTCGCCTCGTCGTAGCGGTGCTGCGGCACGCGGTTGAGGCTGTGCGTCGCGTCGGCGATCGAGACGGTCTCGATGTCGGTTCCCCGCAGCGTCACCATCGAACCCCACGCCCGGTCGTACACGGCGTCACCGCGGCCATGCCGAGGCGGGTCGCGAGCACGCGGTCGTACGCGCTCGGCGCGCCGCCGCGCTGGATGTGCCCGAGCACGGTCGCCCGCGACTCGATGCCGGTGCGCTCCTCGATGATGGGCGCGAGCTGCTCGGAGATGCCGCCGAGGCGCGGGCGGTTGAACGCGTCGAGGCCCTTGTGCGAGTGCGCCTCCTCCATGGAGTCGAGCGTGAAGCCCTCGGCGACGACGATGAGCGGCGCCCGGCCGCGGTTGCGCACCGACTCGACCCACTCGCAGATCTGCTCGATCGACTGCGGCTGCTCGGGGATGAGGATCGCGTGCGCTCCCCCGGCCATGCCCGAGTGCAGCGCGATCCAGCCGACGTGGCGGCCCATGACCTCGAGCACCATGCAGCGACCGTGCGAGTCGGCGGTGGTGCGCAGGCGGTCGATCGCCTCGGTCGCGATCTCGACCGCCGTGTCGAATCCGAACGAGTAGTCGGTGGCCGCGAGGTCGTTGTCGATGGTCTTCGGAACGCCGACGACGTTGATGCCGCCCTCGTCGTGCAGGCGGCGGGCCGCGGTGAGGGTGCCCTCGCCGCCGATCGCGATGATCGCGTCGATGCCGTGCTCGTCGAGCATGCGCTGGATGTTCTCGGGGCCGCCGCCCTCGCCCTCGAACGGGTTCGTGCGGCTCGAGCCCAGGATCGTGCCGCCCTGCTTCGAGAGGCCGCGCACGTCGTGGCGGGTGATCGGCATGATGTCGGCTTCGACGACACCCTTCCAGCCCCAGCGGAAGCCGACGAACTCGGCGTCGTGCGAGATGACGCCGTTGAGCACGGCGCCGCGGATGACGGAGTTGAGGCCCGGGCAGTCGCCGCCCGAAGTGAGGATGCCGATCTTCATGCTGAGGTGACTCCAAACGCGCGTCGGAACATGGCTGTGCCGGATGCCACAACGCCGGGGCGGTTCGACTGCGGCAGTCTATCCGTTCCCGTCGCGGCCGGCTCGGCCGGCGATGAGGCTCGCTACAGTGCGCCGTCGAGCGCGCGCCGCAGCAGGTGCTGCAGGGCATCGAGCTGCACCGAGTCGGCGGAGCCCGGCTCGACGTCGCTGCCGTCGAGGGCGCGGGCGGCGAGGCCCTGCTTCGAGTCGATGAGCTCGGCGATGCGGGCGTCGATGGTGTGCGCGGCGATGATGCGCCACGCGGTGACCGGCTCGTCCTGCCCGATGCGGTGCACGCGGTCGATCGCCTGGGTCTGCTCGGCCGCGGTCCAGCTGAGCTCGGCGAGCACGACGTTCGACGCGGCCTGCAGGTTGACGCCGACGCCGGCCGCGGTGAGCGAGCAGACGGCGACGGCGACCTCGGGGTCGTTGTTGAACGCGTCGATCGCGGCCTGGCGCTGCGGTGCGGTCTGGTCGCCGCGCAGTGACACCGTGCGCAGCTCGCGTGCCGCGAAGGCGGCCTCGGCCTGGTCCATGACGTCGATGTGCTTCGCGAAGAACACGACCTTGCCCACCGAGCGGGCGAGCTGCGCCGCGTAGTCGGCCGCGAGCCCGGCCTTCGCCTGGCCGATGCGCCGCACCATCGTGAAGACGTTCTCGCCCGACTTCGCCGACTTCGACTCCTCGAGCTCGGCGCTCGCGATCGCGCGGATGAACTGGTCGCGCTGGTCGTCGCCGAGGTCGCCCACGCGCAGGTCGCGCGACTCGACGAGTGCGCGGAAGCGCGCCGACGAGGCGGTTGCCGAGCTCGCGCTCGGCGGCACGGACCGACCGGCCGAGCTCGTCGTCGAGTTCGACGGGCAGGTCGGCGATGCGCTTGTCGGGCAGGTCGGCCGCGACGTCGACCTTGCGCCGGCGCACGATGCCGAGGTCGATCACGGTCTGGCGGGCCGCGGTGTAGAAGCCGTGGTCGGCGGGGGTGAGCCCGGTCTCCTCGAGCCTTCCGAGCAGCTCGGGCGAGGGCTTGTCGCCTTCGATCCAGCCGAGGAACTTCCAGATCGCCCGGAAGTCGTCGACGTCGTTGATGAGCGGCGTGCCGGTGAGCGCGAGCAGCAGCGGGTCGCCGCCGGGCGCCGCCCGGCGGATGCGGTCGGCGAGCGCGAGCACGTTCTTCGAGCGCTGCGACTGCAGGTTCTTGATGAAGTGCGCCTCGTCGACGACCATGCCCTTGAAGCCGAGCGTCGACAGCCACGCCATGTGCCGATCGAGCACGTCGTAGTTGACGACGACGACGTCTGCGAAGGCGTCGAGCGTGTCGCCGTCGCCGTGGATGACCGTGGCCCGACGGTGCGGGGTCCATCGCTCGACCTCGCGTGCCCAGTTCATCTTGACGACGTTGGGCACGACCGCGAGCAGCGGGTAGGCGTCGGCGACGGATGCCGCGAGCACCGACTGCGCCGTCTTGCCGAGGCCCGGCTCGTCGGCGAGCAGGAACGTGCGGTGACCGTCGCGGGCGCTCTCGATGAACCGCGCCTGGTGCTTCATGAGCTCGAGGCCGCGCGGCGAGAGCCGGTCGACGGCAGGCGCCTCGGGGAGCTCCATCGAGGCGGCGCGCCCGCCCGAGCCCATCTCGAACGACTTGAACAGCGGACCGAGCAGCTCCCAGTTGGCGAGGCGCCGCACGGGGACGATCGGCGCGGCGGGCTTCGAGAAGTCGGGCGCGAGGAAGGGGTTCGCGAGCTGCCGCGAGCGGACGGACGCCGGAATGACCTGGTTCTCGTCGAGTTCGAGCTTCGCCTCGGGCTCACGAGTGATGATGAGCTCGTCGGGGCTGAGCTCGGCGCCCGACTCGAGCAGCCAGTCGCGTCGGAACCGCTGCGCGACGGTCGAGATCGAGGCATCGGGTTCGAGCAGCGCGATGAGGCTCGTGTCGCGGGCCGCGGTCTTCGCGAGGATCTGCGCGATTCCGTCGAGCCGCTTGAGCAGCTCGGCCCGGGCCCCGTCGGCGACCTCGGTGTCGGCCTTCACCCGAGCGCGTTCCTCGCGCATCAGCAGGGCGATGACCTGGAACTTCGTGCGGTTCGTCGGGCCGAGCTTGCCCTTCTGGGCCTTCTGCTCGACCTCGCGCACCTTGCGGGCGAGGATCGGGATGATGGGGGCGTCGTCGTCGCGCGAACGCGTACGCTGGCGCTGCCTCGTCTGGGCCATGGTCCTCCCGTTTCGTCGTGCTGTACCGGCACTCCCTCGGCACCGGTGTGGTGGTCGAGCCCGCGCGGAGCAGCTGGGATGCCGCAAGGCGCAGTACGCCGAATCCCGAACCGAGCAGCGGTGAGCGAGGCTCACACGGTCGGACGAAGAGCGGATTCGTCGGGCGCGCTGCCCATTCTAGCGGGCACGGCGCCCGGCCCGGGACATCCGTGTGCATATCGGCGATGCGACGGCCTCAGCCGACCTCGTGCAGCGCGTAGCTCAGCAGGAAGCCCGCCGTCGCGAGCAGTCCCGTGAACGCGTGCGTCGAACGGAACGCCTCGGGGATCATCGTGTCGCAGATCATCGCGAGGATCGCGCCGGCGGCGAGCGCCGTGATGAACGCCGTCAGCTCGCCGCTCGCGCCGTCGAGCAGCACGAATCCGGCGAGCGACGCGAGTGCGCTCGCGAGCGCGATGCCCGTCCACAGCACGAACACATACCCGCCCGAACGCCCGCTCGCCTTGAGGTCGGCGGTGCTCGAGAGCCCTTCGGGGATGTTCGAGATGACGATCGCCACGAGCACGGGGACGCTCACTCCCCCGCCGCCGACCATGCTCAGACCGAGCACCGCCGACTCGGGGACGCCGTCGAGCAGGGCTCCGAGGGCGATGCCGAGGCCGGTGCCGGGATCCGTGCCCCTTCCACGGGGATTGCGCTGGTCGAACCGGTCGAGCAACCGGTTCGCGATCACGTAGACGACGGCGCCGACGGCGAACCCGCTCACGGTCGGCCAGAACCCGCCCTCGCCCTGCGCCTCGAGCACGAGGTCGAATGCGAGCGCGGAGATGAGCACGCCCGCGCCGAATGCCATGATGCCCGCGACGATGCGCGTGGGCACCCGCACGAACCACGCGACGACCGCCCCGACGAGCAGCGCGCCGCCGGCGAGGAGTCCGGCGGTCGCCGCCAGGAGCCAGTCGGGCATGCTGCGAGCATAGGCGGCGAACGAGTTCGTTCGGCGGATGAATCGGCCGTGCGTGTTCGGGGCGACGGGCATACCCTTGGACCATGGACGAGCGCACGGGGGTGGGCGCCGCGACGACGCCCGAAGACGACGACTTCACGGTCTCGCAGGACACCGAGTTCGACGAGCCCGACGAGGCCCGCGACGACGACGATCGGCCGGTCGACGACAGCCTCGTCGACGATCCGCCCGGCGTCGACGCCGAGCGGCGCGTCGACCTGCGCGACGAGCGCGCGGCCGCCGCCGATGAGTGACTGACACTGCCGAACGCGGCGTGATCGCACCGCACGCCGCCGAGGGCGCGCGCGAGGTCAGACGCCGCCGCCGCCCCCGCCGCCGCCGCCGCCGCCCGACGACCCGCCGCCGCCCGAGCCGCTCGACGACGAGCTCGAGCTCGACCCCGACCACGACGAGCTCGACGCCGATGAGAACGACGACACGCCGGCGGCGAAGGCGCCCGCGTTGAAGCCGCTTCGGCCCGAGTACCAGTCGGGCGAGCCGCCCTCGCGGGCGTAGAGGTCTGCGAGCACCTCGCTCCACTCGCGTTCGAGGCCGAACAGCACCGAGTACGGAAGCAGTCGCTCGTTGAGCTTCAGCACCGTGGCCGAGTCGGGTACGGCGCCCACCCCGGCGATGGGCGCCCCGCCGATCGTGTCGGCTGCGGCGGCAGCTGCCCCCGTGCCGGCCGCGCCGACCCGCAGCGCCCCGCTCGGGCTCTGCAGCACCCGAAGCCGATCGGCCTCGGCGAGGCGGATGTAGAGGCGAAGCCCCTCGAGGTGGTCGCGCGCGGCGCGCCCCTGCTCGGTGAGCGGTCGCACGTCGGCGACGGCGACGACGGTCACGACGGCGGCGATGATCGCCACGAGGAAGAGCACGAATGGCCACGGTCCGCCGCGGTGGTCCTCGAGCGCGATGACGCCGAAGATCACGCTGAGCACGGCGCCGACGATCGCCACGGCCGCGAGCAGCAGGCGGACGCCGAGACCGGGACGATGCCTGAGCCCCGACGCCACGACCCGCTTGCGCACCTTCTGGCGCAGCGAGAGCAGTCTTGCGGCCGAGGCCGGTATCGCTCGACTTCAGCTCGCGTCGCGCGCCCGGGTAGGGGTTGCCGTGGTAGAGCGCGAGCACGACCGACTGCGCATCGCCGTCCCCGAGCTCTCCGCCGACGAAGTCCACCGCGTACTTCTTGCGCCCGGTCTCGACGACCCGCAGCTCACCGGCGACCGCGCGTTCGAGGATCGTCGCGGTGACCCCCTTGCCCGCGTGGCCGGCGAGGTCGGCGGCCTCCATCGCACTGAGCCCGGCCGGCGGTTCGTACTGCGCGATGATCGTGCCGCGGCCGGGGTGGTTGCGCCAGCGCACGATGCGCAGCACGATGGCCGTCAGCATGGCGAGCAGCGCGAGCGCCGCGCCCACGGCGCCGGTGATCGCCGCGGCCGATGCCCCGAACGACTCGTCACGCGGCTCGAAGGTGCCGTCGCGGAACGCGACCGCGAACGAGAGGTTCTCGAACGGGCCCAGTGCTGCGGCTTCGGCGACGACCGCGGGCGGGTCGACGACGAGCGAATCGCACGGCAGGGTCGATCCGCTCGAGCCGCGGTAGCACGCCGCGTCGCCCGTGAGCGCGTCGACGAGGTCGGGACTCACCCGCAGTTCGGCGCGCACCGACGCGAACGGCTGGCGCCATCCGGTGCCGTTCACGTCCCAGAAGAACTCGTCGATCGCAGCGTCGTCGGGCTCGAACGTCACGTTGTGCTGGCGATAGGTGATGACGTAGGTCTGCTCGCCGTGCACGAAGTCATCGGCTCGGATCGTCACGAGCAGGAACTCGCCCGCCTCGTCGGACTCGGTCTCGTACGGGCGGGGCGCGCCCGAGGCATCCGTCACCGATTCGACGACGAGGTCGGTCGGATGCCCGTCGTAGTCGAGCGGGATCGCCCGTCGGATGCCGCGGTTCTGGTCGAACTCGGGGAACTGCGCCACGAGGGTCTCGGTCGTCTCGAGCACCGACCGGCGGTCGGCGTCGCGCGAGAGCTGGTACACGGCATCGAAGGACGGAAGGTGAAGTTCTCGACATCGGGCGAGGGCTCGCTGGTCACGGATGCCGCGGCGACGACGTGCCCGGCGGGTCGGTCACCGCTCGGCAGGGGTGCGACCGCCCCCGCGGCCGAGGCCGCCGGAGCCAGCCCGAGCGCCGCGACCGCCAGGACGGTGGCGATGGCTCGCGCGAGACGAAGTCGGATCATGGCCCCACGCTAGCGCGCCCGATGCCGCGACACGACGGCGAAGCGGTACCCACCAGGGGTATCTGCCGCTTCGGGAGTATCCTGTGAGGGTGATCGAGGACATCAAGAAGCGCGCCCTGCACCGCACGAAGATCATCGAGGGTCAGCTGCGCGGCATCGAGAAGATGATCGAGAACGACGACTACTGCGTCGACATCATCACGCTGTCGCTCGCGGTGCAGAAGTCGCTCGGGTCGCTCAACAAGCTCCTCGTCGAGAACCACCTGCGCACGCACGTCACCGAGATGTACGAGGCGGGCGGCGAACAGCGCGAGGCGGCCGTCGCCGAACTCGTGCGCATCTTCGAACTCTCGAACAACCGGGGCTGACGTGCCCCGCATCGAGCTCGTCACCGGCGACATCACCGCCGAGCGGGTCGATGCGATCGTGAACGCCGCCAACTCGTCCCTGCTCGGCGGCGGTGGCGTCGACGGGGCGATCCACCGGGCGGGCGGTCCCTCGATCCTCGCCGAATGCCGTGAGCTCAGGGCGACGACCCTGGCCGACGGCCTGCCCGCGGGCGAAGCCGTCGCCACGGGCGCCGGTCGATTGCACGCACGATGGGTGATCCACACCGTCGGCCCGGTCTGGCCCGGCCCCGGAGCCGAGGCCGACGCGCGGCGAGAGCTGCTGCGTGCCGCCTATCGCAACTCGCTCGGGCTGGCGGCACGGCTCGGCGCGACCTCCGTCGCCCTCCCGGCCGTGTCGGCCGGCGTCTACGGGTGGCCCGCCGACGACGCCGCGGCGGTCGCCCTCGCCGTCGCGAGCGCTGCGGCCCCGGATGCCACGCCCGGGCGGGTGCGCTTCGTGCTGTTCTCCTCGCGCATGCACGACGAGTTCCGCGCGGCGGCCGATCGGCTCGGCATCGCCGTCGACTGAGTTCGCGCTCAGGTGCCCGGCGCGGTGACGGCGAGCCAGGCGTCGAGGTCGCTCGGCTGGTCGGTGATGATGCCGTCGACGCCGAGCTCGCTCACCTCCTGCCACCGATCGTCGGAATTGAGCGTGTAGCACAGCACGGCGACGCCGATCTCGTGCAACGCGTCGAGCGCGTCGGGCACGGCCGTGACCGACTCGGCCGTCGTGCCGAAGCCGATCACCCCGAGCCGCTCGGCCAGGGGCACCGGGTCGGCCGGCAGCTCGCGGATGAGCATGATGCGCGGCGTCGTCGGCGAGACCCGCTGCACGGCGAACAGGGTCTCGAGGCTGAAGCTCTGCAACACCACCCGCCCGCGCAACCCGTGTCGTTCGATGAGGTCGAGCACCGTGCGCACCTCGTCGGGACGCCAATCGGCCTTGAGCTCGACGAGCGCGCGGGCCGTCTCGCGTTCGGCGAGGGCGATGAGGAACTCGTCGAGCGTCGGGATGCGCTCGCCCGCATGTTCGGGGCCGTACCACGCGCCCGCATCGAGTCGCTGGAGGTCGCTGTGGTCGAGTTCGCCGACCGTACGCGAGTCGCCCGTGATGCGCTCGAGCGTCGTGTCGTGGAACAGCACCGGAACACCGTCGCGGCTGAGCTGCACGTCGGTCTCGACGAACGCGAGGTCGTCCATGGCGAGTTCGAGCGACGCCATGGTGTTCTCGGGCGCCGCGGCACGGTCGCCGCGGTGCCCCACGATGAACGCGGGCTCGCCCGGCAGCCGGAGCGCACCGAAGACATCGCCGGCCGAGGCGGTGGTCGGGGTGGCCGCGACGAGCAGCACCGCCGCGGTCACGATCGTGCCCGCGAGGGCGCAGGCGACGCGGACGGCGCGGCTCGGCGGCACGCGCGAGTCGATCGAGCCGGGACGGGTCGTGGAGGCGCGCGTGCGGCAGGGCTGGCGGCCGATGCGATCGCGGGGTCGGTCGCACGGGATGTTCGGGTCACGGGTGTTCGGGCCTTTCCACCTGCTGCGCGCCGTTGCGCAGCGAGTGCAGGTCACTCTAGCAACACCGTTACCGTTTCGTTACCTCCACTTCGCGGGCCGAGCGCCAGGTCGGCCTCGGCCTCAGCGGTGATCCGGTTCGCCATGCCCGAGAAGATCACGTCGTGGAAGGGCGCGATGGCCCACCAGTACAGCCGCCCCGACAGGCCCTTCGGGAAGTACACGGCGCGCTGGCGGTAGTCGCGAGCCGCCGTCGGGGGAGTCGGCGGCCCCGAGCTCGAGCCAGGCGCGCCCGGGCAACCGCATCTCGGCACGCAGCCGAAGGAAGCTGCCGCGGTCGATCGCCTCGACCCGCCAGAAGTCGACGGCGTCGCCGACGTGCAGCACATCGGGATCGCGCCGGCCTCGCCGAAGCCCGACCCCGCCCGTGAGCTTGTCGACCCAGCCCCGGATCGCCCACGCGAGCGGGAAGGAGTACCAGCCGTTCTCGCCCCCGACCCCCTCGATGACGCGCCACAGGTCGGCCGCCGGTGCCGTGGAGCGCTGCTCGCGCTCGTCGACGTACACCGTGTGGCCCGCCCAGTCGGGATCGCTCGGCAGGGGGTCGCTCGGCGCGCCCTCGACCTCGGCATTCCGCCAGCTGGTCTCGACCTCGCCCTCGCGCTCGCGCTCGAGCGCGAGTCGCACGGCGGTGCGATACGGCAGCAGCCCCTCGGCGGGCGGCGGGATCACGCCGTCGATGTCGTGCTCGCGCATGACGCAGTCGAACTGCAGCGACTCGATGATCGGCACGGCGAGCCGGCGCGGGATCGGGGTGACGAGATTCACCCACTGGCCGGCGAGCCACGGCGTGAGCACCGGCAGGGCCGCGATCGGGCGCTGCGGGAGCCCGGCCTCGACCGCGTAGCCGTTCATGAGCTGGCCGTAGCGGTAGACGTCGGGGCCGCCGATGTCGAACGCCCGGTTGACCTCGTGCGGCAGCTCAGCCGCGCGGATCAGGTAGTGCAGCACGTCGCGCACCGCGATCGGCTGGATGAAGCTGCGCACCCAGCGCGGGGCGGGCATGTACGGCAGCACCTCGGTGAGGTGCCGGATCATCTCGAACGAGGTCGACCCCGAGCCGATGATGACTCCGGCCTGGAGCACGACGGTCGGCACCCCCGAGGCGAGCAGGATCTCGCCCCACCTGCGTGCGCGAGCGCAGGTGGCGCGAGAGCTGCGTCGTCGCGGGATGCAGGCCGCCGAGGTACACGATGCGATGCACGCCGTGCTCGTGCGCCGACGCGGCGACGTTGCGGGCGATCGTCAGCTCGGTCGTCTCGAAGTCGTCGGTTCCCGCCCATCGAGTGCACGAGGTAGTAGACGACCTCGATATCGGCCATCGCCCGGTCGACCGCGGCGCGATCGGCGAGGTCGCCCTCGACGACGTCGACCGATGCCGCCCACGGCACGTCGCGCAGTCGCTCGGGCCGGCGCACGAGCACCCGCACCTCGTGCCCGGCCTCGATGAGCCGGGGCACGAGCCGTCCGCCGATGTAGCCGGTCGCGCCGGTCACGAGTACGCGCACGAATCCCCCTCTCGGATGCTGCCGACGTGGGTTCAGCGGCGCTCGTTGCCGCGCTTGTAGTTGCCGGTGATGCGCGCCAGCAGCAGCTGCGTCGTCGAGTCGTCGGCGCGCTGCAGCGCGGCGGCGAGCCTGCCCGCGTCACGCCCGCCGACCATCGTCACCGGTCGGCCGCCGCGCGACACGATCACCGCGCCGTCTTTCGCGATGCGGTAGTCGAACGGGTCGGACACCAGCCGCCCGCGCTGGTCGGACGCGCCATTGCGACCTGCCATCTGCTGCTCCCTACTTGAGGCTCTTCGTGTGCCAGACGGTCTTCGTCTCGGTGAACGCCGTGATGCGGCCGAGCGTCGGCGCCGCGGCGTCGGCGCCCTGCTCGGGACGCAGCACGCGCTTCAGCGTGTCGGCCGCGTCGATCTCGAGCGAGACCCAGTCGAGTTCGCCGGCGCCGACGAGGTCGAGCGCGTTCACGTCGGAATGACTCGCGAGCCACGGCGCGATCTCGGCCGGCGAACCCGTGAGCACGTTGACGACACCGCCGGGCACGTCGCTCGTCGCGAGCACCTCGGCGAGGCTGATGGCCGAGAGGGGGAACCGCTCGCTCGCCACGATCACGACCGAGTTGCCGGCGACGAGCGCGGGCGCGAGCGCCGAGACGAACCCGACGAGCGAGGAGTCCTGCGGTGCGATGATCGCCACCACGCCCGTGGGCTCGGGCACCGAGATGTTGAAGTAGGGGCCGGCGACCGGGTTGGCATTGCCGGCGACCTGCGCGAACTTGTCGGCCCAGCCCGCGTACCAGACCCAGCGGTCGATCGCCTCGTCGACCTGGGCGGATGCCACGGCGCGGGACACTCCCTCGGCCTCTTCGACCTCGGCGACGAACTGCGCCCGCCGACCCTCGAGGAGTTCTGCGATGCGGTAGAGCACCTGCCCGCGGTTGTACGACGTCGCCCCCGACCAGCCCGAGACCGCGGAGCGCGCCGCGACGACGGCGTCGCGCGCGTCTTTGCGGGAGGCCTTGGCGACGTTCGCGAGGAACGCGCCGTCGGCCCGGAGCACCTCGTAGGTGCGCCCGGACTCGCTGCGCGGGAACGCGCCGCCGATGTAGAGCTTGTAGGTCTTCGGCACGGCGAGGCGGCTCACTTCGCTGCTCCCTTCCTGGCGGGCTTGGCTGTTCGGGCCTTCGTCGATCGCGTGGCCCTGCGGGCCGGCGCGGCCGGGGCATCGGTCGATGCGATCGCGGCCTTCGCGCCCGCGCGACCGGCGGTGACCGCCGCCTGGCCGACCGGGGCGGGCGTCAGGTACGCGGCCAGGCCCTGGCGGCCGCCCTCGCGCCCGTAGCCCGACTCCTTGTAGCCGCCGAAGGGGCTCGACGGGTCGAAGCGGTTGAACGTGTTCGCCCACACGACGCCGGCGCGCAGCTTGTCGGCGACGGCGAGGATGCGGCTGCCCTTGTCGGTCCAGATTCCCGCCGAGAGCCCGTAGGGCGTGTTGTTCGCCTTCGCGATCGCCTCGGCGGGCGTGCGGAAGGTGAGCACCGACAGCACCGGGCCGAAGATCTCTTCACGTGCGATGCGGCTCGAGGTCTGCACGTTCGTGAAGATCGTCGGTGCGTACCAGAATCCGTTCTCGGGGATCTCGCACGGCACGCTCCAGCGGTCGGCGCCCTCGGCGACCCCGACGTCGCTGAGCTCGCGGATGCGCTCGAGCTGCTCGCGCGAGTTGATCGCGCCGATGTCGGTGTTCTTGTCGAGCGGGTCGCCGAGCCGCAGCGTCGAGAGGCGCAGCTTGAGTCGCTCGACGACCTCGTCGTGGATGTTCTCCTGCACGAGCAGGCGCGAGCCGGCGCAGCACACGTGGCCCTGGTTGAAGAAGATGCCGTTGACGATGCCCTCGATGGCCTGGTCGATCGGCGCGTCGTCGAACACGATGTTCGCGGCCTTGCCGCCCAGCTCGAGCGTCGCCTTCTTGTCGGTGCCCGCGATCTGCTTGGCGATCGCCCGGCCGACCGCGGTCGAACCCGTGAACGCGACCTTGTCGACGCCGTCGTGCGCGACGAGGTTCGCACCGGTGTCGCCGGCTCCGGTGATGATGTTGACGACCCCGGGCGGCAGGTCTGCCTGCTGCAGGATCTCGGCGAAGATGAGCGCCGTGAGCGATGTGGTCTCGGCGGGCTTCAGCACGACCGTGTTGCCCGCGGCGAGCGCCGGTGCGATCTTCCACGACAGCATCAGCAGCGGGAAGTTCCACGGGATCACCTGGGCGGCGACGCCATGGGCGCGAGGGCCCGCGCCGAGCCCGGCGTGGTCGAGCTTGTCGGCCCACCCCGCGTAGTAGAAGAACCACGCCGCGACGAGGGGGACGTCGACGTCGCGCGACTCCTTGATGGGCTTGCCGTTGTCGAGCGATTCGGCGACCGCGAGCTCGCGTGCCCGCTCCTGCACGAGACGGGCGATGCGGAACAGGTACTTGCCGCGGTCGCGGCCGCTCATCTTCGACCAGGTGCGGTCGTAGGCGCGGCGTGCGGCGGTGACCGCGTCGTCGACATCGGCCTCGTTCGCGTTCGCGATCATGGCGATGCGCTCTTCGGTCGCGGGCGAGATGGTCTGGAACGGGGTGCCCCGGCCCTCGACGAACTCGCCGTCGATGAAGAGGCCGTACTGGTCGCGCAGCGACAGGATCGCCCGTGACTCGGGAGCGGGTGCGTACTCGAGGAAGCTCATGATGTGTGGAACCTTCCGGTTCGGGGTTCGATTCGGATGCGGGTGGTTCGGTGATCGAGGAGGCCGGAGGCCGTATCGAGATTCAATCGATCGTGACGTAGTCGGGACCGGAGTAGTGGCCGGTGGTCATCTTCTGGCGCTGCAGCAGCACGTCGTTGAGCAGGCTCGATGCGCCGAACCGGAAGAGGTGGGGCACGAGCCAGTCTTCACCGACGGTCTCGGCGACCGTGACCAGGTACCTGATGGCGTCTTTCGAGGCGCGGATGCCGCCGGCGGGCTTGACGCCGACACGGTGCCCCGTGGCGAGGTGCCAGTCGCGGACGACCTCGAGCATGAGCAGGGTGACCGGCAGCGTCGCGGCGGGCGAGACCTTTCCGGTGGAGGTCTTGATGAAGTCGCCGCCCGCGAGGATCGAGAGCCACGAGGCACGCCGCACGTTGTCGTAGGTGACGAGCTCGCCGGTCTCGAGGATGACCTTGAGGCTGGCGCTCGTGCCGTCGGCGCGGCGGCAGGCGTCTTTCACGGCCGAGATCTGGTCGAAGACCTGCCCGTAACGACCCGCCAGGAATGCGCCGCGGTCGATGACCATGTCGATCTCGTCGGCCCCGGCCGCGACGGCGTCGGCCGTGTCGGCGAGCTTGATCTCGAGCGATGCCCGACCGCTCGGGAACGCGGTCGCCACCGCGGCCACCGAGATGAGCCCGTCATCGGGGTCGCCGTGCGCGCCGCCGAGCGCCTCGACCGCGAACGGCACCATGTCGCCGTACACGCACACCGCCGCGACGCGCGGCGTCGTCGCGTCGGCGGGGTCGGGGTTCAGCGCCTTGGCGACGAGCGAACGCACCTTGCCGGGGGTGTCGGCGCCCTCGAGGGTCGTGAGGTCGATGAGCGAGATGATCTTGTCGAGCGCCCACTTCTTGGAGGACGTCTTGATCGACCGGGTGCCGAGCCCTGCGGCGCGCTGCTCGAGGCCGACCGCGTCGACGCCGGGGATGCCGTGCAGGTACCGGCCGAGCGTCTGGTCGTCGGGTTCGCCGCCGAGCACGGCGAGCGCACGCTCGCGGGCGGTGACGAGTGAGGTTCCTGACATGGTGTGTGACCTGTCTTTCATGTGAGGGATGCTGCGGGAGCGGCGTCAGCCGTCGAGGAGGTGGAGCGCGGTGGACTCGTCGGTGACGAGCACCGAGCAGAGTCGGCTGCGCACGACCGCGTCGGCGACGGCGTGCTTGGCGGAGCCGGCGATCACGGCGATGCCGAGCGGCGACTCGCGCAGCTCGTCGAGCGTCAGCCCCACGGTGCGCGCGTCGAGCGCGGGATCGACGATGTTGCCGTCGGAGTCGATGTAGCGGCCGACGACATCGCCGACCGCGCCCTTCTGCACGAGCACGTCGACGTCGGCGGTCGAGAGGTAGCCGCTTTCGACGTGCACCGAGCTGTGGTCGGCGGCGCCCGCGCTGAAGAGGTAGGCGTCGGCCGAGCGGGCGAGCTCGATGACCCCGGCCACGACCCGGTCGGACTCGATGGCCTCTTTGGTGGCGAGCTGTTCGAGGATCGCGGGGCTCGGCAGCAGCGTGGCGCTGCCCCCGCCCTTCTGCGCGATCGCGACCGCGGTGGCGGCTGCGGTGCCCGCGCGGCGGTTGAGGCTCACGCCGCCGTTGATCTGCACGACGTTGACGCCCGCGGCCCACCCGTTGCGCAGGTGCTGCGAGATCTCGAAGAGGGTGCGGCCCCAGCTCACGCCGAGGGTGCGCGGGACGGGGCGAAGTGCGGTGAGGTAGTCGGCTGCCGCCTGGGCGGTGCGCTGCTGCAGCTCTTCGGCCGAGACGACACCGGCCGACGACACGACGATCGCGTCGGTGAGCCCCCGTTCGTCGCGGAGCCGACGCTCGATCGGCAGGCGACGAGCGCGCGGATGCAGGATCTCGATGCGGATGAAGCCGCGCTGCTTCGCCTGCGCGAGCAGCCGCCCGACCTTCCACCGGGTGAGGCGCAACGCCTGCCCGATCTCGTCCTGCGTCTTGTTCTCTTCGTAGTAGAGCTCGGCCGCCCTGATCGAGAGCAGCTCGTCGATCTCGTCCATGCGCCTCCGTCCGACCCTCATTCCAGCGTAGGCACCTCGATGCGCATCGGCAACACTCGCGGGGAATCCTGCTCACATGAGCAGACGGGCGCCGGATGTCGCGCGCCCTATGCTGAGGGCATGTCACTGCCGCTCGTGCTCGCCGTCGACTTCGGCGGCACCAAGGTCGAGGCCGCGCTCGTCGACGCCCGGGGCGCGCTCGTCGCGGGCTCCCGTCAGCGTCGGCCGACCGGCGCCGGCGCGTCGTCGGCAGAGCTCGACGCCGCGGTGCGCGACGTCATCGTCGCCGCGCTCTCCGCCCGACCCGCCGAGTCGCCGCTCCTCGGGGTCGGCGTCGGCGCCGCGGGCCCGGTCGACCTCGAGGCGGGCACCGTCTCGCCCCTCAACGTGCCCGCCTGGCGGGGACATCCGCTCGTCGAACGCATCGCCGCGATCGTCGACGACGCGCCCGTGACGATGCGCATCGACGGGCTCTGCATCGCCCTCGCCGAGTACTGGGTCGGAGCGGGCGCGGGCTCCTCGAACATGCTCGGCATGATCGTGTCGACGGGCGTCGGCGGCGGACTCGTGCTCGGCGGCCGCGCCGTGCCGAGCCCCACCGGCAACGCCGGGCACATCGGCCACGTCGAGGTCGGCGGATTCGACGACCTCTGCGCGTGCGGCGGCAGCGGCTGCCTCGAAGCCGTCGCCTCGGGCCCGCGCACGGTCGCGTGGGCGCGCGCCCGAGGCTTCACCGGCGAGACCGGCGAGGAACTCGCCCTCGCCCACGCCGCGGGCGACCCGATCGCCCTCGCCGCCGTCGAACGCGCGGGCACCGCGATCGGGCATGCCGTGGCGTCGTCGGCCAACCTGCTCGACCTCGACGTCGTCGCCATCGGCGGCGGCTTCTCGCGGGTCTCCCCCGCGCTCTTCGACCACGCGCGCGCGGCCGTGGCGCAACGCACGGCGTTCCCGTTCGTGACACGCGTCGCGATCGTGCCGTCGGGGCTCTCCGACGAGGGGCCGCTCATCGGCGCGGCAGCGCTCGTGCACCGCCCCGAACTGCTCGTCTGAGGCGTGCCCGCGGGCGCGTCGCCGACCTCAGCCGATCGGTTCTCGACCGGCGGTCAGCGGTCGCGCTCGTCCTCGAAGTAGCGCGGTCGCGCGACCACGGCGCCGGCGATCGCCGCGGGCACGGCCGATGCCAGCAACAGCAGCAGCGGCCAGACCCAGCCGCCGGTCTGCTCGGCGAGGATCCCGACGAGCAGCGGCCCGGTCGCGACCATGAGGTAGCCCGCGGACTGCACGAACGCCGACAAGCCGACGGCACCCGAGTGGGTGCGGGTGCGCAGGTTGATGAGCACCAGGGCGAGCGGGAAGAGCATCGGACCGATGCCGGCGAGCGCGACCCACAGCCACGTCGCCACCGTCGGCACGAGGAGCAGGCCGAGATAGCCGATCGCGAGCGCGACGATCGCCACGGCGATGAGGAGTCGAACCTTGCCGTAGCGGGCTGCCACGATCGGGAACGATGAGCCCGGCGGGCAGTCCCATCGCGGCGTACAGCGCGAGCAGCGCCCCCGCCTCTGCCGGCGAGACGCCGGCGAGGTCGCGCAGGATCACGGGCAGCCACGCGAACGCCGAGTAGCTGTTGAACCCGGGCATCGCGAACACGACCGCGAGCGCCCAAGCCAGCGGTGAGCGCAGCGCATGGCGCAGGTGGCCGCGATCGGCCTCTTCGGGCAGCGCCTCGGGCGCCTGCCGCTTGGGGTGCACGAGCAGCGCGATCCACGGCACGAGCGACAGCGCGGCCACGATCGCCCACTGGCCCAGCGAGATGCGCCACCCCGCGGCATCGGCCACGGGAACGGCGATGAGCGGCGGCGTGAACGCGCTGATCGACATCGCGGTCACGTACAGGGCGGTCATCAGCCCGATGCGATCGGGGAAGTATCGCTTCACGAGCGGCGGCAGCAGCACGTTCGCGACGCCGATCGCGGCGAACGTGAGCGTGCTCGCGGCGACGAGCGCGAGCGCCGAGCCCGCGAGGCCGCGCCACGCGAGCCCGACGGCGAGCGCGAGGAGCGACACGACGAGCGTGCCCTCGAGGCCGAACCGGCGGGCGATGAGCGGCGTCAGGATGCCGAACACGGCGAAGCTCAGCGGCGGCAGCATGCCGAGGAACCCGAGCACGACGGGGTTCAGCGTGATCTCGGCCCCGACCTGGTCGAGGATCGGCGAGAGCGAGGCGACCGCGGTGCGCAGGTTGAACGCCACGAGCACGATGCCGATGAGGGCGAGCGAGCGTCCCGCCCAGAGCGGTCGGGGCGGGATCGAGGTCATCCGTTCGAGTCTATGGCTCGGTCGAGCGGCCGAACGCCGCCGTCAGTCGGCGAGGATCTCGCGGGAACGGTCGACGTCGTTGCGGATGGTGTCGATGAGGTCGGGGATGTTCGTGAACGCCACCATGCCGCGGATGCGCTCGACGAACTCGATGTCGACGACGTGGTCGTACAGGTCGAGTTCGCGATCGAGCACGTACGCCTCGACCTGCTTCTTCGCGACGCCCTCGAACGTGGGATTGTCGCCGACCGAGATGGCGGCGGGGTAGCGCGTTCCCGCGTCGGTGAGCCACCCGGCGTACACGCCGTCGGCGGGGATGAGCCCCTCGGACTCGGGCGTGAGGTTCGCGGTCGGGAAGCCCAGCTCGCGGCCGCGCGCGGCACCGTGCACGACGATGCCCGACACCGTCGGAGCGTGGCCGAGCAGCTCGGTCGCGTGCCGCACGTCGCCCTCGGCGAGCAGTTCGCGCACCCAGGTCGACGACACGCGCCGTCCGCCCTCGGGGGTCACGTCGTCGATGACCTCGACCGTGAACCCGAACGTGGCGCCGAGGTCGATGAGCAGGTCGACGTCGCCGGCGCCGCGGGCGCCGTAGCGGAAGTCGCGTCCGACGAGCACCGCCTTGGCGGCGAGCGTGTCGACGAGCACCCGTTCGACGAACTCGGTGGCCGGCACCGACGCGAGCGCGCGGTCGAACGGCAGCATCAGCGTCGCGTCGATGCCCGTCGTCGCGAGCAGCTCGAGCTTCTGGCGAACGCTCACGAGCGCGTCGGGGCACTTGTCGGGCGCGAGCAGCGCGAGCGGGTTGCGGTCGAAGGTGACGACCGCCGCCTTCAGCCCCTCGGCCTCGGCGATGTCGCGGAGCCGGCCGATGACGGCGCGGTGGCCCTGGTGCACGCCGTCGAACTTGCCGATCGTCACGGCCGACGGGCCGAAGCCCGCGGGCACGCCGGCGAGGCCCTTGAAGATCTTCACGCGGCACCCCCCTCGCCCATGCCGGCCGACGACGGCGCACCGGCACCGTCGGGCCGCGCGGGCCGGTGCGTCGCGAGCCACCACATGCCGAGCAGCGGGCAGCACGAGCGGAATGTACAGGTAGCCGCGGCCGAACCCCGACCACACCGTGTCGTGCGGGAAGAGCTCGGGCATCACGACGCTGAGGGTGCCGACGACGATGACGCCGGTGAACTCGAACACGATCGTCGCCCACGCCACGCGATACCACCCGATCCCGGGGCGCACGAGCGCGATCGTGGCGACGACGTAGACGACCGCCGCGAGCGCCGACAGCGTGTAGGCGAGCGGCGCCTCGTCGAACTTCGACACGATCTGCACGAACGAACGCCCGATCGCCGCGAGCGCGAGCACCCCGTAGACGGCGACGAGCACCCGCCCGACTCCGCTCATGCGGGTCGACGGGCGCGCCTGCGTCGGCGGCGTTCTGCAGCTTGCTCATGTCGCTCGATTCTCTCAGACGCCGCTCACGCCGACTGCACGGTCCAGATCTGCAGCATGCGGTACACCATGACGCCGACCGCGAGCGCGGCGACGCCGAGGATGACCGTCGACCAGCGGTTGCGCTCGAGCAGCGCCCAGAACGCGGCGGCCGGCGGCAGCAGCAGCGCGCTCACGAGGTAGGTGTAGAACTCGAGCACGCTGCCGGTGGGCTCGTTGCCGAACGCCGGAGCGAGGATCGCCACGACGAGCTGCACGACGAGCAACAGCTCGACGAGCGCCAGCGCCCCGATCGTGAGGTCGCTCGGCACGCGCCCGGCGAGCCCGAGCACGAGGCAGAGCACGCCGGCGGCGACCGCGACGGCGAGCTGCACCCAGGTGAACCACTCGATCACGACGGCTCCTGCTGCGGGAATCCCGTGACGACCTTCAGCTGGTCGCCGCGCCGTTCGACGATGGCGATGAGGCGGTCGCCGGGCGCGATCGCCGCGTGCGGCACCGGTCGGTCGGATGTCGCGAGCCGCGCCTCGTCGATCGCGACGCGCTTGCCGTGGCCGAGGTCGACGGCCTCGTCGGCGGTGACCTCGACGACCGGCAGGGAACGCCTCGCGGCGTCTGCGGGCCCGATGAGCGACGCGGCGACGTCGAACCCCTCGAGCTCGCCGGCCTCGTCGACCGAGTACTGCCCGATGCGGCTGCGGCGCAGTGCCGTGAGATGGCCGGCCGTGCCGAGCGCGGAGCCGAGGTCGCGCGCGAGCGCGCGCACGTAGGTGCCCGACGAGCACTCGACGCGCACGTCGAGGTCGAGGCATCCGTCACCCGCGCGCGACGCGAGCAGTTCGAAGACCGACACGGTCACCCGGCGCGACGCCAGTTCGACCTGCTCGCCGTCGCGCACCCGCTGGTAGGCGCGCTTGCCGTCGACCTTGACGGCGCTGACCGCGCTCGGCACCTGGTCGATCTCGCCGACCTGCAGCGAGCATCGCCTCGCGGATCGACTCGTCGGTCAGCGCGGCGACCGCCGACCGGTCGGCGTCGGTCGACGGGCAACGGCTCGCCCTCGGCGTCGTCGGTCGTCGTGCCCCACCCGAGGCGGATCGTCGCGAAGTACTCCTTGTCGAGGCCGACGAGGTAGTGCAGCAGCCGCGTGGCGCTGTCGACGCCGAGGACGAGCAGGCCCGTCGCCATCGGGTCGAGCGTGCCCGCGTGCCCGATCTTGCGGGTGCCGGCGAGGCGGCGCATGCGGGCGACGACGTCGTGACTCGTGATTCCCTGCGGCTTGTCGACGAGGAGGATGCCGCTGTTCACGCCCATCAGGCTAACAGCCGCGCCGACCGAGTTCGGCCGCACGCCGGGCCGCCGCGTGCCGCCTACGCTGGGACGGTGAAGATCGGGATCATCGGCGCCGGTGCGCTCGGCGGAACCTTCGCCGCCCTCCTCGCCCGCGCCGGCCACGACGTCGAGGTCACGGCGCGCGGCGCCGGACTGGCGGCGATCCGCGAGGGCGGCATCAGCGTGAGCGGCGGGTACGGCGACGTGCACGCCACCGTCGCCGCCGCCGAGACGCTGTCGACGCGGCCCGACCTCGTGCTCGTCTGCACGAAGGCGCAGGACGCCGAGGCCGCGATCACGGCGAACGCCGCACGCATCGACGGCGTGCCCGTCGTGGTCGTGCAGAACGGGCTCGACGGCGTCGCCACCGCGACGCGCCTGCTGCCGCGATCGTCGTGCATGGGGCTGCTCTCGATCATCGCCGCGAACTACACCGAGCCGGGCGTGGTGCGCATCACGACGCCCGCCACGAGCTATCTCGGGCGCGGCGACGGCCCGGCCGACGCCGAATGCGTCAGGGTCGCCGGCGTGCTGTCCGGCGCGGTGCGGGTCGTCGCGATCGACGGATTCCGGGGGGCGCAGTGGACGAAGCTCATCGTCAACATGCTGAACGCCGTCCCCGCGATCGTGGGCGAGAGCGTGCAGGACGTCGTCGACGACCGCCGCCTGCGCCGCGTCGTCGCCGCGTCGATGCGCGAGGCCGTGCGCGTGGGCATCGCGCGGGGCATCCGCTTCGGCTCGCTGCAGGGTCTCGGCGACCGGCGGCTGCGCCTCTTCGCCCGGCTGCCGCTCGCGATCGGGCAGGTGCTGCCGTGGTCGATGCGCGTTCGCATGGGCGGCGTGCCCAACCTCGGCTCGACCCAGCAGAGCCTGCGTCGCGGTCAGCCCACCGAGATCGACTTCCTCAACGGGGCCGTCGTGCGCGAGGCATCCGCTGCCGGTCTCGACGCACCCGTCAGCCGCGCGCTGGTCGCGCTCGTGCACGAGGTCGAGCGGCGCGGCGAACCGCTCGCTCCCGAGCGGGTGCTCGCCGACGTGCCGGTCTGACGATTCGGATGCCGCGGCTCGCGACCCACGTGCAAGACCACGCGATCACGCCGCCGGTCACCGAGGGTCGAGGAGCCGTCGTGCGGGGTGGGCTGGATCGGCGAGGTCGATGATCGCCGACGCGACGACGCGCGGGTCGCGTTCGGCGTAGGCGAGGACGTCGGCCGGGTCGACCGGGTCGCCGTCGATGGCGATGCGCACGTCCCACAGCGCCGGCGAGCCGCTCGCGCAGCACGAACCTGCCGTCGATGACGAGGATCGCGTCTTCGGGGCCGGTGATCCACTTCGGCTCGACCCAGGAATCGCGAGCAGGATCGAACACCCGGGTGACGAACGCGGTCGACCCGCCCATGCGGAACGGCTCGACGAGCACCCGCCGCAGCGCCGACTCGTCGATGCCGTACCCGAAGTACCGTGCCGGCGTGTCGGCCCCGAAGCTCGGCCTGCGCCGCCCGGGAACGGTGGAAGTCCTCGATGCTCGCGCGGAACACCGAATGATCGCGCTCGCGCAGCACGTCGGCGAGGTCGTCGCCGAACCGCGACTTGCCGCTGCGCAGCGGGCCCGTCGATCGCGACGATCATGCGGCCGTGCCCGTACTGCGCGACGATCTCGTCGGCCAGCGCCCGCAGGAACGTGACCCTCGGCGTCGTGACGAGTCGCATGCTCCGAGCCTAGCCGCGGGCATCGGCTCGAGCGCAGCGCCGACGTCATAGGCTGAGCGGATGTCGCGCCCCACGCCGTCGCCGATCGCCGACACCCTCATCGGCTGGTTCGCGCACGCCGCGCGACCGCTGCCGTGGCGTGCGGCCGACGTGTCGCCGTGGGCGGTGCTCGTGAGCGAGTTCATGCTGCAGCAGACGCAGGTCGACCGGGTCGTCCCGAGATGGGAGGCGTGGATCGCGCGGTGGCCGACTCCGGCGGCGCTCGCCGCCGAGCCGCCCGCCGAGGCGGTGCGTGCATGGGATCGGCTGGGCTACCCGCGGCGGGCGCTGTGGCTGCACCGGGCGGCGACCGAGATCGTCGAGCGGCACGGCGGCGAGGTGCCACGCGATCTCGACGCGCTCCTCGCACTGCAGGGCATCGGCCCGTACACGGCTCGTGCCATCGCCGCGTTCGCGTTCGGCCTGCGACATCCGGTGGTCGACACGAACACGCGACGCGTGCTCGCCCGCGCCGTCGCGGGGCAGGGCGACCCCGGGCCGCCGTCGACGGCCCGCGACCTCGCCGCGATGGAGGAGCTGCTTCCCGACGACCCGCCGTCGGCGCGCATCGTGAACGCGGCGACGATGGAGCTCGGCGCCACGGTGTGCACCGCACGAGCCCCGCGCTGCGACGAGTGCCCGATCGCCGGGGCATGCGCCTGGCGTCGCGCAGGCTATCCGCCGTACGAGGGCCCGCGGCGGGCCGTGCAGGCGAGGTTCGCCGGCTCCGACCGGCAGGTGCGCGGGCTCGTCATGCGCGAGCTGCGTGGCGCCCACCGACCCGATCACGCGGGTCGAGCTCGAGCCCGTCTGGGCCGATGCCGCCCAGCTCGGCCGCGCGATCGACGGGTTGCTCGACGACGGCCTCGTCGTCGGCGACGCGTCGGGATATCGGCTTCCCGACCGGTGAAGATTGTGCAGTCGAGTGCAGGCGACCCGCCCGAACGCGCGGATCGAATGTGCGAATATGCAGGGGTGCCCACGATGAAGCTCCAGCGATCCCGCCCGAACCCCGACGACCTCCTGGTGCTGCTGGCCGTCGCACGGGCGGGCCGCTACACGGCGGCCGCGACCGAGCTCGGCCTGAACCACACGACCATCGCCCGGCGCATCAGCGCGCTCGAGGCCGCACTCGGCGGCCGGGTGCTCGCCCGGGGAGCGGCCGGCTGGGTGCTCACCCCGCTCGGTGAGCACGCGATCGCCGCGGCCGAGGGCGTCGAGCGGGCGCTCGGCGCGCTCTCCCCCGAGTCGGCCAGGCTCTCGGGCGTCGTGCGGCTCTCGGCGACCGACGGCTTCAGCGGGTTCATCGCGGCGCCCGCGATCGTCGCCGTGCGCCGCTCGCATCCCGACGTGTCGCTCGAGGTCGTCTCCGCACAGCGCCGAGCCGCCCAGCAGCGCGTCGGCGTCGACCTCGAGGTCGTGGTCGGAAAGCCGCACGTGAACCGTGCCCAGGCCGTGCACCTCGCCGACTACGCGCTCGGCCTGTACGCGAGCCGCGACTACCTCGAACAGCACGGGATGCCCCGCACGACGGCCGACCTCGACGGCCGGCCCCTCGTCTACTTCATCGAGTCGATGCTGCAGGTCGACGCACTCGACGACGCGGCACGTCGCTCGACACGACGCATGGTCGACGCCGTCTCGAGCACCAACGTGTTCGTGCACGTCGACGCGACGCGCCGGGGCGCGGGATACGGCCTGCTGCCGGTGTTCCTCGCCGACCAGCACGACGACCTCGTGCGCGTGTTCCCCGCCGAGATCGACGAAGTCCTGCCGTACTGGCTGGTATGCCGGCCCGAGGCGCTGCGTCAGCCGGTCGTGGTGGCGTTCATCTCCGCCATGCAGGCGCGCATCGCCGAGGTCGCCGCCGACCTCCGCGGCAGCGGCGGGCGACGGTAGACGCGGCAGTGCGCACTCGGGACTAGCCCGCGCGCCCCTCGTCGAACTCGTCGTCGTCGTCATCGTCGTCGAGCTCGCGCGGCTTCACGTAGGGATCGGCCTCGCCGGCGTACTCGGCGGTCTCGGCGAGCGCGATCGTCTCGGCGTCGCGCTCGCGCGCCTCGCGGAGCAGCTCCTCGATGTGCTCGGCGTTCTCGGGGATCGCGTCCGCGATGAACTCGAGCGACGGGGTGAGCCGCGCCGTGATGTTGCGGCCGACCTCGGTGCGGAGCATCCCGGTCGCCGACTTGAGGGCCAGCGCCGAATCGCGACGCTCTTCGTCGGTGCCGTACACCGTGTAGAAGATGCTCGCGTGCTGCAGGTCGCCCGTGACGCGCACGTCGGTGATCGTCACGAACCCGAGCCGCGGGTCGCGAAGGCCCTTGTCGAGCCGCTTGGCGACGATCTCCTTGATGCGGTCGGCCATCTTCCTGGCCCGTGCCGGATCAGCCATGGGTCACTCCCTTCCGAGGGACGAGGACGGGGACGGCGGTCGAACCGCCGTCCCCGTGTGGACTAGACGCGAGGCTTCTCGCGCATCTCGATCGTCTCGATCTCGTCGCCGACCTGGATGTCGTTGAACTTGCCGAGGCCGATGCCCGCCTCGAAGTCCGTGCGGACCTCGGTGACGTCGTCCTTGAACCTGCGCAGCGACTCGATGGCGAGGTTGTCGCCCACGACGACGCCATCGCGGATGACGCGTGCCTTGGCGTTTCGCGTGATCGTTCCCGACCGCACGATGACACCGGCGATGTTGCCGAACTTCGAGGAGCGGAACACCTCGCGGATCTCGGCGACACCCGACTGGACCTCTTCGTACTCGGGCTTGAGCATGCCCTTGAGCGAGTTCTCGATGTCGTCGATCGCGTTGTAGATGACCGAGTAGAAGCGCACGTCGACACCCTCGCGGGCAGCACGCTCGCGCGCCTTGACGTCGGGGCGCACGTTGAACCCGATGACGATCGCGTTGTCGATCGTCGCGAGGTCGATGTCGCTCTCGGTGACGGCACCCACACCGCGGTGGAGGATGCGCAGCTGCACGCTGTCGTCGACCTCGATCTTCATGAGCGACTCCTCGAGCGCCTCGACGGCACCCGACACGTCACCCTTGATGATGAGGTTGAGCGCCTCGACCTTGCCCTCTTCGAGTGCACGGGTGAAGTCCTCGAGCGAGATGCGCTTGCGCGCCTTCGCCAGCTGCGCGTTGCGCTGGGCGGCTTCACGCTTCTCGGCGATCTGGCGGGCCGTGCGGTCGTCCTCGGTGACGAGGAAGGTGTCGCCGGCGCGCGGGACCGTGGAGAGGCCCTGCACCTGCACGGGGCGCGACGGGGTGGCCTCGAGCACGGCGTCGCCGTTCTCGTCTGCCATCGCTCGCACGCGGCCGTAGGCCGTGCCCGCGACGATCGCGTCGCCGACCCGCAGCGTTCCCGACTGGATGAGCACGGTCGCAACCGCACCGCGGCCCTTGTCGAGCTTCGCCTCGATGGCGACACCGCGCGCGTCCTTGTTCGGGTTCGCACGAAGGTCGAGACCGGCGTCGGCGGTGAGCAGCACCGCGTCGAGCAGGTCCTGGATGCCGACGTTCTCGCGAGCCGAGACGTCGACGAACATGACGTCGCCGCCGTACTCCTCGGCCACGAGGCCGAACTCGGTGAGCTGCTGGCGCACCTTCGCGGGGTTCGCGTCGGGCTTGTCGATCTTGTTCACCGCGACGACGATCGGCACGTTGGCCGACTGCGCGTGGTTCAGCGCCTCGATCGTCTGCGGCATGATGCCGTCGTCGGCGGCGACCACGAGGATCGCGATGTCGGTCACCTGCGCACCACGGGCACGCATGGCGGTGAACGCCTCGTGGCCCGGGGTGTCGATGAAGGTGATCGCGCGGTCGATGCCCTCGTGCTCGGTGTGCACCTGGTAGGCACCGATGTGCTGGGTGATGCCGCCGGCCTCGCCCGCGACGACGTTCGCGTTGCGGATGGCGTCGAGCAGGCGCGTCTTACCGTGGTCGACGTGGCCCATGACGGTCACGACCGGCGGACGCTGCTCGAGGTCTTCGTCGGTCTCGTCCTCGAGCTCCTGGTCGAGGTCGATGTCGAAGCCCTCGAGGAGCTCGCGGTCTTCGTCTTCGGGCGAGACGACCTGGATCTTGTAGCCGAGCTCTTCGCCGAGCACCTGGAAGGTGGCCTCGTCGAGCGACTCGGTCGCGGTCGCCATCTCACCGAGGTGGAACAGCACCGTGACGAGTGCGCCCGGGTTCGCGTCGATCTTGTCGGCGAAGTCGGAGATCGAGGATCCGCGACGCAGGCGGATGACGGTGTCGCCGTCGCCGCGGGGAACGCTCACGCCGCCGAGCGACGGAGCCTCGCGCATCTCGAATTCCTGCCGCTTCGTGCGCTTCGACTTGCGGGCCTTGCTCTTGCCGCCACCGCGGCCGAAGGCACCTGCCGTGCCACCGCCGGGACCACGGCCACGGCCGCCGCCACCCGCGGGACGCGGGCCGCCGAAGCCGCCGCCGGGAGCACCGCCGGGACGCTGGAAGCCGCCGCCGCCACCGCCGGGACGAGCGCCGGCACCTGCACCGGCGCCGCCGGGACGCTGGAAGCCGCCGCCGGGACGCCCGCCGGCACCCGCCGGGCGGGGTGCGCCGGGACGCGGCGAGCCGGGACGGGGAGCCTGCGGGCGCGGGATGTTGCCGGGGCTCGGCCGCTGGCCCATGCCCTGCGAGCTCGAGAACGGGTTGTTGCCCGGGCGCGGCTGGGCGGGACGCGAGCCCATGCCCTGCGAGCTCGAGAACGGGTTGTTGCCCGGGCGCGGGGTACTGCACCGGGACGCGGGGCGCTGGCCGGACGCGGGATCGCACCGCCGGGCTTCGGGCCGGTCGACGCCTTCGCGACGTCGGCAGCGGGCGCCTCAGCGGCGGGCTTCTCGGCCTGCGCGGCCTTCTCTTCGGCGGCGTGCGCGGCCTTCTCTTCGGCCTGGGCCTGACGCTCGGCGACCGTGAGGGGCGCCGGTGCGTCGGAAACGGGGGCAGCGGGGGCGGCGGCCTCGGCCGGCGCCGCCTCGGCGGGCTTCGCTGCCGGCTTGGGGCCGGGCCGCGCACCGGGCTTGGCGCCCGACGCCGCGGGCTTGGTCGCCGCAGCCGTTGCGGGCGCCGCAGTCCTTCGCGGCGGCGGCGGCGACGCCGTCGGCCTCGAGCGCGGCCTTCAGGCGGCGCGCGACGGGGGGTTCGATGGACGACGAGGGTCCCTTGACGTACTCGCCCATCTGCTTGAGCTTCTCAAGCGCGATCTTGCTGTCGACACCGAGTTCGGATGCGATCTCGTGTACGCGTGGTTTGGCAGCCACTTCTCTCCTGTTCCGGGTCCGCCCCGAAACAGGGGGACCATCAATGACGGACGGGTCTCATTTCGAGCCGCTCATGAGTTGTCCATTAGCCTTCAGCCTGTTCTCTACATTGCTGGTGTCCACCTCGCCGCGGATGCGGAGCGCACGTGTGAACGCACGTCGCCGCACGGCGAGCCGGTAGCACTCGAGCGTCGGATGCAACCAGGCACCCCTGCCCGGAAGCACGGCCGACGCATCGGCGACGACGTGGGAATTCTGGGCGACGACCCTCAGAAGTGAGGACCGTGGGGAGCGCGAACGGCATCCGATGCACGTTCTGACGGGTTCCATGTTACACCTCTGAGCTGTGCGCCCGCCGACACCGCCGGCGGAGCGCACGGCGCGTCAGTTCGACTCGAGGATCGAGTCGGGCTGGATGTCGATCTTCGCGCCCGTGAGCTTCGCGGCGAGACGGGCGTTCTGGCCCTCCTTGCCGATCGCGAGCGAGAGCTGGTAATCGGGCACGAGGGCGCGCACGGCACGCGTCGACTCGTCGATGACGAACGCGCTCGTGACCTTCGCCGGCGACAGCGCGCTCGCGACGAACGTGGCGAGGTCGTCGGACCAGTCGACGATGTCGATCTTCTCGGCGCCGAGCTCGGCGGTGACCGCGCGCACGCGCTGGCCGAGCTCGCCGATCGCCGCGCCCTTGGCGTTCACGCCCGGCTGGTTCGCGCGCACCGCGATCTTCGTGCGGTGGCCCGGCCTCGCGGGCGAGCGAGACGATCTCGACGACACCCGAGGCGATCTCGGGCACCTCGAGCGCGAACAGCTTGCGCACGAGCGCGGGATGGGTGCGCGACACGGTGATCGAGGGACCCTTCATGCCCTTGGCGACGCTCGTCACGTAGACGCGGATGCGCTGCCCGTGCGGGTACTCCTCGCCGGGCACCTGCTCTTCGGGCGGCAGGATCGCCTCGACCGTGCCGAGGTCGATGTGCACCATCCTCGGGTTCGGCCCCTGCTGGATGATGCCGGCGACGATGTCGCCCTCACGCCCGCGGAACTCGCCGAGCACGGCGTCGTCGGCGAGGTCGCGCAGGCGCTGGTTGATGACCTGCTTCGCCGCGAACGCGGCGATGCGGCCGAAGTCGCTCGGCGAGTCCTCGGCCTCGCCGATGACGTTGCCCTCGTCGTCGAGCTCGGGCACGAACACCGAGACGTGCCCGGTCTTGCGGTCGAGGTGCGCGCGGGCCCCGTTCGGGTTCGCGTGGCCGTGCTGCCCGGGATTGGTGTGCTTCAGGTAGGCCATCAGGATGGCCTGTTCGATGATCTCCACCAGTTCGTCGAACGGGATCTCCTTCTCGCGCTCCATCATGCGAAGCACGCTGAGGTCGATATCCATCGCCGGCCTCCTCTATTCAGCTCTCAGTGCCGCCCTCCCCTCGGAGTCGGCAGGACTCCACGATACCGGTTGGCGCGGGGAGGGTCATCCGCTCGCCCCCTCCGTTTCCTTCCTCGATCCGTCGAAATCCGCGCCGACGCAGGCGAGGATGCGCATTTCTCGACGGATCGATTCGGGTCGGCGTCACGCGCGGCGCGAAGCGAGGGCGCGACGGATGTCCCGGATCCCGTAGTGGGCGAACCGCTGCGGCGCAAGGGGAGCGACATCCGGACGCCCGCGTCGATACGCTGTGCCGATGAACCCGGAAACCCTCAAGTCGACCGCGAGCGCCGCCCAACGCTCGAACACCTTCCGCATCCTGGCCCGCGTGGGCTACGTCGTGCTCGGAGTCGTGCACATCATCATCGGCGCGATCGCCATCTCCGTCGCGGTCGGCTCCGGCGGCGGCGAGGCCGACCAGGGCGGCGCGATGGAACAGGTCTCGCGCGTCCCGTTCGGCACGGTCGTGCTCTGGGTGATCGTGCTCGGCCTCGCGGCGCTCGGCGTGTGGCAGATCGTCGAGGCGTTCCTCGAGCGGGACCCCGACACGAAGAAGAAGTGGGGCCGGCGCATCAAGGAGGTGGGCACGGCGCTCGCCTACTTCGCCATCGGCGGCACGGCCCTCATCTACGCCCTCGGCGGCACGTCCGACTCGTCGGAGTCGACGACCAACTTCAGCGCGACGCTGCTCGCGAACCCGGGCGGCGTGGTGCTGCTCGTCCTCGTCGGGCTCGTCATCCTGGGTGTCGGTATCGCGTTCGTCGTGCGCGGCATCCGCAGGGACTTCGAGAAGCAGCTGTCACTGCCGTCGGGCAAGGCGGGCGACGGCATCCGCGTGCTCGGCACGGTCGGCTACATCGCCAAGGGGATCGCCGTCGCCGTGGTGGGCGTGCTGTTCGTCGTGGCGGCGTTCACCCACGATCCCGAGAAGGCCGGCGGGCTCGACGCCGCCCTGAAGAGCCTCGCGGCGCTCCCGTTCGGGCAGCTGATCCTGTGGCTCGTGGGCGCGGGCCTGGTGGTCTACGGCATCTACTGCTTCGCACGGGCACGGTACGCCCGGCTCTGACGTCCGCACCCGACGGTCAGCGGCCGAGCGCGGCGACGACTCCGTCGATGGGCACGCTCGTGCGGTCGCCCGTCGCGCGGTCCCAGACCTCGACGATGCCGTCGGCGACGCCGCGGCCCGCGATGACGATCTTGGGCACGCCGATGAGCTCGGCGTCGGCGAACTTCACGCCGGGCGACAGCTTCGGCCGGTCGTCGTAGAGCACGTCGAATCGGGATGCCTCGAGCGCGGCCACGACCGTCTCGGCGGCGTCGAACACCGCGGCGTCCTTGCCGGTCGCGAGCACGTGCACGTCGAACGGCGCGACCGCGGCGGGCCACACGAGGCCCTTCTCGTCGTTGTTGTCCTCGGCGAGGATCGCGAGGATGCGGGTGACGCCGATGCCGTACGAGCCCATGGTGACGGTCACGAGCTTGCCGTTCTCGTCGAGCACCTTGAGGCCGAGCGCCTCGGCGTACTTGCGGCCGAGCTGGAACACGTGCCCGATCTCCATGCCGCGGGCGAGCTCGACGGGGCCCGAGCCGTCGGGCGCGGGGTCGCCGGCGCGCACGTCGGAGATGTCGATGACGCCGTCGGCGACGAAGTCGCGGCCGGCGACGAGCGAGAGCACGTGCTTCTGGTCGAGGTTCGCGCCGGTCACCCAGGCGGTGCCGTCGACGACGCGCGGGTCGACGAGGAACCGGATGCCGCTGGCGGAGGCCTCGCCGAGCACCGGACCCTCGGCCGACCAGGGGCCGATGTAGCCCTTGACGAGGCCGGGGTGCTTCGCGAAGTCGGACTCGGTGGCCGCCTCGACCTCGGCGGGGGCGAACGCGACCTCGGCGCGCTTGACCTCGACCTCGCGGTCGCCGGGCATGCCGACGACGACGAGCTCGCGCGTGCCGTCGAGGTTCGTGAGCGCGAGCACGACGTTCTTCAGCGTGTCGGCGGCGCGCCAGGCGCGGTCGGTGCGCGGCTGGTGCTCGTTGACGTGGTCGACGAGGGTCAGGATCGTGGGCGTGTTCGGGGAGTCGAACACGACGGGCGCCGGCTGGCCGTCGATGGGCAGCGACTCGGGAACGATCGTCTGGAACGCCTCGACGTTCGCCGCGTATCCCCCGGCCGAGCGCACGAAGGTGTCTTCGCCGACGGGGGTCGGGTGCAGGAACTCCTCGCTCTTCGAGCCGCCCATGGCGCCCGCGTCGGCCTGCACGATGACGTACTCGAGTCCGAGGCGCGCGAAGATGCGCTCGTAGGCGTCGCGCTGCGCCTGGTACGAGGCATCGAGACCCGCATCGCTGACGTCGAACGAGTACGCGTCCTTCATCGTGAACTCGCGCCCGCGCAGGAGGCCGGCGCGCGGCCGCGCCTCGTCGCGGTACTTGTCCTGGATCTGGTAGATCGACAGCGGCAGGTCTTTGTAGGAGTTGTAGAGGTCTTTCACGAGCAGCGTGAACACCTCTTCGTGCGTCGGCGCGAGCAGGTAGTCGGCGCCCTTGCGGTCCTGCAGGCGGAAGAGGCCGTCGCCGTACTCGGTCCACCGATTGGTGACCTCGTAGGGCTCGCGCGGCAGCAGCGCGGGGAAGTGCACCTCGTGCGCGCCCGCGTTCGTCATCTCTTCACGGATGATCGCCTCGATCTTCGCCTTCACGCGCAGCCCGAGCGGCAGCCACGCGAACACGCCCGGCGCCTGTCGGCGGATGTAGCCGGCGCGCACGAGCAGCTTGTGGCTCGTCACCTCGGCGTCGGCGGGGTCTTCGCGGAGGGTACGGAGGAAGTAGTTGGTCAGGCGTGTGGGCACCCGACCAGTCTAGAAGGCGAGCGGATGTCGCGACTTCACGCTCCCGCCGGTGCGCGACGCGTGCGGCGCCCGCCGTAGGCTGAGCGCATGTCCGCCCTCCGGTCGCACATCGCGGATTCCGCCGCGCAGAGTGAACTCGCCGCCGCGCTCGCAGACCTGCGCGCGTCGCTCGAACTGCCCGCGGGTTCCCCGCCGAGGTGCTCGCCGAGGCCGAGGCCGCGACATCCGCTTCGCCGCCGCCCGAACGCGACCTGCGCGACCTCGAATTCCTCACGATCGACCCGGCCGGCTCGATGGACCTCGATCAGGCCCTGCACCTCGCACGCCGCGACGGCGGCTACACGGTGCACTATGCGATCGCGGATGTCCCGGGGTTCGTCGATCCCCGAAGGCGCCGTCGATCACGAGGCGCGGGTGCGCGGGCAGACGCTCTACGCCGCCGACGGCCGTATCCCGCTGCATCCGCCGGTGCTCAGCGAGGACCGCGTCTCGCTGCTGCCCGGCGTCGACCGAAGCGCCTACGTGTGGGGGCTCGACCTCGATGAGGCCGGCGCGGTCGTCGAGCACGCGGCTCGAGCGGGCGATCGTGCGCTCGCGCGAACGACTGAGCTACGTCGAGGCGCAGGGGCGCATCGACGCCGGCGCGGCCGACGGGCCGCTCGCGCTTCCTGCAGGAGATCGGCCTGCTGCGCATCGAGCAGGAACGGGCCCGCGGCGGCGCGAGCCTGAACTCGCCCGAAGCCGAGATCGTGCGCTCCGACGGCGGCTATGCGCTCGAGTGGCGGCAGCCTGCTTCCCGTCGAGGACTGGAACGCGCAGCTCTCGCTCATGACCGGCATGGCCGCCGCCGCAGCTGATGCTCGATGCCCGCGTCGGCATCCTCCGCACCATGCCCGCACCCGATGCCGAGCGGATCGCCGCGTTCCGCACGCAGACCGAGGCGCTCGGCCGACCCTGGCCCGAGTCGGTCTCGTACGGCGAGTACCTGCGCGGCCTCGATCGCAGCGACCCGGCGTGCCTCGCCGATCATGCGCGCGGCCGGCGGGCTCTTCCGCGGCGCGGGCTACGAGGCGTTCGACGGAAACGTGCCGCGCGACCCCGTGCAGTCGGCGATCGCGGCACCGTACGCTCACGTCACCGCGCCGCTGCGCCGACTCGTCGACCGGTGGGGGCTCGTCGTCTGCGAGGCGGTGAGCGCCGGTCGCGAGGTTCCCGGGTGGGCACGGCAGTCGCTCGCGGCGCTCCCCTCGCTCATGGGGATCTCGTCGCAGCGCGCGAGCCGGCTCGAATCGGCATCGGTGGCCAGGGTCGAGGCGGCCGTGCTCGCCGACCGCGTCGGCGAACGGTTCGACGCGACGGTGCTCGAGCTGCGCGACGACCGCGCGGTCGTGCAGCTCGCCGATCCCGCCGTCACGGCGACCTGCCCGGCCGGAGATCGAACGCGCCCGGGCGAGCGGCGTCGGCGTGGTGCTCGAGAGCGCCGACATCGCGTCGGGCGCCGTGCAGTTCGCGCTCGCGGAGTGAGACGACGCGTCGGCGCCCGACGTGGAACGTCGTCCACGGCCCGTGCGCGGGTCGGCGCTCAGACGTTCCCGTCGACGTCCTCCTCGTCGTCGAGCGCGAACTCGTCGAGGTCGTGCTCCGCCGCCGTCGCGGCGTCGTCGCTGCCCTCATCGGTGCCTTCCTCGGCGCCCTCGTCGCCCTCGTCGGCGGCCTCGTCGATGCCCTCGTGCAGCGTGCCCATCCCGTCGGGGTACCCGGCCGTGTCGGGGTACTCGAACTCGAATCCGTCTCCGCTCATCGCGGTCCCCTCTCGCGCACGGATGCCGGTGGGGCATCCGGTGCCGCCCACCATACTCGCGGCGGCCGGCGACGACTACGGGGTCAGGACCTGCGGCGAACCGACCGGAGCGTCGGCGCCCATCTCGTCGGCGATGCGGTTGGCCTCGGCGATGAGCGTCTCGACGATCTCGGACTCGGGCACGGTCTTGATGACCTCGCCCTTGACGAAGATCTGGCCCTTGCCGTTGCCCGATGCCACGCCGAGGTCGGCTTCGCGGGCCTCGCCCGGGCCGTTGACGACGCAGCCCATGACGGCGACGCGCAGCGGCACGGTCATGCCCTCGAGCCCGTCGGTGACGTCGTTGGCGAGCTTGTAGACGTCGACCTGCGCGCGACCGCACGAGGGGCACGAGACGATCTCGAGCTTGCGCTCGCGAAGGTTCAGCGACTGCAGGATCTGCAGGCCCACCTTGACCTCTTCGACGGGCGGGGCGCTGAGCGAGACGCGGATGGTGTCGCCGATGCCCTCGCTGAGGAGGATGCCGAACGCGGTGGCCGATCTTGATCGTGCCCTGGAACGCCGGGCCCGCCTCGGTGACGCCGAGGTGCAGCGGCCAGTCACCGCGCTCGGCGAGCATGCGGTAGGCCTTCACCATGACGATGGGGTCGTTGTGCTTCACCGAGATCTTGAAGTCGTGGAAGTCGTGCTCCTCGAAGAGGCTCGCCTCCCAGACGGCCGACTCGACGAGCGCCTCTGGGGTGGCCTTGCCGTACTTCTCGAGCAGGCGCGGGTCGAGCGATCCCGCGTTCACGCCGATGCGCAGGCTCACGCCGGCGGCCGACGCGGCCTTCGCGATCTCGCCGACGCGGTCGTCGAACTTGCGGATGTTGCCCGGGTTCACGCGCACCGCTGCGCAGCCGGCGTCGATCGCGGCGAACACGTAGTTCGGCTGGAAGTGGATGTCGGCGATCACCGGGATCTGGCTCTTCTTCGCGATGATCGGCAGCGCCTCGGCGTCGTCACGACTCGGCACCGCGACGCGCACGATGTCGCAGCCCGATGCCGTGAGCTCGGCGATCTGCTGCAGCGTGGCATTGATGTTCGTGGTGGGCGTCGTGGTCATCGACTGCACGCTCACCTGGGCGTCGCCGCCGACGAGCACCTTGCCGACCTTGATCTGGCGCGACTTGCGTCGCGGGGCCAGTACCTCAGGGACTTTGGGCATTCCGAGATTCACAGCAGGCACCGTGCCAGTCTACGTCGCTCGTCCCCGCCGATCGCCGTCGGCCGCCGCCTCCGCGCCCGCTCCGTCGGCCGCGGCCCGCTCCGCGTCTGCTCCGTCGTTCGCGTGCTCGAGGCGGATCCTCCGCCCGAGCTCGATGTCCTCCTGCTCCTTCTTCGCGGCCTTCTCGCTCTTGCGCGTGTCCTTCGGCGGGAGCTGGATGTCCTCCTCGGCCTCGATGCCGGCCTGCAACTGCCGCCCTCGCTCGAGCTCGGCGTCGAACTCGGCGCCGAACAGCAGGGCGCAGTTGGCGAGCCAGAGCCAGAGCAGGAAGACGATCGCCCCGCCGAAGGAACCGTACGTGCGGTCGTAGTTCGAGAAGTTCGCCACGTACAGCGCGAAGCCGCCCGAGACGATCACCAGTGCGACGATCGCGACGACGGCCCCGAGACTGATCCAGCGGAACTTCGGCTGCTTCGCGTTCGGGGTGGCGTAGTAGAGGATCGCGATGGCGAGGATCACCGCGAGCGCCAGCAGGGGCCACTTCGCGATCTCCCAGACGATCTCGACCGCCTCGCCCACACCGAGCACGTCCCCGAGCGCCTCGGTGACCGGACCGGAGACCACGAGGATCACGGCGATGACGACCACGAGCACGAGCGTGACGATCGTGACCAGCAGCTGCATCGGGCGAAGCTTCCAGAAGGGTCGCCCCTCGTCGATCTCGTAGATCTGGTTCATCGCCCGGCTGAACGCTCCGACGTAGCCCGACGCCGACCAGATCGCGACGACGAGTCCGGTGATGAAGCCCAGGCCGGCCGCCGGCGATGCGCTGAAGCTCTCGAGCGGCTCGCGGATCACCTCGAGCGCCTCGCCGGGAGCGACCTGCTCCACGATGCCGAACAGCGCGTCGATGGCTCGTTGGCCCTGTCCGACGAGCGCGAGGAGCGACGTCAGTGCGAGCAGGCCGGGGAAGAGCGCGAGCACCCCGTAGTACGTCAGCGAGGCCGCCCGGTCGGCGCATTCGTCGTCCACGAACTCGCGGAAGCTCTTGCGCAGGACGTACTTCCACGACCGCTTCGTCACCTCGCGCGGAGTATCGGGCTTGCGTTCATCCTCGGGTGCGGGTGCATCGGCCAGCCGCCAGCTGGCCCCCTCCTCAACCACGATGTCCTCCTCGAGCACGGATGCTCTCGAGGCGACGCCGAACCGCACGGGCGAAGCGCCTCCTCGCCGGGCCTTCGCCGGCCCGTGCTTCAAGTGTTCGGCCCGATCCGCTCGTTCGACAGGCCCTCCCCAGATGGAGCAGCGAGCGCTATAGTGCCGCCGGGTCAGCGCATGTTGGCGAGGAGCGCCTTCTGGAACTCCGCCGGGTATTCGAGGTGCGGCGAGTGTCCGCAGTTCTCGAGCTCGAGCTCGGTGACGGCGCCACCCGCCGCCTCGTACCTCGCGAGCACGGCCCGGGTCTGCTGGATCATCGGCTGCGGCGGCGCGACGTCGTCGCCGGGCCAGCCCGGGATGATGCCGGCCTTGCCGAGCTGGTTGAGGTCGAAGAACGAGGCGTCGCCGACGATCGCGTCCTGCGCACCGTGGATCCAGAGGATCGGCGGCTTCTGCTCGAGGTCGACGATCGCCGTGGTGTTGAAGAGCGTCGGCGCCAGGGTGTTGAGCACGCCACGACCACCCGGGGCGAAGCCGGGCCAGTTCTCTGAGGGCGTCGAGTCGCCCGGGTCGTTGTCGATGCCGGTCTTCGTCGTGAGCATCGACTCGACCCAGATGTCCTCGTGCTCCGACTGGTATCCGGGTGCGACATACGTGGCGCGGAACACCGCGCGCGGCGACCCCGGCTCGTCGCTGCGGTCACCGCGGGCGAGGCGGTCGATGAAGTCGGGGTTGGCGCCACCGCCGCCCGTGCCGGCGGCATCGGGGGTCAGCAGCGAACCGTCGGCCGCGGTACCGCCGAACCCGTACGGCGAGACCGGTGCGACGAGCGTGAGGCTCGCCACGAGCTCGGGCCGGTCGAGCAGCAGCTGCATCGTGACGCCGCCGCCGAGGCTCCAGCCGACCACGTGCACGGCGCCGAGGCCGAGCTCGTCGATGACGGATGCCACGTCGTCGGAGAAGTCGCGAACCCCGCGCGTCGCGTCGACCGGGAGCGTCTCACTGTCGCCGAAGCCGCGCAGGTCGACCGCGAGCGCCCGCACGTCGTCGGGCAGGTCGAGCATCAACGGCTGCCAGAACAGCGACGACGAGGTGTTCCCGTGCACGAGGAGCACGGTCTTCGTCGCGGCATCCGACGGGCGCTCGAGCACGTTGGCGGTGAGTCGCGGGGTCTCGACCCGGCTCGTGGTGATTCCGGGGAAGATCGTTTCGACCATGATTGAGCCTTTCGTGGAGCTGGGTCTCGATGCGGCCCTGGCGGGCCTACGCGACCGCCGACGTGTCGAGCGGCGGTTCGGTGGCGGCGACGACCTCGTCGACGGTGACGCCGGGTGCGAGCTCGACGAGCTTGAGCCCGTCGGGCGTGACGTCGATGACGGCGAGGTCGGTGATGATGCGGTCGACGACGCCCTTGCCGGTGAGCGGCAGCGAGCACTCGTTCACGATCTTCGCCGAGCCGTCTTTGGCGACGTGCTCCATGAGCACGATCTTGCGGCGGGCACCGTGCACGAGGTCCATGGCGCCGCCGGGACCCTTGACCATCTTGCCGGGGATCATCCAGTTGGCGAGGTCGCCGGCCGCCGAGACCTGCATGGCGCCGAGGATCGCGGCGTCGATCTTGCCGCCGCGGATCATGCCGAAGCTCGTCGCCGAGTCGAAGTACGCGGCACCGGGCAGCACCGTGACGGTCTCCTTTCCGGCGTTGATGAGGTCGGGGTCGACGGCGTCTTCGGTCGGGTACGGGCCGACGCCGAGGATGCCGTTCTCGGACTGCAGCAGGATCGTGACGTCGTCGGCCACGTAGTTCGGCACGAGCGTCGGCAGCCCGATGCCGAGGTTCACGTATGAACCGTTGGAGAGCTCCTTCGCGGCGCGGGCCGCCATCTCGAGACGTGTGAGTGCCATTGCTCAGGCTCCTTCGGGCATCTCGCGGGATGCCGCTCGTTCGACGGAAACGGTGCGACGTTCGATGCGCTTCTCGATGTCGGGACCCACGACGACGATGCGGTCGACGTAGATGCCCGGCAGGTGCACGGCGTCGGGATCGATCTCGCCGGCCTCGACGATCTCTTCGACCTGGGCGATGCACACCCGCCCGGCCATCGCCGCGAGCGGCGAGAAGTTGCGCGCCGACTTGTCGAACACGAGGTTGCCGAAGCGGTCGCCCTTCAGCGCGTGCACGAGCGCGAAATCGGTGGTGATGGCCTCTTCGAGCACGAACTCGCGCGGCTGCGCCGTCGACCTCGAACGACTGCACCTGCTTGGGCGAGCTGGCCACCGCGATCGTGCCGTCGGCGTGGTAGCGGCGCGGCAGGCCGCCCTCGGCGACCTGGGTGCCGACACCGGTCTGGGTGAAGAACCCCGCGATGCCGCTGCCGCCGGCGCGGAGCTTCTCGGCGAGCGTGCCCTGCGGGGTGAGCTCGAGCTCGAGCTCACCCGAGAGGTACTGCCGCTCGAACTCCTTGTTCTCGCCGACGTACGACGAGGTCATCTTGGCGATGCGCTGCTTCGCGAGCAGCACGCCCAGACCCCAGTCGTCGACACCGCAGTTGTTCGAGACGACCGAGAGGCCGTCGACGCCCGCGTCGAGCAGCGCCTGGATGAGCACCATCGGGATGCCGCAGAGCCCGAACCCGCCGACGGCGAGACTGGCTCCTGATGGGATGTCGGCGACCGCCTCTTGAGCGGACCCGACGACCTTGTCGAGTGTCACGATGCACCTTCCTGTGTTCGCGCGGCCCGGATGCGGTCGCGGATGACGGGCATCACACTATCCACTCCGCGGGCCGACATGACGATCGTGTAGTGGTTGACGTCGACGACGTCGTGGACGACGAGCTGCGGCATGCGCGCCGCCCACTCGGCCGCGAGCGCGTCGGAGTACAGCGGCGCCGCGTCGAGCAGGCCCCGCGGGCGCGCGGAAGAAGTCGACCGGCCCCGGCGTGGCGAGCAGCGCCTCGGTGTAGCCGGCCGACCCGTCGAGCTCGACGGCGTTCACCGCGACGGCGTCGGCGCTCGCCGAGCTGCGCAGCGCCGGCTCGTCGCCGTCGAGGTCGTACTGCACGTACGCCTCGATCGCGGAGTTCCAGTACGGCCCGAGGGCCGGATGCCGCTGCCAGAACTCGACGTAGTCGGCGCGGCTCGGGAACGTCATCGACAGCCGCTCGAGCGCCGGCCCGAGCAGCACCTTCGGCAGGTCCTCGGGAGCGATGCCCTCGGGGCTGGGCACCGGAAGGCCGCCGTCGATGAGCGCCAGCCCGGCGATGCGGTCGGGGTGCCGCTCGGCGAAGCGCACCGAGACGAACGCGCCCATCGAGTGCCCGACCACGTACACGCGCTCGACGTCGAGCGCGTCGAGGGTCGCGGCGAGGTCGTCGGCGTGCTGCACGAGTCCGTACGGGCGCGGGCAGGCTGTTGCTGCGGCCGCGACCGCGCAGGTCGGGAGCGATGACCCGCTGATCGGGAAGGGCTGCGGCGACGAGGTCCCAGTTGCGGTGGCTCGCCGTGATGCCGTGCACCGCGAGCACCGGGAGGCCCGGGGCATCCGCTCGCCATTGGCCGCCCGCCAGCACGCCGCCGGCGACCGGCGCGGCGAAGGTCGTCTCGCTCATCGGGCGCTCCATCCGCCGTCCATCGTGTAGCTGGCCCCGGTCACCATGCCGGCCTCGGAGCTCGCGAGCCACAGCGCGAGACTCGCGACCTCTGCGGGCTCGACGAGGCGCTTGACGGCCGACTCGGTGAGCATGATCTTGGGCAGCACCTCGTCTTCGGTGATGCCGTGCAGGCGGGCCTGGTCGGCGATCTGCTTCTCGACGAGGGGCGTGCGCACGTAGCCGGGGTTGATGCAGTTCGAGGTGACGCCGTGCGGCCCGCCCTCGAGCGCGGTGACCTTCGAGAGTCCCTCGAGGCCGTGCTTCGCCGCGACGTACGCCGACTTGAACGGCGACGCGCGCAGGCCGTGCACGCTCGAGAGGTTGATGACCCGTCCGAAGCCGCGTTCGTACATGCCGGGCAGCGCAGCCCGGATGAGCAGGAACGGCGACTCGAGCATCAGGCGCAGGATGAGCGCGAACCGCTCGGGCTCGAACTGCTCGATGGGGCGCACGTGCTGGATGCCGGCGTTGTTCACGAGGATGTCGGCGTCGAGCGTGAGGTCGGCGAGCGCCGCGGTGTCGCCGAGGTCGACCTGCCAGGCCTCGCCGCCGACGTCGCGTGCGACGCGCTCGGCCGCCTCGCCGTTCAGGTCGGCGATCACGACATGGGCGCCCGCCGCGGCGAACGCGCGCACGCAGGCCTCGCCGATGCCGCTCGCCCCGCCGGTCACGACGGCCCGCCGTCCGCTCAGATCCGTCACGATTCCTCCTCTCGGGGTGCGTCGCTGCTCCCCGGTCGCGCGGCCTCGGGTCGCCCGAGGGCTCCCCCGATGAACCGCATCATCTCGTCGAGCACGTGCGGCGGCACCTCGCGGGTGCCGCTCGCCGTGGGGTCTGCCCCGGCGCCGGGCGCGGAGTCGGCGTCGCCCCAGAGCACCCAGCGCATGCCGATCATCTCGCCGATGCCCATGAGCGCCCACGCCGCGACGGTCGGGTCGATGTCGCTGATCTCGCCGTCGTCGAACGCGTCGCGGAGGCCCTCGATGTACCCCTCGACGATGCGCGTGTAGTGCATGCGCAGCGCGTCGGGCGAGACCTGCTCGGCCTCGCGCACGACGCGGTAGAGCGCCGGGATGCTCGGCCGTGAAGCGGAAGAACGCGGCGAAGCCCGCGCGCTCGGCCTCGAGCCGGCTGCCGGCGCCGCGCGCACCCTCGCTCATCGCCTGGCGCACCCGGTGGTTGAGGTCTTCGACGAGCTCGTTGAAGATCGCGAGCTTCGAGTCGAAGTACAGGTAGTAGGTGCCCTGGCCGACGCCCGCGACCTCGGTGATGCGAGAGACGGATGCCTCGTGGTAGCCGTGTGCCGAGAACACGTGCTCGGCGGCCTCGAGCAGCTTGCGGCGGGTCTTCTCGCCGCGCGCCGTGCGGGGTGCGGCGCTCATCGTGCGTCCTTCGGCACGGACGGAGGGGACGGCCACGCCCTCGGCGAGCACCCGCCGCAGCACCTTGCCGGCGGTCGAGCGCGGCAGCGCGTCGACGAAGTGCACCTCGCGCGGCACCTTGTAGCGCGCGAGCGAGTCCGCGGCGAACTCGATCAGCTCCGCGGCGTCGGTCACCCGCCCGCGGTTGACGACGACCCACGCCACGCCGGCCTCGCCCCAGCGGTCGTCGGGGACGCCCGCCACGGCGACGTCGGCGACGGCCGGGTGCGTCATGAGCACCGCCTCGACCTCAGCGGGCGCCACGCCCTCGCCGCCCGAGATGTAGATGTCCTTGATGCGGTCGACGATCGTGAAGTAGCCGTCGGCGTCGCGCCGCACGAGGTCGCCGGTGCGCAGCCACCCGTCGACGAGCGTCGCCTCGGTCGCGGCCGGGTCGCGGAAGTAGCCGGCGAACACCGAGGGTCCGTGCACGAGCAGTTCTCCCTCGGCCTCGCCGTCGAGGTGTTCCCCGGTGACCGGGTCGGCGACGGCGACGTCGACGTGCGGGTACGGCTTTCCGGCCGATCCGACGCGGCCGAGCGCGTCGTCGTCGGGAAGGCAGAGCACGTTGGGCGACGCTTCGGTGAGCCCGTAGCCCTGGGTGAGCGCGATGCCCCGCGCGTGCCAGGTGCGCAGCAGCGCGGGCGGCATCGGCGCGCCGCCGACGATCGTGTGCACGAGGCTCGACAGGTCGGTGCGCGCGAAGTCGGGATGCTGCGCGAGGAACAGGTAGTTCGCGGGCACGCCCATCATCGTCGTGATGCGGCGCTCCTGGATGAGGTGCAGCACGCGGGCGGGGTCGAACGTGCGCTCGAGCACGACGGTCGCACCCGTCCACCAGGCGAGCAGCGGCTGGATGTTCCATCCGCCGACGTGGTACTGCGGCAGCACGGCGAGCACGGAGTCGCCGGGCCCGATCTCGGCGATCCGCGAGAACGACAGGTTCGTCCAGAAGCAGTTGGCATGGGTGAGCACCGCGCCCTTCGGCTTCGCGGTGGTGCCCGAGGTGAAGATCATGAGCAGCGCGTCGTCGTCGGCGACGTCGCGATGGTCGACGGATGCCCCGTGCCGCGTGTCGCCCGCGGGCGACGGCACGTCGGCCTCGACGCCGTGCGCGCCGAGCGGGGCGTTCGGGATGCGGCGGGCGAGTCGCGACAGCGTCGCCTTCGCGAGCGATTCGAACTCGGTCTCGACGAGCAGCAGCGCCGGCTCGGCGATCTCGAGCTGCTCGGCGAGCTCGCGCGGCGCGAGACGCCACGACAGCGGCACGAGCACGAGTCCGGCCTTCGCGCAGGCGAAGAACAGCACGACATGGTCGGCGCTGTTGCCCGTCATCGTGGCGACCCGGTCGCCGATGCCGTATCCGGCTGCACGCAACGCGCGGGCCAGGCGTTCGGCGCGGGCGTCGAGCTCGCGGTACGTGACCACCACGCCGCGGTCGTCGATCGCGATGCGCTCGGGCGTCGCGCGGGCGCGATCGCGCGTCCAGCGCCCGAGGGTGTGCAGACCGTCAGGCATCTGCGGCCTCCTCCGATTCGGCCGGATGCTGCTTCCGGCCCGATCGGATGCGTTGCGGAATCCCCGCGATCCCCCCGGGCAGGAACAGCACCACGAGGATGAAGAGCGTTCCCAGAATGAACAGCGGCTCGGACAGCGGAACGCGGAGCACGGCGGGCAGTCCGGCGATGAAGTCGGAGCCCGCGAGCGCCGTGAGCCGCTGGTCGAGCAGTGTGTAGACGATACCGCCCACGATCGCGCCCCAGCGATACCCCACCCCGCCGAGCACCACGATCACGAGGATCGTGAGGGTGAAGTCGGCCGTCGCGACCCGGGGCGAGGCGCCCGACTGCAGCAGCAGGTAGCCCATGCCGGCGATCGCCGCGAGCGTCGATGCGACGATGAAGATCAGGAACTTCACCTGGTACGGGCGGATGCCGATGACCCGCACGCGCAGCTCGTTCTCGCGGGTCGCCTCGGCGACGTGGCCCGCACGGCTGCGCTCGACCCAGAGCACCACGAGGTACACGAACACGAGGATGCCGAGTGCGAGCCAGTAGAGGTTGCGCGTGTTGAGCACGCCGACGAGCGCGCCGGGCACGTTCGTGATGTCGAGCGAGAGCCCCTCGTCGCCGCCGGTCGCGCCGCCGGGGTTGCGGCGGATCAGCACCGACCCCGCCTGCGCGAACGCGAGCGTCACCATCGCGAACGAGATGCCGGTGACCCGCAGCGCGAGCGATCCGACCGTCGCCGCGAGCACGATGCCGAAGACCAGGGTGACGACGATCGAGGCGAGGAAGATGAGCTCGCTCGGCCACTCGACGGGCGCGAACGCGTCGAGCGCCATGCCGAGCCCGTAGGCGCCCGCGGCGAAGAACAGCGCGTGCCCGAACGAGAGCAGCCCGGCCAGGCCGAACATCATGCGGTAGCTGAGCGCGAGCGCGGCGATGAGCATGGCGTAGGCGAGCAGCTGCAGCGTGCCCGGAGTGTACGTCGGCCCCGGCAGCACGCCCGGGATCTCGATCGCGAGCAGCGGCAGGATCGCGAGCAGCACGACGAGGGCGATGCCGCCGATCAGGAGCCACAGGGGGCGCCGCGACGGCGCCGCTGCGGTGGGCGCCGCGGGCGCGGGTGCGGGCGGTGTCGGCGTCGCGACATCCGTCTTCGACTGGTTCATGCGACCTTCCCCATGAGTCCACGCGGGCGAACGAGCAGCACCGCGGCGAGGGCGATGACGACGACGAGGTCGCCGGTGCCGCCGAGGTAGAAGTTGGCGAACTGCTGCAGCACCGCCACGAGCACCGACGCGATCGCCGCACCCGTCAGCGAGCCGAGCCCGCCGATCACCGTGACGATGAACGCGAAGATGAGCAGCACCGATCCGAGGTGCGCCGAGACGTAGCCGTAGTAGACCGAGGCGAGCACGCCGCCGAGCCCTGCCGCGGCCCCGCCGATCGCGAACACGATCGTGAACGAACGGCGCACGTCGATGCCGAGCGCGGTCACCATCGAGCGGTTCTCGACGCCCGCGCGGATGATGAGCCCGTAGCGGGTGCGCTGCAGGAACAGCACGATGCCGCACGAGCACGAGCGCCGCGCACGCGATGAGCAGGAAGCGGTCGTTCGGGATCTTCGCGCCGAGGATCTCGGTGGTCTGCGCGAGCCACTCGGGCTTGGCCGTGTAGATCGGGTCGGTGCCCCAGATGCCCTCGAAGAGGGCGACGGTGGCGAGCGCGAGGCCGACCGTGACGAGTGCCTGCTCGATGTGCCGCTCGTAGAGCCGCCGGATGAGGAAGTACTCGGTGGCCGCCGCGACGACCGCGCCGACGATCATGCCGACGAGCGCCGAGATGAGCAGCCCCCACCAGGTGCCGTCGGACACCCGGCGGCCGACCTCCCAGCCGAGGAAGGCCGCGATGGTGAGGAACGAGCCGTGCGCGAAGTTCAGCACGCCCATGAGCCCGTAGATGAGCGACAGGCCGCTCGCGACCAGGAAGTAGAGGGCGCCGAGCCCGAGGCCCGTGATGACGAGGAGGAGCACGGTGCTCATCGAGGTTCCTCCGTGATGTCGGCGACGGATGCCGCGGGGGCGTCGTCGTGGGCGGGGGCGGAATCGGCGCTGTCGTCGGTGGCGTCGTGCACGCCGAGGTAGCGCTGGATGCGCGCCTCGTCGTCGAGCAGGTCGGAGGCGGACCCGGTGAAGACCACGCGACCGCCCGAGAGCACGACGACGCGCTCGGCGAGCTTGCGGATGACGTGCAGGTTCTGCTCGACGAGCAGGATCGGCACCGTCTCGGCCGCCTCGGCGAGCGCGAGCGCGACCTCGTCGACGATCTTCGGCGCGAGGCCCTTCGTGGGTTCGTCGACGAGCAGCAGGCGGTTCTCGTTCACGAGCGCCCGGGCGAGCGAGACCATCTGCTGCTGGCCGCCCGAGAGGGTGCCGGCGCGCTGGGCGCGGCGGGCGATGGATGTCGGGGAAGAGCCGCTCGATGAGCTCGCGGCGCGGCCGCTCGTCGCGCTCGGCGAGCCGCAGGTTCTCGGCGACGGTGAGCGAGCCGAAGATCTCGCGGTCCTCGGGCACGTAGCCGACGCCGCGCTGCACGATGCGGTGGGTGGGCAGCCGGTCGATGCGCATCGCCGCCGAGGCGCGACGTCGCCGGTGCGGTCGATGAGGCCGAGGATCGACTTGATCGTCGAGGTCTTGCCGACGCCGTTGCGACCGAGCAGCGCGGTGACGCCCGAGGCGGGGACCTCGAACGAGACGTCCTCGACGACCTGCTGGCCCGGCGATGCGGCCGTTCAGGCCCGTCGACGACGAGGATGGGCTCGCTCACACCGACTCCCCGAGGTAGGCGGACTGCACGGTGGGGTTCGCCATGACGGCCTCCGGGGTGTCGACGGCGAGCAGCTCGCCGTGGTGCATGACCGCGACGCGGTCGACGAGGCCGAGCACGACCTCCATGTGGTGTTCGACCATGAGCACCGTGCGGCCGCCTCGGTGGAGGCCGCGGATGACCTCGGTGATGGCGGGCACGTCGCCCGAGCCGACGCCCGCCATCGGCTCGTCGAGCAGGATGACCTTGGGGTCCATGGCGATGAGCATGGCGATCTCGAGCTTGCGCTTCTCGCCGTGGGCGAGACCCGACGGCGACGGTGTCGGCGCGATCGGCGAGGCCGACCTCGGCGAGCGCGGCCCGCGCGGTCGCGGTCGCCGCATCGGAGCGCCGCGGGAGTGCGGAAGACGGATGTCGCGTGCGCCGGCGTGCGCCTGGGCGGCGAGCCGCACGTTCTCGAGCACGCTGAGCGCGGGGAACAGGCTCGAGGTCTGGAACGTGCGGCCGAGCCCGGCGGTGGCCCGGCGGTGGATCGGCTCGCGGGTGACGTCGCGCCCGTCGAGGCGCACGCGTGCCCTCGGTGGGTCGCACGACGCCCGAGATGACGTTGAACAGGGTCGTCTTGCCGGCGCCGTTGGGGCCGATCACCCCGAGCATCTCGCCCGCGGGAACCTGCAGCGACACGTCCTGGAGGATGCGCGCGCCGCCGATGCGGAGGCCGATGTGCTCGAGGCTGAGCACCGCGTGGTCGGTCATGGTTGCCTTACTGGTCGTCGCGTTCGGGGATGGTCCGGCGGCCGCGTTCGGGCGCGGCCGCCGGACTGATCAGCGGGCTGCCTAGCCGGCGACCGGCGGGGCGACCGTCTCGGCGTCGACCGTGTCGACGAGCTCGGGCACCCAGTCGGCGCCGTCCTGCACGAGCTTGGCCTGGAACATCGGCTGGATGACCGCGTGGTCATCCTCGCGCACGGTGATCTCGCCCTTGACCGAGTCGAACGTCCAGCCCTCGAGCGCACCGATCATGCCGTCGACGGTGTCGCCGCCCTCGCGCACCGCCTGCACGATCATCTGCGCGGCGACGAAGCCGTCGGGCGAGAAGAGGTCGGCGACTGCGCCCTCGGCCTCGAGGTACTCGATCATCGCCGCCTCGGCGTCGGTGCCGGACGCGCCGCCGAAGTAGTGGTTGAGGAACGAGATGTCGCCCGAGGCGTCGCCGTAGGCGCCGTAGGTCGCGACGTCGCCGAGCCCGGTGACGACCGGGCACCGCGTCGAACACGCCCTGCTGCGAGAGCGCGGTCCACATCGCACCCGACGAGGCGCCGGCCCACGCCACGAACACGAGGTCGGGCGACGCCGCGAGGATCTGCTGCGCGAACGGGGTGAACTCGGTGGCGTCTTCGGCGACGAGCACGCCCTCGACCGTGGCGCCCTGGCCGCCGAGCACGGCCTGCGACGCCGGCGAGGTTGCCCTGGCCGAACGCGGTGTCCTGCGCGAAGACGACGACCTTCTTGCCGGCCGGGTCGCCGATGAAGGTGCCGGCGGTCGCGACGTCCTGGTAGGTCTGGCGGCCCGAGCGGAAGGTGTACTCGTTGACGCCGGTGATGGCGTCGGTCGCGGCGGGGCCCGAGATGTAGAGGATCTTGTTCTGCGCGGCCTGCTCGGCGAGCGCGACGGCGATGCCCGAGACGACGGTGCCCGCGATGATCTGCGTGCCCTGGCCGATGACGTCCTTCGCGATGCGAGACCGCGGTGTCGGGGTTGCCCTGGTCGTCGAGCCACTCGATGTCGAGCTCGCGGCCGTCGACCGTGCCGGTGCCTTCGGTGGCGTAGTCGAGGCCGGCCTCGAAGCCCTTGGTGTAGGCCTCGCCGTAGGCCGCGAGCGGACCGGTCTGGCTCGTGATCATCGAGACGGACACCGGCGCACCGGCGTCGGTCGACTCGGCGTCGCCGCCGCCCGACGTGGTCGGAGCGCACCCGACCAGTGCAATGGTCGCGGCGGCGATGACGGCCGTCGCGAGGTACTTCTTCGTAACCCGCATTGGATTGCCTCTCAACTGTGAATGGCTGGACGTGTGATGCAGAACCTGACAGGTGGTTCAGGTCTCATGAACGTACCATAGAGTTGAAGCCAACAAGCTCGCAACCCGAACGAAGGAGTCCCGGAACATGAGCATCCCCGACGTCGTCATCATCGCGGGGGCACGCACCCCGTTCGCCCGCATCAACGGCAACCTCGCGAGCCAGTCGGCCGTACAGCTCGGCACCGTGGCCATCCAGGGCGCACTCGAGAAGGCCGGCGTCTCCCCCGACGACGTCGACGCCGTCATCATGGGTCAGGTGCTGCAGGCCGGCGCCGGCCAGAACCCCGCCAAGCAGTCGGCCGTGGCGGCCGGCATCCCGTGGCGCGTGCCCGCGACGACCCTCAACAAGGTGTGCCTCTCGGGCCTCGTCGCCATCACCGACGCCGCACGGCTCATCCGCCTCGGCGAGGCATCCGTCGTCGTCGCCGGCGGCCAGGAGTCGATGACCAACGCGCCCCACCTGCTGCCCGGCTCGCGGGCCGGCCACGTCTACGGCTCGGTCGAACTGCTCGACCACGCCGCCGCCGACGGGCTCACCGACGCCTTCGACCACGACTCGATGGGCGCTTCGACCGAGCGCTTCAACGCCCGCTACGGCATCGAGCCGCCCGAGCAGGACGAGATCGCCGCCGCCTCGCACGCGCGCGCCGGCGCCGCCCAGGCCGCCGGCGTCTTCGACGACGAGATCGTCCCCGTCGAGATCCCGCAGCGCAAGGGCGACCCGGTCGTCGTCGACGCCGACCAGGGCGTGCGTCCCGACTCGACGGTCGAGGTGCTCGCGAAGCTGCGCCCGGCGTTCTCCGCCGACGGCTCGATCACGGCGGGCAACTCGTCGCCGCTCTCCGACGGCGCCGCCGCCGTGGTCGTCGCCAGCCGCGAGTGGGCCGAGTCGAAGGGCCTGCCGTGGCTCGCCCTCGTCGGCGCCGCCGGCCAGGTCGCCGGCCCCGACAACTCGTTGCACTCCCAGCCGTCGAACGCCATCGCCGCGGCCCTCGAGAAGGGCGGCGTCGCGGCATCCGACCTCGACGTCGTCGAGATCAACGAGGCGTTCGCCGCGGTCTCGCTGCAGTCGACCCGCGACCTCGACCTCTCGAGCGACATCGTCAACATGCACGGCGGCGCCATCGCGGTCGGCCACCCGATCGGCGCCTCGGGCGCGCGCCTCGCCCTGCACGCGGCGCTCGAGCTCACGCGACGCGGCGGCGGCAACGCCGCGGTCGCGCTCTGCGGCGGCGGCGGCCAGGGCGAGGCGTTGCTGCTCTCGCGCTGAGCGCTGCACCACGTCGGTCGAGTAGCTCCGCCTCGGCGGGGCTACTCGACCGGCCCCTGTGCGTGCGACGATGTCAGCCATGAGCACGCCGGCCGCGCACCCGCCGCTCGACCACCGCCTGCGGCGCATGGTCGGCCGCGATCCCGAACGAGCCGCACCGCACCGCGACGCCGCTCGAGCTGCTCTTCGACCTCACGTTCGTCGTCGCGTTCAGCCAGGCCGGCAGCCAGGCGGCGCACCTGCTCGAGCTCGGGCACTGGGGCCCCGCGTTCCTCGGCTTCTCGTTCGCCGTGTTCGCGATCTGCCTCGCGTGGATCAACTACTCATGGCTCGCGTCGGCCTACGACACCGACGACGTGTTCTTCCGCGTCGCGACCATGGTGCAGATGCTCGGCGTGCTCGTGCTCGCCCTCGGGCTGCCCGACCGGCGTTCCATTCGATCGACGAGGGCGAGCACCTCGACAACGGCGTGATGGTCGCCGGGTACGTGATCATGCGCGTCGCGACGATCGCGCTCTGGCTGCGGATCGCCCGCCACGACCCCGCGCACCGACGGTCGGCGCTGACCTACGCGGTCGTCGTCGGCGATCATCCAGGTCGGCTGGGTGGTCACCATCTTCATCAACCCGCCGCTGAACGTCATGTTCGGCATCATCGTCGTTCCTCGGCGCGCTCGAGCTGGTCTGTCCCTACGTGATCGAGCGCCGGGTGGGCGGCACGCCTTGGCATGCCCACCACATCGCCGAGCGCTACGGGCTGCTCGTCATCATCACCCTCGGCGAGGTCGTGCTCGGCACGATCCTCGCGATCTCGGCGGTGGTCGAGGAGCAGGGCTGGTCGGTCGAGGCCGCCCTCGTGGCGTTCGGCGGCACGCTGCTCGCGTTCGCCATGTGGTGGGTGTACTTCACGATGCCGTCGGCCAAGGTGCTGCACGCGGTTCCGCGAACGCGGGTTCACCTGGGGATACGGGCACTTCTTCATCTTCGGTTCGCTCGCGGCGACCGGTGCGGGGCTGCACGTGGCGGCCTACGAGATCGAGGGCGTCGCGCACATCGGCACGGTCGAGGCGCTGCTCACGGTCGTCGTGCCCGTCGCTGGTCTTCTCGGTCGCGCTGTTCACCCTGTACTCGCTGCTGCTGCGGCAGTTCGACCCGTTCCACATCTGGCTCTTCATCGGCAGCATCGTCATGCTCGGTGATCGCCGTGTGGGCGGTTGCCGCCGGCGCGAGCATGGGAACCGGCATCGTGCTCACCGCGCTCTCGCCCGTCGTCGTCATCGTCGGCTACGAGACCGTCGGCCACCGGCACCAGGCGGCGGCGCTCGAACGGGCGCTCGCCGACTGACCGAACGTCGACGAGGGGCGGATGTCGCGACATCCGCCCCTCGTGATCTCGAGCGCTACGCGTTCGGCCGGTTCGCGCGCAGCACCTCGAGGCGTGCGCGGTACTCGGTCTCGTCGATGTCGCCCTTCGCGAACCGTTCGGCGAGCGTCGACTCGGCGCTCGCGGCGCCGCCGCGCATCCACGGCGGGCCATACGATCCGTCGGGTCCGCCGTTCGCCCAGTAGCGCCGACGGCTGCGGGTGACGAAGAAGATGATGAGCCCGATCACCAGGAACCAGAAGATCGGGATGAAGATGAAGGCCCATCCGAAGCCGGCCGCCCATGGGCCGGCGTGGGTGACCACCGCGGTGGTGGCGAGGGTGGCGAGCATGAGGTACTCCCGTGTTCGTGCGGCCTGCGGTTCAGGCCGTCGAGACGAGTCTCGCGAGCAGCGGCGATCGGCGAATCCGACCGGCGGAGGCACTTGCACTGCTCCCGGGGGAGCATGTCGGCGAGCCCGGCTACTCCTGCCAGCCGGGCGCCACGAGCCCCGACTCGTAGGCCACGACCACGAGATGCACCCGGTCGCGCGCGTGCAGCTTCGACATGATGCGCGAGACGTGCGTCTTCGCCGTGAGCGGCGAGAGCACGAGCCGCTCCGCGATCTCGTCGTTCGTGAGGCCCTGCCCGACCAGTCGCAGCACCTCGCGCTCACGTTCGGTGAGCGCCGCGAGACGCTGCTCGTCGGGTGCGTCGCGCAGTCCCACCGCCATGCGTTCGAGCAGCCGCTTCGTGACCCCCGGGGACAGCAGCGCCTCGCCGCTCGCGACCACCCGCACCGCGCGCAGCAGGTCGACCGGCTCGGTGTCCTTCACGAGGAACCCGCTCGCACCCGCCCGCACGGCTCGGGCGACGTACTCGTCGAGCTCGAACGTCGTGACGATGACGACGTGCACCCCGCCCAGCGCCGGGTCGGCCGCGATCTGCTCGGTCGCCCAGAGCCCGTCGGTGCCCGGCATGCGGATGTCCATGAGCACGACGTCGACGGGCTCGCGACGCACGATCTCGAGGAGCTCGTCGCCGGTTGAGGCCTCGCCGACCACCTCGATGTCGGGCTCGGCCTCGAGCAGTGCGCGGAATCCGGCGCGCACGAGCAGCTGGTCGTCGGCGAGCGCGACGCGGATCATGCCGCGGCCCGCCACGGCAGGTGCGCGATGACCCTGACACCGCCCAGGGGCGACGATTCGAGGTCGACGGCTCCGCCGAGCAGGATCGCACGCTCGCGCATGCCGAGGATGCCGGTGCCGGCGTGGTCGTCGTCGACGGACCCGTCGTGACGATCGCCGTGCGTCACCGGCGCCGCGCGCGCCATCGCGCAGGCCGTCGCCCGTGACCCTGCGGTGGAATCCGGCGCCGTCGTCGTCGATCGTGACGACGAGCGCATCGCCGACGTGGTCGAGTTCGACGACGGCGCGGGTGGCGCCGGCGTGCCGCACGACGTTCGTGAGCGCCTCCTGCACGATGCGGTAGGCCGCGAACTGCGCGGCCCGGCCCGGCACCGAGTCGAGCCGGTCGACGAGCTCGGTCGAGAAGCCGGGCGACTCCACGCCGCGCAGCAGGCGAGGCAGCTCGGCGAGCTCGGCCTGCGGGGCGAGCGGGGCGTCGCCGTCGCGGATGACGCCGAGCACGCTGCGCACCTCGTCGAGTGCCGTCTTCGACGTCTGCTTGATGCTGCTGAGGGCGGTGCGCGCCTGCTCGGGATCGCGGTCCATGAGGTGCAGCCCCACGCTCGCCTGCACGTTGATCTGGGAGAGCGCATGGCCGATCACGTCGTGCAGCTCGCGCGCGATGCGCACGCGCTCGCGCCCCTCGGCGGCCTTGCGACGGCGCATCGCCTCGGCACGGTACGCGGCGGCGCGCGTGCTGCGGACACGCACGAACCAGCCGATGCCGAAGCACGCCGCGAGTGCGAACGTGGTCGCCGCGATGCGGAACGGATGCCACGACAGCCCGAGCACCGAGCCGAGCCAGAGCGCGGCCACCCACGCGACGACCGTCGACGCGGCGGCCCACGCCACGGCCCCGCGCGCGACCGCGAGCGCGATCGCGAAGGCGAGCGCGATGTAGGGCGGCCCCGCATCGGCCGTGAAGAGCAGGTCGGCGAGCGCGAGCGCCGCGACCACGACGACCGTGGGGCCGGGGAACCGGCGCGACGCGAGCAGCACGAGCGGCCCCGCCACCGCCAGCGCGACCTGCACGAGACCCGCCGCCCAGCCGACATCGGTCCAGACGGCGATGGCGATCGCCGCGGGCACCTGCACGAACAGGCTGATGACGACCGGTGCGAGCAGCACGAAGGCGGCCGGAGGCCGTCGGTATCGTTCGGGAGGCGAACCCCACGGTGGCGCGGGCATCGCCCGATCGGGGGGTCCGCTCCACGGGGGCACGGGCATTCCTCGATCGTAGTCCCGCCGGCGCACCCGCGAATCGGCCCGGCGAAGGCTCACGCCCTACTCCCCCGGGTGTACGGGCGGCACGGCGTGCGCGGCATCAGAACAGCGACACCGGCTTCACGATGTCGGCGTAGATGAGCAGCGCGCTCATCGCACCGAACACGACGACGACCGCGAGCGTCAGCGGCATGAGCTTGGCCAGGTCGACGGGCCCGGGGTCGGGTCGCTTGAACAGCTTCGCGAATCCGCGGCGGATCGCCTCCCAGAGCGCTCCGGCGATGTGGCCGCCGTCGAGCGGCAGCAGCGGGATCATGTTGAAGACGAAGAGCGCGATGTTGAGCGAGGCGAGCAGGCCGATGAGTCCTGCGGCCTTCGACGCCACCGGGATCTCGTCGAGGCTCGCGATCTCGCCGGCGACCCGGCCGACGCCGACGACCGAGATCGGCCCGTTCGGGTCGCGCTCGCCCGGCCCGAAGGCGGCGTTGGCGACGTCGATGATGCGCTGGGGCAGGTTCACGATGATTCCGGCGACCCTGCGTGACGTTGTCGCCGACGGCGGGCAGCACTGCCGTCGCGGGCTGCTGCACGGTCTCGGTCGCGGCGCCGACCCCGATGAAGCCCGCCTGCACGACGACCGGGTCGCCCGAGGCGTCGGTGACGACCGTGCCGTTCGCGTCGATCGCGTACCGCTCGCTGAGCATCGGCGTGACGGTCAACGCGACCTCGTCGCCGTCGCGCACGACGACGAGCTCGATCGGCTCGTCGGGATGATCGCGGATGATCGCGGTCGACTCGCCCCAGGTCTCGATGGGCTCGCCCGCGACCGAGACGATGCGATCGCCCGGCTCGATGCCGGCCGCCGCGCCGGGCGCGGCCGGGTCGCCGGGCTCGCAGGTCTGCCGTTCGCTCGTCGCCGGCAGCGCGCACGCCGAGACGGTGCCGACGGTCGTCGACGCCTGCGTGACGCCGAACCCCATGAGCAGCACCGCGAACAGCACGACCGCGAGCAGCAGGTTCATGAACGGCCCGCCGAACATGATGATGATGCGCTTCCACACCGGCAGCCGGTAGAAGGCGCGGTCCTCGTCGCCGGGCGTGATCGACTCCATGCTCGAGTCGCGTGCGTCCTGCACCAGCCCGCGGAAGAACCCCGTGGAGTCGGCGTGCACCTTGGCGCCCTTGGCCGGCGGGAACATGCCGATCATCGCGATGTAGCCGCCGAGCGGGATCGCCTTGACCCCGTACTCGGTCTCGCCCCGGCGCCTGGACCAGATGGTCGGCCCGAACCCGATCATGTACTGCGTGACCTTGACGCCGAAGAGCTTCGCGGGCAGCAGGTGCCCGATCTCGTGCAGGCCGATCGACAGCGCGAGGCCGATGACGACGATGACGACGCCCCCGATGAACAGCAGTACGGATTCCACGGCGTTCAGCGTAGTGGCGGAGGCTTTGAGTGCGCTGTGCCGCGAATCCCGCTACTCGATCATCGGGAGGCTGCGGCGATGCGCGCGTCGGCGGCGCGTCGGGCCGCCCGTTCGGCGTCGGCGAGCGAATCGACGCTGAGCGTGCGATCGGATGCCTCGTGCGATTCCACGACGTCGCGCACGGTGTCGACGATCGCCGTGAATCCGATGCGGCCCGCATGGAACGCCGCCACCGCCTGCTCGTTCGCCGCGTTGAACACCGCGGGGTACTCGCCGCCCGCCCGGCCGACCTGCTTCGCGAGCGCGACCGCGGGGAACGCCTCGGCGTCGAGCGGCTCGAAGGTCCACGACTGCGCCGTCGTCCAGTCGAGCGGTCGTCCGACGGCCGCGACCCGGTTCGGCCAGTCGAGCCCGAGCGAGATCGGCAGCCGCATGTCGGGTGGCGACGCCTGGGCGATCGTCGAGCCGTCGATGAACTCGACCATCGAATGCACGATCGACTGCGGGTGCACGACGACGTCGATGCGGTCGTAGTCGACGTCGAAGAGCAGGTGCGCCTCGATGACCTCGAGGCCCTTGTTCACGAGCGTCGCCGAGTTCGTCGTGACGACGAGGCCCATGTCCCACGTGGGGTGCGCGAGCGCCTCGGCGGGGGTCACCTCGGCGAGCTCGTCGCGACGGCGGCCTCGGAACGGCCCACCCGAGGCGGTGAGCACGAGCCGGCGCACCTCGTCGTCGGTGCCCGAGCGCAGCGCCTGCGCGATCGCCGAGTGCTCGGAGTCGACCGGCACGATCTGGCCGGGCCGGGCGAGCCGGGTGACGAGGTCGCCCCCGACGATGAGCGACTCCTTGTTGGCGAGCGCGAGCGTGGTGCCGCGCTCGAGGGTCGCGATCGTCGGTGCGAGTCCGACCGACCCGGTGATGCCGTTCAGCACGACGTCGGCGTCGACGTCGCGAACGAGCTGCACGGCCTCGTCGATGCCGACGGCGGTGTGCTCGACGTGGAACTCCGCCGCCTGCTCGGCGAGGAGCGCCCGGTTCGAGCCGACACCGAGTCCGACCACGTCGAACCGGCGAGGGTTCGCCCGGATGACGTCGAGGGCCTGCGTGCCGATCGAACCTGAGGAGCCGAGGATGATGACGCTGCGCACGTCTCCACTGTATGGCCGCGACCATGACGCCGACGGATGACCCGCGCGCGGGTCATCCGTTCGGTTCGGCGATCTCGGCGGCGGGCGCGACGCCCGGTCAGCCGAGAACGGCGACCGACGCGGCGCGATTGCCGGGCACCGGCACGTCGTGGAACCGGATCTCACGCCATGCGGACCCGAACTCGGGCACGCTGCGCTCGACGCGGCCGATGCCGTCGTCGTCGCCCGGCGTCGAGACGGCGAGCCTCGACGGCTCGATGAACGCGGTGTGGCCCATGGCGCGCAGGAGCGCCGACTTGCGCGCCCACAGCGTGGCGCGCACGAGCGGGCGCCGTGCGGGGTCGAGGCCGGCGAGCGCCGCGAGCTCGCTCGTGTGGAAGGCGGCCTCGTCGATCACCTCGTCGAAGCCGGCGACCGCGGATTCGATGCCGACACCCACCGGACGCCGGGTGCCGGCCGCGGCCACGATCGCGTCGCCCGAGACCGCCGCGTCGGCGAACCACGCGCCGCCCGACGGGGTCAGCGGGTAGGCGACCACCGGCCTGCCATGCCGCGCGCCGCAGACCTCGCACGCGTGCACGAGCTCGACGTCGCCCGCCGGCACGCCCGATCCTCCGGCGACGAGCCGGCGCAGCACCGAGTCGGTGCCGGGACCACGGCGTCCGCGCGCGACGACCAAGACGCGCACACCCGAATCCTCGAGCTCGATGAGCTCGCCGTCGGCCGTGTCGTCCATGGACATGGCTCCAATACTCCCCCATCGCGACGGTCGTCGCCGAACGCCGATATGCCGTGCGGTGCATACCGTCGCTCGTAGGGTCGGAGGGTGAGCGAGATCGTGGCCGACGCCGTCCCTGCCGCCCCGGTTCGACAGGGACCGCTCTATCGAATCGTGCGAGGCGTGCTCAGGCCGCTCGTGCGCCTCGTCTACCGGCCGACCATCACGGGCGCCGAGCACGTGCCGAAGCACGGCGCGGTGATCCTCGCCTCGAACCACCTGTCGTTCGTCGACAGCATCGTGATCCCGCTCGCCTCGCCCCGCCCCGTGCAGTTCCTCGCGAAGTCGAGCTACTTCACCGGCACCGGGTTCTCGGGCTGGGTCTCGCGCACGTTCTTCGGCGCCATCGGCGCGGTGCCGGTCGAGCGCGGCGCGGGCTCGCAGGCGCAGGAGGCGCTCGACGCCGGCAAGCGCATCCTCGATGAGGGGAGCGCGTTCGCGCTCTACCCCGAGGGCACCCGTTCCCTCGACGGGCGGCTCTATCGCGGCCGCACGGGCGTCGCGTGGCTCGCACTCACCACCGGCGCCACGGTCGTCCCCGTCGGCCTCGTGGGCACCGAGCAGATCCAGCCCGTCGGTGCGAGGTTCCCGCGCATCCGGCCGGTGACCGTGCGATTCGGCGAACCGCTCGACCTCGCATCACCACGGCGGCGCCAACTCGGGCCGGGCCCGGCGCGCCGCGACCGACGAGATCATGACCGCGATCCAGGCGCTCAGCGGGCAGGAGCCCGCCGGCCGCTACAACGAGGCTCCGCCGCACGGTGCGCTCGCCCGGCTGGCCGACAGGGTCGCCCCGCGCGAACGGCTCTGACCCGATTCCCAGCTCGCGCCGGGCACCCGCCGTTATCGTCGTCTCGATGAGACTCGCGAAGCTGGCTGCTCGCGCCGCCGCCGCGGCGCTCGTCGTGCTCGGCTTCGCCGCATGCACGGCACCCGCGCCGACCGAGCCCTGGGACGGCGGCGCAGCCACCAGGGCCACCCCCACGCCCGAGTTCGAGATCCCCGATGCCACGGGCTTCGACCCCGGCCGCATCGTGAGCGACGACGCCTTCTACGACAGCGGCGCGATGAGCGAGCGCGAGATCCAGACGTTCCTCGACGGGCTCGACTGCCGTCCGGTCGACGACGTGCCCTGCCTGGCCGACTACCGCGAGACCACGACGACCCAGCCGGCCGTCGGCGGCGAGCACTGCGCCGAGTACCGCGGCGCGTCACGCGAACCGGCGAGCCGCATCATCGCGAAGGTCGCGGTCGCCTGCGGGGTGAGCCCGCGCACGCTGCTCGTGCTGCTGCAGAAGGAGCAGTCGCTGCTGACCCGGCCCGGCGCGTCGGGTTACGAGCGCGCGACCGGGTACGCATGCCCCGACACGGCCGACTGCGATACGCGGTACTTCGGGTTCTTCAACCAGCTCTACCACGCCGCATGGCAGTTCCGTCAGTACACCGAGGAGCCGAAACGCCAGTACCGCATCGGCACGGTGCGGGTGCAGTACCACCCCGACGCGGCCTGCGGGGCGACCGCGGTCGACGTGCAGAACCAGGCGACCGCGAACCTGTACAACTACACGCCCTACCAGCCGAACCCGGCGACGATCGCCGCGCCCGAGGCCGGCGACGCGTGCTCGGCGTTCGGCAACCTCAACTTCTGGCGGCTCTGGCACCGCTGGTTCGGCGACCCCGAGGCCGAGCGCTATCCGGGGTTCCTGCCGGCCTGCACGCGACTCGTCGGCGGGCACCCGTGCCCGCCGGGCGCGACGCTGCCGGCCGTGCCCGGCACGCCCTGAGCTCAGCCGGCGACGACCGAGGTCGGGTCGTGGCGCACGGGGAACGCGACCGACGCCGCGATGAAGCACTTCTCGGCGGCCTCGGCGTGCAACTCGTCGGCGAGCGCGAGCATCGAGGCGTCGGCCACCGTGACCACGGGACGCAGGGTGACCTCGGTGAAGGCGCCTCCGCCGCGGCCGTCCTCGTGCATCGTCCCGGCCGCGGCTGTCGGTGTACGCGCGCACGATCACCCCGTGATTGGTCGCGACGTGCAGGTACGAGAGCATGTGGCACTGGCTGAGCGCGGTCAGCAGCAGCTCCTCGGGGTTCCAGCGATCGCGGTCGCCGTGGAAGACGCGGTCGCTCGACCCGGCGATCTCGTGCATCTTGCCCGCCGCCCGCACGACGTGCTGCCGCCCATACGCGCGGTAGCTGCTCGTGCCCTCGCCGCGATCGCCCTGCCACTCGAGTTCGACCTCGTACCGGTGTTCGCCCAGCATCGGATCCTCCGCCTCTCGCGCCGCCCGTGACATCCGATTCTGCCGTATCGCGACCACAGGACGCCCGGTGCGGCGGCGATAGGGTTGGAGCACCATGACTGACACCCAGATCTCCGCCCAGACCGTTGCCGGCCCGGTGTACTCGGTGCCGCAGCAGCGCAAGATCGTGACCGCGATCCCCGGCCCGAAGTCGCAGCAGTTGCACGACCGACGATCGAAGGTCGTCTCGGCCGGCGTCTCCTCGGCGCTTCCCGTCTACATCGAGCACGCGAACGGCGCCATCCTCGTCGACGTCGACGGCAACCAGTTCATCGACTTCGGTGCCGGCATCGGCGTCACGACCGTCGGGCACACCGAGTCACGCGTCGTCGAGGCCGCCGCCGCCCAGCTGCAGGACGTCATCCACACGCTCTTCACGATCACGCCCTACGAAGAGTACGTGCGCGTCGCCGAGCTGCTCGCCGAGCACACGCCCGGCAACTGGCAGAAGAAGAGCGTGCTCGTGAACTCGGGCGCCGAGGCCGTCGAGAACGGCGTGAAGATCGCCCGCAAGTTCACCGGCCGCCGCGGCGTCGCGGTGCTCGACCACGCCTACCACGGTCGCACCAACCTCACCATGGCCATGAACTTCAAGGCGATGCCCTACGCGAGCGGCTTCGGCCCGCTCGCGGGCGACGTCTACCACGCGCCGAGCTCGTACCCCTATCGCGACGGGCTCTCGGGCGCCGACGCGGCGGCCCGCACCATCAGCTACCTCGAGAAGATCATCGGCGCGAGCGACCTCGCGTGCCTCGTGGTCGAGCCCATCCAGGGCGAGGGCGGCTTCATGGTCCCCGCCGACGGCTTCCTCCCGACCCTGCAGGGGTGGTGCACCGAGAACGGCGTCGTCATGATCGCCGACGAGATCCAGTCGGGCATGGCCCGCACCGGCCGCTACTACGCGAGCGAGCACTTCGAGCTGGGAGCCCGACCTCGTGCTCTCGGCCAAGGGCATCGCGGGCGGCCTGCCGCTCGCCGCGGTCACCGGCCGCGCCGAGATCATGGACGCCTCGCACCCCGGCGGACTCGGCGGCACGTTCGGCGGCAATCCCGTCGCGTGCGCCGCGGCGATCGCCGTGTTCGAGTCGATCGAGCGGAACCACCTGCTCGCCGAGGGCCGGCGCATCGAGGCGACCCTCACCGCCGGCCTCGAGCGGCTGAAGCAGCGCTACGACATCATCGGCGACATCCGCGGCAAGGGCGCGATGATCGCCATCGAACTCGTGCAGCCCGGCACCCGCGACACCACGAAGGAGCCGAACGCCGACGCGGTCGGCGCGCTCGTCGCGTTCGCCGCACAGAACGGCGTGCTGCTCCTCAGCGCGGGCACCTACGGCAACGTGCTGCGCTTCCTGCCGAGCCTCGCGGTGACCGACGAGCTCATCGAAGACGGCCTCCGCGTGCTCGACGACGGCCTCGCGGCCCTCGGCTGAGCCGTGGCCGGCACATTCTCCGTCGCAGATTCCGTCGAACTCGCCGTGGTCGAACGAAGTGGTTTCATCGAGTCCAGGCACGCCGGCTCCGCCATCGTGCTCTCCCCCGAAGGCGAGGTGCTGCGCGCCCTCGGCGACGTCACGACGCCGATCTTCCCGCGCTCCTGCCTGAAGCCGTTCCAAGCGGTCGCCGTGATGACCTCGGGCGTCACGCTGCGGGGTGAAGACGCCGCGATCGCCACCGCGAGCCACTCCGGCACCGCGGCGCATGTCGCGCTCGTGAGAAAGCTCCTCGAACGGGCATCACTGCCGGTCTCGGCGCTGGGCTGCCCGCCCGCGGCGCCGACCGACAAGGTCGCCCGCGACGAGCTGATCCGCTCGGGTGCGCCGCGCGACCGGGTCTACATGAACTGCTCGGGCAAGCACGCGGCGATGCTCAACGCGTGCGTCGCGAACGATTGGTCGCTCGACGACTACCTCGACCCCCAGCATCCGTTGCAGAAGCGCATCCTCGACGTCGTCGAGCGGTTCACCGGCGAACGTCCCGCCGCGACGGCCATCGACGGCTGCGGCGCCCCCGTGCACGCGATCAGCCTGGGCGCGCTCGGTCGCGGCATCCAGAAGATCACGACCGCGGCGGTGTCGTCGCCGTTCGCGCTCTACCGCGAGGCGGCCGCGCTCACCGAGGCCGTCCGCGAGAACCCGTGGGCCGTCGGCGGACCCGGCCAGCCCGACACGGTCGCGATCGAACGGCTCGGCGTGTTCGCGAAGGTGGGTGCCGAGGGCGTCATGGTCATGACGGCGCCGAACGGCACGAGCACGGCGGTCAAGGTGCTCGACGGCTCCTCCCGCGCCTCGACGATCATCGCGCTGCGGCTGCTGGCCGCGGCCGGCGCCGTCGACGACCAGGCCATCGACGCCGTGCAGACCGAACTCGACCTCTGGGTCATGGGCGGCGAACGACGCGTCGGCCGGGTGCGCGCGACCGTCTGACCGGTCGCGCGGTCGGGTGCGCGCCGATCGCGCCGATCGGGCGGGTGCGCGCCATCGCCTGACGGGCGGGTGCGAAGCGCGATCGGATGCCGCGGGGACGACTCCCCCGCGGCATCCGCCGTTCTCGGCCTCGGTTCGGGTCGCCGAGGCGCTTCCTCGCGTCAGCTGAGCTTCGCGAGGCGCTTGTTGCGCGCCACCCTCGAGACCTGCGCGATGATCACGAGCACGAGGGCGAAGAGGAACACCGCCGATGCGATCACGTTGGCTTCGGCGGGGATGCCGCGCGACGCCGAGATGTAGATGTACTTCGGGAACGTCGACACCGAACCGGAGTTGAAGTTCGTGATGATGAAGTCGTCGAAGCTCAGCGCGAACGAGAGCAGCGCTGCGGCCATGATGCCCGGCAGGAGGAGCGGGAACGTGACGCGCCAGAACACCTGCGACGGCGACCCGTAGAGGTCGCGCCCGGCCTCTTCGAGCGCCGGATCGAGGCTCGCGACCCGCGCCTTGACCGTGACCACGACGAAGCTGATGCAGAACATCGTGTGCGCCAGGATGATCGTCGTCATGTCCTTCGGGACACCCACCGCGAGGAACTGCGCCGCGAGACCCGCGCCGAGCACGACCTCGGGCGTGGCCATCGGGAGGAAGAGCAGCAGGCTGATCGACGACCTGGCGCGGAACCGGTAGCGCACGAGTGCGATCGCGATCGCGGTGCCCAGCGTCGTCGCGATGACCGTCGCGGCGAGGCCGATCACGATGCTGTTGGCGAAGGCCTCGCACACGGCGCCGCCCTCGACGTTGCAGACGTTGAGCCACTTGTCGAGGGTGAAGCCGCGCCACGCGATGTTCGACTTGATGGAGTCGTTGAACGAGAACACGAACGTGTAGACGATCGGGATGAGCAGGAACACGAACGCGAGCACCGTGTAGACGGGCAGGAGCCAGTCGCCGAGTCCGATGCGCTGCCGCCGCTCACGCCCGCCGCGAGGACCGGAGTCCTCGAGTTGCTCGCTCTCCTGAAACCCGCCGAGCACGGCGGCTGCCTGGACTTCGCCGCTCACAGCAGGTCCTCCGTTCCGGAACGCCTCACGTATATGCCGACGAGCACGAGGATCGCCGCCATGAGGATGATCGACAGCGCCGCGGCCGCCGGATAATTGAGCAGCACGAGGAAGTTGGCCTCGATGACGTTGCCCATCATCTGCGTGTCGGGTCCGCCGAGGAAGTCACGGCTCGCGTTCACGTAGTCGCCCGCGGCGGGGATGAAGGTCAGCAGGGTGCCCGCGACGATGCCCGGCATGGAGAGCGGGATCGTCACCTTGCGGAACACCGCGAACGGGTTCGCATAGAGGTCGCTGCCGGCCTCGAGGTAGCGCAGGTCGAGGCGCTCGAGCGTCGTGTAGAGCGGCAGCGTCATGAACGGGATGAAGTTGTAGGTCAACCCGAAGATGACCGCGGCCGGGGTGCCCGTGAAGTGCGCGTCGGGCGCCATCAGCGAGAGCGCCTTCAGCGACGTGATGATGAGCGATTCGTCGGAGAGCAGCTGCTTCCACGCGAGGGTGCGCAGCAGGAAGCTGATGAAGAACGGCGCGATCACCAGGACGAGCATGATGCTCTGCAGCAGCGGCCAGCGCCGTGCCTTCACCCCGATGAAGTACGCGAGGGGGTAGCTGAACGCCAGGGCGAGCACGGTCGCGACGAGCGCATAGCCGAACGAACGCAGGATGTGCGGCCAGTACTCCTGCACCACCGTGACGTAGTTCTGCCAGTTGAACGCATAGTCGTACACGCCGATGTCGCCGAACTCGTTGGGCGCCTGCAGCGAGGTGAGGATGAGCGAGATCAGCGGTGTGAGGAAGAAGAGCACCATGTAGAGGATGCCGGGCAGGAGGAGGAAGAGCGCGATCCGGCTCTTCCGCTTCGGTGCCTGCGGCTGCGTCTCCGTGGTGGCGAACGCTGCGAAGGCCATCGTCAGCCCTCCTCGAGCTCCGCGACGAGCGCCTCGCGACGCTGCACGGCGATCGAGTGGGTGTCGTCGTCGGCCGGGAACTTCCCGGCGTCGGCCGGATCGTCGTCGAGCCCGAAGCCGTGCTCGACGTCCCAGCTGATCCACACCTCGTCGCCCTCGGACGCGATCGGGCCGATGCCGACGTTCTGGGCGAACACGGTGACCGTGCCGATGCCCGTGATCGACACGATGTACTGGGTGCTGACACCCGAGAACGAGACGTCGATGACGTGACCGGGGCCGAGGACGTTGCGCGACGACGACTCCGCCGGCGCATCGCGGTGCAACGCGACCTTCTCGGGCCGCACCCCGATGGTGACCTGACCCTGGTGTCGTGCGGCGCGCGCGGTGGGCACCACGAGGCTGGTGCCCTGCACGTCGACCGCGATCGCGGTATCGGTCGCGCCGGCCACCATGCCCGTGAAGAGATTGGACTGGCCGAGGAAGTTGGCGACGAACACGGTGCGCGGAAGCTCGTAGAGCTGTGCCGGCGCGCCCATCTGCTCGATCGCGCCCTTGTTCATGACGGCGACGGTGTCGGCCATGGTCATGGCCTCCTCCTGGTCGTGCGTCACGTGGAGGAAGGTGAGGCCGACCTCCTCCTGGATCGTCTTGAGCTCGAGCTGCATCTGCCGCCGGAGCTTCAGGTCGAGCGCGCCGAGCGGCTCGTCGAGCAGCAGGAGCGCGGGTCGGTTGACGATCGCGCGGGCGAGCGCCACGCGTTGCTGCTGCCCGCCCGAGAGCTGCGCCGGGCGGCGCTGCGCGAGGTGGTCGAGTTCGACGAGGCGCAGTGCCTCGTGGGCGCGCGCCTCGGCGTCGCCGATGCGGCGGCGCTTCAGCCCGAACGCGACGTTCTCGATGATCGACATGTGCGGGAACAGCGCATAGCTCTGGAACACGGTGTTGACCGGCCGTTGATGCGCCTTCGTGTCGGTGACGTCGGTGCCGCCGATGAGGATGCGACCGCGGGTGGGCTCCTCGAGCCCGGCCACGAGGCGCAACGTGGTCGTCTTGCCGCAGCCGGACGGGCCGAGCAGGGCGAAGAACGATCCGGCGGGGATGGTCAGGTCGAGCTCTTCGATCGCGGTGAACCCGGGGAAGCGCTTCTGGATGCCGACGAGCTCGAGGTCGGCGCCCCGCTCGGCGAATTCGCGGACGGACACGCTCACGACCCCAGCAGGATGGCCTGGAACTCCGCCTGGTACTTCTGCTCTTCGGCACCCGAGAGCGAGCGGAAGATGTGCGCCTGCGACAGGGTCTCCTCGTTCGGGAAGATCAGCTGGTTCTCGGCGAGTTCGGGGTCGATGGCGATGGCGGCTTCCTTCGCGCCGACGACCGGCGTGATGAAGTTCACCCACGCCGCGACCTCGGCGGCGACCTCGGGCTCGTAGTAGTAGTTGATGAGCGTCTCGGCGTTGGTCTTGCGCGGTGAGCCCACCGGGACGATGAAGTTGTCGTTCCACAGTGTTCCGCCGGCGGAGGGCAACGCGAACTCCCACTTGTCGCCGGCTTCGGCGTTGATCACCGTGATGTCGCCCGACCAGCAGATCGCGGCGAGGGTGTCTTCGTTCTTCAGGTCCTCGAGGTACGAGTTGCCCTTGATGTTGCGCACCTGGCCGTCGGCGACCTGCTTCTGGAGCTCGTCGATCGCGGCGCTGAACTCCGCGTCGCCCCAGTCGCCGGCGATGTCGACGCCCTGATCGAGCATGATGAGGCCCATGGTGTCGCGCATCTCGGAGAGCACGCCCACGCGCCCCTTGAGTTCGGAGTTCCAGAGGTCGGAGACCGATGCGAGCCCGCCGGGAACGGCTTCCTTGTTCCAGCAGATTCCGGCGAAACCGCCCTGCCACGGCACCGACTGCTTGCGACCGGGGTCGAAGTCGGGGTCGAGGAGCGCGGGGGTGAGGTTCGCGAGGTTCGGAATGTTCGCGTGGTCGAGCTCCTGCCCGTAGCCGAGCCGGATCCAGCGGGCGATCATCCAGTCGGTGAGGACCGAGAGGTCGGCGCCGATGTCCTGCCCGAGTGCGAGCTGGTCCTTCACCTTGCCGTAGTAGGTGTTGTTGTCGTCGACGGCGACTTCGTAGTTGACCTCGATGCCGGTCTCTTCGGTGAACGCGACCAGCGTCGGGTAGTTGCCATCGTCGTCTTCGTCGATGTAGGCGGCCCAGTTCGCCCAGTTGAGCGTCTTGTCGGTCGACGACTTGTCGGCGGCGGGCGTGGGCTTCGTCGCGCCGCCACCGGTCGAACAGGCCGCGAGCGCGAGCGCGGTCGCGCCGGCGCCCGCTCCGGCGAGCAGAGTGCGGCGGTTCAGCTGTGCCCGACGCGCCTGGGCGATCAGGTTTCGGATCATCGGGTCCTGGGGAAGAGGCCGGGGGCTCACGAGCGACTCCATTCGTTGCAGGCTTCGGGGTGGGAAGATACTGACACACTGCAGGCCGTATTTGTTCCCAACAATGTCCGAATCGTTAATTTTCGGGAACATTCGATTCGGATTCAGTGCTCCGATCTGCCTGCCACGCCGGATTCGGTTGTCACGATCGGCGGCCAGCCGAATCGCCGGGCAGGCGCTCCCCCGTCGCTCGCCCAGCACTGGCCGCTCCCCTCATCGAGCAGCGGAGGCAGTGCTCGATGCCTGATCAGCGCCCGGTACTCGTGCGCACCGCCGTACACGACGATGACGGCGTGCTCGCGGATGCGCGCGACGAGCGCCCAGTTCGCGGCCCATGCGTCGGCGTCGCCCACGAACACGGTCGGCCCCGAGTGGTCGCCGGGCTCGGAACCCGCGCGGCCCGCGACATCCGCCCCCGATGCGATCAGGATCGGATCGCCGCCCGCCGAGCGGATCGTCGCGGCAGCGGCGCCGGGGGCCGTCGCGACGACCGCGTAGACCCGCCCGCACCGCAATCGCAACGGAGGATCGTGGTGCGGCCCGGCCGGCGACGGCGGATCGGCGACGACCACCTGCACCGGATGACCGCGCCATTGCCCGGCCCCGGGGGGATCGTCGGGGCGCCACAGCCCGCCGACGCCGCCCGACTGCACGAGATCCGATCTCGTGGCATGGTGCAGCAGCAGGCGCACCCCGAAGGCATCGCGGATGCCGGAACCCAGCCCCAGCGACTGCGACGCCGACGCGGCGATGCCAGAGCCCGCCTGCCCGCCCCTCGCGAAGCAGCGCCTCGACCACGTCGAGCGCAGCCAGGCGATAGTCGTCGGGCCACGACCGGAACCGCACGTCGAGATCGTCGATGACGACGAGTCGCGGCACGTCGGCGCCGCTTCGCACCGCATCGAGCAGCCCGTGCAGCACGTCCCACACCGCGCTGCGTGCACCGCCGACGACGAGCGCCGATCCCGCGCCGTGCACCGCGGTCACGGCCGACGCGGCCGCAGCGAGCGCACCGGTGCGGCCGCTGCCCGGGGTACCGAGCACGAGGAGGTGCCCGTCGGCGGCCGGGGACCAGGTCGCGAGGCTGCGGCGCTGATGCTCGGGTTCGTCGACGAGGCCGATCGCGAACACGTCGGGCTCCTCGGCGGTGATGCGACCGGACACCCGGGCCGAACCGGCAGGGACGCCTGCGGACCGCACGAATGCATCGAGGTCGGCTCGTTCCACGCGACTCGGCAGCGGGTCGATCCATGGTCGGCGGGCGCGAGGCGCTGCGGCGCTCGCGATCCGCGCCGCAGTCACGGCTTCGACGTCGGCGACGGCGGACTGGAATCGCACCGGACACCCGTCGCCGCGGTCGACGATGCCACGGCCCGGGGTGTCGGGCGCGATCTCGGCCGCCAGACTCGGAGCCGACGACGGCGAGGCTGTCGGCTCGCTGCATCACCCGCAACGACACCCGGATCGCGCAGTTGGCCGTGACCTGCTCGCGCACGACCCCGTTCGGCCGCTGCGCCGCGAGCACGAGGTGCAGCCCGAGAGATCGGCCGCGCGCGGCGATGTCGGCGATCACCGCACCGAGGTCGGGGAACCGCTCGATCATGGCCTGGAACTCGTCGACCACGATGACGAGCCGCGCAAGCTCGATGTGGTGGTCGAGCGAACGGATGTCGCGGGCCCCGGCCTGGGCCAGCACGCGCTCGCGATGGCGCAGCTCGGCACGCAGGCTCAGCACGGCGCGCTCGGCCTCGCCCTCATCGAGATCGGTGACGACGCCCGTCACATGCGGCAGGTCGCGGATCGGCTCGAAGGCCGCACCGCCCTTGAAGTCGACGAGGAGGAACGCGACCCGGTCGGGCGGATACGAGCCGGCGAGCCCCGTCAGCCACGCGAGCAGGAATTCGCTCTTGCCGCTGCCCGTCGTACCGGCGACGAGTGCGTGCGGACCGTGCTGCACGAGATCGATGACGAGCGGCCCCTCCCCTGCCGTGCCGACCGCGACCGCGAGCGACGCCCGCGATGCCGGATCGACGACCGGCTGCACGAGGTCGCCGAGCACCACGCGGGAGGGAAGGCCGGCCGCGCCGGTCGCCACGCCGGCGCGCTCGGCCACGCGTCGTCGCCGCCTCTGCCCATGCGAGGGCGTCGACCACGCCCGTGAGGGCCGGCACCACGGGCACCGGCGCAGCGCCATCGTGCCGCCGCACGAGCGCCGAATCCGGTGCGTCGATGCGGACGACCGTCTGCAGGCCGGGAGGAAGCGCCGCCGCATCGGCGGCGACCACGATCATCGCGGCCCTGGCCGATCCGCTCGGGCGACCCGGGGCCGGCCATCTTCGGGGCACCGACGTCGTCGACCGGAGAGCCCGAGCCGCCTGCACGGTCGAGCACTCGCAGCCGCTCGGCTCCCGTTCCCGTGTGGGGCAGCCGATCGGCCCACTGCCAGTGCGATGGAGCGGGGAAGCTCGAGCGCCAGCCCACCGGGAACCCCGTGGTGCGCGCACTGCACGAGCGCCGCCCGGGCGGCCGCCCGGGCGAGCGGGAGCACGCCGACGAAGCCGATGCCCCCGTAGGGGTCGGCGAGCACGGGAGCCCGCTCGAGCGATGCGGCGCGCGCGAGCAATTGCCGCTCGTCGGGGTCGGCCGGGCGTGCCGTCGACGCGGACGGCACTGCGCCCGGCACCGCTGCCGACGACGATGGCCGGAAGGGGCCCGGGCTGCCAGGCAGGTGGAGTGCTGCGCTCGATGAGGGCGGCCGGTGACGGCGTCCGCCGCCATGCGGCCTGACGCTCGGACGCATGGCGCACGTCGATCTCGGCACGCAGCTCATCGAGCAGCCGGGCACGCTCGGCACCGGCCCGCCTGCGTCGGGCGCGCCCCTGGCGTCTGGCGTCGAGCATCGAGGCGACGGCCACCACCGGCCCGAGGACCGCGAACACGAGCGCGAACGGCGAGCCGGTGATCGCCCACAGCGCGAGCGCACCCGCGACGGGTGCGAGCACCGCCAGCACCGGGAAGCCGGGTCGTTCAGGATCGGCCGGAGGCGCGGGCAGCGCGAGCGGGAGATCGACGGAGGGCGGTTCGGTGAGGTCGAGGGAGCGCACGAGGACATCCGACCAGCCGCGGTCACCGTGAGCGCGCCCGACCGCAGCCTCGGTGGGGAAGGGGTGTCCCGAGCACGCCTGTCGAGGACGAGTCGCCGAACGGCTCGGGACGGCGAGGATCAGCCGATGACGAACGACTGCTCGGCGAGCTCCACGCGGCTGCCGCGCGGCACGAGGTAACGGCGCCCCGGCTCGCACCGCAGCGCACCGTCGTCGGGACGGCGCACGACCGTGCCATTCGCCGAGAACCGGTCGGAGACCCACAGGGTGCCCTCGTGTTCGCCGAACTCGAGGTGGGTCTTCGAGACCGAGAGCGTGCGGTCGGCGATCTGCACGAGATGGTCGTAGTGCTCGCCGGGCTGCGGAAGCGGACGACGGCCGATGAGGCCGGTGCCGAACACCGTGCGCGTCTCACCGGTGCTGAACTCCAGCACGAACTGGGCCGGATGCTCCGTGGCCGGTGCTGCGGGCTGCACCGGCTCGACGCCGGTAGCGGCATCCGACTCGTTCGCGGCCTGCTCGGCGTCGGACTCGATCGCGGTCGCCGCACGGAAGCCGTCGACCGGGATGCTCACGACGCCACTGTTGCGAGGTGAGGGGCGATCGAGCGGATCGAGGATCGTCGTGTCACCGGGCCGAGGGTCGGCTCGCCGTCGCGACTCGGGCGTCGCGCTCGTGGAGCTGCCGCACTCGCCGCAGAACATCGCGCCGTCGGGCAGCTCAGCACCGCAGATGCGACATCTCACGCTCGGCCTCCCCCTCGCGTGACAGCGTACCCGCCGAGTGACGAGAGCGAGACGGCGGCGCGAAGCCGGTCACGGGGGCTGCGCGATTCGCTCAGTCGTTGCGCCAGTTCGTCGACCGTGTGCCAGACGCGGTGATCGTCGTCGTCGCCGGGGCCGTTCGGCGCGAACACGGCACGGTCGACCACCGACGCGAGCACGAGCGGGCCGAGCCCTCCGACCGTCGCCGCCTGTTCGGCGCGGGTGGCCGTGCGCGAGATCGGGTAACCGTAGTCGGACGCGATGTCGGCGAACTCCTCCCAGCCGCCCTCGATGCGCTCCACCGGCGTCGACGCCCGCCGGCGAAGCCGTCGTCGACGCAGCTTCGCGACGATGATCGCGAGGAACGGACTCACCAGCAACGCGAGCCCGAGGATCACGAACCCGGCGATCTCGAGCACGCCGAGCAGCACGGCGAGCCACTCGTCGTCGTCGTTGCTGTCGTCGGGGGCCGCTTCGGGGTCGGCGTCGTAGTCGTCGACCGGGGTGTGCTCGGCCGGCGGCGGCAGCGCCGACTGCGGCCGTGAGACGACGGTGGGCTGGTCGGGCTCGGCGGCGGGTATCGGTCGTGGCGTCGGGTTCGGGTCGACGGCGACCCACGCGCCCTCGGCGGTCTGCACCTCGATCCATGCCTGGCGGTCGGCGCTTCGGAAGCGGGTCGCGCCGGTAGCGTCATCGCGTCGGGCGTCTCGGGCTGCGCCAGGTAGCCGACGACGACGCGGGCGGGGAATCCGATGCGCCGGGCCATGAGCGCCGCGGCGACGGCGTACTGCTCGCCGTCGCCCAGCATCGGCTTCTCGGTGGCGAGCTCGACGAGTCGGTCGAGCGAGTGCCCCGATCGACTCGGCCGCTCGCCGTCGAGCCCATGGCTGACATAGCCCTCTCGCTCGAACCCCGCGATGAGCTGCGAGAGCCGCAGGCCCGGCTCGCCCGACGCGGGCGCCCACCGCTCGAGCAGCTGCTCGAGCTCGTCGGGCAGCTCGGGCGTCGCCGGCAGCACGCTCGTGCCGGGCTCCAACTCGACGAGATCGACGGCGCGGCGCCGGGCACCTTCGACGTGGCCACGTACCGGTCGCCGGCCTCGAGCCCGTTCTGCGGTCGCACCCGTTCCCGTGACGTCGTTGTAGAAGTAGGCGTCGGTGCGCGCGACGGCGTCGGCGCCCCCGAAGGTGATGCGCTCGAGCTGGCCGATGCCGGGCACCCACACCTCGTCGTAGTCGGCGACCTCGACCGCGATGTCCTCGTGCGTTCCGACCGCGTCGGTCTGGTCGAGCTGGTACGGGCACACGAGCGAACCGCCCCGAGAGCGTGTTGCCGTCGCTGCCGCCGACGGAGTAGACGACCCCGTCGTAGCGTGTCGAGCGCGGCGATGCGGATGCCGGCGCCGGGCGGCAGCCCCGACACCTCGAGCATCACCTCGTCGGCGACCTCCTCGCGGAACGCCGCGCGGAACCCGGCGAGCGGGCTGTCGTGCTCGTGCGGCTCGAACGGAGGCTGCAGCTCGGCGCGGACGACGCTCCGATGCGGACCGCGGCATGGCGATCGAGGCGGCGGTCGCCCCGATGAGGGAGACCGCGATGAGCACGGATGCCCCGAGCACGCGCCGCGCGTCGGCGACGGCCCCCTCGGCGCGTCGCACGCGGGTGATCGCACGGCGCTTCGCGATCGCGACCCGCACGAGCCAGCCGACGACCGCGACGAGGAAGATCAGGCCCGCCTGCAGCGCGATGCCGACGTGGACCACGCCGAGTGCGATGCCCGCGACGAGCAGCAGCGCGGGCGGCAGCGCCGCCGTGGCCGGGTAGCGGCTGCGCAGGGCGATCGTCACCGCGAGGGTGGCGCAGATGAGCCCGAGCAGGAACGGCGGCACCAGCAGCGCCTGGTACGAGCCGACCGGCACCGCGATCGTGACGAGCTGCTTCCACGACAGCGCCGCGCCGGCCACCAGCTCGACCATGCCGGCCGGCGTCGGCAGCACGCCGGAACAGCGCCTGATCGGGCACCGCGACGGGTACGCCGACCACGAGGTAGGCCACGACCACGGCGACGACGACGCCCCAGGCGGGCCATCGACGCCGCGTGCCGACCACGCCGATGGCCGAGCCGATGAGGATCGCCGCGCCCGCGGCCAGGAAGAACGCGGGGCTCTCGTAGATCGGCCACCACGGGATCATGGCCGCCGCGAGCATCGCGACGACGAGCACGACGGTCACCGCCGTCGGTGCGAACCGATCGGCACCCGCCGGTGCCCGGCCGCTCATGCGACCGACGCCGATCTCGAGAGCATCGCCCGCAGGTCTTCGAGGTACCCGATGTCGAACACCGTGAGGCCGGCGACGGTGCGTGCGGTCGCCTCGCCCTCGGGCGAGCACTGCACCGCGAGCACCTCGACGCCGGCGGGCACCCGGCTCGCCGCGGAACGCAGCGGGGCGATGCCCCGGGCGGTGCCGGTGACGAGGAACACGAGCGAGATGCCGTGCAGCGTCTCGACCGCACTGCGCGCGACATCGGGCAACAGCGCCGCGCGAGGCTCGCGCTCGATCACGCAGAGCGCGTCGACGAGGCGATCCCGCGAGACCGTCGGCAGTTCGCGCATCGGGCCGCCGAGTCGGCTGCCGCTCGCGGAACGCGGACCGGACACCACGAACGAGACGCTGCGCGCGTCTCGGATGGCTCGTGCGCCGACCGATGCCGCCGCCCCGACGGCGAGCTCGAACTCGGCATCGTCGAGGTATGCCCCGGGTTCGAGGTCGAGCAGGATCATGAGCCTGCTGCGACGCGTCTCCTCGAACTGTCGCACCATGAACGTGCCCGTCTTCGCCGAGCTGCGCCAGTGGATGTAGCGACGGTCGTCGCCGGGCACGTACTCGCGCAGCGCGTGGAAGGCGATGTCGCTCGAGGTGAGGTCGCGCGTGGGAAAGCCCTCGAGATCGCGGATGAAGCCGGTGCTGAGCGCGCTGATCGACACCGTGCGCGGGATGCACCCGCAGCTCGGCCGTCTCGGACCAGACGATCTCGCGCCGCATGAGGCCGATGGGGTCGGCACGCACGGTTCGGGCGGGGCCGATCGACACGATCCCCCGCCGGTCGGTCGGAATCGCGAACTGCTCGTCGAACGCGCTGCCGCGCGCCAGACGCGGAAGCACGCGCTCGAACACCCTCGCCCCGACCGGGAGCTCGATCTGCACTCCAGCCGAACCCGCGGCGACCGGGATTCGCCGCGACGAGCCGCGCGAGGGCCGGTTCGCCCACGACGACGCGGGGGGTCGGAACGAGCAACCGGATCTCGCCCGCGCCCCGCCCGATCAGCCAGAGCGCCGCCACCGAGACGAGCACGACGAGTCCCCACCCGATGGCGATGATCTCGAGCAGACCCCAGCCGTACCCGACGCCGAGCGCGACGATCGCCGCGGCGATGACCGACCAGCCGAGCGGCGTGACGACGCCCTGCACCGCACGAGCCGCACGCCTGATCGCCGCCGCAGCGGTGCGCGCGCCCGACGAGCCCACGCTCGATGACGACCGCGAGCAGGCCGCGCTTCCTGGCCTCCTCGGGAATGCTCGTGTGGGTCTGGGCGAAGGTCACACGGCCTGCCTCGTCGAGGGTGGCGGCGTCTCGATGAGCACCTGCGCGATCATGTTCGACGCCGTGACGCCGTCGAACTCGGCCTCGGGGTCGAGGATCAGGCGGTGCGCGAGCACCGGCTCCGCGAGCGCCTTGATGTCGTCGGGCACGACGTAGTGCCGGCCGCGACCGGCCGCGTGGGTCTTCGCCGCGCGGATGAGCGCGAGCGCGCCGCGCACGCTCACTCCGAGCCGCACCTCACCCGCGGTTCGGGTCGCGTCGACCAGCCGCGACACGTAGTCGTGGATGGTCGGGTCGACGTAGACCGTGCGGGCGAGCGCGGCGAGGTCGATGATCTCGTCGGCGTCGAGCTGCGCCGCGACCTGGTGGGCGTGGGCCCGCTGGTCGGCGCCCTCGAGGATGCGGATCGTCGAGGCGTGGTCGGGGTACCCGATCGACGAGCGGATGAGGAACCGGTCGAGCTGCGCCTCGGGAAGCCGGTAGGTTCCCGCCTGCTCGACGGGATTCTGCGTCGCGATGACCATGAACGGATGACCCACCGGGTGGGTCTGGCCGTCGACCGTGACCTGCCCCTCCTCCATGACCTCGAGCAGCGCCGACTGGGTCTTCGGGCTGGCGCGGTTGATCTCGTCGGCGAGCACGATGTTGGCGAAGACCGGGCCGGGGTGGAACTCGAAGAGCCCGCTGCGCTGGTCGTACACGGTGACACCGGTGATGTCGCCGGGGAGGATGTCGGGCGTGAACTGCACCCGGTTGCTCGTGCCGGCGACCGACTGGGCCATGGCGCGGGCGAGCGAGGTCTTGCCGGTGCCGGGCACGTCGTCGAGGAGGAGGTGCCCTTCGCTCAGGAACGCCGTGAACGCGAGCCGGATGACCCGGTTCTTGCCGAGCAGCACCTCTTCGACCGCCCCGACGAGTCGGTCGAGGGTCGCCGCGAACGCTCGCGGCTTCTTCGGCGGTCATCGTCATGTGCGCGTTCCTAACTCGTGGCCGTGTAGCGGGCGCTGATGCCCGCGACCTCAACATCCAACCAGACGGTGTCGCCGGGCTGCGCTCCGGGGATCTGGCAGCTCGTCGCGGTCTGCGCGACGTGGCTGTTCGGCGTCCCCTCGATGCCGCACCGGAACGTGACCGGCAGTCCGGAGTTGTCGGGCGGCGTCGTCCACGACCACGATGTCGGTCGCGCTGTTCCAGGCGCGACTCGGCAGCGCGAACGTGAGCGACGGCGATTCGCCGCTCGGCATCACCTGCGACCATGGGCCGCAGGTTCCCCAGTTCGGTGCAGCCACGCACCTGGAAACGGGCGGTCTGGCCGAACGCGAACCGGCTCGGGTCGCTGAAGAGGTCGCGCAGCCACCCGGTGCCGCGGAATTCGCGCACCGATCCGGCGATCTGGGCGCCGTTCGAGGCGACGGCGACGATCTGGACGCGCGGCGCCGCGACGTCGACCCCGTCGATGTAGCGGTCCCAGGTCTCGGGGCCGTTGTAGGCCATGCTGCTGCGCACATCGGTCACGACGCCGGGGCCCGGTCGTACGACCGCTCCGGCGACTTCGGTGTTGACGCAGCCCGCCCGGTTGTATCCCCAGACGATGAACGAGTACCTGGTCGAGTCCGACGAGGTCCCCGAGAAGCGAATGCTCGTCGTGCCGGGCGAGACGGCGACGGTCTCGGTCACGGTGCCGCCGCTGCTCGGCGCCACCACCGTTCCCGGGGCGGGCGTCGTGACCGTGCACGCCTGCGGCCCGGTCGGCACTCCCGACGCGTCCTCGACGAGGCGCTGCACGTAGTACCCGGCGATCGCGTCGCCGTTGGCCCCGAAGGGCGACCACGACACCGTGACGGCACCGGCCGCCGAATCACCCGCGACCGCGATCTCGCCCGCGATCGGCGGGCCGAACGGCGTACCGGTGGTCGCCGACGAGGTCCATGACGCGAGCGCGGGGTACGCCTCGTTGCGTGCGCTCACGCTCACCTGCACGATGCTGCCGTTGTCGAGCGGCCCCGAGTCGGTGCCGCACACGCTCGCCGTGCACGCGCCCGAGGCCGAGACCTCGTTGGAGACGCCGCCGACCGTGACCACGTACGATCGCACGGCGCTGCCGGAGCCCGCCGAGACCGGCGCCCACTCGACGCGAAGGCGTCCGTCTCGCGGCAGCGCTCGAAGCCCCGCTGGCGCGGGCGGGATCACGTCGGACCAGATCGCTCCCGGCACCTCGACGGCGTCGGAGAACCCGATCCCGTTCTGGGCGCGCACGCGGACGAGGACGCCGTTGGCCTGACCGTTGCCCGGCGTCGGCACCGTGCAGGTCGTCGCCGCGCACATCGAACTGGCGAGCACGTCGCCCGACTCGGGGCCGAGGAGCGCGATCTCGTATCCCGTGATCGGCGAGTTGTTGAACGCGCCGGCACCGAACGCCACATCGAGCACGCCGTCGCCGAAGCCCGTGACCTGGGCGCCGGTGACGGGGTCGGGTCGGTCCTGCACCGAGATGGTCACCGTGCCCCAGGCGAAGCGGGAGGGGTCATCCGTCGCATCGGCCACCTGGTACCGCAGCGTCGTGTTGACGGCTTCGGCGTCGGGTGCGACGCGCACCGACAGGGTCGACCCGTCGCCGTTCGGGACGATCTCCACGCCGCGAGGCAGTGCGCCCACCTCGAGGCCCTGCACTTCACCGACGAGACGCAGCGGAGTCTCGGGGAACGGGTTGGTGGCCTCGTCGTTGGCGAGCACGTCGATCGAGGTCGTGGACCCGCGGGTCACGACGCCGACATCGGCGGCGGGGCGGGCGATCGGCTTCGTCGACGGCACGACCTGCACGCCGATCCGGCCATTGGCGCCGTCGCCGCGTCGAGTCGGCGACGCCCACCGTCACCGCCCCGCGCGTGCCCGTGCGGGTGCCCTCGGCCGCGGTGATCGTCATCTCGTCGCCGTCGAGCGAGACCTCGAATCCGTCGGCGGGGGGCGGCAGCACCCGGTATTCGAGCTCGTCCGCGGCATCGGGATAGGGGTAGCGGGTGAGCTTGACGAGGTCGACGGTGCGCGACTGCCCCGGCTCGAGATCGAGCACTCCGCCGATGAACGACGGGGGCTGGTTCTCGGTCGAGAGCACATCGATCGGGATCACGATGGTGCCGGTGCGCGCCTCGGGGTCGTCGGGGCCCGAGCCGTCGGTGACGGTGAACGAGAGCGATGCCGGACCGAAGTAGCCGTCCTCGCTGCGGAAACGCAGCGTGTCGTCATCGACGACGAGCGAGGAGCCGTCGCTGTGCGTGGCACGCACGCTCGCCTCATCGGTGATCGCGACCGGCCGGCCCGACGCGGCGATCACGTAGTCGGCGAGGTCGAGCTCGATCTCCTCGCCGCTGCGCACCTCGACGCGGACGCGCGTCCTTGCGCAACTGCGGAAGCGCGTCGTCGCGGCCGGGAACCCAGATGAAGGCATGCGCGGTGATGGTCGGATCCTCGGGGTGGCTGACCGTGAACGGGATGATGCGCCGCCGGTCCTCGACGTCGACCCGGATCGTGCCGTCGGGATTCACGGCCGCGCCGCGCCCGTACCCGGCGACGAGCCCCACGCGAAGTGCGCCGGCATCGCCGTCGGCGAGGAAGACGTTGCGCAACACCGGCACGTCGATGCGTTCGGTGTCGAGGATGTCGCTGAGTCCGAGCACGGTGTCGGCGGCTTCGGGATGCGCGAGCGGCGCGTCGTTTCGCGCCTCGATCCTGAGGAAGTTGCTCGCCGTGCTGAGCCGCTCGTTCTGGATGTCGTAGATGAACCCGTACTCGCCCTCGGCCGGCGGGGACGTCCACCTCGATCCAGTCCTCCACGACCCGTGCCGACGCTCCGCCGGTGATCGGCTGGACATCGGTGAGCGTGAGCACCCCGCCGGCCGGATCGGAGTCGTTCGCGAGCACGCGCACCGAGATCGTGCGGCCGGGCCGCACCGTGATCTCGTCTTCGACGGCGATCGGCTTCTGCGGGTTCCGTGGTGCGCTGGGCGATCCCGAGACGCACGGTGCCGTTCGCTCGCGCGCCCATGGCATCGACCACCGAGTACTGGAACTGATCGGCACCCGCGGAGTATTCTCCGGCCTCGTAGTCGAACCAGTCGGGTCCGGTCTCGACGACGGCGCCGCGCGCGGGGTTCGAGTACTGGCCGAGGAGCTGCACCGAGTCACCGTCGGGATCGACCCCGCCGAGCGGTATCGGGGATGCGCACCGTCTCGCCCGCGATGACCCGGCCCGTCACCGTGGTCGGCACGGGCTCCGCATTGGTCTCGGGGTCGGGTTCGCTGACCGAGATCGCGACCTTCGCCGTCGCGGACTGCCCTTCGGCCTCGATGCGATAGGTGGCCTCGTACTCGCCGGCGCGTTGCGGCGCGTAGTAGCGCAACCGATCGTCGGAGGCGAAGAGGAGGCCCTCGTCGGGCTCCTCGACGAGGTCGGGCACGAGCGTGATCGGCAGCGATCGGGATGCTCGTCGTTCGCGAGCACGGGGATGTCGACGACGTCGCCGACTCGCGCAGAGATCACGTCGGGCACCGCGACGGGCGGCTGGGCGACTGCGGGAACCGGCACCTCGACGAGCGTCACCTCGCCTTCGGCCTCGGCGAGGCCGTTGCTGACGCGGTAGCCGAACGTCGTCGACCCGGAGGCGAGCGGCGTCGTGAGCGTGACCCGCAGGAGCCGGTGCTCGACGATCTCGACCCTGAACCCCTCGCGCTCGAGGTCGGGGTCGACGGCGGTGACCACGAGCACGCCGCCGGTCGGGTCGATGTCGGTGGCCAGCACGTCGACGTCGACGGGCTGGTCTGTGCGCAGGTACGCCGTGTGGGGCACGGTGATCGGCTTCGTGTCGCGGTCGGGCGGCGCCGAGACGTCGACGCGCACCACTCCGGTCGCCGTCTCGTCGCCGTCGGTCACGGTGTACTCGAGGTAGTGCGTGCGCGCCTCGTCGCTCGTGAAACGCACGGTTCCGCGGTCGTAGTCGGGGGTGAGTTCGACATCGGGCTTCGCGGGCACCGCGCTCAGCGTGACCGTGCCGGTGCCGCCGCGCACATGGCGGAGCGGATCGATGCGGATCTCCTGGCCGGCGGTCGCGAGCGCCACGAACGGGTCGGCGATCAGGGGTACGTCGCCGGGCTCGCGGACCTCGACCTCGAGCGTGCCCGACGCCTGATCGCGGCCATCGGAGACGAGCAGCGAGACGGTGCGGCTGCCGCCCCGCTCACCGCCCTCGTCGACGACCACGACACCCTCGGCGGTCGAGGAGACCGAGTTGCCTTCATCGATCGTCGCCTGCTGGAGGAAGAACGGGTCGCCATCGGGATCGACCCAATCGCCGAGCACCGCGGTCGTCACGCGCCCGCTGGTGGCGACCACACTCTTCGTCGCTCGCTGCTGCTTCGGCGGCGAGTTCTCGTCGGGCGCCCGCACGGTGACGTCGACGTGCGCCTGCGCGCTTCCGCCGCGCCCGTCGGTGACGACGTAGTCGAACGCCACCGAGCCGAATGCCTCGGGCCCGAGCGTCAGCTGCAACTGCTGGTTGTCGGAGACGAGGTCGACGGTCGCCCACGGCGGGCAGGTCGGCGACGATCGAGTCGATGACGAGGACATCGCCGTTCGCGTCGTAGTCGTTGAGGATGACGGGAAGCAGCGTCGACCGCTCGGGGCGCGCGCCGAATTCGACGTCATCGAGCGCCACCGGCGGGAGCTGCGTCTTCTCGACGGTGGGCGGCTCGTCGGGATTGTTCTGCTCGACCTTCTCGTCGTCGTTCTGGAGCTCGCGCAGGTCATCCCAGTTGTCGATGAGCTCGTAGTCGGCACTCGCCGCCCAGGTGCGCCCGCTGTTGCGCTCGTTGAGCGCGAGCGCACTGCCGTTCTGCATGAACTCGAAGTCGACGGTGCCCCGCGGCGACGTCGAGTGGGAAGAGTCGATCGCCGGACGCACACGAGCGCCAGGCCGTGCCCCGGCCCCAGACCGCGTGGATGCATCCTTCGTGGACGATCGGTGCCACCGCCGTGCCCGATCTGTCGTCGACCAGCGTGCGCGTCGCGCCGTCGTCGACGCCGACCGAGACGAGCCCCTGACGATGGGCGACGACGATCTCGTCGCCGGCCGCCGACGGGGCCTGGAGCACCGGCGCCGTCGCCTTCGGCGATGACGTCGGCGAGGTCGACCTGGCCACCGGGACAACGTGAGCATGCGTGCGTCGACGTCGAGCACCGCCCACGTGCCGCCGGCCGAGCTGAGCTGCAGCTCGCGGCCATCGGTGATGGGCTCGATCGCCCAGGTGCGGTCGACCGTGCCGGTGTCGGCGATGTCGACCTCTCGAACCACACCGGTCATCGGCGTGAACGCGAACAGCCTGCCGGCGGGGTCGACCGAGATCAGGGCTTCGGCCCCGAACGAGAGTTCCGGCTCGGCGTCGGCGTCGAAGTCGACGAAGTCGTCGACCGGCGAGGTCCACACGTCTCCCTGCGAGACGACCACGACCTTCGACCCGGCGAGGGTCACCGTCGGCTGATCGGGCGGAACGGCCACCGGCTGTTCGATGACCGACGAGGTCGTCACGTCGATGATGTCGACGCTCGCCCGATCGGGATCGAGCATCAGCACGGTGGAGCCCGACTGCGCCACCTCGACCCGGCCGCCGCCGGTCTCGACGAGGGAGTTCAGCTCGAGCGCGGCGGTGCTCGCGCGCCCGATCGACTGCATGTCATCGTTCGGAACCCAGACCGCGGCGTCGCCGAGATCGATGCGCTGCGCCGTGTAGCCGCCGGAGGTGACGGCGATGCCGCCGACGACGGCGACGACCGCTGCGACTGCCACCGCCGTGGCGATCGCGGAACGATGGCGGTTCAGGCGACGAAGGGGAACCATCAGCCCGGCCCCTCGACGATCGATGCACTGCTCGACACTCGGCCGGCCCGACTTGCCGTCACGGCTCACGACGACCGTCGCGCAGACCCGATCGCGATCCTGCGCGTCGAGCGACACGCTGCTGTCGCGTTGCGCCGGCCGACGGAGTGCCGTCGACCGAGACGATGTACGCGTCATCGGGCTGGAGGCCGGGATCGCTCCAGGTGAAGGTGACGGTCGTGCCGTCGGCCGTCGCCTGCGACGTTGCTCACGATCGGAATCGACCGGGTGCCCTGGACGACCGCCCACACGCCCGCACCCGAGAGCGCGAGGAGCAGCACCGCCACGATCGACACGCCCCACACGAGGCGCGGAGTCGCGGTGCGCGGCCCCGGCGGTGGTCGACGAGCTCGTCTCGTGCGTGACTGGGTGGATGACGCGGCCGAGCTCGCGACGGGCGAGGTGCGGCGTCGGCGTGCCTTGCCGCCGAGGGCGGTCGACGGCACCGCGCTCACGCGGGTGCGTTCGTCGCCGTCGACCGTCGTGACGAGCGCCCAGTCGTCGATGACGACTTCGAGCGGGCGTCTGCGGAAGCCCGAGCTCCTCTTCGACGGACTGCAGGTCGCGGATGAACTCGAGCGCACTCGCCTGACGGGCGGCGGGGCTTCGCGACATCGCCCGGGCGAGCACCGCCTCGAGGCTCGGCGGAACGTCGTCGCGCCCGATCGGCGGAACCTTCGCCTTCGCGATCCGCGCCATGAGCGCCGCAGTGCCGTTGTCGCCGCCGGTGATCTCGAATGGGCTTCGGCCGGCGAGCAACGAGTAGACCGTCGCCCCGAGCGACCAGACCTCGCTGGCGACCGTTCCGGAGACCTCGTCGTGCAGCACCTCGGGGGCCGACCACGGAATCGAGAGCCCGACCGTGTCGCTCGATTCGACCTGTCCGAGCGTCGCGGCGATGCCGAAGTCGGAGAGCACCGGATGGCCGAATGCCGTCGTCAGGATGTTCGACGGCTTGATGTCGCGGTGCAGCACGCCCTGCTGGTGCGCGGTCTCGACCGCGCTCGCGATGCGGACCCCGATCGAGAGCACCTCGGCGAGCGGCAGTTGCGTGGCCCGGTAGCGCTGGCCGATCGACGCCGAGCAGTACTCCATGACGAGGTAGGGCCGGCCGTCGGCGGCGACGCTCGCCTGGTAGACCGTGAGGATCGACGGGTGCGAGCTCAGCTGGGCCATGAGGTTCGCCTCGGCCTGGAACATCTGGCGCATGTCGTCGTTCACGACGCCGGCGAGGAGCACCTTGACCGCGACCAGCCTGCGCGGCATGTTCTGCTCGTACAGGAAGACGTCGGCGAATCCGCCGGAGCCGAGCACGCGCACGAATTCGAACCCGGGCAGGTTCGGCGGCGTTGATGGCAGGCGGCGCGACACGGTCCTCCCAGCATTCGTCACGTCATCGGGAGTGTCCGCCGGTGCCGGCGGCCCGGATTCCTCACCATTGTAGGTCGGGGCCGCCATCCGCGAATCGCCCTGTGCACAAGCGCCGGGCGCGTGCGGGACATCCGTCAGGCTCGCGCGGTCTCGCCGCCCTCTGATTGGTCCGGGGCCGGCGGGCGTGCGACGGCGAGCACGTCGATCACGACGACCGTGATGTTGTCGCGCCCGCCGTTGCCGAGGGCGGCGTCGACGAGCTGCGCAGCAGCCTTCTCGGCGCGGTCGTTGGCCACCAGGAAGTGCCGGATGCCGTATGAGGTGAGCTCTTTGGTGAGCCCGTCGGAGCAGACGAGCAGCCTCATGCCCGGCTCGATGGCGATGGCGCGGTAGTCGGGGATCGGCGCTTCGTGGAAGCCCACGGCACGGGTGATGACGTTCGAGTGCGGATGGGTGTCGGCCTCCTCCCTGGTGATCTGCCCCGCGTCGACGAGCTCCTGCACGATGGAGTGATCGGTGGTGAGCTGCTCGAGGACGCCGCCGACCAGCCGGTAGACGCGGGAATCGCCGATGTTGTAGACGATCCACGTCGGCTCATCGGAGATGATGCCGAGCGCGACCCCGGTCACCGTCGTGCCGCTGCCCTCGTCGGTCACGCCGGCGCCTCGGCTCATGTCTTGAACGGCCCGGTGCAGGGACGCATCGATGTCACCGGTTCCGATGACCGGCTTTCCGCCGTGCTCTGCGAGGCGGGTGACGACCGCCGCGCTCGCGAAGTCGCCCGCCGCATGCCCGCCCATGCCGTCGGCGACGGCGAAGAGGGGCGCCTGGGCGATGAAGCTGTCTTCGTTGACCTCGCGCCGCAGGCCCGTGTCGGTCTTCGCCGCCCACGCGAGCGTGATCTCGGTGCCATCGGGCAGCGAGACGCGATGCCGGGCGTTGCCGTTGCCTATCTGCGTCACCTGTGAAGCCTGCTGTCTGGTCGGGTCATCGATCGTCGCCTCGGGGAGGGAGGATCTCGATGATCGTATCGTCCCCGAGGTCGAGTGCCACGCCCGGGATGACGACGATCGATTCGCCGGATCTCAATCGTCGCCGCCCGCCGCCCGTCGATCGCAGCGTCGTGCCGTTGGTCGATCGAAGGTCGGTCGCGACGAGGCGCGTGCCCTCGACGCGCAACTCGAGGTGCGTCGCCGAGACGAAGCCGCCCCGCGACTCGACCGCCACGAGCTCGGACTCGGCGCCGTCGACGGCGAGGCGCTGCGGGCTCGGCCGGCGACCGATCAGGAGCGGCACCGTGACCGTGCGCACCGGCCCGCCCGCGATGCGCACCCGCGGGACATCCGAGACGAGCGGCCGCTTCATCGGCGACCTCGGTGGAGCCGGGCGCCCCCGCGCTCGTGTGCGGCCCGTTCGCCGAGCCGGTGCCCGCTGGAGCGGCGGCCGGCCGTCGAATCGCCGTCGACCGACCCGGGGCGCCGGCGTGGCACCATGACCGTGTCGGCGTCGACCCGGGATCGCCCGAGCAGAACCGTGTCGGCGTCGACCGACGGCGACGGCTCGCTCGCCCTCGGCTCGTCGTCGTCGGCATGGCCGTGTGCCGGCGCGAACACCGCATCGGGGTTCCTCGGCGGTGCCACCACCGTCACCGGGGTGGTCGGCTCGGGAGCCGTAGCCGTCGTCCACTCCACCGCCGACGCACGCAGGCTCGCCCGCGCGTGCCGCACGGACTTCGCCGCCGCGGAGCGGCTCGAGCGGTGCGCCGGCGCCGGTGAGCCTGAGCCCCGTGACATCGTGGAAATCGGCGAGCAACCATGGGCGGATGTCGCGTGCATCGAACCTGCGGCTCCCGCCGGGTGATTCGAGATCGATCACCGCGTCGCCGCGCACCACGGCGGTCAGCTCGGTCGGCTCGTCGCCGTGCCACCAGACCAGTGCGAAGGACTCGACGGCGTCGACCTCGCCGAACGGGAGTCGGCCGACGAGCTCCTCGAGCACCGGCGTCGCCTGGCTCGCAGCCTCGGCGAGCGACGCGAGCACGGAGTCGGGTGCGGGCGCGGACAGCGCGACGATGAACCGATCGCCGACGATCACGTCCCACGCGGACGCACCCGCCGTCGCAGTGCTCGTGACGGAACCTCGGGGCATGTCGTTCAGTCTGGCACCGGCGGCATTGCCCGTGACAGGACCCTTGGCAATTCGCACGAAATGTATGGAATCAGTCGTCAGAACGCGTAGATACGACGGAATCCCTTGCCTGCGGCATCCGCCACTGTCACAATCGAGCAATGACGAACGCAGGCCGCTCCAACGGGCCCCGCGCAATGCAGCTCGACGACGTCTCGAAGGCGATCATCGAGCAACTGCAGGCCGACGGGCGACGCTCGTATGCCGACATCGGCAAGGCCGTCGGACTCTCAGAGGCGGCGGTTCGCCAGCGCGTGCAGAAGCTCACCGAATCGGGGGTCATGCAGATCGTCGCGGTGACCGATCCGATGCAGCTCGGCTTCACGCGTCAGGCGATGATCGGCATCCGTGCCGCGGGCGACACCCGGGTGCTCGCCGAGCAGCTCGCCGAGATCCGCGAGATCGACTACGTGGTGCTCACGGCGGGCAGCTTCGACCTGCTCGCCGAGGTGGTGTGCGAGAACGACGAAGAGCTCATCACGCTGCTCAACACCAAGATCCGCAGTCTCGACGGCGTCAGCGCGACCGAGACGTTCGTCTACCTCAAGCTCCAGAAGCAGTTCTACAACTGGGGCACCCGCTGAGCGGGTGGCCCCGAAGGAGGAAGAAGAAATGACCACCCTCGACACGCCGACGAGCCTCGGCACGGCGCGCTACGACAACGCCGACCTGCAGCAGAAGGCGAAGGATCACCTCTGGATGCACTTCGCCCGGCAGTCCACGATGGAGACGTCGGGCGTGCCCATCATCACCCGCGGCGAGGGCCACCACATCTACGACATCGAGGGCAAGAAGTACTTCGACGGACTGTCGGGGCTCTTCGTGGTGAACGCCGGCCACGGCCGCGCGCGACTGGCCGAGGTCGCCGCCAAGCAGGCCGAGCAGCTCGCGTTCTTCCCGATCTGGTCGTACGCGCACCCCGCGGCGATCGAGCTCGCCGACCGGCTCGCGGGCTACGCGCCGGGCGACCTCAATCGCGTGTTCTTCTCGACGGGCGGCGGCGAGGCCGTCGAGACGGCGTTCAAGCTCGCGAAGTACTACTGGAAGCTCAAGGGCCGCCCGACCAAGCACAAGGTGATCTCGCGCGCGGTCGCGTACCACGGAACCCCGCAGGGCGCGCTGGCGATCACGGGCATCCCGGCGATGAAGGAGATGTTCGAGCCCGTCACGCCGGGCGGGTTCCGCGTGCCGAACACGAACTTCTACCGGGCGGCCGAGGTCGGCGCGCCCGCCGACGACCTCGAGGCGTTCGGCGTCTGGGCCGCGAACCGCATCGAGGAGATGATCCTCTTCGAGGGCCCCGAGACCGTCGCGGCCGTGTTCCTCGAGCCCGTGCAGAACTCGGGCGGCTGCTTCCCGCCGCCCCCCGGCTACTTCCAGCGCGTGCGCGAGATCTGCGACCAGTACGACGTGCTGCTCGTCTCCGACGAGGTCATCTGCGCGTTCGGGCGCATCGGGCACATGTTCGCCTGCGACGCCTACGGCTACGTGCCCGACATGATCACGTGCGCGAAGGGCATGACCTCGGGGTACTCCCCCATCGGCGCGACGATCGTCTCGGAGAAGCTCTACGAGCCGTTCTCGAAGGGCACGACGTCGTTCTACCACGGGTACACCTTCGGCGGGCACCCGGTCTCGGCCGCCGTCGCGCTCGCGAACCTCGACATCTTCGAGGAGGAGGGGCTCAACGAGCGCGTGCGCGAGAACTCGCCGCTGTTCCGTGCCGAGCTCGAGAAGCTGCACGACCTGCCGATCGTCGGCGACGTGCGCGGCGACGGGTACTTCTTCGGCATCGAGCTCGTGAAGGACAAGGCGACCCGCGAGACCTTCGACGACGACGAGTCCGAGCGGCTGCTGCGCGGCTTCCTCTCGAAGGCGCTCTTCGACGCCGGCCTGTACTGCCGCGCCGACGACCGCGGCGACCCCGTCATCCAGCTCGCGCCGCCGCTCACGATCGGCGTGCCCGAGTTCCAGGAGATCGAGCAGATCCTGCGCGGTGTGCTGACCGAAGCATCGAACCGCCTGTGACGGCGAACGTTCGCCCGGCGGTGACGGATGCCTCACCCGATGCCTACCGTCGGGTGAGCTTCTGGCTCGACGACCTCGTCGAGCGCGGACTCGACGACCTGCGGCCGCGCGACGCGCTGTCGGCGAACGCCCGGTTCGATGTCGCCCTCATCGGCGGCGGCCTCACCGCGCTGTGGACGGCGTACGAGCTGTCGCGCGCCGACCCGTCGCTCTCGATCGCGGTGCTCGAGCGCGATATCGCCGGGTTCGGCGCCTCGGGCCGGAACGGCGGATGGTGCTCGGCGCTGTTCCCGAAGTCGGCGGGTGCGCTCGAACGTCGGCACGGCTTCGACGCCGCCGTCGCGATGCGACGCGCCATGGTCGACACCGTCGACGAGGTCGGCCGGGTCACGGCGCGCGAGGGCATCGACTGCGACTTCGAACGCGGCGGAACGCTCGTGTTCGCCCGCGACGAGGTGCAGCGTCGGGGCGCCGAAGCCGATGTCGCCGAGGCGAGGCGCTTCGGCGTCGACCGGCTCGAGTATCGCGACGAGCAGGCCATGGCCGCGACGTCGGGCGCGACCGCGCTCGACGGCGGCTCGCCCGCCGCGGTCTTCGACCCCGCGTGCGCCCGGGTGCATCCGGCGAAGCTCGTGCGCGGGCTCGCACGGGTCGTCGAGGCCCGCGGCGTGCAGCGTCTTCGAGCGCACCGAGGTGCTCGACTGGTCGGCGGGCCGGGTGCGCTTCCGATCGCTCGACGGCGGCGACGCCGACGGCACGATCGTCGCGAAGCACGTCATCGTCGCGACCGAGGGCTACGGCCCCCGGCTGCCGCGTGTTCGTCGTCGCATCCTGCCCCTCTACTCGCTCATGATCGCGACCGAACCGCTCTCCGATGCCGTCTGGGATGAGATCGGCATCGCGCACGGCCAGACCTTCAGCGATTACCGGCACCTGCTCATCTACGGTCAGCGCACCGCCGACAACCGCTTCGCGTTCGGCGGCCGCGGCGCGAACTACCACTGGGGCAGCGCCGTCGATCCGGCGTTCGAGCGGGTCGACCAGGTGTTCGAGCACCTGCACGCCGCGCTGCGCGACCTCTTCCCGGCCGTCGGCGAGGCCCGAGTGACGCACCGATGGGGCGGACCCCTCGGCGTCGCCCGCGACTGGTGCGCGACGGCGAGCTACAACCCGAAGACCGGGGTGGGCTTCGCCGGAGGGTACGTCGGCGACGGCCTGTCGACGACGAACCTCGCGGGCCGCACGATGACCGACCTCGTGCTCGGCGTCGACAGCGAGCTGACGCGATTGCCGTGGGCGAACCACCGGTCGCCGCTCTGGGAGCCCGAACCCCTGCGATACGTCGGCGCGAACCTCGGCATCCTCGGCATGACGCTCGCCGACACCGAGGAACGCCTCACCGGCAGGCCGTCGCTCATCGCTCGCGCGACCGCGCGGCTGACCGGCCACTAGACCCGGCCGGCGCCGACGCTCGCCGTCTCGACCGACGGTCGCACGAACGCCCACTCGGGCAGCGCGCCACTGCCGATGAAGGCGGCGAGCAGTCCCGCCATGGAGTGCGCGGGATCGATCTCGACGGCACGATCGATGAACGCGCCGGCCGCGGAACCGCGCCCGAGCGACCACGCGAGCCACGCCGCGATGCAGAGCGGGCCGACCCGCGCGGCCTCGGGCGCGTTCGCGATGAGCGGGCGCAGCAACTCGAGCGCACGCTCGACCCGCGCGCGCTCGGGTCGCAGGGTGGACTGACCGAGCAGCAGGCGCGAGAGCAGCTCGGTGACCTCGACGTGCTCGCCCTCGGCGACCTCACGTCGCACGAGCTCGTCGATCGACTCGCCCGACGCCTCGGCTCGCTCGGCGATCGCGATCGCGTCGTCGTGTGCCGCAGCACCGACGACGGGCCCGAAGGCGAACTGCAGCATCATGCCGTCGCGGAAGGCCGGCCGTGCGGCGAGGTGCAGGAACCACGCGAGCCGCAGCACCGGCTGGGATGCCGGCTCGCCCGAGATCAGCGATTCGACGAGCTCGACCGGATCGACGCCGGTCGCCCAGCCGCTCGAAGACCGCGTCACCGGGCTCGGCGTCGGCGAAGCGCTCGAGGGCCTCCGCGATGCGCACGGCGGTCGGCCCATCGGGTGCGGGGAGCGCGCCGCCCGCGTCGGGGCCGTCGAGCACGCCGGCCGCGTCGGGTGCCTGCTCGGTCACGGGGTTCTCGTCGATCATCGCGAGCGGATGTCCCGACACCGGCGTCGCGCGATCGAGGTAGGAACCCCAGGCATCGGCCGCTCGACAGAGCGCATCGCGGACGACGAAGCCCGCATGCTCGGCACGCCGGATGAACTGCTCGGCCAGCCGTCGCTCGGGGATCCCGCGCGCGGACCCGAAGGTGCGGTCCGTGTACAGCACCGGCACGACGGCGTCGACGCCCGGCATGCGGCAGAGGGTGCCGACCACGACCGAGACGAGCGTCGCGTTGTCGCGTGCCCGCTCGGGCAGGTCGTGCCGCAACACGCCGACGGTGCGGTTGCCTTCGAAGGCGACGCACACGAGCGACCTTCGGGGCTGGAATCCGCACAGCGACGGAACGAGGGCGAGGAAGTCGTGCGCCGATGCGGCGCGGATGATGGTCGTCATGCCGAGTGATGCTCGCGCAGATCCACGCGGCGTGCCGAGCGCACCTCGAAGCGACGGAGCCTCGTCGAATGCGGCCGCGCTGGGGAGGACGAGTCGGCCGGGAAGTCCCGGCTCATCGGCTCGTGCGAGGTTCGAACTCGTCCTCCACAGCCGAGCCCCGCGCCGACCGTCTCCGCAGTGTCCGATTCCCGCGAGAGCATGTCGGATGCCCCGGCTACGCTCGGAGCATGACCAACGTGTTCCTCATCCGACTCGACAGCCCCATCGGGCGCATCGAGGTCGTCGCCGACGACGACGCCGTCACGTCGCTCTCCATCGAGCAAGACGGCCTGCTCCCCCACGACGGCCAGTCCGAGCGCACCAATGCCGTGCTCGACCGCGCACGCACCGAGCTCACCGAGTACTTCAGCGGCTCCCGCACCGAGTTCGACCTGCCCGTGCGCCTGCGCGGCACGCCCTTCCAACAGGCGGTGTGGGGTGAGCTCCAGCGCCTGGGCTGGGGCGACGCCACCTCCTACGGCTCACTCGCTGCCGCGGTCGGCAAGCCCGGTTCCGCGCGTGCCATCGGCGGTGCGGTCGGCGCCAATCCCGTTCCGATCATCGTCGGCTGCCACCGCGTGCTCGCCTCCGACGGTCGCATCACCGGGTACTCCGCCGGCGAGGGCATTCCCGACCAAGCTCTGGCTGCTCGGCCACGAACGCATCGGATTCGCCGCGTGAGCGTCATCCCGCGGCCCGAGATCATCGTCGGCGACGACGGCCTCGCCCGGTGCGGCTGGGGCGCCGCCAGCGACGAGTACCGCCGCTACCACGACGACGAGTGGGGCACTCCGCAGCACGACCCCGTGCGGCTGTTCGAGAAGGTCTGCCTCGAGGGCTTCCAGGCCGGGCTGTCGTGGATCACGATCCTTCGGCGGCGACCCGCGTTCCGTGAGGTGTTCCACGGGTTCGATGCCGCGCGGGTGGCCGCGATGACCGAGGCCGACGTCGAGCGACTCCTCGGCGACGAGCGCATCATCCGGCATCGCGGCAAGATCGAGGCGACCATCCAGAACGCACGCGCCACCCTGGCGCTCGACGTGCCGATCGAGCAGTTGCTCTGGAGCTTCGCTCCGCCGCCGCGCGCCGCCGCGCCGACCTCGTTCGCCGAGGTTCCCGCAACGACCCCCGAGTCGACGGCGATGAGCAAAGAGCTTCGTCGCCGCGGGTTCCGATTCGTCGGGCCCACGACGATGTATGCGCTCATGCAGGCGGCCGGCATGGTCGACGACCACCTCGCGGGGTGCTTCCGAGCCGAGGGTGCGCGCGTCGGCACTCCGGCGCAGGCCGCATCTGCCTGAGCAGCACGGTCTCGTTCAGGCGACGAGTTCGAGTTCGACCGGTGATCCGGCTCCACGACTCGGTCCGGGCTCGAGCCCGAATCCGGCGGCGTCGGCCCAGTCGAGCAACTCGCCCGACCGAGTCGATCTGCGGCCGCGACTCGAGGAAGGCGCGGGTGAACAGCCCCTTCGCGCGCTTGTTGAAGTGGTTGAGCGCCCGCCGGCGGCCGGTCTCGTCGATCGAGACCACGCGCACGAAGACGCTTCCGTCACGCACGGGCGCGGCGCCGAGGTCGACATAGCCCTCCGAGCGAAGGTCGACGATCACCCCGGGCTCGCGGGCGAGTTCCGCCGCGAGCGGGGCGCGCCAGAGCGCCTTCAGCTGCAGGTCGGGCAGTCTCGAATCGTGCGAGAGCCGATACGCGGGGATCTCGTCGAGGGCGCCGATGAGGCCGAACAACGCCGAATGCACGACGACCGTGTCGCGCGCGAACGAGCGGGCGTCGGCATCGAGCGACGCGGCGTCGAGCGCGTCGAAGAGCACGCCCGTGTACCGGTCGAGCGCGGGGAGCGTGGGTGATCGACGCGCACCGCGGTTGCGCGTCGACCTCGTCAGCGAGACGCGGGTCCGAGCTTCAGGGCGCGCATCATCGCGTCGGGGTCGCGTGCGAGCCGGGTGAGCGCGCCCAGTGCCGTCGCCCGGTGCTTCGACAGCGCCGGGAACGAGAGCGCCCTCAGGTCGAGCGGCGCGCCGGTGCCGCCGTCGCGCTTGGTCTCGGACGGCGGAAGGAGGATCCGCACTACGAGCCGATGAAGGCGAGCGCCGCGTCGACGTTCGTGCCGAGCGTCTCGACGCTGTCGATCGTCACCCGCGGGAGGGCCGACGACGGCCCGGTCCACACGGCGTATCCCTCGAGGCTCTGCTCGACGGCACGCCACGTCGTCTCTTCGAGGTGCGGAAGGCCGCGCTCGCGCTTCTCGAGCCGCGCACGGTGCAGGGCCTCATCAGAGCAGACGACCTCGATGACGCGCAGGCGCACATCGGTGCGCTCAGCGAGGTCGCGCCACTGCAGGCGCGCCGCCTCAGCGGCGTTGACGGCGTCGACGATGACGGTGCGACCGGATTCGAGCTCCTTCTGCGCGATCTCCTCGGCGACGAGATACGCGGCGAGACCCGTCGGCTGGTCGGCATCGATGCCGGCGCGCAGGATCGCGGACTCGATCGGATCGACCGACACGACCGTCGCACCGAGGCGGGCGCCGACGATCTCGGCGATCGTCGACTTGCCCGCACCCGGCAATCCGGCCATGACGATGAGCTGGGTGACGCTCAGGTCACCGAACTGACGGTCGAACGGCTGCTCCCCCTGCATCCGTGACTCCTCAGGCGAGTTCGGCGCGCGAGGCCACGACCTGCACGGAGTTCGACTGCACCGAGAGGAAGCCCTCTTCTGCGTTCGCGGTGATCTTCTCACCGCCGGGCAGGGTGACGCGCACCTCACCGCCGGCGAGGATCGCGAGCAGGGGCTCGTGACCCGGCAGGATGCCGATCTCGCCTTCGACGGTGCGAGCCACCACCATGGTCGCCTCGCCCGACCAGACTTCCTGGTCGGCCGAGACGACGCTCACGTTGAGGCCGGCCATGCTCAGCCGTTCTCCTTCTGGATCTGCGCCCACTTCTCTTCGACGTCGGTGATGCCACCGACGTTGAAGAAGGCCTGCTCGGCGACGTGGTCGAACTCGCCCTTGGCGATCGCGTCGAACGACTCGATCGTGTCCTTCAGCGGAACCGTCGAGCCCTCGACACCCGTGAACTTCTTCGCCATGTAGGTGTTCTGCGAGAGGAACTGCTGGATGCGGCGCGCACGCGACACCGTGATCTTGTCTTCCTCGGAGAGCTCGTCGACACCGAGGATGGCGATGATCTCCTGGAGTTCCTTGTTCTTCTGCAGGATCTGCTTGACGGTCGTCGCCACGCGGTAGTGGTCTTCGCCCAGGTAACGGGGGTCGAGGATGCGCGACGTCGAGGTCAGCGGGTCGACGGCCGGGTAGAGACCCTTCGACGCGATCTCACGCGAGAGCTCGGTCGTGGCGTCGAGGTGCGCGAAGGTCGTCGCCGGTGCCGGGTCGGTGTAGTCGTCGGCGGGCACGTAGATGGCCTGCAGCGAGGTGATCGAGTGGCCACGCGTCGAGGTGATGCGCTCCTGCAGGATGCCCATCTCGTCGGCGAGGTTCGGCTGGTAGCCCACGGCCGACGGCATGCGGCCGAGCAGCGTCGACACCTCGGAACCGGCCTGCGTGAAGCGGAAGATGTTGTCGATGAAGAGCAGCACGTCCTGCTTCTGCACGTCGCGGAAGTACTCCGCCATCGTGAGCGCGGACAGGGCGACGCGAAGACGCGTTCCCGGCGGCTCGTCCATCTGGCCGAAGACGAGGGCGGTCTTGTCGAAGACGCCCGCCTCCTCCATCTCGTGGATGAGGTCGTTGCCCTCACGGGTGCGCTCGCCGACACCGGCGAACACCGACACACCACCGTGATCCTGCGCGACGCGCTGGATCATCTCCTGGATGAGGACGGTCTTGCCCACGCCGGCGCCGCCGAAGAGGCCGATCTTGCCACCCAGCACGTAGGGGGTGAGCAGGTCGATGACCTTGATGCCGGTCTCGAAGAGCTGGGTCTTGGACTCGAGCTGGTCGAAGGGCGGGGGCTTGCGGTGGATGGGCCAACGCTCGGTGATCTCGATCGGTCTCGCCGGGCTCGCCGTTCAGCACTTCGCCGATGACGTTGAAGACCTTGCCCTTGGTGACGTCGCCGACCGGCACCGAGATCGCCTCGCCGGTGTCGGTGACCTCCTGGCCGCGCACGAGCCCATCGGTGGGCTTCAGCGCGATGGCGCGAACCACGTCGTCGCCGAGGTGCTGTGCGACCTCGAGCGTGATGGTCGTCGTCACGTCGCCGATCGTGATGTCGGTACGGAGCGCGTTGTAGATCTCGGGGATCGAGTCGTGCGGGAACTCGATGTCGACGACGGGGCCCGTGACGCGGGCGATGCGGCCGACGGCGCCGGCGGTCGACTCGGCGACCGGCGCGGTTGCGGTGTCAGTCATTCTGTTCTCTCTTTTCTGGATTCCTACTTGGCGGCGACGAGCGCATCGGCGCCGCCCACGATCTCGGAGATCTGCTGCGTGATCTCGGCCTGGCGAGCGTTGTTCGCGAGGCGGGTGTAGTCCTTGATGAGCTTGTCGGCGTTGTCGCTCGCCGACTTCATCGCCTTCTGGGTGGCCGCGTGCTTGGCTGCGGCCGACTGCAGGAGGGCGTTGAAGATGCGGCTCTCGATGTACACCGGCAGCAGCGCATCGAGCACCGTCTCGACGTCGGGCTCGAACTCGTACAGCGGCTGCACGGTCGAGTCGGGCTCGTCGACACCTTCGACGACCTCGAGCGGCAGCAGGCGCACGACCTCGGGGGTCTGCGTCATCATGCTCACGAAGCGGTTGTAGACGACGTGGATCTCATCGACCCCGCCGTCGGCCGCGTCGCGCAGGAACGCCTCGAGCACGGCCTCGGCCACGTCTTTGGCGAGGTCGAACTGCGGGTTCTCGGAACTGCCGACCCACTGCCGCTCGGACGAACGGCGGCGGAACTGGAAGTAGCTCACCGCCTTGCGGCCGATCAGGAAGTACACGACCTCCTTGCCCTGCGACCGCAGCAGCTCGCTGAGCTCCTCGGCCTCGCGCAGCACCTGCGAGTTGAACGCACCCGCAAGACCCCGGTCGGACGTGACGACCAGCACTGCGGCGCGCTCGATCGTCTCGGGCTCGGTCGTCAGCACGTGGTCGACGTTGGAGTACGTCGCGACAGCCGAGACGGCGCGCGTGATGGCGCGCGAGTACGGCGTCGAAGCCGTCACACGCGCCTGCGCCTTCTGGATGCGCGAGGCGGCGATGAGCTCCATCGCCTTGGTGATCTTCTTCGTCGTCTGGGCAGACTTGATCTTCTGCCGGTAGACCCGAAGTTGCGCTCCCATTTCTCTCCTGTATCGCTAGGGTTCGGTCGTCAATCGCGGGATCGCCTAGCGGCGGCTCTTGACGATCTTCTCCTGGTTGACGTCTTCGGCCGCGATGGCCTCGAACTGCTCGGAACCGACCGAGGCGAGCGGCTTGCCCTCGCCGGTCTGGAACTCCTGCTTGAACGTGTCGACCGACGACTCGAGCTGAGCGACCGTCTCATCGGAGAGCACGTTCGTCTCGCGCAGCGTCGAGAGCACCTCGGTGTTGCGGCCGAGGTAGTCGAGCAGCTCGCGCTCGAAGCGCAGGATGTCCTCGACGGGCACCTCGTCGAGGTGGCCCTTCGTGCCGGCCCAGATCGAGACGACCTGCTCCTCGACGGGGTACGGCGAGTACTGCGGCTGCTTGAGCAGCTCGGTCAGGCGCGCGCCACGGGCGAGCTGGCGGCGGCTGGCGGCGTCGAGGTCGGACGCGAACATCGCGAACGCCTCGAGCGAGCGGTACTGGGCGAGCTCGAGCTTCAGCGTTCCCGAGACCTTCTTGATCGACTTCACCTGGGCGTCGCCACCGACACGCGAGACCGAGATGCCCACGTCGACCGCGGGACGCTGGTTGGCGTTGAAGAGGTCGGACTGCAGGAAGATCTGGCCGTCGGTGATCGAGATCACGTTGGTCGGGATGTACGCCGAGACGTCGTTGGCCTTGGTCTCGATGATCGGCAGGCCGGTCATCGAGCCCGCGCCGAGCTCGTCGGAGAGCTTCGCGCAACGCTCGAGCAGACGCGAGTGCAGGTAGAAGACGTCACCGGGGTACGCCTCGCGTCCGGGCGGACGACGCAGCAGCAGCGACACGGCGCGGTAGGCCTCGGCCTGCTTCGACAGGTCGTCGAAGATGATGAGGACGTGCTTCGAGTCGTACATCCAGTGCTGGCCGATGGCCGAGCCGGTGTAGGGCGCGAGGTACTTGAAGCCGGCCGGGTCGGAGGCCGGGGCCGCGACGATGGTCGTGTACTCCATGGCGCCGGCGTCTTCGAGGGCGCCCTTCACCGAGGCGATGGTCGAGCCCTTCTGGCCGATCGCCACGTAGATGCAGCGCACCTGCTTGTTGACGTCGCCCGAGTCCCAGTTGGCCTTCTGGTTGATGATCGTGTCGATCGCGATCGCGGTCTTGCCGGTCTGGCGGTCGCCGATGATGAGCTGGCGCTGGCCGCGGCCGACGGGGATCATCGCGTCGATGGCCTTGATGCCGGTCTGCAGCGGCTCGTGCACCGACTTGCGCTGCATGACGCCGGGCGCCTGCAGTTCGAGGGCACGACGACCCTCGAGGCCGGTGATCTCGCCGAGGCCGTCGATGGGGTTGCCGAGCGGGTCGACGACACGGCCGAGGTAGCCCTCGCCGACGGGCACCGAGAGGACCTCGCCCGTGCGGGTCACCTCCATGCCCTCTTCGATGCCGGTGAACTCGCCGAGCACGACGACGCCGATCTCGTCTTCGTCGAGGTTCAGCGCCAGGCCGAGCGTGCCGTCCGCGAAGCGGATGAGCTCGTTCGCCATGACCGAGGGCAGGCCCTCGACGTGGGCGATGCCGTCGGCTGCGTCGGTGACGTAACCGACCTCGGTCTTCTGCGCTGCACCCGGCTCGTACGCCGAGGCGAACTCCGCGAGAGCCGAACGGATCTCGTCGGGGCTGATGGAGAGTTCTGCCATTGTCTTTCCCTTTTCTGTACCGGTTGTACAGCTACTGGTCTGTCGCGGCGCAGGACGCCGGGGGTTGTGGTCCGGCGTCAGCCGGCAAGCTTCTGCCTCAGCGAGCTGAGGCGGCTGGCGACGCTGCCGTCGAAGACGTCGTCGCCGATCTGCACGCGAACCCCGCCGACGACGGCGGGATCGACGATCGTGTCGAATCGGATGCGGCGGCCGCCCGTCTGGGCGGTGAGCCCCTGCTCGAGACGCGCGAGCTGCGCGTCGCTGAGCGGCACGGCGGTCGTCACCATCGCGAGGTCGAATCCGCGCTGGTCTGCGACGACGGATGCCGCGTGGCGCAGCATCTCGCCGATGCGGCGGCCGCGCGGCTGCTGCACCAGGTGGCGCACGATGGCCACGGTCGCCGGCGACGCCTTGCCCGCGAGGAGCCGATCGACGAGGACCGCCTTGGCCGCGGACGAGCCGAGCTTGGAACCGAGTGCGAGTTCGAGGCCCGCATCGGAGGCGACGGTGCGCTGGACGGCGAAGAGCTCGGCGTCGATGTCGACGTCGTCGCCGGTGGCGTCGGCCGCCACGCGGATGCCGAGGTCTTCGACGCCGGCGAGGAAGTCGGCGCCGCTCGACCAGCGGCTCGACGCGGCGCTCACGAGGAGCGTGGCCGCATCTGCCGAGATCTTGCTGCCGAACACCGCGTCGACCAGCGCACGCTTCTGCGCCGCATCGGCCTCGTTGTCGATGAGTGCCGAGCGCAGCTGCGATGTGCCGCTGATCGCGCGGACCGCGGCGAGGAGGTCGTTTGCGACCGACAGGTCGGCGCGGCCGAGTGCCGTCAGCGCATCGCGCGTGCCGGTCATGGCCTCTCTCGTAGCGCTACCCATGGACTACTTCTTCCCTCCGGCGGTGGCCTCGGAGGCCTCCAGGTCGGCGAGGAACCGGTCGACCACTGCGGCGGCCTTCTTGTCGTCGGTGAGCGACTCGCCGATGACGCCGGACGCCAGGTCGATCGCGAGCGTGCCGACCTCGGAGCGCAGCGACACGAGGGCCGACTGACGCTCGGCGTCGATCTGCGCCTGCGCGCTCGCGGTGACGCGCGCCGCTTCGGTCGTGGCGGCCTCTTTGGCCTCGGCGACGATCTTCTTGCCGTCTTCACGGGCGGTCTCGCGGATGCGGCCGGCCTCGGTGCGAGCGTCGGCGAGCTGGGCGGTGTACTCCTCGAGCGCCGCCTCGGCCTTGCGCTGTGCCTCGTCGGCCTTCGCGATGTTGCCTTCGATCGCCTCGCCGCGCTCATCGAGCAGCTTCTGCACGCGCGGCAGCACGTACTTCCAGAAGAAGATGAGGATGATGACGAAGGCGACCGCCGACCAGATGATGTCGTACGGCGCGGGAAGGAGCGGGTTGATGCTCTCTTCTTCAGTCGCCGCAGTCACGATTGCCTGGAGCATTGGTACCTCGGTGTCTCGTCAGGGGGTGATTACGGGAACGGGATGAACGCCACGGCGATCGCGATGAAGGCCAGCGCCTCGGTGAACGCGATGCCGAGGAACATGAGGCCCGTGAGACGACCCTGGAGCTCAGGCTGACGTGCGACCGACTCGACCGTCTTGCCCACGACGATGCCCACGCCGATGGCCGGGCCGATCGTTGCGATGCCGTATGCGACGGGAGCGAGGTTGCCGTTGACCTCAGCGAGGATTGTCGTTGCGTCCATGTGTGTTTCCTTCCATGTTGTCGAACCGGGTTTCCGGTTCGTTTAGTGTTCTTCGGCCAGCGCCAGCTGGATGTACACGGCCGTGAGCAGGGTGAAGACGTAGGCCTGCAGCACCGCGACGAGCAGTTCGAACAGGGTGAACGCCAAGCCGAACGCGAAGGTGCCGATGCTGAACAGGCTCCACAGGCCGCCGGCCGTGAAGATGAAGAACTGCGTGGCCGAGAAGCAGAGCACGAGCAGCATGTGCCCGGCGACCATGTTCATCAGGAGTCGCAGCGCGAGCGTGATCGGCCGCAGGATGAAGGTCGAGACGAACTCGATCGGCGTGACGACGATGTAGAGCGGCCACGGCACGCCCGACGGGAACAGCGAGTTCTTGAAGAACGCGCCCGGGTGCTTCTTGATGCCCGCGTAGATGAAGGCCACGTACGAGACGAGCGCGAGGAAGAGCGGGAGTCCGATGACCGAGCTGCCGGCGATGTTGAGACCGGGGATGATGCCGGTCAGGTTCATCGCGAGGATGAGGAAGAACATCGTCGTGAGCAGCGGCAGGAATCGCTTGCCGTCGCGCTTGCCGAGCGTGTCGTAGACGATGCTGTTGCGCACGAAGTCGAGCAGCAGCTCGGCGATGCTCTGGCCGCGGCCGGGGACGAGCTTCATGCGCCGAGTCGCGAGCCAGAACATCACGAAGAGGACCACGACGACCAGGAACCGGATCAGGATGATGCGGTTGATCTCGAAGCAGGTGCCTTCGAAGAGGATCACCGGCGGGAAGAAGTCGGCCAGCGAAGGACCGTGGAACTCCCCCGAACCACCTTCTTCGGAGGTCGCGAACGGGAGCATGTGAATGAGAGCGTTACCTAGCAGCGCTGTCTCCAGTTTCGGGGCGTGTCTTTACGCGCAAAGAAGGGGGGATCGCGTCTGACTCTAGCAAGAAGACCGGCCGATCACCGAATCGTCAGGAGGTGGAATCGGGACCCTGGGGGCCCGGAAGATCCACATCGCTGACGTAGGGTACGCGTGCGTTGCGGAAGGCGAGGACGTCGACCACGAGGCTGCCGATGACCGCGATGACGATCGTGATGAAGAAGACGTAGGGGTCGATGAACTCCTGGCGGCTCACGAAGAGCACCGCGACGAAGAACACGAGCAGCTTCGCCAGCCACCCGCCGAGCACGATGCCGAAGAACACCGTGGAGAACATCTGGCCCTTCGCCACGTGCGACGCGATGAGCACCGTGGCCGCCGTGAGGCCGAAGAAGACCACCGTCATCACCGCGGCGATGAGTGCGCTCGTGAGCCCGGGGATTCCGGCGACCAGGTAGCCGACGATCGATCCGACGATGGCGAGGCCCACGGCGAGGATGCCCCCGTAGATGAGCGCGAGTCGAAGGATCGGCGCGACCGCCGGTGTCGTGGAGGCCGCGGGGCGGCCCTCGGCGGGCGTCTCGGGAAGTGCGTCGGTCATCGTGCTCCTGGGTCGGGGTCGCCCGATTCTACCGATCGGGCCTGTTCGGAACCTGCGGCCGTCGGCCCGGATGCGACGCCTCGGACGCGCCGTCAGCGGGCGCGCCCGATGCGGATGTCGCGACCGCGGCCACCCCGAGCTCGTCGAGCACCGGGACATCCGCTCGCGCGACCGGCGGCCTCGGCACCTCTGCGGCCTCGGCGGCCACGGTGAGCCGCTTGCGTCGACCGAGCGGCGCCAGCGTGACCGCGGCGAGGATGAGGAAGCCGACGGCGATCAGCACGAACGCCCACATCGAGTCGATGCCGAAGTAGACGGGGAAGACGTACGTGAGCAGGCATCCGATCGAGGCGACCGCGGTCCACCCGTAGAAGATGAGCACGGCGTTCAGGTGGGAGTGCCCCATGTCGAGCAGCCGGTGGTGCAGGTGCTTGCGGTCGGCCGCGAACGGCGACTTGCCGGCGCGCAGGCGCCGCACGACGGCGAGGCCGAAGTCGAGCAGCGGGATGATGAGCACGAGGAACGGCAGCAGGATCGGGATGAACGCGGCGAACAGCTGGTCGAACCCGACGCCCGTGGGGTTCAGCTGGCCCGTGACCGAGATCGCCGCGGTCGACATGAGCAGTCCGATGAGCATCGAGCCGGCATCGCCCATGAAGAGCTTCGCGGGGTGCCAGTTGAGCGGCAGGAACCCCGCGCAGGCGCCGACGAGCACGATCGCGAGCAGCGACGCGAGGTTGAAGTAGTTGAGCGGCGAGGTCTGCTGCACGAGCAGGTACGTGTAGAGGAAGAAGACGCCGTTGGCGATGAGCGCGACGCCGGCGACGAGCCCGTCGAGCCCGTCGATGAAGTTGATGGCGTTCATCACGAGCACGATCGTGAACACCGTGAGCGTCACGCTCACCCACGAGGGGATGAGGGTGATGCCGCCGATCGGCAGCGACACGATCGACACGCCCTGCCAGGCGATGAGCCCCGCCGCGAGGAACTGGCCGGCGAGCTTCGTGGTCCAGTCGAGGTCCCAGATGTCGTCGGCGACGCCGATGAGCACGATGAGCAGCGCGGCGCCCAGGATCGCGAGCATCTGGCCGGGATTCTGGAAGATGATCGCCACGTTCGAGAACCGCGACGATCCGAGCGTCGACACGAACGCGGCCGCGCCGATCGCCACGACGATGCCGACGAACATGGCGATGCCGCCGAGTCGCGGGGTCGGCCGCGTGTGCACGTCGCGTTCGCGGATCTTCGGGTAGAGCCGGTACTTCAGGCTCAGCTTCCAGACGAGGATCGATCCGCCGAACGTCACGAGCGCGGCGAGCAGCGCGAGCAGCAGGAAGAGGGTCATGAGGCGGTGGAACCCGCTTCGTCGGCGGGGACGGCGGGGTCGGATGCCTCCGGATCGGCGGTGACCGCGGGATCGGATGCCGCGGCCTCGGCGGGTGCCGCGGGTTCGGATGCCGCCGGCTCGGCGTCGACCGTCGATGCGGCGTCGTCGGCCGGCACGTCGGGCTCCGCGGATGCCTCGGCTCGGCGTCGGCCGCGGCTGCGGCTCCCTCGGGGGCCAGCATCTCCTCGCCCACGACGGCGGCGATGCGTTCGCGAGAGATGACCCCGGCACGCACGATGCGCAGCAGCCCCACGCCATCGCGGATGCCGGTGGCGTCGACGATGGTCGAGGACGTGTCGCCGGGTCGCTCGCCGATCGCCTCGTAGGAGTCGCCCGCGGGGCCGCCGTCGAGGTACACGGCGACGTGCTCGCCGAGCATCTGCTCGGCGTCGGCGGCGGTGGTCGCCGACGGCATGCCCGACAGGTTCGCCGACGACACGGCGAGCGGGCCGGTCTCGGCGAGCAGTTCGAGCGCGATCGGGTTGGCCGGCATGCGCAGCGCCACGGTGCCGCGCGTCTCGCCGAGGTCCCACTGCAGCGAGGGCTGCGCGTGCAGGATCACGGTGAGCCCGCCGGGCCAGAACTCGGCCACGAGCTGACGGACGACCTCGGGGATGTCGGTCGCGAGCGCGTCGAGGGTGGGGATGCCGGGGATGAGCACGGGTGGCGGCGCGGTGCGCTCGCGGCCCTTGGCGGCGAGCAGGCCCGCCACCGCCTGGGCGCTGAACGCGTCGGCGGCGAGACCGTAGACGGTGTCGGTGGGGATCACGACGAGCTGCCCCCGGCCGATGGCACCCCTCGCGAGTCGCATGCCGGTGAGCAGTTGGGAGTCGACCGAGCAGTCGAAGATGGCAGTCATGACCTGCCGATTCTAGACCAGCGGGGCCGGCCGAACGGATGCCCCGGGGCGGCGCTTCGCGGCGAAGGCGCCGCCCCGGGACATCCGCTCAGCGCCTGCCGGCCTTGCGGCGGAACAGCCACGCTCCCCAGATCGCGGCCGCGGCGATGATCACGACGCACCAGCCGATGGCCCACCACGCCGTGTCGCCCACCGGGGTGCCCATCAGCAGCGCCCGGATCGTCTCGATGACGGGCGTGATGGGCTGGTTCTCGGCGATCCACTGCAGCCACTCGGGCATCGTGTCGACGGGCACGAACGCGCTCGACACGTAGGGCAGGAACAGCAGGATGAAGCCGTAGCCGCTCGCGGAGTCGGGGCTCGACGCCGCGAGGCCGATCGCCGCGAACAGGTAGGTGATCGCGAGGATGTAGAGCGCGATCACGCCGAACGCGGCGACCCACTCGACGAACGACGCAGAGGGCCGGAATCCCACGAGGAGCGCGACCGCCACGACGACGGCGGTCGCGAGCAGGTTGCGGGCGAGGCTCGCGACGACGTGCCCGGTGAGCACGGCGCCGCTGCGCAACGGCATCGTGCGGAACCGGTCGATGACGCCCGTGGTCATGTCGCGCGAGACCGCGACGGCGGTCGACGCGGCACCGAATCCGGCGCACAGCAGGATGATGCCGGGCACGACGTAGTCGACGTAGCCTCCCGACGGGTCGATCGCGTTGCCGAAGATGAACGTGAACATCAGCATGAGCATCACGGGCAGCACGACGGCCATCAGCAGCGCCTCGACGTCGCGGACCGAGTGGATGAGGCTGCGGGTGATGAAGGTCGACTCGGCGGTGAAGCCGCGCAGTCGCGGACGGGTTGCGGTGATCGTGGTCATGGCGGTCACTTCGATTCGATGAGGTCGCGGGCGATGCGATCGGATGTCCCGTCGCCGGCGGTGATCGCGAGGAACACGTCGTCGAGGCTCGGGCGGCGGATCGCGACCTGCACGCCCTCGCCGGCGGCGGCCGGCGTGCGGTCGAGCTCGTCCATCGCCGCCCGCAGCCCGTGCACCGATCCCGTCGGTCGGCAGCTCGCGCAGGAGCTCGCCGCCCTGGCCGCGCAGCTCGACGACCTCGCCCCCGATGCGCGCCTTGAGCTCGTCGGCGGTGCCCTCGGCGGCGATGCGGCCGCCGTCGAGCACGGCGATGCGGTCGGCGAGCCGGTCGGCCTCCTCGAGGTACTGCGTCGTGAGGAACACCGTGGTGCCGGCATCGGCCAGCGACCGGATGAGCGACCAGAGCTCCTGGCGGCTGCGGGTGTCGAGGCCGGTCGTCGGCTCGTCGAGGAAGATCACCGGCACGTCGACGACGAGGCTGAGGGCGAGGTCGAGCCGTCGGCGCATGCCGCCCGAGTAGGTGCCGACACGTCGGTTCGCGGCATCCGACAGCCCGAAGCGCTCGGCGAGCTCTGCGGCCCGTGCCGTCGCGTCACGACGTGGGAGTCCCGAGAGCCGGCCGAGCATGACGAGGTTCTCGGTCGCCGTGAGCACCTCGTCGACGGCCGCGGACTGCCCGGTGAGCGCGATGCGCTGCTTGACCTCGTCGGGCGCGGTGACGACGTCGAACCCCGCGACGCGCGCGCTGCCCGCGTCGGGTCGCACGAGCGTCGTGAGGATGTTGATCGTGGTCGTCTTGCCGGCGCCGTTGGGCCCCAGCAGGGCGAAGACCGTGCCCGCGGCGACCGTGAGATCGAGGCCGTCGAGCACGTCGGTGCGACCGAACCGCTTGCGCAGCCCGCGTCGCTTCGATGGCGAGATCCATGGGTGTTCCCTTCCCGTTCATGTCTGCGTATGTCGCAAACTGTTTATGTGATCCACTGTTGTTTAAGTAATACACAGTTCTAGACTGTCGTCAAGCCATCCACGAACGGGAGCCGAATGAGCGACGTGCGAGCCGATCCCGAACTCCCCCGCGGCGTCGCGCTGGCGTGGGGCGTCGCGGCGCACCCGCAGCGCGGGCCCAAGCGCGAGCTCTCGATCGAGCGCATCGTCGAGGCCGCGATCGAGATCGCCGACGCCGAGGGTCTCGCCGCGGTGTCGATGAGCCGGGTCGCGGCATCGCTCGGGTTCACGACGATGTCGCTGTACCGCTACGTGACGAGCAAGGACGACCTCATCCTGCTGATGCAGGAGGGTGCGCTCATCCCGCCGGTGCCCGACGACACGATCGAGCGCACGCTGGCGCGACGGCATCACCGCGTGGGTGCTCGCCGATGCGCGGCGCGTACCGGGCGCACCCGTGGCTCGTCGACATCCCGATCTCGGGTGCGCCGATCACGCCCAACAACCTGCTCATGGTCGACTGGTTCCTGCGCGAGGTGCGCGACCTGCCGCTCAGCGACGGCGAGAAGATGTCGGCGCTGCTGCTCGTGACGAGCTACGCGCGCGCCACGAGCGCGCAGGAGCGCGACCTCGGCGCCGCCGCGGCGGCGGCCGCAGACCCGGCGGATGTCACGGGCGCGAACTTCTTCGAGGCGCTCGCCGAACTCGTCACCCCCGAGCGGTTCCCCTACCTCAGCCCGCTGCTCGCCGGCGGCGGCTACGTCGCCGTGCCCGGCGCCGCACTCGACGAGTCCGACGACGACTTCTCGTTCGGCCTGCAGCGCATCCTCGACGGCATCGAGCACCACGTCGACCGCGTCGGCGTCGGGCGCGCCCCGGCGCGCCCCGCGCCGCTCCCGCCGCAGCTCGAGCTCCCCCGCGACCCGAAGGTGCGCGAGGCCGCCAAGGCCCGGCGCGAAGCCGAGAAGTCGCTGCGCGAGGCGCAGAAGCGCGAACGCGAGGCGATCAAGCACGCGCTCGAGCGCGAGCGCCACGCGCGCGAGAAGGCCGAGCGGGCGAAGTAGCGAGATCTCGATACGGCGCTGACGCGCCTCCTCGATCACCGGCGTGCGGCCTCAGCGCAGGGCGGTCGTCGCCCGGTCGCGGCCCGTGAGGTCGCGGTGGTGCGCGATCGCCCGCCACCCGTCGGCGGAGAGCAGGGCCGCGATCTCGGCCGACTGCTGCTCGCCGTGCTCGATCACGAGCACTCCCCCGGGGTGCAGCAGCGAGAGCGCCCGCTTCGACAGGGCGCGAACCACATCGAGCCCGTCGGGCCCGCCGTAGAGCGCGCGCTCGGGATCGTGCAGCCGCACCTCGGGGTCGCGCGGGATCGCGTCCTGCGGGATGTAGGGCGGGTTGGACACCACGACCGCGACCCTGCCGTCGAGCTCGGGCAGCGCGACCGCCGAGATCGGCGAAGACGAGCTCGAGGTTGGGAGCGGCGACCTCGTCGACGTTGCGCCGCGTCCACGGGAACGCCTCGGGCGAGTTCTCGACCGCCCACACCCTCGCGTGCGGCACCTCGGTCGCGAGGGCGAGGGCGATCGCCCCGCTTCCGGAGCCGAGGTCGATGCCGATCGGCTCGGGCTCGGCGCTCGCGCGAAGCGCGTCGATGGCGATCTGGGCGACGCCCTCGGTCTCGGGGCGCGGCACGAAGACGCCCGGGCCGACCGAGAGCTCGAGCGAGCGGAACGCCGCGCGCCCGGTGAGGTGCTGCAGCGGTTCGCGCCGGGCGCGGCGCTCGACGAGACCGGCCAGCTCCGAGGCATCCGCTGCGTCGATCTCGCCGCCGACGACGATGCGCGCCTGCACGCCGCCGCGCGACAGCCCGAGCACGTGCCCGATGAGCAGCTCGGCATCGACCTCGGGGTCGGGCACTCCGGCCGCGGCAAGACGCGACGCCGCCTCGTCGCGCACCGCGCGCAGCGACTGCGGGCCAGGGGGCGTGCTCGTCATATCCACGCAATGGAATGTAACCCACTCGCCCGTGAGCCCGCCGATCCCTAGGCTGGAGCCGTTGCCCGAGCATCACCCGAGGAAGGCTGAACGATGGCGCAGATCGCCGAGAACATCACCGAAGTCGTGGGCCGCACGCCGCTCGTGCGCCTGAATCGTCTCCCCGAGGGCACCGGTGCGACCGTGCTCGCGAAGCTCGAGTTCTACAACCCCGCCGCGAGCGTGAAAGACCGCATCGGCGTCGCGATCATCGACGCGGCCGAGAAGTCGGGCGAGCTGCAGCCCGGCGGCACGATCGTCGAGGGCACGAGCGGCAACACCGGCATCGCGCTCGCGCTCGTCGGCGCCGCCCGAGGCTACAAGGTCGTGCTCACGATGCCCGAGACCGCGAGCGTCGAGCGTCGCGTCGTGCTGCGCGCCTTCGGCGCCGAGGTCGTGCTCACCCCCGGCGCCGAGGGCATGAAGGGTGCCGTCGCGCGCGCCGACGAGATCGTCGCGAACACGCCCGGCGCGATCCTCGCCCGGCAGTTCGCGAACGAGGCGAACCCCGCGATCCACCGCGCCACCACCGGCCCCGAGATCTGGGCCGACACCGACGGCGCGGTCGACATCCTCGTGTCGGGCATCGGCACCGGCGGCACGATCACGGGCGCCGGCGGGTTCCTCAAGGAGCAGAAGCCCGACCTGAAGGTCGTCGCCGTCGAGCCGGCCGACTCCCCCATCCTCACGGGCGGCACTCCCGGTCCGCACAAGATCCAGGGCATCGGCGCGAACTTCGTGCCCGACGTGCTCGACCGCGACGTCTACGACGAGGTCATCGACGTCGCCACGCCCGATGCCGTCGCCACCGCGCGCAGGCTCGCCTCCGACGAGGGGATCCTCGGCGGCATCTCGTCGGGCGCCGCCGTCTGGGCCGCGCTCGAGGTCGCCAAGCGGCCCGAGAGCGACGGCAAGACGATCGTCGTGATCGTGCCCGACTTCGGCGAGCGCTACCTCTCGACCCTGCTCTACGAGGACCTGCGCGACTGAGGCGGCCGCATTCGGGCCGCGCGCCTGATTGACTAGCTTCCGTGAACCTCCTTCGCGCCCTCCGAGAAGACATCGCCACGGCGCGATCGCATGACCCCGCGTCGCGCAACGGGCTCGAGGTGTTCCTCGCGTACTCGGGCCTGCACGCCATCTGGGGCTACCGGCTCGCCCACCTGCTCTGGGTGGCGGGGCTGCGCCTGCTCGCGCGCGTGATCTCGCAGTTCGTGCGGTTCCTCACGGGCGTCGAGATCCATCCCGGCGCGACGATCGGCCGACGGTTCTTCATCGACCACGGCATGGGCGTCGTCATCGGCGAGACCGCGGTGGTCGGCGACGACGTCATGCTCTACCACGGCGTGACCCTCGGCGGAAAGGCCGCGCGCGGCGTCGGGCGCGGGGCCAAGCGGCACCCGACCCTCGAAGACGGCGTGACCGTCGGCGCGGGCGCGAAGGTGCTCGGCGACGTCACGATCGGCGCATGGAGCGCGATCGGAGCGAACGCCGTCGTCACGAAGGACGCCCCGCCCCACTCGCTCGTGGTCGGCATCCCCGCGACCTTCAAGCCGTTGTCGCACTCCACCGCCGACGCGGCACGCGGCGTCCACGACTGGCACATCTGACCGGAACGCGAAACGCGGATGCCCCGGGCACGGTTCGTGCACGGGGCATCCGCGGTCTTCGCTTCGACGCGAACGGAGTCGTCACTCGTCGCCGAGGTGCGCGAGCTGCGCCTCTTCGTCGGCCTGGATCGCCGACTCGATGATCGGGTCGAGCGCGCCGTTCATGACCTGGTCGAGGTTGTACGCCTTGTAACCGGTGCGGTGATCGGCGATGCGGTTCTCGGGGAAGTTGTACGTGCGGATGCGCTCCGAGCGATCCATCGAGCGGATCTGCGACTTGCGGGCATCGGATGCCGCGGCCGCCTGCTCCTCCTGCTGACGCGCGAGCAGGCGTGCACGCAGCACGCGCATCGCCGCCTCGCGGTTCTGCAACTGCGACTTCTCGTTCTGCATCGACACCACGATGCCCGTGGGCAGGTGCGTGATGCGCACCGCCGAGTCGGTCGTGTTCACCGACTGGCCGCCGGGGCCCGACGAGCGGTACACGTCGATCTTGAGGTCGTTCTGGTTGATGTCGACCTCTTCGGGCTCGTCGACCTCGGGGAAGACGAGCACGCCCGTCGTCGAGGTGTGGATGCGGCCCTGCGTCTCGGTGACCGGCACGCGCTGCACGCGGTGCACGCCGCCCTCGTACTTCAGGTGCGCCCAGACGCCCTGCGACGGGTCGGTCGCGTTCGACTTGATCGCGACCTGCACGTCCTTGTAGCCGCCGAGGTCGGACTCGTTCTGGTCGAGGAGCTCGACCTTCCAGCCCTTGGACTGCGCGTACTGCATGTACATGCGCAGGAGGTCGCCGGCGAAGAGGGCGCTCTCGGCGCCGCCCTCGCCGCCCTTGACCTCCATGATCACGTCGCGTCCGTCGTCGGGGTCGCGCGGGATCAGGAGCCGCCGAAGCTTCTCCTGCGCCTGCGCGAGACCCTCTTCGAGGCCCGGGATCTCCTCGGCGAACGCATCGTCCTCTTTGGCGAGCTCGCGCGCTGCTTCGAGGTCGTCGTTCGCCTGCTTCCACGCGGCGTTGGCCGCGACGATCCGGCTCAGCTCGGCGTAGCGCCGATTGACCTTCTTCGCGCGGGCAGCGTCGGCGTGGAGCGCCGGGTCGGCGAGCTCCTCCTGCAATTGCGCGTGCTCATCGAGCAGCGGGCGGACGGATTCGAACACGGATGCCTCAGCGGTGATCGGTCTCGTGCCCGTGCGAGTTGCCGTGGCCGGCCGTGACGGCGGGCATCGACTTCTGCATGAGCATGAGGAACTCGACGTTCGACTGCGTCTCTTTCAGGCGGCCGAGCACGGCCTCGAGGGCCGGCTGCTGGTCGAGCCCGGCGAGGGCGCGGCGCAGCTTCCAGGTGATCTTGACCTCGTCGGGCGAGAGCAGCATCTCTTCGCGACGCGTCGACGACGCGTTGACGTCGACCGCCGGGAAGATGCGCTTGTCGGCGAGCTGGCGCGAGAGGCGCAGCTCGGAGTTGCCGGTGCCCTTGAACTCCTCGAAGATCACCTCGTCCATCTTCGAGCCGGTCTCGACGAGCGCGGTCGCGAGGATCGTGAGCGAACCGCCGTTCTCGATGTTGCGCGCGGCGCCGAAGAACCGCTTCGGCGGGTAGAGCGCCGAGGCGTCGACGCCACCCGACAGGATGCGGCCCGAGGCGGGCGCGGCCAGGTTGTAGGCGCGGCCGAGGCGGGTGATCGAGTCGAGCAGCACGACGACGTCGTGGCCGAGCTCGACGAGCCGCTTGGCGCGCTCGATGGCGAGCTCGGCGACCGTCGTGTGGTCTTCGGCCGGGCGGTCGAAGGTCGAGGCGATGACCTCGCCCTTCACCGTGCGCTGCATGTCGGTGACCTCTTCGGGGCGCTCGTCGACGAGCACGACCATGAGGTGCACCTCGGGGTTGTTGATCGAGATGGCGTTCGCGATCTGCTGCAGCACGATGGTCTTGCCGGCCTTGGGCGGCGCGACGATGAGGCCGCGCTGGCCCTTGCCGATCGGCGCGACCAGGTCGATGATGCGCTGCGTGAGCTTGGTGGGCTCGGTCTCGAGGCGCAGTCGCTCCTGCGGGTACAGCGGCGTGAGCTTCTGGAAGTCGACGCGTGCGGCCGCCTCGTCGATGGTCTGGCCGTTGACGGAGTCGACCTTGACGAGCGCGTTGTACTTCTGGCGGCTGTTCGACTCGCCGTCGCGCGGCTGCTTGATCGAGCCGACGACCGCGTCGCCCTTGCGCAGGTGGTACTTCTTGACCTGGCCGAGCGAGACGTAGACGTCGCTCGGGCCGGGCAGGTATCCGGTGGTGCGCACGAAGGCGTAGTTGTCGAGCACGTCGAGGATGCCCGCGATCGGGATCAGCACGTCGTCGTCGAGGATCTCGGGCTCGAGCTCGTCGCCGGCGCCGCCCTGACCGCGTCGCTTGCGGTCGCGGTAACGGCTGCGACGGCCGCCCTCGCCCTCGCCCTGGTCGCGGCCCTGCTGGTCGCGGCCCTGCTGGCCGCTGCGCCCTGCTGGTCCCGGCCCTGCTGGTCGCGGCCCTGCTGGTCGCGGCCCTGCTGGTCGCGGCCCTGCTGGTCGCGGCCCTGCTGGTCGCGGCCCTGCTGCCCACGGCCGCCGTCGGACTGCTGCTGCTTGGAGGTGTCGTCACCCTGGTCGGCCTTGGCGTCGTCGCCCTTGCGCTGCTCGCCGCCCTGCTGGGCCTGGCGGTCGCCGTTCTGGCGGCGCTCGCCCTGCTTCTGCGCGTCGTCGGCTCGTTCGCCGCGGTCTGCGCGGTCGCCGCGCTCGCCGCCACGGCGGCCGCGGTTGCGGCTGCGGCCCTGGCGGGGCTCTTCGGAGGCGGGCTGCTCGCCCTCGGCGCCGCCCTCGGCGGGCTGCGCGCCACGGGCGCTCTCGCCGGTGGCTGCGGCGAGCTCTTCGCGCACGGCGGCGCGAGCGGCCTCGCGAGCCTCGTCGGTCGGTCTCGGTCTCGGGCACGAGCCCGACACCGGCACCGCCGGCGTTGACGTGCGTCAGCGCCGCGGTGGTCGCGCTCGTCGCGCGACGGGGCTGGCGGCGGCGCGCGGGAGCTGCGGTCGCGGGAGCGGCGTCGGCGACGATCGGGTCGGCCGAGACGGATGCCTCGGGCGCCACCGTCTCGGCAGCGGGTGCCTCGGGTGCGGCGTCGACCGCGACAGCGTCGACGGGCGCCGTCTCGGGTGCGATGGTCTCGGTCGCCACGGGCGCCTGGGGCGCGACGGGCTCGGTCGCCACGGGCGCCGCGGCCGCGTCGGTCGCGGGCACGCCGGCGTCGGTCACGTCGACGTCGAGCGTGAGGGACGAGCCCGCGTCGGCGGCCTGACGGGCCGAGATGGCCTCGACGAGCTCGCCCTTGCGGAGCTTCGAACCGCCCGGGATGCCGAGCGAGGAGGCGAGCTCCTGGAGCTCGGCGACCTTGAGGGATGAGAGTCGGGCGCCGTTCGCCACGCCGGTGGCGTGATCGGATGCGTTGGTCACTGGGGTATGTTCCTTTCCCCTGGCGCAGATTGCGAACCCAGGAGAGCTGATCGCACATCGAACATGTCGGTGCGCGTGGCGCAGACATGCGCAAAAGCGAAAGCAAGAGATTGCCGGGAAGTGCACGATGTGGCCGTGAGACGCGAACTGTGCGTCGCCTGCCAGGTGCGGGATCAGTCTAACACCCGGAATCGGGTGCACTGACACGCGCCACGCCCTGTGGAGAACGGCTGCCCGGTCGGGACATCCGCTCACCGACGCCTCAGGCGGGCTGCACCGTGGCGCCGAGGAAGTCGACGGCGAGCGGCAGCGCCTGCCACGCGGTGTCGGCCGCGGCCTCGACACGCGCGATCGCGTCGGCGCGCTCGCTCGGGTCGCTCGCGAGCACGAGGATCGACGGGCCCGCACCCGAGACGACGGCCGGATGACCCGCCGACCGCAATTCGCGGATGAGCTGGTCGGTCTCGGGCATCGCGCCGGCACGGTAGTTCTGGTGCAGCTTGTCTTCGGTGGCCTGGAAGAGCAGCTCGGGGCTCTGGATGAGCGCGGCGATCAGCAGCGCCGACCGCGAGACGTTGAACACGGCGTCTTCGTGCGGCACCGACTCGGGCTGCAGCGAGCGCGCCAGCGCGGTCGACATCTCGTGCTCGGGCACGAGCACGAGCGGCGAGACGCCGCGGTGCACGATGAGCTTCTTGTGCCGCGGGCCCTCGGGCGTGACCCACGCGATCGTGAGGCCGCCGAAGAGCGCGGGCGCCACGTTGTCGGGGTGGCCCTCGAGCTCGGTGGCGAGCTCGAGCAGCTCGTCGGCGGTGAACTCGACGATGCCCTCGAGCAGGCCCTTCGCCGCCACGATGCCGGCCACGATCGCGGCGCCCGACGAGCCGAGCCCACGCCCGTGCGGGATCGTGTTGTGCGCGACGAGCGAGAGCCCCGGCAGCGGCACGCCGGCCCGCGCGAAGGCGTGGGCGATCGAGCGCACGACGAGATGCGACTCGTCGAGCGGCACCTCGCCCGCGCCGACGCCGTGCACCTCGACGACGACGCCGGGCGCTTCGGTGACCGCCACGTCGAGCTCGTCGTACCGCGCGAGCGCGAGGCCGAGCGTGTCGAAGCCGGGGCCGAGGTTCGCCGAGGTCGCGGGGACCTTGACGTGCACCCGGCGGTCGGTGAGCGTCGACGACGGATCGCCGACGAGGGTTCCGGTCATGAAGCGAGTCCGAGCACCCCGGCGATCGCCGCGGTGTCGACCGGCACGATGATGGGCTGCACGTCGGAGCCGTCGGCGGTGCGAAGCGCCCACTGCGGGTCCTTCAGGCCGTGCCCGGTGACGGTGAGCACGACCCGCGCGCCCGCGGGCACGACGCCCGCGGCCGAGCGCTCGAGCAGGCCGGCGACGCTGATCGCCGACGCGGGCTCGACGAAGATGCCGACCTCGGCCGAGAGGATGCGCTGCGCCTCGAGGATCTTGTCGTCGTCGATCGCGCCGAAGTAGCCGTCGGTCTCGTCGCGCGCCTGCAGGGCGAGCTCCCACGAGGCCGGGTTGCCGATGCGGATGGCGCTCGCGATGGTGTCGGGGTCCTTCACCGGCTCGCCGCGCACGATGGGCGCGGAGCCCGAGGCCTGGAAGCCGAACATGCGGGGCATGCGCGTGGCGTTGCCCGCCGCGATGTCTTCGCGGTAGCCGCGCGTGTACGCCGTGTAGTTGCCGGCGTTGCCGACCGGGATGAAGTGGAAGTCGGGCGCGTCGCCGAGCACCTCGACGACCTCGAAGGCCGCGGTCTTCTGCCCCTCGATGCGGTCGTTGTTGACCGAGTTCACGAGGTGCACCGGGTAGTTCGCCGCGAGTTCGCGGGCGATGTCGAGGCAGTCGTCGAAGTTGCCCTGCACCTGCAGCAGCTGGGCGTTGTGGGCGATCGCCTGGCTGAGCTTGCCCATGGCGATCTTGCCCTCGGGCACGAGCACGGCCGCCGTGATGCCGGCGTGCGTCGCGTAGGCGGCGGCCGAGGCCGAGGTGTTGCCGGTCGACGCGCAGATGACGACCTTCGCGCCGTGCTCGACGGCCTTCGTGACGGCCATGGTCATGCCGCGGTCCTTGAAGGAGCCGGTGGGGTTCATGCCCTCGAACTTCACCCAGACGTCGGCGCCGGTGCGTGCCGAGAGCGCGGGAGCGGGAAGCAGCGGCGTGCCGCCCTCGCCGAGCGTGACGACGGGCGTCGCGTCGGTGACGTCGAGCCGGTCGGCGTACTCGCGGATGACGCCGCGCCACTGACGCGAGTTCGCCTTGGGGGTGATGGGGTTGTTCACACTGCTCCTTCAACTCGGAGGACGGACGCGACGGATGCGACGACGGGGCTCTGGCTGAGGGCGGCGACGGTCTCGGCGAGCGCGGACTCCTTCGCCTCATGCGTCCCGATGACCAGCGTAGCCCGCTCGGAGCCCTCGGCCACGGTCTGCGCGCAGCTGCTCGACCGAGACGCCGTGCTCGGCGAAGATGTGGGCGATCCGCTCGAGCACGCCCGGTTCGTCGGTGACCTCGAGCGTGATCGGCGTAGCGGGTCGTGATGCGCCCGATGTCGAGCACGCGGAGCTCGGCGTGGGTGGACTCGGCCGTGCCGGGGCCGCCGATCACGTGGCGGCGGGCGATCGCGACGAGGTCGCCGAGCACCGCCGAGGCGGTCTGCACTCCCCCGGCGCCCGCGCCGTAGAACATGAGCGGGCCGGCCGCGGATGCCTCGACGAAGACCGCGTTGTTGGCGCCGTGCACGGCCGCGAGCGGGTGGCTGCGGGGCACGAGCGCCGGGTAGACGCGTGCCGAGACGCCCTCGTCGCCGGTCTCGTCGTCGATGAGCCGCTCGCAGATCGCGAGGAGCTTGACCACGTAGCCCGCCCGCTTGGCCGACTCGACCTGCTCGGCCGAGACGCCGGTGATGCCCTCGCGGTGCACCGCGTCGACGGGCACGCTCGTGTGGAAGGCGAGGCTCGCGAGGATGGCGGCCTTCTGCGCGGCGTCGTAGCCGCCGATGTCGGCCGTGGGGTCGGCCTCGGCGTAGCCGAGCTCGGTCGCGGTGGCGAGCGCCGCCTCGAGGGATGCCCCGGTCTGGTCCATGCGGTCGAGGATGAAGTTCGTGGTGCCGTTGACGATGCCGAGGATGCGGTCGATGCGGTCGCCCGCGAGGCTGTCGCGCAGCGGCCGGATGATGGGGATCGCCCCGCCGACGGCCGCCTCGTAGGAGAGCTGGGCGCCCACCTGCTGCGCCGCCGCGAACAGTTCGGGGCCGTGCGTGGCGAGCAGGGCCTTGTTGCCCGTGACGACGTCGGCGCCCGAGGCGATGGCCGCGAGCACGAGGGTGCGGGCCGGCTCGAGACCGCCCATGAGCTCGATGACGATGTCGGAGCCGTGGATGAGCGACTCGGCGTCGGTGGTGAGCAGCTCGGCCGGCAGGTCGACGTCGCGCTTCGCGCTCGTGTCGCGCACCGCGATGCCGACGAGCTCGATGCGCGCGCCGACGCGTTGCGCGAGCTCGTCGGCGTGCTCGAGGAGCAGGCGGGCGACCTGCGAGCCGACCGAACCGGCGCCGAGGAGCCCGACTCGAATGGAGCGGTACTCGATCATGCAGGGGTCCCTTCGGTGGAGCGGTCAACGGGGTCGGGCTCGAGTCCGGCGTCGCGGGCGAGCAGGTCGGCCTCGGTCTCGCCGTGCACGATCACCCGCGCCTCGCCGTCGCGAACGGCGACGACGGGCGGCCGGGGCACGTGGTTGTAGTTCGACGCGAGCGACCAGCAGTAGGCGCCGGTGGCCGGAACGGCGAGCAGGTCTCCGGGTGCGACGTCGCCCGGCAGGTACTCGGCATCGACGACGATGTCGCCCGACTCGCAGTGCTTGCCGGCGACGCGCACGAGCACGGGCTCCGCGGTCGACACCCGCGACGCGATGCGCGCCGAGTAGTCGGCGCCGTAGAGCGCGGGGCGCGCGTTGTCGCTCATGCCGCCGTCGACCGAGACGTAGTGGCGCACGCCGCCGTCGATCGGCACGGGCTTGATCGTGCCGACGGTGTACAGGGTGACCCCGGCGGGCCCGATGATCGACCGGCCCGGCTCGAACGCGAGCTTCGGAACGGGAATGCCCCGCTCGCGACATCCGTCGGCGACCGCGTCGACGATGCCGAGCGCGATCGCCTCGATGGGCGTGGGCTCGTCGGCCGAGGTGTAGGCGATGCCGAACCCGCCCCCGAGGTTCAGCTCGGGCAGCGGCGCGAGCGCGGCGAGCTCGGCGTGCGCGGAGAGCAGGCGCGACGCCGACTCGGCGAAGCCGGCGGAGTCGAAGATCTGCGAGCCGATGTGGCAGTGCAGGCCGAGCAGGTCGAGCGAGGGATGCGAACGTATGCGGGTGCCGAGCTCGACGGCCCGCTCGAGCGAGACCCCGAACTTCTGGTCTTCGTGCGCGGTCGCGAGGAACTCGTGCGTCGACGCGTGCACGCCGCTGTTGACGCGCAGCCGCACGCGCTGCACGCCGGCCGGCGCGGGCCGCGGCGTCGGCGACCCGCTCGATCTCGATCTCGCTGTCGATGACGACGGCACCGACGCCCGCGGCGACCGCGCGCTCGATCTCGGCGACCGACTTGTTGTTGCCGTGGAAGCCGATGCGCGAGGGGTCGGCGCCGGCCGCGAGCGCGACGGCGAGCTCGCCGCCCGTGCACACGTCGACCGCGAGCCCCTCTTCGGCGACCCAGCGCACGACGGCCGCCGAGAGGAACGCCTTGCCGGCGTAATAGATCGTCACATCGGTGCCGGCCGTCGCCGCTGCGGCGTCGAACGCGGCACGGATGCGCCGTGCCCGGGCCCGCACGTCGGCCTCGTCGACCACGTAGAGCGGCGAGCCGAACCGCGCGACCAGCGTCGCGGCGTCGACGCCGCCGACGACGAGGCGACCGTCGCGGTCGCGGTGCGAGCGCTCGGGCCAGACGAGCGGTGCGAGCGCGTTGGCGTCGTCGGGCACGCGGAGCCAGCTCGGTACCGGTGTGGATGCGACGGATGTCACGGGAAACCTCACGTGAGGACGAATCGTGGATCGCTCGCGGCGAGCGAACCCGGATCGGTTCCTGAAGCCTGATGCGTGCCGGCCTTGTGGGTCGGCTATCCGCGAGTCTACCGACGGCCCGTGAGGCGAACCGAATCGGTGACGCCCGCTAGCAGGTGCCCGTGGTGGCGAGGCTCTCCTCGTCGAGGCGCAGGTCTCGCGCCTCGGCCACGACGCGCACGCTGCCCTCGGTCACCTGGATGGCGGTCACCTCGACGCCCTCGGGCAGTCGCTCGGCGACGCAGATCTCGATCGGATTGTCGCCGATGACCCGCTCGGCGATGCCCGTGAGGTCGAGCGACCCGCCGGCCGCCGAGACGTCGATGCCCACCGAATCGAGCACGACCCGTGTCGCCGGCCGCGACCGGGGTCGCCGTGACCTCGACGTTGATCGGGATCGGGATGGAGAAGAGCTCGATCGTCTGCGAGTACGCGACCGCGTCATCGCCCAGGGTCAGCCCGCCCTCGACGCCCGCGACCGCGATGAGGTCGTTCACCGTGGCCTCATCGGCGGTGACCGTCGCGTTGACCTGCGAGACCGGCGAGGCGAAGTCGACCGGCACGCCCTGAAGGGCGACCTCGACGGCGATCGGCGCGCCCTCGACGGTGAGCTCGGGCGCGCTCAGGTCGACGCGGTCCATCGTTCCCGTGAGGTACTGCGCGAGCACCGAGAATCCGCCGATCGAGACGTCGACCTCGCCGTCGACGCCCGGCGGCATCTCGCCCTCGATCTGCTCGGCCACGCGTTGCTCGGCGATGTTGCGCACGATGACGTCGGCGATCACGAGGAGGACGGCGATCGCGACGACGACACCCGCGACGATGAAGAAGACGCGGCCCGCGCGACTGCGTTGCTCGCGGGGCGGGGCCCCGGCCGGGTCATCGGTCATGGGAGCCCCCTTCGTCGCTTCGACGTTACATGCGCTCGGGCGCGGACACGCCGAGCAGGCCCAGCCCGTTGCGCAGCACCTGGCCGGTGGCGTCGTTCAGCCACAGCCGCGTGCGGTGCAGGTCGCCGATGGGCTCGTCGCCGAGCGGCAGCACGCGGCAGTTGTCGTACCAGCGGTGGTAGAGGCCCGCGAGCTCCTCGATGTAGCGGGCCACGCGGTGCGGCTCGCGCAGCTCGGCCGACTGCGCGACGATGCGCGGGAACTCCTGCAGGGCACCGAGCAGCGCCGACTCGGTCTCGTGCTCGAGCAGCTCGGGCGCGAACGTCGAGCGGTCGACGCCGACGGATGCCGCGTTGCGGTCGACCGCCGAGGTGCGCGCGTGCGCGTACTGCACGTAGAAGACCGGGTTGTCGTTGGTGCGGCGCTGCAGGATCTCGGGGTCGATCGTGAGCGGCGAGTCGGCCGGGTAGCGCCCGAGCGTGTAGCGCAGCGCGTCGGTGCCGAGCCAGGCCTGCAGGTCGTCGAGCTCGATGATGTTGCCCGCGCGCTTCGAGAGCTTCGCGCCGTTGATCGACACGAGCTGGCCGATGAGCACCTCGATGTCGCGCTCGGGATCGTCGCCCGCGGCACCCGCGAGCGCCTTCAGGCGGTGCACGTAGCCGTGGTGGTCGGCGCCGAGCAGGTAGATCTTGTGCTTGAACCCGCGGTCGCTCTTGTCGAGGTACAGCGCGGCGTCGGCGGCGAAGTACGTGTAGATGCCGTTGGCGCGACGGATGACGCGGTCCTTGTCGTCGCCGAAGTCGGTCGTGCGCACCCAGACCGCGCCGTCGTCGTCGAAGACGTGGCCCTGCGCGCGCAGTCGCTCGACGGCGGTGTCGACGTCGGACAGGCCGTCGTCGGCCTTCGCGTGCAGTCGGCGCTCGCTCGTGAACACGTCGAAGTGCACGTTGAAGCGATCGAGCGATTCGCGGATCTCGGCGAGCTGCAGCTCGTACGCGATCTCGGTCGCGGTGTGCAGGGCCACGGCGTCGTCGAGCTCGGTGAGCTTCGGCTCGCGCTCGAGCACCCGTGCCGCGAGGTCGGCGATGTAACTGCCCGGGTAGCCGCCCTCGGGGGTCGGCTCGCCCTTGGCCGCGGCGAGCACCGAGAGCCCGAAGACGTCCATCTGGCTGCCCGCGTCGTTGATGTAGTACTCGGTCGCGACCTCGGCGCCCGCTGCGCGCAGCACGCGGCCGATCGAGTCGCCGAGCGCCGCCCAGCGGGTGTGCCCGATGTGCAGCGGACCCGTCGGGTTCGCCGACACGAACTCGAGGTTGATGACGCTGCCCGCGAGCGAGTCGCCGTGGCCGTAGCGCTCGCCGGCGTCGACGATGGTCTTCGCGAGCGCGCCCGCGGCGGCGGCGTCGAGGCGGATGTTGATGAAGCCCGGCCCCGCGACCTCGGCGCTCGCGACGCCGTCGACGGCCGCGAGGCCCTCGGCGAGCTCGGTCGCGATGTCGCGCGGGCTCTGGCCGAGCGGCTTCGCGAGGCGCATCGCGATGCTCGATGCCCAGTCGCCGTGCTCGCGCAGCTTGGGGCGCTCGAGGGTGACGTCGCCGACCGTGAGCCCGAGTTCGACCTCGGTGCCGGCCGCACGACGTCGCTCGACGAGGGCGAGCACGAGGTCGTACAGGGCGCGGGAGAGGTCGGCTGGAGTCACTCCGAAATCCTACCCGGCACGGTTGGTAAGGTTCGTCACATGCTGCGCCCGCCCCACCCCGCCCGAACCCCTGCCTTCGGCCCCGTGCTCGTCGCCGCGGCATCCGTTCTGCTGCTCGCCGGATGCTCCGGAGCCATGCCCGGGGCGACCGACCCGGCCACCCCGCCCGCGGCATCCGAGTCGCCCGCGGCCACTGCGAGCCAGCCCGCCGCGCCGCCCGAGGAGGAGCCCGTTCCGTTCGAGGTCGCGTGCGACGAGCTGCTGAGCGCCGACGACATCTACGCCTTCAACCCGAACTACGGCACCGACCCCGGCTTCGAACCGAGCGCCGAAGCGGTCGTGGGCGTCGTCGACGAGGCCGGCACCGCGTGCGGGTTGCTCAACCAGACCAACGGCGCGGTCGTCGAGTTCGGCGTCGCGACTCCCCCGGCCCGAGCCCTCGAGGCGCGCATGGGCGACGCGGCGCTGAACAGCAACGTCGTGCCCACCTACGGCACGCCGCCCGACGTCGAGGGATACTTCACGCGAGCCGGCGACGTCGGCGAAGCCCAGGTGTTCACCGGGCCCGTACTGGGTCGTCATCGACTCGACCGAGCTCATCGAGCCCGGCGACGCGCAGTCGATCGTCTCGGCGCTGCTCGCGAACCTCCCGGCCGGCTGAGGCCCGGTCACCCATGCGAAGCACCCACGGCACTCCCTCGTGGCTCGGCGCGGTGAACGACCGCGTCGGCCTCTCGGCGCTGCTCGACCACGGCCCGCTCACGCGCAACCGCATCTGCGAGCTCGTCGGCGTCTCGAAGCCGACCGCCTCGATGATGATGAACCGCCTCATCGCCGCCGGCGTCGTCGAGGAGCGCGGACAGGTCAGCGGCGGCTCGGGTCGCAACGCCACGCTGTACGCCGCCCGCAGCGACCGTGCGCTCGGCGTGGCGATCGCGATCGACGCGCACGAGCTGCGCGCGAGCGTCGTCGATGCGGCCGGCGGCCCGCGTCCGGTCGTGCGCACGGCCCTGCCCGGGGACGCGGCGGCCCGGTCGGCCGTCGGCGAGGTCGCCGCGGCGATCCGCGACGCGAGCGCCGCTGCCGGCACCGATCCCGACGAGGTGCACACGATCTGCATCGGCACGGCGGGCTACGTCGATCCGGGCGGCGCGGGCACGCTGTTCAGCGAGACGCTGCCCGGCTGGCCCGACCACGGGGCTGCGCGCGACCCTCGAGGCCGAGCTCGGCGTCGTCGCGTTCATCGAGAACGACGTCAACCTCGCCGCCCTCGCCGAGCGTGAGACGGGGGCGGGCGTCGACCGCGACGTCTTCGCGCTGCTCTGGCTCGGCAACGGCGTCGGCGCGTCGTTCGACGTCGCGGGCGACCTGCACCGCGGCACCTTCGGGGGTGCGGGCGAGATCGGGTTCCTTCCGCTGTCGGCCGACGCACGCGCGCTCGACGACGCCGCGCGCACGAGCCAGGACCTGGTCGGCGCCGTCGCGGTCAAGCGGCTCGCGGCCGCACACGGCCTGCCCGCCGACGACTACCAGGGGGCGATCGAGGCGATCGCGGCGAGCCCCGACCGCGACCTGATCATCGATCAGCTCGGCGAGCGCATCGCCCATATCAGCCTCGCCCTGCTCGCGACCCTCGACCCGGGCCTGCTGGTGCTCGCGGGCCCGACCGCGGCCGTCGGCGGCCCGCGCCTCGTCGAGGCCGTCGAGCGCGACATCCGGCGCCTGAGCCGCTGGTATCCCGACGTCGTCGCGACGCACGTCGAGGGCGACGCCGTGCTGGCGGGCGCACGCGCGTTCCTCGCTGCGAAGGTGCGCGACGAGCTGCTCGGCACGGTGGCGAAGCTGACGATGTGACCGCCGTCCCGACGCGACCGCCCGGCGGCGCACAGCGGTCGGAACGGCGATGCGCAGGTGGTAATGTCTCTAGTCGTGCGCCTCCGTAGCTCAGGGGATAGAGCGCCGGTTTCCGGTACCGTAGGTCGGGGGTTCGAATCCCTCCGGGGGCACGTTTTTCCGTTCGCGGGTCGAGGGCATTCGCCCTCCCCGTCGGGCGAGTCGCGTGCACGGCGCCACGGCGATTCCGTAGCGCGACACAACGAAACCGTGCGACCGTTCGTCTGAATCAGTGACGGGGCAACCGCCTCCGTCAGGAGGAGCGCCGTGAGCCGCACGTGGGACGCTGTCGCGACCGAGCTGGTCGCGGTCCGCGGCGACGCGCTCAGCCGCTACGCGTACCTGCTCACCGGCAGCGTCGACGATGCCGCCGACCTCGTGCAGGACGCGCTCGTGCGCACCTTCGGCACCCCGCGTGCGCGGCTGACCCTGCCCCGCGCCGAGGCCTACGTGCGCCGGGCGATCCTGAACGCGGTGATCGACCGGTCGCGGCGCGACGGCACCTGGCGACGCGTGCGGCACCTCACGGTCGTCCCCGCATCGACCGCGTCGCCCGCCGAGGCCGCCGACGAGCGCATCGACCTCGCCGCCCGATTGCGGCAGCTGGCGCCGCGACAGGCGGCGTGCATCGTGCTGCGCTACTACGACGACCTCACGGTCGACGGCGTCGCCGAGGTGCTCGGCATCAGCTCGGGCGCGGTCAAGCGGTACCTGAGCGACGGGCTGCGGGCGCTGTCCTCCGCGATCGATCCGGCGGGCGAGCGCTCGGCACGGACGGGAGGCGATCATGTCGGGACCTGAACGGAACGAGGCGGCGCTCGCACGCGAGCTGAAGGCGGCAGCGGATGCCTCGACCCCGCGTGCGATCGACGTCGACGCGGTGCTCGGGGCGAGTCGCGCGAAGCGCCGCGCCCGGCGCGCGGCCGTGCTGGGCGGCGCGGGTGCCACGGCGGCGGTGCTCGCGGTCGGGGCGCTCGTGTTCGGCCTGCAGGGCGGCGGGCTGCTGGGCCGGACGAGCACCGACGCGTCGCTCGAGTCGGGGGCGGTCGCCGAGTCGGCGCCCGAAGTCGACGACGACCGCGACGAGAGTGGCGGCGTCGACGCCGCAGGCCGCAGTCGACATGCCGTACCGATGCGGGGCACCCGTGACGCTCGCCGACGGATGCCGCGACCGCGCCGCTCTCGGTGCGGCTCGTGCTCCCGGCGAACGTCGAGCCCGCGACATCCGTCGCCGTCGACGGTGATCGTGACGAACGACGGCGACGCGACGGTGTCGGGCACGATGCGCGCGGTGCCCGGCATCGCGGTCGACGACGACCGCGTGGTGGTCTGGCACACGAGCGCCCCCGGCGGCCCGGCGACGGCGCTCGAACTCGCCCCGGGCGAGTCGATCACGCTGCCCGGCTCGTTCGAGACCCGCCGCTGCGACGCAGGCGATGAACCGCTCGACACGGCTGCGACGGAGCTCCCGCCCCTCGCGCCGGGCTCCTACGGGGTGCGAGCCGTCGTCGGGTTCGCGTTCGACTCGGGGTCGCCCGTCGCGCTCGTCTCCCCGGCACGGGCGTTCATCGTGGAGTGATGCGCGCGCCCGGTGTCAGCGGTCGCCCCGGGGCGGTCGTGGACGGGTGGCGCGACTCCCCCATAGACTCGAAACGTCTGCTGGCACGGGGAAAGGCACTGGCGCATGCGCTTGCTACGCAAGGGGTCCGTGGTTCTGGCGATCGTCGCAGGCATGGTGCTCGTGGGCGCGGCCGAGGCCGCGCGAGCCGAAGACCCCGTCGCATTCGGGTCGTCGCCGGTCGTCGACTCGGCCGGCGTGCTCGGCGACCAGACCGACGAGGTCGTCGCCTCCATCGACGCGGCAGCCGAGCGCAGCGGGCGCCAGCTGTTCGTCGCCTACGTCGACACGTTCACGAACCCCGAGGCCGCCGACGAGTGGGCCACCCGCACCGCGATCGACAACAACATGGGCAGCGAGGACTACCTGCTCGCGGTCGCGGTCGACGGGCGCGCGTACTACCTGTCCGCCGCAAGCGACGCGTCGCTCTCCGATGCCGAACTCGACCGCATCAGCCTCGAGGTCATCGAACCCCGGCTGCGCGACGAGGACTGGGCGGGCGCCGCGATCGCGGGCGCCGAGGCCATCGCCGGCGACACCGGGGGCGGCGGCATCGGCGCCGGGCTGATCTGGTTCCTGGTCATCGCCGCAGCCGTCGTCATCGTCGTCGCCATCGTGCTCGCCCGCCGCAAGAGGAAGCGCGCCTCGGTCGACGCCGGCGGGGTGCCCCTGCCGTCGATCGACGACCTGCGGCGCCGTGCCGGCAGCGCGCTCGTGCAGGCCGACGACGCGCTGAAGACGAGCGGCGAAGAGCTCGGCTTCGCGGTCGCCTCGTACGGTGATGAGGCCACGACCGACTTCCGCACCGCACTCGAGTCCGCGAAGGGCAAGGTCGCCGAGGCGTTCACGCTGCAGCAGCGCCTCGACGACGCCGAGCCCGACACCGACGACGAGCGTCGTGCCTGGTACGGCGCGATCATCCAGCTCACCGACGAGGCCGACGCCCTGCTCGACGAGCAGGCCGAGCGGTTCGACGCCTTGCGCGACCTCGAGCGCAACGCACCCGAGGCCCTCGCACGAGTCGAATCCGCCGCCGCGGCCGCCGAAGGCGAGGTCGCGCCCGCCGCCGAGCGGTTGAGCGGCCTCAGGGCGCAGTACGGCGAGAGCGCCCTCGCGCCCGTCGCCGACAACCCCGAGCAGGCGCAGGTGCGCATGACCTTCGCGCGCGAGTCGCTGGCCGCGGCGAGAACCGCGGTCGACGCCGGTCAAGGCGGCCGGGCGGCCGTGTCGATCCGCGCGGCCGAAGAGGCGGTCGACCAGGCGAAGCTCCTGTCGGGCGCCATCGAACGCCTCGCCGCCGATCTCGCCGCCGCCGACCAGGCGCTCGTCGCCGGGGTCGCCGAACTCGACCGCGACGTGCAGACGGCGCGCTCGCTGAACACCGAGTCCACGAACGCGATCGCCGATCGCGTCGCCGCCGAGGCATCCGACATCCGTTCGTCGATCGGCCGGCCCGGCCGCGACCCGCTCGCGCTGCAGGCGAGACTCGAGCAGGTCGACGCCGAGATCGACGCCGCCGTGCAGGGTGCTCGCGACGCCGCCGAGCAGGCCGCGCGCGCACAGGCACAGCTCGACCGCAGCCTCGCCGCCGCCCGCGCACAGGTGAACGCGACCGAGGACTACCTCGTCGCCCGCCGCGGCGCCGTCGGAGCCGAGGCGCGCACCCGGCTCGCCGAGGCCGGCCGGCTGCTCGTGCAGGCCGAGGCCACCGCGCCGACCGACCCGGCCGGAGCGCTCACGACCGCCCAGCGCGCCGACCAGCTCGCCCGATCGGCGATGTCGCTCGCCCAGCAGGACGTCGGCGGATTCAGCGGTGGCATGGGCGGCGGCTTCGGCGGAGCAGCGGCGGCGGCAGCGCAGGCGGCGACGTCTTCGGTGCGGTGCTCGGCGGCATCCTCATCAACTCGGTCCTCGGCGGCGGAGGCGGGGGCGGCTTCGGCGGCGGCGGCTTCGGCGGCGGAGGCTTCGGCGGCGGAGGCGGCGGCGGTCGGCGCTCCCCCGGCAGTTTCGGCGGCTCGGGCACGCGCTCGCGCCGCGGAAGCGGAGGCCGTTTCTGAACCGCGACGACCCCTGACCGAACCTCGACGACCCCTGTTCTCACCACGAAAGGAACACCATGTCAAAGCAGTCCATCTTCGGCCGCATCTCGCAGCTCGTGCGAGCCAACGTCAACGCGCTGATCGACCAGGCCGAAGACCCCCAGCTCATGCTCGACCAGATGGTGCGCGACTTCACGAATGCGATCGCCGACGCCGAGGCCGCGATCGCCGAGACCATCGGCAACCTGCGCCTGCTCGAAGACGACCACCGCGAAGACGTCGACGCCGCACGCGAGTGGGGCGAGAAGGCGCTCGCCGCGAGCCGCAAGGGCGACGAGTTGCGCTCGGCCGGCGACACCGCCGATGCCGACAAGTTCGACAACCTCGCCAAGGTCGCCCTCAGCCGCCAGATCTCGTCCGAGAACGAGGCTCGTTCGGCCGAACCGCAGATCGCCGCGCAGACCGAGGTCGTCGACAAGCTCAAGGCCGGCCTCAACGGCATGAAGGAGAAGCTCGTCCAGCTGCAGAACAAGCGCAGCGAGCTCGTCGCTCGGGCGAAGACCGCCGAGGCGCAGAAGCAGGTGCACGACGCGGTCAAGTCGATCGACATCCTCGACCCCACGAGCGAGATCGGGCGCTTCGAAGACAAGATCCGCCGCCAGGAGGCCGTCGTGCGCGGCCAGGCCGAGCTCGCCGCGTCGAGCCTCGACGCGCAGTTCAACGAGCTCGACGACCTCGGCGAGCTCACCGAGGTCGACGCGCGTCTGGCTGCGCTGAAGGCCGGCGGGTCGCAGGGCGCGATCTCGGGCTGAGCCCGCCCACCCGGCTGCGAACGGCCGTGCCGCGTGTCGACCACGCGCGGCACGGCCGTTCGCCGTCGGCGGAGCGCGCGACATCCGTCGTGCATCGAGTGCCCGCGGAACGGAATACTGGGACGCATGCCAGCAACCTTCGTCGTCGTGCCGCTGTGGCAGGGATCGGTCTCGGCTCGCGCGATGAGCCATGCCGACGGTGCCAGCGCCATCCAGGGCGACCTGCCCGCCTCGACCACCATCGTGGTCGACGTGCCCACCGAAGCCGGTGAGTCGCTCGGCACCGGGGTGGCGCGCTACTCGACGATCCGTCGAGTGCGCGAGCTCGCCGGCGCAAGCGCTCGACCGGGTCCCCGACTGGGCGATCACGATCGGCGGCGACTGCGGCGCGGCCGTCGCCGCCGCCGCGCACGCGCAGGCGCGCTCGGGCGGCGACGTGGCGGTGCTGTGGCTCGACGCGCACCCCGACCTGAACACGCCCGAGTCCTCGCCGTCGGGTGGATTCGGCGGCATGGCCCTTCGGTCGATCGTCGGCGAGGGCCCCGAGGGACTCGCCCTCGACGAGGCGACGCGGGTCGCGCCCGACAGGGTCGTGCTCGCCGGCGTGCGCGCGGTCGACGACGAGGAGCGCCGCTTCATCGACGAGCACGGCATCGCCGAGCTCACGGTCGAAGACCTCGCCGACCCGGCCGCGGTCGTGAGCGCGATCGAGGCGACGGGCGCCGGCCGGGTGTTCGTGCACATCGACCTCGACGTGCTCGACCCGTCGGCCCTCGCCGGGCTGTCGTACCCCATGCCCTTCGGCATCGGTGCGCCCGAGCTCGCGGCCGTGCTCCGGGCGGTCGCGGCGCGCTTCCCGCTGGCCGGGGCGTCGATCGCGGGATTCGCGCCGAGCTCCCCCGAAGCGGCATCCGACGACCTGCCGACGATCCTGCGGCTCGTGGCCGCGCTCACGTCGGGCGCCGCCGCGGCCGGCGCGGCCTGACGCGAACGCGGTCAGTCGCTGGGCGCCGAGCGGCATCACGCGGCGAGTCCGTGGCGAGTCGGTCAGCGGCTCGATTCGGCCGAGCAGTACCCGGGGATGGATCCCTGGCGGTCGTCGGGTGTCGCTCGATCCGCCGGCTCCCGCGGCGCCGGCGTTCGCTGTCCGTCGGGCAGTGTTCGTGACGACATCGACGCCCGACGACCGTGCCCACGATCGGCCGCGACGGGCACGGCGCCGAAGGCGCGCGAGTCGACGAACTCGCCGCGATTGTCGCCGAGCACGAACACGTGGGCCGGCCGGCACGCGCACGGGCCCGAAGTACTCGCCGTTGACCCTCGCATAGTCGACGAACGGCTCGTCGACGTCGACGTCGTTGACCACGAGCACCCCGTCCTCGATGCCGACATCGTCGCCGCCGGTCGCGACGACGCGCTTGAGCAGCAGCGTGCCGTCGTCGGGCGATGCGAGCATCACGAGGTCACGCCGTTGCACGCCCGCGCGTCGATGTCGCCGACGGTGACCCAGTCGCCGTCGAGCACCGTGGGGGCCATGCTGTCGGACAGCGACGCGGACCCGATCGGTGCCCGGAGCGGGCATCGCGACCGCGAGCCCGGCGATCAGACCGGCGACGAGGAGCTCAGGCCAGCGACGGGTCCGCATCGGGCACGGACCTCGCCGCGTTGATGGGGTCGTTCGGGTCGGGGTCGCCGGGATTCCACCCGACCGAGAACTGCGTCATCATGGCGTGGTCCTCGTGCGTCAGATTGTGGCAGTGCACCATGTAGCGGCCGGTGTGCGGGCCGAAGTTCATCATCACGCGCACCGACTCGTTCTCGCCGATGTAGACGGTGTCCTTCGGTCCCTGCTCGTAGTCGAACGCAGGCGCGCCGTTGCGGGTGAGCACCTTGAAGTCGATGAGGTGGATGTGCACCGGGTGGAACCAGCCGTCGCCGCCGGTGAGTTCCCAGATCTCGGTGTCACCGAGTCCCGGGTCGGCCATGACCCGCTGGTAGCCGCTGTCGACGATGTCGAACCACGACAGCTCGCCGAGGGTCCAGATGTTGGTCGCGTTGTTGCGCTGCACCCGGAACCGCCGCTCCCTCACCGCGTCGGCTTCTTGGAGCGCCATCACCGCGCCACCCGTCGCGAGATCGCCGGGAATGGTGTTCCAGGTCGGATCGGGCGAACCGTCGGGCATCGTCGTCGTCGGAGGCACGGACATCACGTCGAACGCCATCACCTTGTCGGTGAAGTCGAAGTCGCGGTTGTTGTCGTTCGAGCTGTTGAGCAGTTCGATGCGCCGACCTTCGTACCCGCGGAAGTCGATGAGGAACTCGTACCGCTCGGCGGGTCCGTGCCGCCACGAGAGGCACCTGCCGCGAACGCGGCATGAGGCCGCCGTCGGTCGCGACGAAGGTGACCGGCTCGCCGTTGCTCAGCCGGAAGCGGAACGATCGCGAGACGCAGATGTTGAGCAGGCGGAACCGGTAGATGCGCGGCTCGACCCGCATGACGGGCCACGGCGCGCCGTTCACCATGATGACGTCGCCCCACACCCCGAGTTCTCGCGGTGATCGAACATCAGCCGCCCGTCGGCGGCGAACATGCGCGTCGTCGACGGTGAGCGCCACGTCGAACTCGCCCTGCGGCAGGAGCGCACGCTCCTCCTCATCGTGGATGTGGTAGTGCGCGGCCAAGCCGGAGTAGACGTTCTGAGAGGTGACGTGCTGCGTGTGGTCGTGGTACCAGATGGATGCGGGCGGGCTGGTGGTTCGGGTAGTGGTAGGTCTTCATGAAGCCCGGTGCGGTGAGGTCGGCAGCATAGCCGTCGAACTGCGGCAGCGAGGCCGACCCGTGCAGGTGGGTCGCGAGCTCCATCGTGTGCCCGAACGTCGGGTGGGTCGCCGGAAGGTGGTTGCGCACGGTCACCTCGGCACGAGTGCCTCGCTCGAGCTCGATCGTCGGGCCGGGGGCCAGACCGTTGTACCCGAGCTGAGGGGTGAGCAACCCGCCGCCGAGGATCGCGTGTTGAACGCCTGCGTCTGACACCTGGTACTTCTCGAAGGGCCCGTCGCTGTCGACGCCCTGTGCGAACGGGACGAGCCGCGGAACCGATGGGCAGGGTTCGCGCATAGCGACGCGGGATCAGTTCGGGAGCCACCTGGCTGACCGCTGCCGCCAGCGCCTCGTGGTGGTTGACGATGGCGAGATCGCTGCGAGAGGAGAACGCCGACGCCAACGCGGCACCGCCGAGGACTGTTGCCGCGGCGCCGGCCGCGCCGACCGCGCCGTATCGAAGAACCTGACGTCGAGTGACACTCATGATGGTCGCCTACCAACTGCCCGGCGGGACCCCCTCCCACCTGACTTCCATGTTCGTCCGGTCGGAATGATCCCCCAATCCCCGGTTCGGGGGGCGTGACGCGGCGGCGCGAACGGGCGTGTCCGCGGCGAATGCCCGCGCAGGCTCCACTGCATAGGCTGGACGCGACGGTCGGCTCACGACCGAAGACGGGAGTGGCGATGGAGCGCGAGGTCGATGTCGTCGTCGTGGGCGGCGGACCGGTCGGCGAGAACGTCGCCGACCGCGCGCGTGCTGCCGGGCTCGAGGTCGTGCTCGTCGAGCACGAGCTCGTCGGCGGCGAGTGCTCGTACTGGGCGTGCGTGCCGTCGAAGACGCTGCTGCGCAGCGCCGCCGCGTTGCGGGCCGCGAAACGTGTCGCCGGCTCCGCCGAGGCGGTGACGGGCGCGCTCGACGTCGCGGCGGTGCTGAAGCGACGCGACTACTGGGTCTCCGACTGGAGCGACACCGGCGCCGTCGGCTGGCTCGAGAGCGTCGGCATCGAGCTCGAGCGCGGCCACGGCCGACTCGACGGCGAACGTCGCGTGATCGTCGAGCGCGACGGCGCAGAGCCGCTGACGCTCATCGCCCGGCACGCGGTCGCGGTCTCGCCGGGCTCCGACCCCGTGATCCCGTCGACCCCGGGCCTCGCAGATGCACGGCCCTGGACGAGTCGCGATGCGACGAGCGTGCAGCACCCGCCGCGACGCCTCGTGATCCTCGGCGGCGGCGTCACCGCCGTCGAGATGGCGACCGCGTATGCGGCATTCGGCACCGAGGTGACCGTGCTCGCCCGAAGCAGCCTGCTGCGCAACATGGAACCGTTCGCCGGCGACGCGGTGCTCGCCGGGCTGCGGGGGCTCGGGGCATCCGTTCGCCTCGGCGCCTCGGTGACCCGCGTCGATCGCAACAGCGCCGACGAGGTGATCGTCGAGCTCGACGACGGGTCGACCGTGACGGCCGACGAGGTGCTCGTGGCCACCGGCCGCCGACCCCGTACCGACGCACTCGGCGTCGAGTCCGTCGGCCTCGAACCCGGCGACTGGATCGAGGTCGACGACACGATGCTCGCCACCGGCGCCGTCGGCAACGGCGACCGACCGTGGCTGTACGCGGTCGGCGACGTGAACCACCGCGCGCTGCTCACGCACCAGGGCAAGTACCAGGCGCGCGCGACCGGCGACCTCATCGCCGCACGCGCGCTCGGCCGCCCGGTCGACACGGCTCCGTGGGGGGCGCACGTCGCGACCGCCGACCACTCCGCGGTGCCCGAGGTGGTCTTCGCCGAGCCCGAGTGCGTCTCGGTGGGCCTCACCGCCGCCGCGGCCGAGCGTGCCGGCCGCACGGTGCGCGTCGCCGACGTCGAGCTCGGCGGCGTGAGCGGCGCGGGCATCCTCGCCGACGGCTACGAGGGCCACGCGCGGCTCGTCGTCGACGCGCACGCCGGCACGGTCATCGGCGCGACGTTCGTGGGCCAAGACGTCGCCGAGCTGCTGCAGGCGGCCACGATCGCGATCGTCGGCGAGGTGACGGTCGACCGGCTCTGGCACGCCGTGCCCGCCTTCCCGACCATGAGCGAGGCGTGGCTGCGCCTGCTCGAGGCGCTCGGCCGGCCCGGGTCGCCGGCGACGCAGGTCGCTTCCGGCGACCGCTCCGACGATCGGGCGACGGATGACGCGGGCGCGACGGCGGGCGAGGGCGAGGCCGCCGCGTGAACGACCGCGCGCCGGTGCGCCGCGGCATCGAGCGCGACGGCAGCGCCCTGCGCGTGCGCCTGACCGACTCCGCGCATCAGCCGCGCCGGGTACTGGTGGGCCACCCTCGTGGGCTTCGTCTGGGGGTTCCTCTGGAGCACCGGGCCCATCGAGCGCCGGCACGGGCTCATCGTCTTCACCGGCATGCCGAACTGGACGTACGGCCGCGGCGGGTCGTGCGTCGGCGCCTGCTACCTCACCGGCACCAACACCCGCGAGCGGGTGCTCGAGCACGAGACCGTGCACAAGGCGCAGTGGCAGAAGTACGGCATGCTCTTCCCGCTGCTCTACTTCATCGCCGGGCGCAACCCGCTGAAGAACCGGTTCGAGATCGAGGCGGGGCTCGAGGCCGGCGGCTACCTGCCCACCCGGCGGCGCGCCCGACGCTGAACGAACGAGGGGCCGACGCTCGCGCGTCGGCCCCTGCTCATCGGGAGATCAGCCTCCGACGACGCCCGAGATGGCCTCGATGAGGGCGGGCATGCCGCCCGACCACTGCACGCTGAGCGCGGTGGGCGGCGAGACCGACGACACGGTCACCGGGTCCCAGACCTGGGCGACGTCGCCCGCGGCGACCGCGGGGATCGCCTGGAGCTCGGGCTTCGTGAGGAACGCCTTCGCCTCGGCTTCGTCGGCGTGGTAGCTCACGATGAAGTCGGCTTCGAGCTGGTCGAGCTGCTCGTAGCTGAGTTCGTAGAAGAAGCCGCCGTCGCTCGTGTCGAGCTCCGAGACGCTCGGTGCCACCTCGAGACCGAGCTCGGTGAGCACCTCGATGCGCGAGTCGGCCGCGGTGTAGACGTAGACGAACCCGTCGCCGTCCCAGACGCCCGCGAACGTCTTGCCGGCGAACTCGGGGTTCGCCTCGGCCTCGCTCGCGAAGTAGTCGTCGATGTCGGCCAGCACGTCGGCGCCTTCGGCATCGCGGCCGAGCGCCGCTGCGGTGATCTCGATCGTCTGGTCCCAGGGCGTGGTCCACGGGGCGTCGGGGAAGGCGACGGTCGGAGCGATCTCGCTGAGGGTCTCGTACTGCTCCTCGGTGAGGCCGGAGTACGGCGCGAGGATCAGGTCGGGAGCGGCCTCGATGAACTCCTCGTAGGGCACGGTCACGCCGCCTTCGGGGTCGCTCAGCAGCGCGGGGTGCTCGACGTCGGCCTCGTCGTAGGCCTCTTCGACCCACGGCAGCAGGTTGCCCGCGCCGACGGTCCAGGTCTGCTCTGCGACGGCGACGGGGTACACGCCGACGGCGATCGCGGCCTCGGTCGAACCCCAGCCCCAGGTGGCGACGCGCTCGGGCGCCTCGGGGATCACGGTCTCGCCGAACGCGTGCTCGATCGTGACCGGGAAGCCCTCGCCGGCCGGTGCGGCCGAGTCGGAGCCGGAGTCGGCGGTGGAGCCCGATGCGCAGGCGGAAAGTGCGAGCACGGCGATGGCGGCGCCGGCCACGGCGATCAGGGGACGTCGAAGACGCACGGAGACTCCTTGGTTCGAGGGGAGGTGATGAGGGTAGGCTAACCTAAATTCGACGTGGCCGCCGAATCGAATCCGATCACTCGCCGAATCCGCATCTCCGGATGACGCGACCGCGCTGCGGGCGCGCGTCACGCGGCCGGGCCGGCATTGTGGAATCGGCCCACGGGAACCACGAGCGGGCTGCCGGCGACCGGGTCGAGGATGACCTGCGCCTCGAGGCCGAAGGCGCGCTGCACCGTCTCACGCGTGAGCACCTCGTCGGGGGCGCCCTCGGCGATCACGGCGCCCGAGCGCATCACGACGAGGTGATCGGCGTACCTGGCCGCGAGGTTCAGCTCGTGCAGCACCATGACGACCGTCGTGCCGTGCACGCGATTGAGCTCGGTGAGCAGGTCGAGCAACTCGAGCTGGTGGGTCACGTCGAGGTACGTCGTCGGCTCGTCGAGCAGCACGATGTCGGTGCGCTGGGCGAGCACCATGGCCACCCAGACCCGCTGCCGCTGGCCGCCCGAGAGCTCTTCGAGGCGGCGATCGGCGAGGTCGGCGACCCCGGTCGCGGCGAGCGCCTCGGCCACGACGACGTCGTCGTCGCTCGAGTGCCGGCCGAACCACCCCTGGTGCGGATAGCGCCCGCGACCGACGAGCTCGGCGACCCGCACGCCGTCGGGCGCGATCGAGGACTGCGGCAGCACTCCGATGCGGCGGGCGACCTCGCGGCGCGGCATGGCCGAGACATCGCGGCCACCGAGCGTCACGCGCCCGGCCTCGAGCGGCTGCAGCCGTGCCAGCCCGCGCAGCAGGGTCGACTTTCCGCACGCGTTCGGGCCGACGATCGCGGTGATGCGCCCGGAAGGGATCGTGAGGTCGAGACCGTCGATGACGCGACGGCCGTCGTAGCCCACGGCGATGCCCTCGGCCGCCAGGTCGGCGCCGGGCGGGACCGCCGCGGGGTGAGCGGATGATTCGACGGGGACGGCACTCATGCGCGTGACTTCCTCTCGGTCGTGGCGAGCAGCCACAACAGGTACGGTGCGCCGATCACGCCCGTGACGATGCCCACCGGCGCGGTGAGGCCCGGGAGCGCGAACTGCCCGACGACATCGGCGCCGAGCGTGAGCACGGCGCCGACGACCGCGGATGCCGCCAGTGCCGAGCTGCCGTCGTTGACCAGGCGTCGCGCGATGGCCGGGGCGAGCAGGGCGATGAAGGCGATGGGACCGGCGACCGAGGTGGCCGTGGCGACCAGGGCGACCGCGAGCAGCAGCAGCACCACCCGCGCACCGTCGACACCCACCCCCAGGGCACGCGCGTGATCATCGCCGATCGACAACGGCGCGAGCACGCGGCTGAACACCGCCACACCGATCGCGACGACCGCGACGCCGATGCCGAGGACGGCCAGGTCGTCGCCGCGGACATCGGCGATGCTGCCGACGGTCCAGTGCAGCGCGGTCTGGGCCTCGCGCACGTCGGCTCGCGCGAGCAGCCAGGCGACCGTCGACCCGCAGACGTACGCCAGTCCGACGCCGACGAGCACGAACCGGATTCCATGCAGTCCCTGCCGCCATGCCGCGGCCCAGATGACGACGGCGACGAGCACCGCACCGCCGAACGCCGACAGCGAGACGAGCACGCCGCCGACGCCGAGCACCAGGAGTGCGAGGACCGCTCCCAGACTGGCTCCGGCCGAGATGCCCAGGATGTCGGGGCTCGCCAGCGGGTTGCGCAGCGTCGACTGGAAGACGGCTCCGGCGAGCGCGAACGCGATGCCGACGAGGAGCGCCGCGAGGATCCGGGGCAGGCGCAACCGGAACACGACGAACCGGTCGGTCTCGTCGCCGAACCCGAACAGGGCGGCGAGCACGCGATCGGGGGTGAGGCTCGCGGCGCCGAGGAGCAGTGCGCAGAGCGCGAGCACGACGGCCGCGGCGGCACCGATGAGGACCACGAGCGCGAGCCGGCGCCGCGATCGGGCACGCACCGCGCCGATCGCGCGGGCGGCCTCGAGCGGTCGCGAGGCCGTGCCGCGATCGACCGATTCGGCGGGAGGCGTGGTGAGCGTGGTCATCAGAGTCCGGCCACCTGTCGGCTGCGTGCGATGGCGATGAGCACGGGAGCCCCGATGAACGCGGCGACGACCCCGGCCTCGAGCTCGGCGTTCGGCACGATGAGCCGACCGACGACATCGGCCGCGAGCAGCATGATCGGCCCCAGGATGAGCGAGGTCACGGCGATCCACCGGTAGTCGCTGCCGACGAGCCGTCGCGCGGCGTGCGGCACCACGAGTCCCACGAGCGCGATCGGGCCCGCGAGCGCCGTCGCCGTGCCGCACAGCAGCACGAGTCCGACACCCGAGATCGCGCGCGTGACGCCGACGCGCTGTCCGAGTGCGCTCGCGACGTCGTCACCGAGGGCGAGCAGGTTCAGCCGGTGCGCGAGCAGGAGGGCGAGCACCGCGCCGACGACGACGAACGGCCAGAGGGCGGCGACGGTCGACAGGTCGCGACCGGTGAGCGAGCCGACCGCCCAGAACCGGTACTGGTTGAACGCCTCGGTGTCGCGCAGGAGCACGAGCGCGATCAGGGGCGTGAGCAGCGCGGTCAGCGCGGCGCCGACGAGCGCGAGCCGCACGGGCTGGCTTCGACCGATGGCGAAGACGAGCACCGCGGCGACCGCCGCGCCGGCGAACGCGAACCAGATGTAGCCGAACGGCGAGGTGACGCCGAGGAACGAGATCGAGAGCACGACGGCGAGCGATGCCCCGGCGTTCACGCCGAGCAGGCCGGGGTCGGCGATGGGGTTGCGCGTGACGCCCTGGATGAGCATGCCGGCGAGCCCGAGCGCCGTTCCGGCCAGGAGGCCGATGACCGTGCGGGGCACGCGGAGCTGGAGCACGACGTTGTGGTCGGCGTCTGCGGGGTCGGGCGAGGTGAGCGCGAGCCACACCTGCGCCGGGTCGATGGCCCGGACCCCGAGGACGAGGCTGGCCGCGACGATCAGCACGAGCGCCGCGACGCATGCGGCCATCACCCACGCCCCGCGTGCGGCGCCGGTGCGCCGCGGCCCAGTCGATCGGCGCGCTGCGGCGGAGGCGGTCGGTCGGGGCGTCGCGGCCGGATCTGCCGCGAGCGGCCCGGTCACTCGAGTTCGGCGCGGCCGCGACGCCAGTACCCCATGAACGCGACCTGCCGACGGTCGAGACCGGCCTCGCGCACGAGGAACCGGCGGAGCGCGGTGATCACGGATGCTTCGCCGGCGAGCCACGCGTAGCAGTCGCCGTCGAGGCTGCGCCCCTCGGGCACGTCCCACAGCGGCGCGTCGTCGAGATCGGCCTGCTCGGCCGCGGCGAGCGCCTGCGCCGCGTCGACCGAGTCGCCGGTGAGGCGACCGTCGGCGGAGCAGTTGCGCGCCACCCAGTCACGCACGACCGGGACGAGCCGGTCACCGTGCACGTCGGCACCGTCGCGGGCCAGCCAGCGCACCTCGACCCCCTCGGGGGCATGCACCTCGAGGGCGTCGAGCGGGCTCGGAACCTCGATGATCGCGACGCCCGCGGCGTGGGCGGGCAGCTGCTCGAGGATGGCGCAGATCGCCGGTGCGGCGGTCTCGTCGCCCGCGAGCAGCACGGTGTCGACGACGCCGGGCCGGAAGTCGATGCCGACCGCCCGGTCGGGACTCAGCTCATCGGGCCCGATGATGATGATCTCGTCGCCGGGCATCGCCCGCGTCGCCCACGCCGACGCCGGCCCGAGATCGCCGTGCAATGCGAAGTCGATGTCGACCTCGCCCGCGTCGGGCCTCACCGCGCGCACCGTGTAGGTGCGGAACACGTTCCGGCGCTCGGCGGGCAGCTCGCGCCACTCGCGGTACCAGTCCTCACCGTCGGGGAAGTCGGCGAACCCGCGGCCGGGAATCGGCAGCACGACCTTCACGCGCTGGTCGAGACCGGCCGTGCCGAACCCCGTGAGCTCGTCGCCCGCGAACGTCACCCGCGTGAAGTGCGGCGACAGTCGCTCGACGCGTCGCACGTTCGCGTGGAAGCTGCGGTAGGCCGGGCGCTGGCGCGGCGCCGCTTCGACTGGTGAGGTAAGCATTACCTAAGTCTTACACACGCACCTCGTGCACGTGAAAGGGCGATCGGGCTCGGCGCTCACCACACGGGCGGTCGGCGAGCGGCGCGCCGCACACGTCGCTCGAGCTGCGCCGCCGAGCGCGAAGAGCACCGCCTCGCCGCCGGGCCGCCCGATGAGCTGCACGCCCATCGGCACGCCTTCGGCCGTCTCGGTGACCGGCACCGTGATGGCCGGCAGGCCCGACACGTTCACGAACGAGGTGAACGGCGTGAACTGCACCTGCTGCGCGAAGTTCCGCTCGCCGTCGTCGGGGTCGTACCAGCCGACCGGCCGCGGGGTCAGCGCGAGCGCGGGCGTCAGCACCGCATCGAACGACGAGAACCGATGGATGACCCGTTCCTCGTACCCGGCGAGCCACGCGAGCGCCTCGGCGAGTTCGCGGGCGGGCACCCGGCGACCGCGCTCGAGCAGCCACCGCGTGAGCGGCTCGAGCAGCGCCTCATCGTCGCCGTCGACGGGGATCGTCGCGGCGCCCGACTGCCAGATCGTGCGGAACGCCGGCGCATACCCCGGTTCCGGCGACGGCGTCATCTGCTCGACGCCGTGGCCGATCGCCTCGAACTCCGCGACGGCCCGGTCGAGCGCGATCGTCGCCTCGGGGTCGATCTCGATCTCGTACGCCTCGTCCCAGGGCGAGTCGGTCATCACGCCCAGCTGGAACCGCCCCTCGCCGCGGATCGCCGCGGCGAGGAACGGACCGTCGTCTCCCGGCGCCCGCACCGCGTAGCGATGCGCGGCCGGATAGCCGAGCGGCGCCACCAGCCCGTCGAGCAGCAGTGCCGCATCGGCCACCGTTCGGGCGATCGGCCCGGCGACGCCGAGACCCGCGAGGCCCCCGAGCCCCGACCCGGCGGGCACCCGGCCACGCGACGGCTTCACCCCGACGAGCCCGCACGAGGCCGCAGGGATGCGGATCGAGCCGCCGCCGTCGGAACCCGGCGCGAACGGCAGCATGCCCGCCGCCACCGCCGCGGCCGCTCCCCCGCTCGAGCCGCCCGCGCCGAGCGCGAGGTTCCACGGATTGCGGGTCGGCGGCCCCGCGAGCCCCTCGGTGTACGAGGGCAGCCCGAACTCGGGAGTGGCCGACTTGCCGAGGCTCACGGCACCCGCGGCATCGATATCGCGAACGAGCTCGTCCGAGTCATCCGGAATGAAATCGGTGAACGCTCGCGAACCGAACCGCGACGGCACGCCTTCGCGCCGGAGCAGGTCCTTGTCGGCGACCGGCATTCCCCACAGGGGTCGCGCCATCGGCACCTCGCGCTCGACGTACGCGGCCCGCACGAGCGCCGCCTCGGGGGTCACCGTGACGAATGCGCCGACCTGCGGGTTCAGCCGTTCGATGCGCTCGAGATAGTGCGCGGCGAGCTCGACGGGCGAGACCTCACGCCGTTGCAACGCCTGGTGCAGTTCGAGGGCCGTGTGCTCGTGCAGCTCCATCTGTCGAGCCTACGACGGCCGGCGGCCGCACCCCGCTAGCATGGCGCCCGTGACCGAGAACCGGGTGGTGGCGCTCGTCGGGCGGCATCCGCTCGCGTGGGGTGCCGCGTGGAGCGCCGCGTTCGGCGTCGTCCTCGCCGCCGCGGTGGCCGCCGACTGGCCCGGATGGCTCGACTGGATCGTGCTCGCCGTGCTCGTGCTGCCCTCGCTCGTCGCCACGGTCGTCGTGCTGAGCGGCACGCCGCGCCGGCACTTCGACGAGATGTCGTCGGTCTTCTCGCACTTCTTCGTGCGCTACCTCGCCCTCGTCATCGCCGTCGCCGCGTGGAGCGCCTCGGTCGTCGTCGGCGCGGCCATCTCGCAGACGATCCAGCTCGCCGCCGAGGGCCGTGAAGAGGAGATCGTCGGCATCGGCGTTCGACGTCATGTCGGTCATCGTGCCCCTCGTGGTGGCCGTGCTGTGGGCGGCGTTCGTGCTGCGGTGCGCATGGTTCCTCGCGAAGGCGCGCGGCTGGGCCGAGGTGCCCGAGCGCGACCGCATCCCCGACGCGCTCCTCGCCGCGCGACCCGCGCTGCGCCGGGCGGTCGTCGGCCTCGCGCACCCGGCGCTCTTCGCCGTCACGGGGCTCGCCGTCGCGATCGCCGTGCCGTTCACGGTCGGCGAGTTCACGATCACGCTCTGAGCGTCGCGTCGCGACATCCGATCGCCGCGTCGCACAGGGCGCCGCGAACGCGGGCCGCCGACTACTTGAGCGTCTTCTGCAGCAGCACGGTGCCGAGCCACCGGTCGAACTTGAAGCCGACGCGGCCCATGCGCCCGATCTCGACGAAGCCGAACCGCTCGTGCAGCGCGATCGACGCCTCGGCGCCCTGGTCGGCGATGACCGCGATCATCTCTTTGAGACCCGCCGCCTTCGACCGTGCGATGAGCTCGCCGAGCAGCACGCGGCCGAGCCCCTTGCCCGATGCCGCCGGGCCGAGGTAGATCGAGTTCTCGACGGTGAACCGATAGGCGCGCTTCTGCTTCCACGGCGACACGAGCGCGTAGCCGAGCAACTGCCCCGAGGGCGATTCGGCGACGATGAACGGCATGCCGAGTTTCGCGAGGTACGCGAACTTCGACTTCCACTCCTTGAGCGACATCGCGTCTTCGTCGAACGTCACCGTGGAGTTCGCGACGTAGTAGTTGTAGATCTCGCGCACGGCGGGCAGGTCGGCCGGCCGGGCGTCGCGCAGCGTGTACTCGAACGGCGCCTCGGCCGCCGGCGCCGGGCGCAGGTGCCTCGGGAGTTCGCGGCGCTGCTGGTATTCCTCTTCGAGCATGCGGCAAGCCTACGCGCGCGACGATTTCACCCGGGTTTCGGATGCCGCGTCAGGCCGGCAGGCTCCAGTCGACGGGTGCGGCGCCCTGGGCCGCGAGCATCGCGTTCGCCCGGCTGAACGGCTTCGACCCGAAGAACCCGCGCGACGCCGAGAGCGGGCTCGGGTGCACCGACTCGATCACGGGCGTGTCGCCGAGCAGCGGCTTCAGGCCCTGCGCGTCACGGCCCCACAGGATCGCGACGAGCGGGGTTCCGCGATCGACGAGCGTGCGGATGGCATGGTCGGTGACCTCCTCCCAGCCCTTGCCGCGATGCGACGCCGCGGCGCCGGGCTGCACCGTGAGCACGCGGTTCAGCAGCATCACGCCGCTGCGGCTCCAGTGCGTGAGGTCGCCGTGCGCGGGCGGCGCGATGCCGAGGTCGTCGTGGAGTTCGCGATAGATGTTCGCCAGGCTGCGCGGCACCGGGCGCACGTGCGGGTCGACGGCGAACGACAGCCCGATCGGATGTCCCGGCGTGGGGTACGGGTCCTGCCCGACGATGAGCACCCGCACGTCGTCGAGCGGCGCGTTGAAGGCGCGCAGCACCTTGTCGCCGGCCGGGAGGTAGCCGCGACCGGCGGCCGTCTCGGCGCGGAGGAAGTCGCCGAGCTCGGCGATGCGCGGCGCGACCGGTGCGAGCGCCGCGCCCAGCCCGGGTCGATGAGCCCGTCGGCGGCGAGCTCGTCGAGGGACTTCGCCACTTCAGGCACCGATCGTGGAGACCAGCACGCCCTGCTCGGCGGGCAGCACCCGCCAGACGCTGCCCCTCCCCTCGACCCGGAGGCCGCCGTCGCCCACGATCAGCGCCGTGCGCTCGTCGATGCCGAGCCCGCCGCCGATGAGCCCGGATTCGACGGCAGCGACCAGGCGCGAGAGCATGCCGCGCTCGGCGACGTGCACCTCGATGGCCACGTCGACCAGACCGATGCCGGCCTCGATCTCGAGCTCGACCCCCGGCTCCTCCGGGTCCTCCGGTGCGACGACCACGCCGCCGATGCGCGTGCCGCTCCCGAGCGAGCCCTCCGCAGCGATCATCGCGCCGGCCGAGACGCCGAGGTAGGGCACCCCGCCGGCGACGAGCCGACGCAGCTCGCCGAACACCGGCTCGAGTCCGGCGCGCACCTCTTCGACGAGGCCGCCGCCCACGGCGATGCCGTCGACGTCGGCGATCGCGGGGAGCCCGATCGGCTCGCCGGGTCGCCCTGCGGTCAGCTGCACCTCGATCTCGTCGCCGCTGCCGGCCGCGACCAGGAGATCGGCGAGCGCCGCGGCCTTCTCCTGGGCCTCGGGGTGCAGTGAGATCACGGCGATGCGCGGCCGCGCGCGACCTGCGGCGCCGCCCCGCAGGACGGCCTCGGCGACGAACGGCGCGTACAGCGGGGCATCCGTACTGGTGGTCGCGCCGCCGCCGACGAGGTGCACGCTCACGCGGCGCCCTCGCTGATCGTGACGGGGGGAAGCGACGACCACGGGAAGATGATCCAGTCGTCGGTGCGGCGGTAGTCGAAGTCGGGCACCAGCACGGTGTGCGACTTCGTGTAGAGCGTCGCCGTGCGCACCTCGGCGCCCTCGTCGGTGAGCAGGCGCAGCACCTTGGCGAGCGTGCGGCCGGAGTCGGACACGTCGTCGACGAGCAGCACGCGCTTGCCGTTGAGCGCGGGCGCGTCGAGCATCGGCGGGTGCAGCACCGGCTCGGGCAGGCGTTCGTCGATGCCGGAGTAGAACTCGACGTTGATCGACCCGCACGCCTTCGTGCCGAGCGCGTACGAGATGGCGCCGGCGAGCAGCAGCCCGCCGCGCGCGATCGCGATCACCACGTCGGGCCGGAACCCGGCGCCGAGCACGTCGCTCGCGAGCGTTCGGGCGGCCTCGCCGAACTCGTCCCAGCCGAGGATCTCGCGGCGGATCCCGTCGACGCCGGAGGCGGCGTCATTCGCATCGAAGGTCATCCCGACAGGCTACCCGGCGCCCCCCGCCGGGCGCTCCTGCTCGGCGTCGGGAACGGCGACGGGCGGCAGCATGGCCGTGGCCGACGCGTCGGGCTCCTCGCCCGTCGAGAGCGATGGCGGGGCCGCGAGCGTGTCGCCCCCGTCGCCCTGGTGCCGCAGCCCGGCGACCCGCTCGTTGAGGTACGAGATGATCGTCGCCGAGGCCGTGCCCACGATCGCGATGCCGCCCGCCATGAGCAGCACCGCGTAGAACCTGCCCGCCGGCGTCACGGGGTACAGGTCGCCGTAGCCGACCGTCGCGATCGTGACGATCGCCCACCAGATCGAGTCGCCGAAGGTCTCGATGTTCGCGCCCGGGGCACCGCGCTCGGCCTGCAGCGTCGCGAGCGCGAGGAAGAACACCCACGCGCACGCATACGCGAGGGCGAGGATGATGAACTGCGCCCGCACCGCGCTCGGCGTGTGCCTCTTCAGGAGCGGGAGGTCCTGCAGGAGGCCGACGACGCGGAGCGCGCGGAACACCGGCAGGATGGCCGAGAGCACCTCGAGGGGGTGATGCCAGGCGTAGTGCCATCGCCGGCCGCGCGGCGTGAGCGCGATGCGGATGACGACATCGATGACGAAGATCACCCAGGTGGCGATGAGCACGAAGACGATGACCGAGGTGACGCCCTGCGGCCGATCGGGCCACAGCACGAAGACGGTGTAGGCCACGACGAACGCCACGCCGAGCAACGCGAGGGTGCGCCCGGTCACGTCGACGTAGCGCGTGCGACGATGCGTCGCCGGGTCGCCCTCGGACTTGCCCCGGAGGTTCATCGCGTGGTCTCCGCGCGCACCACCAGGTCGCCCTTCGCGACCCGGTAGGGCGCCGCCTGCGCGACGGGCTTGACGACGATGAGGTCGAGGTCGACGTGACGGGGCTTGAGCACGGCGTCGACGATGACGCCGGCGATGTCCTCGGCGACGAGCGGATCGGGCACGCCCTCGTAGACCGCGTCGGCGCGGGCGCGATCGCCGCCGAAGCGCACGAGCGCGAACTCGTCGGTGCGCACCATGCCGGGCGCCACCTCGATGACGCGCAGCGGTTCGCCGTTCAGCTCGAGCCGCAGCACCTCGGTGAGCGCGTGCGCGGCGAACTTCGCCGCGTTGTATCCCCCGCCGCCGGCGTAGGCGGTGTGGCCGGCGATCGACGTGATGTTGACGATGTCGGCGACGCCGCGCTCGACGGCGCCGCGCCGCAGCAGCGGCAGCAGTGCGCTCGTGACCCGCTTGAGCGCGAGCACGTTGACCTCGAACATCCACGCCCAGTCGTCGATCTCGGACGCCTCGACGGTGTCGAGCCCCTTCGCGCCGCCGGCGTTGTTGACGAGCGCGTGCACTTCCCCGGTGGCCGCGAGGTGATCGCGCAGGCGGTCGACGTCGGCCTGCTTCGTGAGGTCGGCGACGAAGACGGATGCCCCGGTCTCGGCCTCGAGCTCACGAAGGCGGTCCTCGCGGCGCGCGACACCGACGACCTCCCACCCGGCCGCCCGCAGCGCGCGCACGGTGGCGGCGCCGATCCCCGAACTGGCACCGGTCACGACGGCTCGCAGCACACTCATGCGCCCATTCTGCCGCGATCGCCCCGCCGCGTCGCGCAGGCGCGGACTCCGGGATGCCGGCACACCGCCGACGAGACATCCGCCCGCCGGTGCGAGAGACTGGAGAAGATGCACACGAGGCCCGCACGCACCGACCCAACCCACGACGCGCAGGCGCGTTCCGCTCTGGGACAACGCGCGCTGGATCGCGATCGCGCTCGTCGTGATCGGGCACGGGATCCTGCCGCTCATCGGCGAAGACGATGCCGCGTACAGCGTCTACCTGTTCATCTACTCGTTCCACGTGGCGGTGTTCGTCACCGTCGCCGGCTACTTCGCGAAGTCGGGTCCGCCGAACTCGCGTGCGCTCAAGCAGATCCTCACCGACATCGTCTTCCCGTTCTTCATCTTCGAGACGATCTGGACGGTCATCAAGTGGATCCTCGGGGGCGGGTTCGACCTCGACTTCACGACCGCCTCGTGGACGCTGTGGTTCCTCATCGCGCTCGCCATCTGGCGCGTCGTGCTGCCCTACCTCGTGCTGCTGCGCTACCCGCTCATCATCGCGATCGTGATCTCGATCGGCGCCGGGCTACATCGAGACGATCGACTCGACGTTCGCGCTCACGCGCACGTTCGGCATGCTGCCGTTCTTCGTGTTCGGCTGGAAGCTGCGGCAGTGGCAGCTCACCGGCCCGTGGCTCGAGCTGCGACCGGCGATCGTCTGGCGGTGGCGTGCCGGCGCGATCGCCCTGTTCGGGGTGGTGCTCGCGTTCATGCCGATCACGATCGAGACGCTGCGCGACCTGCGGCTGCGCCGGTTCATGCTGTACGACGAGTCGTACGAGGCGATCGGCTACGACGAGCCGTGGTCGGGGGCGATCCGTCTCGTGCTGCTGCTCGGCGCGATGACGCTCGCGGTGGCGTTCCTCACCCTCATGCCCCGCGGCGCGCACTGGTTCACCCCGTTCGGCCGGGCCACGATGTACATCTACCTGCTGCACACGTTCGTGCTCTTCCCCTTCCGCGAGACCGGCCTGCTCGCCGGGCAGCAGCCGTTCTGGGTGCTCCCCGCGATGATCGTGTTCTGCATCGGCATCTCGATCGTGCTCGCGCTGAAGCCCGTGCGACGCATCTTCCGTCCCCTCGTCGAGCCGCGCGCGAGATGGCTGTTCCGGCCCGAGCCGTCGACCGCGACCGGCACCCTCGTGCTGCCGCCCGAGGCACGCCCCCGCTGATCGGCCGCTCCGGCGTCGAGCCGCGGTTCCACCGAGCGTGACGCCGTGTTGCGGCATCCGTTGCCTCGCCTCGGGCGCGGGCCTAACGTGGCTCGAAAGCTGCGGCGGGTCCGCACACCCGACCACCGAGGAGACTTCGATGAGCAACACCGCCGACTGGCGCTTCGAGACCAAGCAGGTGCACTCCGGCGCCGCGCCCGACCCGACGACGCACGCCCGGGCCACCCCGATCTACCAGACCACGTCGTACGTGTTCGACAACTCCGAGCACGCGAAGAACCTCTTCGCCCTCGCCGAGTTCGGCAACATCTACACCCGCATCCAGAACCCGACCCAGGCCGTCGTCGAAGAGCGCATCGCCGCGCTCGAGGGCGGCACCGGAGCACTGCTGCTCGCATCGGGCCAGTCGGCGTCGACGTTCGCCGTGCTGAACATCGCGCAGGCGGGCGACCACATCGTCTCGTCGTCGTCGATCTACGGCGGCACCTACAACCTCTTCAAGTACACGCTCGCGAAGCTCGGCATCGAGACCACGTTCGTCGAGCACCAGGACGACGTCGAGGAGTGGCGCCGCGCGGTGCGGCCGAACACGAAGCTGTTCTTCGCCGAGACCATCGGCAACCCCAAGATCAACGTGCTCGACATCCGCTCGGTCGCCGACGCCGCGCACGAGGCCGGCGTGCCCCTCATCGTCGACAACACGATCGCGACCCCCTACCTCATCCGCCCGTTCGAGCACGGCGCCGACATCGTGGTGCACTCGGCGACGAAGTTCCTCGGCGGCCACGGCACGACCATCGGCGGCGTCCTCGTCGACGGCGGCAGGTTCGAGTGGTCGAAGAACGTCGAGAAGTTCCCCGGGCTGACCGAGCCCGACCCGTCGTACCACGGCGCGAGCTACACGGCCGCGGTCGGCGACGGCCTCGCCTACATCATCAAGGCGCGGGTGCAGCTGCTTCGCGACCTCGGCTCGGCCATCGCGCCCAACAGCGCATGGCTGCTCATCCAGGGCATCGAGACGCTGTCGCTGCGCATCGAACGACACGTGCAGAACGCCCAGGAGATCGCCGAGTGGCTCGACAACCACCCCGACGTCGCGACCGTCAACTACTCGGGCCTGCCGTCGAGCCCGTGGTACGCCGCGGCGAACACGTACGCCCCCAAGGGCGTCGGCGCGGTGCTGTCGTTCGAGCTCAAGGGCGGAGTCGACTCGGGTCGCGCATTCGTCGACAACCTCGCCCTGTTCAGCCACCTCGCGAACATCGGCGACGTGCGCTCGCTCGTCATCCACCCCGCCTCGACCACGCACTCGCAGCTGACCCCCGAACAGCAGCTCACGGCCGGCGTCACGCCCGGACTCGTGCGGCTGTCGGTCGGCATCGAGAACGTCGACGACCTGAAGGCCGACCTCGAGGCGGGCCTCACCGCCGCTCGCGCCGCCACCGAGGCCGCGCGCGTCTGACGGCGCCTCGCCACGCATCGAGCGGATGCCCCGTGCCTCGCCGGCCCGGGGCATCCGCTCGTTCTCGCCCTGCCCGGCCTGCGCGCCATCGCACCGGCCGCCCTCGCGATCGCACGCTCCCGCCCGTAACAAATCCCCGCGACGCCGCGGGGTTCGGGAGAATCGAGAGCATGGACTGGCAGACGCAGGCGAACACCGTGCCCGCGAGCATCGTGCCCGAGGCGCGCGCGCTCGCGATGCTCGGGCGGCGAGCGCCCGCGACCGGTGCCTGGCGCGAGGGCGACCCCGTCGGCGACCGGCGGTTCATCGGCATCGGCGACCTCGAACTCGAGTCGGGCGGCCTGCTTCCGGGCGTGCAGATCGCCTACGAGCAGTGGGGCGCGCTCTCGCCCGCCCGCGACAACGCGATCCTCGTGCTGCACGCGCTCACGGGCGACAGCCACGTCGTCGGTCCCGCAGGGCCGGCGCACCCGAGCTCGGGCTGGTGGCCCGGCATCGTCGGCCCCGGGCTCGCGATCGACACCGACCGCTGGTTCGTGCTCGCGCCGAACGTCGTCGGCGGATGCCAGGGATCGACGGGCCCCGCGTCACTCGCGCCCGACCGCGCCGAGTGGGGCGCGAGATTCCCGTTCCTCACCATCCGCGACCAGGTGCGCGCGCAGCTCGCCTTCGCTCGGCGCCTCGGCATCGAGCGGTTCGCGGCGGTCGTCGGCGGTTCGATGGGCGCCATGCACGTGCTCGAGTGGGCCATCGAGGCTCCCGACGCGGTCGAGCGCATCGCGGTGCTCGCGGGCCCGCCGGCGACCACGGCCGACCAGATCGCCCTGAACTCGGTGCAGATCGAGGCGATCCGCTCCGACCCCGCATTCCGTGGCGGGGCGTTCTACGACGCGCCCGACGGCGACGGGCCCACGCGGGGGCTCTCGCTCGCCCGTCGCATGGCGATGCTCAACTACCGCACCGCCGCCGAGCTCAACCATCGCTTCGAGCGCGGGTGGCAGTCCGACCTCGACCCGCTCGGCGGCGACGGACGTTTCGCGGTCGAGTCGTACCTCGACTTCCACGGCAACAAGTTCACGCGCCGGTTCGACGCGAACAGCTACATCGTGCTCACCGAGGCGATGAACTCCCACGACATCGGCCGGGGCCGGGGCGGGGTCGCCGCGGCACTGGCCCGCGTCGAGGCGCGCAGCCTCGTGCTCGGCATCGACAGCGATCGCTACTTCCCCCTCGCCGGCCAGCGCGAGATCGCCGCGCAGCTTCGGCACAGCGTGCACGGCGACACCCCGGTCGTCATCACGTCCGAGTACGGACACGACGCCTTCCTCATCGAAGACGACGCGGTCGGCGCGGCACTCGCCAGCCTGCTGGCGGCGTGATCCGCGCGACTGGGCTAAGGTTCGGTAGAGAAACGGATGGCCCGGCCCGCGCCGTCACCGCGAGGGGGTGTCAATGAAGCGCATCCAGAAGGAACGCGATCGACTGCTGCGCAAGCTCGCGCGCATCTACGGCCTGACGGGCGCCGTCGGCGCCCTCCTGTGCGTGCATCGTGCCCGGCACCGCCACCGGGGTCCAGTTCGCCGCGGCCGCGCTCCTCAGCGTCGCCGCGGGCGCCCTCGTGTTCCTGCACACCGAGCGCGGCGGGGTGCCGACCGCGGTCGGTGTCGTCGGCGTCTCGGCCGCGCTGATCGGCGTGATCGGAACCTCGCTCCGCGCTCGACCCCGTGGTGCTGACCGCCCTGGGCGTCACCGCGTCGGTCACCGCGCCGTCGGTCGCGATCACCCTGGTCGTACGCCACCGCGGGCCGTCGCTCGTGTTCGCGCTCGCCGCCGTCATCCTCGCGACCGTCGTCATCGTCGCCGTGAGCGGCGATCCGATGCCCGCCGTGGTCATCTCGACGGTCGCGGGATGGGCCGTTGCCGCATCGCTCGCACTCGCGCTCAACGCGGCGATCGCCAGCGCCTCGGCGCGCATCGACGAGGTCGGTCGCGCCCATCAGGCCGAGCGGCTCGCGAGCGAGCTCGAGGCCCGGCAGCGGCAGGACGCACGGGTGCTGCACGACACGGTGCTCGCGACGCTTGAGCCTGCTCGCCCACTCGGGCGTGGGCGTCGGCGTCGGCGCGCTGCGACAGCAGGCCGGTGACGACGCTCGGCTGCTCAAGCAGCTCCGGCTCGGCGCGCCCCTCGACAAGGCGTCCGATGCGATCTTCTCCCCCGAAGCCGAAGAGGACATCCTCGGAACGACCTTCGAGTCGGTGCGTCAGCGCTTCGCCCGCATGGGGCTCGACGTCAACTGGCATGGCGCCGGCCAGCTCACGCTGCCGCGAGACACCCTCGACGCACTCCTCGGCGCACTCGGCGAGTGCCTCGAGAACGTTCGCAGGCACTCGGGCGTCAACGAGGCCGACGTCACCGTCACCGACGACGAGCGCACGGTACGGGCGATGGTCACCGATGCGGGCAACGGGTTCGAGCCCGAGACCATCAGCAGGGGCCGGCTCGGCTACTCGGAGTCGGTGGTCGGCCGACTGAGCACCGTCGGCGGCCGAGCGCGCGTCTTCTCGTCGCCGGGTTCGGGGACGACCGTGATGCTCGAGGTGCCGAAGCCGTGAGCGCCGCGACCACCCGCGCCGCACAGCAGCCGTTCCGTCGGCCGAATCGCTCCGCCCTCGCGGCCGGAGACGTCCGCGAACGCCACGGCGGGCGCCGCCTCGCCACCGGCGTCACCATCACCGCCGCCATCGTCATCGCGGCCGACCTGCTGCGCGCGATGCTGATGGCGCCGTTCTACCCGGTCGGCGTCGGGCCATGGGCGGCCTGGCTCTCCCTCGCCGCGATCCTCTGCGTCGGCGTCGTCTCTCGCCTGCTCTCACGGGCGAACCCCCTTCCCGACTGGCTCTACGTCGCCCTGCTCGGTCGCGCTCGCCGTTCCCGTGTGGCTCGACGTGACCGCGACGTGGGGGTACCTCGACCGCGGGGTGACCCCCACCGCCGCGGCAGCCGCGCGGGGCCGTGCTGATGCCGGTCGCGGCGATCCGCGGCACGAGGGTGCCGCTCGCGGTCGCGTGCGCGATCGGCGTCGTCATCGCGACGTCGACATTCCTGCAGGCGGGTGAGGCCGGCGAGTACATCGTCGTCGGACTCGCCGTCGCGGTGTCCGCGGTGCTGCCGACGCTCCTCGCGGTCGTCGCGATCAGCGGGTTCCGGTCCCTGGTGGGGCGCGAACTCGACCTCTCGCTCGTGCAGAGCACCGTGTCGACCGCCCCCTCGGCCGTCGGCATGCAGGCGTCCGAAGAACTCGCGAAGCTCGACTTCGACGCCGAGACGCTGCTCGACGACGTCGGCTCCGGTCGCATCGCGATCCCGCTCCCCACCGCCGCCGCCGAGCGCGCGGCGGCGGTCGCCGCCAGGCTCCGGGCACGTCTCATCGAGGGTCGCACCGACACCTGGCTGAAGCACGCGGTGATCGAATCGGCGTACCTGAGCAACCGCGTCGTGGTCGACGACACCGAGGGTGCGGCGGGCCTGCTGTCGCAGCAGCAGCGCGACGGCCTGCTGCTCGCGCTCTGGCTCCTGGTCGGCGAGCGTCGCAAGGGACCCGCGAAGCCGATCGCCGTCAGGCTGCGGTGCCCCGCGACCGACGACGACCACACGACGCCTCACGTGGTCGACATCGAGATCGAGGTGTTCGGCGTCGTCTTGCGACGTCTCGACCCGGCGACGTGGGAGGCTGTAGATAGTGTCGGAAGACATGTTCTCGTCGCGGAAGCCGAATCATTCCGCATCGAGATCGAATGCCAGGCGAACACGACGTCGTCGGCAAGTGCGACGGTCGCGCGAGACGCGGCCAATCCGAGGGGGAGCTGAATGGCCGACACCGCAGATCCGATCAGGCTCGCGATCGTCGACGATCACCGCATGCTGCTCGGCGCGCTCTCCGAGTGGCTCCGCGGAGCCTCTTCCGAGAGCGAGATCGAGCTCGTCGCCGCGGTGCCGTCGTGGTCCGAGCTGCTCGCCCATCCCGACTTCCCGGTCGACGTGGTGCTGCTCGACCTCGACCTGCGCGACAACATCCCCATCTCGCTGAAGCTCTCGATGCTGAAATCGGCCGGCGTCAAGACGATGCTCATGAGCAACTACTCCGAGGCGGCCGTCGTGCGCGAGGCGCTCAGCGCCGGCGCGCTCGGCTACCTCGTGAAGTCCGAGCCGGTCGAATCCATCATCGAGGCCATCCGCGCCGCCGGGCTCGGTGACTCCTACCTCACCCCCGAGCTCGAGCAGGCGCTGCTCGACGACGGCACGGTGCCCAAGCTCTCGGCGCAGGAGCGCCGGGTCATGGCGCTCTACGGTGCCGGCCAGCCGGTGAAGGCCGTCGCGTTCCAGCTGGGCATCTCCGAAGAGACCGCGAAGAGCTACCTCAAGCGCATTCGCGAGAAGTACCGGGCCTCGGGCTACGACGTCGGCACGAAGGTCGCGCTGCGAAAGCGTGCCATCCTCGACGGAATCCTCCTGCAGTCCGACTGACCCGACAGGTTCGGCTCGTCGACTCTCCGGCCAGGGCGCCGACGGCCTCAGGCTTCGATCGCCTGCACCGCGCCCGTCGCGTACGGCACGCTCACGCCACGTCGACCGCGCGCGCGGTCGAGCGCGTAGGAGCCGAGCGCGAGTGCGATGCCCACGAGCGTGAGCACGAGCCCGATCCACACCGGTGCGACGTAGCCGAGTCCGGCCGCGATGGCGAATCCGCCGAACAGGGCACCCAGGCTGTTGCCGACGTTGAGCGCCGAGTGGTTGAGCGCAGCGGCGATCGACTGGCTGTCGCGCGCGACGTCCATGAGGCGGGCCTGGATCGTCGGGGAGAGCGCCGCGGATGCCCCGCCGACGAGGAACACGCCGGCGAGGAGCCCGACGGGCGATGCCGCAGTGAGGCCGAGCAGCACGAGCGCAGCCGCGAGGATCGTGAAGAACAGGTACATCGACCGGCGCACGCTCCAGTCGGCCAGCCGTCCGCCGACGATGTTGCCCACGGTCATGCCGAGTCCGATCACGACCAGCACGATCGGCACGAACTCGGGCGACAGTCCCGTGACGTCGGTCGCGAGCGGTGCGACGTAGGTGTAGACGGCGAAGAGCCCGCCGAACCCGATCGCGCCGATGCCGAGGGCGAACCACACCTGGGCACGAGTGAACGCACGCAACTCGCGCGCGATCGTGGCGCGGGGGTCGCCCGCCTGCCACGGCACCGCGAGCATGCACGGCGAGGAAGGTGAGCGCGAAGATCGCGGCCACCGCGAGGTAGGCGGTGCGCCAGCCCGCGTTCTGCCCGAGCCAGGTGATGGCGGGCACGCCGATGACGTTGGCGATCGTCAGGCCCGAGAGCACGAGCGCCACCCCGCGGGCGCGCTTGCCCGGCCCCATGAGGCTCGCAGCGACGAGCGAGGCGATGCCGAAGTAGGCGCCGTGCGGCAGCGCTGAGACGAATCGCGCGACGAGCACGAGCTCGAACGTCGGCAGGAGGGCCGAGGCCACCGTGCCGAGCGTGAATGCGGTGACCAGCACGAGCAGCAGCTGCTTGCGCGGCCAGCGTGCTGCGGCCGCGGCGATCGTCGGCGCACCGACGACGACGCCCAGCGCGTAGGCGGAGATCAGCCAGCCGGCGGTCGCGTTGGCGTCGGCGGGCGAGTCGGCGTAGCGCGTCGGGAACAGGTCCTGCGCGATGTCGGGAAGGAGGCCCATGGCGACGAACTCGGTCGATCCGATGCCGAAGCCGCCGAGCGCGAGCGCGAGCAGCGCCCAACGGATACGGGCCGGCGACAACGTCGTCGGCCCGTCGATTGAGAGGGTCACCCGCCGATTCTCGCACAAATCGAATCGATTCGACACCACGTCCGACGACGACGCGAGTCGCCGACCGGCGCGGCGCTGCGCGATGCGCTACTCGCTGCGCTCGAGCGCCGCCTCGAGCCGCTCGACCTTCGCGTCGATCTCGCCGACACGACCCGCACGGATGTCGGCCTTCAGCACGAGCGACACGCGCGGGCCGTATTCGGCGACCGCCTCTGTCGCCCGGCGGATGACGTCGAAGACCTCGTCCCACTCCCCCTCGATCTCGGTGAACATCGAGGAGGTGCGGTTCGGCAGCCCCGACTCACGGACGATGCGGACTGCGGCGGCGACCGCGTCGTGGATGGACCCCTCGGGGCCCTCGGACCCACTCGGTGCCAGTGAGAATGCGACAAGCATCGGCCTGCTCCTAACTTCCCGATCTCCGGTTCCCAGCCTGCCACACCGCGCGCAGCGACCACGCGAGCAGGGCGATCAGCAGCGCCGCCTTCACCGTGAGCAGGAACACGAACGCCGGGTTCGCGACGAGCAGCCAGCCATACCAGTACGGGTAGATGATGTGGGTCAGCAGGGCGACGGCTGCGGCGAGCGCAGCGGGCACGGCGAACCGCGCGGGCCGGTACACGAGGCCGAGGACGATCGGGCGCCGCGAGCCACGTCGCGAACTGGGGCGATCCGACCTTGTTCGCCACCATGAGCACGACGACGAACCCGAGCGAGAGCGGAGCGAGCAGTTCGCCGACGTGCGCCTCGCGCAGCGCTGCGCGCACCCCGAACAGCACGACCACCGCAACCCCGACGATCATGAGGGGCGTCGTGAGCGCGGCAGCGACATCCGCACCGGGACCCTTCGACCTGGAACGTGAGGATGTCGCGGTCGTACCCGACCGTGACCTCCTTCGATCCCGCCACGATCTGCCAGAGCCAGGCGGTCGCGAGCGGCGCCTCGACCTGCAGGCCACGGCCCGCCTGCTCGACGATGAAGCCGATCGCGTTCGCCCCCGCACCGGCCACGATGCTCACCGCGAGGATGCCGGCGCTCAGCGCGGCGGCGACCGTGACGACCTCGCGGCGCCGGCGCATGGCGATGACGAGTGCGGCGACGAGGGCCGCAGGCCACACCTTCACCCAGGCGCCGACGGTGAGCAGCACCGCCGCGACCCGCGGGCGTCCGGCGGCGAAGAGCAGCCCGGTGATCGCGAGTGGCACGGTGACGGCGTCGATGCGACCGAGCGCGATCGGGCCGAGCACGGCCAGGAATCCGACCCACCACCACGCCGCGATGCGCCTCGACCGCGAGAGTCGCGCGCTGCCGATGAGGATCGAGAACGCGATGGCGTCGAGCACGGTCACGATCGCCAGCCACGTCTGGCCGTACCACTCGGCACCGAGGGCGAGTGCCGCCGTCATCGGGGCGAACGCGAGGATCGGGTAGACCCACGGCACGTCGATGCCCATGCGCACGAGCCCATCGGCGGCGTTCTCGGCCCAGACGCGATACACGCCGGTGACATCGCCGAGCGGATAGCCCTGGCCGTACAGGTTCAGCCCGATGAGCGCCGCGTGCACGAGGGCGAACGCGCCCCAGAGCGCGCCGCGCCCGCCGAGGGAGCGGCGGAACATGACCGACCGCGCCCGCGGTCGCCTCGCGCTCGCCTCCCGGAGTCACGACGATGAGCCTAACCGAGCGCCATGCCGCCATGCCGCGTCACGACGCGCGCGCGACGCTCAGCGCGCGAGCAGCGAGCCGATCACCCCGGGCAGCGTCGCGGCGATGTCGAGTGCGACGATCGGGCCCCCGCCTGCCGCGTCGCTGGCACGCCTCGCCGCCTCGCCGTGCACCCACGCCGCCGTCGCGGCGAGCTTCGCGAGCACGTCGGCGTCGACGGCGAGCGCCGCGTGGTTCGTCGCGACGAGCGCACCGAGGATGCCGCCGAGGATGTCGCCGCTGCCGGCGGTCGCGAGCCAGTGCGTGGGCGCGGTCACGGTGTAGGCGTCGCGGTCGGGATCGACGATGCGGGTCACCGCGCCCTTCAGCAGCACGACGACGCCGAGTTCTCGTGCGGCCCGCTCGGCCCAGGCCGCAGGGTCGGCGCGCACGTCGGTGGCGCTCGCATCGACCTCGCGGGTGGTGAGGAGGTTCGCGAGCTCGCGAGCGTGGGGCGTGATCACGGTGGGGGCCGTGTGCGAGCCGACGAGGTCGAGCCCGCCCGCGTCGAGCACCACGGGCACGCGCGAGGCGAGCGCGTGCTGCAGGTCGCCCTGGAGCACGAACGAACGCCGGTGCGGGTCGATGCCCGAGCCGACGAGCCAGCCCTGCACCCGCCCGGCGACGGTCACCGTCTCGGGTCGCTGCGCCAGCACAGCGGTGCTGGCGCGGCGCGGACCGATGTAGCGCACCATGCCGGCACCCGCGCGCCAGGCGGCCTCGACACCGAGCACGGCGGCGCCGGGATAGTCGGTCGAGCCGGTGATCACCCCGAGCACGCCCCGCGTGTACTTGTCGTCGTCGGCGCTCGGCACCACGATCCACTCGGCGGAATCCTCGGCCGTCCACTCCCGCCATGTCACGCTCATGTTCCAACGATAGGTTGAGGGGGATGCCTACGTCAGCACTTGCCCCGATCAGCCTCGCACCGCGCGTCGTCGTCTTCGACTACGGCGAGGTCATCTCGCACGCCCCGAGCGCCGCCGACCGGGCGCTGCTGCTCGCCAGGGCGGGCGTCGCCGACGAGCCGTTCTGGGCGGCGTACTGGGCCCACCGCGAGGGACTCGATCGCGGCACGACGTCGATCGACGCGTACTGGCAGGCCGTCGCGCACGAGGTCGGTGCCGACTGGAACCCGATCGACGTGCACGAGCTGTGGGCCATCGATCATCGCAGCTGGCTCTCGGTCGATCCCGGCACGCTGCGGGTGCTGCACGCGCTCGTCGAAGGCGGAACGCGCCTCGCGCTGCTCTCGAACGCCGGGGCCGACTTCATCGGGTGGCTCCGCCACGGTTCGTTCGCCCCGCTCTTCGAGCGCGTGTTCATCAGCGGAGAGCTGGGGCTCGTCAAGCCCGAGCCCGAGATCTACGAGCACGCGATCGCCGAGCTCGGCATCGCGCATGCCGATCTGCTGTTCGTCGACAACAAGTCCGAGAACGTCGAGGGCGCGCGGGCCGTCGGCGCAGAGGGCCACGTGTTCACCGGTGCCGCCGGGCTCGAGGCATGGCTGCGAGGCCTCGCATGAGCGCGACCGACGCCGTCGAGACGACGGCTGGCCTGTCGTCCGCCGAGCCTGACGTCGGTCCACGGATGCCGCGGCGGGACTCTTCACCCCCATCACGATCCGGGGTCTCACGATGCGCAACCGGGTCTGGGTGCCGCCGCTCTGCCAGTACTCGGTCGACACCCGCGACGGCGTGCCCAACGACTGGCATCTCGTGCACCTCGGCGCGATGGCGGCCGGCGGCGCGGGGCTCATCGTGGCCGAGGCAACGGCGGTGAGCCCCGAGGGGCGCATCTCCGATCACGACACCGGGCTGTGGAACGATGCGCAGGCCGAGGCGTGGGCGCGCATCACGCGATTCATCCGGTCGCAGGGCGCCGCGGTCGGAGTGCAGCTCGCGCACGCGGGGCGCAAGGCGTCGATCTGGCCCGAGCACACCCGGCGACGGGGCTCGCAGCCGCTCGACGAGGGCGGCTGGCCGACGGTGTCGGCCTCGGCGGTCGCCTTCGACGGCCTGCGCGAGCCGGTCGCCCTCGACGAGGCGGGCATCGCCACGGTGATCGACGACTTCCGCACCGCCGCGCGTCGCGCCGTCGAGGCGGGGTTCGACCTCGTCGAGGTGCACGCCGCGCACGGCTATCTCGTGCACCAGTTCCTCTCGCCGTTGTCGAACCGGCGCACCGACGAGTGGGGCGGCACGCTCGAGAACCGCGCCCGCCTGCTGCTCGAGATCGTGCGGGCGGTGCGCGCCGAGGTCGGCGAGGCGATGCCGGTGTTCGTGCGGTTCTCGGCGACCGACTGGACCCCCGGCGGATGGGACGAGGCCCAGACCGCGACCGTGGCCGGCTGGGCCTCCGACGCCGGCGCCGACTTCTTCGACATCTCGACGGGCGGGCTCGTCGCGTCGGCCGACATCCCGATCGGTCCCGCATACCAGGCGCATTTCGCCGAGTACGTCGGCGAGCGATCGGATGTCCCGGTCTCGGCCGTCGGCCGCATCACGAACGCCCGGCACGCCGATGACCTCGTCGCCGCCGGCCGTGCCGACGCCGTCATGTTCGGCAAGGCGATGATGCGCGACCCGCACTTCGCCCTGCGCGCCGCGCACGAACTCGGTGCGGGCACCGCGATGTGGCCCGTGCAGTACCTGCGGGCGAGGCCCGAGGTCAACGACGGCGAGTGGTGACCGAGCCGAGCTCAGGGACGCTGACCGAGGGCGATGATATTGCCCTCGCTGTCGTTGAACCAGGCGGTGCGCATGCCGCCGAGCTCGGCGACGCCGTCGACGGTCTTCAGGCCCGGCAGGTCGTAGTCGAGGAACGTGACGCCGCGTTCGCGCAGTGCCGCGGCATCACGGTCGAAGTCGTCGGTGTCGATGCCGAACGCCGTGTTCTTCGCGGTGCCGGCGAACTGCGTCTCGTAGACGAGCACCGGGGTGCCGCCGAGCTGGAACATCGCGCCGCCCTCGTCGGTCATGTCGGGATCCATTCCGAACACGTCCTTCCACCACTTCACCGCCCGCGCGAGATCGGAGGCCGGGAGGACGCCGTAGCTTTTCGCACCATCGAACATGAGAACACCTCGCCTTATTGACGGGGAGCAGTCTACGCCCGGGTGAGCGCCGTCACACCTGCCGGGAATCCGGGCAGATCATCCACGACGGGTTGCGTCCTGCACCTCGCCGACGAGCTCCTCGATGATGTCCTCGAGGAAGATCACGCCTGTGGCGACGCCGTCCTCGTCGAAGGTGCGGGCGACGTGCGTGCCGAGCCGGCGCATCGTCGCGAGGGCGTCCTCGAGATCGGTGCCGTCGAAGATCGACACGAGCCGCCGCACCCGCTTGGGCGGGATGGGGTCGTCGAACTCGTCGTCGTCGAGGTCGATCACGTCTTTCAGGTGCACGTAGCCGTCGGGTTCGCCGTCGGCGCCGAGGATCGGGTACCGCGAGAAGCCGCGTCGGGCCACGGCCCGCTCGACGTCGCCGGGGGTGGCGCCCGCGGGCAGGCTCACGAGCGAACCGACCGGCACCGCGATGTCCTTCACGCGCTTCGTCGTGAACTCGAACGCCGCCGTGAGCGTGCCGCTCGCGTCGTCGAGCACGCCCTCGCGGCGCGACTGGTCGACGATCGTCTGCACCTCTTCGAGCGTGAACGTGGAGTTGGCCTCGCTCTTCGGCTCGACGCCGAAGAGCCGCAGCACGCCGTTGGCGGTCGCGTTCAGCGCGATGATGATCGGCTTGAAGACCCGGGCGATGAACACGAGCGGCGGAGCGAGCAGCAGCACGGCTCGATCGGGCAGCGAGAACGAGAGGTTCTTCGGCACCATCTCGCCGAACACCACGTGCAGGTACGACACGAGCACGAGCGTGATCACGAACGCGATCGTCGAGATCACCTCCTCCGACCAACCGGTGAGGTGCAACGGCACCTCGAGCAGGTGGTGGATCGCCGGCTCCGACACGTTCAGGATCAGCAGCGAGCAGATGGTGATGCCGAGCTGGCTCATCGCGAGCATCAGGGTGGCGTGCTCCATGGCCCACAGCGCGGTCTTCGCGCTGCGGCTGCCCTGCTCGGCGAGCGGCTCGATCTGCGAGCGACGCGCCGAGATGACGGCGAACTCCGCGCCCACGAAGAAGGCGTTGGCCGCGAGCAGCACGAACAGCCAGGCGATACCGGCCCAGTCGCTCATCGTTCGGCCTCCTCGAGCTCGGTGGCCTGTTGCACGGGCGTCGGCTCGAAGCGCAGCCGATCGATGCGGCGCCCGTCGAGGCGCTGCACGCTCAGCGTGCCCTCGTCGATGGGCACCTCGTCGCCGACGACGGGAAGACGCCCGAGCTCGGCCATCACGAATCCGGCGACGGTCTCGTAGTCGCCGTTCTCGGGCACGCGGATGCCGGTGCGCTCGAGCAGTTCGTCGGGTCGCAGTATGCCGGGGAAGCTCAGGCTGTCGCCGCGCCGCACGATGCCGGCGCGGGTGCGGTCGTGCTCGTCGGCGACCTCGCCGACGAGTTCCTCGACGAGGTCCTCGAGCGTCGCGACTCCCGCCGTGCCGCCGTACTCGTCGACGATCACGGCCATCTGGAACCCGCGGCCGCGGAGCTCGCCGAGCAGCGCGTCGAGCTTGATGGTCTCGGGCACCCGCAGCGCCTCGGACTGCAGGGCCGAGGCCGGGACATCCGATCGTCGCTCACGCGGCACGGCGACCGCCTGCTTGACGTGCACGATGCCGACGATGTCGTCGAGGTTCTCGTCGTAGACCGGGAACCTCGAGAAGCCCGTCTGGCGGGCGAGCTCGAGCACCGCCTCGGCCGGGCTCCTGGCGCTGCACCGCCGCCACGCGCGGGCGCGGCGTCATGACGTCGGAGGCATCGTGGTCGGAGAAGCGCAGCGTGCGGCCGAGCAGGGTCGCCGTGTCCTGCTCGAGCAGGCCGGCGCTCGCCGAGCGGCGCACGAGCGACGAGAGCTCCTCGGCCGACCGCGCGCCCGAGAGCTCCTCCTTCGGCTCGATGCCGATCGCGCGCAGCAACGCGTTGGCGCTGCCGTTGAGCAGCGCGACGGCGGGCCGGAACACCCAGGTGAACGCCGCCTGGAACGGGATCACGACCTTCGCGGTGGCGAGCGGCAGCGCGAGCGCGAAGTTCTTCGGCACGAGCTCGCCGATGATCATCGAGAGCAGCGTCGCGATGACGATCGCGGTCGTCGCGCCGACGGGTCGCACGAGCGCCTCGGGCAGCCCGATCGCGGTCAGCGGGCCGGCGAGCAGCGACGAGATCGCCGGCTCCATCGTGTACCCGGTGAGCAGCGTCGTGAGCGTGATGCCGAGCTGCGCGCTCGAGAGGTGCGTCGAGGTGATCTTGAGCGCCGAGATCGTCATGCCGAGCCGGGTCTCACCCCTGGCGCGGCGCGCTTCGAGATCGGCGCGATCGAGGTTGACGAGCGCGAACTCGCTCGCAACGAACAAGCCCGTGCCGATCGTGAGGAGGAATCCGATGCCGAGGAGTATCCACTCAGACAACGCAGCCTCCCCGATCAGTCACGGGCGAGGGTCTATGGCCGGGCGTATTCGCAGAGGGGGGATCGTCCATTGTCTCGTCAGTATATCCGCGCAGGTCCGCGGCGCGTCCGCGACGCTCGAGCCGCGACGAGCTCGTCCGATCGCCGATCGCGTCACCAGCTGACGGGGAGCGCCTTGCCCTCCTCGTACCCCGCCGCCGACTGGACGCCGACGAGCGCGCGGTCGCGGAACTCCTCGATCGAGCGCGCCCCCGCATAGGTGAACGAGCTGCGCACCCCCGACGTGATCATGTCGAGCAGGTCCTCGATCGAGGGGCGCAGCGGGTCGAGGTAGATCGACGACGACGAGATGCCCTCGGCGAAGAGCTCCTTGCGGGCGAGCTCGTAGGGCGAGAGCCGATCGAACCGCTCGCGCACCGCCTTCGTCGAGGCCATGCCCCAGCTCTCCTTGAAGAGACGGCCGGATGCATCGTGCCGCAGCGTTCCCGGCGCCTCGATGGTGCCCGCGAACCACGATCCGATCATCACCGACGCCGCGCCCGCGGCGAGCGCGAGGGCGACGTCGCGCGGGTAGCGCACTCCCCCGTCGGCCCACACCTTGGCGCCGAGCTCGCGCGCCGCGTCGGCGGTCTCGAGCACCGCGGAGAACTGGGGCCGGCCGACGGCCGTCATCATGCGGGTCGTGCACATGGCGCCGGGGCCGACGCCCACCTTGAGCACGTCGGCGCCCGCCTCGACGAGGTCGGCGACCGCGTCGGCGGTGACGATGTTGCCCGCGACGATCGGGATGCCGAGCCCGAGGTCGCGCACGATCGAGACGGCCCGGATCATTCCCTCCTGGTGGCCGTGCGCCGTGTCGATCACGAGCATGTCGACGCCCGCCGCGGCGAGCGCCTGCGCCTTCGCGGCGACGTCGCCGTTGATGCCGATCGCGGCGGCGACCCGCAGGCGCCCCGACGCGTCGACGTTCGGCTCGTAGATCGTGCCGCGCAGCGCGCTGCGCCGGCTCAGCGTGCCGATCACCCTGCCGTGCTCGAGCACGGGAGCGAACTCGAGGTCGGCGTCGACCATGAGGTCGAAGGCCCGCCGCGGGGAGTCGACGTCGTCGGCGTCGAGCGAGGCCATGCCGCCGTGCACGAGGTCGCCCAGCCGCGCGTCGGGCAATGCCGTCGCGAGACGCGTCGCGGCGAGGCATCCGACGTATCGATCGGCGGCATCGAGCAGCACGATGCCGTGGCCCTCGAACGGCGGCAGCACCTGCAGCGCCTCGGCGACGGTGGCGTCGGGGCCGAACGAGTGGGGGATGTCGAACCGCGGCGACTGCGCCTTGACCCAGCGGATCGACTCGGCCAGGTCTTGCAGGTGCAGGTCCTGCGGCAGCACGCCGAGGCCGCCGCGCCGGGCGAGGGTGGCCGCGAGGCGCGGCCCGGTGATGGAGTTCATGTTCGCCGAGACGATCGGCACGGTGGCCCCCGAACCGTCGTCGGGCGCGAGTGAGACGTCGAGTCGACTGGTCACGCCCGAGCGACTCGGAACGAGGAACACGTCGGAGTACGTGAGGTCGTGGCTGGGGGTCGTCCGGTAGAACTCCATGGGCCTCACGCTACCGTCCGGCGGTGCCGAGGAGCACGTGCACGGGGGTTAGGCTGGTTGAGGCGATCCGGTGCCCGTCGTGCGCACCGGTCGATCGCCGAAGCAGCGAATCCAGCATCAACGGAGAGAGTGGGCGAGAGGCTGTGTCGAGCCAATTGACCGGAGCGGGAGCCGACGAAACGGCGTCGGGCGAATACGGAGCCAACGAGTGGCTCGTCGACGAGATGTACGCGAAGTTCCTCGCCGATCCCGACTCGGTCGACAAGTCGTGGTGGCCCGTGCTCGAGCAGTACGGCCGGCAGCCCGAGCAGGCGGCCGCATCCGGCGCTCCCGCCCCCGAGGCTCCTGCGGCAGCCGATGCCCCGGCGCCCGAGCAGCCCGCCGCTCCGGCCGCACCCGCCGCGCCGCGCCGCAGGCAGAGGCGCCCGCACCCCAGGCAGAGGCGCCCGCACCCGCCGACAGCCCCACTCCCGCACCGGCCACCGCGCCCATCCCGGTGATCGGCCAGACGCCTGCCGCCCGCACCACCTCCGTGGCGCCCCGCACGACTCCCGTGCCGGCCGACGTGCCCGTCACGAGCCCGCAGCCGATCATCGCCGACGCCGCCCCGCGAAGACGAGGTCGTCCCCCTCCGCGGGCTGCCCAAGACCCTCGCCGCGAACATGGACGCGTCGCCTGACGGTGCCCACCGCGACCAGCGTGCGCACCATCCCGGCCAAGCTCATGATCGACAACCGCATCGTGATCAACAACCACCTGCGCCGCTCGCGCGGCGGCAAGGTGTCGTTCACCCACCTCATCGGGTGGGCGCTCATCCAGGCGCTCAAGGAGTTCCCGAGCCAGAACGTCTTCTACGCCGAGCCCGACGGCAAGCCGAGCCTCGTGAAGCCCGCGCACATCGGCCTCGGCATCGCGATCGACCTGCCCAAGCCCGACGGCACCCGCGCCCTCCTCGTCCCCGCCATCAAGCGCGCCGAGACGATGAACTTCAACGAGTACCTCGCCGCCTACGAAGACCTGGTGCAGCGCGCCCGCAAGAACAAGCTCACCGCCGACGACTTCTCGGGCGCGACGATCTCGCTCACGAACCCGGGCGGCATCGGCACGGTGCACTCGGTGCCGCGGCTCATGAAGGGCCAGGGCTGCATCATCGGCGCCGGCGCCCTCGAGTACCCGGCCGAGTTCCAGGGCGCCGCCGAGAAGACGCTCGCGAACCTCGCGATCGGCAAGACCATCACGCTCACCTCGACCTACGACCACCGGGTCATCCAGGGTGCCGGGCTCGGGCGAGTTCCTCAAGAAGGTGCACGAGCTGCTCATCGGCCAGCGCCGCTTCTACGAGGACATCTTCGCCGAGCTGCGCCTGCCCTACGAGCCCATCCGGTGGGCGCCCGACATCGCGGTCGACATCGCGAGCGCGATCGACAAGACCGCCCGCGTGCAGGAGCTCATCAACTCGTTCCGTGTGCGCGGCCACATGATGGCCGACACCGACCCGCTCGAGTACACGCAGCGCTCGCACCCCGACCTCGACATCGCGAGCCACGGCCTCACGTTCTGGGACCTCGACCGCGAGTTCGTCACGGGCGGCTTCGGCGACAAGCGCACGATGCTGCTGCGCGACATCCTCGGCATCCTCCGCGACTCGTACTGCCGCACCATCGGCATCGAGTACATGCACATCCAAGACCCGGTGCAGCGCAAGTGGATCCAGAACGAGGTCGAGCGCCAGCTACGAGAAGCCCACGCACGACGAGCAGATGCGCATCCTCGGCAAGCTCAACGAGGCCGAGGCGTTCGAGACGTTCCTGCAGACCAAGTACGTCGGCCAGAAGCGCTTCAGCCTCGAGGGCGGCGAGTCCGTGATCCCGCTGCTCGACGAGATCCTGCAGGGCGCCGCGAAGCAGGGCCTCGACGAGGTCGCCATCGGCATGGCGCACCGCGGCCGGCTCAACGTGCTCACCAACATCGCCGGCAAGACCTACGGGCAGGTGTTCCGCGAGTTCGAGGGCACGCAGGAGCCCAAGGGCTTCTCGGGCTCGGGCGACGTCAAGTACCACCTCGGCACCGAGGGCACCTTCACCGCCGACGACGGCCACCAGATCCCGGTCTCGCTCGCCGCGAACCCGTCGCACCTCGAGGCCGTCGACGGCGTGCTCGAGGGCATCGTGCGCGCCAAGCAGGACCGAAAGCCGATCGGCACGTTCTCGATCCTGCCGATCCTCGTGCACGGCGACGCCGCCATGGCCGGCCAGGGCGTCGTGCTCGAGACGATGCAGATGTCGCAGCTGCGCGGGTACCGCACCGGCGGCACCGTGCACGTCGTCGTGAACAACCAGGTCGGCTTCACCACCGTGCCGGGCGACGCCCGCTCGTCGATCTACTCGACCGACGTCGCGAAGACGATCCAGGCGCCGATCTTCCACGTGAACGGCGACGACCCCGAGGCTGTCGTGCGGGTCGCCGAGCTCGCGTTCCGGTACCGCCAGGAGTTCAAGCGCGACGTCGTCATCGACCTCGTCTGCTTCCGCCGCCGCGGCCACAACGAGGGCGACGACCCCTCGATGACCCAGCCGCTCATGTACAACCTCATCGAGGCCAAGCGCTCGGTGCGAAAGCTGTACACCGAGGCGCTCGTCGGCCGCGGCGACATCACCGAAGACGAGTACGAAGAGGCGCACCGCGACTTCCAAGACCGGCTCGAGCGCGCCTTCGCCGAGACGCACGCGGTGCAGACCGGCGCGATCACCGTCATCGGCGCGACCGAGGCGACCGCACGAGCCCGAGCCGGTCACCGGCGAACTCGACACCACCGGGCGTCGCGCTCGAGGTCGTGCACACGATCGGCGACGCGTTCGACAACAAGCCCGCCGGGTTCACGGTGCACCCCAAGATCCAGCAGCTGCTCACGAAGCGCCGCGACATGAGCCGCAACGGCAAGATCGACTGGGGCTTCGGCGAACTGCTCGCGCTCGGCTCGCTGCTGCTCGAGGGCACCCCGGTGCGTTTCGCCGGACAAGACGCTCGCCGCGGCACCTTCGTGCAGCGGCACGCCGTGGTGCACGACCGGGTGAACGGCCAGGAGTGGCTGCCGCTGCAGTACCTCGCCGAGAACCAGGCCCGGTTCTGGATCTACGACTCGCTGCTCTCCGAGTACGCGGCGATGGGCTTCGAGTACGGCTACTCGGTCGAGCGCGCCGATGCCCTCGTGCTGTGGGAGGCGCAGTTCGGCGACTTCGCCAACGGTGCGCAGACGATCATCGACGAGTTCATCTCCTCGGCCGAGCAGAAGTGGGGCCAGCGCTCGAGCGTGGTGCTGCTGCTCCCCCACGGCTACGAGGGCCAGGGACCCGACCACTCGAGCGCCCGCATCGAGCGGTACCTGCAGATGTGCGCCGAGAACAACATGACCGTGGCGCGCCCGTCGACGCCCGCGTCGTACTTCCACCTGCTGCGGCGCCAGGCCTACGCCCGGCCGCGCCGTCCGCTCGTGGTGTTCACCCCCAAGGCGATGCTGCGGCTGCGCGGCGCGACCAGCGAGGTGGCCGACTTCACGCAGGGCAAGTTCGAGCCCGTGCTCGACGATCCGCGCATCACCGACCGGTCGGCGGTCAAGCGCGTGGTGTTCGTCTCGGGCAAGATCTACTACGACCTGATCAACGAGCTCGAGAAGCAGGGCAACAGCGAGGTCGCCGTGGTTCGCGTCGAGCAGCTCTACCCGCTGCCCGCGGTCGAGCTCAAGTCGATCGTCGAGGCGTACCCCGACGCCGAGCTCATGTGGGCGCAGGACGAGCCCGAGAACCAGGGCGCGTGGCCGTACTTCATCATCGAGACGAACAAGCTCGGGCCGCGCCCGGTGCAGGTCGTCGCCCGCGAGGCCGCGGCATCGCCCGCGACCGGCTCGGCCAAGCGGCACGCCGCAGAGCAGGCCGAGCTCATTCGACGCGCCACCACGCTCTAGCCGTCACGAAACGAAGCGAGCGGATGCCCCGGGGCATCCGCTCGCTTCGTCGTTCGCGGGGTCAGCCGCGGTGGGCGGGTTCGTGCGGTTCGACGGCGAGCACGTCGTCGACGCTCGCCTCGAGCATCGCAGCGGCGTCCGCGCGCGACGCCTCGTCGTCGCGCCGTCGCCACAGCTTCGACGGCCACCAGATCACGCGACCGAGGTCGTACGACAGGGCCGGCACGAGCAGCGACCGCACGACGAAGGTGTCGAGCAGCACGCCGAACGCGACGATGAACGAGATCTGCGCGAGGAACAGGATCGGCAGCACGCCGAGTGCGGCGAAGGTCGCCGCGAGCACGAGGCCGGCCGACGTGATGACCCCTCCGGTGACGACGAGTCCGCGCAGCACGCCCTCGCGGGCGCCGTGGCGCACGCTCTCTTCGCGCACCCGGGTCATGAGGAAGATGTTGTAGTCGACTCCGAGCGCCACGAGGAACACGAACCCGAACAGCGGCACGACGGGGTCGGCCCCCGGGAAGCCGAAGACGCCGTTGAACACCAGCGCCGAGACGCCGAGCGCCGCCGCGAACGAGAGCACGACCGTGGCGATCAGCAGCAACGGAGCCACGACCGCACGCAGCAGCAGCATGAGGATCAGCAGGATCACCACGAGCACGAGCGGGATGATGAGGTTGCGATCGCGGATCGAGGCGTCCTTCGTGTCGAGCGCCACAGCCGTCGTACCGCCCACGAGCACGGGGTCCTCGGCGGTCGAGACGGCACTCAGCTCGCTCCGGAGTTCGGCCACCACGGCCTCCGCCTCTTCGGAGTCGCTCGCGTAGGCGAGCGTCGCATCGATCTGCACCGCACCGTCGATCACCGTGGGTTCTCCGGCCGGGGTTCCGGGGGGACCGAGCGGCTGGATTCCGTCTTCGGTGACGGGCAGCGAGCCGCTCGGAGAATCCTCCGAGGCGACCGCGACCGATTCCACGCCGTCGGTCGCCAGCAGCACGTCGGCGACGTCCTGCAACTGCGCCTCCGATGCGATGACGACCGCGGGCGTGCCGGAACCGCCCGGGAAGTGCTCGCTGAGCAACGCCTGGCCGTCACGGGCCTGCGATTCGCCGAGCACGAACTCGCTCGAGGGCACGCCGTCGGCCTTGAGCTGGGTCATGCCGAGCGCCATGATCGCGAGCAGCAGCGTCGAGACGATCCACGTCATGCGCGGTCGGCGCGCGATCAGGCGGGCGACCTTCGGCCAGACGCCGCGGCGGGCGACGACGTCATCGGCTTCGACGTGGGCGCCGAACTTCGGGCGCACCGGCCAGAACGCGGCCCGACCGGCCCAGAGCATGAGCGCCGGCAGCAGGGTGAGCGCCGTGAGCACCGCGAAGACGATGCCGATCGCCGAGACCGGACCGAGGATCTGGTTCGACCCGAGCTCGCTGAGCAACAGCAGCATCAGGCCCGCGATCACCGTGCCGCCCGAGGCGACGATCGGCTCCCACGCGCCGCGCAGCGCCGACCACGTGGCATCCCACTTGCGCTCATGGGTGTGCAATGCCTCGCGGTAGCGGGCGATGTACAGCAGCGAGTAGTCGGTCGCCGCGCCGATGACCAGGATGAACAGGATGCCCTGGGTCTGGCCGTTGAGCACGAGGATCTCGGCGCGCGCGAGGCCGACGACCGTCAGCACCGAGGCGCACAGCGCGGTGAGGCTCGTGCCCAGCACGATCACCGGCAGCAGCGGCGACCGGTAGACGATGACGAGGATCACGAACACCGCGGCGAAGGCCACGAGCAGCAGGAGCCCGTCGATGCCGGCGAACGCACCGCTGAGGTCGGTCGTGAACCCCGCCGGACCCGTGACCGCGGCCTCGAGGCCCTCGGCGTCGGCCGTCGCGGCGACCTGCTCGCGCATCTCGCCGACGACCTCGTCGATCTCGACCGACGAGTCGACCTGCACGAACACCTCGGCGGCGGCACCGTCGTCGGAGGTCACCGCGGGCGAGACCCCCTCGCCGACGACGCCGTCGATGTCCTGGAACGCCGCCGCATCGTCGGCGATCGCCTCGGTGTCGGCATCGGTCAGCCCGCCGTCGCGCGCGTAGACGACGATCGCCGGGATGACCTCGGCCGAGCGGAACTCGGCCTGCGCCTCCTGCACCACGGTCGACTCGGAGTCGGCCGGGAGGAACTGGGACTGGTCGTTCTCGATGACGTCGCTCAGCGAGCCGAACGAGGCTCCGCCCGCGCCGAACGCGGCGAACCACACGAGGATGAGGACGGTCGGGAGGAGGACGCGCAGCCACGTGGGCACCCTATGGGTGGGGGTGGGCGGCGTTCGGTCGCGGTCAGGAGTGTCGATCACACTGCGACGCTACGCGGGCGCGAAGCCTCACGGCATCGAACGAACGATTGAACCGACGGCGCGCGTCGGTGGGTCAGACCGTGGTGGAGTGCGTCGACTGGTAGACGCGCAGCTTGGTGAGCACCTGCACCCGCAGCGCCTCGGGCGCGATCTCCTTGCAGGCGCGCTGCACGACCTCGGTGATCGCGACGCCCACGCGCAGCTCCGCCTGGCAGTCGGCGCAGTTCGCGACGTGCTCGCGGATGTCGGCGGCGTCGTCGCTGCGCAGTTCGTTGTGCAGGTACTCCTCGAGCTCGGCCCTGGCCTTCTCGCAGCCGCAGTCGGTCATTTCGCGCTCCTCGCGGGTTTCGGTGCCTTCTCGGCCGTGGCGATGCCTTGCTCACGGGCGTAGTCGGCAAGGGATTCGCGAAGCAGTCGCCGGCCACGGTGCAGGCGACTCATCACGGTTCCGATGGGGGTGTTCATCATGTCGGCGATCTCTTGGTAGGAGAAGCCCTCGACGTCGGCGAAGTACACGGCGAGCCTGAAGTCTTCAGGCAGCGCCTGCAGCGCGTCTTTCACCGCGCTGTCGGGGAGGTGGTCGATGGCCTCGGCCTCGGCCGAGCGACTCGACCGCGCCGTCGTGGACTCGGCACCGCCGAGCTGCCAGTCCTCGAGCTCGTCGATCGTGCCCTGATAGGGCTCGCGCTGCTTCTTGCGGTAGCTGTTGATGAAGGTGTTCGTGAGGATGCGGTACAGCCACGCCTTGAGGTTGGTGCCCTGGGTGAACTGCCCGAATGCCGCGAACGCCTTGACGAACGTCTCTTGCACCAGGTCTTGCGCGTCGGAGGGGTTCTTCGTCATGCGAAGGGCCGCGGCGTAGAGCTGGTCGATGAACGGCAGCGCCTGCTCTTCGAAGAGTTCGCCGATCGGCCGAGTCTCGTTCGTCGTTTCGGCGTCGGTCGGCGTGGTGTCGGTCTCGTCGGCAGTCATCACTGGCCATACTAGATCGTCGACCTTCGCACCCACCGGGCGTTCGAGTACTGCAAGCGACACGCGCACCACGCTCCTTCCGCGTCCCTGACGCTACTGTTGATAACCGATGCTGATTTCGAAGTATTCCGAACCCGAATTCGATCCGTACGGTGACGCGAGGCAGACCGAGACGGATGACGGGTGGCGCGCCCCGCTCGCGGTGTCGAAGCTGTCCGCGGTGCTCTCGCTTCCCGGGTCGAAGTCGCTCACGAACCGCGAGCTCGTGCTGGCCGCCCTCGCCGACTCGCCGTCGACACTGCACGCGCCGCTCTGGTCGCGTGACAGCGAGCTGATGATCGAGGGGCTGCGCGCCCTCGGCACGGGCTTCGAACGCGTTCCCGGCTCCGGCGGGTTCGGCGACGACCTGCGCATCACGCCGGCCGACGAGCTGCTCGGCTCGACCACCATCGACTGCGGCCTCGCCGGCACGGTCATGCGCTTCCTGCCGCCGGTCGCGGCGCTCGCGCTCGGCCCGACCACGTTCGACGGCGACGAGTACGCCCGCCGCCGCCCCATGGCCGGCGTCATCCACGGGCTGCAGGCGCTCGGGGTCGACCTCGACGACGACCGTCGCGGCACCATGCCGTTCACCGTGCACGGCACCGGTTCGGTCGTCGGCGGCGAGCTCGAGATCGACGCGTCGGCGTCGAGCCAGTTCGTCTCCGCGCTGCTGCTGTCGGCCGCCACGCTTCGAGCGCGGCCTCGACCTGCGCCATTCCGGCGAACGGCTGCCGAGCCTCCCCCACATCGAGATGACCATCGCGACGCTCGCCGCACGCGGTGTCGAGGTCGACACCCCCGAGACCGGGCGCTGGATCGTCGCCCCCGGCCCGATCCGGGGTATCGACGTCGACATCGAGCCCGACCTCTCGAACGCGGCGCCGTTCCTCATCGCCGCGCTGGTCGCCGGAGGCTCGGTCACCATCACCGGCTGGCCGGCCGAGACCACGCAGGTCGGCGCCCGGCTCATCGACCTGCTCCCGAGGTTCGGCGCCCGCGTCGAGCGCGACGGCGACCGCCTCACGGTGCACGCGCCGTCGTCGGCGACGGCCGAGGGCCGGGGCATCCGCGGCGTCGATCTCGACCTCTCCGAGGCCGGCGAACTCGTACCCAACCTGGTCGCGCTCGCGGCATTCGCCGACGAGCCGTCGACCATCACGGGCATCGGCCACATCCGCCACCACGAGACCGACCGGCTCGCGGCCCTCGCCACCGAGCTCAACGCGCTCGGCGGGCGGGTCACCGAACTCGACGACGGGCTGCGCATCGAGCCCGCGGCGCTGCACGGCGGGCCGTGGCGCGCCTACGCCGACCACCGCATGGCCACGACCGGCGCGATCGTCGGACTCGCCGTGCCCGGCGTGATCGTCGACGACATCGCCTCGACCGGCAAGACCCTGCCGCAGTTCACCGCGCTCTGGGAGCAGCTGCTGGCATGACCTGGTGGAGCGCCGACGACGACGAGGACGACGAGGACGAGTTCGACGAATCCCAGGTCCGCGTGCGCCCCAACCGGCGCGGCAGCAGGCCCCGCACGAAGACCCGCCCCGAACACGCCGACGCGGTCGCCGGCACCGTGCTCGGCGTCGACCGGGGCCGCTACGCCGTGCTCGTCGATGAGGGCGGCCCCGACGAGCGCGAGATCACCGCGGCACGGGCGAGCGAGCTGCGGCGCAAATCGGTGGTCACCGGCGACCACGTCGACCTCGTCGGCGACGTCTCGGGCGAGCCCGGGTCGCTCTCGCGCATCGTGCGGGTGGGCGAGCGCACGACCCTGCTGCGCCGCAGCGCCGACGACACCGACGAGGTCGAGCGGGTCATCGTGGCGAACGCCGACCAGATGCTCATCGTCGTGGCCGCGGCGAACCCCGAGCCGCGCATCCGGCTGATCGACCGCTACCTCGTCGCCGCGTACGACGCGGGAATCACGCCGCTGCTCTGCGTGACGAAGACCGACCTCGCCGATCCGACCGAGTTCCTCGACAACTTCGCCGGGCTCGAGTTCCCCGTGTTCCGTTCGAGCGCCGAGTCGATGCCGCTCGACGAGATCGCCGACGCGCTCGTCGGCCACCGCACGGTATTCGTGGGGCACTCGGGCGTGGGCAAGTCGACGCTCGTGAATGCGCTCGTGCCGGGCGCCGACCGGGCCATCGGCCGTGTCAACGTGGTCACCGGGCGTGGACGCCACACCTCGTCGTCGACGGTCTCGCTGCGCATCGAGCACGACGGGCGCACGGGCTGGGCGGTCGACACGCCGGGCGTGCGCTCGTTCGGGCTCGGCCATGTCGACCGCGCGAACATCCTCGGTGCGTTCACCGATCTCGCGCGAATCGCCGAGGACTGCCCGCGAGGCTGCACGCACCTTCCCGATGCCCCCGACTGCGCGATCAACGAGGCCGTCGAGGCCGGCGAACTCGGCGAGACGGGCCGCGCTCGGCTCGACTCGCTGCAGCGCCTGCTCACCACGTTCGCGGGCTGAGGCGGCGTCTGCTCGATCGCCCGTGCGGATTCGAACCGCTCAGGTTCGATGCCTAGCATTGGGGCATGACCGATGCACGACTCGCCCCCGGCGACCTCGCTCCCGACTTCACGCTCGACGACCAGGACGGCGGTTCCGTCACCCTCTCCTCGCTGCGCGGCACGAGGGTCGTGCTCTACTTCTACCCCGAGGCGATGACCCCGGGCTGCACCACCGAGGCGTGCGACTTCCGTGACAGCCTCAACTCGTTCGCGGGCGCGGGCATCCGCGTCATCGGCGTCTCGAAAGACGACGTCGCCAAGCTCAAGCGGTTCACCGAACGCGACCGCCTCAACTTCAGCGTGCTCTCCGACGCCGACCTCGCCGTGCAGCAGGCCTACGGGGTGTGGGGCGAGAAGATGCTCTACGGCAAGACCGTCGTGGGGTCGATCCGCTCGACCTTCATCATCGGCACCGACGGCCGCATCGAGAAGGCCATGTACAACGTGAAGGCCACCGGGCACGTCGCACGCGTGCGGCGCGAACTCGGGCTCGACGCCGGCTGACGCGGCGCCGGCCGGCACGACTCCGGTGCCGCGCCGCCTCCGCCGACGCCGACCCGCGGCGGTTCAGGCGACGTCGGGTCGGTCGTCGGGGCGCGAGTACGCGATGCGCACGGGAGTCCACAGCAACAACCCGATGATGGTGATCGCGGGCACGAGGAGCGCCCAACCGACATCGGCACGGGCGAACAGGCCCTGGAACGCGCCGACCGCAACCGAGAGTTGCAGGATCTGCCACACGATCGCCGCCGCTCGCGACCATGGAGCACGCCTGAGCGACGCGACCGCGACCGCCCAGACCCAGATCGCGCCGATCACGACGAGGGCGATGAGCGCGATCGCGGTCACGTACGACGACGGTTCGAGCGAGATCAGGTCGATGACGAGCCAGACGACCAACGCGCTCACGACGGCGGCCTCGAGGAACAGCAGCACGCTCACGACGGCCAGCGCGGCGCGCACCCCGCCCCGGCCGGGCCCGCCCTCGTTCGTCGATTCGGATGCCTCGGGGTGGGGCGATGCGGGTGCGGCATCGTCGTCGTGGGGGGCGTCGTCACGTCGATTCACAGGGTTATCCCATTCACGGCTATTGATTCGATCTCTCCGCTATGCGACCATTTATGAGGCCGAATTGATGCTCACAGGGTGGTGAGCCGATCAGTCATGATCCTACTTCCCGAGATTCGGCTTTCCCCCTGCAGCAGCCACTCATGGCAAGCGCCTACCGGCGTGTCTGCGAATCGAAACCCGCAAGGAGCATCTACATGGATTGGCGCGACAAGGCCGCCTGCCTCACCGCAGACCCGGAACTCTTCTTCCCGGTCGGCAACACTGGTCCTGCTGTCGACCAGATCGAGAAGGCGAAGGCTGTCTGCGCCCGCTGCACGGTCACCGAGATCTGCCTGCAGTACGCCCTCGAGTCCGGTCAGGACTCGGGTGTCTGGGGTGGCCTCAGCGAAGACGAGCGCCGCGCCCTGAAGCGCCGCGCCGCTCGCGCGCGCCGCGCGGGCTGACGCCCGACGCGAGCCGCTACGCCGCCCCGATCCACCGCAGCGGCACGTCGATGGTCACCTCGGTGCCCCGGCCCACGACGGTGTGCCAGTCGATCGTGCCGCTGAGCTCGCCCTGGATGAGCGTGCGCACGATCTGCGTGCCGAGTCCCTCGCCGACCTTCCCCTCGGGGAGTCCGGCGCCGGTGTCGCGCACCTGCACGGTGAGCATCGTGTCGGAGCGATCGGCGAGGATCTCGACGTCGCCCTCCTGACCGGCGAGCCCGTGCTCGACGGCGTTCGTGACGAGCTCGGTGAGCGCGAGCGCGAGCGGCGTCGCGTACTCGCTCGGCAGCACCCCGAACGACCCCGAACGCTTCGGGTGCACGGTCGTGTTGTGCGCAGACGCGACCTCGGCGACGAGCAGCAGTGCCCGGTCGAACACCTCGTCGAAGTCCACGTTCTGCGTGAGCCCCTCTGAGAGGGTGTCGTGCACGACCGCGATCGCGCCCACACGGCGCATGGCCTGGGTGAGCGCCTCGCGCGCCTCGTCGGATCGGGTTCGGCGCGCCTGGATGCGCAGCAGCGACGCGACGGTCTGCAGGTTGTTCTTGACGCGATGGTGGATCTCGCGGATCGTCGCGTCTTTGGTGATGAGCTCCTGCTCCTGATGGCGCAGCTCGGTGACGTCGCGGCTGAGCACGATCGCGCCGGTGCGCGCACCCCGACGGCGGATGGGGATCGCGCGGAGTGAGACGGTCACGCCTCGCGACTCGACGTCGGTGCGCCACGGAGCCCGGCCGGTGACGACGAGCGGAAGCGACTCGTCGACCACGAGCTTGCCGCCGAGGAGGCGCGTCGTGACCTCGGCGAGCGACTCGCCCTCGAGCTCGTCGTCGAAGCCGATGCGGTTGAACGCCGAGAGGGCGTTGGGGCTCGCGAAGGTCGTGATGCCGTCGACGTCGAGTCGGATGAGCCCGTCGGACGCACGCGGCGCGCCGCGCCTCGGGCCGGTCGGCGCACCGAGGTCGGGGAAGTCACCCGACTCGATCATCTGGAACAGCTCTTCGGCGCACTCGGCGAACGTGACCTCCTGGCGGCTCGGCGTGCGGGTCGCGCCGAGGTTCGTGTGCCTCGTGATCACCGCGACCGGCTCGGGCGCGACATCGGTGCCCGCCGGTGTCAGCCGCCGCATGACGGGCACCGCGCGCACGCGCGTCGGCATCTCCTCGTACCAGTCGGGCGCCGACGAGTCGACGATGCGTGCGGTGTCGAAGGCCTCGGTCACGAGGTCGCGCCACTGATCCTTGATCTCCTGGCCGACGAAGTCGCGGTAGAAGAGGGTCGCCGCGCTCGACGGGCGCGAGTGCGCCACGGCGACGAATTCGGCGTCGCCCGAGGGCACCCACAGCACGATGTCTGCGAACGCGAGGTCGGCGAGCAGCTGCAGGTCGCCGACGAGCATGTGCAGCCAGTCGACGTCGGCCGGACTGCTGCGGCCCTGGGCGAGGACGAGATCACTGAGGGTCGACACGGGTTCCAGCGTAGTGCGCGCGGACCTCAGCCGGTTGCCGTGCGTCGCACCGCCGCGAAGGCGAAGCCGCGTCGTCGCACGGGTTCGGGCGCGGGGAGGAGGCGGTCGAGCACGTATTCGCGAATGGCGGTGCGCAGCGGCGACCGGCCCGCCGCGTCGCGCAGGGTACGCGCGGTGAGGATGGCGGCATCGGTCGCCCTGCCGTCGTGGGGCAGCAGGGCGGCGTCGCCGAGTCCGGCGAATCGCCGGAGGGTCTGACGCACCTGAGCGTGGGCGTCGATGCCGAGCGCGCCGGTGCGCACCCGGTTGACGACGACGTCGATGCGTTCGTGATCGACGAGATCGACCAGGTCGCCGTGTCCGCGCAGCAGGCGCGAGAGCCCGACGGGGTCGGCGAGGCCGACCGCCACGACCCGGTCGGCTGCGGCGAGGGCCGCGAACGTCGCCGCATTGCGACGCGGCGCGAACTGGTCGCTCGTGAGCTCTTCGTCGTGCTCGAGGCTGAAGCCGACGTCGATCACGACGTACTCGACCCACGACCGCAGCACGCCGATCGCCGCCGTGACGCGCTCGCGCGACAGTTCGGGCCAGCGGCTCGGCCCGACGAGCCCGGTGAACACGTCGAACGATGCGCGCGGCGCGGAGTAGCGCTGTGCGATGCGTTCGAGCTCGGCCCGGTCGAGGGCGTCGGAGCCGGCCAGCCGGCACGCGGCCGCGAACCCGGGCGTCTCGTCGAGGAGCCCGAGCGAAGGTGCGATCGCCCCGCCGTAGGGGTCGGCGTCGACGAGCGCCACCCGGTGACCGGCCGCCGCGATCTCGGCGGCGAGGTTGATGGCCAGGGTCGTGCGGCCGGGCGCGCCGGCCGGCCCCCAGACCGCGATGACGGATGCCGCGCCCGCCGACCGCCGTTCGGCCTCGCCGACGCGCGAGGGCACCGGGACTCCCCCGCTCACGAGGGTCTCGATCTCGGCGGACGGCGCACCGCGGTCGACGACCTCGTGCAGCCCGAGCTGCGCCGCATGCGCTCGCTCGGCGTCGTCACCGGCGAGCCCGATGAGGCGAACTCCGCGTTCGTCGCACGCGTCGAGGAGCTCAGCGCTCAGCGTTCCGCGACCGGCGCCGACGATGACGACGTCGGGCGCGAGCACGTCGAGACTCTCGAGCAGGTCGCGCCAGCCCACGAGGCGGGCGACGATCGAGTGCCCGTGCTCGACGAGGTCGGGCACCAACCGGTCTTCGGTCGTGGGATCGAGCGCGAGCGCGAGCCTCGCCATGTCAGCCGACCGCCGATCGTGCGGCGACGAGGTCGATCGCATCGCCGGCGGCGAGCGCCTGGAGCAGGGCGGCGACCTTCTCGCGCGGGACGAGGAGTTCGACCGACACGCCCGCCGACTGCACCATGCCCTCGCTCTCGACGAGCCCGGCGATCTCGGCGTCGGAGATCAGCACCTTCGGCGGTTCGAAGGCGCCCCGCTCGACGGCCCGCGCAGACCAGACGTCGATGCGGTCACCCGCCGAGAGCCCCTTCGGCACCGGCCCGCGACTGGGCACGACGACGACCGACAGCCCCGTGCGATCGGCCTCGTCGACCGCGGACCTCGGCACGAACTCGCCGGCAGGGACCGTGCGGGTCGCGACGAGCCCGTCGGCCGGCGGATTCGTCGGCGAGCAGGTAGTGCCCGGCGCTCGAGCCGAGGCGGACCGACTCGACGGCGAGATCGTCGATCTCGATGGCGCTGCCGGCGGTGATGGTGTCGCGTGCGACGTAGACCTCGATCGAGTCGTCGAACCCCGAGACGAGGGCCCAGACGCCGCGTCGTCGAGCCGGCGATCAGCACGATGCCGATGATGAGGCGGGGATCGAGCCGCAAGGCCCCTCGCTCGCGGTCGGTGCGACGTGCCATTCGCCGTGTCTCCTTTCGCCGGCGCCGGGCGCGCCGCACCCAATCGTCGCCCGAATCCGGGTGAATGCTCCGAAGTTATCCACAAGCGCCCCGGCGACAGCCCGGCAGGTCGATAATCGTCACATGACCTCACCAGGTTCGGGCGACGAGATCGGCCGCTTCCTCACGATCGCCGACGCGGCAGAGATCCTCGCCGTCGATGTGGCGACCGTCGACGACCTGATCCGCTCGGGCGAGCTCCCGGCGATCCGGGTCGGAACATCGGGTCCGTGGCGCATCGAGCGCGCGCAGCTCGAGGTGTGGATCGAGCTGCAGTACGAAGACGCCCGCGCGCACACCGCGTTCAACGAGGGCGAGTTCTCGAACGTGTTCGAGCTGTCCGGCGCTCGACGCGATCGCATCCGCCCCGTCGACTGATCGCACCGGGTCGGCGTCGCCGACGTCGGGCTCGTCAGTCGAACTCGATGAGCAGCACGCGGGCGAGCGGCACGATGCGGTACCCCTGGATCTCACGTTCACGCCGCGGCGAACCGGGTTCGTGCAGTGCGAGGTCGACGTGGTCGCGCGCGACCCGGTCGAGCGTGCCGTGAACCATGCCGTCGACCGTGGTCAACCGCACGGGCGTGCGGCGGCGGCAGAGGTCGCGCAGCACGAACGACAGCCCGATGCGTTCGGCGAGGCGAGCGGATGACTCGGGCACGGGCTCGAGACTCGGGTCGAGCTGCGAGCGACTCGGCAGCACCGCGGCGATCGCCGCGAGCGGCACGACGCACTGCCGCGATCGCCGATCAGCGGCGCGCGACTCGGCACTCATCCAGTCGCGGCCGAACGCGAGCGGACGCAACGCCATGACCACGCCTCCGTGGAGTTCGACGCGCACGATGGCATCACCGTCGTCGGTGGCGCGCGAGACGGCCGTCAGCCGGTCGCGCAGCGTCAGCCGACCGAGCCGCAGCCGCTCGTCCTCGATGGCGAGCGCGCGCTCTTCATCGCGCTGTTCGCGGTCGAGCTGCGACTCGAGGTCGTCGAACAGCAGGTCCCAGCGCATGCAGCGACGCTACCGCGTGACGTCGCGTGTGCCTGAAGTTGTCCACAGGTGACGAAAGCGCTTGACACGCTTCACGGCCGCTCATTAGTTTCAGACAGGAGTCACGATGACCCCCACAACGGGGGTCAATCACGTCGCGCGATCGAGAGGTCGGCGAGCCCCGGCCCTACCTGGAGCATGAATGTCCGATCGCGCCACCGCCACTGCCCGACCGCCCGCTGCCCCGGGCACCCCCGCACGCTTCCTCGACGACGATCTCGACGACTACTTCGCGCGTCAGCCGGCCCGCCGGGCCGAGCTGCCCGATCCCGAGCCGATGCTGCGCAACCTCACCCGTTGCGTGATCGAGGCGCTCGCCGGCGCCCGCGACCTCGAGCAGCTCGCCCGCTGGGTCAACGACGACGTCTACCGCAACCTCTCGAAGCGCGTCGTGCTCGCCGCGCGGGCCCGCCGGGTCAAGGGTCAGGCGCCGCAGCGTCCGGCATTCACGCTCGGGCGGGTGCACCTGTGCGAGCCGGCCGACGGCGTCATCGAGGGCGTCATCATGGTGCACCAGCGCGCGCGTTCGCGCGCCGTCGCCATCCGCCTCGAGGGTTTCGACCAGCGCTGGCGCGCGAGCGCGATCAGCGTGCTCTGACTTCGCGAATCACCGGCGACCGCGCTCACCGTCGCTCGCAACGCCACCCGACTCAGGAGACGACTCACCCGGCCTCAGGCGGATGCGTCCGATCTCCTGACCTCGGTCCTCGTCGATCGCCAGACGACGGATGCCCCTGCGCGGCGTGATCGCCGGGCAGGGGCATCCGTCGTGGTCTGCGACTAGCGGCCCTTGCGCTCCTGCGCACGACGCTCGGCGCGGTTCTGCGGCGCGTCGCCTTCGGCCTTCTGCCCGAACGCGCCGCGCGCCTGCTCGACCGCGGGCTGCTGCGGCGCCTGGCTCTCGGCCACCGCGCGCCGGGCGCGCTGCGTGGCCGCCTGCTGCACCTGACCGCGCTGGTTGCGCACCTCGACGCCGCCCGAGTCGCTCGGAGCCGAGAAGCTGAGCTTCTCGTCGGGAGTGCTCGGCCTCGCCAGGCCCTTGGCCTCGATGGTCGGCCCGACGCCGCCCTGCGGCGCCACCTCGACCTCGAGGTTGAACAGGAAGCCCACGGTCTCTTCGCGGATCGAGCCCATCATCTGCTGGAACATGGCGTAGCCCTCACGCTGGTACTCGACCAGCGGGTCGCGCTGCGCCATGGCGCGAAGGCCGATGCCGTCCTTCAGGTAGTCCATCTCGTACAGGTGGTCGCGCCAGCGGCGGTCGATCACCGAGAGCACGACGCGACGCTCGAGTTCGCGCATCGCCGGGCTGCCGAGCTGCGCTTCGCGGCGCTGGTAGGCGTGCTTCGCGTCGGAGAGGATCTCGCGCCGAACGAACTCGCGGTTGACGCGGCCCTTCTCGCCCGCCTCGGCGACGACCTCGTCGATCGTGATGCCGATCGGGTAGAGCGTCTTGAGCTCGGTCCAGAGGGCGTCGAAGTCCCACTCGTCGGGGTTGCCCTCGGCGGTGTGCGAGTCGAGCACCTCGTCGATGACGTCTTCGAGGAACTTCTGCGTGCGCTCGTGCAGGTCGTCGCCCTCGAGGATGTGCCGGCGGTCGCCGTAGATGGCCTCGCGCTGGCGGTTCAGCACGTCGTCGTACTTCAGCACGTTCTTGCGGATCTCGGCGTTGCGCGCCTCGACCTGCGACTGCGCCGACCGGATGGCCCGGGTGACGACCTTCGACTCGATGGCGACGTCGTCGGGCACGCCGCGCGCCATGAGGCTCTCGGCAGCGCCCGCGTTGAAGAGGCGCATGAGGTCGTCGGTGAGCGAGAGGTAGAAGCGGCTCTCGCCGGGGTCGCCCTGACGGCCCGAGCGACCGCGCAGCTGGTTGTCGATGCGGCGCGACTCGTGGCGCTCGGTGCCGAGCACGTAGAGACCGCCGGCCTCGAGCACCTTCTCGGCCTCTTTGTCGACCTCGGCCTTCGTCGCCTCGAACACGGCGTCCCACGCCGCCTCGTACTCCTCGGGGGTGTCGACGGGCGACAGGCCCTTCTCGTGCATCTGCTGCACCGCCATGAACTCGGCGTTGCCGCCGAGCATGATGTCGGTGCCGCGGCCGGCCATGTTGGTGGCGACGGTGACGGCGCCGTGGCGACCGGCCTGCGCCACGATCGCGGCCTCACGAGCGTGGTTCTTCGCGTTCAGCACCTCGTGGCGCACGCCCTTCTTGGCGAGCAGGCGCGAGAGGTACTCGCTCTTCTCGACGCTCGTCGTGCCGACGAGCACCGGCTGGCCATTGGCGTGGCGCTCGACGATGTCTTCGACGACCTGCGCGAACTTCGCCTCTTCGTTCTTGTAGACGAGGTCGGCCTGGTCGATGCGCACCATGGGCTTGTTGGTGGGGATCGAGACGACGCCGAGCTTGTAGGTCGACATGAACTCGGCCGCCTCGGTCTCGGCGGTACCGGTCATGCCCGAGAGCTTCGTGTAGAGGCGGAAGTAGTTCTGCAGCGTGACCGTGGCGAGGGTCTGGTTCTCGGCCTTGACCTGCACGCCCTCTTTGGCCTCGATCGCCTGGTGGATGCCCTCGTTGTAGCGACGGCCCACGAGGATGCGGCCGGTGTGCTCGTCGACGATGAGCACCTCGCCGTTCATGACGACGTAGTCCTTGTCGCGCTTGAACAGGGCGTTCGCCTTGATGGAGTTGTTGAGGAACGAGATGAGCGGGGTGTTCGCCGACTCGTAGAGGTTGTCGATGCCGAGGTAGTCTTCGACCTTCTCGATGCCGGGTTCGAGCACGCCGACGGTGCGCTTCTTCTCGTCGACCTCGAAGTCCTCGCCGGGCACGAGTCGGTTCGCGAGCCGCGCGAACTCGGCGAACCAGCGGTTGGCCTCGCCCGAGGCGGGGCCCGAGATGATGAGCGGCGTGCGTGCCTCGTCGATGAGGATCGAGTCGACCTCGTCGACGATGGCGAAGTAGTGGCCGCGCTGCACCATGTCGGTCGCCTGCCACGCCATGTTGTCGCGCAGGTAGTCGAAGCCGAACTCGTTGTTGGTGCCGTACGTGATGTCGGCCGCGTACTGCTCGCGGCGCACCGCGGGGGTCTGCCCGGCCACGATGCATCCGGTCGTCATTCCGAGCGCGCGGAAGACGCGGCCCATGAGCTCGGACTGGTAGCTCGCGAGGAAGTCGTTGACCGTGATGACGTGCACGCCGCGGCTCGTGAGCGCGTTCAGGTAGGCCGCGGTCGTGGCGACGAGGGTCTTGCCCTCACCGGTCTTCATCTCGGCGATGTTGCCGAGGTGCAGGGCCGCGCCGCCCATGAGCTGCACGTCGAAGTGCCGCAGGCCGAGGGTGCGCCGAGATGCCTCACGCACCGCCGCGAACGCCTCTGGCAGCAGGTCGTCGAGCGACTCGCCGCTCGAGTAGCGCTCGCGCAGTTCGACGGTCTCGTGCTTCAGCTCTTCATCGCTGAGCGCCTGGAACCCGTCTTCGAGGGCGTTGATCGCCGCGGCGTAGTTCTCGAGTCGTCTGAGGGTTCGGCCCTCACCGACACGGAGGACCTTTTCCAGAATCGAAGCCACGAATGTTCTCCTGTACTCGTCGGGCGCACATGCCTCGGGTGGTGGGCACGCCCGTTACCGCCTGTGCAGCGGTCATCTTAGCCATGCTAGTGGGATGCAGGCTGAGCGGAATCCGCCCACCGCGGTCGCGGTGGGCGGATTCGCTGCGTCTGGTGGGCGGCGGGTCAGGAGGCGACGGCCGCGCGGCCCTTCGTCACGGGGGTGTCGACCGTGGCGTCGTCGTTCTCGTCGAGGCCGATGAGCCCGTAGTCCCAGCCCTTGCGCCGGTACACGACGCTCGGCCGACCGGTCTCGGAATCGACGAAGAGGTAGAAGTCGTGCCCGACGAGCTCCATGAAGTAGAGGGCGTCATCGACCCCCATGGGCGTCGAGGCGAACACCTTGCGACGGATCACCACGGGGCTGTACACCTCGTCTTCTTCGGTCGCGTCGGTCTCGGCGACCACGGGGATGCTGCCGGTGCGCACCTGCTCGAGCACCTCGGGCGCGGCCGCCTGCACGCCGACCTCGGAGAAGCCCGCCTCGGTGGCCTCGCGAAGCGAGGTGGGGCGGCGCGATCCACCGCGGTGCACCTTGCGGCGGTCCTTGGCCCGCCGGATGCGCTCGAGCAATCGGCCGAGCGCCACGTCGAACGCCGCGTACTTGTCGGAGCCATCAGCCTCGGCTCGGACCACCGGTCCCTTGCCGACGAGGGTGAGCTCGACGCGGTCGATACCCGGGTTGCCGTTCTTCTCGTTGTGACGGCTCAGCTTCACGTCGAGCGAGATCGCCCGGTCGGTGAGGTGCGTGACCTTCTCCGACTTCTCGGTCGCGTACGCGCGAAACCGATCCGTGATCCCCAGGTTGCGTCCGACGATGTTCAGTTCCATGACGACCTCCGTTCACCGGCGTGTCACCCGGTTCTAGAGGGTGGATCGACCACGCCTGTCCTGCCACCGTAGTCGCCCGGCACGGCATTGTCACGGAATGTTTGCCATGAGTCTCCTGTGCCCGGCGACCGCCGCAGCGGCGTCTCGGCGAGTACCGCGAGGGCGGTCGTCACGGCCCCCGCCGCGGCGAGCGCGCGCATCGCCTCGGCGAGGGTCGAACCGGTCGTGAGCACGTCGTCGACGATCAGGAATCGACGGCCGGCGAGTGCTCGCGGTGCGGCGAGCGCGCCCTCGGCGTTCGCGCGGCGGGCCTCGACGCCGAGGCCCGCCTGGTCGGCGCGATCGCGTGCCAGGCGCAGCACCGGCGACGATCGGATGCCGCTGCGCCCGAGCATCAGCTCGACGGGCCGGTACCCGCGCTCGCGAAGGGCGCGGGCCGTCGACGGGATCGTGCACACCTCGATCGGCCGGCCGTCGGGCGCGCCGGCGAGTGCGCACACGATCGCCGCGCGCAGGGCCTGACCGAGCACTGGGGCCGCGTCGGTGCGGCCGCCGTCCTTGAACGCCCCGATCACGGCGGCGACCGGCCCGGCGTACTGCAGGGCCGCCCACACCGGGGGCGCATCGCGTCGTTCGAGGCCCGGACGGGAGACCGGTGTCGGGTGCGCGGCGAGTGCACGACGGCAGTCGTCGCAGACGGCCCGGTCGGGGCGCCCGCAGCCCGAGCACGCGACGGGTGCGATCACGGCGAGCGCATCGAGCGCGGCCGCGGCGAGGCGGGCACGCAGGCCGCCGGCCGGCGCCGGCGTCGGCGAGGAACGGCGCGGGTCGGGTCATCCGCTCAGTCTCGTCGGCCGCGGCGCGGCCGGGGACCGGTGCCGACGGCGATGTGGATGGGCCGGGGATGCGGCCGCCTGTCGAGGACGGGTGGTCAGTCGGGTTGCTGCGTCGCGGTGATTCGGATGCCGCTCGCCCGATCCTGCCACCCGACGCCGCTGCGTGCCTCGAGATCTCCGGCGGACGTGAGCACCCGCAGGTCGCGCTCGCCGTTGCCGCCGACGAGCGAGATGCCGTCGGCGGGGCCCTGCACCACCTCGGAGAGCCCGCCGACCACCTGGATGATCACCCGGGTCTCGCCACCGGGCAGCGCCGTGATCGAGGCGACGCGTCGCGCGTCGAGCCAGGCCAGGTCGAGCGGCGTGCCCGCGACGTTCGCGAGCCGCAGCACCGCCGGCCCGAGTTGCGTCGGGAATCCGTCGCCGTCGCGCTCGATGGAGGCGGCCACGAACGCGGTACGCGGTCCGTCGCCGAGGAGCGCGATGATGCGGGTGCCGTCGCGCGAGACCTCGATGGCCGCGATCGAGTCACCCGACCAGGGCACCGGGATCTGGCGCTCGGTTCCGTCGGGAAGGAACGCGACGAGTTCGCCGGGCGCGCCGGCCGGCACCGACCAGACGACGCCGTGCGGATCGATGTCGGGGACGACGAGCCCCGGCCGCGGGTCGAGCGGCACCGGCTCTTCGTCGGTGCGCACGATCGAGACCCCGCCGGCCGACCGCACCGCGACGGCTTCAGCGCCCGGCCCCACGGACGCGCCGTCGGGAGCGAGGCCCGCGACCTGCGCCGAGACGCCCGCGATCGGCTCGATGGACTCGCCCGACACTGAGAGGTGCCCGAAGTCGGTGCCGTCGAAGACGACCGGGCGCGGATCGACGCGCGGGTTCACCTCGGGCTCGGGCGACAGGTCGGGCACGTCCTGCTCGGCCCCGTCGAGCGAGAGCACGACCTCGTCGACGTTGCGCACGCTGCCGACGAGGCTGGCATCGAGCTGCTCCTGCATGCGCTGCACCGTACACGAGGTCGTCGAACGAGGCGCCCGAGAGTCCGACGCTCGCGGTGCGCGCCCGACACCGGCACGGAGTTCGGTTCGAGCTGCACCCCCTCGGGGAACGCCGAGACGACGCCCGGCGCCAGCCACTCGGCCGGACCGGCCAGCAGGGCGCGCACGATGCTCGTCTGCACCGAGTCGCGACCGGCGAACCAGCGCAGGTCGGGCACGAGGTAGCGGTAATCGGTGTCGTAGAAGTACAGCGCGTGCTGCAGGAACACCTCTTCGAACGTGAGCTCGTCGACGAGCAGGCCCTGCGGCGCCTCGGCGATGCGCCACTGCCCGTCGACCTGCTCGAGGCGGTAGGGCAACTGCACCTCGGCGCTCGATTCGGGCAGGTCGTACTGCCCGTTCGCCGTCAGTGAGGCCGCGGGCGTCGCATCGACGATCATCGTCGTCGTCGCTCGGCTGCTCGAACGTGCGATCGGCGAGGATGTCGATGGTCGCGCCCGCTTCGGGCTGCCATTCATCGGCGAACGCGGGCGTCAGGTACTGCCGCGCCACCTGGTAGCGATTGCGCGGGCTCGCCGCGGCCGCGATGAAGCCCTGCACGATCTGCTCTTGCGTCGCATCGGGCTGCGGGCTTCGCGCGAAGGTGTCGAGCTCGAGCGACTCCTCGACCGGCTCGGGGTCGCCGGCCGTCACCGGGCCCGAGCTCGGGAGCGACACGCATGCCGTGAGCAGCGAGAGCAGCATCAGGGCGAGGGATGCCGCGGCCGCGTGCCGTCTACGCATCGCGGGCCTCCCCGGGGTTCGGGTCGACGAGGATGCCTCGTGCGGAGCATCGGTCGCCGTCTGCGAAACCGGGCCGGACTCGTCGACGATCCGGTTCGCATCGGTTTCGACCGCCCTGACCGTGCCGGTCGGGGGCGGTCCGTCGGCACCGACGTCGTCGGGCTCGAGGGGCAGCGGCGAGACGACGGATGCCGCATCGGCGCCGGTGCGCGGCAGCGTGAGTCGGAACACCGTGCCGGCACCGGGTCTGGACCAGACGTCGATCGTGCCGCCGTGCACGACGGCGTCTTCGAGCGAGATCGCGAGCCCGAGCCCGGTGCCGCCGATCGTGCGCATGCGACTCGGATCCGCGCGCCAGAAGCGGTCGAACACGCGAGCGCCCTCGTCTTCGGTCATGCCGAGTCCGTAGTCGCGCACCGACAGCGCGATGGCCGTCGCGTTGCTGTCGACCGCGACGACGATGGGGCGCCCCTCGCCGTGCTCGATCGCGTTGCCGAGCAGGTTTCGCACGATACGGCGGATGCGCCGGGGGTCGACCTCGGCGTCGAGGTGGCCGCCGGGGGCGACGAGCCGCAGCTCGCTGCCGCGCTCGCGCGCGAGCTCGTACATCGACTCGATCGCGTCACCGGCCAGGTGCACGAGGTTCGTGGGTTCGGTCGCGAGCTCGACCGACCCGGCGTCGTAGCGGCTGATCTCGAGCAGGTCGGCGAGCAGCATCTCGAACCGGTCGGTCTGCGTGTGCAGCAGTTCGACGGTGCGCGAGGTCGGCCCCGTGAAGTCGTCGCGCTGGCCGTACAGCACGTCACCCGCGAGCCGGATCGTCGTGAGCGGGGTGCGCAGCTCGTGCGAGACGTCGGACACGAAGCGCTGCTGCATGACCGACAGTTCGGCGAGCTCGCGGATGCGCGCCTGGAGGCTGTCGGCCATGCCGTTGAACGATGCGGCGAGGGTGGCGAGCTCGTCTTCGCCTCGCGAGGGCATGCGCACGCCGAGATCGCCCGCGGCGAGTCGGCGGCTCGTCGCCGCGGCGGTGCGGATCGGCTCGATCACCCACCGCACCACGAGGAAGATGATCGCCGTCAGCAGCGCGAGCAGCGCGACGGCGCCGACGACGCCGACGGCCTGCATGAAGGCGAGCGAGTCTTGAGCCGCCGCGAAGTTGTAGCCGATGTAGAGCTCGTAGCGGCCCGCGCCGGGGGGCGCCTCGAGGTCGCTGCCGACGACCACGCCGGGGTCGCTGCCGCCGTCTGCGTTCTCGAGCGCGACCGACTGCCAGAACTGCCCGCCCGGGTTGGCCTGCACGCGCGCGCGCAGCTCTGTCGGTGATCACGTTGCTGAGGTCGGGCGCGCCCCGGTCTGGCGGGGCGATGCCGCTGGGCTCCTGGCCGGGTGCCCGGAAGTACGCGATCGCGGTGCTGCCCGAGACGGCCTGCACGGTGCGCACGGTCGAGCTCATGAGGCTCTGCAGCGACGCCCGGTCGGCGGCGTCGGACGAGTCGAGGATGCGCTGCGCCGCGACGGTCGCGTTGTTCGAGGCCTCGAGCACCCGGTCGAGCTGCTGCTGGAAGATGTTCGACGCGACGCTGAACGAGATGTAGGCGCCGATGACGAGGATCGCGAGCGACGACAGGGCGAGGGTGATGAGGACGGTGCGGAACTGCAGCGAGCGACGCCAGAGCGCGACGAGGCGCCGCGGAGTCTCACGCCCCCACCCGGGCGGGAACCGCGCCGGAGCCTCGGCCGCCGTCATGCGCCGCGCCTAGGTCGTCGCGCCGGCGCGGTAGCCGACGCCGCGCACCGTCATCACGATGCGGGGATTGTCGGGGTCGTGCTCGACCTTCGCTCGAAGGCGCTGCACGTGCACGTTCACGAGCCGCGTGTCGGCCTTGTAGTGGTAGCCCCAGACCTGCTCGAGCAGCATCTCGCGGGTGAACACCTGCTGCGGCTTCGAGGCGAGCGTGAGCAGCAGGTCGAACTCGAGCGGGGTGAGGTTGATGCGGTCGTCGCCACGGCGCACCTCGTGGCCTGCGGCGTCGATGATGAGGTCGCCGATGCCGAGCGTGGCCGCGACCGGCTCGGGCGAGGGACGCAGCCGGGTGCGGATGCGTGCGACGAGCTCTTTCGGGTTGAACGGCTTGACCATGTAGTCGTCGGCGCCCGACTCGAGGCCGCGCACGACGTCGGCGGTGTCGGACTTGGCGGTCAGCATGATGATCGGCGTGCCGGACTCGGCGCGGATGCGGCCGCACACCTCGATGCCGTCGACGCCCGGCAGCATGAGGTCGAGCAGCACGAGGTCGGGCTTCGAATCGCGGAACGCGGCGAGCGCTCCGGTTCCGTCGGCGCAGAAGACGGGTTCGAAGCCCTCGGTGCGCAGCACGATGCCGATCATCTCGGCGAGGGCGGTGTCGTCGTCGACGACGAGTACGCGTGGAGGCATCGGTTCATTTCTGTCGGTCGCCACGGAGATCCGGGCAGAATCCAGTGGGTCAACACTAGCCGTTCACGACGACACAGGGCCGGATGTCCCGTGGGGTGGCACCGTGCGGCGTCGGGGTCGGCGCGTGCGAAGCCGAGGCGGCGCGGCGGGTGTCGGGCGAATGTGAAAGCATGGGGAAACCCCGCCGGAAGGAGCGCGTTCAGGTGTCAGACCACGACTGGCAGGCGCCCGGCGGCGCGCCCGCTCCCGGCTCGACCCCCGGCCCCGGCTCCCCATCGGGCGCGCCGGCGCCCGGCGGTTCGCCGCAGGCCGGCGGCGGGTCATCCGATTCGCCGTACGGCGCACCCCTGCCGCCGCCCCTGCCGAGCGCACCCGGCGCGTGGGCGCCGCCGCCGAAGCCGGGGCTGCTGCCGCTGCGGCCACTGGGATTCGGCACGCTGCTGTGGGCGCCGTTCACCGCGCTGCGGCGCAACCCCGCGGCGACGTTCGGCAGCGGCCTGGTCGTGCAGCTCGTCTCGGCGATCGCGACGGCCGCGGTCGTCGTGCCGTTCCTCATCTTCACCTTCTCGCGCATCGAGAACGCGGCCGCCGAAGACCTCGACGCGCTCACCGCGGGCGGCGTGGGCGGCTTGCTGCTCGTCATGCTCGTGCCGATCGCGATCTCGGTCGTCGCGTCGGCGTTCCTGCAGGGCGTCATGGTCGTCGAGGTCGCGACCGGCACCCTCGGCGAACGGCTCGGGTTCGGCGCACTGTGGCGCAGGGCCGCGAAGCGCATCGGGCCGCTGCTCGGGTGGACCGCCATCGTCACGCTCGCGGTGCTCCTCGTCGTCGCGGTGTTCGTCGGCGTCATCGTCGTCGGGGCGCTCACGTCGCCGGCCGCGCTGGTCGTCGCCATCGTCGCGACACTGCTCGGCGGGCTCGGCGTCGTCGTGCTCGCCGCATGGCTCGGCACGAAGCTCGCGATCGTGCCGAGCATCATCGTGCTCGAGCACGCCGGCATCGGCACGGCGGTGCGTCGCTCGTGGCGGCTCACCGACGGCTACTTCTGGCGCACCCTCGGCACGCTGCTGCTCGTCGCGCTCATCCTGAACGTCGCCGCCCAGGTCGTCGTGCAGCCGATCTCGCTCATCGGCACCATCCTCGCCGTGCTCATCGACCCCAACGGCACCGGCAGCGGGCTCACCGTCACGATCATCACCACGGTGGTGACGCTCATCCTCTCGATCATCATCGGCGCCATCACGGCGGTGGTGCAGGCGGCGCTCGTCGCCGTCATCTACGTCGACCTCCGCATGCGCCAAGAGGGGCTCGACCTCGAGCTGGCGCGCACCGTCGAGCTGCGCGACGCCGGTCACCCCGTCGGCGACCCGTTCGCGCCTCCGCCGACCGCGGGGGCCGCCACCACGTGATCCCGACCTCGCGGGCGGCGACCCCGCTCGTTCCCGACGCCGATGAGGCGCGCCAGTGGCTCACCGACGAGCTCTCCAAGCCCGAGTACCAGGCCGCGCAGCCCACGGCGTTCGACGTCGCGATGCAGGCGATCCGCGACTGGTTCGCCGAGCTCCTCGCGGGCGCGACCGGGGTGCCCGGGCCGGTGCTCACGCTCATCGTCGTGGTCGTCGTCGCCGCGCTCGTCGTGGTCGCCTTCCTCGTGTTCGGGCTGCCACGACTGCGAAGGGCCCGCAGCACGACGGTGCCGCTCTTCGACGACGGCGACCTGCGCGACCTCGCGGCCCTTCGTCGAGCGGCTGCCGCGGCCGCCGCGGCCGCCGACTGGCCGCTCGCGATCGAAGAGCGGTTCCGGGCGATCGTGCGCGGCCTCGTCGATCGCGACCTCGTGCAGGTGCATCCGGGTACGACGGCTCGTGGCTTCGCCGACGCCGCGACGCGGCGGTTCCCCGAGCACGCCGCCGAGCTCCGTGCCGCGGCCGCCGGGTTCGAGGGGGTGCGCTATCTCGGGCGACCGGGCGACGCGGCCGACTACGAGCGCGCAACCGCCCTCGAGGCGCGACTGTCGCAGGCCCGGTCCGAGGCCGACACGCCGGCGGCCGCATCGCCGGGGGTGGAGCGATGAGCGGCGCACCCGGCTCACCCGGCACCGTCGTGGGCGCGCCCGACCGAGGCCGCGCCGACGCCGCGGTCAGCCTCACCCCGACCCTGCGAGCATCCGTTCGTCGCCGCCGCATCTGGTTCGGCTTCGCCGCACTGCTCGTGCTCGGCGCGATCGTGCTCTTCGTGGTGCAGGGCGCGGTCAGCGGTGGCGGCCCGCGGCTCGGCGCCGACAACCCGGCGCCGACCGGGGCGAAGGCGCTCGTGCAGGTGCTCGGCGATCGCGGTGTCACCGTCACCGACGCCCGGGCGTTCGACGCGGCGCTCGACGGCGCCAAGGCCGGCGCCACGGTCGTCGTGTTCGACGAGTTCGCACTGCTCGACGACGATCGGCTCGCCCTGCTCGCGATGTTCGCGCGTCGGCTCGTCGTGATCGAACCCGGATTCGCCGCACTCGAGTCGCTGGCCCCCGGCGTGCGCGCGGGCGGTGTCGCCACGGGTCCGATCGACGACGTCGCGTGCGAACTGCCCGTCGCCCAGCGGGCCGGCTCCCTCTCCGACGGCCAGCGGCTGCTGACCGTCGACGACGCGGCCGCCGCCGAGGGGTGGCAGGGCTGCTTCCGCGACGGCGAGTTCGGGTACGCCGTCGCGTCCGGAGCCTCCGACGGCGGCGAACTCACCCTCGTCGCGTCGTCGACGCCGTTCGAGAACGGCCGCATCGCCGAAGACGGCAACGCCGCCCTCGCCGTCGGGCTCGCCGGCGCGTCCGACGAACTCGTCTGGTACCTCCCCGGCCCGGCCGACGCCGACGCCGAGGCGGCGCCGACCCTGGCCGACCTGACACCCGGCTGGGTCAGCCCGGTGCTCGTGCTCGCGATCATCGTGGTCATCGCCGCGGGCGTGTGGCAGGGTCGTCGCTTCGGCCCCCTCGTCGCCGAGAACCTCCCCGTGCACATCCCCGCCGGCGAGACGAGCGAAGGTCGCGCCCGCCTCTACGCGCGCAACGCCGCGCGCACCCACGCACTCGACCAACTGCGCATCGGCGCCATCCAGCGCATCGCGTCGGCGCTCCGGCTTCCCCGCACCGCTCACGTCGACGACATCTCGGTCGCCGCGGCCGCCGCCACCGGCCGCGACCCGGTCGCGGTACGCCGCATCCTCGCCGACGACGCGCCCACGGGCGACGGCGACCTCGTGCGGCTCGCCGCCGACCTCACCACGCTCGAAGACCAGGTGCGGGCGACGCTCGCGCCCGCGACATCCCACCCCGAGGCATCCCACCCCGAACGCGGGGACCACACCGCAGGAAGGCGAACATGACCGACCCGATCGCAACCGACCCCACGACCCCGCAGGCACCCGCCGCGACGCCCGACGCACCGGCGCACGCCGCTGCGGCCGACGCCTCGGCCGGCTCCCCCGCCGCCGGTGCCGCCGCGCGCACCGACGACGAGCTGCGCGCCGCCCTCAACCGCGTGCGCACCGAGGTCGGCAAGGCCGTGGTCGGTCAAGACGGCGCGGTCACCGGCCTCATCATCGCGCTGCTGACCCGCGGGCACGTGCTGCTCGAGGGCGTGCCCGGCGTCGCCAAGACGCTGCTGGTGCGCACGCTCAGCCGAACGCTGCGCCTCGAGACACGACGGCTGCAGTTCACGCCCGACCTGATGCCCGGCGACGTCACCGGCTCGCTCGCCTACGACCCGCGGTCGGGCGAGTTCGCGTTCCGCGAGGGCCCGGTGTTCACGAACATCCTGCTCGCCGACGAGATCAACCGCACCCCGCCGAAGACCCAGTCGGCGCTGCTCGAGGCCATGGAGGAACGCCAGGTCTCGGCCGACGGCGTCACCCGGCCGCTGCCCGACCCGTTCATGGTCGCCGCGACGCAGAACCCCATCGAGTACGAGGGCACCTACGCGCTGCCCGAGGCGCAACTCGACCGGTTCCTGCTGAAGCTCGTGCTCGACATCCCCGAGCGCGACGCCGAGCTGTCGCTGCTGCGTCGGCACGCCGACGGCTTCGACCCGCACGACCTCGCCGCGGCGGGCGTCGAACCCGTGCTCGGGGCCGATGAGCTCGCTGCCGCGCGCGCGGCGGCGGCGGCGGTGCGCGTCGAGGACGATGTGCTCGGCTACCTCGTCGACCTCGCGCGCGCCACGCGTCGCAGCCCGTCGATGCGGCTCGGCGTGAGCCCGCGAGGCACCACCGGCCTGCTCGCCGCGTCGAAGGCATGGGCGTGGCTCACCGGCTACGAGTCGCTCACACCCGACCACGTGCAGGCGATGCTGCTGCCCGTGTGGCGGCACCGGGTGCAACTGCGGCCCGAGGCCGAGCTCGAGGGCGTCTCGGTCGACGCGGTGCTGCGCTCGATCGTGCAGCAGGTGCAGGTTCCCCTCTGAGATGGCGCTGATCTAGATGGCACCGACCGGTCGGTTCGCGCTCGTCCTCGCACTCGGGGTGGTCCCCGTCGTCGTGGCGGGGCTCGCCGGCGCGCCCGAGGCCTGGCTCGCGCTCGTGGGCTGGCTGCTCGTCGTCGTCGTGGCGGCGTCGGTCGACCTGTCGCTCGCCGCGTCGCCCCGACGGGTGGCGCTGGCGCGCGAGCTGCCCGACCGGGTGCGGCTCGGCGAGCCCGTCACCTCGGTGCTCACCGTGCAGAACCTCGGGCCGCGCACCCTGCGTGCGACCGTGCGCGACGCCTGGGAGCCCTCGGCCGGAGTCCTCGGACACAACCGCGCCGAGCGCGTGATCCCGCCGGGTGAACGACGCCGCATCGTGCTCGACCTCGAGCCGCAGCGTCGCGGCGACCGCCGCACCGCGCAGGTGACGATCCGGTCGGCGGGGCCGCTCGGCCTCTGGTCGCGACAGGCCACCCTCGCCTCGCCGGGCCGGGTGCGCGTGCTCCCGCCGTTCCACTCGCGCGCGCACCTGCCGTCACGGCTCACGAGGCTTCGCGAGCTCGACGGCCGAACCCCGCTGCTCATCCGCGGCCAGGGCACCGAGTTCGATTCGATCCGCGAGTACGTGCGCGGCGACGACGTGCGCTCGGTCGACTGGCGTGCCACCGCACGTCATGCCGACCCCGAGGTGCCGGGCGGCATGCGGCTGATGGTGCGCACCTGGCGCCCCGAGCGCGATCGCCGCATCGTGATCGTCGCCGACACCTCGCGCACCGCCGCCGCGCGCATCGCCGACGAGCCCCGGCTCGACACCGCCTACGAGGCTTCCCTGCTGCTCGCGGCGCTCGCCACCCACGCGGGCGACCGAGTCGACTTCCTCGCCACCGACCGGCGGCTGCGCGGCCGCGTGCACGGGGCCACCGGCCCCGAGCTGCTCGCCCGCATGGTCGACACCATGGCCGGCATCGACGCCGAGCTCGTCGAGGCCGACTGGACGATCGTGCCCGGCCAGGTGCGCCGGGTGACCAGCCGGCACGCGCTCGTCGTGCTGCTCACCGCCGCAGACTCCCCCGGCAGCGCTCGCGGGCTGCTCTCGGTGCTGCCGCAGCTCACCTCGAGGCATACCGTGGTCGTGGCATCCGTCGCCGACCCGGGGCTCATCGACGCGAGCCGCAGCCGTGACGATCTCGACGAGGTCTATCGCGCCGCCGCGGCCGAGCGCGGCCTCAACGACGCCGAGCGCGTAGGCGCCGCGATCCGCCGGCTCGGCGCCCTCACCGTCACTGCGGCGCCGCACGACCTGCCGCCGGCGCTCGCCGACCGATACCTCGAGTTGAAGGCCACGGGCCGACTCTGACGGGGTTCAGCCCGCGACGACGCGCGTCGCCCCGCCTCGAACTCGACGAGGTCGCCGGTCTCGCCGGCTCGCCGGGCACGTCCTCCGAGCACGAGCATGTAGGCGAGGAATCCGGCGAGGGCGAGCGCCCCGATGCCGATCTTCACCACCCACGGCCACGGCTGCGGCGTCACGAAGCCCTCGATGAGACCGGCGATGAAGAGGAAGAACACGAGCCCGATCGCGACCGTGAACAACGATCGGGCGTCTTCGGCGAGTGCGATGCCGCGCGGGCGCGGCCCCGGTGCCACCCACGCCCAGAAGATGCGCAGGCCGCCGGCCGCGGCGACGAACACGCAGGTGAGCTCGAGCAAGCCGTGCGGCGCGATGTAGAGGAAGAACGTGTCGGCCTCGTCGTAGGCGAACATGACGGCGGCGGTGACGCCGAGGTTCTGCGCGTTCTGCAGGATCACGTACGGCACCCACACGCCGAGCACGCCGAACGCGATGCACTGCGCGGCGATCCACGCGTTGTTGGTCCACACCATGCCGGCGAACGACGCCGCGGGGTTCTCGGAGTAGTACGCGACGAACCCCTCTTCGGCGAGCTGCTCGAGCTCGCCCTCACTGCCGAGTGCCGCGAGGGCGCGCGGGTCGCCGCCGATCCACCAGGCATACAGGCCGGCGATGACGAAGGTCGCGACGGCGACCCCGAGCGTGATCCAGCGCAGCCGGTACAGGGCGGCGGGAAGGCTCACCCAGACGAACCGCGTCAGCTGGCGCAGCGGGTTCTCGGGGGCACCCGTGAACTTCAGGCGGGCGCGCGCGAGCGAGATCGAGAGGCGGTCGCCGAGCGCGGTCGACCCGGCGGTCGATTTCACGAGCGACAGGTCGGATGCCCCGGCCTGATACCGCTCGATGAGTTCATCGGTCTCGGGCCCCGCCAGGCGACGCCGCCGTGCGAGCGCGTCGAGGCGCTGCCAGTCGTCGTGGCGGGCGGTGGCGAGTGCGTCGAGGTCCATCTGCTTGAATACTACCCATGGCCGAATCGACCGCCGCCTTCGTCAGAGTCGCCCGCTTCGACGACGACGGGGTGCTCACCGGCGAGGCCGTCTCACTCGACGTGCGGCCGGCGAGCGCGCTCATCCGCGGCGGCGGCACGGCGATCGACGTGATCGTGAGCATCGTGCTCTTCCTCGGCCTGCTGTGGGCGGTATCGGGGCTCGGCGTCGACGAGGCCGCGTTCCGCGCCATCCTCATCACGGGCCTGGTCACCGTCATCGTCATCGTGCCCACCGCGGTCGAGACGGCGACCCGCGGCCGCTCGCTCGGCAAGCTCGCGCTCGGGCTGCGCGTCGTGCGCGACGACGGCGGCGCGATCGGCTTCCGGCACGCGCTCATCCGCGCCCTCACCGGCGTCATCGAGATCTACCTGACCTTCGGCGGGCTCGCCGTGCTCGTCGGCTTCCTGAACCCCTCGTCGAAGCGGCTCGGCGACCTGCTCGCCGGCACCCACGCGCAGGTCGAACGCGTGCCGCGCGTGCCGTCGACGGCCTTCGGCGTCCCCGTCGAGCTGACGGGCTGGGCGACGATCGCCGACGTCGGCCGCCTCCCCGACCCGCTCGCCCGGCGCGTGGCCGCGTTCTTCACCAACGCCGATCACCTCGTCGCCGAGAGCCGGGTGCGGCTCGCGGCATCCCTCGCCGCCGAGGTCGCGCCCTTCGTCTCACCGATTCCGGATGTCCCTGCCGAACGGTTCCTCGCGGGCGTCGCCGCGCTGCGCCGCGAACGCGACCTCACCGCGCTCGGCCTCGAGTCGGCGCGCATGGCCGCACTCGCCCCGGTGCTCACCTCGACGCCGGCCGGGTTCCCCGAGCGCTGACACGCCCCGGGGCCCGCGACATCCGTTCGATCAGTAGCGGTAGTGGTCGACCTTGTAGGGGCCCTCGACCGGCACGCCGATGTAGGCGGCCTGCTCGGGGCTGAGCTCGGTGAGCTGCACGCCGAGGGCGTCGAGGTGCAGGCGCGCGACCTTCTCGTCGAGGTGCTTCGGCAGCACGTAGACGCCGACGGGGTAGGCGTCGGGGCGGGTCCAGAGCTCGATCTGGGCGAGCACCTGGTTGGTGAACGAGTTCGACATGACGAACGACGGATGTCCGGTGGCATTGCCCAGGTTCATGAGCCGGCCCTCGCTCAGCACGAGGATCGATCGGCCCGTGGGCAGGCGCCACTCGTGCACCTGCGGCTTGATCTCGACCTTCTCGGCGCCCTCGAGCGTCTCGAGCGCGGCCATGTCGATCTCGTTGTCGAAGTGGCCGACGTTCGCGACGATCGCGAGGTGCTTCATGGCGAGCATGTGCTCGCTGCGGATGACGTCCTTGTTGCCCGTGCAGGTGACGAAGATGTCGACGTCGCCGACGACGTCTTCGAGGCGGGCGACCTGGTAGCCGTCCATCGCCGCCTGCAGCGCGCAGATCGGGTCGACCTCGCTCACGATGACCCGCGCGCCCTGGCCGCGGAGCGCTTCGGCGGCGCCCTTGCCGACGTCGCCGTAGCCGACGACGAACGCGACCTTGCCGCCCATGAGCACGTCGGTGGCGCGGTTCAGGCCGTCGGGCAGCGAGTGGCGGATGCCGTACTTGTTGTCGAACTTCGACTTCGTGACCGAGTCGTTGACGTTGATCGCCGGGAACAGCAGCTCGCCCTCGGCGTGCAGCTCGTAGAGGCGGTGCACGCCCGTGGTGGTCTCTTCGGTGACGCCCTTGAGCTCTTCGGCGATCCGGGTCCACCGGTCGGGGCTCACCGCGAGCGAGCGGCGCAGGGTGTCGAGCACGACCCGGTACTCGTGGCTCGCGTCGGCGGAGGCCTCGGGCACGACGCCCGCGGCCTCGAACTCGCGACCGCGGTGCACGAGCAGCGTGGCGTCGCCGCCGTCGTCGAGGATCATGTTCGGGCCGATCCAGTCGGCGCCGGCCTCAGCGGCCTCGGCCGTCCAGTCGAAGATGCGGTCGGTGCACCACCAGTACTCTTCGAGCGTCTCGCCCTTCCACGCGAACACGGGCACGCCGGCGGGGGCGTCGACCGTGCCGGCCGGGCCGACGACCACGGCGGCCGCGGCCTCGTCTTGCGTCGAGAAGATGTTGCAGCTCGCCCACCGCACCTGGGCGCCGAGCGCGACGAGCGTCTCGATGAGCACGGCGGTCTGCACGGTCATGTGCAGGCTGCCGGCGATGCGTGCGCCTGCGAGCGGCTGCGCCGCGCCGAACTCGGCGCGCAGCGCCATGAGGCCGGGCATCTCGTTCTCGGCGAGCCGGAGTTGGTGCCTGCCCGCCTCGGCGAGCGAGAGGTCGGCGACCTTGAAGGGCAGGGCGGTGGTGGCGGTGGCGGCGGAATCCATGCGCCCATTCTCGCAGGGCGCGCGGCGTGCTGCCGGATCAGGCCCTGATGAGGGCGAGCACCTCGTCGCGGATCGCGGCCATGGTGGCGGCGTCGGCGCCCTCGACGTTGAGGCGCAGCAGCGGCTCGGTGTTGGAGGGGCGCACGTTGAACCACCAGAACGGCTCGCTCTCGGCGGTGATGCCGTCGACCGTGAGGCCGTCGAACTCGTCGAACTCGGCGCGGCCGGTGAACGCCTCGACGATGCGCGTGTAGGCGGCCGGCACGTCGTCGACGACCGAGTTGATCTCGCCCGAGAGCGAGTAGGGCGTGAACCGCGCCGCGAGTTCTGAGAGCGGCCCGTGCTGGGCACCGAACTCGGCCAGCACGTGCATGGCCGCGAGCATGCCGTTGTCGGCGCCCCAGAAGTCGCGGAAGTAGTAGTGCGCCGAGTGCTCGCCGCCGAAGACGGCGCCGGTGGCCCGCATCTGGTCTTTGATGAGCGAGTGCCCGACCCGCGTGCGCACGGCCGTGGCGCCGGCGCGCTTCGATGGCCTCGGGCACGAAGCGGGAGGTGATCAGGTTGTGGAGCACCGTGACGTCGTCTTCGCCGGCCGCCGCGCACGCGCGCGATCTCGCGCACGGCGACGATGGCCGCGACCGCCGAGGGGTTCACGGCGCCGCCCAGCTCGTCGACGACGAAGCAGCGATCGGCGTCGCCGTCGAAGGCGAGGCCGAGGTCGGCGCCGTGCGCGACGACCGCCTGCTGCAGGTCGACGAGGTTGGCCGGCTCGAGCGGGTTCGCCTCGTGGTTGGGGAAGGTGCCGTCGAGCTCGAAGTAGAGGGGCACGATCTCGAGCGGCAGTGCGGCGAGGCCCGCGGCCTCGCCCAGCACGGCGGGAACGGTGAGCCCGCCCATGCCGTTGCCGGCGTCGACGACGATCTTGAGCGGGCGGACGGCGCTCAGGTCGACGAGTGAGCGAAGGTACGCGGCGTAGTCGGCGAGCACGTCGGCCGACGTCACGGCGCCCGGCTGCGCTGCGGCGGGGATGCCCTGCTCGAGGTAGTCGGCGGCGCGATCGCGGATCGCCGCGAGCCCGGTGTCGAGCGAGATGCCCTGGGCGCCCGCGCGCGAGAACTTGATGCCGTTGTAGGCGGCCGGGTTGTGGCTCGCCGTGAACATCGCCGCCGGGGCGTGCATCGAACCCGACGCGAAGTAGCTCTCGTCGGTCGAGCAGAGCCCGATCGAGACGACGTCGGCACCGCGCGCGGCGGCCCCGCGCGCGAACGCGGCGGCGAACCCGGGTGAGGAGTCGCGCATGTCGTGCCCGACGACGACCGTCGCGCCGGCCGCGCCCACCTCGTCGACGAACCCGGCGGCGAGTGCCTCGACGATCGGCTCGGTGAGCCCCTCGCCCACGATGCCGCGGACGTCGTAGGCCTTCACGACGGCGTCGAGGCGCGCGCGAACATCGGATGGTGCTGCCGGATTCATGCCTTGAAACCTACCTCACCGAGTGAAACGTGCCGCACCACCTGCCACCCCACCGGCGCCGACGTGCGCTCGGCGTGGCGCGAGCACAGGTCGTAGCCGTGCGGCTCGCGCACGATGGCGAGCGGTCCGAGCACCGCCATGGAGTCGGCGTAGTCGAACGTGAGCGTCGCGACCGCTTCAGCGGCGCATGCGGTTCGCGAACAACGTCTCATGGCAGATCAAGATTAGCGACGACGGCGGCCGATCGCCGGAAACGACTCAGTACGATGAAGGGTATGCCTCGTTCCCGTCGTGTCGCCGTGCCGCGCTCCCCGAGGCGGCTCGCCCGCGACCGGCACGGCCGCGGCATGCGCTCGGCGGTCACCGGCCCGCACCTGCCGATGCTGCACAACCGGCTCGACGAGTTCGAGCTCACGGTCGGCACCACCGCCGCCTACCTGCGGGGCCTCTGGCCCGAGCTCGAGGGCGTCGTGTTCGAGGTCGCGCAGGGCCCCGCCGAGGCGATCCACGACGACCACATCGACCGGTGGAAGGTCTTCCACGACGAGCGGCGCATCGTCTTCTTCCGGCTGCCGATCGTGCGATTCCTGCGCCTGCAGGAGGGCGAGGAGCGCGACGAGAAGCTCCTCATCGAGAGCTGCGTCTTCCGCGCCATCGCCGAGTTCCTCGGCCGCGACCCGTGGGAGCTGGCCCCCGGCCGCTACCGGCACCTCTGACGCGGCCGCGAGTCGGCACGCCGTGAGTCGGCGCAGGCGACTCGCGCGCGCCCTGCGTCAGCGCGGATACACCCGGATCGGCGAGTCGAGCGGCCCCGGCGGCTGCACCGCGAACGACGCGAGCGCCTGGTCGCCCGAGAACGTCACGGTCGCGTGCACCCCGGCGACCCCCGCGAGCTCGACGATCGACTGGTCGTCGAGGTCGACGGATGCCGCGTCACCGCCCGCGATCGTGATCGAGCGCTCGTCACCGCCGAGGGTGTAGCGCACCTCGACCTCGTCATCGCCGGGGTTCGCGAGGTGCAGCACCGGCGAGGGTCCGGCCGGCACTGCGACGACCGCCGTGTCGATGAGCGGCATGGTCGCGGTGGTCCACGCGAGGTCGACGGATGCCTCGGGGTCGGCGCCGTCGGGATCGGTCTGCTCCTCGGGGGCGCCCGTCGTGGCGCGGGCGGCCGCGATGAACGGGCCATCGCCCTCGAGTCGGATCGTGTACTCCCCCGCGTCGAGTTCACCGAGCGGCACGTCGGTGACGAGCCCGGGTTCGAGGGTCACGTCGACGGTCGACCCGCCACCGCCCGCCTCGGCGACGATGCCGATCGAGACCTGGGCCGGCTCATCGCCGGTCGCGAGCAGCCGCACCGCCGGGAAGTCGTCGCCTTCGGCGTGGTCGTCGGCCGGGGCGATGCCGCCGTCCGTCGGCACGACGAATCCGGGGATGACCTGTGTCGGCGCAGGCAGCGCCGTCGGCCCGACGAGCTCGACGCCCGCGGGCGTCAGTCCCTCGATGACCGAGTGCTCGAGACTCGCGGCGATCGCGCCGCCGGTGCTCGTGACGTGCACGACCGGCGACACGACGTTCGGCGCGAGGCCGGCGAGCGAGAGCACCCGCTGGCTGCCCGCGGGCACGATGATGCCGAGCGCCGACGGCGCGTCGACGCGGCCCGTCTCGCCGATCACGCGCACGTCGACCGTCGCGGCGACGGCGGTCGGGTTGGCCAGCAGCACGATCCCGGTGCGCCCGACGTCGGTGGCACCGCCCACGAGCCAGGACTCGGCGACGGCTTCGGTGCACGACGCTGCGGCGAATCCCGAGAGCGTCTCGCGGGTGACGGTCTGCGACTGCGCACCCGCCAGCATTCCGGCATCGACGGCACCCGGTTCGGTGGTGAGTGCGAGCGGCGCTCCGTCGGCGTCGGCTCGCGCGTTGTCGGGCGCGGCGAGCGGCGTCTCGGTGATGGCCGCGTCGGCGGGCACCGCACCCGAGATCACCGAGGCGGAACCGACCGAGCTCGCCGTCGTGGCCGCGTTCGGGTCGTCGCCGATCGACAGCAGCGGGCCGGGGCAGACGCGCAACTGGCCGGTCTCGGCGGGTTGCACGACGACCGACGGCGCCTCGGCCCGATGCTCGGGCCAGGGCACCAGGGCCGCCGCGGCGACGGCGCCGACGGCGATGCCGGCGGCGGCGAGCACCGCGAGTCCGCGCGCTCCGACCCGCACCGCGGTGCGGGCGAGCGTGAACCTATCGGTCATCGTCGCCTCCCTTTCCGCGATCAGCGGATGTCCCGTCAGCATCGGATTCCGTCTGCTCGGCGGTCTCGGGCTCGCGCTTCGGCTTCGGCTTCGGCTTCGGCTTCGGCTTCGGCTCGGTCGGGCTTCGGCTTCGGCTTCGGCCTCGGGCTTCGGCTCGGCCTCGGTCTCCGGCTCGGGCTCGGCCTCGGCGCCCGGCTCGGGCTCGGCGCTCGGCTCGGTCACGGCTTCCGGCTCGGGCTCACGCTCGGCTCGGTCCGGCTCCGGCTCGGGCTCAGCGCCCGGCTCGGTCACGGCGCCCGGCTCGGGCTCGCGGCTCGCGGTTCCGGCTCGGGCTCCGGCCGCCCGCGGCCAACGTCGTCGCGACGAACGGTCGACCGGCGATCGCGCTCGCGCCCGGCGCCCGTCGGGATCGACAGCAGCAGGGTCGCACCCAGCACGACGAGCTGGATGACCGTGATCAGCACCGCCTGCCACCCGCCCGCGCCCGCGGGGATCTGCGCCGCCGGGGCATCCGCCTGGGCGTCGACGAATCGCCACAGCACGCCGAAATCGGTCTCGCCGACGGCGATGAGCGCGGCGTTGCCGTCGAGCGCGGCGCGCGCCCGCTCGGCGGTCGCGACCGCTCCCCGCTCGGCGTCGTCGGACGGCGCATCGAGCAGCACGAACGAGACCCCGAACTCGCGGATCGCGGCATCGGGGTCGAACCCGCTGCGCGACGCGAGGTTGCCCGCGATCTCGGCGAGCTGCTCGTCGGCGGCCGACAGCGTCTCGGCGGTGTCGGCGAGGGTCGACTGCTGGTCGAGCGTGACGCCCCGGCCGCGCTCGAGCGTGGCTCGCAGGCTGCCGTCGGCATCGGGGGTGAGCCGCATGGTCGTCACGCGCGAGTCGTTGTCGGCCTCGGCGCCGACGAACGCGGGCAGCGTGCGCTCGGCGGCCGGGGCGATCGCGACCCGGTCGACGGCGATGCCGACCGCGGTCGGCAGCACGGCGGCGAGTACACCGGCGAAGGCCACGAACCCGAGCAACGCGGGACCGCGTCGCACGGCGTCGAGCGCCACGACCGCGGCGAGCACGAGACCGAGCCACGCGAGGCTGAGGCCCGCTCCCGTCCAGAGGGCGATCTCGGTGGGGCCGATCGTCGCCACGGCGACGTGCGAGGCGCCGACTGCGGTCGCGAAGCCGAGCAGTGCCGCGCCGAGTGCGAGCACCGCCGACCTGATGCGCGGTGCGATCACCGCGGCGATCGCGAGGAGCACGAGGGGCAGGATGAGCGCGCTGAGGGCCAGCCGGAAGTCGACGTTCGGCACGCCGGCGAAGAAGGCGTCCCAGCCGCCCCACGAGCCGTCGGGGAAGCCGAGCGCGAGTTGCCAGGTGCTCGGCACCGCGCTGGCGACCGGGAGGCCGGGATCGGCGAGCAACGCGATCGGGTTGCCCCGGCCGATCTGATCGATGACGAGCGGCAACGCGAGGGCGAGGGCCGGAATCGGCAGCATCGCCAGCCGCCCCCATGCCCGGCCGCTGACCGCCATCGCGATCACCCAGGCCACGATCAGCGCGGGCGCGAGGCTCGGCGCCGCGGCGATCACCGCGGCGAACAACAGCGAGGCGGTTGCCGCGGCCGCCCATGACGTCGCCGCCCCGAATGCCGCGAACGCGAGCCAGCCGAGCAGCACGTGGGCGAGCACGGCCCCGGGGCGTCCGTCGCCGAGCGCGATGAGGAATGGCGGCGCGAACGCCCACACGAGCGCGGCGACGGCACGCACCGAGCCGCGTTCGGTGAGCCGGGATGCCGCGAACCACGCGCCCATCGCCGCCGCCGGCAGCGCCAGCAGCCACACGAGCACGAGTGCGAACGAGGGCGCCCAGAACGTGATCGAGCCGAGCACCGCGAGCGCTCCGGCGAAGGGGTCGGCGGCCCCGACGAATCCGGTGCCGATGTCGCGCCACCCGTACGCCGCGTTGCGCCAGAGTGCTGCGAGGCCGTCGGAGAGCGGCAGCAGTCCCCCGCCGCCGACGCCGGGCGCGCCGATCAGCCACGCGAGGAGCCCGACGGATGCCGCGACCGAGAGGAGCAGCACCCAACCGCCGCCCGTGCCGAGGAACTGCAGTTCCTGCGTCGCGGCCGCGAGCCCTCGCGCGGCGAGCCTCGGCGGCATGCTGGCGTCGTCGTCGCAGCTCATCGGGCTGCATGCGCAGCGGCGCGACGGCCGACCAGCCGACCGTGCGCGCGCGCTTCAGCGTGGAACGGGCGCGGGGCACTCGGGAGCCCGAGAACATCGTCGTGAACGCGGCAGCCCATTCACCCGGGATCGAACCGGGCGCCTTGACGAGGAGCAGGCGCACCGAGCGCAGCAACGCGAGCGGCAGGAAGGTGATCCAGTGCAGTGGCACGGTCGCGGCCGGCGCGTAGACGAGCCGGCGGTGCAACTGCGCGGCGCGGGTCGCGCGATCGCGACGACGGATGGTGCGTGCACGCGATCCGGCTTCGAGCCCGGCGACGCCGCTGCCGGCGAACTCGACGCGCGCCTCGGGCACGACGGCCACGCGGTGCCCCGCGAGGCGCGCCCGCACCGAGAGGTCGAGGGCGTCGTCGACGACCGGAAGGGCCGGGTCGAATCCGCCGAGGGCTCGCCAGACGGCGTGGCGCACGAGGATCGCAGCGGGGTCGAGGCCGAGCACATCGCTCAGGCCGTCGTGCTGCCCCTGATCGAGCTCGTCGTCGACGAGCGCGACGCTTCGCCCCAGTCGCGTCATCGTGCGGCCGAAGCCGGCGATGCGGTCGGGCTCGTCCCATTCGCGCAGCTTGGGTCCGGCGATCGCGACCGACTTCGCGGTCTCGAGGGTGGCGACGAGCGCCGCGAGCGCGTCGGGCGCCGGCGCGCTGTCTTCGGCGAGCAGCCACAGCGCGTCGGCATCGGATGCCGGTTCGTCGAGGATCCGGTCGGCGGCGCGGATCGCCTCGCCGAACGAGAGGCGCTGCGACAGCTCGACGACGTGGGTGGGCGACGCGGCCGAGACCTGCTCGCGCGCGTCGGCGTCGGCCTCGGTCAGCACCGCGACGAGGGCGTCGGGACGGCGCGTCTGGGAGTCGAGCGCGGCGAGCGTTCGTCGAAGGTGGTCGCCGCCCCGGTGCACGACGAGTATGGCGGTGACTCTGGGGAACATCGGGGTCAGCCTAAGCGGCTCACCCCGCGGCATCCGTCACTCGACCGGGCGCGCCTCGAAACGCGAGATGAATCGTGAGCGACGGAACGTGCGCGACGCGGGGCCCGCCGATGGCGGGACCCCGCGTGTCAGACCGCGCGCTTGCGAAGCTTGCGACGCTCGCGCTCGGAGAGACCGCCCCAGATGCCGAAGCGTTCGTCGTTCGAGAGTGCGTATTCCAAGCACTCGGAACGCACCTCGCAGCCGGTGCAGATCTTCTTCGCGTCTCGAGTCGATCCGCCCTTTTCGGGGAAGAACGCCTCGGGATCGGTCTGCGCGCACAGTGCGTCGCTCTGCCACGCCAACGGATTGTCGTCATCGACGGTCGGCCGCACGCCGGGAACTCCCAGCCTGACCGGATCGATGAACCAATCGTCAGGTACTCCAGAACGATATTCAGGATTTCCCATATCGTCTCCCACCCAGTTGTACCAACACCCCGAGGGGTGTGTCATGACCAATTACACCGTTGTAATTCGTGAGAGTCAAGTCGCAGATGGTAAACCCTCAAGCGGCCCGTCGAGGCTTCAACGACACGCCGCGTGTCGTCAGACGTTATCAACCGTGGCAGCCTTGCGTGCCTCCCAGGCGCTTGCGACCATCTCTGCGAGGGTGTGCCGCATGCGCCAGTCGAGGTCGCGCGCCGCGAGTTCGCCCGAGGCGACGATGCGCGCCGGGTCGCCCTGGCGGCGAGGCGCGATCTCGGGCGTGAAGTCCATGCCGGTGACCTCGGCGACCGCTCGCATGATCTCGCCGACCGAGACGCCGTCGCCCGAGCCCAGGTTGTAGACGGGTTCGATGGGCGCGCCCGAGTCGAGTCGCTGCGCCGCCACGACGTGCGCCTCGGCGAGGTCGGCGACGTGGATGTAGTCGCGCACGCACGTGCCGTCGGGCGTCGGGTAGTCGGCGCCGTTGATGCGCGGGGTGCGACCGTCGAGCAGCGCCTCGAACACGAGCGGGAACAGGTTGTGCGGGCTCGCGTCGAACACCTCGGGCGTGCCCGATCCGACGACGTTGAAGTAGCGCAGGCTCGTGTGCGCGAGACCGGTGGCGCGCGCCTGGTCGGCGAGCAGCCACTCGCCGATGAGCTTCGACTCGCCGTACGGCGATTCGGGATGCTTCGGGGTCGACTCGGTGACGAGGTCGACGTCGGGCGTGCCGTACACGGCGGCGCTCGACGAGAACACGATGCGGTCGACGCCCTTCGCCTCCATGGCGGCGAGCAGCATCGACGTGCCCGCCACGTTCTGCTGGTAGGTGTGCAGCGGGCGCTGCACCGAGACGCCGGCGTACTTGAAGCCCGCGAGGTGCACGACGCCCTGCACGTGGAACTTGTCGAACGTGTCCTCGAGCATTCGGCCGTCGAGGATCGAGCCGTGCACGAACCGCTCCTGCTCGGTGACGAACTCCCGCCGGCCCGAGGACAGGTCGTCGACGACGACGGTGTCGATGCCCTTCGCCTGGAATGCGCGCACGACGTGCGACCCGATGTAGCCCGCTCCCCCGGTGACCAGCCAGCTCATGTTCCGCCTCTCTTCGGCGGCGGAACGTCCGACGCCCTCCCGATCGTAACCGGGAGGGCGTGGGCGTGGTTGAGCGGTGCAGGGCGCGCGGATGTCCCGATCCGCTCACCCGGCGCCGCGTCAGGCGTGTCGCGTGGGCAGGTTCTCGACGTGCCGGTTGCGATCGCGGATCTCAGGGCGGCCGTAGCCGTCATCGTCGAGGCGAAGGACGGTGGCGAGGACACCCCAGATCGCGATGCCCGCAAGGACGAGGAAGATGATCGTGGTCATGGCAGTAAATCTATGTCTTGCCAGATCCTGCCGACAGTGGCAGCATGGACATCGAACGTACTATTCCTGCCATTCGGAGGCATCGTGCTCAACTCCATCGCCTGCATCGCCCTTCCCCAGATGGCGCCGTTCGAATTCGGGGTGATCTGCGAGGTCTTCGGCATCGACCGCAGCGATCAGGGCGGCCCGACGTTCGACTTCCACGTCGTCGCCGCCGACCCCGGTCCCGTCACGACGAAGCTCGGCTTCGACATCGTCGTCACCGAGGGGCTCGACGCCGCGTACACCGCCGACCTCGTCGCGGTGCCGGCATCGCTCATCGACTCCCCCGCCGACGAGCGCGTGCTCGACGTCATCCGTGCCGCGGTCGACCGCGGCGCCTGGGTGCTCTCGGTGTGCTCGGGCGCGTTCACCCTCGGCCACGCCGGCGTGCTCGACGGCCGGCAGTCGACCACCCACTGGATGTACACCGACCAGCTCGCCGACATGTTCCCGAACACCGACGTCGACCCCGACGTGCTCTTCGTGCAAGACGACAAGGTCGTCACGGGCGCCGGCACCGCGGCGGGCATCGACGCCGCACTGCACATCGTGCGCACCGAGCTCGGCGCGAGCGCCGCGAACATCATCGCGCGGCGCATGGTCGTGCCGCCCCAGCGCGACGGCGGGCAGTCGCAGTTCATCCAGACGCCCGTGGCCGAGTGCCACAGCGACTCGTTCGCCAAGGTCACCGAGTGGATGCTCGAGCACCTCGACGAAGACCTCACCGTCGACCTGCTCGCCCGCAAGGCCCTCATGTCGCCGCGCACCTTCGCCCGGCGATTCCGCGCCGAGACGGGCACCACCCCGAACGCGTGGCTCAACCGCCAGCGGCTGCTGCGCGCGCAGCAGATGCTCGAAGAGACCGACTACACCCTCGAAGAGATCGCCCGTGAGACCGGGTTCGGCGCCGCCGCCGTCATGCGGCACCACTTCGTGAAGGTGCTGCAGACCACGCCCACCGCCTACCGGCGGCTGTTCGGGGTGCGCGCGACGGCCTAGCCCTGCCGGTCGTCGCGATCCAGGCGATGCCGGGGCCGGTGACGGTGAGCTCGGCCTCGTCGGGCGTGACGTAGAGCGCCTCGCCGCGCGCGAGCGAACCGACACCGTTCTCGCCCTCGAGCCAGACCTCGTCGCCCTCGGCGAGCACGATCGCCGGTCCGGTCAAGCGCGATGCGCGGGGCATCCGATTCCGCTGCCTGCACGCGATACAGCACGAAGTCGGGCACTCCCGGGACGGAACACCTCGACTCCCGGCGCGGGGCGCTCGGGTTCGAGCCTCGGCGGCGGCATCGGCGTGAAGTCGAGCACCTCGAGCAGCTCGCTCACGTCGATGTGCTTCGGCGTGAGGCCCCCGCGCAGCACGTTGTCGCTCGCGGCCATGAGCTCGATGCCGAGCCCGTCGAGGTACGCGTGGATGTTGCCGGCAGCAAGGTACAGCGCCTCGCCCCGGCGCAGCCGCACCCGGTTGAGGAGCAACGAGATGACCAGGCCGGGGTCACCGGGATAGGCCTCGGCGAGCGCGAGCACCGTGGCGAACGAATCCGCGTACGGCGAGGCCGCCGCCACCTCCGACCCCGAGAGCGCGACGACGCGCTCGATCACCCACGAGGCCTCGCCCGTGTCGCCTCCGCGCCCATCGCGCAGGAGCCACTCGACGGTGTCTGCCAGCGGCGACTGCCCCCCGAGGTGCGCCTCGAGCAGGTCGAGGGCGCCCGGCTCGGGCGTGGGTGATGCCGCGTCGGCATCGCGCAGGACCTGCGCGACGGCGTGGACCTCGTCGAGCGGCCGGAATCCGGAGAGCGCGTCGAAGCGGTCGCTCACCGCCACGATCAACTCGGGCTTGTGGAAGCGATCCTTGTAGTTGCGGTCGTACGCGTCGAGCGCGATGCCGTCGGCGTCTTCGCGCTCGTAGCCGGCGCGCGCCTGTTCGGGCGTCGGGTGGGCCTGCAGCGAGAGCGGGGCGCCGGCGGCGAGCACCTTGAGCAGGAACGGCAGCCTCGGCTCCGACTCGCCCGCGAGCTCTGCACCGAGCGTCGCGACAGGGTCGGCGGCGATCCACTGCGCCAGGTCGGCATGGCCGACGGATGCCCCGTCGACGAGCCGCGCGGGAGAACCGGCGTGTGCGCCGAGCCAGAGCTCGGCCTCGGGAGCGCCCGACTCGGGCCGCCCCCGGAATGCGGCGATCGCGCTGCGTGAACCCCACGCATAGTCGCGAGGAGTGTTGTCGATCCGAACAAACATCCGTCGTGGTCCTTTCGGGGGTTTGCTCAAAACTACCAACCGCTTCAACCTCGTCCGGCGCCCCGACCTAGGCTCGGGACATCCCACCCTCATTGGAGCCGTCATGAACTTCGCGCCCTTGCCGAGCGATTTCTACTCGTACGAGTCCGCCCTGCTCACCGAACGCGAGCAGCAGGCGATCGCCGCGATCCGCGAATGGGGCGAACGCGACGTGAAACCGGTCATCGGCGGGTACTGGGAGCGGGCGGAGTTCCCGCATGAGGTCGTGAAGCCGCTCGCCGACCTCGGAACGCTGTCGTTCGCCTGGGACGAGACCAAGCCCTTCGAGAACTCCGCGGTGTTCCGCGGGTTCGTCGCGCTCGAGCTCGCCCGCATCGACCCGTCGGTGAGCACGTTCGTCGGCGTGCAGAACGGTCTCGTCGGCGGCACGCTCGCGATCGCGGGCTCGAAGGCAGCAGCGCGAGGAGTGGATCCCGAAGATCGCGTCCGGCGAGGTGATCGGCGCGTTCGGGCTGACCGAACCGCTCTCGGGCTCCGACTCCGCGAAGGGCCTGCGCACCACTGCCCGTCGCGAGGGCGACCAGTGGGTGTTGAACGGCCAGAAGCGCTGGATCGGCAACGCCACGTTCTCGGACATCACGATCATCTGGGCGAAGGACGTCGCCGACGGCCAGGTGAAGGGCTTCATCGTGCCGACCGTCGACCCCGGGCTACTCGGCGACGAAGATCGAGGGCAAGATCAGCCTTCGTGCCGTGCAGAACGCCGACATCACGCTCACCGACGTCGTCGTGCCCGAGTCGCTGCGACTGCAGAACGCCGACTCGTTCAAGGCGACCGCGGCGGTGCTGCGCCACACGCGTGCCGAGGTCGCCTGGTCGGCGGTGGGCACGGCCATCGGCGCCTACGAGGCCGCCGTCGACTATGCCCGGCAGCGCGAGCAGTTCGGCAAGCCCATCGCAGCGCACCAGCTGATCCAGGACCTGCTCGTCAAGTGCCTCGGCAACATCACCGCCTCGCTCGGCATGGTCGTTCGCGTCAGCGAGATGCTCGACCGCGGCGAGCAGCGCGACGAGCACTCGGCCCTCGCGAAGGCGTATGCCACGGCTCGCATGCGCGAGACGGTCGCGTGGGCCCGCGAGGTGTTCGGCGGCAACGGCATCGTGCTCGACCACCACGTGGCCCGGTTCTTCGCCGACGCCGAGGCGCTGTACTCCTACGAGGGCACGCTCGAGATGAACACCCTCATCGTCGGGCGGGCGATCACGGGCCAGGCTGCGTTCGTCTGATGCATGCGATCGGGCGCGCGGTAGCCTTGACCCCATGACCTCAGGCCGACGCGACGCATGGATCGGCGCGTACTCGACCTTCGCACTGTTCACGCTGCTCGCCGGCCAGTTCTGGCGCAACCTGCTCGGCTGGTGGGGCTTCGGCATCGTCGCCGGCATCGTCATCGTCGGCGCGATCGTGCTCATCGTGAAGACGAAGCCGACGTGGACGTGGCGCCGGGTGCCGAAGTCCACACTCGTCTTCCTCATCATCGCGACGCTCTCGATCGCGTGGTCGTTCTACCCCGGGGCATCCGCTCTGGGTGTGCTGCTCACGCTCGTGACGACCCTCGTGGCCGTGTCACTCGTGCTGTGCCTGCCGTGGGCGCGTTTCGTGCGCGCGCTCAGCGCAGCGATCAAGTGGGTGCTGGCGCTCTCGCTGCTCTTCGAACTGTGGGTCGCGATCTTCATCCGCGAGCCGCTGCTGCCCAACTTCCCCGACTTCGAACCCGAGGGCAAGCTGCCCATGGCGTTCTACTGGTCGCGTTCGCTGCTGTTCGACGGCGGGCCGATCGAGGGCATCGTCGCGAGCCGCAACCTGCTCGGCATGGTCGCCCTGCTCGGGCTCATCGTCTTCGGAGTGCTGCTCGCCGCCGGCAGCATGCGGCGCGGCTGGGGCATCACCTGGCTCGTGGTGGCCGGGCTCGTGTTCGTGCTGACCCGTTCGGCGACCATGATCCTCGTCGCGGCGATCGTGCTCGTCGCGCTCGCCTTCGCGCTGTGGACGCGACGGGTCGGACCCGAGCGCCGGCGCGGCGTCTACGTCACGGCAGGCGGCGTGCTCGTGGCATCCGTCACCCTGCTCGCCGTGTTCTGGAACAACCTGCTCGAGCTCTTCGGCAAGGGCGAAGACCTCACCGGCCGCCTCGACATCTGGGACTCGGTGATCGGCATGGCCACCGAGCGGCCCTGGGTCGGGCTGGGGCTGGGTCGGCTACTGGAACCCGCTCGTCGAGCCGTTCGACGACCTCGCGGTGCGCAAGGGCGTCGTCTACCTCCAGGCGCACAACGCGTGGCTCGACGTCTGGATGCAGCTCGGAATCCTCGGCCTGCTCGCGTTCGCGGCGATCGTGATCGGCGCACTGTGGCGGTCGTGGTTCCTCTCGGTCGATCGGCCGGTCGATGCCTCGGGCCGGGCACTCCCGTATTCGGCCGCCTCCCTGCTGCCGCTGCTGGTGCTCGTCGCCCTCATCGGGCAGAGCCTCGCCGAGAGCCGCATCCTCGTCGAGAGCGGCTGGGCGCTGCTCATCGCGATCGCCTGGGCGACCAAGCGACGGCAGTGGCAGCACGAGCCGTTCCGGGCCGAGCCGCCGCCGCGCCGATCGGCGCTCGCGCGACCGACCCCGGAGCCGACCGGGTTCGAGGCCCCGAGCGGCGACGAGGCGCGATGACCCCCAGTGGAGCGCCCGGCCGCGTCGAGGCCGTGCGGGAGTTCGTGGGCTCGGCCCGCTTCGCGCAGGCGCTGGCGCTGCTCGCCGTCGGGCTCGCGTTCAGCGCGCACGCCATTCGCGCGCTCATCGGCTGGCCCGGCCTGCTGGCCGCGCTCGCAGCACTGCTCGTGCTCTGCGCCGCCTCGCTCGTCACCCGGTGGCGGGCGATCGAGTGGTACGGCATCCTGCCGATCTCGCATCCTCGTCTTCGTGGGCTGGTGCGCGGCGTCGGTGATCTGGAGCAGCAACCCGGGTCTCTCGACGCTGCGCGTCGCCTACCTGATCGCGTTCGGGGTGCTCGGCGTCTACGTCGCGCTCATGCGCGACACCATCCAGATCGTGCGGGCGTTCGGCGACACCATGCGCGTGCTGTTGGGCGTCTCGCTCGGCGCTCGAGGTGTTCTCGGGGATCCTGTTCGACGTGCCGATCAGGTTCCTCGGCATCGAGGGCAACCTCGCCGCGCTGGGGCCCATCCAGGGCATCTTCGGCTCGCGCAACATGCTCGGCTTCGTGGCGCTCATCGCCCTCATCACGTTCATCATCGAGTGGCGCATTCGCATCGTCACGCGCACGAAGGCCGCGATCTCGCTCGCCCTCGCGCTCATCATCCTCGCGCTCTCGGGCTCGCCGATCACCTGGATCGCGCTCGGCGCCGCCCTGCTCGCACTCGCCGCGCTCTACGGGCTCCGACGCGTCGCCCCCGAGAGCCGCTGGCGCTGGCAGCTCGCGCTGCTCATCACCGCCGCCGCCGTGCTCGTCACCGGCTGGATCCTTCGGGTGCGCATCATCGAGTTGCTCGATGCGCGAGCCGAGTTCGACGTGCGTCTCGACGTGTGGCGTGAGCTCTCGCGCTACCTGAGCCTGAACCCCCTGCAGGGCTGGGGCTGGGTGGGCAAGTGGCCCGACGCCCCGCCGTACACCTGGATCGAGGCGGGCACCGGGCGCGCGCACGAGTCGGCGCTGAACGCCTACCTCGACGCGTACTTCCAGGTCGGCGTCATCGGCGCCGTGCTCTTCGCCGCGCTCATCGGCGTCGCGCTCGTGCGCGCCTGGCTGCTCGCGTCGAACCGTCGCAGCGTGGTCTACCTGTGGCCGGCACTCGTGCTCGTGGCGATCGCGGTGACGTCGGCAGCCGAGAGCTTCGCGCTCACCGAGGGCGGCTGGATGCTCGTCGTGATCTGCGCGGTCAAGGCGGCGCGCGACATGAGCTGGCGCGACGCGCTCAAACGAGCGTGACCCTTCGGGCGGACTTCCGTCCGAACGCGTTCCCGAGCGGTCGTTCCATACGAGAGAATGTCCTGATGCGCACGACACCCCGCGGGCGCCCCCAGCCCGATGCCGATGGAGGTCGCGAGCGCGTGAACAAGAAGACGGCGCTGCGGTTCGCGGGCGGCTACGGCCTGTCGGTCGCGATCAGCGGCGTCGTGAGCCTCGCGGTCATCCCCGCGATCATCGTCGCGGCGGGCCCCGATGCGTGGGCGACGATCGCCGTGGCCCAGGCGGTCGCCGGCTTCGCATTCGTGTTCGCGGTCTACGGGTGGGGTGTCGTCGGCCCGACCGAGGTCGCCCGCCTCGACGTCGACCGTCGGGGCGCCTACTTCTTCGACTCGCTGCTCAGCCGCACCTGGCTCAGCCTCGTCGTGATCCCGGTCGCGATCGTGATCGCGATCCTCGTCATCGGCCACGATGAGCTGCTCGCCGCCCTCACGGTCACGAGCGGCATCCTCGTCGCGCTCGGGCTCGGGCTGGTTCTTCGTCGGCGAGGCGAGCCCGATCCGGTTCCTGCTCATCGACACGGTGCCGCGCATCGCGGGAACGGTCGCGGGCGCCGTCGTGCTCATCGCGACCGGCGACGTCATCGCGTTCGCGGCGCTCCAACTCGCCGGCGTCGTCGCCTCGACGGTGATCGGCGCGTGGAACATGCTCGCCCGCCACCGCGACTGGCACTTCACGCTCTCGCCCGTGCGCGCGGTGCGAAACCTCGCCGGCCAGGCGAGCCCCGTGGCGATGTCGGCGACCGCCTCGGTCTACGTGAACGTGCCGATCGTGCTCATCGACCTGTTCCTGCCCTCGGCGACCGCGGTCTACGCGCTGGCCGAGCGCATCGTGCGCCTCGCCCTGTACTCGACGCGGCCGGTCGTGCAGGTCGCCCAGGGCTGGGTGCCGTCGCCCGATCCCGTCGTGCAGGCGGCGCGGGCACGACGCGTCACCGCGATCGCCCTCGGCCTCGGCGCTGCTCGGCGGACTCGTGTACGCCGTCGCGGGCCCCTGGATCGGCGACGCTGCTCTCGGGCGGGGACGCTCACGATCTCGTTCGCGCTCGCGGTGCCGATGGCGGTCAACCTCGCTGCGATCCTCGCCTCGCAGCTCACCGGGTTCGCCTGCCTCACCGCGTTCGGCCTGACTCGCGCGCTCGCGACCAGCACCATCGTCGGCGCCGTCGTCGGCACGGCGCTCATGGCTGCCGCTGCTGTTCTGGATCGGCGCCCCCGGCGTCGCCTGGGGTCTCGCCGCAGCCGAGCTCTGCGTGCTCGGCGTGCAGCTGGCGACGCTCGCGCCCAGACTTCGCACGGCGCGAGCCAGTAGGCTCGTAGACGCGCCCGGGGGCACGCGGCGCGATCCACCATCACCACAACGGAGCAATTCAGCGTGAGCTTGACCTGGAACGAGATCCAACGCGTCGTCTTCCCGCAGGACGCCGACCCCGACGTCATCTCGCTGTACGTCGACGCCGACGTCTGGGCGAAGGTCGGCGACCGCGAAGTGCGCGTCAGCGACCGCGCCCACCTCGACGACATCGTCGCGCGCGACCGCTACCGCATCGCCGCGGGCGAGCGCGTCTCGTTCGCGAGCTACTTCAACGCCTTCCCCGCCTCGTACTGGCAGCAGTGGACCAACGTCGAGCGCGTCCGCCTCGTCGTCGAGACGAGCGGCGAGGGCACCCTGCTCGTCTACCGCTCGACCGCGCAGGGCGTGCCGCAGCGCGTGGCATCCGAGCCGTTCACCGACACGCATGGTGCACGAGATCGAACTGCCGGTCACGTCGTTCGGCGACGGCGGCTGGTACTGGTTCGACGTCGTCGCGAGCGACGAGCGAGGTCGTCGTCGGCGGCGGCAGCTGGCAGACGGATGCCGCCGCAGCTGCGTTCCGGCGGAGCCTCGATCGGCATCACCACGTTCAACAAGCCCGACTACTGCGTGCGCACGCTCGACGCCCTCGCCGCGCGACCCGACCGTCCGCGACGTCATCGACCGGGTCTACATCGTCGATCAGGGCACCCAGCGGGTTCGCGACGAGGCCGGGTTCGACGCCGTCGCCGCAGACGCTCGGCGAAAGCCCTGCGCGTCATCGAGCAGCCGAACCTCGGCGGCTCCGGCGGGTTCGCGCGCTCGATGTCCGAGACCCTCGACGCCGGCGAGAGCGACTTCGTCATCCTGCTCGACGACGACGTCACCATCGAGCCCGAGAGCATCGCCCGCGCCGTGCGATTCGCCCGGCACACCACGCGCCCGCTCATCGTCGGCGGCCACATGTTCGACCTGCTCAACCGCCCGGTGCTGCACGCGTTCGCCGAGACGGTCGACCTCAAGCCGTTCGTCTGGCACGCGCAGCCGCACGACGAGGTGCCGCACGACTTCCGCGTCTCGAACCTGCGCCAGACGCCGTGGATGCACGCGCGCATGGACGCCGACTACAACGGCTGGTGGTTCTGCCTCATCCCGACCGAGGTCGTGCGCGACGTCGGCCTCTCGCTGCCCGCGTTCATCAAGTGGGACGACGCCGAGTACTGCCTTCGGGCGCGCGACGCCGGCTACCCGACCGTCACCCTTCCCGGCGCGGCCCTCTGGCACGTCTCGTGGCTCGACAAGGACGACTCGATCGACTGGCAGGCGTACTTCCACGCGCGCAACCGCATCGTCGCCGCCCTGCTCCACTCCCCTCACCCCGGCGGCGGCTCGCTCACCGGCGACAGCGAGCGCTGGGACCTCAAGCACCTGCTCTCGATGCAGTACTACCCCGTCACCCTGCGGCACCGCGCGCTTCGCGACATCCTCTCGGGCCCCGCGCACATGCAGCGCGGAATGCCGACGATCCTCGGCGAACTGCGCGCCGCGGCGGCCGAGTTCCCCGAGAAGCAGGTGCTGCGCGAGCGACGACGAGATCCCGATGACCGTCGAGGGCAAGCGCGTCTACCCGGTGCCGAGCGGCACCGCCGGCGCCGAAGGGGCCGCGCGGGCATTCCGCTCGCGCTCTTCACCGTCAGGATGACCGCGCCGCCAGTGGTTCACGAACCCGTCGCCCGCGAACGTCGCCGAGCCCCAGGTCGAGCTCTCGAAGCGCGACGGCACGTGGTTCCGGCTGCCGTACTTCGACAGCGCGCTCGTCTCGACCGCCGACGGCGCGCGGCAAGGTGCGCTACACGCGTGATCGCGCGACGTTCCGACGCCTGCTCACCGACAGCCGCCGCCTGCACCGTGAGCTCAAGAAGCGCTGGCCCGAGCTTTCACGGCAGTACCGCGCGGCGCTGCCCGAGATCACCTCGCCCGAGGCGTGGCGCGAGCACTTCACCCCCTAGGCGGTGCTGATTCCTGCCGCGCGTTGACGGCACGGGTCAAGGACTTCGCCGAAGCGGTCATTCGAATCGGCGCGTCTGCGGCCAGCAGGCCGAACGGGTCGAGCGTCAGGTAGAGCTCGTGAAGCCGTCGCGGGCGTGAGGCCACCTCGATGGCGCCGTCGATCGGCGACATCGGGTCGCTGAGCGTCGCGAGGAGACGGCGCTCCACAACCGAGAGCGGGCGCGACGCGCCCGGTGCTGCGGCCATGACCTTTGCGATGACCTCCGCGAGTTCCCGGCGGTCGTCGATGGCCCACTGATCGGACGACAGCCGGTTGTACAGCGTCGAGATCACGTGGTTGCGGATGAGCTTCGTCGCGATCGCGCGCTGCGCACGACGGCCCGCAGTACGGAACGTCTCGGAGTCGAGCAGGAGGCGAACGCACGCCAGATCGTCGCGAACCGCGCGCCGCGTCTCGGTGACCCGGTCGCCGGCCCCCGCATGGAGCAGGTACGCAGGACCACCGACGTCTGCGCTGATTCGGGCTCTCGAGAACCAGACGGCCGTCGAGTACTCGACGTCTTCGCCGGTCGCGAGGCCGGGCGTCAGCCTGAGCGTGCCGAATCGCCCACGCGACACGAGGGCGAATGTGTGGGTTCGGTAGGCGAGCCGATCGGCGACGGGGTCGAGATCGCGCGTGCGCCCACGACGCAGCCGCGGTGACATGAGGGGCCCGTTCGCGTCGGTCACGATCATCGGAATCACGACATCGGCGTCGTCTCGCTGCTGGATCGCGAGCATCGAATGCAACGCTCCCGCTTGGAGTTCGTCGTCGGAATCGAGCCGGAACACGAACGCAGCGGTGGATGCCTCGAGCCCCGCATTCATCGGAGCCGCGGGGCCGCGAGCGGAATCGGAGCACTCGATGAGCTCGACACGCGTGTCGGACGACAGTGCCCCGAGCGCCTCGGCGATCGCCGCGCTCGGCACCCGGTGGCACACCACCAGCACTCGCACCTCGTCACCAGCGCCGAGGAGCGCTGATCGGACCGCACGCGCGACCGGCCGTTGCGCGTTGTGCACCGGAACGATGACGTCGACGCGCGCCTCGCCGCCCGTCATGCGGCGCGGTGGTTCGCGAGCGCGGCGATCACGCGCTCGGCAGCGCGGCCATCGCCGTACGGAGCCGAGTCGGTCGGCCTCGGAAGTGCGCGCGAGACCGCCGCGGCGATCTCGTCAGCAGTCGTCGCGAGCACGTTCCATCCGAGGTCGACCGTCTCGACCCATTCGGTCTCGGTGCGCACTGTCGTGCACGGGACGCGAAGGAGGAAAGCCTCCTTCTGCAGGCCGCCGGAGTCGGTGACCACGCCGGCGCTCCTCTGGACGGCGGCGACGAGCTGCGGGTAGCGCAGCGGGCTGTGCGGAGTGAGCGATCCCCGTTCGAGCGGTGATGCCGAACTCGGCGGCCCTGGCAACGAGTCGCGGGTGGGCGACATGATCACCGGCCGATCGAGCGCCGCGAGAGAATCGATGATCGAGGCGAGTCGATCCGGGTCGTCGGTATTCTCGGCCCGGTGGATCGTCGCGAGGTAGTAGCCGCCTGCGGCGAGTCCGAGCTCAGCAGCGCCGTCGGGCACCGCCGAGGTCTCGTCGCGCACCTGGAACAGCACGTCGGTCATGACGTCACCGACGACGACTGTGCGGTCGCCGAGGCCTTCGGCGTCGAGGTGTCGCAGAGCGACTGCGGTCGGCGCAAGGCAGAGGTCGGCGGCGTGGTCGGTGAGCACGCGGTTGTGCTCCTCCGGCATGCGGCGGTTGAACGACCGCAGCCCCGCCTCGAGGTGCGCGAGCGGGAAGTGGAGCTTCACCGCGCTCAGCGCCGCGGCAAGCGTCGAGTTCGTGTCGCCGTAGACGAGCACCCAGTCGGGCTGGTGCTCGTCGAGGACTGCGTCGATGGCGGCGAGCATCGCCCCGGTCTGGACGCCGTGGCTGCCTGAACCGACGCCGAGGTGGACGTCGGGTGCCGGAATCGCGAGGTCGTCGAAGAAGACGTCCGAGAGCAACGGGTCATAGTGCTGGCCGGTGTGCACGATGACGTGCTCGACGTCCGAGCCTCGGCAGCGGCCTCGCGATCGGCGCGAGCTTGACGAACTGCGGGCCGGGCGCCGACGACGCTGACGATCTTCACCAGTTGATCCTAGTCGAGCGGGAGCACGCCGGCGCCGGCGTCGTCGATGCACGAGCCACCATGCACCCGATCGTCACGATGCCGTCGGAGAGCCCCCGGACAGCCAGCCCTCCAGTACCAAGCGGACCGGCCGCCGTCGTGGAGACCGCGGACGAATTCCGGTCCGGACACGGCGGCCGCCATCGCCTCCTCGGGTCGGTCGATGAGGTGGCGGAGCGTCGCCTCAAGGCCAGCGGCGCGCGATTCGATGATCGGCAGCGTGCGGCCGGAATACGTCAGGACCGCGTCGCGCACCTGCGGCGAGACATGGGAAACCACGACCCGGCCCGCGGCGAGCGCCTCACATGCGGCCACGCCGTAATTGCCGATGCGGAACTGGTCGAGCACGATGTCGGCTTCCCGGTAGATCGCAGGCATGCCGGCCGCCGGGACTCCGTGCACCCTGCGGTACCGGATCACGCCTTCGGCGTCGAGCCGAGTGAGCACGGGGTCGATGAGATCGCTGCCCTTCACGATCGCCTTGCTCGGCGCATGCACGACGATCGGCACCGCCGACCGCATCGGCGGGGTCTTGGTCTGCCAGCGGTCGGGCTGGACCACGACCGGAAGCCACCCCGCTGACGGAATGTCGAGGAGCAGGTCGGGCGTCGACACGAAGACCGGGCGGCCGGATCGAGCGAGGAGTTCCAGATTCGCCCGGGCGCGCCGCTCGAGATCCTCTGTGCGTTCCCACAGTCCCGGACGGAACGGGGAATCGGGTTCCCACTCGGCATGGCGCTCGGCAGACGGACGTCGGTGCCGTGGCACAGGAACGCGACGTCGACACCTCGGTTCAGAAGCGCACCGACCTCGCCCGCGACACCGCCTTCGAAGTAACGGCCAAACAGCGGCCGCTCAGCCTCGATCAGCACATGGGTGAATGCATCGCGCACGGCCCTCCACTGGCGCCGCTGCCAGAACCGCGAGGACCTGTAGACGACCTCCGAGACCGATTGGTCAGCCGGGTAAGAGAAATCGGCGGAACTCGAGAACGCCATGTTGACGGCCGTGGCCCCGGCGACGCCTCGTTCGACAGCACGCGCCCACTCGAAGCCCTGGCCGGCGAAGTTCGCCGGTGCGATGTACAAACGAATCGCTGCTGGTTGCACGGGCGGCAGCGGGGGCGCTTCGGTCCCCGCCAGAAGTCGACGATCGAGCCATCGCAGGACCGCGTCGGGCGCGATTCGCAACAACCGATCGACCGACGCGTTCAGCCAGCCGGGCCAAGAGTGGCGTGCTGCTCCGATTCGGGCGACCAGGGATCGGGAGCCGTTTCTCACACGCGCTCCTGCCTCGCGCGGGTGGATCGCCCGACGATGAATGCCGCCAGGGCGAGCCGGAACGGCCCGTCGCGGTCGATCGTGCCGGCGAATGTCGGAGCCGTCAACGTCGACCAGCTGTCGGGCCGCCGCCGGACGGACGCGAGGCGCACGAGCTCGTGCTCCTCGACTCCCGCGGCGATCGCGGCGATCAGGCGGTGGTCGGCGCGCGAGAGTGAGCGCTCGAACCCGGGTGCGAAGACCCGGAGCGACGCGAGCGACGCCTCAAGCACCATCGGCTCTCGAGCGAGCCACCCGGGTGCATCGCGGCGATTGTAGATGGCTCCGAAGACGTGCACGCGGGCGAGCTTCCGCGCAAGTGCCACCCGCGCCTGCTCGGGCAGGGCGGCCAGCTCGGCGCGACCGGTGAGTCGTGGAAGCCACTCGAGCTCGGTCGACACCGGCTTCGGCGCGAACGTGACCCGATCGGTCGCATCGTCATGGATCACATACGCGGGCCCACTACGGTCGAACGACACCGAGGCGTCTGCGAACCAGAGCTGCGCGACGAACGCGAGGTCGCCGCCGTTGCGCATCCCGGACTCGAGTCTCAGTCGGCCGAATCGCTCGCGGGAGAAAATTCCGAGCGGGGCGCTGCGATACGAGAGCCGGTCGCGCGCCCCGTCGAGGCGCCGACTGCGAAATGGTCGAACGGGAGGTGACGAGACGATGCGCCCCGACGCGAACCGGAGTCGCGGGATCACGACGTGGGCGCGGTCGTCGCGCTGTCGCCGCAACCAGGAATCGACAGCGCCAGGTTCGAGCTCGTCATCGGACCCCATGATTCCCGTGAAGTCCGCATCGGCGAGCTCCAGGCCACGGTTGAACGGGCCCGACGGACTGCGAACGCCGTCGCGGAGCTCGACCAGGCGAAGGCGTGGATCAGCGGAGTGCGTTCCGAGCTGCGCTTCGATGCGGGCCGCATCGAGGTCGTGGCAGACGACGGTGACGCGAATCGCGGCATCGGTGGCATCGAGCACGGACGCGGCGGCGCGCTGGATCGGTCGCTCCGCACTGTGGACCGCGATGACGAGGTCGACAACTCGGCGAGACACGGATCGACGCTACCAGTTCGATCGAGGCGGGGATGCCGCGTCGAGCCGGCCCGCCCGGATGAGCGGGTGCGCCACCGGGCACTGCTATCGTATGGCTGGTGTCGGAACCGAACGTCGACGTCATCATCGCGGCCCACAACCCCGAGCGGCGGATCGACCGCTCGGCGAGTTCGGTGCTCCGATCCACTCGCACCGACCTTCGCCTCAGCATTGTCTGCCACAACGCGGATCTCGACGCCGTGCGGCGTGCGGCAGGTTCGGCCGCCTCCGACCCGAGGGTTCGATTCCTCGAGTTGCACGACGGCATCCCGAGTCCGTCGGGCCCGTTCAACCACGGACTCGACCACGCGACAGCCGAATACACGTCGATCGTCGGCTCCGACGACGAACTGCAGCCGGGCGCGATCGACGCATGGGCGTCGGTCGCCGAACGGGACCGCGCCGACATGGTGATCGCGCGGCTCGAATATGCCTCCGGGCGCATCTTCCCCACCCCGCCCGTGCGGGGACACCGGGCGGCCCGTCTCGATGCGACGCGCGACCGGCTCGCCTACCGGAGCGCGCCGCTCGGGCTGGTGCGGCGGACGACGTTCCCCGGGCTGCGCCTCACACCGGGCATGCGAAACGGCGGCGACCTCGCGTACGTCACCCGGCTCTGGTTCTCGGGGGCCACGATCAGCTTCGACCGAGGTGGCCCCGCCTACGTCATCCACGATGACGCCGACGATCGCGTGACGCTGCGTCGGAAGTCGGTCGCCGAGGAGCTCACGTGGCTCCCGCTCCTGCTCGACGATCCGTTCACGCTCGGACTCGCCTCGGAGGCCCGTCGATCACTCGCTGCGAAGCTCATTCGCCGCCACCTGTTCGGGGCCATCGACAACCGACCGACGGCCACCGCGCGACCCGGGGACGCCGCCCTGGAGCTGGCTGTTGAATTCGCCGCGGCGCGTTGAACGATCTGCGCCCTCAACGTCAGGGGAGGCGTCGTCGATCTCGCAGAGCAGCCCCGGCGTCGATCTACGTGATTCGCGTTCGACGCGGAGGTCGACGTTACTCCGGCGCTCTCTGCGGCGGACGATAAAATTCCGGCGTCCGACGGCCTGGCCGCCCGGGGGCTCGGCATCGGTATCCCTCCACCCCGAGGCGCCGACGCCGTGCGTCCCGGCGACCGGCGTTCGACGCGCGACGATGCTCAATCGAGGAAGCCCGACCGAGGCGAGCCCTGGAAGCGACGCCGCAGCCGCGAATGCGGCGTACGTCGTCGATGCAGGTCGTCGAATCAGCCCGTCGCGCGGCGACGGGGACCGCGAAGACTGTCCACGAAGCAGAGCCCGCGCGTCCGTCATTGTGGAAAGCCGCTAGCAGCCATCAAGACGAACCAGGCCACGCTGCTGCAGGCCGCCATGGCCTCGGAGACGCCGGGCCTCGGCTTCGGGGTCCAGGGCGCCGGCAGCGAGTTCCAGGACGAGGATCGGCTGGACTCTAAGGAAAGCGGGCGCTACGCCGAGCCACGGGCGCGGCCCACCTCAGCTCAACAGGCGGCGGCGACGCCGATTCCGACGAGTCCACCCCGCCTGGCCGGTCGGTCGACGGCCTCCTGCAAGGCCGCGAACGCTCGAGCGCGACGCGAACGTGATCGGAGCCAGCTCCATCATCCCGAGGTCAGCGCGTTATTATGTGCGATGGTGCTGTTGAACAGGGCGACATGCCGCCGCACGCAGCCGACCCGGCTGCGCCATGCGCCGAGCACGTCTTCGAGCGGCTGGTCGTCGACCTGGATCGTTCCGGATGTCGGAATCAGAAGCCCGAGGAGGATGTCGATCAGGGTCGACTTGCCGGCTCCCGACGGTCCGACCAACCCGAGGGTCGTTCCCATCGGGACGCTCAGGTCGACATCGGCCACCGACGGGCGCTCAGCGCCCGGATACTCGAAGTTGACGTCCTGGAGCTTGAGGACTCGGGGCTCACCGTCGAGCGGCTCGTGACCGATCTGCTCGGCGCGGGCGAGAGATTCCTTCGCTGCCTCGATGTCGCCGATCACGCTTTCGACGTGCGGCGAGTTCGCCTGAGCGTTCGTGATGAGCCCCTGGAAGGAGATGAGCGCCGGAATGACCCGGAAGCCGGAGACACCGAACAGTGCGACGAAGTGATGGCCGCAGGCAGCCCGCCTGCCACATAGGAGACGGCACCGACGAGGAGGAACCCGCCGATGAGGGCCCCGTCGAGCACGAACTTCGGTACGGATCCCAGGAAGTACAGGTTCGCCCTCGCGCGCGTCGACACGCTGCGATTGTCGTGCACGTTCCTAGCGACATCGCCGGTCTTGTTGCGAAGGGTCACTTCCTTCATCGCGTTCACCATGTCGGTCATCAGCCGTGTCGACCGCATCGAGTAGTCGCGGTTCACCCGACCGGCTTGGATGGCCCGACGCGAGACCCAGCGATACAGGATGAGTGCGATCAGGCCGAGGTAGCCGACGGTGATGAACGCGGTGACGGGTTCGGCGATGAGCACGACGGCGAACACCGCGACGAAGGTGGCGAGCATCGAGGGCAGCGTGACGATCGGAAGCAGGAAGCCGGACGTCGTCGTCGAGATGCCGACATCGGCGAGGCGGACGAGTTCCGCGGTGTTGCGGCTGATCCGATCGACCCACGGAGCCTTGATGTAGGCATCGAAGAAGAGGCGGTCGCCGAGCGTGAGTTCGAAGCTGGCGAACTTCCGGGTCGCATACCACTGCAACAGCACGTTGAGCCCCGACTTGATGATGATGAGCAACGAGACGACGAGCAGGATCCAGACGTAGCCGTCGGTGCCGATGGTTCCGATGAGCGGCACATTGATGGGGATGCCCTGCACCATCGAGCTCAGCGAGAGGGCAAGGAGACCGAGTGCCACGACGTCGAGGAGCGTGAGCGCGCTCGAGAGAACTGCGAACCACAGTAGGAATGAACGCTCCCTTTCGGGCAGCATGGGGAAGAGTCGGCGGAAAGTCCGCCAGATGAGCTTCACAGGTCCGTCGGCCTCCTCGATCGAAACAGACGCCATCTTCGCACATGGCCGCTGTGCAGAAGCCCTGACCCGGGCCCGGCGGCACGACGATGCATCGACTCCGACGGCACCGCGAACCTGTGGAGTCTCTTCGGAACTTGCGATTCGCGCCGTGGCCGCGCGTCCTCGAGCGACATCCTTGGTACGATCCTCTGTGTCCTGCGGGCGCTGCACCCGTGCGCGCCGACTGCGTAGCCCGCGTCCGACTGCCGAGGAGAGATGTTGTACAAGGGCTTGAAAGTTGCGGTCGTCGTGCCCGCGTTCCGCGAAGCGAATCACATCGCTCGCGTGATCGAGAGCATGCCCGCCGCCGTCGACCTCGTCTTCGTCGTCGACGACTCCAGCCCCGACGACACCTACGCGGTCGCCGTCGCCGCGAGCGACGAGCGCACGCACGTCACGCGCCACGAAGTGAACCTCGGCGTCGGCGGCGCGATCGTCACCGGGCACCGCCTCGCGCTCGAACACGGCGCCGATGTATCGGTCGTCATGGCGGGCGACGGCCAGATGGATCCCGACTACCTTCCGGCACTCCTCGACCCCATCGCCGACGACGGATACGGATTCGCCAAGGCGAACCGCCTGTACTCATCGCAGAGCTTCGCGGGCATGCCCGCCTATCGCGTGTTCGGCAACATCGTCCTGACGTTCATGACCAA
>CAWILI010000041.1:0-11165 GCA_963836825.1 uncultured Actinomycetota bacterium
GGTGGAGATGCCGGCCGCGGTGCCTCATACCTCGTCGGCGAAGCGCAGCAGCACCTTCGACGACGCCGACGCGTCGCGCGCGACCGCGAACGCGTCGAGCGCGTCGACGGCGGCGAACTCGTGCGTGATGACGGGATCGACGAGCAGCGACCCGTCGGCGAGGGCGGCGAGGACCTCGTCGATCTCGTCGTTGAACCGGAACGAGCCGACGAGGGTGAGCTCGCGCGTGATCGCGAGCGACATGAGCGCGGGCACCTCGCCCGATCGCTGCAGGCCGAGCAGGACGACGCGTCCGCCGCGCCCGGCGCCGCGGATGGCGGCTGGCCAGGCCGGGCACGGTGCCCGAGGACTCGATGACGACATCGGCGTGCACCGCGGCGATCGCCTCGGCATCGCTCGCGTCGATCGCGCGGGTCGCGCCGAGGGCGAGCGCCGTCTGGCGAGGCAGCTCGTGCAGGTCGCTCGCGATGATCTCGGCCGCGCCGTGATGGCGCAGCACGGCGATCGCGAGCGCGCCGATGGGGCCGGCGCCGATGACCAGCACGCGGCGTCCCGACACGTCGCCCGCCCGGTCCACGCCGTGCCAGGCGACGGCGGCCGGCTCGGCGAGCGCCGCCGTGCGCAGGTCGAGTCCGTCGGGCAGCGCGCGGAGCATGCGCGAGGGCAGGGCGACGCGGCGCGGCGAACGCGCCCTGCGTGTGCGGCAGCGTGCCGCGGAGCCGAGGTAGGTGCCGGCCGGGGCGAGGTGCGGGTGATCGGCGGGGAACGGCGCTGAGCCGTCGTCGACCGGGGTCGCCGGGTGCACGGCCACGCGCGTGCCGGCCCGCGGCCCGCTGCCGTCGGCCGCCTGCGCCACCACGACGCCGACGATCTCATGGCCGAGCACCATCGGCTCGCGGAGGATCGACTCGCCCGCCGCGCCGTGCGTCCAGTAGTGCAGGTCGGAGCCGCAGATGCCGCCGTAGGCGATCTCGACCACGGCCTCGTCGGCCGCGGGTCGCGGCTCGGGAAGCTCGTCGATGCGGAGGTCGTCGGCGGCGTGGGCGACGACGGCGATGTTCTGGCTGGGCACGACGGGCTCCTCGAAGGTCACTACTCGCAGGGCGTCACGAGTCGCGCACCCGCGACCGTGATCTCGACGAGGTCGCCCGGCGCCGCCTCGAAGGCCGACTTCGGCGCACCCGTCATGATGACGTCGCCCGGCCCGAGCGGCACCCAGCGCGCGACGTAGGCGAGGCACTCGGCGATCGAGGCGGGCAAGCTCGTGACTGCCGGTGACGACCTTGCTGACGCCGTTGACCCGCACCTCGAGTTCGGTGTGCGTCGAGGTCGGCGTCGGTGTCGATCCACGGTCCGAGCGGCGTGTACCCGACGCCGCCCTTGCCCTCGAAGTTGCGCGGATCGAACTCGCCGCGGTCGGGGTTCGAGATGTCGTTCACGGCGGTGAGGCCGAGGACGTACTCGTGGGCGTTCTCGGCGCGTCACGTCCGGCGGTGTCGCGCCCGATGACGACGGCGACCTCGCCCTCGATGACGACGCGGCCGACGTCGCGGCGCAGCGGCACCGGCGTGCCGCTCGGCGACGACCGTGCGCGGACTCTTCAGCCACGCCTGCACGGGCGAGTGGTGCTCGGGGCCGTTCTGCGCGATGCCCACGACGACGCGCGGCTCGGCGGGGGCCAGCAGCACCGCGTCGGTCACGCGGCATCGCCCGCGGGCTGCGGGCGACGCGCCGGCGGCGAACGCCTCGAACGGGTCGTTGCACGGCGACCCACGCGTCGCCCTCGGCGAGGCGTACCGCGGCGCCGTCGGCGCGCAGCGATCCGCGGCGATGCGCATCAGACCACCGCCGTCATGCCGCCGTCGACGAAGATCGTCTGCCCGTTCACGAAGGCGCGCGGCGTCGCTCGAGAGGAACACGAGCGTGCCGACGAGGTCTTCGACCTGTGCCCCAGCGACCCGCGGGCGTGCGCTGCGCACCCACGCCGAGAACTCGCGCATCGTCGACGAGCGCCTGCGTGAGCTCGGTGGCGAAGTAGCCGGGGGCGAGCGCGTTCGACGGTGATGCCGTGCGGGGCGAGGTCGGCGCAGAGCCCCTTCGTGAGCATGACGATCGCGCCCTTCGTCGCGCTGTACGGCGCGATCGACGGGCGGGCGAGCTGCGACTGCACGCTGCCGATGTTGACGAGCTTGCCGTGCCGCGTTCGACCATGCCGCGTGCGACGCGCCGGGAGAGCAGGAACGCGCTCGTGAGGTTGGTCGCGACGAGGTCGTCCCAGTCGGCGTCGGTGAACTCGGTGATCGGGCGCGCGGCGCTGGATGCCCGCGTTGTTCACGAGGATGTCGGGCGGTGCCGAGCTCGCGACTCGAGCGCCGCGATGCCGGCGTCGACGGCCGCGGCGTCGGTGACGTCGAAGGTCGCGACGAGCGGTTCGCGCCGGTCGCCTGCGCCGATGTCCTGCGCGGTGCGCTCGGCCTTCGCGGCGATCGCGGCCGTGCACGACGACCGTCGCGCCCGCCTGGGCGAGGCCCGTGCGAGCGCGCGGCCGATGCCCTGGCTCGAGCCGGTGACGAGCGCGGTGCGGCCGGTCAGGTCGAACAGCGGCGGTCACGATGGTCCGGACGCTGACGGTCGTGCGTCGACGTCGTCGCCGGCTCTCACGCGAGACTATGGCGTCCTCGAGGCGCAGGAGGTCGCGGCGCAGCGTCTCGGGCACGAGGAAGGTGGCGGCGGTCGTGATGAGGGCGAGCGTGGCCATGTACACCGCCAGCAGCGAGCCAGTTGTAGTCGTGACACGGCGAGCAGCCAGGCGCCGAGCACACCCGCGAGACCACCGGCGAGCACCGCCGAGAGCTCGCGTGCCATGGCGACGCCGAGGTAGCGGTGACGGTTGCCGAAGAGTTCGGGCAGCATCGCGCACTGCGGGCCGAGCATCGTGTTGACCGCGACGCCGATGCCGATCGCGACGACCGCGATGGCGATGCCCGGGTTGCCGAGCGACAGCAGCCACCAGGCGGGGATCGCGAAGACGAGCATGAACAACGCGCCCGCCCGGTAGACCGGCTTGCGGCCGTACTTGTCGGAGAGGTGGCCCGTGATCGGGATCGGTGAGCATGCCGATGAGCGAGCCGATGCGTGACGCCCCAGGTGGCGAGCGACTTGTCGACGGTCGCCCCGGCGACCGTGGTCGCGAAGAGTCAGGGCGAGGGCCTGGAACATGTACGAGCCGCCGTTCTCGGCCATGCGCAGGCCGATGCCGACGACGACGCCCGGGAAGCCCTTCGTGAAGATCTCCTTGATGGGGTGCTGGGTGACCTGGTCGCTCTTCTCGAGCACGACGAAGGTCGGCGTCTCACGCAGCCGCACCCGGATGAAGATGGCGACGAGGATGAGCAGGAACGACAACAGGAACGGGATGCGCCAGGCCCAGCCGAGGAAGATCTCCTCGGGCAGCGCGGCCAGGCCCGAGAACACGAGGGCGGCGAGCAGCGTGCCGAGCTGGATGCCGATGAACGGCAGCGACGAGAAGAACCCGCGACGCTTGACCGGCGAGTACTCGGCCATGAGCACTGTGGCTCCGGCCTGCTCGGCGCCGGCGCCGAAGCCCTGCAGCAGGCGTAGCACGGTGAGCAGGATGGGCGCCCAGATGCCGATGGTCTCGTAGGTCGGCAGCAGGCCGATGAGGGTCGTCGCGCCACCCATGAGGAGGATCGTGGTGACCAGCACCCACTTGCGACCGATCTTGTCGCCGATGGTGCCGAAGAACAGGCCGCCGAGCGGTCGGGCGATGAAGCCGACGCCGAACGCGGCGAACGCGGCGACCGTGCCCATGGCGGGGTCGAGGTTGGTGAAGAACAGCTGGTTGAAGATGAGGGCGGTCGCCAGGCCGTAGAGCGCGAAGTCGAAGTACTCGAGCGCGGAGCCGACGCTCGACGCGAGCGTCGCCCGTCGAAGGTTCGCCGCGTACTCGGGATCGTCGGTGTGCACCGGCGGGCGGAGGGTGTCAGTCAAGGGGTCATCTCCTTTGATGAGCGCTGTGCGCGTCGTTGCCATAGGACGAACGTTCGAGCATCACTGTAACACTCCAGTGGACACTGTTCAATACTCTGAACAGTTAATGGTCATGCAGTGCGTGGGCCTGTCAACGGGTTCGTGAGCTCACGTGCGGCCTCAATCAGTGCCGCGCCGACGGTCGCGACACGCTCGGCGTCGGCGAGCTCGGTCGGCAGGGCCGCGCCCATGGCGAACGGCGGGTCGCTCGGCGACCACGACTCGAGCGGTACGGCGACCCCGGTGACGCCGCCGACCGACCCGTTCGCGTCGATCGAGTAGCCGCGCTCGCGCGAGGCGCGCACCTTGGCCAGCAGGCCGTCCATGTCGGCGACGCTGTGTTCGGTCAGTCGAGGGAACGGCGCGGTCGGGCCGATGAGCTCGACGATGTCCTCGTCGTCGAGCCGCATGAGCAGCGCGTTGCCCGATGCGGTCAGCGCCGCGGGCAGCCGTGAACCGAGGGGAGTGCCCAGCTGATAGCGGCGTCGGCCCTCGTGCCGCGACAGGTACACCGCGTCGGTGCCGTCGAGCATGACGATCTGCACGACCTCGGTGCGCAGCACCGGCGACGCGTCGCAGACGCCGAAGAACTCACGGATCTGGTTGAACTGCATGGCGTAGGCGCCGCCGAGTTCGGCCGTGCGGCGACCGAGCAGGTACCCCCGTTGAACCCGTTGCAGCATCTGCCCCTCTTCGAGCACCGAGACGAGGTTCGCGGTCGAGGACTTCGCGATGCCGAGGGCACGGGCGATATCACTGAGGGTCATCGGCGCGCCTTCGGCTTCAGCGAGCAGCGTGAGGATGCGCAGCGATCGTGTGACCGCGGGAGCCGGATCGCGCTCGGACTTCTCGACGGCAGGCTCGGCGGTCATTTCTGCTCCCTCGCAGGGTGGTGACGGACGTATCAGTAGAACTCGACAGTATCGACGACGTTCTCGAGCGGCTCGCCATCGAGCAGTCGGCGCGCGTTCTCTGCGAACAGTCTTGCAATCCGCGACTCCTCCGCGCTCGACAGCGCGGCCGTATGCGGGCTCACGAGCACGTTGCGGATGTCCCCACAGCGGGTTGTCGGCGGGCAGCGGCTCGACTGCGAACACGTCGAGCGCCGCGAACGAGACGCGGCCGTCGTCGAGCGCCGCGATGAGCGACGGCTCGTCGATGACGGTGCCGCGGCCGACGCTCGAGACGATGACGCCGGGCTTCACGTTCGCGAAGACGTCCTCGCCGAGGAGCCCTTCGGTGGCGGCCGTGCCCGGCAGGGTCACGACGATCGCGTCGGCATCGCGCACCGCAGTGGAAAGCTCGTCGATGGGGATGAGCCGATCGACGCCCTCGACGGGTTCGCCCGAGCGCGTCGTGCCGAGGACGGTCGCTCCGAGCGCCGAGAACTTGCGGGCGGCTGCTGCGCCGATGCCGCCCAGGCCGACGATGAGCACGGTCATCTCGTCGAGCTGGCGCATCTCCCAGCGGTCGGTCCACTCGCGTCGAGCCTGCTGCTGCTGCAGTCGCGGGAGGTCTTTCGCGCCCGCGAGCACGCCGAAGAGGGCGAACTCGGCGAGCGTGTCGCCGTGCACCCCGGCGCTCGTGGTGAAGAGCACCCGCTCGAGGTCGGCTTCGGAGAGGCTGGCCGCCTTCACCTGGCCACCGCCGCCGGCGGCGGTGGTGTGCACCCAGCGCAGGCGCGGGTTCGCCGCGACCGTGCGCGCGAGTGCTGCCGAGTCGACGTCGGGGATGCCGAAGAGCGCATCCGCCGAGTCGACGAGTTCGTCGAACGTGGCCTGCTGCTCGGGAGTTCGCGCGAACGTCGGATCCCCGGACCAGTCGGCCGGTCCGCGCATGGGGCGGTACAGCGAGTGGTCACGGACGAGTTGGACACGTGGCTCGAGCTGCTCGATGCGGCGGCAGAGCTCTTCGCTCAGGTCGACGGAGACGACGATGCGCAGCGGGGTGGTGGTGTCGGTCATGGGATCCTCTTCGATTCGCGGGCGACGGAATCAATGATACCTGGAATTCAACATGTTGAACACTGTTCTACAGAATGGTCGCTTGGTAGGGTGGCTGCATGACCATCGACGTTCACGACGACCGCATCGGCGTCATCGGCCTCGGCGCCATGGGGCGCCCCATGGCGCACCACTTGCTCGAGGCGAACGGATCGCTGCACATCACGGGCCGCGCGAGACGCGACGATGACTCCTTGATCGAGTCGGGCGCGACCTGGCACGACACGCCCCGAGGCCTCGCCGAGGCATCCGATGTGATCCTGCTGATGCTCCCCGACCTGCCCCAGGTCGAAGCGGTGCTCGCGGGGCCGTCCGGCATCCTCGCCGCCGGCAGCGACGTGCTGCTCTTGATCGGGTCGTCGTCATCGCCGACCGGCGTGCGCGCGCTCGCGGCGAGGCTCGCCGGCGAGACCGACGGCCGCGTTCGCGTGGTCGACTGCCCTGTCTCGGGAGGTGAAGACGGAGCGAAGGGCGCGACGCTCTCGATCATGCTCGGCGGTGAGCCCGACGATGTCGCGCGCGCATCCGCGATCCTCGCTGCGTGCGGCCGGCCCGTGCACCTCGGGCCTCTCGGTGCTGGTGAGGTGGCGAAGGCCTGCAACCAGATGATCGTGTCGGCGACGATCCTCGCCCTCGGCGAGGCGAGCGTGCTCGCGGAGCGCAGCGGCATCGAGCTCGGTGCGCTCTGGGACCTGCTCGGCGGCGGCTACGCCGGGTCGAACCTGCTGGCCAGCCGTCGCGAGAAGCTCGTCACCGGAGACGACTCCCCCTCGGGCGTCGCGCGCTACATGGTGAAGGACCTGTCGTTCGCCGCCGACGTGGCCGAAGCGACCGGCACGAACACCGTGCTGCTGCCGACCCTTCGGGAGGCATTCGACGAACTCGTCGCCTCAGGTCTCGGCGACCGTGACATCGCGGTCACTCGCCGGTTCGTCGCCGAACGCCCTGGGGCCGCCGATTCGGGTGATGGCCGCGCTGCGGCATCCGACTGACCGACCGCCTCCGATGGGCGCCAGCGACGTGGGTCAGGTCGCGCTGCGGACGCCGTCGGCGACGAGCTGCGTCGATCACGCGCTCGAGGCCGTCGAGCCCGGGGGCCGCGGCGATCTGCGCTCCGATGGCGGCACTCGCCTTGCGATAGCCGGGGTCGTCGAGCACGAGGCGCACGGCGTCGGCGACCTGGTCGGACGTCGGGCGATTGGTGCGCAGGTTCACGCCCGCACCCGACCACTCGACGCGAGCCGTCACTTCGGCCTTGTCCTCGGTGGTGCCCGCGACGACGAGCGGAACGCCGTGCTCGAGGGCGTAGTGCACGCCGCCATATCCGCCGTTCGACACGAACACGTCGGTGCGGGGGAGCAGCTGGTCGTAGGGCAGGTACGTCGCGACGCGCACGTTGTCGGGAAGCGGGTGCGGCAGCGACTCGACGGCCCGGCCGCCGGTGCTCACGACGACCAGCGCCTCGCTGTCGGCCAGTCCGGCGATGGTCGGCGCGATGAGCTCGTCGAGGTCGGTGTTCGCGATCGTGCCCTGCGTGACGTGGACGACCGGCCGCGTGCCGTCGAGCTCGTGCCACCAGTCGGGCAGCGGGGTGTCGGCGGCTGCGGTGCGGCTCGACGGGTCCGACGAAGTGCACGGAGTCGGGCAGGTCGCGGCGCGGGTACTCGAACCCCGGCACCGTGAACTGCACGATCGCGTCGGCAAGGCTCGGCGCGTTCAGGAAGAACGTCTCGAGCCGTTCGCCGGTGGTGTCGTGCACCATGTGATCGGCTTCGCGCTGGACGTTGCCGAAGGCGACGCGCTTCGCCATGAACCCGAGCACGGCGTTGCGGAAGCGCCCGCCGATACCCGGCTTCGGGAGCACGCCGAGGCCGAACGGCGCCGTGTCGACGCTGTCGAGTCCGAGCGGGAAGATCCCGAGGTTCACTACGCGCGGGCGCGTGCTCGAGGGCCGCGAGAGGAACGCGAGCATGCCGAAGAAGAGTCCTTCGAACAGCACGACGTCGGTGTGCGCGGTGATGAGGGCGTCGTCGATGGCGCGCAGTTGCGCCGGTGCCGGACGAAGGAAGATCGTCGACATGTCGTAGCGGATGCCGGCGGCGCCGGTACGGCCGGCGCGGCCGGGGAACGCGGCATCCATGTCGCGGTCGTCGTAGTCGGCGTCGGCGGGCAGCGCGATGAACTCGGCTCCGGTGTCGCGCACGGCCTGGCTGAATCGTGCGCCGGTCAGGAAGCGAACGCGGTGGCCACGGGTGACGAGGTGCCGTGCGACGGCGAGCAGCGGCGTCACGTGACCGTGCACGGGCGTGCTGCAGATGAGGATCGAAGGCATGCGGGAACTCCAGGGGGATGCGACGGGCATCCCAGAGTATTCACTACCTTGCTAGGATAGTCAATATGTCCGACACGAATCCGCCCGCACGGAGCTACCGCTCGACCCTGCGCACCGAACAGGCCGCCGCAACCCGACGGCGCATCCTCGATGCGGCCGGCACGTGCTTCGCGGCGAAGGGCTACAGCGGCACCTCGCTCGCCGACGTCGCACGCGAGGCATCCGTCTCGGTCGAGACCGTGAAGCTCAACGGCCCCAAGCGCCGGCTGCTGCTCGCCGCGTTCGAGCAGCGCTTCGCCGGTGACGAGGGGACCGAGGGCATCTCCGAGCGCGAGGTCGGTCGTCGCATCATCGAGATCCGCGATCCCGATGCGATGCTCGCCGCCTGGGTGCGCTTCGTGGGCGAGGCGAACACGCGAGCGGCCGGCCTCTGGCGCACTCTCGTGAGCGCCGCGAGTTCCGATCCGATCCTGCGAACGGCGCTCGACGAGCAGCAGGTGCGGCGGAACGCCGACTTCCGGGCGGCGGTCGCCCTGCTTCTCGAACGAGGGATGCTCCGTTCCGCGGCCGTCGACGACGCCGAGTTGCAGCGGCTCGCCGATGTGCTCTCGTTCCTCGCCTCGCCCGAGGGATACGAGCAGCTCGTCGACACGGCCGGGTGGAGCCGAGCCCGATACGAGGAGTGGCTCGACGGTGCCGTTCGAAAGCTCGTGCTCGAAGCGCCGCGCCCGCACTCCGGGTAGCGGGCGAGCCGCGCCGGGGCCTACGCTGCTGGGTGCCGACGGCACGCCGGCCGAGCGGGGGGATGCGCCATGGGGGTCGGGCCCGACGACAGCGAGGGCTCCGCCGCGGCTGCCCGGGAGCCGTGGTTCAGGGCGTCGCTGCGCCGCATCCGCGCGGTCTTCCGGCGCGAGACGCTGGGCAAAGATGCACTCGCCGGCACCATCCTCGGCATCGAGAGCGTTCCCGACGGGCTCGCCATCGGACTGCTCGCGGGGGTCAACCCGGTGGCGGGCATCTACGCCTTCCTGTTCGGGCTGGCGGGCGCCGCGCTGGCCACCAGCAGCACGTTCATGGCGGTGCAGGCGACCGGTGCGATGGCCCTCATCGTCTCGGACACCGATCTCGGCACCCGGCCCGACCCCGATCGCGCGCTGTTCACGCTCGCCATGCTCACGGGCGTGTTCATGATCATCGCCGGCCTGTTCAAGGGCGGTCGGATGCTGCGTTTCGTGCCGACTGCCGTGATGGTGGGCTTCGTGACCGCGGTCGGGGTCAACATCGTGCTCGGGCAGCTCACGAACCTCACCGGATATGCCGGCCGGGGCCCGAACCGGCTCTTCCGGGCCATCGACACGTTCGCGAACATGGGGCTGTTCGACCTGCCGACCCTGATCGTCGGGCTCGTGACGATCGCGCTCATCGTGGTGCTCACGCGAACGCCGCTGCACTCACTCGGCCTCGTGGTCGCGATCGTGGTGGGTTCGGGGCTCGCCGCCCTCTTCACCTACGTCTTCGACTGGCCGGTGCTGGTCGTCGGCGACGTCGCCGACGTGCCGACGGGCCTCCCGCTTCCGGTGCTCCCGAGCCTCGAAGACCTCGTGTACCTGGCGGTGCCGGCGCTCTCGCTCGCGTTCGTCGGCCTCGTGCAGGGCGCCGCGGTCGCGGCCGGCGTTCCGAATGCCGACGGCAAGCCGGCCGACGACTCGCGCAACTTCATCGGCCAGGGGGTCGGCAACGTCGTCTCGGGAGTGTTCCGGGGCATGCCGGTCGGCGGCTCGATGTCGGCGTCGGCGCTCATCACCGCGGCGGGCGCACGCACCCGCCTCGCGCTGTTCATCGCTGCGGCGGTGATGGCGCTCGTCATCCTCGTCGCATCGGGAGTCGTCTCGTTCGTCGCGATGCCGGCACTCGCCGGGCTCCTCATCGTCGTCGGGGTGAAGGCGATCAAGCCCGCACGCATCAAGTCGGTCGTGAAGACGGGGCCGTTGCAGACGTCGGTCATGGCCGTGACCTTCGTGCTCACGCTCATCATCCCGCTGCAGTTCGCGGTGCTCGTGGGGGTCGGGCTCGGCATCATCCTGTTCGTGGCGCAGCAGTCGAACCGGCTCAGGGTCCGCCAACTCGAGTTCCACGGCGAGGGTCGGCTGCGTGAGATCGACCCGGTGCCCGTCCTTCCGCCGCACGAGGTCGTCGTCCTCCAGCCCTACGGCAACATGGCGTACGCGAGCGCTCCCGTGCTCGAGGCGCAGCTGCCGAAGGTCGAGCCCGAATCGCGGGGCTCGGTCGTCATCCTGCGCCTCCGAGGCATCGACGAACTCGGACTGTCGTTCGTCGCGGTGTTCGACCGCTACCTCACCGATCTCGAGCAGAACGGCTCAGCGCTGTGGTTCGTGATCGCCGGCGAGCGGATCCGCGACCAGCTCGAGGCCGGCGGACTGCTCGACCGGCTCGGCCCTGATCGCGTCTACGAGAGCTCGGAGTGGGTCGGCGAGGCCGTGCACCGTGCGCATGACGATGCCGAGGAATGGGTGCGCCTGCGGCGACGACCTCATTGAGCGGCTCGGTCTCGAGGACGAGCCAGGTGGGCAGGAGGTACGCCTCGGGCATGAGGTGCTTTGCGCATGGGAAGATATCGACGCCGGCTCTTCCGCAGCCTACCGCTGGGAAGATGCCGGCTGCTCGGGGTACGCGACGCACGTCACCGGCAACGACAACATGCACTGGGCGAACGTGGCGAGGCCGCCGGCACCGGCGGACGGTAGTGGCTAGGGCTCCCT
>CAWILI010000042.1:0-109263 GCA_963836825.1 uncultured Actinomycetota bacterium
ACGTCGTCGGCGTTCGCCGGGTCGGCCGAGAGCTTCTCGGCCTGGTCGACGTGCTTGCGCACCTGCTCAGCGCGTTGCCGCTCAGGGTGCCGGCGCGCTCGGCCTGATCGACGTACGACCGCGACCACGGCGAAGCTCGGCGCGTGAACGATCTTCGTCTGCGGCTGCGCGTTGAACTGCGGCCAGCTGGAACTCGCCCGCGGCGGCGATCTCGTTCTCGGACAGCTGGTCGCTCGGCGGTGAGCGCCGAGGCTGTCGAAGCCGCGCGCGATCTCGCTGCCGAGCACGTTGCCGTTGTACCAGTACGTCGACCAGTAGCCGCCGAGGTGAGCCGGACGGGTTCGGGAAGTTGATCGGTCCGCGGTCGAAGTACGCGATCTCGACGGGGTTCGCGCGTGTCGGTGAAGTCGAAGATCGACAACGCCGCCCTGGTACCAGGCCTGCACCATGATGTCGCGGCCGGGAACGGGCACGAGCGAGCCGTTGTGCGCGACGCAGTTCTCCTGCGCGGTCTGCGACGCCGGCAGCTTGTAGTAGCTCGCGAACTCGAGCTTGCCGTCGACGATGTCGAAGAGCGCGTTCGCGCCCCACTCGCGGCTGGTCGGTCGCGCGGCAGCGGGCGCTGCGTGCCGCCGCCCCACTCGTCGGTGAAGATGACCTTGGTGCCGTCGTTGTTGAACGTCGCCGAGTGCCAGTACGAGAAGTTCGGGTCGGCGACCGCGTCGAGCCGCACCGGGTTCGCCGGGTCGGAGATGTCGAGCAGGATGCCGTTGCCCTGGCACGCGCCCGCCGCGAGCCCGATCTCGGGGTAGGCCGTGATGTCGTGGCACGTGTTCGTGTTGGGCGTCGGGCGTGTACGGCAACGCCCGACGGGTGCAGCGGCTGCGTCGGGCCCGTGTTCTGCAGGCCGTTGAAGGCGCCGGTCGCCGGGTCGGTGAAGATGCGCGGCTGGTTCACGACGCGGCCGTCTGCGGCGCGGCGAGCGGCACCTTGATGACGTCGATGCGCCACTGCGTCGGGTTGCCCGTCGGTGACCGGGTGCGGTCGTCGGTGCGGCGTTCTCGCAGCCCGCGAGCTCGAGCGGCGCGGGCGCACGCCCGACGTGCCCGAGTTGTAGATGTAGACGTTGTCGGGGTCGTCGGGGTCGGTCGACGAGCGGTGTGCGTGTGCGAACCGCGGCAGGTCTGCACGCCCGGCAGCTGCACCGGGTTGTCGATGTCGCTGATGTCGAAGATGCGCACGCCGCGGAAGCGCTCGAGGTTCACGGCGCCGGCGCGCCCTGCGTGCCGCAGTCGATGCGGCCGCGCGTCTCCTCGACCGACATGAAGAGCAGGTTGCCGTAGACCGAGACGTCGCCCTGACCGCCGGGGCACACGAACGACGCGCGCAGCGTCGGCGCCGGCGGGATCGGAGACGTCGTAGACCTGGAAGCCGTTGAAGTTGCCGACGATCGCGTTGTCGCCGCGTGAACGCGAGGTCGGAGTTGACGAACCCGAAGTTGCCGGGATTCGCGTCGAACGGGGCGACGCGCGGGGAGGTTCGCGAGCAGCTCGATGTTGCTCGTCGCCGACTGCGGCGTCGAGGTAACCCGGCGGCAGGTCGACGCGCGGGTCGTCCGCAGCAGAGGCTGCGGTGGCGGTCATCAGTGAGGCGCCGAGCAGCAATGCTCCGGCGGCGGCGATGGCGCTTCGGCGCCATCGCACGGGTCGGTGTAGGGATCTCATCGGTGGTGCCCTCTCTTCTCGCTTCTCCGGCGATCGATGCCCTCCGACAGGCGAGCGGCACTACCTCGTGCCGCTCGCGGCCCCAGAAGGCCGATCAATGTCCCCAACGTATCGATAAACGCGGGTCGGCGCATCACCTTTTCGAGGCGAGATCAGCACCTTTCACGCGGCGCTCGACACGAGTTCGCCGGCGGTCGAGCGAGCGCTGTCGAGTTCGGCGAGGTCATCGGATGCCTCGACGACGACACCCTCGTCGTGCTCGGCCTCGCTCACGTCGAGCGGGTGCGCGACCTCGTCGCGGGTCATCCGTGCGGCGATGATCGCGACGATGCCGATCACGAGCGGCGCGATGCCGGCGATGAGGAACACGACCGGCAGCCCGAGCGACTCGCCCGCGGGGCCGGCGAACGCCATCGACACGGGCATGAACGCGAGCGAGACGAAGAAGTCGAGGCTCGAGACCCGGCCGAGCATGTGCGCGGGAACCCGGCGCTGCAGCAGCGTGCCCCAGATCACGACGCCGCCGTTGAACGCGGCACCGACCGCGAAGGCGGCGATCGCCATCACCCAGATCTGGTCGGTCAGTCCGAACACGGCGAGCGGGAGGCATCCGAACCCCCACAGCAGGTTCATCACGGTCAGGTAGCGGCGCGGCAGCTTCAGCGAGGCGACGGCCATCGACCCGACCGCGCCGCCGATGCCGAACGCCGCGAGAATCAGCGCGTGCTCCTCGGGTCCGCCGCCGGCGGTGTCCTTGATGACGAACGGCACGAGCACCTCGAACGGCCCCATGATCAGCAGGATCAGCAGCGACGCGAACGTCAGCGTGCCGAGCAGCCACGGCGTGCGCACCATGTAGACGAAGCCCTCGCGAACGTCGGCGAGCAGTGCGACGGCCGGATGCCGCTGCTCGGCGTTCGCCGTCTCGGTTGCCTGCTCGGCACTCGCCTGCTGGTCGCTCGGCTGCTCGCCGCGCAGCGGCATCTCGGGCAGCTTCAGGATGCACGCCGCGGCGACGACCCCGGTCAGCGCGGTGACGGCGAGCGCGGCCCCGGGCGACGAGATCGCGATGAGCGCGCTCGCGAGCGCCGGGCCGCCGGCCTGCATGAGCACCGGCCGGGCCATGCCCTCGAAGCCGTTCGCGGCGAGCAGCTCGTCCTCGGGCACCACGCTCGGCAGCAGCGCCGAGTACGCCGGGTAGTACAGTCCGGCCATCACGCCGCCGACCAGGGCGACCGCCACGAGCTGCCATACCGCGAGGCCGCCGGTGAGCGACATCAGGGCGACGAAGCCGACGCTCGCGGCGCGAACGACCTCGACCACGAGCAGGATGCGCCGCTGCGGAATGCGGTCGGCCAGCGCGCCGCCGAGCAGCGTCGTCAGGAGCATCCCGATCGCCGAAGCGCCGGCGACCAGCGAGAGTTCGGTCGCACCGCCGCCGATCGCGACGATCTGCCAGACCAGCGCGACGATCCAGATGCCGGAGCCGACCAGCGACGCCACGAGCGCCGCGGCGAGCCACCGGTAGGCCGGGTTGCGCAGGGGCCGGAGTGCCCGGGGTGTTGACATGAGCTTGATCCTTCGCCGAGTGAACGGATGCTTCAGAAGCGGGTGCCTCTACTCATGCGTCGAACCAGATCGGGCGAGATCGACAGCTCGCATCGAATCAGCGCGCTGGCGCCCGCGCACGACTCCGGCCGCCGCCCGATTCGGGCGACGGCCGGTGGCGGTCCAGGTCGGTGAGGGGTATTGCCTACGCGGCGGCGGCCTGCCGCTCGGCCCTGGCGAGGTTCGCCACGAGCTCGTCGCGCGTCTGCGGAACCACGTAGGCGGGCTGGTCGCGCTCGACGCGCCAGCTCTCGGCGAGCGGCCCGATGTTGACGGTGTCGAAGCCGAACTGGTCGTACAGGTCGGTGACGAATCGTGCGGCGTCGTCGAAGTCGCTCGCGGTCGCGAGGGCACGACGGTCGGGCGACCCGGCCGGCTTGCCGTCGGTGGTGATGTCGTTCGCCGTGATGTGGTTGAAGCCCTTGGCGACGCGGCTGTCGGGCAGGTGCGCCTGCAGCATGCCGGTGACGGTGTCGCGGCCCTCGTCGAGCGCGGGCACGTGGCCGTCGCGCTCCCAGTAGTAGTTGTTCGTGTCGATGACGATCTTGCCGGCGAGCGGCTCGGCCGGGATCGACGCATACGCCTTGAACGGCACGGTCACCACGACGACATCGCCCGACGCCGCGGCATCCGCTGCCGTCGCCGCTCGCGCGTGCTCGCCGAGCTCGCCGACGAGGCCTGCCAGCGTCTCGGGTCCGCGCGAATTCGAGATGACCACCTCGTATCCGTTCGCGATCGCCGCTCGGGCGACCTGGCTGCCGATGTGTCCTGCTCCGATGATTCCGATTGTCGTCATGCAGGAGGGCAACCGGATGACCCGGACGAATGTTCCCGGGTGAGCGACGACCGGCGCCTGAGCCCCACCGGCGTCGACGTCGAGGCGACGCCGACGCCGGCGGAGACGGACGGTTCACCGCACGACGTCGAAGATCTCCTTGACGACGCCGTTCGAGTACGCCTCGTGCTCCACGAGCTGCAGCTTGCCGGTCTCGCGACCGCTGAAGAGGCGCTTGCCCTCGCCGAGCACGACCGGGAAGACGAGCAGGTGGTAGCGGTCGACCAGCCCGGCTTCGCCCAGCCCCTGGGCGAGCGTCGGGCTGCCGTGCACGAGGATGTTGCCGCCGTCGCCCTCCTTGAGCTTCGCGACCTCGTCGATCGAGCGGAGCACCGAGGTGTTGTTCCACTCGGGGTCACTCAGCGTGGTCGAGACGACGTACTTCGGCATGGCGTTGTACTCGGCGAACTCCTCCATCTTCGGCCAGACCGGGGCGAACTCGTCGTAGCTGACCCGGCCGATGAGCATGGCCTCGGCCTCGACCTGCTCGCGGCCCTTGATCTCGTAGGCCTCCTCGACGAAGTCGACCTCCTTGAAGGTCCAGCCGGCCCGCGGGTGCGACCCGCCACCGGGCGAGTCGACGACGCCGTCGAGCGTGATGAATTCCGTGACGATGAGCGTGCGCATGACGATCTCCTGTGTTCTCGCGAGCCGGTCTCTCCGCCTCTCATTCTGGACGTCGAACAGGGGTGGCGGCAGATCGACATCGGCGGCGGAATCATCAGCGGCGGATGTCCGACCTGACAGACGCGAGAGGGCGGATGCCTCGTGGCATCCGCCCTCTCGCGTGATCGTTCACCGGTTCTGGAGCCGAAGCCGGTGGTAGTACCCGAGGCTCAGGTTGTCCTCCACCTTCTGCTCGACGGTCGGGCCGCAGAGTCCTTCGGGCGCTCGTTCTCGGATATACGACGGGGCGTTGCACACCTCGGTCGAGGACTTCGGAACGGTCAGCTTCGTCGTGCCGGCGCCGCGGTCGACCGTCAGCCCGCACCCTGAGAGCACCAGCACCACGGCCACCACAGGAACCGCCCACCGCAATGATCGCGTGTTCATGATGATTCCCTTTCCCAACCGGCTCGCGGCTGCGGCCGGCTGAGGCCGACGCTACGGAGGCAGAACCCACGCCACATGACGCGGATCGGTCATCTTTCGCACGCTCCCGCATAGTCAATTCGGGTCATCGACCCCGCTGCGGCTCGGGTCTATCGTGAGGAGCATGCGGAACTGGTCCGCTCCGGCGCTGCCGACGAGCTGGACGAACACCGGCGCCCCACCCTTCGTGGCCAGGCGCGAGGAGCTCCGCGCGCTGCATGCCGCCTACACCGACGTCGAAGCGGGCGCCGGCCGGGCGGTCTTCCTGAGCGGCGACCCCGGAACTGGAAAATCGCGCCTGCTCAGCACGATCGGCAGCGCGCTCCACACCCTCGGCGCCGCCGTGTTCTACGGCGACTGCATCCAGGAGCTCGGCCGCCCGCTCGAGCCGTTCGATCAAGCGCTCGCGCCGCTGCTCGCGGCGCTCGAGGATGCACGGCAGGAGGACGAGGCCGTGCCCGGCGTCGGCGCGGGCGCCGCGCTCACGGTCGTGCGGGACACCTTCGCCGCGCGAGAAGGCGCGGCCGCCCCCGTGATCGGCCAGGACCGCATGTTCGGCGCGGTCGTGGAGCTACTCACCGCAGCATCCGAGACCCGGCCGATCGTGCTCGCGCTCGACGACATGCATTGGGCCGGTGAAGACGCCGTGCGGCTGCTCAGCCGCATCGTCGTCAGTACGGCCGACTCGCGGATCCTCGTGCTCGCCGCGTTGCGACCCGATCCGCCTGACCGGTCCGATCCGCTCACCACCGTCATCCAGAAACTCGCTCACCTGCCCGCCGTCGAGCAGATGCCGCTCGCACCGTTCACCGCGGCGGACCTCACCGAATACCTGGAGCTCGGCGGCGTTCCCTCCGAGGAGGCGAGCGTGTCAGCGCTCGCTCTCGAGGAGGTGACCGGTGGCAATCCCTACCTCGTGCGAACCACGTGGCGAGAGGTGGTCGAGGCGCTGACGGCACCCGACCGGCGTGTCTCCGATGCCTGAGTCCGTGTTCGAACTGCTCCGACCTCGGATCGCGATGCTCTCGGACGCCGAGCTCGCCGTGCTCCGCGTAGGGGCGCTCCTCGGCCACGAGGTCGACCTCCTCGAGCTCATCGCCACGAGCGGGACCTCGCAGGAGGACACGTTGGCGGCGGTCGACGCCAGCGTGCGCGCCGGCCTGCTCGAGCCGCCGGTGAAGCCGACCGACCCGTATGCGTTCCCCCATGCGATCGCTCGCCAGGCTGTGCTCGAGGGGTTGCCGCCATCCGAGTCCATGCGATTGCACGCCCGGATCGCGCAGACCCTGGAGGAGCGGTTCCCCGCAGCGACGCGACGCGTGCAGCGGCTCGCCTACCACTACCTGTCGGCGCGGGCGCTGGGTTACGGCGACCGCGCCGTCGAGTACCTCGTCCGCTCCGCCGAGTCCGCGGCGCTGAGACTCGCCTACGAGGAAGCAGGTAGCCTCTACGAACGCGCAGCCGACCTCGCGGCGCTGGCGGAGGATCGCGATCTCCTGCTGCGCCGATCCGCACGCAGCTGGTCGTACGCCTCGGACTTCGCACGCGCTCGCGCGCAGTACGAGCGGATGATGGAGACCTCGGATCCGCGCAACCGGCTGCGGGCCGCCATCGGCTACGAGGATTCCACGTGGCGACCCGGGCTCGACGGCGGTCGCAGCCGGGAACTGCTCACCTCGGCGCTCGAGGGTCTGCCCGACGACGATCGGGACCCGCTCGTCATCGAGGGTCTCGCAAGCCTCGGCCGCGCGATCTCCTTCACCGGCGACCTGTCGGGGGGAGCGGCGACCGGCGATCGCGCGATCGCGCTCGCACGCGAACTCGGCGACGAGCAGACCCTTGCGGCCACCCTCCGCGCGCGGATCTGGCATTCGGTCCGCCCAGAGGGAATACGGGACCGACTCGCGCAAGCTGATGAGCTCAGACCGCTGACGGTCGGCATGCACGACGACTGGGCGGGCGCCAGTGGGATCGTCGCGAGCTTCGGCTCCTACCTGATCAGCGACGCGGCGGGGATGGAACGAGCCGAACGGGTGCTCGTGGAGTCCGCCCAGCGTTGGGGATCGTACTGGAAGTACTGGGCAGAGTGCGCCCGGTTCGGACGGGCGTTCGCAGACGGGCGCCTCGTGGATGCGGGCGCGCGCCTGCGACAGATCGGCATCATCGAGCAGGGCTTCCGATCGGACTACACCACAGGTGCCGGCGCCCTGCAGGGCTACATGATGCGCCGCGAGACCGGCAAGCTGGGCGCCGTGGCCTCGATGATCCGTGGCGACGAGTTGCCGAAGACGGCATGGGCGCCGGGACTCCTCGCGCTCTACACCGAACTCGGCATGCAGGAACCGTGCCGGCGCACGCTGCACTGGTTGCTCGAGCACGACAGCGCCTCAGCGCATGTCTCGAGCGACTGGCCGGGGCGCCTCGCGTTCATGTGCGAAGCGGCATTGGCGCTCGGCGACGCGGATGCCGCAGCCACGCTGCGCCCGCTGCTGCAGGACTACTCCGGATACAACCTCGTGTCGGGGTTCTTCGTCGCCCAGTTCGGGCCGGCCGACCGGTATCTGGGCGAGCTCGATGCCTTGTGCGGGACCGGGGACCCGGCCGAGGACTTCGCTACGTGCCATCCGACTGGGCGAACAACTCGAGGCACCGTTGCACCTCGCGTACACATCGGCCTCCGCCGCCGCGTACCTGCGACGCGCGGGCGATGTCGCCGCGGCCCAGGAGTCGGCCGAACGAGCGCGGGCGATCGCGGAGCCGCTGGGGCTGGTGCGCGTGCTGCGGCTGCTGCCCGAGGCATCCGAGGAACCGAGCATCGGCGGACTCACCAGCCGCGAGACGGAAGTGCTCCGGCTCATCGCGGAGGGGCTCAGCAACCGCGAGATCGCAAGCGAACTCGTCATCAGCGAGCACACGGCCGCGAACCACGTGCGGAGCATCCTGATGAAGGTCGGCGTGCCGAACCGCACCCGCGCGGCCCGCTTCGCGCGCGAGCAGGGGCTCGCGTGATGATCCGCGGAACGTGAGGCGCCGCCTGTCGAGGCGCGGGTCGTCAAGCAACCGGAGCGAACGAGCCGTTCGGCAGCACCCGACCGTCGACCTCAGTGATGACGTCGGCGGGAAGTCCGGCGCGCGTCGCGGCGGCGAGGATCGCCTCGGCAGACGCCGCTTCGTACACGCAGTAGCTTCTGCGGCGATCGACCGAGAGGAACGAATAGAGCCAGCGCACCTCCTCCTCATCGTTGATGAGGTTGAGTTCGTCGAAAATCCCGACGACGGGCAGTGGTACCAGCTCGGCATAGTTGCGTTCGATGATGTAGTACGGCATCGCACCCCCCGCGAGCTCGTGTGGTGCCGAGCGTACTCCGTGATCGTGAGCGCCGGAACCCGGCGCGTATGGTGGCGAGGGGGTCCCGCGCGGCGCCGAAGAGGAATGGAGCGTGGTGCACATGACCGATCGCAGCACCGAACTGACCGCGATGCTCGGCATCGACGCGCCAGCTCTCGGCGAGCGGCCCGATGTTGACGGTGTCGAAGCCGAACCGGTCGTACAGCTCGGTGACGAATCGTGCGGCGTCGTCGAAGTCGCTCGCGGTCGCGAGGGCACGACGGTCGGGCGACCCGGCGGGCTTGCCGTCGGTGGTGATGTCCCGCGCCGTGATGTGGTTGAAGCCCTTGGCGACACGACTCTCGGGCAGATGCGCCTGCAGCATGCCGGTGACAGTCGCGCGTCCGTCGTCGAGCGCGGGCACGTGGCCGTCGCGCTCCCAGTAGTAGTTGTTCGTGTCGATGACGATCTTCCCGGCGAGCGGCTCGACCGGGATCGACGCATACGCCTTGAACGGCACCGTCACCACGACGACTCACCCGACGCTGCGGCATCCGCTGCGGTCGCCGCTCGTGCGTGCGCACCGAGCTCGCCGACGAGGCCCGCCAGGGTCTCGGGTCCGCGCGAGTTCGCAGAGCACCACCTCGTATCCGTTCGCGATCGCCGCCCGCGCGACCTGGCTGCCGATGTGTCCTGCTCCGGATGATTCCGACTTGATCGTCATGCAGCAGGGCAACCGGATCACGCGGACGAATGCTCCCGGCATCGACCACCCGATCGTGCTCGGCCCGTTCGGCGGGTTGTCGTCGGTGGGGCTCACGGCCGCGGTGAGCGAGCTCGGCGGGCTCGGCTCGTTCGGGCTCTACGGGTACGACGCGGGCCGCATCGCCGAGACGGCGGCGGCGATCCGCGCGGCCACGAGCCGGCCGTTCAACCTCAATGTCTGGCTGCCGCTGACGGATGACCCGACCGATGCCCCGCTCGGGCCCGACGACTTCGAGGCGGCCGGTGACGCGCTGCGCCCGTTCTTCGACGAGGTCGGCGCACCGGTGCCGGCCGAGCCGCCGGCAGCAGTACCTGCCCTCGTTCGCCGAGCAGTGGGACGCCGTGCTCGAGGCGCGGCCCGCGGTGGCGAGCTTCGTGTTCGGCGTGCCGTCGGCCGAGGTGGTCGAGAGTGCGCGGGCACGGGGCATCCGTCTCGTGGGCACGGCGACCTCGGTCGACGAGGCGATCGCGCTCGACGCGAGCGGTGTCGATGCGATCGTCGCGACCGGGCTCGAGGCCGGCGGGCACCGGGTGTCGTTCCTGCGGCAGCCCGAGCAGTCGCTGGTGGGATCGATGTCGCTGATCCCGCAGGTCGTCGACGCGGTCTCGGTGCCGGTGATCGCCGCGGGTGGCATCGCCGACCGGCGCGGCGTCGCGGCGGCCCTGGCCCTCGGCGCCGCCGGGGTGCAGGTGGGCACGGCGTTCCTGCGCACGCGGCAGTCGGCGACGAACGATGCGCACCGGGCGGCGATCGGCGCGACGGCCGCGCACGAGACCGTGCTCACTCGCGCGATGAGCGGGCGGCTCGCGCGGGGCGCACGCAACCGCGCCGTGAGCGAGATCGAGGCGGGCGGCGTGATCGCGCCGTTCCCGGTGCAGAACTGGATGACCGGCAAGTTCCGCGTCGAGGCGATCCGCAGGGTCGGCCGACTGCAGTCGCTGTGGATGGGTCTCCGCCTCTCTCGGACGTCGAACAGGGTGCGGCAGATCGACATCGAGCGTGGAAAACTGAGCACGGAGGAGTGACATGACGAATCGCAGTACCGAACTTCACGGCGATGCTCGGCATCGACCACCCGATCGTGCTCGGCCCGTTCGGCGGGCTCTCGTCGGTGGGGCTCACGGCCGCGGTGAGCGAGCTCGGCGGGCTCGGCTCGTTCGGACTCTACGGCTACGACGCGGGCCGCATCGCCGAGACGGCGGCGGCCATCCGTGCGGCCACGAGCCGACCGTTCAACCTCAATGTCTGGCTGCCGCTGACGGATGACCCGACCGACGCCCCGCTCGGGCCCGGCGACTTCGAGGCGGCAGGCGACGCGCTGCGCCCGTTCTTCGACGAGGTCGGCGCACCGGTGCCGGCCGAGCCGCCGGCGGAGTACCTGCCCTCGTTCGCCGAGCAGTGGGACGCCGTGCTCGAGGCGCGACCCGCGGTCGCGAGCTTCGTCTTCGGCGTGCCGTCGGCCGAGGTGGTCGAGAGTGCGCGGGCACGGGGCATCCGTCTCGTGGGCACGGCGACCTCGGTCGACGAGGCGATCGCGCTCGACGCGAGCGGTGTCGACGCGATCGTCGCGACCGGGCTCGAGGCCGGCGGGCACCGGGTGTCGTTCCTGCGGCAGCCCGAGCAGTCGCTGGTGGGGTCGATGTCGCTGATCCCGCAGGTCGTCGACGCGGTCTCGGTGCCGGTGATCGCCGCCGGTGGCATCGCCGACCGGCGGGCGTCGCGGCGGCCCTGGCCCTCGGCGCCGCCGGGGTGCAGGTGGGCACGGCGTTCCTGCGCACGCGGCAGTCGGCGACGAACGATGCGCACCGCGCGGCGATCGGCGCGACGGCCGCGCACGAGACGGTGCTCACTCGCGCGATGAGCGGGCGGCTCGCGCGGGGCGCGCGCAACCGCGCCGTGAGCGAGATCGAGGCCGGCGGCGTGATCGCGCCGTTCCCGGTGCAGAACTGGATGACCGGCAAGTTCCGGGTCGAGGCGATCCGGCAGGGCCGTGCCGACCTGCAGTCGCTCTGGATGGGGCAGTCGGCGCCGCTCGCCGTGCACGACGAGGTGCGGCGACGTGTTCGCGGAACTCGCGGCAGGTGTCCGCGACTGAGCCGATGCCTCGCCGCGGCGACCGGCCTCGGCGATTCGATCGCGATGCATTCGAAAGGGCGCGGTCGTCATTCTCGACACGCCGCGCCCTTCACGGACCGCTTCGTCATCCACCGCTCGCTCATGCTCAGCTCACGCCGAACCGTCCACGGCTCGCGGCTCTGCCCTTCAGCTCACGCCGAACCGCATCACTCCACGAACGCTCGGCCACACGCGGCTCACTGCCCTTCAGCTCACGCCGAACCGCGTCACTCCACGAGCGCTCGGCCACACGCGGCTCAGTGCCCTTGAACTCACGCAGCGCCTCGCCGCTCAACGACTGGGTGGAGTACTCGGTGGTGACGTGGGTGCCGGCAGATCCCTTCTCGGAGGACTCCTGAGGAGTCTCGACCGCCGCGCCCGCGCAGCCGGCCAGCAGAAGCGCGAGCGCCGCGATGACCACTGGCGCCGTCATTCGAGTGTTCATGGTCCCATTCCCTTCGATACGTGGATGCTGAGTTGAGTTTTCCTCGCATCCGATGGGAGTATCCAATTCCTTAAGTGGTCTTGTTTCAAGAGACCATTTCGATATAGTGGTCACTATGAGCCCGTGGCGTGTGGGCAAGACCCATCTCCTCGACCTGCTGAGCGGCTGGGACGCGAGCGAGGGCACCGCGTATTCGGCGCTGGCCGCCCGCATACGCCTGCTGATCGTCGACGGCCGCATCGTGCCGGGCGCGCGGCTTCCGTCCGAGCGAGACCTGGCCGCCGGCTTGGCCGTGAGCCGCACCACGGTCAACTCCGCGTACTCGGCGCTTCGAGCCGAGGGGTACCTCCAGAGCAAGCAGGGGTCGGGGAGCGTCGCCCAGATTCCAGGCCGCCCTCCTGAACTCCCGGTTCGACGCCCGGGCGACGTCATCGATCTCAGTCGGGCGACCTGCACGGCCGCTCCGGGAACCCACTCGGCGGCGGTGCGCGCGCTCGACCGCCTTCCACCGCGACTCAGCACCGACGGCTACGAACTGGCAGGGCTTCCCGAACTCCGCGTGAAGTTGGCGGAGCGCTACTCGCAACAGGGCCTCCCCACCACCCCCGAGCAGATCTTCGTCACCAGCGGAAGCCAGAGCGCGATCTCGCTCGCAGCTCGTACCTTCATCGCACCGGGCGACCGTGTCATCGTCGAGACGCCGGGCTACCCGCACGCGCTCAACGCGCTCCGCGGAGCGGGCGGCCGACTGCTGCCGTTCCGGGTCGACGCAGACGCAGGCTGGGACGTCGACGGATTCGAGCTCACCGTGCGCCGCTCGCTCCCGACCCTCGCGTTCCTCATGCCCGACTTCCACAATCCGACGAGCCGGAGCATGAGCGTCGACGAGCGACATCGAGTCGTCGCGACCGCCGAGGCGCACGGAATCATGCTGGTCTCCGATGAGGCCACCGCAGACCTCCCGCTCGACGAAGTGGATCGGGTTCCGCCCATCGCATCGTTCGCGCAGCGACCGGGCACGGTGCTCACGATCGGTTCGGCGAGCAAGACCGTGTGGGGCGGACTTCGGGTGGGATGGATCCGAGCCAGCGTCGAGCACGTCGACCGGCTGATCGCGGCTCGACTGGCCAACGACCTCGGCGCTGCCGTCATCGATCAGTTGGTCTTCGCCGAACTGCTGAACGACTTCGACCCGATCCTCGAGTACCGCACGAATGCGCTGCGCGAATCACGAGACGCACTGCAGCGCGCCCTCCAGCGTGCATCTGCCATCGTGGCGGATGAGCCCTACACAAGGCGGCATCGCCTCCTGGGTGCACATCGACGAACCCGTGAGCTCCGAGATCGCGATTGCGGCGCGGGCTCGCGGACTCCTGATCGGTGCCGGGCCCTGGTTCGGGCTCGACGGCGAGTTCGAGCAGTTCATCCGCGTGCCGATCACCGCTGAACCCGCGGCGATCGAACGCGCTGTCGAGATCCTCGCCGAGGCGCTGGCTGACGTGCACGAACGAACCCATCTCGATACGCGCAGCCTTGCCGGCGCCCTCTGACGGGCGAGGGGCGCCCTGAGCGGCGCACATTAGGTCCCGGCCTATCGTGTCGGAGGTACCCCCTAGCGTCGTGACCATGACTGCGACGATCGCTGAGATCCGGCCATTCGACCTTCACGTCCCCGACGAGGTGCTCGACGACCTGCGCAGCCGTCTCGAACGCAGCCGGCTGCTTCCCGACTCGCCGCGCAAGCCGGCGTCGGGCATGACCGCCGGGTACCTGCGCGAGCTCGTCGACACGTGGATCGACTGGGACTGGCGCGCCCGCGAGGCGTGGCTCAACGGGCATCCGCAGTTCATCGCCCAGATCGACGATGCCGCCGTGCACTTCGCACACCTGCGGTCGGCGCGAGCCGACGCCCCGGCGCTGCTCGTGATGCACGGCTGGCCCCACACCTTCGCCCTGCAACTCGACTTCGCCGACCGGCTCCCCGACTTCCATGTCGTGGTCGCGAGCCTGCCCGGATTCGGGTTCTCGACGCCGTACGACGGCGGCCCCATGTCCGAGAAGCGGCTGGCGGCGACGATGCACGCGCTCATGACCGACGTGCTCGGCTACGAGCGCTATGTCACCTATGGCGAAGATGTCACGGCCAACGTCAGCGACCTCATCGCCGCCCGCTACCCCGAGCAGGTGGCCGGCATCGTCGCGACGCACGCGCACTTTCCCACCGGCGACGAGCGTGCGGCACTCACCGATGCCGCTGAGCGCGCCTTCTTCGACGAACTCGCCGCCCGCCACGAGCCCGACGGCGCCTACGGCCACGTGCAGGCGACGCGGCCCGACACGCTCGCCGCGGCACTCAACGACTCCCCCGCGGGACTGCTCGCGTGGATCGCCGAGAAGCTCGTCGAGTGGAGCGACACCCCGCCGGGCGACCCGCAGGCCGTCGAACGGCGCATCTCACGCGACCGCATCCTCACCGAGGCGATGATCTACTGGGTCACCCAGTCGATCGGCTCGTCGTTCCGCCCGTATTACGAGGGCGCTGACCAACCCGACCCGATCCCGCCCACCTCGGTGCCGGCGGCGGTGTTCATCCAACGGCACGAGGCGGCGTACCCCGAGTCGCTCGCGCGCCGCCACTACCTCGACCTGCGCAGCTTCGACCGCCTCGACGAGGGCGGGCACTTCACGGTCGGCGAGGTGCCCGACGAGATGGCGCAGCGAGTGCGGGAGTTCGTGAACTCGCTGAGTTGAGCGCGCGGGGTGCGCGTGGCGGTGCCGCGGCGGGCTACTTCGAGTCGACCGCGGCCGACTCGGCGCCCTGCCCATCGGTCGACGACGCGCCCTGCTCGGCGCACGCCTCTTCGGGCCCCTCTGCCGCCACGAGCTCTCGCCGACGGCGCGTCACCAGGAAGGAGCCGGCGAGCACGAGGGCGAACCCGACGATCGTCCACACGGTGACGCGCTCGCCGAGCACGGCGACGCCCGCGATGATCGCGACGGCGGGATTGACGTAGGTGATCGCCGTCGCCTTGACGGGCCCGATCTCTGAGACGAGCGCCACCATGAGCAGGAACGCGAGCGCGCTGCAGACCACGGCGAGCACGACGATCGACAGGATGACCGCCTGCGACGGCATCACCGTCGGCCAGCCGCCCGTGAGCAGCACGAACGGGCACGTAGACGACGGCGGTCGCGGCCAGCGACACGGCGACGACGCCGACGCCCGGCAGGTCGGACATCCACCGCGCGAGGATCGCCGGACCGAGCGCGTAGCCGACGACGACGACCGCCATCTGCGCGACGGCGATCAGGTCGGAGCCCGCGATGTCGAGGCCGACGAGCGCCGCGACGCCGAGCATGCCGAGCGCGATGCCGAGCCAGTTCGCCCGCGAGAGCCGCTCGGGCCGGCCCATCGCGAACGCGATGCCCACGCCGGCGAGCGGCACCGTGGCGAGCAGCAGCCCCGCGGTCGAACTCGGCAGGCGCTGCTCGGCAGCGCTCAGGAAGTACCACGGCAGGATGATCTCGACGATCGTGTACGCGAGCATCGGCTTCCACCGACGCACGACCTGGGCCACCTCGCGCCGGAAGAACGCCAGCGGCAGCAGCAGGATCGCGGCGAGGCCCGATCGCGCCAGCACCACCATCGCCGGCTCGAGCTCGCTCACCGCGACCTTGATGAACAGGTACGGGATGCCCCAGGCGATGCCGAGCGCCGCGAAGAGGATCAGCCCGCGTCGAGTCACCAGCTCATTCTGCTCGCAGCCGCCGACATCGGCTGATGTGGGGCTGCCGAGCTCACGCGATATCCCGCCAACCGCTGGGCGGCGCCACCGCTCAGCGCTCGACGGGTACCAGCACGACCTCGCGCAGCTCCCCCGCATCGGCGAGCGCGGTCATCATGGTGTACGCCGGCTGCCGTCGCCGGTCGGTCGGCGATCCCGGGTTCAGCAGGCGGATGCCGCGAGGCGTCGTGCTGTCCCACGGGATGTGGCTGTGCCCGAACACGAGCACGTCGATCGCGGGGCGACCGGGCCCGCTGCCCGCCTCGTCGCCGGCCGCGTCACCGGAGCCGAGACCGGCGTACGCGGCATCCATTCGCAGTTCGCGACCGGTCGCGGGGCCCGTCTCGTGAACGACCCCGAACCGCAGCCCCTCGAGCTCGAACCGCGCGAACTCGGGCAGCCGTGCCTGCAGCTCCGCTCCATCGTTGTTGCCGAACACCCCCACCAGGCGCCGCGCTCGCGCCTCGAGCGCGTCGAGCGTCGCGACATCCACCCAGTCGCCCGCGTGCACCACGAGATCGGCCTCGTCGACCGCGCGCCACACCTGGTCGGGCAGCCGCCGCGCGCGGGCGGGCACGTGGGTGTCGGAGATGAGGAGCAGGCGCGTGGGCACGGGACCATCCTCGCGCGACCCGGCGAACTCACGCGTCCGACGCCGCCATCCGGCGCGTCCGGCGCACCGTGACGACGAGGCCGACCGCGGCGGCCGCGATCACCGCGGCGCCGAGCGCGGGCAGCGACGAAAGCGCGCCGGCGCCGACGACGACCGAGGCGAGGGCGGCGCCGATCGCGATGCCGAGGTTGAACACGACGGGAATCAGCGCGCCGGCGAGCGCGCGGTGCTGCGGCCCGGCCAGTCGCAGGATCATCGTCTGCGCGAGCGGCGGGAGGGCGCCGGACGCCACGCCCCAGAGCACGAGCACGGCGATGCCGACGACCGGATGCACCGCCACGAAGCCGAGTGCGGCGACCCCGGTGCCGGTCGCGATGGCACTCACCACGATGGCCCGATCGGTGCGCTCGCCGAACCGGCCGGCGACCACCACACCCGCCGCCGAGGCGAGCCCGAACACCAGGAGCATGGTGCCGACGCCGCCCGGAACCTGCGTCGCCGGCGCCTCGACCAGTCGGGTGATGAAGGTGTACGTGCCGTAGTGGCCGACGAGCAGCAGTGCGATGAGCGCCACGAGGGAGACCATCGGTCGGATGCCGCGGGGTGCGTCGCCCCCCGCCGCGGGCGCGTCATCCGGTGACGATGTGGGCGAGGCATCCGTCGACGAGCCGGCCGGTGCCGCGGCATCCGCATTCGGCGAGCGCACGATCGTTCGCACCAGCACCGCGGCGACCAGGGCGGCGACAGCGAGGCCCCAGAACGTCGCGCGCCACCCCGTGCCCTGCGCGACGAGGCTCGCGACCGGCGTGCCGATGACGGTGCCGAGCGTCGCGCCGCCGAGCACCACGGCGACGGCCCGCGCGAGATCGCGGTCGGCGACGAGGTCGGCGGTGTAGGCGTTCGTCGTGGCCCAGAGCAGGCCGACCGAGAGCGCCCCCACGAGTCGCCCGGCGAGGGCGAGCGGATAGCCGGGCGCCAGCGCGGTCAGCGCCACCGAGGCCGCGAGCGCGACGAGGCTCCAGACGATGACCGCGCGCCGGTCGAAGCGTTGCGTGAGGCGCACGAGGGGGAAGCTGCCGACGACCACGACCGCCGCCCACACCGAGACGAGCATGCCCGTCTGCGCCTCGCTCACGCCGAGTCCCGCGCTCATCTCGGGGAGCACCGCGGTGGGCACCATCTCGGCGGTGACCATGACGAACGTGGCGGCGCCGAGCACGAGGAGCGACGGCCAGGGCAGGCGTGAGGTCGGGTCGCGCGGCGGTGACGCCGATGGAATTCGCGGTGACTGGTGTCGTTCATGCTTCGACGCTAAACTCTGACATTGATGTCAATGTCAAGGTTTGATGCGGATGCATCGACGGGAGGCTGCACGCCATGAAGATCGGCGAGCTCGCGACCCGCGCGGGGGTGTCCCCGCGACTGGTCCGCTACTACGAACAGCAGCAGCTGCTCGCCCCGACGCGGCAGGCGAACGGGTATCGCGCATACGACGAGGAGCACGTCGCCCGGGTCACCAGGATCGCGGGCCTCGTGCAGGCCGGGCTGCCCACTCGCCTCGTGAAGGAGGTGCTCGAACTCGAGGACGCGGCCGCCGACGAGCGACCGAGCTGCCCCCGCACGGTCGCCGACATGCTCGCCCGCGAGCTCACCGGCATCGAGGAGCGCATCGCGTGCCTCAGCCGCAGCCGCGACACGATCCGCGACTACCTCGCGCGCACCGAGCACGCCGCCCTCGTGTCCGAGCGCGAGGCCGTGTCGGCATGAGTCCGCGCACTGCAGGGTGAGCCCGCGCCCCCGGGCGGCTCGGCCTCAGGCCAGCGGGACCCGCTGATCGCCCTCGCCGAGCACGAAGGCCGCGGTCGCACGTGCGCGATACAACCGGAATGGCGCTCCGCCTGAGACATCCGCCTCGGTCCAGGCTCTGATGCCCTGCGCGACCGACCGGTCGTTGAACACGGCGAGCGCGGCCGCCCGCTCATCATCGGTGACCTCGTGCGCCACGGCGACGACGTACACCGCGGCGGCACTGCCGACCGGAACCGAGGAGTCGTAGACGACGATGGCGACCTCGCGCCTCGCGGCGATGTTCTCGGAATGGCGTGTGGTCGGCCGCGAGACCCAGACGAACTCGTCGCCGTCGTCGGCGGAGTGGGCGAACCAGACCGGCGTCGCCCACGGCCGGCCCGTGTCGTCGGCCGTGGCGATGGTCATGTAGGAGTTCGCCTCGATGATGCGGTGCGCGATCTCGGTCGGCGATTGCGTGGACGGTGGCTCATGCTCGGACATCCGCTCCCCTTACTCTGCCCGGGTAGCGAGTCATCCTCCTGCGGATCACGATGCGCCGCCACCCCCTGGCCGACGGGAACGGGTTCGCGGAGGGCTTTCGGGCCCGGTCGGTGTCGGCGGCACCGCATAGTGTCGCGGTCATGACCGTGATCGAGCCATTCGAGCTGCATGTCGCCGACGAGGTCCTCGACGACGTGCGAGCACGCCTCGCCCGTACCCGGCTGCTTTCGACTCGCCGCGAAAGCCGGCGTCGGGCATGACCGCCGCGTACCTGCGCGAGCTCATCGACTCATGGATCGAGTGGGACTGGCGCGCCCGCGAGGCCTGGCTGAACCGGCATGCGCAGTTCATCGCGCAGATCGACGACGCCGCGGTGCACTTCGTGCACCTCCGATCAGAGCGAGCAGATGCCCCTGCCCTGCTGGTGATGCACGGCTGGCCCACACGTTCGCGCTGCAGCTCGACTTCGCCGACCGACTGCCCGACTTCCACGTCGTCGTTGCGAGCCTGCCCGGGTTCGCGTTCTCGTCGCCCTATGCCGATGGCGCGATGTCCGAGAAGCGTCTCGCCGGCGACCATGCACTCCCTGATGACCGACGTGCTCGGCTACGAGCGCTACATCACCTACGGCGAAGACGTCACCGCCAACGTGAGCGACCTCATCGCCGCGCGTCACCCCGACCATGTCGCCGGCATCGTCGCGACGCACGCGCACTTTCCGAACAACGACGAGCGTGAGGCCCTGACCGATCCCGCCGAGCGCGCGTTCTTCGACGACCTCGCGGCCCGCCATGGCTCCGACGGCGCATACGGACACGTGCAGGCGACTCGACCCGACACCCTCGCGGCGGGGCTCAACGACTCGCCTGCGGGCCTGCTCGCCTGGATCACCGAGAAGCTGGTCGAGTGGAGCGACACCCCTCGAGGCGATCCCCGAGCGGTCGAGCGGCGCATCTCACGCGACCGCATCCTCACCGAGGCGATGATCTACTGGGTCACCCAGACCATCGGGTCGTCGTTCCGCCCGTACTACGAGGGCGCCGACCAGCCCGACCCGATCCCGCCCACGTCGGTGCCGGCCGCGGTATTCATCCAGCGGCATGAGGCGTCGTATCCCGAGTCGCTCGCACGTCGCCACTATCTCGATCTGCGCGTGTTCGGTCGACTCGACGAGGGCGGGCACTTCGCCGTCGCAGAGGTGCCCGACGAGATGGCGGCGCGCGTGCGAACGTTCGTGACCTCGCTCGGCTGAGCGCGGCCCTTCGACGGCGCCGAGAGCGAGCGGGCGCCGCGACGCTTCCGCCGCGACATCCGCTCGCCCGCGACGAACCGAGTCAGCCGGCCGCGAGCAGTTCCAGCGTGTCGATCACGCGGTTCGAGAAGCCCCACTCGTTGTCGTACCAGGCGACGACCTTGACGTGCTTGCCGCTCACGCGGGTGAGCGCGGCGTCGAAGATCGACGAGGCGGGGTTGCCGGTGATGTCCGACGAGACCAGCGGGTCGTCCGAGTACTCGAGCACGCCGGCGAGCGGGCCCTCGGCGGCGGCGCGGTAGGCCTCGAGCACCTGCTCGACCGTGACCTCGCGCGAGACGGTCGTGTTGAGCTCGACGATCGAGCCGACGGGCACGGGCACGCGGATCGAGTCGCCCGACAGCTTGCCGTCGAGGCCGGGCAGCACGAGCCCGATCGCCTTCGCAGCGCCGGTGCTGGTCGGCACGATGTTCACGCCGGCGGCGCGGGCGCGGCGCGGGTCGCGGTGGGGGCCGTCCTGCAGGTTCTGCTCCTGCGTGTACGCGTGCACGGTCGTCATGAAGCCGTGCTCGATGCCGGCGAGGTCGTCGAGCACCTTCGCGAGCGGGGCGAGCGCGTTCGTCGTGCACGACGCGTTCGAGATGATCGTGTGCGCGGCGGGGTCGTACGCGTCGGTGTTCACGCCGTATGCGAGGGTGACGTCGGCGCCGTCGGCGGGCGCGCTCACGAGCACCTTCCTGGCTCCGGCGTCGAGGTGGGCGCGGGCGGCGGATGCCGCGGTGAATCGACCGGTCGACTCGAGCACGATGTCGACCTCGAGCTCGGCCCACGGCAGGTTCGCGGGGTCGCGCTCGGCGAGCACCTTGATGCGGCGGCCGTCGACCACGAGGGTGTCGCCGTCGACCTCGACGGGGCGGCCGAGCCGCCCGGCGGAGCTGTCGAAGCGCAGCAGCTGGGCGAGCGCCTTCGGGTCGGTGAGGTCGTTCACGGCGACGACCTCGAGGTCGGAGTCGCGCTCGAGCAGGGCGCGAAGCACATTGCGGCCGATGCGGCCGAATCCGTTGACGGCGATGCGAGTCATTGAGGGGGATTCCTTTCGTTCCGGAATACCTTCGCCCGCCGACGGATGTCGCAACAGTGGCCGTGACGACAGTGTGCGCAAGGATCACGCCACGCGATGGGACATCCGCTCGTGCTCGACGCCCGCTCATGAAACCGCCGATAGCCTGAAGCGATGCCCTACGGACCGATGCCCTATTCATTGGAGACCGAGCGCCTCACCCTGCAGTTGTGGGAGGAGTCCGACGCCGCCGGCTACCGGCAACTCGTCGGCGAGCGCGGCGACGAGATGCCGACCCTCGACGAGGCGCGCGACGAGATCCGTGGAGCACGCGAGAGCGCACCGGGTCGCGGCATCCACGGCATGACCCTGCGCCTGCGCGGCGACGACGAGTTCCTGGGGTACTGCGCCCTCGTCATCGGTCGCGCCACCATCGACGAACCCGAGCTCGCCTACGAGCTGCTGCGCAGCGCGCACGGCCGCGGGTACGCCACCGAAGCCGCCGCCGCCATCGTCGACGCGGCCCGCGCGACCGGGCGGCAGCGCCTCTGGTCGACCGTGCGCTCGTGGAACACCCCGTCGTTCCGGGTGCTCGAGAAGGTCGGCTTCCGGCGCGACCACACCACGACCGATGAGCAGGGCGACATCGTCTGGAACGTCCTCGACCTGTAGCCCGCGTGAGCAGGTGCCTCACTCCGCCGGCTGCACGAACGTGTGCCGGTACTCGCTCGGCGACGTGCCGAGGATGCGATGGAAGTGCAGCCGCAGGTTCGCGCCCGTGCCGAGCCCGACTCGGGCGGCGATCTGCTCGACGCCGAGGTCGCTGCGCTCGAGCAGCTCGCGGGCGACATCGACGCGGGCGCGCAGCACCCACTGCATCGGCGTGTAGCCGGTGTCGTCGACGAATCGGCGCGAGAACGTGCGCGGCGAGACGTTGGCATGGCCCGCCAGGTCACCGAGCGTCAGCGGATCCTCGAGCCGGGTGAGCGCCCACTCGCGCGTCGCGGCGAACACCTCGCCGAGCGGCTCGGGCACGCTGCGCGGCACGTACTGCGCCTGCCCGCCGCTGCGGTACGGCGCCGCCACGAGCCGGCGCGCGACGTGGTTCGACAGGCCGACGCCGTGGTCGCGGCGCACGAGATGCAGGCAGAGGTCGATGCCCGACGCCGCACCCGCCGACGTGAGCACGGCCCCCTCGTCGACGAACAGCACGTTCTCGTCGACGCGAACGAGCGGATGCCTCGCGGCGAGCGCCCTCGTGTAGTGCCAGTGCGTCGTGGCGCGGCGGCCGTCGAGCAGTCCCGTCGCGGCGAGCGCGAACGCCCCGGTCGAGATCGCCGCGAGGCGTGCTCCGCGCTCGTGCGCCGCGCGGAGCGCCTCGATCACGGGCGCCGGCGGGTCCTCGCGATCGGGGTGCCGGTAGCCCGGGATGAACACGGTCTCGGCCCATTCGAGCGCCTCGAGCCCGTCGGCCACGTGGTACGCGAGACCGTCACCGCCCGTGATGAGCCCCGGCGCCGCGCCGCACGCGCGAACCTCGTAGGGCATGCTCTGCCGGGTGCTGAACACCTGCGCCGGGATGCCGACGTCGAGCGGCTTCGCCCCCTCGAGCACGAGCACTGCGACGCGGTGGTTGCTGCGAGCCATGCGACCTCCCGATGCGTGGCGCGATCATTGTGCTGCGCAAGGATACCGCCAGGGCGAGCTTCGACGGCGCGAGATGCACGCTCGTCTGCCGACGCGCGCAACCGGACAGGCATGCCCGGATGCGGACGACGGCGGTCTGCCAGGCCAGCTCACTCGTCGTGCGTGCACACGGCGCCCGGCATCACCCGTTCGGGGGCCGCGCGATCACGGCGGCCTCGGCTAGCGTCAGAATCGCGGGACACCGGACACGGACCCTGTCGGCACAGTCTGGGTTCAGGGCCGCAGAGACGACCGAGGTGCGGGTGCCGGTTGGGGGGAGGCATCCGCACCCCGGTCGCCGCCCAGCCTGCGCCATTCCGCGCAGCCCGCGGTCAGCCGGCGCCCCTACGCTGAGCCCTATGAAGCCGCGTCGCGCCTCCGAGCCCATCTACAGCACGGCGATCGTCGCCGGGCGGGCACTGTTCGGCGGGTTGAGACTCAAGCGCTCGGTCACGGGCGCCGACAACATTCCCGCGACCGGTGGAGCCGTGCTCGCGATGACGCACTTCGGCTATCTCGAGTTCGCCCTCGTCGAGTGGGTCACGTGGCTCACGACGCGTCGGCGCGTGCGCTTCCTCGCGAAGCAGTCGGTGTTCGACAAGCCCGTCGTCGGCTGGCTCATGCGCGGCATGCGGCACATCGCCGTCGACATGAAGGCCGGCGCCGCAGCCTACGCCGCCGCAGTGCAGGCGCTGCGCGACGGCGAGATCATCGGCGTGTTCCCCGAGGCCGGGGTGAGCGCGTCGTTCAGGGTGCGCGACCTGAAGACCGGCGCGGTGCGCCTGGCCGCCGAGGCGGGCGTCCCCGTCATCCCGGTCGCCGTCTGGGGCGGGCAGCGGCTGATGACCAAGCGGCACCGCATCCGCTTCGGCGAGCGCTTCGGCGTGCCGGTGTCGTTCGCCTTCGGCACGCCGCTGCACCCAGAGCCGACCACCGACGTGCACACTGCGACCGACGAACTGCGTCAACGGATGCAGCAACTCGTCGACCAGCTCCAGCGCGACTATCCCGTCGACGGCACCGGCCAGTGGTGGCAGCCCCGCCATCTCGGCGGCACGGCGCCGACCCCGGCCGAGGCCGCAGCGGCCGATGCCGCGCGCGACGCCGCGCGCGAGGCCAGGCGCGAGGCATCCGCGAACTGAACTCAGCCGGTCGCCGGATCGACCGACCGGATGCGCTCGCGGCGCCCCGGCACGCCGTTCGCGACGCGCACCCACGCGCCGTCGCGCAGCACCTCGTAGGCGCGGAACGCGCACGCGATGCCCTTCGCGGTCATCAGGTCGGGCGAGTCCATGAGCTGGAAGTGCAGGTGCGGCGCCGTCGAGTTGCCCGTGTGCCCGACGTTGCCGAGGAGGTCGCCGGTCGACACCCGCTGGCCTTCGGTGACCGCGACCGTGCCCGGCGCGATGTGGGCGAAGCCCGCGTAGAGGTCGTCGGAGTCGAGCGCGCGCAGCAGCACGTGGTTGCCCATGATCGACGGCAGCTTCTCGGGCGTGAACGTCGCCGCGTTCTTGACCTGGTGCGCCAGCTCACGGGCCGGATGGATCCACTCGCGCTCGGACATGCCGTCGGAGGCCTTCACGACCTCGCCGTCGAACGGCGCGTGGATCGGCGCGCCCCACGCGTACGACTCGTTCGTGCGGCCGCCGAAGAGCTCGCCGCGCAGCGTGCCGGCCGGGTGGTAGTGCACGCCCTTGCGGGAGTCGACGATGAGCAGGTCGTACGCGTAGCGCTGGCCGAGCATGTCGGTGCCGTGGCTCGGCACCCGGTGGGCGGGCGTCGTGACGGCCATCCAGCCCTCGCCGCGCAGCGGGAAATCGACGACGACGGGGTTCTCGAGTGTGTGCTCCATCGACGCGATGCTAGCGGCGGGTGCTCGGCCGACGCATCCGACCACGGTACGAGACGAGACGAGCGGATGCCGCGGCCTGGCGCCGGGGCATCCGCTCGAGTCTCGGATCGCGAGCAATGGAGGATCGCCGGTGGGACGAATCCGGATCCGCCGACGGGGTGGGCCGCCGGATCCGCCTCGGGTGCGGCAGCTCGTGGCCGCCTCACCCTCGCGTGTACAGTCATTGGTAACAAGTGTCTGCAATCGGTGCAACTCGCCGCGTTGCTGATTAGACAATTTGTAAGATTCTGCAACGAGTTTCGAGCGAGCGAGGGTTCACATTTGAGCAAGCTGGATGCCACCGACCGGCGCATCCTCGTCGAGCTCGACGACGACCCGCGACTGCCCACCGTGGTCATCGCGCAGCGGCTCGGGCTCGCGCGGGCGACCGTGCAGAGCCGGCTCGACAAGCTCGCGGCGTCGGGCCTGCTGCGCGCGAACAGCAGCCGCGTGCGCCCCGACTCGCTCGGCCGCGGCATCGCCGCATCGGTGCGCGCCGAGCTCGACCAGCACCTCATCCACGACGCGATCGAGGCGCTCAAGCTCATCCCCGAGGTGCTCGAGTGCTTCGCGCCCGCCGGCGACGACGACCTGCTGCTGCGCGTCGTCGCGCGAACGCCCGACGACCTCTACCGGGTCAGTGAAGAGATCCGGCTGTGCCCCGGCATCGTGCGCACCTCGACGAGCCTGTTCCTGCGCGAGGTCATCCCCTACCGCATGTCGGCGCTGCTCGCCGCGCCCGACTGACCCGCGCGCGACCGCGCAGCCCGGGCACGCGTCGGAGCGATCGCTACTCGCGCGCGACGATGCCGCTCGCCTCGCGCGCGATCCACTCGACGAGCGGCAGCATGCGCTGCATCAGCTGCTGCCCGAGGTCGGTCAGCGCGTACTCGACGCGCGGCGGCACCTCGGGATACGACGTGCGCGCCACCAGGCCGTCGGCCTCGAGGGTGCGCAGCGTCGACGCGAGCATCTTCTCGCTGATGCCCTGCACCTCGCGGCGCAGCTCGCCCCAGCGGTGCGTGCCGTCGGTCAGCGCGAGCAGCACGAGCACGCCCCACTTGCTCATGATGTGATCGAGCACGACGCGCGTCGAGCAGCCCTCGGTGAAGACTTCGCCAGAAACTTCCCGGATCTGCGCAAGACTTACCACCATGTGGGTACCTTACGTCAAAGTGGGTACCGCCGCGAGGGAAGTATCGGACCGGGCACACGGTTGACCCCGGTGAACCGATCGGAAGGAACTCCACCGCATGACCATCCTCGTCACCGCCGCCAACGGCCAGCTCGGATCCCTCGTCATCGACGCCCTGCTCGAGCGCGGCGCCGACCCCGCAGACCTCGTCGCCACCGCCCGCGACACCACCAAGATCGAGCAGCTCGCGGCCCGGGGCATCCGCACCGCCCAGCTCGACTACGACCGGCCCGAGACCATCGCGGCCGCCCTCGACGGCGTCGACGCCGTGCTGCTCATCTCGGGTTCCGTGCCCGGCAAGCGCGCCGCCGGCCACCGCAACGTGATCGACGCGGCGAAGGCCGCCGGCGTCACGAAGCTCGTCTACACGAGCACGCCGAAGGCGACCACCGCCGACTTCGCGCTCGCCCCCGACCACAAGGCCACCGAAGAGGCCATCGCCGCCTCGGGCGTTCCCGCCGTGCTGCTGCGCAACAACTGGTACATCGAGAACTACGCAGCGGATGTCTCGCGCGCGGCCTCGACCGGAATCATCGCCGCATCCGTGGGCGACGGACGCGTGGCCGGCGCCACCCGGGCCGACCTCGCCGAGGCGGCCGCGGTCGTGCTGCTCGAAGACGGGCACGTGGGGCAGGTCTACGAGCTCGGCGGCGACACGGCGTTCGGCTACGACGAGCTCGCTGCCGCGGCATCCGTGGTGCTCGGTCGCGAGGTCGCCTACCAGCGCCTCACCGCCGACGAGCACGTCGCCGCGCTCGAGGGCGCAGGGCTCGACGCGGGCCTGGCCCGGTTCGTCGCGGGCCTCGACGAGGCGATCGGTCGCGGCGTGCTCGCCGACGCCGACGGCACCCTGTCGCGCCTCATCGGCCGGCCGACGACCTCGCTCGTCGACGGACTGCGCGCGGTCGTCGAGGTCGAGGAGCAGCCCGCGGCCTGACCCGCCACTCGCCCGGTCGGGTCGCAGACGAATCCGGTTCGGAGGACGTCACGTGTGGGTGTCCTCCAACTGCGATGTCCTCCATGCGACCCGGAGTAGAGTCCGATCCGGGGAGGCTACGTGAGCCGAGAACTCGTTCTGGTCACCGGCGGCACGGGATTCATCGCCGCGCACTGCATCGTGCAGCTGCTCGAGGCGGGGCACCGGGTGCGCACCACGGTGCGCTCGCTCGCCCGCGCCGACGAGGTGCGCGAGATGGTGCGCGTCGGCGGCGCCGAACCGTCGGCCATCGAGTTCGTCACGGCCGACCTGCTGCACGACGACGGATGGCCCGCGGCGGTCGATGGGGCCGCGTTCGTGCTGCACGTGGCCTCGCCGTTCCCGATGCGCCAGCCGAAGGATGACGAACGACCTGATCGCCCCGGCCCGCGAGGGCGTGCTGCGGGTGCTGCGTGCCGCGCGCGACGCGGGCGTGCAGCGGGTCGTGCAGACGTCGTCGTTCGCGGCGATCGGCTACGGCACCGATCCCGGGCGCCCGTTCACCGAAGACGACTGGACCGACCTGTCGAACCCGCACCTCACCGCCTACGTGAAGTCGAAGACGATCGCCGAGCGCGCCGCCTGGGACTTCATCGAGCGCGACGGCGGCGGCCTCGAGCTCGCGACCGTCAATCCGGTCCCGGTCTTCGGGCCCGCGCTCGGCTCCGCGCTCTCGACCTCGGTCGAGCTGCTGCGCACGCTGCTCAACGGCGGGGCGCCGGCCGTCCCGCCGGGCACGACCACCGGGGTCGACGTGCGCGACGTCGCCGAGCTGCACGTGCGCGCGATGACGCATCCCGATGCCGCGGGGCAGCGTTTCCTCGCGGTCGCGGGCGATCCCATCACCTTCCACGAGCTCGCGCTGCTGCTGCGCGAGCGCCTCGGCGCCGACGCGAGGCGCGTGCCCACCCGGGTGCTGCCCGCGCTGGCTCGTACGCGCGGGCGCGTTCGTCAGCTCCGACCTGCGTGCGGTCGTGCCGCAGATCGACCGGCGCCAGGGCGCATCGCACGAGAAGGCGCGGCGCCTGCTGCACTGGGATCCGATCCCGATCGAAGACGCCATCGTCGCCTCGGCGAAGAGCCTGATCGCGCTCGGACTCGTCAAGCCCTGACGGTCGAATTGTGGGATGGCACAAACGCGCGCCGTCATCGACCGGCACGCATGAGTCGAACCCGAGAGATCCCAGCTCACGCAGGATTTCCGGGGTTAGGCTGCCGGAATGAGTGAATTCCGTCCCCCCGTCGCCGACCTCACCTTCGCTCTCGAGCATGTGGTGGGTTACGACGAGATCGCACAGCTTCCGGGCTTCGAGCACGCCGATCTCGACACCGTCGTCGAGATCCTCTCCGAGGTCGGAGACTTCATGGCCGAACTCGTGGCCCCCACCAACCGCGCCGGCGACCTCGAAGGCTCCCGGCTCAACCCCGACGGCACGGTCACCACGCCGACCGGGTTCAAAGAGGCCTACGCGGCCTTCGTCGAGGCGGGCTGGGGCTCGGTGCCGCTGCCCGAGGAGTTCGGCGGCGGCGGGTTCCCGCGCACCGTCGGCCTCGCCATCCAAGAGCTGACCACCACGGCGAACATGGCGTTCGCGCTCGCCCCGCTGCTCACGCAGGGCGCGATCGAGGCGCTGCTCAACTACGGCACCGACGAGCAGAAGCAGCAGTACCTGCCGAAGATGGTCACCGGCGAGTGGGCCGGCACCATGAACCTCACCGAGCCGCACGCCGGCTCCGACGTCGGCGCGCTCACCACGAAGGCCGTGAAGCGCGACGACGGCACCTACGCCATCTCGGGCCAGAAGATCTTCATCACGTTCGGCGACCACGACCTGAGCGAGCAGATCGTGCACCTCGTGCTCGCCCGCACGCCCGATGCGCCGGCGGGCACCAGGGGCATCTCGTGCTTCATCGTGCCCAAGTTCCTCGTCAACGACGACGGCTCGCTCGGCGAGCGCAACGGCGTGCACACCGTCGGCGTCGAGCACAAGATGGGCATCCACGGTTCGCCCACCTGCGTGCTCTCGTACGAGGACGCGACCGGCTACCTCATCGGCGAAGAGAACATCGGCATGCGCATCATGTTCGTCATGATGAACAGCGCCCGCCTGTCGGTCGGCATGCAGGGCCTCGCGGTGGCCGAGCGCGCCTACCAGCAGTCGCTCGACTACGCGCAGGAGCGCACCCAGGGCCGCGCGATCGGCGCCACCGAGACCTCGCCGATCATCGACTTCCCCGACGTGCGCCGCATGCTCATGACGCAGAAGGCCTACATCGCCGCCCTGCGCCGCATGATGCTGCTGAACGCCGTGTACGTCGACATCTCGACCCACCACCCCGACGCCGCGACCCGCGCCCGGGCCGACGAGATCGTCGGACTGCTCACCCCCATCTGCAAGTCGTTCGGCACCGACCTCGGCAACGAGCTCACGTCGCTCGCCCTGCAGATCCACGGCGGCATGGGCTTCATCGAAGAGACCGGCGCCGCGCAGCACTACCGCGACGTGCGCATCGCCGCGATCTACGAGGGCACCAACGGCATCCAGGCCGCCGACCTCATCGGCCGCAAGCTGCCCGTGCGCGACGGCGCCTCGGTGCTCGAGTTCATCGCCTCGATGCGCGAGCTCGACGGCGAGCTGGCCGCCGCCGGCGACGAGTTCGCCTCGATCCGCGCGCAGCTGACCGCGCAGCTCGACACGCTCGAGCAGACGACGAAGTGGATGCTCCGCACCGGCGCCACCGACCCGAACTCGGCGCTCAGCGGCTCGACCCCGTACCTGCGCATCTGGGGGCTCGTGGTCGGCGGCTGGCTGATGGCGAAGTCGGCGCTCGCCGCGCGCGACCTCGAGGCCGACGGCATCGCCGAGGCGCAGCTGCCGCTGGCCCGGTTCTACGCCGAGCAGCTGCTGCCGCAGGCCGCCGGCCTCGTCGGCGCCGCCACCGCCGGGTCGCGCGACCTGTTCGCGCTCGACGCCGACACCCTGGCCGACCGCGCACCCAGCCGCGCACGCGTCTGACGATCGACCGAGCGGATGCCGCGGCGCGAGCCGCGGCATCCGCTCGTCGTTTCACCGCGAGCCGTCGGCACGGCCGTCAGATGCTGCCTTCACCCGGACCGATCTGCCCCCGCTTCTCGTGCTCGATCCGCGCTTGCTCCTGGGCGGCGCGCTCGGCGTCGCGGATCCTCGGATGGGGGTTGCGAGCGCGCCCGCACGCCCCTGACCGACACCACGACGATCACTGCGAGCACCCCGAGCCCGGTGATCCACCACAGCGGGTCCATGACGCACCTCCTCGTGCCGACGGGAACGCGACACTGCCGTCGTTCCGATCGCGTGCACACGCTACGCCCCTGACCTCGCCACCGCATTCGTCGCGGGACGTGCGACCGAGCGGATGTCGCGGCGCGAGCCGCGGCATCCGCTTCGTCGTTTCACCGCACGACGTCGAAGACGTTCTTCACGACGCCGTTCGAGTACGCCTCGTGCTCGACGAGGCTCAGCTTTCCGGTCTCGCGGCCGCTGAAGAGCCGCTTGCCCTCGCCGAGCACGACCGGGAACACGAGCAGGTGGTAGCGGTCGACGAGGCCCGCCTCGCCAGCGCCTGGGCGAGCGTGGCGCTGCCGTGCACGAGGATCGTTGCCGCCGTCGCCCTGCTTGAGGCGCGCGACCTCGTCGAGTCGAACGCAGCACCGACGTGTTGTTCCACTGTCGACGGGGTCGCCGACGAGGGTCGTCGACACGACGTACTTCGGCATCGCGTTGTACTCGGCGAACTCCTCCATCTTGCGGCCAGACCGGGGCGAACTCGTCGTAGCTGACGCGCCCGATGAGCAGGGCGCCGGCCTCGACCTGTTCGCGTCCCTTGATCTCGTAGCGTCCTCGACGGAAGTCGACCTCCTTGAACGTCCACCCGGCTCGCGGGTGGCCTCGCCGCCGCCGGGCGAGTCGATGACGCCGTCGAGGGTGATGAACTCGGTGACGATGAGGGTGCGCATGGTGATCTCTTCTTCCGATCGGTGTCGAGGCGGACGTTCCGTCTCATTCTGGACGTCGAACGGCACCGGCACAGATCGACATCGGCGGTGGTTCTTCCTGCACTCGTCTGCAGCGACGGGGTGAGGCGCGAGAATGGCTGCATGACGACTCCCCCGCCCGACGACGAGCCGCCGCGCCTCGGCGAACCGCCGGTGTGGGGCGGCGACGCCATCGACAGCCCGGGATGGTCGGGGCTGCTCGCGTTCACGGGACTGGTGCTCGGCGACCGGCGCCCTGCTGTTCGCACTGTTCGCGCCCATCGGCGCTCGCGGGCCGCTCCGGCATCGTCTGGATCGCCATGTTCGGCGCCCTCGCGATCGGGGCCGGGGGTGCCGGGTGCCGCGCGGCACCGGCGGCTCGGCGGCGGCCGGCTGGGCGTGATGGTCGGATGGATCGGCGCGGCGTTCGGCGCGATCGCGATGCTGCTCATGATCTACGCGTACTTCGCCGTGCTGCTGATGGGCGGCGACGGCCTTCCGATGCTGCCCGCCTGGGAGTCACCGACCGCGCCGGCCTCGGACGACGTACGTGGTCGCCCGAGGCTGAGCGGCATCACACCGGCTGCGGCACCGGCGCGTTGTTGTTCGCCCTGTTCGCGCCGATCGGCGCCGTGTCACCGACCGGCATCCTCTGGATCACGATGTTCGGTGCACTCGCCATCAGCACCGGAGTGGCGGGTGCGACCCGGCACCGGCGGCTCGGCGGCGGCCGGCTGGGCGTGATGGTCGGATGGATCGGCGCGGCGTCTCGGCGCGATCGCGATGCTGCTCATGATCTACGCGTACTTCGCCGTGCTGCTGATGGGCGGCGACGGCCTTCCGGTGCTGCCGGCGTGGGAAGCACCGACGGCGCCGCCATCAGACGACGTGATCACCGCACACGCCTGAGCGGGCTGGGCCGGCCTCCACCGTCCCAGCCCGCTCGAGCGACGAACTCGCCGCGGCTCGCGGTCAGACCAGTTCTGCGCGCCAGTCGGCCTGACCCTCGGCCCGCACCTCGCCGTCGACCACGGTGAACCGTGCCGACGCGGCCGTCGGGCGCCGTGACCGTGACGCCCGCGCCATCGGTCGCTCCCGGGTACACCCGCACCGTGAGCCCGTCGAGGTAGTCGTAGTCGGGTCGGTCGACCCGGCCGCCCACCGGCAGCAGCGCGCCCTCGCGCACGTAGAGCGGCACGGTGTCGAATCCGTGCACCTCGCTGCGCCAGGCGCCGTGCGACTCGACGACCTCGCCGGTCCACCAGTTCGTCCAGCGGCCGGCCGGCAGGTAGAACTCGACCTCGCCCGACTCGGTGAACACCGGCGCCACGAGCAGCGACGACCCGAGCATGTACTGCCGGTCGAGGTATTCGACCGCCCGGTCGTCGGGGAACTCCAGCACCATCGGCCGCATCACGGGCACGCCCGTCGCCGAGGCGTCGAGGCCGAGCTGGTACAGGTACGGCATGAGCGAGAGCTTCAACTGCGTGAAGACGCGCGTCACGTCGACGGCCTCCTCGTCGAACGCCCACGGCACCCGGTAGGAACCCGAGCCGTGGAAGCGCGAGTGCGTGCCGAGCAGCCCGAACGCGACCCAGCGCTTGAACACCGCCGGGTCGGGCGTGCCCTCGAAGCCGCCGATGTCGTGGCTCCAGAACCCGAACCCCGAGCAGGCGAGCGACAGCCCGCCGCGCAGCGTCTCGGCCATCGACTCGAACGTCGACGTCGAGTCGCCGCCCCAGTGCACCGGCAGCCGCTGGCCGCCCGTCGTCGCCGAGCGCGCGAACACGACGGCGTCGCCGGCGCCGCGCTCCTGCTCGAGCACCGCGAACACGGCCTCGTTGTAGCGCTGCGTGTAGAGGTTGTGCATGCGATCGGGCGAGGAGCCGTCGAAGTACTCGACCTCGAGCGGGATCCGCTCGCCGAAGTCGGTCTTGAAGCAGTCGACGCCCTGCCTGAGCAGGGTGCGCAGCTTCTCCTGGAACCAGCGCGTGGCATCGGGGTTCGTGAAGTCGACGAGGCCCATGCCGGCCTGCCAGAGGTCCCACTGCCACGTCGAGCCGTCGGGCCGCTTCACGAGATAGCCCTGTGCGGATGCCTCGGCGAACAGCGGCGACCGCTGCCCGATGTACGGGTTGATCCACACGCAGACCCGCAGGTCCTTCTCGTGCAGGCGGGCGAGCATGCCGCCGGGGTCGGGGAAGGTGCGCGGGTCCCACTCGAAGTCGCACCAGTTGAACTCGCGCATCCAGAAGCAGTCGAAGTGGAAGACGCTCACGGGCAGCTCGCGGGCGGCCATCTCGTCGACGAACCGCGTCACCGTCGCCTCGTCGTAGTCGGTCGTGAACGACGTCGACAGCCACAGCCCGTACGACCACGCCGGCACCTGCGCCGGGCGGCCGACGAGCTCGGTGTACCGCTCGAGCACGCCGGCGGGCGTGCCGCCGTACATGACGAAGTACTCGAGCGACTCGCCCGGCACCGAGAACTGCAGCCGCTCGACGGCCTCGGAGCCCACCTCGTACGACACGTGTCCGGCGTCGTTCACGAGCACGCCGTAGCCGCGGTTCGTGAAGTGGAACGGCACGTTCTTGTAGGCCTGCTCCGATGACGTTCCGCCGTCGGCGTTCCAGATGTCGACGGTCTGCCCGTTCTTCACGAGCGGTCCGAACCGCTCGCCGAGCCCGTAGACGAGTTCGCCGACGCCGAGCGAGAGCTGCTGGTGCGTGTAGCCGGACGCCAGCGCGCGAGCCGGTGCCGCCACGGGCGTTGCCGACCGGGACCCCGTCGAGCTGCGCGTCGGGCCGCACCCGGAGGTGCGCCATCGACTTCTCCCCGGCGGTGGTGAGCACGCGCCCATCGGCCTCGAACGCGAGCTCGAACGGAGCCCCCGCGCGCACCCGGGCGGTCAGCCGGCCCGAGGTGAGCGTCCCCCCGGTCTCGTCGATCACGACGACGCCCTGGTCGTGCTGCGCCCCGACGAGGTCGAACCCCAGCGGGCGAGGGCCGCCCGAGTGGTGCTCGATCCGCACGCCGATCACGTCGGGCAGCGGCGACCACAGCGTCACGGTCAGCAGCGGACGGTTCAGGATGTCGCCGCGCTTCGAGATGACGCCGTTGGTCGCGAAGACCTGCAGCCCGTGGTCGCCGTCTGGCCAGATGTCGTGGACCTCGCGGGCGTAGATCGGCTCGACCCCGGGGCGGATCTGCCAGAACCCATCAGTGAACTTCATGGTCGGTGCATGTCCTTTCGAGCGGATACCGCCCTTTCGAGTGGATGCCGCGGCATCCGGGTCACTTCACCGCGCCGGCGGTGATGCCGCGCGTGAGCGTGCGCTGGAAGATGAGGAAGAAGATGAGCGTCGGGATGACGCCGAGCAGTGCCGAGGCACTCGTGGTCGTGACATCCATCAGCCGGTCGCCCTGCAGTGTCGTGATCGCCACCGGCACCGTCTGGTTGTCGTTCGACACCAGGAAGGTGAGCGGGATCAGGAACTCGTTCCACGTCCAGATGAAGAAGAAGATGAGCAGCACCGAGAGCGTGCCCTTGCTGATCGGCAGCACCACCCGCACGAGCGTGCGGATCTTGCCGGCGCCGTCGAGCGCGGCCGCCTCGAGCAGCTCCTTCGGGAACGTGCCGAACACGCTCGAGAGCAGGTAGGTGCCGAACGCCGCCTGGATCACCGTGAAGATGATGATGATCGCGAGCTGCGTATCGTAGAGGCCCACCGACTTGAACATGTAGTACAGCGGGTAGAGCAGCGCCTCCTGCGGGATCAGGTCGGCGAGCAGGAACAGCAGCAGGATGCCGGTGCGGTACTTCACCCGCCCGATGCCGAGCGCGTAGGCGTTGATCACCGACAGCGCCACGGCGAGCACGGCGACCGACCCCGAGATGAGGAAGCTGTTCCACAGCTTCTCGGGGAAGTCGACGCGGTTCCAGAAGTTCACGATGCCGTCGAAGTACAGCTCGGTCGGCAGCACGAGCGGCCCCGACGTGTTGTAGTCGGTCGGCGACTTGAACGAGTTGATCAGGATGAGGATGAACGGCACCGCCACGATGAGGCCGAAGAGGATCGCGAGGCCGAGCCACACCCAGTCCTTGGCGGACTTGCGCTCGTGCGGCGCCTTGGTGCGGCGCGGGCGACGCACCTCGGGCTCGACGATGAGGGGCACGTTGCCCGCATCGGCGATCGAGAACGGCGACAGCTCGGCGGCATCCGCTGCGAGTGCCGCGCTCGGTGTTCGGGTCGGTCTTGGTCTCGGACATCAGCGCGTACCCTCCGCACGCTCGGAGCGGACCTGCAGCCGGATGAACCCGATCGCGACGAGCACCACGACGATCGTGAGCGCGGTCGAGATCGTGGCGCCGTAGCCGACCTGCTGGCTCTGGAAGAACTCGATGTACGAGTAGTAGCTCGGCACGATCGTCGCGGTGCCGGGTCCGCCGCCCGTGAGGGCGTAGATCGGGCCGAAGACCTTCAGCGCCGCGATCGTGCACGTGAGCGTCACGACGAAGATCTCGGGGCGGATGGCGCTCACGGTGATGTACCGGAACCGCTGGAACCAGCCGGCGCCGTCGAGCTCGGCGGCCTCGTAGAGCTCGGGGTCGACCCGCTGCAGCGCCGCCATGAAGATGACCACGGGATAGCCGATCTGCACCCAGACCATGACGACCATGATCGAGGCGAGCGCGGTGTCGGGGCTGCCGAGCCAGTTGTGCGCCAGCTCGCCGAGGCCGATGTTCTCGAGCACCGTGTTGAGGGCGCCGTTCTCGGGGCGCAGGATCCAGCCGATCACGATCGCGGCGATCGCCACGGGAAGGATCTGGGGCAGGTAGTAGGTCGCCCGCAGGAAGCTGGCGACGCGGCCGCCGAACTTGCGGCCGATGACGTCGAACAGCAGCGCGGCCAGCACGAGGCCGAGCAGCGTCGGGATGATGACCATCGCGACGATCATCGCGAGCGAGTTGCGGAACGAGGCCCAGAACTTCGCGTCGCCGACGAGCTCGATCCAGTTCTCGAGGCCGATGAACTCCGGCGGTCGGATCCCGCGGTACTCGGTGAAGCTGAGGAAGACGTTCCACACCAGGGGGATCAGGATGATGAACGTGAAGAGCAGGAGGCCGGGGATGAGGAAGAACCAGAATCCGCGCGAGCGGGTTCCCGAGATCGCGCTCATGCCGTCGGAGCGTCGCGACGGCCGCGTCGGCCGCGCTGCAAGGGTCGAAACCATGGTGGGAGCCTTTCGATGGGCCCGACGGTCCCGCCGGCCGGTGCCGTGCCCTGCATCGCTGCGAGGCACGACCGGCCGGCGGGAACGTCAGGACCGGGTCATCCGGTGATGTCGGCGACGCCGTCTTCGTAGTCGGTGCCGAGCTGCTCGAGCGTCTGCTCGGGCGTGAGCGTGCCGTTCACGAGCTCCTGGAGCGCGCCGACCAGCTGGTCGTAGAAGTTCGGCGTGGGCCAGTCGGGGTAGAACGCGAGGCCGTCCTGCTCGACCACCGTGTTGAAGTCGGTGATGAGCTTGGCCGACTTCTCGTCGGTGATGTCGGCGGGGTCGGCCGCGACCGGGATCGAGCCGTTGTTGCCGATGAGGGCCTGGATCTCGGGACGCATCGTGATGTCGATGAACTCGTACGCGAGCTCCTTGTTGGCCGCGTTCTCGGGGACGACCCAGATGTTGCCCGAGGATCCGGGCACGAGGTCGGCGCCGGGGAAGAGGAACGTGTCCCACTCGAACGTCGTCGCCTCGTTGATGACGCGACCGGCCCACCACGAGCCCGAGACCATGATCGGGTACTCGCCGCTCATGAAGCCGACGCCCATGTCCTCGGCCTTGAGGCCGGTCGAGTCGGCCGAGATCCAGCCCTTGTCGACGTACTCGACGACCTTGTCGGCCGCGTAGGTGAGCGCCTCGCCCTGCCAGTCGACGGGGTTCTCGTAGAGCTGGTAGTCGTTCACGAACTGCCGGTCGGCCTGCGTGAGCGCGAGCTGGTAGAACAGCTGGCCGAGCGGGTACTCGGCGCCGGCCTCGGCGATCGGCGTCTGGCCGGCCTCGACGAAGGCGTCGAGCACGTCCTCGAACTCGTCGTAGGTGGTCGGCACCGAGAGGCCGAGCTCGTCGAACGCGGTCTTGTTGTAGTAGACGGTGACGTATTCGCCGTAGTTCGGCACGCCGTACCACGGGCCCGAGCCCATGATGCCGGCCTCGTCGTACCTGGCGGTGGTCTGCAGCGAGGGGGCGAGCTTGTCGTCCCAGCCGTACTCCTCGACCGCGTCGGTGATGTCGGCGAGCAGGCCCTGGCTCGCGAGCAGGCCCGCGGTGGCGTTGCCCTTCGGCGACTCGAACACGTCGGGCGCTTCGCTGGAGTTCAGCACCTGGCTCGCGGTCGAGCGGATCTGCTCGAAGCTCTTGTCCTCGTACTCGACGGTGGCGCCGGTCTCCTCCTCGAAGATCTCGATGGCCTTCGCCCAGGCGATGCCGACATCGCTGTCGGTGCCCTCGAAGTGCCAGAGCTTCAGCGTGTTCGGGTCGGACTGGGCGCCGTTGGAGCAGCCGGTGAGCAGTGCGGCCGTGGCCGCGAGTGCCACGCCGGCGACGATGCCGCGCTTGGGGATTCTCATGGTGCGTTTCCTTTCGAGAGCACGCGTCGAAGCGCTTCGACGACGAACGCGATGCTCGGGTGCTGGAATGGGTGGGGTGTGGGGTGGTGTGGATTCCGCGTGTCAGCGACCGGGTCGGGCGACCGACCCTCGGTCCTGGTAGACGGGTGTGATGAGCTCGACGCCCGGGGCGTCGATGCCCTGCACCTGGTGCAGGGCTGACTCGACCGCGATGCGGCACATCTGGTCGAGGGGCAGGGGGATGGAGCTGAGCGCGGTCGAGAGGTGATCGGTGTCGTAGCTCGCGCACGCGGCGAACACCGACAGGTCGTCGGGTACGTCGAGTCCGAGTTCGCGGATGCGGCGAAGCACCGCCTCGACGACGGGCTCGTTGCAGTGGAAGAGCAGCGCCGTCATGTCGGGCATGCCCGACATGAGCTCGTCGAAGGCGCGTTCGGCGGCACCGCGCGCCAGGGTCGGCGAGACGACCTGAATGCGGATGCCGCGACGCGACGCCGCGCGTTCGAGACCGGCGTTGAAGCGCTGCACGAACCCGGTGTCGCGCTCGAGGTAGCTCGGCGGGTGGCCGACGACCCCGACCTCGCGGTGCCCCGCGTCGGCCAGCGTGTCGATCGCCAGCTCGCCCGCGCGCTCGAAGTCGAGGTCGACGCAGGCGAGGCCGTCGCCCTCGCCCGGAACGCCGATGAAGGCGGCCGGCAGGCGCAGCTTTCGCACGAGGCTCGCGCGGTCGTCATGGGCCTTCACGCCCATGGCGACGACCCCGTCGACGAGCGCCGACGAGGCGACGCGGCGGATGCCCGACACGTCGTCGTCGGTCGCGAGCAGCAGCACGTCGTAGTCGTGCCGGCGGGCGGTGTCGACGACGGCCGTGACGAATCGCATGTGCGTCGGCAGGTGGCCGTCGTCATGGATGGGCGCCGACAGGGCGAGGATGTTGGTCGTCGCCCCGGCGAGCATTCGAGCGGCGGCCGACGGCTCGTAGTCGAGTTCGCGGATCGCCGCCTCGATGCGCTGACGGGTCGTCTCGGTGATCGAGCGCTTGCCCGAGAGGGCGTACGAGACCGTGGAGATCGAGACGCCGGCGGCCTTGGCCACATCGCTGATCGTCGCCATCGTGCACCTCCTCGACCTCGTCGTCCACCGAATGCCGCTCGACTTTCGAAGCGCTTCGATGATGTGTGAAGCGAGCATACGCATGCCCTCGGCGCAATTGCAAGTCTTATGTTCGAATTGACAACAATTGGCCGATCGGTGATCGATCCGGCGCGTCAGCCGGGCCGATCGCCGAGAGGTCACAACGGTGAGCGTCATGACGCACGAAACTCATGCGTGACGAGTCGGCGGTCCGGCGGCGCCTGCCACCACGGCCCCGCGGCATCGAGCTGGTCGACGTCGCCGCGGTCGCCGAGCAGCTGCCACCGCAGCAGCGACATCGGCACGTTGCCGTTGCGCCACACGAAGTCGTGCACGTCGCGCAGCGAGAACTCGGTGCCGTCGAGCGAGGCCGCGACCGCGGCATCTGCCACCAATCGCATGACCTCGTGCTTGCCGACGAGGTACGCCATGGCCAGACCCGGCGTGGCGACGTAGTACGCGGTCTCTGAAGTCGCGGTCTCGACGTCCATCGGCACCATGCGCACGAAGAAGTCGACGGCCTCGGGCAGGCTGAAGACGCCGGTGGCGAGGTTCACGTCGACGACGACCCGAGCGCCCGCAGCCGCATGAAGTTGTGCACGATCGCCTGCGAGTGCGGGGCGTCGGCGAACAGGCCCGCGGTGAGCATGAGCTCTTCGTTGTAGTGCGCGATGCCCTCGTTGGCGACGGAGTCGATGAAGTGCCGTCGCATGGGGTTCGGCTGCGCCCACGACAGGGCGAGCTGCTGGCTGTGCGTGCCCTCGTGGATGATGCCGAGGCGCGGGTCTCGGGCGTTCGCGGCATCGAAGTACGGCAGGTCGGGGCCCGGCTCGGGCACGTACGACGTGGCGTCGTCGTCGACGCGTCGGATGCTCGTGAGGTCGTCGTTCACGCCCAGGAACGCGAGCGGCTCGAGGTAGGCGGGCGTCGGCGCGAACCGGTAGCGCCGCAGCGAGTCGGGCTGGCTCAGCAGGCCGGATGACTCGGAGAACGCCCGCACCTCGGCCTCGGCCTCGGCCTGTGCGACCGATTCGGCTTCGGCCGACGTCGGCGAGCGGCGCCTCGGGCACGTCGCGGTACCGCGATGCGCGTCGCCGCCTCGGCGACGACGCTGCGCCGGTGGTCGTGCATCGCGGCGCGCACGAGCTCGTCGGGGTCGTGCGTGACGAGCGCCACGTGCCGCAGGTACCAGGTGAAGGCCTCGCGTCCGACGATGACATCGGGCCCCAGCCCATCGGCGGATGCCGTCGAGCCACGCCCGGAATCGCTCGAGGGCGGCGCTCGCCCCGGGCTGCGCGGCGCGGAGCGCGGCGGCGGTCGCGGCATCGGTCAGCGGCACCACCTCGGAAACCGAGCGCTCGAGCCGCGCACCGATGTCGTGGAGGTCTTCGGCAGCGACCCGGGCGAGCGTCGCGACGCCGTCGCGCTCGAGGTTCGCGATGGCCTGCTCGACCGCCTCGGGGATCGCCTCGAGCACGCGCACGAGATCGGACTGCCGCCGCGCGTCGAACGGCGGCGGCGGGAGCAGCAGGTCGAACCAGGGGCCGAGCACCTGCGAGGTGAGGAACACGGCGTCGCGCTCCCAGTTGCGCAGCACCACGAGCTCCCAGTGCGCGCGCGCCATCGCGGCGCCGAGCAATCGGTGGTCGACCTGCGTCTCGACGGGCAGCGCCCCGAGGCCCTCGGCGTCGATGGCCTTCCAGCGCTCGGCGAACCCGGCGAGCGCGAGCGCGAACTCATCGACGGCGGCCCGGTCGAAGCGCGGCAGCCACCCGGCCGGCCGCTCGACGCGCGGGATGTCGTCGGAGGTGCGGAACGAGGTGGCGTCGCGCCACTCCCAGAACTGCGCGCCGAGACGTTCGAGGTCGGTTGCGAGCGACGTCATGCGATCACGCTAGCCATGGCCACCGACATCGGTCGGGGCGGCGGGGGGTCTCGATACGCTCCTTCGTCGCTCCTCGACCACCGGGAGGACGTCGCTCCTCGACCACCGGGAGACGTCGCTACTCGACCGCGAAGACGCCGCTAGTCGACCGAGGGGGACCTGTCGAGTGCCGCGAGCACGCGCGGCATCGAGCCGCCGAGGTTCCACTCGTCGGCGAAGGCCTCGGCCGCCGCACGACGGTCGCCGACGACGGGTTGCAGCCGCGAGTCGAACTCGCCGAGCTCGAGGTCGCGCACGACCTCGACGACGGTCGGCGCCACCTCGAGGTACGGGCCCGCCGCCGCGAACCTCGCGCGCATGCCCGCTGCCATCGACGACGAGGCATCCTTCGCCGCGGCGACGATGCCCTCGAGGTCGACGTACTGCTTCAGCAGCGACGCCGCGGTCTTCTCGCCGACGCCGGCGACGCCGGGCAGCCCGTCGGACGCGTCGCCGCGCATGACCGCGAAGTCGGCGTACTGCTGCGGCAGCACGCCGTACTTGCCGACGACGGTCGCGTCGGTGAGCACCTCGAGCCGGCTCATGCCGCGAGCGGTATAGATGACGCGAACGGATGCCGCGTCGTCGACGAGCTGGAACAGGTCGCGGTCGCCCGTGACGACGTCGACGGGCATGCTCGCACCGGTCGCGAGCGTGCCGATGACGTCGTCGGCCTCGTGCGCGGCCGCGCCGACGCGGGCGATGCCGAGCAGCGCGAGCGCCTCGCGGATGAGGGGCACCTGCACGTCGAGCGGGTCGGGCGTCTCTTCGACGTCGACGCCGCCGGGCACGACCGCCTCGACGCGGTGCGCCTTGTAGCTCGGGATCAGGTCGACGCGCCACTGCGGGCGCCAGTCGTCGTCCCAGCACGCGACGAGGTGCGTGGGCTCGAACTCGGTGACGAGGCGCGCGATGATGTCGAGCAGCCCGCGCACGGCGTTCACGGGCGTGCCGTTCGGCGCCTTGAGCGAGTCGGGCACGCCGTAGAACGCGCGGAAGTAGAGCGAAGCGGTGTCGAGGAGCATCAGTCGGTCGGCCACACCCGATCATGGCACGCGACTAGCCTGAACGCATGGGGTTCATGGGCACGTTCCGCGCGTCCAGGCGCATTCCGGTGCTGCAGGTGCTCAAGGCCTCGGTCGCGACGATCGCGGCATGGCTCATCACGAGCTGGCTGATGCCCGGACCGCTGCCCATCTTCGCGGCGATCGCGGCGCTGCTCGTCGTGCAGCCGAGCGTGAACCAGTCGTTCGGCAAGGCGATCGAGCGGTCGATCGGCGTGATCCTCGGGGTGATCGTCGCCACGGGCCTCTCGCTCGCGTTCGGCGAACATGCCTGGGTCGTGCTCGTCGCCATCGTCGCCGCGATGCTCATCGCCTGGGGCCTGAAGATGACGCCGGGCACCTCGAACCAGGTCGCGATCAGCGCCATCCTCGTGCTCGCGCTCGGCGCGGCATCGCCCGAGTACTCGCTGCAGCGCATCGTCGAGACGCTCATCGGCGCCGCGATCGGCGTCGTGGTGAACGTGCTGATCGTGCCGCCCGTCGCCGTCGCCCCGGCACGACGCGACCTCGCGCTGCTCGGCGGCGAACTCGCCGCGTCGCTCGACCGCCTCGCGTGCGCGCTCGAGTCGCCGCAGTCGCCCGCGCAGCTGCAGGGACTGCTGCTCGAGGCGCGACTGATGCGCCCGATGCGCGACGCCGCCGACGCGTCGATCGCCGACGGCGAGGAGTCGCTCACCCTCAACCCGCGCCGGTCGGCGCACCGCACCGAGCTCGCCGAGATGCGCGCCCTGCTCGACCGGCTGAGCCCCATCGTCACGCAGGTCATCGGCATGACGCGGGCGTTCTTCGACCACTACGACCCCGCGCTCGCCGACGGAACCCACCGTGCAGGCCATCGCCGAGCAGTTGGGCCGCGCGTCCCACGACGTGCGCCTCGCCGTGCATCTCGCCGACGTCGAACCCGAGCCGCTCACCTCGGCCGATCCCGGCGCTGACCGCGCCGCTCGAGGTGCGGCCGCCGAAGTCGGCCCACTGGATCCTCGTGGGCTCGCTCATGGAGGACCTGCGCCGCATCCGCGAGGAACTGCTGACCGACGAGTCACCGAAGTGACGGGAGGCGAGCGACGATGACCCGAGACACCGCGGGATTCGACTTCTTCGCGGCCGGCGAGCTGCCCGCGCCGTCGCTGCCCGCCGCCGAGGTCGCCGCGATCGCTGCGGCGGAGTGGGGGCTCGATGTCGCGCTCGAACCGCTCGGCAGCCAGCAGGACCAGAACTTCCTCGCCCGAGCAGCCGGCGACCCCGGCACGGTGCTCGGGGTCGTGAAGATCACCAACCCCGCGTTCACCGCGTCGGAGCTCGCCGCGCAGGACGCCGCGGCCGCGCGCATCGCCGCCGCCTGGCCCGAGCTGCGCGTGGCGACGACGACCGTCGGCGCCGACGGCGTGCCGCGCTCGGTGACCGCCGAGACGAGCGAGGGCGCGCTCGCGATGCGGCTGCTCGAGTACCTCCCCGGTGGCACGCTCACCGGCGAGCAGTACCTCTCGCCCGCGGTCGTCGCGCGCATGGGCGAACTCGCCGCCCGCGCGAGCCTCGCCCTCGACGGCTTCACGCACCCCGGCCTCGACCGCGTGCTGCAGTGGGACCTGCGCCACGCCGACCGCGTGGTCGAGCTGCTCGCACCCCACCACCCCGACCCGGCGAAGCGGCAGCGGGTGACGGATGCCGCGACATCCGCCTGGGCGACGATCGCGTCGCTCGCCCCCGCGCTTCCGCGGCAGGCCGTGCACCTCGATCTCACCGACGACAACGTCGTCTGCCGCACCGATCGCGGCATCCGCACGCCCGACGGCATGATCGACTTCGGCGACGTGACCGACAGCTGGGCGGTGAGCGAACTCGCGATCACGATCTCGTCGGTGCTCCACCACGCCGGCGCCGAGCCGGTGTCGGTGCTCCCGGCGATCCGGGCGTTCCACGAGCTGCGACCGCTCTCCGCGGCCGAGGTCGCGGCGATCTGGCCCCTCGTCGTGCTGCGCGGGGCGGTGCTCGTCGTGAGCGGCGAGCACCAGGTGCAGCTCGACGGCGGCACGAACGCCTACGCGGCGGCCGGTGTCGCGCGGGAGTGGCGCATCTTCGAGCAGGCGGTCTCGGTGCCGAGCGCGGTGATGACGGGCGTCTTCGCCGAGGCGCTCGGCATGCCCGCCGATGCCGGTGGCGACGCCGCGCACCACGCCGAACCCTCCCCCGCGTCGCTCGCCCCCGGCTTCGAACCCGGCCGCGCCGTGCGCATCGACACCTCGATCACCGCCGACGCCGTCGACGCCGGCGCGTGGCTCGACCCCGACCTCGAGGAGCGCCTGGCGCTCGCCGCACTCGACGGCGGGGCATCCGCAGCCTGGCTCGAACGCGCGACGCCGCGGCTCACCGCCACCCGCACGCTGTCGGCGACATCCGTCGGCCACGGTGCCGGTCGGCATCGACATCTGGTTCTCGGCCGATCAGGAGCTCGTCGCGCCCGCCGGACTGCGACTCGTCGCCGACGGGGCGACCGACGGCATCGCGCCGGCCCGCACTCGCGTGCGACTGCGGCTCGAGCACCTCGATGCCGAGGCGGCGCCGCATCTCGTGCGCCCGGAGTACGCGGCGGGGTGGCTCGCGGTCGACCGAGGATCCGGCGCCGTGGCTCGGACTGCGCGCGGGCGCGGACGACCCCGACGCGCTCGTCGCGCGACGACTCGACCGACGACGCGGCCGCCCTGATCGCACGACGCGACGCGACCTTCGCCGAGGTGCAGGAGCACTACTACGACGCTCCCCCGCGCATCGAGCGCGGCTGGCGCGAGCACCTCGTCGACACGTCGGGCCGCGCGTACCTCGACATGGTGAACAACGTCACGCCGCTCGGCCACGGCCACCCCGGCGTCGCCGATGCGGTCGCCCGGCAGCTGCGGCGCCTCAACACGAACTCCCGCTTCAACTACGCGGCCGTCGTCGAGTTCTCGGAGCGTCTCGCGGCGCTGCTGCCCGACCCGCTCGACACCGTGTTCCTCGTGAACTCGGGATCGGAGGCCGCCGACCTCGCCATGCGCGTGGCGCTCGCGGCCACCGGCCGGCGCGACATCGTCTCGGTCGCCGAGGCCTACCACGGGTGGACCCTCGGCTCCGACGCCGTCTCGACCTCGATCGCCGACAACCCGAACGCCCTCGAGACCCGCCCCGACTGGGTGCACGTGGTCGAGGCGCCGAACGCGTTCCGAGGCCGCCACCGGGGAGCGGATGCCTCGCGCTACGCGCCCGAGGCCGCGGATCGCATCCGGGAGCTCGCCGCCGCCGGCACCCCGCCCGCCGCCTTCATCGCCGAGACCTTCTTCGGCAACGCCGGCGGCATCCCCCTGCCCGACGGCTACCTCGCCGAGGTCTACGCCGCGGTGCGCGAGTCGGGCGGCCTGGCCATCGCCGACGAGGTGCAGGCCGGCTACGGCCGGCTCGGCGAGTGGTTCTGGGGCTTCGAACAGCAGGGCGTCGTGCCCGACATCGTCGCCGTCGCGAAGGCGATGGGCAACGGGTATCCGCTCGGCGCGGTCATCACGACCCGCGAGATCGCGGCGCGATTCCGCACGCAGGGCTACTTCTTCTCGTCAACGGGCGGAAGCCCGGCGTCGAGCATCGCGGGCCTCGCGGTGCTCGACGCGTACCGCGAGCTGGGACTGCAGCAGCACACGGCCGAGGTCGGCGCGTACCTGAAGGCTCGACTGCAGGCGCTCGCCGCGCGGCATCGGCTCATCGGGGCCGTGCACGGCCTGGGGCTCTACCTCGGCGTCGAGTTCGTGCGCGACCGCGACACCCTCGAGCCGGCGACCGAGGAGACCCGGGCGATCTGCGATCGCCTGCTCGAACTCGGCGTCATCATGCAGCCGACCGGCGATCACCAGAACGTGCTGAAGACGAAGCCGCCGCTCGTCATCGAGCGCGCCGGCGCGGACTTCTTCGTGGCGATGCTCGATCGGGTGCTCTCGGAAGGCTGGTGATTCGCGCGCCGACCTAGGCGAGCAGGTCGCGCACGGCCAGGCCCCACTCGAACCCGCACTCGCGGCAGTCGAAGATGGGCCCGTCGTCGAGCGTGAGCGCGCCCGACACGTCGCTGGCCTCGACCTCGAAGTCGAGCGGGCCGAAGACGATCGCACGCACGGCCGTGGAATCGCACCGGGGGCACGGCTCGTCGAGCACCGGAACCGGGGTGTTCTGCTGCATCTGCTTCGTCATGGCACACACGGTACGCTCGGCCTCCGACATCGCCCGCAGCCTGTCCCGCGCGTCTCACGCAAGCCGAACAGAAGAGGGCGACGGCGGCCCGCGGATCCCTAGACTGGGCGCGTGCTCACCGCAGCAATCGTGTTCGCGCTCGCCCCCGCGTTCGTCATCCTCGTACTCGGCATCGTCGCGCGCGGCGTCGCGTCGCAGCACGTGACGCCGCGGGTGGTGCAGTACGCGCCCGAGCGCAACTCGACCGTGCTGCGCGACGCCCTGCTCGTCGATGCCGACCGGCGTGCGGCATCCGCTGCCCTCATCGACCTCGCGGTGAAGCGAAAGGTGCGCCTGATCGCCGGCTCGGGCAGGCGAGACCCCATCGGCGTCGAGGTCGAACCGGGCGTCGTGTTCACCTCTGAAGAGCTCTCGCTGCTCGACGCCCTCTTCGGCGCCGACCACACGAGCGGGCGGGTGCGGCGGTTCTCGAGCGACCGACGCGCGCTGGCGGGCCGGCTGAAGATCCTGCTGCTCGGCATCGAAGCACGCGCTCGCCCGCGACGGACTCATCGCCGAGCGCCGCGTCGGCTGGCCCGGCGGCACGCTCAGGCTGCTCGCGTACCTCGGCATGCTCGTCGAGGCGCTGTTGATCGTGTTCGCACTCCTGAACAACGCGATGCCGGCGCTCGTCGTCACGCTCGTCGCGCTGGCCGCGACCATCGCGACGATCTTCGTCACGCCCCCGTGGTGGCGCAAGTACCTGCCGGCCGGGCAGGCGAAGCGCGAGCACCTCGCGGGCCTGCGCCGGTACCTCGCCCTCGCCGAGGCCGACCGGCTGCGGGTGCTGCAGTCCCCGAGCGGTGCCGAACTGCGGGCGGATGTCCCGGGCGCGGCCGATTCCCGCCGGGCAGGGCTCGCGCGGGTCGGCGAGTCCGGCGGGCCCGACCGCCACGGCCGCATCCCCCCGACACGGCACCGCCGGCCGAGCCCCTCGCGCGGTTCCACCTGCACGAACGCCTGCTGCCCTATGCGGTGCTCTTCGGACTCGAGCGCGAATGGGTCGCGAAGCTGAAGCTCGAGGCGGCCGCCGTCGACACCCCCGGCGCAGACCCCGGCGACGTCGCCGCGGTGACGATCGACATCGCCGACGCCCTCGACGCGGCCGGCGGCGTGCTCGCAGCTCACGGCGTCGGTCGGCGATCTCTTCGACGCGGCCGGCGAGGTCATCGATGGCGTCGGCGGCTCTTCGACGCGTTCGGGCCGTAGCGCCGACAGGCGCGCGGCGCCGCTTGCGGCAGCATTGACGCATGAGCGCACTCGAGGCAACCGATCACGATCGAGGTCGACGGCTCGCCCGTCTCGGGCGTGTACGCGCGACCCGACGGCGCATCGGCCACGATCGTCGTCGCACACGGCGCGGGCGCGGGCATGGAGCATCCGTTTCTCACGGGGTTCACGCGCGCGCTGAACGACGACGGATTCGCGACGCTGCGCTTCAACTTCGCCTACCGCGAGGCGGGGCGCCGGTTCCCCGATCGTCCGCCCGCTGCGATCGCCGCGTGGCGCGCGGTGATGGATGTCGCGACCGCGCGCGCGGCCGACGCCGGCAACCCCGGCGAGCCGATCTGGGCGACCGGCAAGTCCTTCGGCGGACGCATGGCGTCGATGGCCGTGGCCGAGGGCATGCCGGCCGCGGGGCTCGTGTTCCTCGGGTATCCGCTGCACGCGCCGGGCAAGCCCGACAAGCCGCGCGACGAGCACCTGCCCGGCATCACGGTGCCGATGCTGTTCCTGCAGGGCACCAACGACCCGTTCGCGACCCCGAACGAGCAGCTCGACGAGGTCGCCCGGCGCGTCGGGCTCGAACGCCGTCGTGCAGTGGTTCGAGGGCGGGGGCCACTCGTTCGAGGTCAAGGGCATGAAGCGACCGGCCGCCGAGATCGGCGCCTCGCTCGCGGCGCCGACGGCCGCGTTCGTGCGCGCCTCGGTGGTCGAGTAGGCGCGCCGCATTCGGTGGTCGAGTAGGCGCGCCAGCGCCGTATCGAGACCCGGTGGGAAGGTCTCGAGACTTGCTCGCGAGGTCTCGATACGCTCCTTCGTCGCACTCGACCACCGGGATGCGGCGCTACTCGACCGACGGCACGTTCAGGGCACGAGGATGATCTTGCCGCGCAGGCCGCCCGCCTCGCTCTGCCGGTGCGCGTCGGCCGCCTCGGCGAGCGGGTAGCGCGCGGCGATCTCGACGTCGAACTCGCCGTTCGCGGCGAGCTCGGCGGCCAGCGGCACGGCGTCGATGCGCAGCTGCTGCTCTTCGGGGGTGAGCGGGATCGGGTTTCCGCCGCTCCATGCGCGGATGCCGAGCTCGGCGGCGCGCGCGCCGAGCACGATCGTGCCGATGCGGTCGGGGTCGGCGACGAGCTGCTTCGACACCTCGATCGCCTCATCGGTGCCCGCGGCATCGAGCGCGACGTCGACACCGCCGGGGGCGACGGCACGCACGCGGTCGATGAGGCCGGGGCCGTAGGTGATCGGGATCGCCCCGAGTTCGCGCACGCGCGCGTGGTTGGGCTCGCTCGCGGTCGCGATGATCGTCGCGCCGAGCCGGCGGGCGAGCTGGATCGCCGCCTGGCCGACCGCGCCCGAGCCGCCGTGCAGCAGCAACGTGTCGCCCTCGCTCACGCCGAGCGAGGTGAGCACCTGGTGTGCCGTCGCGACCGGGATCGGCAGCGCGGCCGCGGTCTCCCACCCGAGCGCAGCCGGCTTGCGGGCGAGCTTCGCGGCCGGCGCGAGCGCCTCGGTCGCGTAGGCGCCGGTCGCGCCCGAGACGATGACCTCGTCGCCGACGGCCCAGTCGTCGACACCCTCACCGACGGCGATGACGACCCCCGCGGCATCCGTGCCGATGCGCCGCGGACGGGTGATCGGGCGCGACGCGCGGCGGCCCGAGCGGATCTTCCAGTCGATCGGGTTGACGCCGATCGCGCGCGTCTCGACGAGCACCTGGCCTTCGCCCGGGGTCTCGCGCTCGACCTCGCGGTACTCGAGGACCTCGGGACCGCCGATGGCGTCGTACTCGATGGCATAGGGCATTGCGAACCTCTCTCGTCGGGTCAGGGCGGTCGACCCAGCTTCGCACGGTGAGGTTCGAAGCCGGCACGCAGTCGGCGGTCGTACGCTGAGCGCATGCCCGAGACGAGCGGCACGGCGCGAGGTTGGGTGCTGCCCGCGGTCGCGGGCGTGGCCGCGGTGGCGTTCGGCGTCGGCGTCGGCGAGCTCGCGGCCGCGATCGTGGCGCCCGCGTCGAGCCCGTTCGTCGTCGTCGGGTCGCTGCTGATCGACCTCGCCCCGTCGTGGGCGAAGGATGCCGCGATCGCACTCTTCGGCACGGCCGACAAGGCCGCGCTGCTCATCGGCATCGGCCTCGTGCTGGTCGCCGTCGCCGGCGCCGCCGGGGTGCTCGAGGCGCGGCGACCACCGTGGGGTCGCGTGCTCGTCGGACTCATCGGCGTCGTCGGGGCGGTGGCCGCCTCGACTCGCGCGAACGCGACGATGCTCGCCGTCGTGCCGTCGGCCGTCGCCGCGATCGGCGCGGTGCTCGCGCTGCAGTTCCTCGTGCGGCGGCTCTCGGCGGCGCCGGTCGCATCGCCGCGCACGGCGCCGGTCGCACCGGCTGCATCAGCCGCATCGTCCGCGCCGGCCGCCGGCTCAGCCGAGATCGAGAGCCCGCGCCCCGACGACCGCGCCGACGAGGCGATCGCCCGCCGGAGCTTCCTCGGCTGGGCCGGCGGCGCCGCCGTGCTCGGTGTGCTCGCCGCCGCCGGCGGGTACGCCCTGCAGGCCGGCACGCGCGCCGTCACGGCGATCCGCGATTCGATCACGCTCCCGCGCGCCGCGACGAGCGCGACCGTGCCGGCGTCGGCCGAGCTCGGCATCGACGGGCTCGCCCCGGTGATCACCCCGAACGGCGAGTTCTACCGCATCGACACCGCCCTCGCGGTGCCCGCCGTCGACCCGGCGACGTGGAGCCTGCGCATCCACGGCCTCGTCGAGAACGAGGTCACGCTCACCTGGGACGAGCTGCTCGCGCTCCCCCTCGACGAGAGCGTGACGACCCTCGCGTGCGTCTCGAACGAGGTGGGCGGCGACCTCATCGGCAACGCGGTGTGGCTCGGCTACCCGATCCGCGAGCTGCTCGCCCGCGCGCGACCGACCGCCGACGCCGACATGGTGCTCTCGCGCAGCGTCGACGGCTTCACCGCGTCGACCCCGCTCGAGGTGCTCCAGGACGACCGCAACGCGATCCTCGCCGTCGGCATGAACGGCGCGCCGCTCCCCGCCGAGCACGGATTCCCCGTGCGCATGGTCGTGCCGGGACTGTACGGGTACGTCTCGGCCACGAAATGGGTCGTCGATCTCGAGGTCACGCGCTTCGACGCGGCATCCGCATACTGGACCGATCGCGGCTGGAGCGCACTCGGGCCGATCAAGCTGCAGTCCCGCATCGACGTGCCCCGCCAGGGCCAGCCGGTTGCCGCCGGCACCGTGGTGATCGCGGGCGTCGCGTGGCACCAGCACGTCGGCATCGCGGGCGTCGAGGTGCAGCTCGACGACGGCGACTGGCGCGAGGCGACCCTGGCGACCGCGATCTCGGACGACACCTGGGTGCAGTGGCATTACGAATGGGCGGATGCCCCGTCTGGAACCCACACCGTACGCGTACGCGCCACGAGCGCCGACGGCGAGGTGCAGACCTCGCGCCGCCAGGGGGTCGTCCCCGACGGCGCGACGGGCCTCGACGAGCGCACGTTCGACGTGAGCTGAGGCCCGCGACCCTCAGGCCGGGTGGCGCTGTTCAGATGTGACGGCGACGTCAGTGGGACGTTCCTCACCCGCGGACGCCGACTGCCGATGCCGCCACGCAGAGCAGCGCCACACCGAAGTTCACCACGGTCTCCAGATAACCCGGGTGGGCGTAATCGGTGAACCCCTCGAGCACGAGTACGAGGGGAAAGACGACGATCGGTGCGATGAGCAGTATTGCGGGCACGCGGAACTCCCGACGGCGCAGCAGCGCGAACCCCAGAACGATCGGCACCAGCAACGTCACGGCGAAGGCGACGGTCGAGACGATCCCGTAGACGCCGTCCGCGTCGAACGTGGGGTCGATGAGCAACCAGCAGAACAGCACCGCGAACATCGCGTACCCGGCCGCGATGATCCAACGAACAACCCTGACGAATCGGCGCCCGCCGTCGATGGCCCGGCCGTACCGGATGAGCGCTGCAGCAAGCAGCGCATAGAGCGCGATGTGCACGACGGCCGTGACCCGGGCGAGGGCGGGCTCACCCTCGGCGTCCACCCACGGCCCCAGCTGATCCGGATGCTGCGCGTTCCAGATGATGTCGAGCGCGATCAGCGTCGAGAGCGCGGCGGCCGCGACGAGCGCCGCGAGCGGGAGTGGCTTCATGATGATCTCCTTCGATCTCGGCGGCGTCGTGAACGCCGCATGACCGTGATCATGCGCCCGGCGCGGGCTCGCGGCATCCGGGTCTGCGAACCGCGCCACGAGCGCGACGGCCCGACGACGACCGCGCGAGGTCGGATGCCGGGTCCGACCTTCGTCTGATGCGGGCGCGCAGGCCCGGCAGTACGCTCTGGCCATGAGGCTGCGCCGCCCCTCACTCGCCGAATCAGTCGTGGCCGCCGCGTGCGGACTGTGGGTGGCGTTGTTCCTGATGCCGACGACGACGGCGGCGGTGTGGGCGGTTCCGATCGCATTGACGATCGCCGCGCTGGTGCTCGTGCTGCCCCAGCGACCCTGATCGCAGCTGCCGGGCTGGCGACCATGCAGTGGGCGATCGCGCTGCCGCAGCAGACGGAAGTCCGGCCCTACTCGCCCCGTTCATCATCGCCGTCTACTCGCTGGGCCGGCACGCGAGCCTCTGGCCGGGTGCTGCCGTGGCGGTGGTGTTCGCCCTGAGCGCATCGTCGAAGCCTCGTTCCGCCGCCCACGGTGACCTCGTCGTTGCACTTGCTCACCGCGGCGATGTTCGCCTACGGACGGCTGGTGCAGCACCGGGCGAGCAAGGCGGCCCGCTCTCGCGCGACCGCATCCCGGCTGCAGTCGACGGATGCCGCAGCCGTCGCAGCCCGCATCGTCGCCGACGAACGGGCGAGGCTCGGCGGACAGGCGCTTGCCCTGCTCCGGGACGCGGTCGAGGGCATGCGATCGGATGCCGCGGCCGCGAAGCGCGACCTCGACCCCGACCTGATCGACTCGATCGCGGTGCGCGGTCGACAAGCGGTGACCGAACTCCGGTGGCTGCTCGGTCTGCTGCGGTCCACGTCGGCGCCCGTCCCCGCGGCACCCCGCGACGGAGCACCCGGTGGATCGTCGACGCCGGCATCGCGGCGGTGCTCGTCGCGTTGGGCCTTCTCGAGGTCGTGAGCTCTCCTGTCGCGCCGTCGCCGCTCGCGTGGGCGTTCGCCGTGGCGATGCCCGCGTGCACGGTCGTGCGGGAACGCCATCCCACTTGGGCGCTCGGCGGCGCGGCCGTCGTCATGGGGTTCGCCGTCATCGCGGACCTGCCGCTCACCGCGTCGGGCATTCTGTGCGTGCTCCTGCTTTCGTGGTCGGCCGGAGTCGTGGGACGACTCGTCCCGTGGGTCTGCTTCGCCGTGCTCACCGCCGCCGCCATCGCCTGGGTCGCGTTCAACGGTCCCGAGAACGTGACGTTCACCGTCGGGCTCATCGCGGTCACGGTGTTCGCCGCACACGAGTGGTCGGCACACGATCGCGCCGACCGGGCCGCGACGGCCCGAGCCGATGCGCTGCAGGCCGACCTCGACGCACGCGGCCACGACGTTCTCGCGCGTGTAGCGGCCGCCGCGCGAGAATCGGCAGCACGCAGTCGCGGAGGCTGCAGGCTTCGGCCGTCGCGCGCGCAGTAGGCGACCCGGCGGCCGCTCGACAGGCGCTCAGCACCGTCGACGACGACGGCCGAGCAGGCGCTCACCGAGCTCGCGATGATGTTCGACCTGCTCGACTCCGGGGCGATCGGCGGCGCCGGGCTCGCGGGCCGTCGCTCGCGACCCGCTGCCGGCCATGGTCGAGCGCCTGCGGAGCACCGGCCTTCGGATCGAGCTCGAGAGCGCACCCCGTCCCCCCGATCTGAAGACGCCGTGTACCGCATCGTGCAGGAGAGCCTGACCAACGTGGTGCGGCATTCCGACGCGATGCGCGTCAGGATCACCGTGGACGTCGAAGACGACACGCTGTCGCGTTCGGGTCGACGACGACGGTCACCGACCGGCCGGCGCGGCGGCTCCGACGTGGCGGCGGGCTTCGGGCTGGCCGGAATGGCCGAGCGCGTCCACGCTCTCGGCGGCGCCTTCCGCGCGGGCGGCGACGATGACGGCTTCACCGTCGAGGCGATGATGCCGGTGCGGCCTACGGTGCGATCATGACTGGCGCGCCCGCACCGATCCGGGTCCTCGTCGCCGACGACCAGCACCTCATCCGTCGAGGGCTGTGCGCGATCATCGACGCCGAGTCCGACCTGCGCGTGGTTGCCGAGGCCTCGGACGGGTCCTCGGCCGCGCACCAGGCGGCCGCGCACCGCGCCGACGTCGTGCTCATGGACGTGCAGATGCCCGGGCGTCGACGGCATCGAGGGCGATCCGTCTCGTCCGCGAGTCGCGTCCCGAAGCACGTGTGCTCATGCTGACGATGTTCGACCTCGACGAGTACGTGTTCGGGGCGCTGCGAGCGGGGGCGAGCGGTTTCCTGCTCAAGACGGCCCGACGCCGACCGAGACTCGCGACGGCCATCAGGGCGTCGCACGGCGGGGAGCAGCTGTTCGCCCCGTCGGTGACGCGGCGCCTGGTGGAGTCCTACGTTCGACAACCGCCGCCCAGCGGACGAGGTGCCGCGCCGGCTCGCCCACCTGACCGGCGCGCGAACTCGAGGTGCTGTCGGGCACTCTCGCGTGGCCTGTCGAACGCCGAGATCGGGGCCGAGCTGTTCATGGGCGAAGCGACGGTCAAGACGCACGTCACGAGAATCCTCGCGAAGCTCGGCATCCGCGACCGCGTCCAGGCCGTCGTGCTCGCCTACGAGTACGGTCTTGCTCGACGCTCGGGTGAGTGATCTCGCCGTGGTGGTCGAGCGGAGCGTGTGTGCGGTGGTCGAGTAGTGCGGCGTATCGAGACCCGCGGCACCGACCTCAGGCGAGCGCCGGCGTCCGCGGAGGGACCGTGCGGCGGGAGCCGGTGGCCTCGAAGGCGGCGGCGAGGGTGAGCAGCGCGGTGTCGTCATAGGCGCGGCCCGCGAAGGTGAGGCCGACGGGCATGCCGATGTCGGCCATCGTGCCCATGGGCACCGTGACCGTCGGGATGCCGAGGTGACGCGGCACGAGGTTGCCGTTCGCGACCCAGACGCCGTTGCGCCAGCCGAGATCTGCGGATGCCTCGTTCACGTCCATGTCGGCGGGCCCGACATCGGCGACCGCGGGGAACACGACGGCGTCGAGGCCGAGGTCGTCCATCCACTGCTCGAGGTCGACCCGGCGGGTCTCTTCGAGTCCGCGCAGCCCGGCCTCGAGCTCGGGCATGTCGGCGAGGCCGGCATCGGGATTCGCGCGCGCCCACTCGGGGTACACGGCGATGTCGTCATCGAAGCCGGTGTAGCGATCGGGCAGCGCTCCCTCGGGGTGCGGGAAGATCGTCGCGCCGTCGACCAGGGCGAGCCGGTCGAGCGCCGGGTCGCCGTTGGCGCGCAGGAAGTCGTCCCACGCCCACGCCGAGAGGTCGATGATCTCGCGGTGCAGGTATTGGGGGGTTACCAGGCCGCGGGTCGCGATCGTCGGCGCGCCGGGCCGGTCGCCCTCGTAGTTCGACACCACGGGGAAGTCGACCTCGACCACCTCGGCGCCGGCCGCCTCGAGGTCGCGGCGCGCGGCCTCCCAGAGTTCGATCACCGACGCGCGCGTCTCGATGCGCTGCCCGGTGGGTCCGCCGATGCCCGGCGTGCGGCCGGGCTCCGCGGTGCCCGCCTCGGGGTCGGCGTTGATGTACATGCGCGGCACGCCGATGCGCTTCCCGGCGAGCGCAGCCGCATCGATCCGCGTCCGGGGTGCTCTCCGCACATTCGCGTGCGAAACACCCTCACTGGCGGGAATGCACCCTCGGAACGGATTCGTGGAGTGCGCGCGGGATGGGAGGAGCGCGGCGTAGGAGGGCGGGCGCACCTCGGAGGCGCGCGGGATCGGGACCCACGGCTGCACGCGCCAGAAGTCGCCGCGGGTCTCGGGGTCGTCGGCGACGATGACGTCGAGCACCTCGAGCAGGTCGGCCATGGTGCGGGTGTGCGGCACGACCACGTCCATGGTCGGCACGAGCGGCCAGTTGCCGCGCACCGAGATGACACCCCTCGAGGGGGTGTACGCGCAGAGCGCGTTGTTCGAGGCGGGCGCGCGGCCCGACGACCACGTCTCTTCACCGAGCCCGAACGCCGCGAACGACGCGGCGGTCGCGGTGCCCGAGCCGTTCGACGAGCCCGAGCCGAACGCGGCCGTGAGGTACTCGGCGTTGTACGGGCTCTCGGCGCGGCCGTAGACGCCGCGCTGCATGCCGCCGTTCGCCATCGGCGGCATGTTCGTGAGCCCGATGAGCACGGCGCCGGCGGCGCGCAGCCGCTCGATCGTGAACGCGTCGCGCTGGGCGACGAGGTGCTCGAACGCGGGCGATCCGGCGGCCGCGGTGAGGCCCTTGGCGAGGTAACTGTCTTTGGCGGTGTAGGGGATTCCGTCGAGCGGACCGAGGCTCTCGCCGCGCGCGCGGCGGTCGTCGGAGGCGACCGCGTCGGCCCGAGCCTCGGGGTTCATCACGACGAGCGCGTTGAGCGCGGTCGCGGTGCCCGGCACGGTCGTACGCCTCGATGCGCGCGAGGTACGCGTCGAGCAGCTCGACCGCAGAGACCCGGCCCGACTCGAGCGCCGCGCGCAACTCGGCGATCGAGGCCTCGACCACGTCGAACCCGCTCATCGGCCGCCACCACCGGCTGCTGCTGGGTGATGCAGTGGATGCCGCCGCCACGGGCGAAGATCGGCCGCGAATCCACGGTCACCACACGGCGCCCGGGTAGGCGTCGGCGAGGATCTCGCGCGCCGAGGCATCCGCTCGCTCTTCGCCGAAGCCGCACGCGATCACGCCGTCGTTCACGACCAGGTGATTCACGTAGCTCCAGTCGACGAAGCCCTCGTGGTCGCGCAGGGTCTCGGGCGCGGGCAGGTCGATGATGTCCCAGGCGCGGCCGGCGGCGTCGGTGGTGTCGGCGAGCAGCTCGCGCAGGTCGCGCGTGACCTCGAAGTCGGGGTGCTCGGGGTTCGGCTGGTGGTGCAGCAGCAGCCGGCCGGGCGACGGGATCGTCGCGACGATGTCGACGTGCCCGTTGGTGCCGAAGTCGTCGTAGTCGCGGGTGAGTCCGCGCGGTAACCACACGGTGTGGTTCGTGCCGATCGTGCGGGCGAGCTCGGCCTCGACGCGCGCGCGGTCGGCGTAGGGGTTGCGGCGCGGGTCGAGCTGCACGGTGTCGGTGACGAGCACGGTGCCCTCGCCGTCGACGTGGATGCCGCCGCCCTCGTTCACGAGCACGCTCGAGACCAGCTCGGCGCCGACCTGCGCGGCGACGAAGCGGGCGATCTCGGCCGACTTGCGCCACTCGGCCCACTCGGGCGCGCCCCAGCCGTTGAAGATCCAGTCGACCGCGCCGAGCACGCCGGGCCGTTCGTCGTCGACGACGAACGTGGGGCCGAAGTCGCGCATCCAGAACTCGTCGAGCGGCGCCTCGAGGATCTCGATCTCGCTCGACAGCATGCGCCGCGCCCGCGCCATCTCGGTCGGGTCGACCACCATCGTGAGCGGCTCGAACTCGGCGACGGCGTGCGCCACCGCGGTCCAGGTCGCGTAGCCCTCCTCGCGCTCGGCGGGCTCCTCGCCGAGGGTGATCCCCTCGCGCGGGAACGCCATCCACGTGCGCTCGTGCGGCGCGGTCTCTGCGGGCATGCGCCAGCTCATGCGGTTACCTCCGTCGTGGGGGTGGCGGGTGCCGGGGCATCCGTCGTCGTCTCATCTTGGTCTGCGGATGCCACGGCCGCAGCGTCGGCCGTCGATCCGGGGCGCCGCGCGGGGTCGCGGTAGGGCGAGGTCGTCAGCCAGAGCGCCGCGTAGATGCCGCCGCCCAGGATCGGACCGGCGAACGCCGAGAGGTCGGCGCCGCCGAGCGCGGTCGCGATCGGGCCGACGTACAGGGTCGTGTTGGCCATGAGCACGGCGACCGTCGTGGCGACGACCATCGCGATGGTGCCCGGCCAGAACCATCCGCCCGAGTACCAGAACGGGCTGGTTCGCCGCTCGTCGCTGAGGGCGACCCCGTCGTAGCGGTTGCGGCGCAGCAGGATGTCGACCGCGTAGACCGCGACGAGCGGCCCGAGCACGGTGACGCTCAGCTCGAGCGACGCGTTGAGCGTGTCGAGGAAGCTCGGCGCGATGTAGACGAACCAGCCCGCGGCGGCGGTCGCGATGACGCCCGTGATGACCACGGTCGCCGCGCGCGAGATCCTGAACCCGAGGCCCTGCGCGTAGAGGCCGGTCGAGTACGCGACGAGCACGTTGTTCGTGATGCTGCCGAGCACGACGATCGCGAGGAAGATCGGCGTGAACCAGGCCGGAACGATCTCGCCGATCGTGAGCTGCGGATCGGTCATGTCGATCGCGGTGCCGGCGACGACGCCGAGGCCGCCGATGAGCACGGCGGGGATGAAGCCGCCGAGCGCCGTCCACCAGATGACGGCGCGCTTCGCGGTCGCGGCGGGCAGGTACCTGGCGTAGTCGGCGCCGGTCCCCCACGAGAGCGGGCCGGCCGCGACGATCGCGTAGCCGAGCAGCACCATCGCCCAGTGGTCGCCGACCGGCATGGGCGCCGGGGTGTACGAGAAGTCGGCGGCGCCGAGCACGAAGACCGCGAGCACGACGAAGGCGACGGCGAGCGCGGCGGAGAAGAAGGGCGCGAGCTTCAGGATCGTCGCGTGGCCGTAGATGGAGAGCACGAAGCTGAGGGCGGCGACGACGACGAGCACGCCCCACTCGGCGCCGGCGGGCAGCGGCACGCCGAGCATGCCGAGCAGGGCGTTCGCCGCGAGCGTCGCCACGGCGATGTTGATGATCTCGTAGAACAGGCCGATGGCGACGCCGAGACCGCCGCCGAAGACGCGGTTGCCGCGCACGCCGAACATGGCCCGCATGATCGCCACGCTCGGCGTGCCCGATGCGGGGCCGCTGACCGCGAGCCATCCGACCGCCGCCCACCACAGGTTGCCGACGACCGTGATCGCCAGTGCCTCCCAGATCGAGAGGCCGAGCAGGATGAGCACGCCGCCGAGCACGAAGTAGAGGTAGATGACGTTCGCGCTCATCCACACCCAGAAGAGCTCGCGCGGGCGGCCGTGGCGCTCGGCGGCGGGGATGACGTCGATGCCGTGGCGTTCGACGTGGCCGGCGCGGTCGGCGGGCGGCGAGGCGGGTTCAGGGGCGTGCGCGTGGTTGCTCATCGTTGAGGACTCTCTCGACACGATCGGGGACTCGATCTACTATTGATCACACGATCAATAAGATGCAGTGACGCTACCTACACTGAGGTCACCATGTCAAGTCCCACGCGCAAGAAGGCCGCCCGCAAGTCGCCCGCCGAACGCGCCGCCGAGATCGCCGACGCGGCGCACGAGCTCGCCCTCGAGCAGGGCCTCTCGGCGGTGACCCTGCGCGCCGTGGCGGCTCGCATCGACGTCGCGCCCGCGCTCGTCGCGCACTACGAGCCCGACATGCAGGCACTCATCGCGTCGACGTTCGCGTCGATCGTCGCGGCCGAGCTCGCCGAGGTCGACGCCCTCGTCGCCGGGCTGCCGACTCCGCGCGAACGACTCGCCGGCGATGCTCGCCACGCTGCTCGACGGCAGCCGCGACGACGTCACCGTGATCTGGGTCGAGGCCTGGGCGATGGGGCGGCGCAACGAGGCGCTCGCCGCGAGCGTGCGCGACGAGATGGACGCGTGGCAGGCCATGATCCGCGGCGTCGTCGAGGCCGGCGTCGCGTCGGGCGATTTCGAGACGGATGACCCGGCCGCGGCCGCGTGGCAGCTGCTGGGCATGATCGACGGGCTGAACGCACAGGCCCTCGTGCGCTGGGGCGACGCCGCCGACCGCGGTTCGCTCATCTCGCATGCCGTCGAGGGCATGCTCGGGCTCGAGCGCGGTGCGCTCGCCGCCGCCGGTGATCGAGTAGGCGCGCCAGCGCCGCCCTCCCGGTGATCGAGTAGGCGCGCCAGCGCCGTATCGAGATCCCGCGAGCGACGCGAGACCGCTGATGTCGGCGGCTCCGGTTACGGTGGGAATCCACGACGGAAGGGGCACGGCATGTATCTGCTCGACGGTTCCGTCGTCACGAGCGCGAGCGACCTCAAGAAGGCCTCCGAGTGCGAGTTCGCGTTCCTGCGCGAGCTCGACGTGAAGCTCGGCCGCGACACGCTCTTCGAGGCCGCCGGCGATGCCATGATGGCGCGGGCCGGCCAGCTCGGCAACGAGCACGAGCATCGCGTGCTCGAGCGCTACCGCGCCCAGTTCGGCGACGCGGTCGTCGAGGTCGCGCAGCCGAGCGTGCGCGACGCCGACGCGGTCGCCGCGGCCGTCGCCGCCACCGTCGCCGCACTCGAGTCCGGCGCCCCGGTCGTCTACCAGGCGACGTTCGCCGAAGACGGGTTCATCGGCTTCGCCGACTTCATCGTGCGGCAGCCCGACGGCCGCTACCGCGTTCAAGACTCCAAGCTCGCCCGCCACGCGCGCGTCACCGCGCTGCTGCAGCTCGCCGCCTACGCCGAGCAGCTCGACCGGCTCGGCATCCCCTGCGACCCCGAGGTCGAACTGCTGCTCGGCGACGGCACGACGAGCCGGCACCACCGCGACGACATCACCCCCGTGTACCTCAACCGCGTCGCGCGCCTGCGCGAGATCATCGACGACCGCGTCGCCGACACCGGCCCGGTCGCCTGGGGCGATCCGCGCTACCACCACGACGGCCGCTGCCCGACCTGCGAGCTCGAGGTGCAGGCGCACCGCGACGTGCTCATGGTCGGCGGGCTGCGGGTCACCCAGCGCGAGCACCTCGCGGCCGCCGGCATCACGACGATCGACGAGCTCGCGGCATCCGCCGACCCGGTGCCGTACGTGCTCGACGCCACGCTCGACGGGCTGCGCGAGCAGGCCCGGCTGCAGCTGCGGGCCGAGGCCGCGCAGCTCGCCGCCGAGGCTGCGGGCACGCGCTCACCCGACGATCCGCCGCTGCCGCCCCCGGTGTCGGTGCGCGAGGCGCGTGCGCTGGCCGCGATTCCCGAGCCGAGCAGGGGCGACCTCTTCTTCGACTTCGAGGGCGACCCGCTCTACACCGAGGGCGACGGAACCCGGTGGAACCTCGACTACCTCTGGGGCATGGTCGACACCGACGAGCACTACACCGCGTTCTGGGCGCACTCGTTCGCCGAAGAGCGCGAGGCGCTCGTCAGGTTCCTCGAGTTCGTGAAGCTGCGTCGAGCCGTGCACCCCGACCTGCACATCTATCACTACGCCAGCTACGAGCGCACGCACCTCACCTCGATCGCCGCGCGCCACGGCGTCGGCGAGTCCGACGTCGACCAGCTGCTCGCCGACGGGGTGCTCGTCGACCTCTACCCCATCGTCAAGCGCGCGGTGCGCGTGGGCAGCCGGTCGTACTCCATCAAGAAGCTCGAGCCGCTCTACATGGGCGACGCCGAGCAGCGCCAGGCCGACGTGAAATCGGGCGGCGACTCGATCACCGAATACGTTCGGGCGCGCGACCTCGTCGACTCCGGGCGCCCCGAGGCCGCGATCGAGGCGCAAGAGATCCTCGACGACCTCGCCGACTACAACGAGTACGACTGCCTCTCGACCCTGCGACTGCGCGACTGGCTGCTCGCCCTCGCCCGCCGCGAAGGCGTGCCGTCGGTGCCGATGCAGGCGCTCATCGAGCAGGCCGACGGCAAGGTCTACGAGCCCTCGCCGCTCGCCGGGCACCTGCGCGAACTCGCAGGCCCCGCCGGCCCCGCGCGCGACGCCGATCACACCGCGCTCGCGCTCGCCGCGGCCGCCATCGACTACCACGCGCGCGAGGCGAAGAGCTTCTGGTGGAGCCACTTCCTGCGCACCGACCAGCCCGTCGAGGGCTGGCACGACCACCGCGACGTGCTCGTGGTCGATCCGCTCGCCTCTCGCGAGACGCAGGCGTGGCACAGCGAGCCGCGGTGGAACAACGCCCGTCGCGAGATCCTGCTCACCGGCGACATCGCACCCGGCTCCAGGTTCTCGCCCGGCAGCGAGGTGTTCCTGCTCTACGAGTGGCCGGCGCCGTTCCCCTCGCGTTCGCTGCGCCCGGGCCAGCGCGACACGACCGACGCGGTCATCCTCGAGGTCACCGAGGCCGGAGTCGTGGTCGAAGAGCGGGGCGTCGCCGGCGAGACGTGGTCGGCGCTGCCCATGGCGATCACCCCCGGTCGACCTCCGAACACCAACGCCCTGCGCGACGCGATCGCCGAGTGGGCAGCGCCGATCCCCGGCGCCCAGCCGCGGCTGCCGCTCAACCCCGCCATGGACGTGCTGCGCCGGCTCCCGCCGCGCGCCACCGGCGGGCTCGTGCGGCGCCGAGCCCGGCGGCGAATACGTCGACGCGGTCGTCGCATCGGTGCGCAGGCTCGACCACTCGTACCTCGCGGTGCAGGGCCCGCCCGGCACCGGCAAGACCTATGTCGCCTCGCACGTCATCGCCCGGCTCGTCGCCGACCACGGTTGGCGCATCGGCGTCGTGGCGCAGTCGCACGCCGTCGTCGAGAACGTGCTCGACGCGGTGATCGGCGCGGGCCTCGGCAGAGACCGGGTCGGCAAGGCCGTCAAAGACGCCTCCGACGTCGAGCGCTTCACCTTCACGGCGCTCGCCAGAAAAGACCACCTGCGTCAGTTCGCCGACGACCACGCGAGCCACGGTTACGTCATCGGCGGCACCGCCTGGGACTTCTGCAACCCCGCGCGCGTCGCACGCGGCGAGCTCGACCTGCTCGTCATCGACGAGGCCGGGCAGTTCTCGCTCGCGTCGACGATCGCCGTCGCGGTCTCGGCCCGCAACCTGCTCCTGCTCGGCGACCCTCAGCAGTTGCCGCAGGTGAGCCAGGCGCTGCATCCCGAACCCGTCGACACCTCGGCACTCGGCTGGGTGGCCGACGGCCACGAGGTGCTGCCGCCCGAGTACGGCACCTTCCTCGCCGAGAGCCGCCGCATGCACCCCGACGTCGCCGCACCCGTCTCGCGACTCTCATACGAGAACGCGCTGCACTCGCATCCGATCGCCTCGGCTCGTCAGCTCGAGGGTGTCGCCGCCAGGCCTCACGGCCGTGCCGATCGCGCACGTCGGCAACAGCACCGCGTCGACCCGAAGAGGCCGAGGTCGTCGTCGAGATCGTGCGGTCGCTCTCGGGCGCCAGTGGTCAGAGGCGGTCGAGACGGCCGCAGGCCCGATGCCCGTCGCTGCGCGACCGCTCACCCAGACCGATCTCATCGTCGTCACGCCCTACAACGCGCAACTCGCGACCGTGCGCGCGGCCCTCGACGCCGCAGGGCTCATCGACGTGCCGGTCGGCACGGTCGACAAGTTCCAAGGGCAAGAGGCCGTGGTCTCGATCGTCTCGCTCGCCGCGTCGTCGGCCGACGACGTGCCGCGCGGCCTCGAGTTCCTGCTGCTCAAGAACCGGCTCAACGTGGCGATCTCGCGCGCGAAGTGGGCGGCGTACCTCGTCTACTCGCCCGCCCTGCTCGACGGGTTGCCCCGCCGCGCCGAGGGCGTCGCCCAGTTGAGCGCCTTCATCCGCCTCGTGGGCGCCGAACTGCCCGCCCGCATCGGCGCCTGACGGTCGACGAGCCGCCGAACGTGAGGGCGACTGCGCTCGCTCAGCCGCCGAGCTTCGCCACGATCGCGGCGATGCGCCGCTCCCGCGTCTCGGCCGCCTTCGCCGACTCGACGTTCGTCACGTGCGCCTTGCGCGCGCTCGGCGCGAGCGCGTCGAACGCCTCACGCGCCCCGGGCGCCGCGGCGAGCGCCGCCGCCAGGTCGTCGGGCACCTCGACCGTGCGTGGCGCCGTGTCGACCTCGAGGTCGACCGTGATCGGGTCACCGCCCTGGATGCCGGTCGCGGCTCGCTTGTCGGAGCTGAACGAGATCATGTACCGGCCGCCCATCACCGCGACGGTGCTCCGATAGGAGTACCCGTTGACCGTCACGTTGACCGGCGGCTTGCGCCCGGCGCCGAGCGCCTCGATCACCTCGGGCGGCACCTCGATGCCGGTGTTGTTCCCCGACAGGGTCATCGTCGTCTCGAACCGCATGCGCCCGAGTCTGCCACCGCGATCACGAGGCTGGGAATACCACACAGGGTACCCACGTAGGTTATCGACGTGACTACCTCCCCTGCGGTCTCCGACCTGAACCCTGCCCGCATCACCATGTACGGCGCCGCCTGGTGCGGCGACTGCCGCCGCTCGAAGGCGCTGCTCGATCGCGAGGGCGTCGACTACGACTACGTCGACCTCGAGGTCGTCATCGACGGCGCCGACCGCGCGAAGGCGATCAGCGGCCGCACCCAGATCCCCGTCGTCGTGTTCCCCGACGGCACCCACTTCACCGAGCCCACCGACGCCGAGCTCTCCGCGAAGCTGGGCGAGGAGCTCGCCGCGTAACGCGCTCCGCGCGAGGCATCCGCGAGTCGCAGCGGCATCAGTCGTGCGCGCGGTCAGCGCAGCGCCGGCATGACCTCGGCCGCGAACAGCTCGAGGCCCGACCGGTCGTATGCGGCCTCTGGTGAGTAGATGACCGAGTAGCCGAGGCCGAGCTCGCGGCGCTCGTCGAGAATCCCGACGATCTCGGCGGGCGTGCCGACCAGCGTGTGCGGACTGTCGTTGCGGTACTCCCCCATGTACCGAGCGGTCGCCTCGGGCCCGAGGTAGGGCGCGACGCGCGCCTCGATGCGATCGAGTCGAGCCGCGACATCCGCCGCATCGGTGCCGATCACGGTGCGGAACTCGGTCGATCGCGTGATCGACGAGAAGTCGCGTCCGAGTGCCTCGCAGTGCCCGCGCAGCACCTCGCTCTTGTGGGAGAACTCCTCGGACGAGCCGCCGAAGTTCGTGTACGAGGCGTACTTCGCGGCGATCTTCAGCGTCACCTTCTCGCCTCCGCCGGCGACCCAGATGGGGATGCCCCCGGGCTGCAGGGGCTGCGGCTGCACGATCGCTCCGTCGACCTGGTAGAACTTGCCGTCGAGGGTGGCCTGACCGGTCGTCCATGCCTGGTGCATGATCTCGACGCCCTCGCGCAGGCGCCCGAGCCGCTCGGGGATCGGCGGGAAGCCGTATCCGTAGGCGCGCCACTCGTGCTCGTACCAGCCGCCGCCGATGCCCATGTCGAGGCGGCCTCCCGAGACGATGTCGACGGTCGCGGCGACCTTCGCGAGGTAGGCCGGGTTGCGGTAGCTCATGCAGGTGCACATCTGGCCGATGCGCACCCGGCTGGTCGACGCGGCGTACGCCGCCATGAGCGACCACGCCTCGTGCGTCGCCTCGGTGAGCGACGGCGTCGGCACGGTGTGGAAGTGGTCGTAGACCCAGATCGTGTCCCACCCGGAATCGGCGTGCGTCGGCATAGGCGGCGAGGCCGTGCATCACCTGCCACTGATCGCCGGTCTCGATGCCGACGAGGTCGTGACGCCAGCCCTGGGGGACGAACATTCCGAAACGCATGGTCGCCAGCCTAGGGCCGATGCAATGCAGCGCGGCTCGAGCGGCGCGAGGCTTGCGGCCCGTCCCGGCTCAGCGCTACCCCTGATGACGGCGTCGGCTCAGCACCGTACCGTCCGTGGGATGACCGAGATCCATTGCGAAGTCAGCCGAGCCGATTTCGATGCCACGGTCGTCGAGACCTCGGACGCGCGAATCGTCCGCGTCACCGGCCGCGGCATCTGCCCGACACCCGGTTGGAGTCTCGAGCTCGTCGCCGCCGCAGCCGACAGCAGCCGAGGGCGCGGCACCGTCCCGACACCATCCTGCTCGAACTGCGCGAGACGCCGCCGAGCGAGCCCCGGCAGGCGTCGCGCTCGCGGGTTTCGTTCGAAGCGATGATCGAGGGGCGGAGGGCCCGCGAGGTCTTCATCCAGTTCACGTGGCGTGAAGGATTCCGCCTTCCGCTGCGCGCACGGGTGCACTCCTTCGGGTGAACCGAAGGCGGCTGACTGCTCGCGAGGCCCCGAAGCGCCGGCGACCCTGCAGGGCCGCCGGCTCGAGTGGCGCTACGCCAGCGCGAACCTGAGCTCGGCGATCGCCGGCCCGGCCCACACGCCGCCGTCGAGGTCGTCGCTGCGCACGGTGACGACCTTGCCGCCCTTCGACATCACGAGCAGCGCGAGCTGCGGCAGCAGGTCGCCGGCGTGCGTGCCGTCGGTGAGCGTCTCACCCGATCCGTTGTCGCTCGCGAACTCGATCGCACCCGATTCGCGGTCGAGGGTGCCGTTCACCGAGGTCGTGAAATCGAACCAGAGCGTGTCGACGGCACCGTCGGCGGCGAGCCGACCGATCGCGGCGAGGTCGTGCTCGACGCGCCCGGCGCTGGCCTCGGTGAGGTCGCGCAGTTCGGCTTCGGCCTCTGCGACGTTGAGGCGGGCGAGCTGCTGGCGAATGGCCTCATCGACGTCGGCTGCTCCGAGCTCGTCGGGGTTGCCCGGCACGGGGATCACCCGGCGCCCGCTCTTGGCGCGCTCCATGAGCTGGCTGAGCAGCGGTTCGGTGGCGAAGACGAAGATCGGCACCTTCAGGTCGGGGTCGAGCTTCATGAGCTCCCCGCGAACGTTGTCGGCGACGCGCTTCGCATAGATGTCGAGCGCGGTCGAGCGGCGATCCTCTTCGCTCATGCCACGGTCACCGTGGCCGCCGACCCGTCGGTTGCCGGCGCCCCCTGGCTCGCGGTTCGCGGCCTCGTCGACGTTCGCGACGTTGGCCGTGTCGACGTCGAGCTTCACCGCGCGGTCGGTGGGGGTGGCGTGCCAGAGCGACCACTCGTTGGCCGAGACGGTGAGGGCGTACGCCTCTTGATCCTGGCTCGGCGCGCGCAGCAGCTGCCCCAGCGTGAAGTGCGAGCCGACGTGCACCGCATCGTCGAGCCGGTTGGGCAGCACGAACACCTCGCTGCAGTCGGGGCCGACGAAGATCGCGATCGAGCGCGAGAGCCCGGCCCAGAGCTGCTGGTCGCCGATGATGGCGTCACGTTCGGCGCGCAGCGCGTCGAGCTCGGCGTTCGACGCACCCGAGGCCTTGACCTGCTCGATCGCGTCGTCGAAGCCGCTCTTCACGGCTACCGCGGAGCGCTCGCGCTCGCTCACGACGGGCGACGTCGATGCGTAGATCGTGATCGACGGGTGATGGGTTCCAGCCAGTGTGGCGAAATCAGCCGCGGTGGGCAATTGGTAGTGGACGGTCATACGTTCCTCCCCCGATCGCGCGACGACGGTGTCGCTCGCCTCCAGCCTATGAAGGTCCGGAGGCGAGCGACACCCCTAGCGGCCGACCTCTCAGCCGACCGGGTGATTCGACCGCATGACCCCGGTCGGGTCGACGGCCTGCTTGACCGCACGGATCCGCCCGAGCCGGTCGCCGAAGAGGCGCTCGGCGGCGATCGGGTGCTCGGCGAAGTTCAGGTAGTCGAGCGGCGCGCGCCACGGTTCGATGCGCGAGAGCAGACGGCCGAGGGATGCCGCGAGGCCGGCTTCGGTGCCCGGGATCGCGATCCCGACCCCGTAGACGAGGAACCCCGCGTCGAACCCGGCGGTCACGCCGGGCATCGCCGAGCCGGTCGCCTCGGCCCGGGCCACGGCGGCCTCGGGCCGCAGGCCCGCCCCGATGTGGCGGATCTCGGCGGACAGCAGGTCGGTCGCGACATCCGGACCGACGGCGGCCAGGAAGGCACGCACCGCAGCCGGCGGCAGCTCGGTGAGCAGCATGCCGTCGCCGAATCCGGGGGTCGGTCCGGGCGGGTCCATGTGCAGCTGCAGCAGCTCGGCCGTGGGCTGCGGGTGCACGGTGTCGATCTCGGGGCCGAGTTCGCGCAGCGGCGCGAGCAGCTCGTCGACGCGCTCGGGCGACTCGAGGATCGCGGCCTCGACCACCACGAGCGAACGGCCCGAGAGGAACGGGGGCAGCTCGGGCAGCGGCGGGAGGCGGAGGATCCGCCCGACCGAGGTCACGGAGTCGGGTACCTCGGCGGTCCACTCGGCCCAGGCGTGCAGCACCTCTTCGGCGCGCTCGATCGGCCAGAGCATCATGCCGGCGACGACCTCGGGGATCTCGAAGAGGCTGAACTCGAGGGCGGTGACGACACCGAAGGCGCCGCCGCCGCCGCGCAGCGCCCAGAACAGCTCGGGCTCGTGGTCGGCGTCGACCCGGCGGCGTACACCGTCGGCCGTGACGAGTTCGATCGCGACCACGTGGTTCGCGGCGACGCCGTAGGTGCGGGCGAGCCAGCTGACGCCGCCGCCGAGCGTGTATCCGACGACGCCGACGTCGTGCGACGACCCCGCGAGCGCGGTGAGCCCGTGCGGCGCGGCCGCGGCGACGACGTCGCCCCACTGGGCGCCGGGCTCGACCCGGGCGATGCGCCGGTCCACGTCGATCTCGACGCCGCGCAGCTCGTGCATGCGCAGCAGGATCGCGTCGGCGAGGCCGTTGTCTGCGGCGAGCGGCCCGGCGTTGTGGCCGGTGGCCTGGGGTGCCACGGCGAGGCCGAGTCGCTTGGCGACGCGCACGGTGTGGGCGATGTCGGCGGCACCCGCGGCGACGACGACCGCGGCGGGTCGCTGGTCGACCGCGAGGTTCCAGCCGGTGCGGGCCTCGTCCCAGCCGGGATCGGCGGGGGTCAGCACGCGGCCGGCGACGGTGGCGCGGAGGTTGGCGAGCACCTCGTGCAGCGAGAGGTCGGTGTCGTCGTCGTGGTAGCGCGGGGCCTCGAGGATGTCGGTGACGACGGCGTCGAGGTTCGGCTGCGCTGCGCGGTGCGCGGCAGCGGACACAGGGGTGTTCACAGTGGTGTTCCTTTCGGGGATCCAGTCGCGGGCCGGACGGCCGGGGCCGGTACTCGACGGCCGGGCGGAATCGCACGGCGCTCGCAACGAGACCCCATCCAATGCCCGGCGCCGATGCGCCACGTCAGTGGGTTCCCTCCGATCGGTTCAGGGATAACCCGCATGGTTCGCGGCGAGCGAGCGGCGCGGCGGTGCGGCGCACGCGGCGGCGCACCGCCGGAATACCGGATGCCCCGTGCCGGTTGCCGTCTGCGATGAACACTGCGCTGCGACTCTCGGTACTCGACCTCGTTCCCGTGCGCTCGGCGCAGACGAGCAGGCAGGCGGTCGCGGCATCCGTTCGCCTCGCGAAGCTCGCCGACCGGCTCGGCTACGAGCGCTACTGGTTCGCCGAGCACCACAACATGCCGGCCGTCGCCTCGACGACGCCGCCCGTGCTGATCGCGTCGATCGCGGCGCAGACCGAGCGCATCCGCGTCGGCTCGGGCGGCGTGATGCTGCCGAACCACGCCCCGCTCGTCGTGGCCGAGCAGTTCGCGGCGCTCGAGGCGCTCGCGCCCGGCCGCATCGACCTCGGCATCGGGCGGGCGCCCGGCAGCGACCCGGTGATCACGCAGCTGCTGCGCATCTCGGGACCGACCGCCGACGTCGACCGCTTCCCCGACCACATCGCCGACATCCTGTCGTTGCTGCAGCCCGACGGCGCGACGCTGCGGCTCACGAGCGGGCGCGAGTACGCGATCACGGCGACGCCGGCGGCGACGGATGTCCCGACGCTGTGGCTGCTCGGATCGAGCGACTACTCGGCGAAGCTCGCCGCGTCGCTCGGCCTGCCGTACGTGTTCGCGAACCACTTCTCGGGCGACGGCCTCGAGCGCGCGCTCGAGCTGTACCGCACCGAGTACACCCCGAGCGAGGCGCACCCGACGCCCGAGACGTTCCTCACCGTGAACGCGTCGGTCGCACCGACCGTCGAGGAGGCGCGGGCGCGAGCGCTGCCGCAGCTGCGCTCGATGGCGCGGCTGCGCACGAACCGGCCGATGCGCCCGCTCGAGACCGTCGAAGAGGCGCAGTCCGCTCCGGCCGATTCGATCGGCGATGAGATCATCGCGGCGATGGAGCATCGATGGATCATCTCGGATGCCGCGGGTGCCGCAACCGAGCTGCGGCGGCTCGCCGAGCGGCACGGCATCGACGAGGTCATGGTGTCGCCGATCGGCGGGTCGTACGAGCACGAGCCCGCCGACGCGACGCCGGGCCGCGAGCAGACGCTCGAGCTGCTCGCCGCGCGACGGCCCTGCCCGTCGACTAACTGACGGAGGCACCGCCGGTCGAGTAGGCGCGCCAGCGCCGTATCGAGACCCGCGGGGCTTCAGGCTCGCTTCAGGCGGCAGCCGCGCCAAGATGGGCCGCATCGGCCAAGATGGGTTCACCGGAAGGGAGTCCGCCGTGCGCCTGTTGGTCGTCGAAGACGAGGCTCGCCTCGCCGAGGGGCTGAAGCGCGGCCTCGAGGCCGAGGGGTTCGCCGTCGACGTCGCCGCGAACGGCACCGACGGGCTCTGGTTCGCGCGCGAGAACCGCTACGCGGTCGTGCTGCTCGACATCATGCTGCCGGGCATGAGCGGCTACCTGGTCTGCCGCGACGCTGCGCGACGAGGGCGACTGGACACCGGTGCTCATGCTCACCGCGAAGGACGGCGAGTGGGACCAGGTCGAGGCGCTCGACACCGGCGCCGACGACTACCTGACCAAGCCGTTCTCGTTCGCGGTGCTCGTGGCGCGGGTGCGCGCGCTCATCCGCCGCGGCGCCGCCCCGCGCCCGGCCGTGCTCGAGGCGGGCGACCTCAGCCTCGACCCCGCCACCCGCGCCGTGCAGCGCGGCGACGTCGCGATCGAGCTCACCACGCGCGAGTTCGCCGTGCTCGAGTTCCTCATCCGCCGGGCCGGCGAGGTCGTCTCGAAGGCGCGAGATCCTCGAGGGCGTCTGGGACTTCGACTTCGACGGCGACCCGAACATCGTCGAGGTCTACATCAGGCACCTGCGCAACAAGGTCGACCGTCCGTTCGGCCGCGCGAGCATCGAGACGCTGCGCGGCGCGGGCTACCGGCTGGCGGCCGACGGTGGCTGAGGCGACGCCGAGGCGCCTCGCCGTCCGCACGGCGAGGCAGCGTGCGCACGCGCATCACGCTCGTCGCGACATCCGTCGTCGCCGTCGCGCTCGTGCTCGGGGCCGTCGGGTTCTGGCTCACGCTGCGCACGTCGCTCTACGACGGGCTTCGCAGCCGCGGCCGAGCAGGACGCCGCGGTGATCGCGCGAGCGCATCGAGTCCGGCGGCCTCGGATCGATCTCGGCGAACCCGACGACGACGCCTCGTCAGGTCGTCGACGAGCTCGGGCACCATGTCGTCGCGGCAGCGAGGACGCACCATCGACGCCGGTCGCCGACGATGAGGACTGCGCCGCCGGTCGCGCGTCGACGACGAGACGTTCGTCACGGCGGTCGACGAGCTTCACACCGATGCGGTCGACGGCACCGTGATCGTCGGCCGCGACACCGAGTCCGCCGAGGAGACGCTCGCCACCGTCGCCAGCCTGCTCTGCGATCGCGGTGCCGCTCCTCATCGTGCTCGTCGCGCTGACCTCGTGGATCATCGTCGGCCGGGCGCTCTCGCCCGGTCGAGCGCATGCGACGGCAGGTCGACGGCGTCACCGCGAGCACGCTCGCCCGGCGCATCGACGAGCCGCCGGTCGACGACGAGATCGGCCGGCTGGCGCGCACGCTGAACGGCATGCTCGACCGCCTCGAGGCCGCGCAGGCGACGCAGCGACGGTTCATCTCGGATGCCTCGCACGAGCTGAGGTCGCCGCTCGCCGCGCTGCGGCAGTACGCCGAGGTCGCACGCGCCCACCCCGAGCGCATCGGCCACGACGAGCTCGGCGAGGCCGTGCTCGACGAGGGCGGGCGGCTCGAGCGACTCGTGCAGGGCATGCTCGTGCTCGCGAACGCCGACGAGGGCGCCCTGCGCCTCGAGCGCGGCGACGTCGACCTCGACGACCTGCTGCTCGACGAGGCCGGCGCGTGCGCGACGGCGGCCGGCTCTGCGGTCGACACGAGCGGGATCACGGCCGCGCGGGTGCAGGGCGACGCCGGCCTGCTGCGCCAGCTCGTGCGCAACCTCGTCGACAACGCAGCCCGGCACGCCGCGCACGCGGCATCACCCTCACGGTCGCGCCGGTCGCGCGATGCGACATCCGTGGTGCTGACCGTGGGCGACGACGGCGACGGCATCCCGCGCAGCGGAGCGCGAGCGGGTGTTCGAGCGGTTCGTGCGGCTCGACGACGCCCGCGCCCGCGACACCGGCGGCAGCGGGCTCGGCCTCGCGATCGTGCGCGAGATCGCCGCGGCGCACGGCGGGTGCGGTGCGCATCGAATCCGGCGCCGACGACCGCGGCACGCGCGTGGTCGGTGACCCTGCCCGACGCTCGGCCGGCTGACGCCGATCCGGCGGGTCGCCGGTCTCACCGCGCTTCAGGTTGGCTTCAGCGACCGCCGGAGCATGCTCGGATCACAGACTTCGACCGGGAGGCCACCATGAACAAGCGCACCATCTGGATCAGCTCGACCGTCGGCGCCGCGGCGCTCGTACTCGGCGGCGCGGCGATCGCATTCGCCACCCGACCCCATCACCGTCGGGCAACGACGGCACCGACCCCGACGACCAGGTCCTCGTCGGAGCCGACCTCGACGCGGCGAGCAAGGCCGCACTCGCTGAGACGGGCGGCGGCACGGTCGTCGACTCCGAGGCCGACAGCGACGGCGACAGCGCCTACGAGGTCGAGGTGCTCCTCGACGACGGCACGGTCACGGAGGTCGAGCTCGACGCCGACTTCAACTTCGTCCGCTTCGACGACGAGGGCGGCTCCGACGACTCGGACGACGGAGCGAACGACGTCGACGACGACAGCGACGACGGTCGCCGACGACGACTGACGCGACGATGCGGCAGGCACTCGCCGAGCGCCGCCGAACATGACGGATGCCCCGGGCTCGCGCCCGGGGCATCCGTTCGTCTGTTCTCGGCGTCAGGCGGCGAGACCCAGGCGACGCAGGTCCTTCGTCGACGCGTGGTACTCCTCGCCCGCGGCGATCTTGGTCTCGCGGGGCACGCGCGCACCGTTCTGCACTCGCGCGTCTTCGCTGAGGGTCGCGTACGGACCCACGACGGCGTTGCGGCCGACGACGGCGCGGCGACCGATGTGCGCGTTCACGCCGATGACGGCGCGTTCGGCGACGATGGCGTCGCTCTCGATCCAGGCACCCGGACCGATCTGCGCGGCGCGCTGCACCTCGGCGCCCGGGGTCGACGTAGGCCTTCGGGTCGACGAACGCGGTCGGGTCGACCTTGGCGGTCGTGGCCACGAGGCCGCGGCCGTTCACGTGCTTGCGGTAGCGACGCGTGATCCCGGCTTCGTCCTCGAACTCGACATAGCTGATGCCCACGTGCTCCTCCTTCCGGCGCGGTGGCTCCACGCCCGGACATATGTACAACATCGAAGCTGACCGGGGAATTCCCGGACCTCGAGCGACGCGTTCACGGCGGCGGTCGACACCGATCAGCGGCAGTCTCGGTGCTGCAGCCCTGAAACCGCGCGGGTAGCTGGCACCGAACGGCGGCTCGGAATCCCGTTGTCGGCGCAGTCCGGTCGCCGGCGGATAGCTTCGCTTCCCATGTCGCACTACCTGCTCTGCTCGAACCCCATCCAGGGTCATGTCGCGCCCCTCATCGCCATCGCGCGCGACCTCGTCGCGCGCGGCCACCATGTCACCGTCCTCACCGGCTCCCGATTCCGCGACGCGGTCGTCGCGCCGGCGCCGACCACCGCTCGCTCGGCGGCATCGCCGACTACGACGACCGCGTCATGCAGGACCACCTGCCCGACGACGACCGCCACCGCGGCGTCGGCAAGCTGCAGTACGACATCCAGACGATCTTCGTGAAGCCGGTGCCCGACCAGTTCCGCGCCGTCGAGCAGGCGGTCGTACGACCTCGCGCCCGACGCGATCCTCGTCGACTCGGCCTTCGCCGGCATCCTCCCGCTGCTGCTCGACGACCCGGCGACCCGGCCGGCCGGTGCTCGCGGCGGGCGTGGTGCCGCTCAGCCAGTCGAGCAGCCGACGTCGCGCCCTACGGCCTCGGGCTCCCGCCGATGCCGCGGCGTGCTCGGGCGGCTGCGCAACCGCACGCTCAACGTGCTGGTGCAGCGGGTGCTGTTCCGCAAGACGCAGCGAGCTCGCCAACCGCACGATGCGCTCGCTCGGTCGCCCGCGCTCGATACGTTCGTGCTCGACTTCTCGCGCATGTTCGACCGGTTCCTGCAGCTCTCGCCCGCCGAGTTCGAGTACCCCCGCAGCGACCTCTCGGCGAACGTGCGCTTCGTCGGCACGGTGCTGCCGCCGGCGCCGGTCGCGGGCCGGCTGCCCGCGTGGTGGCCCGAGCTCGATGGCGCGTCGCCCCGTCGTGCACGTCACCCAGGGCACGATCGACAACAAGGACTTCGACCGGCTCGTGCGCCCGACGCTCGACGCGCTCGCCGACCTCGACGTGCTCGTCGTGGTCGCGACCGGCGGCCGGCCGGTGGCCGAGCTCGGCGAGCTGCCCGCGAATGCGCGCGCCGCCGAGTTCCTGCCCTACGACCTGCTGTTGCCGAAGACCGACGTGTTCGTCACGAACGCCGGATTCGGCGGCACGCAGTACGCGCTGAGCCACGGCGTGCCGATCGTCGCCGCCGGCGACACCGAGGACAAGCCCGAGGTCGTCGATGCGCGCCGAGTGGGCGGGCGTCGGCGTGAACCTGCGCACGGGAACGCCGACGCCCGATGCGATCCGCGCGGCGGTCGCACCGGGTGCTCGCCGACCCGGGCTACCGCTGAGCGCGCGATGGCACTCGCCGCGCAGCATCCGCAGCTACGACACGTTCGATGTGATCGAGGCCGAGCTCGAGGCGGCGTCGATCGTCGCGGCGCTCAGGCTCGAGTCGCCGGTCGGCTGACCGCCCGGACATCCCGAGCAGGCAGCGAGTTAGGCTGTCCTAAGAACGGATGCCGCGTCGCGGGTCGTCCGCCAACCCCGACCCAGGCCAGCCTTGCCCGATTCCCCGTTGCTCGACCTCGACCGCGTGCGCATCCGCCACGAGGGTGCGACGCGGGCGACGCCGGACGGCGTGACGCTGTCGATCTCGGCGGGCGAGGTCGTGCTGCTGCTCGGCCCGTCGGGGTGCGGCAAGTCGACGCTCGCGCTCGCGCTCGACGGGCTCGTGCCGCATGCCGTGCCCGCCGAACTCGAGGGCACGGTACGCGTCGCGGGGCTCGACACGCCGCGACCACAGCGTGGGCGTGCTCAGCGCGCACGTCGCGATGGTGTTCCAGGACCCCGACGCCCAGGTGGTCACCGGCACCCTGCTCGACGAGGTGGCGTTCGGCCCCGAGAACCAGCTGGTGCCGGTCGACGAGGTGCTGGCCCGCGCCGAGCGCGCCCTCAAGCTCGTGGGCCTGTGGGAGCGGCGCGACGAGAACCCCGACCGGCTGTCGGGCGGCGGGCGGCAGCGCCTCGCCATCGCCTGCGCCCTGGCGATGGCCGCTCCGGTGCTCGTGCTCGACGAGCCCACGGCCAACCTCGACCCCGCCGGCATCGACGAGGTCTACGCCGTGCTGCGCGAGCTCGCGAGCGAGCGCGACCACGCCATCGTGCTCATCGAGCACAACCTCGACGCGGCCGTCGACATCGTCGACCGGGTCGTCGTGCTCGACGCCGATGGCCACGTCATGATCGACGGGCCGGCACGGCAGGTGCTGCGCGAGCGCGCCGATGACCTGCTCGCACTCGGCGTCTGGCTGCCGGTCTCGACGCTCGCCGCGATGCGGCTGCGCGACGCCGGCGTCACGCTCGACCCGCTGCCGCTCACCCCCGCCGAACTCGCGACCGCACTCGACGCCCAGCCCGTCCTCCCCGCTCCGGCATCCGCGATCCAGGGCGACACGAGCGCGGGCGATCGGGCGATCCGGGTTCGGGGACTCTCGGTGCGGCGGGGCGGCCGGCGGGGGCCGGTCGTCGTGCACGAGGTCGACCTCGACGTCGCCGCCGGCGACTTCGTCGCGATCGTCGGCACCAACGGCGCGGGCAAGACCTCGCTCCTGCAGGCGATCGCCGGCGTCATCCCGCCGCCCGCCGGAACCGTCGACGTGCTCGGCCTCGACCCCGCCCGCGCCGATGCGCGAACGCTCTCGCGCCGCATCGGCTTCGTGTTCCAGAACCCCGAGCACCAGTTCGTCGCGCACAGCGCGCTCGGCGAGCTCGAGCTCGGCCTGCGCGTGCACGGCGTCCCCGAGGCCGATCGCGCCGAGGCCGCGATGCGCATGCTGCGCCGCTTCGGGCTCGAGCAGCTGCGCGACCAGCATCCGTTCCTGCTCTCGGGCGGGCAGAAGCGCCGCCTCTCGGTCGGCACCGCCCTCATCGCCGGCGCCCCCGTGCTCGCGCTCGACGAGCCCACCTTCGGCCAGGACCGCGAGCGCGCCGCCGAGCTGCTCGACATGCTCCGCGCACTCAACCACGAGGGCACGACCGTGCTCATCGTCACGCACGACCTGCAGCTCGTCGCCGACTACGCGAACCGCATCGTCGTCATGCGCGACGGCCGCATCCTCGGCGCCGGCCCCACGGCCGAGGTGCTCGCGGGCCCGTTGATCGACGAGGCCGGGCTGCGTCACCCGCCGCTCGCGAGGGCGACGCGCGGCCTCGCGAACCACCCCGAATGGCATGGGGTGAGCCGGATGTCCCAGCTTCCGCCCGCGCCCGAGGCGGCGGCATGAGCGCGCCCACGGCACGCGAAGCGGCTCCCACCGGGCCGGTTCCGACGGCGCCCGCGCAGTCCGACCCGTTCGCCGAGCAGCGCGCGGCACGGGGCATCCGATTCCTGCATGCGCTCAATCCGCTCGCGAAGCTCGCCGCACCGCTGCCGTTCATGGTGGCGCTCGTGTTCACGCGGGGCTTCGCGATCCCGCTCGCGTTCATCGTGCTCGTGATGGCCCTGCTGCTCGTCGGAGCGCGGCTCACGCCGCGCGGCACGCTCGCACTCGTGCTCGGCACGCCGATCGCCGTGCTCGTGTTCGGCGTGACCTTCGGCGTGTGGGTCGACCCGTCGCGCATCGACGAAGCGAGTGCTGCGGCATCCGTCGTGCTCGTGCAGGTCGGCGAATGGCAGTTCACCCTCGCCGCCTACCTCGTCGGCCTCGCCACGTCGCTGCGCCTCGCGGCGCTGCTGCTGCTCTCGCTCATCGCGGGCCTCACCTCGACGGGGCCCGAGTTCGTGCGCGCGATGGTGCAGAACCTGCGGGTGCCCTACCGCATCGGGTACACGGCGCTCGCGGCGCTGCGCTTCGTGCCGAGGTTCGGGCACGAGCTCGAGGTGATCCGTGCCGCCCACCGGGTTCGCGGAACCGACACGCGACGCGGACCCGATCGCCGCGGTGCGGCGCGGCATCGGCTACTCGATCCCGCTGCTGGCGAGCGCGATCCGCCACGCCGAGCGCGTGGCACTGGCCATGGACGCCCGCGCATTCGGAGCGCATGCCACCCGCACCGAGCGCGTCCTCAGCCGGTGGCGGGTGCGCGACACGGTGTTCGTCGTGGCGTTCTGGGTGGTCGGCATCGCGGTCTACGTGGTGGCGTTGCTGGCCGGCGTCGCGTCCTGAGTGCCGCCGAGCCGCGCGCAGGCCGCCCGCAGGCACGACGAAGGCCGGGCGACCACGTCGCCCGGCCTTCGCCTCGATCACTGCCCTCGTTACTCGGAGGGGGGCTCGGTGCCCTCGGCGGGCGCCTCGGTGCCCTCGATCTCGACGAGGAACACGAGCGTCTGCCCACCGAGCTCGTGCGCGGCGGGGTCGGTGCCGTACGCCAGCTCCGGCGGAATCGTCACGATGAGCTTGGTGCCGACCTTCTGGCCGACGAGCGCGGCGCCGAAGCCCTGGATGACGCTGTCGGTCGGGAACGTCGCGGGCTCGCCGCGAGCGTAGCTCTCGTCGAAGACCTCGCCGGTGTCCCAGCTGATGCCCTGGTACTGCAGGGTGACGCTGTCGCCTTCTGCGACGGTGTCGCCGTCGCCCTCTTCGATGATGTGCACCTGCAGCTCGGTCGACGGCTCGACGTCGGGAATCGTGACCGTGGGCGACTCGCCCTCGGCGCCGAACTCGACCTCGGGCACGTTCTCGGTCCACTCGGAGGGCTTCAGCGGCTCCTGCACCTCGACGACGTCCATGACGATGACCATGGTCTCGCCGGGGGCGACCCCGATCGACTCGTTGCCGGTGTCGCCGTAGAGCGTCTCGGCCGGCGCGACCGTGACGGTGCGCGAGCCGACGGGCACGCAGTCGATGCCGGCGCGGAACGCCTCGAAGACCGACTCGTCACCGGCCGTGATCGTCGCGGGCTGCGAGAAGACCTGCTCGCCCGACGTGCCCGAGAAGGCGGTCACGACGACGTTGAGCGGGTCGCCGGCCGCGGTCTCGTCGCCGTCGCCCTCGATGGCGACCGTGCGCTCGAGCTCGGTGGCCTCGACCGGGGTGGTGAAGGTCGCGGTGGGCGACCCGGAGAACTCGCCCTCGACGGTCACGCCGTCGCTCACCGAGCCCGAGGCGACGTCCATGCACTCGGCTGCGGCCGCGTCTCGGATGCTTCGGGAGGGGTGCCACTGCCGGCGCAACCGGCGAGGAAGAGGGCTGCGGCTGAGGCGAGCGCGATGGGCGCGGCACGGCGCAGTGCACGATTCATGAGGGTGGGACTCGATTCGATCGGAGACAGGAATGCTGAAAGCAGGTCGTCCAAGTCTGCCCTGTTCGCCTTTCGATTGCCTGAATCCGGGGAAATCGTTGGCAACCGGGCCACAATGGGCGCATGGGGGATACGACGAACGAACCTGAATTCGTCGGGGGGCTCGCGCCTGCCGCGACATCCTTCGCCGATCTCGACGAGCTGATCTGGAATCCGATCTCGACGGCCGCGGTCGCGCGAGCCCACCCGCGGTTCGACGAACTCGTGCTCGACGCGTGCGCGCGTGACGGGGCATCCGCCCTGCCGACCGCGGAACTCGTCGGCATCGGCGGCCTGGTCGACGCGGTCGACACGTCTGCCGAGCTCATCGAGATCGCGCGCGAGCGCGCCGGCGAGCGGATGCCCCAGCTGAAGCTGCACGTCGCCGACGCGACCACGTGGGAGACGACCGGCTACGACCTCGTGCAGTGCGTGCTCGGCGTGGCGTCGTTCCCCGACCTCGACGCGGGCACGCAGCACCTCATCGAGCGGGCCGCGCCGGGCGGACGCGTGGCGATCGCGGTGTGGGCGCCCGGCGCCCTCGAGCCGCTGCGGGAGATGCTCACGACCGCGCTGCACGACGGCGACGCGGCGGCCGAACCCGACGGCGACGCGGGGGCCGAACCCGACGACGGTGCGCCCGACGGCCGACGAGCCCGACGACCGATGCGCCCGACGCCGACGCGCCCGACGCCGACGCACCCGTGGGACGACGCAGTTCCGCCGGGCGAGGTCGACGTGCTGCACTCGCCCGGCAGCCTCGCGCACTGGCTCACGGGCCTCGGCCTGGTCGGCGTGCGCGCCGAGACCGTGCAGCGACACCTCGACCTCACCGACGAGATCGCGTGGTCGCTCGTGCTCGGCACCGAGCTGCGCGACGCACTCGACGACCTCGATGACGACGCCGTCGCCGCGGTGCGCGAGCGCCTCCTCGCCGCACTCGCCGCTCGCGGTGCGACCCCGGTCGACCTCACGACGCTGATCGCCGTCGGCCAGCGCCCCGCCTGATCCCGCATTCGACTGCGACACTGATGCGAAATGCGCATCAGTGCGCAGTCTCGACGATGCGGCGCGGCCTGACGATCAGTCGGTCGGCGGCTACGGCTTCTTGCGCTTCACCTCGGGGATGGTGAGCTCGGGCACCGCGCGCTTCATGAACTCGTCGAAGTCGGGCACGGTGAACGCGGCGTAGCCGTGCTCGGGCGTGTAGAGCAGGCCCATGTCGATGAGCTCCGCGCGTGTCGGCCCGACCTGCGTCGACTCGCGCCCGAGCAGCCGCGCGACATCGGAGGCCTTCTGCGGCTCGGGGCCGAGTTCGGCCATCGCCCGCAGGTACGCGGTCTGCAGCGGGGTCGCCCGGTCGAGCCGCACCCGGAAGAACGAGCCGTCGAGCTTCGCGTCGTAGGCCTCACGGGCCAGCTCGACGTCGCTGCGATGCACGCGGTCGCCCGCCGCCACCGCCCAGACCTCGTGGCCGAGCTCCTGGATGAAGTACGGGTAGCCCTGCGTGATCTCGATGGCCAGGTCGACCGCGTCGTCGTCGAATGCGACCCCCTCGACGCGCGCGGGCTCGGTGAGCGCCGCGCGGGCGTCGGCGCCCGTGAGCGACCCGATGACGGGGAAGGTGAAGAGCCGCTCGGCGTACGACTTCGCGTCGCCCGCGAGCTCGGCGATCTGCGGCAGCCCCGACCCGACGAAGATGACCGGGAGCCTGCGCTGCACCGTCTTGTGCATCGCCTGGATGAACGCCTCGAGCTGTGCGCGGCCGAGGAACTGCACCTCGTCGACGAGCAGGGCGACGCCCCGATGCTGCTCGTCGGCGGCTTCGCCGAGCGCCACGAGCACGTCGGTGAGGTCCATCGAGAGGTCGCCGTGATCGCCCTGGCCCTCGGCGGGCGGCACGTCCCACGAGACGCTGAACGTGCCCTTCTGGTCGACCGACACCGCGAACGCGCTGAGCACCTCGGCGGCACGGCGCCCGCGCTCGGTCCAGCGGGCGCGGGGCGACAGGTGCAGCAGCGCCGCCTTCAGCTGCGAGAACATCGTCTGCCGGAACCGTGCGTCGTCGTGCTTGCTCGCCTCGATCTCGACGACCTCCCACCCGGCCGCACGCGCGATCTCGCCGAACCGGCCGAGCAGCACGGTCTTGCCCACGCCGCGCAGGCCGGTGACGATCATGGACTGCTCGGTGCGGTGGCGTTCGAGCCGGCCCAGCAGCACGGTGAACGCCTCGATCAGGTCGTCCCTGCCGACGACGACCTCGGGAGCGGCACCCGCATTCGGCGTGTACGGGTTGCTGATGCTGTCCATGCTGGCGAGTTTAGGAGTCTTGGGTGAATTTATCGAGATTCCATAAAGTGGACTAAAAGCCACAAGGCTCCCCGATAGAATCGGTGGAACGGAAACGAGTGCGAGTGCGGGAGGTTGAATGATCGCCAGCCTCGCTGCGTTCGCGGTACTCGCGCTCGTCACCCCCTACGCCACGAGGCTGCTCGGCCGCCGGGTCTTCGCCGTCATCGCGCTGCTGCCCGCCGCGGTGTTCGTGCTGCTGCTCACCTGGCTGCCCGGTGTGCTCGCCGGAACGCCCGTCGTCGAGACCGTGCCGTGGATCCCGACGCTCGACATCGCCCTGAGCTTCCGGCTCGACGCGCTCGCGCTGCTGCTCGCGCTCATCGTCACCGGCATCGGCGCGCTCGTGCTGCTCTACTGCACCCGCTACTTCAGCGACGACGAGCCGGCGCTCGGGCGCTTCGCGGCGCTGCTGCTCGCATTCGCGGGCGTCATGTTCGGCCTCGTCACCGCCGACGACGTCTTCATCCTGTTCACGTTCTGGGAAGCCACGAGCGTGCTCTCGTACCTGCTCATCGGCCACTACACCGGCCGCAAAGAGAGCCGCGGTGCGGCACTGCAGGCCCTCACCGTGACGACGTTCGGCGGGCTCGCGATGCTCGTCGGCCTCGTCATCCTCTCGGTCGCGGGCGGCACGACGTCGCTCGCCGAGCTCATCGCGAACCCGGTCACCGGCGCAGCGGGCGAGTGGGCGATCGCCCTCATCCTCGTCGGCGCGATCTCGAAGAGCGCCCTCGTGCCGTTCCACTTCTGGCTCCCGGCCGCGATGGCCGCGCCGACCCCGGTGAGCGCCTACCTGCACGCCGCCGCCATGGTCAAGGCCGGCGTCTACCTCGTGGCGCGCCTCGCCCCCGGCTACGCCGAACTCGAGGTGTGGCATCCGATCGTCATCGGCCTCGGCGCGTTCACCATGCTCGTCGGCGGCTGGCGCGCACTGCGCCAGTACGACCTCAAGCTGCTGCTCGCCTACGGCACGGTCAGCCAGCTCGGATTCCTCGTCATGGTCACCGGGTTCGGCACGCGCGACGCCGCGCTGGCGGGCGTCGCGCTGCTGCTCGCGCACGCGCTGTTCAAGGCGGCGCTGTTCCTCGTCGTCGGCATCGTCGACCATGCGGCGGGCACCCGCGACTGGCGCAAGCTCTCGGGGCTCGGCCGGCGCATGCCCGTCGTCGCGACGATCGCGTTCGTCGCCGCCGGGTCGATGGCGGGCGTGCCGCCGCTGCTCGGCTTCGTCGCGAAAGAGGCGGTGTTCACCGCGTTCCTCGACGCGGTCGTGGCCGGCGAGCCGTGGGCGTGGGTCGCGCTCGTCGGCGCGTTCGCGGGCTCGGTGCTCACCGTCGCGTACAGCGCGCGATTCCTGTGGGGCGCGTTCTTCACGCGAGCGGATGTCCCGCCGACGCCCCTGCACCGCGAGGGCGCGCTCATCGCGACCGCGCCGGCGCTGCTCGTCGGCGGCGAGCGTCGTGTTCGCGTTCACGGTGCCGTTCATCGAACCGCTGCTGGCCGCGTACGCCGACACCCTGCCCGGATCGCAGGAGTACCACCTCGCGCTCTGGCACGGGCTCGAACCCGCCCTCGCCCTGTCGGCCGCGGTGTTCGCGCTGGCGGCGCTGCTCGTCTGGGGGCGCCGACGCGTCTCCCGCATGCAGGCCGCGATGCCGCCGACCCTCGACGCGGCACGCGGGTACCTCGGCATCGTCTCGGTGGTCGACCGCGTCGCCGCGGCCCTGACGACGGCGATCCAGCACCGTGGGCTGCCCGGCTACCTCGCGATCATCGTGACCGTGTTCATCGGCGGCCTCGGCGCCGCAACCGTCATGAACACCGACGTGGCCCGACGGCGTCCGGCTCTGGGACTACCCGGCCCAGCCGTTCCTCGCATTCATCATGGGCATCGCGGCGCATCGCCGCGGCCACGGTGAGGCAGCGCATGACGCGGTGCTCCTCGTGAGCGTCACCGGCTACGGGCTCGTGCTGCTGTTCGGCATGTCGGGCGCGCCCGACCTCGCCCTCACGCAGGCCCTCGTCGAGACGATCATGCTCGTCGTGTTCGTGCTCGTGCTGCGCCGCCTGCCGCGAGCAGATCGCGCAGCGCAACCCGCCCGTGCACAAGGTGGCGCGCGGCATCATCGGCGCGCTGGCGGGCATCGTCATGGCGTCATCGGCCTCGTCGCCCTCGGCGCCCGCATCGAGCCGACCATCGCCGACGGACTGCCCGGCGCTGGCCATCGAGGCGCACGGCAAGAACATCGTCAACGTCATGCTCGTCGACATCCGCGCCTGGGACACCCTCGGCGAGATCGCGGTGCTCGTCGCCGTGGCCACCGGCGTCGCGAGCCTCATCTTCGTGTCGGGCCGCACCGGCGGCGCCCCGCGGCTCGACCTCACCGAGCTCGACGTCCGGGAGCCGCCGCAAGCGCCTCCGGCCCGTGCCCGAGGCCGCGTCGAGCATCCGCGCGCCCCGCCCGAGCCTCGCCGATACCGAAGGCGAGACCGATGCCGCGGCCGAGGCCGCCGCCACCCGCCAGACGTGGCTGCTCGCCGGTCGCACCCTGTCGCCGCGCAACCGCTCGATCCTCATCGAGGTGCTCGTGCGGCTGCTGTTCCACCCGGCGATCATCGTCTCGGTCTACCTGCTCTTCGTCGGCCACAACGCGCCCGGCGGCGGCTTCGCCGGCGGCCTCCTCGCCGGCCTCGCGCTCGTCGCCCGCTACCTCGCCGGCGGCCGCTACGAGCTCGGCGAGGCGGCGCCGGTCGACGCCGGACGCCTGCTCGGCACGGGCCTGCTGCTCGCCGCCGGCACGGCCGCCGTGCCGCTGCTCTTCGGCGGCGCACGGTGCTCGAGTCGGCATGGTTCGAGGCCGACGTCGCCCGTGCTCGGCCACCTCTCGATCGGCACGTCGACGCTCTTCGACATCGGCGTCTACCTCGTGGTCGTCGGCCTCGTGCTCGACATCCTGCGCTCGCCTCGGCGGCGAGGTCGACCGCCAACAGGAGCAGGACGGCGACGAAGCGAGGAGCGACTCGACCGGGCGGTCCGCGCCCGACATCGACCAGGGCGAGGGCCCGAGCTCGCGACGCCCGGCATCTCGATGCCGAGCTGACCCGCTCACCGCCCGATCCGAGGAGGCCCGCGATGACCGCCTCGCTCACCCTCGTCGTGCTCATGGCCGTGCTGTTCGGTGCGGGCATCTCGATCATGCTCGAGCGCAGCCTCACGCGCGTGCTCATCGGCTTCCTGCTCGTCGGCAACGCCGTCAACATCCTCATCTACCTGATGAGCGGCGCGCCCGGGCCTCGCGCCGATCCTCGGCGAGGGCGTCGACCCGACCGAGATCTCCGACCCGCTGCCGCAGGCGTTCGTGCTCACCGCCATCGTCATCAACCTCGGCATCACCGCGTTCATGCTCGCCCTGATCTACCGCTCCTGGTGGCTCGCCCAGCTCGGCGCCAAGGGCGACCTCGTCGACGACGAGGCCGAGGACTCGCCGAGGACGCCGAGGAGGCGGCCGACCTCATCCGCAGCTCCGCGGCCGACGACGCCGCCATCCAGGAGCTCATCGACGCGAGCGACGAGGAGCTCGACGAGGAGCTCGAGCGCGAGGCATCCGCTCGCGACGCAGGCGAACGCGATGAGGAGGCGCAACCGATGACCGCCGCACTCGTGCCCCTCGTCGTGCTGCTGCCGCTGCTCGGCGCCGCGACCGCCCTGATCCTCGGCCGCCATCGCCGCGCCCAGATGGCCGTGAGCCGTCACCGTGCTCGCGAGCGTCACCGTGATCGCGGCCGTCCTGCTCGTCGCGGTCGACGCCGGCGGGCCGGCGGTCGTGCACGTCGGCGGGTGGGACGCCGCCGTTGGGCATCGTGCTCGTCGTCGACCGGCTCTCGGCGATCATGCTGCTCATCTCGGCGATCATGCTGCTCGTCGTGCTCGTCTACTCCGTCGGCCAGGGCATCGCCGACCGGCACCGCGAGACGCCGGTGTCGATCTTCCACCCGAGCTACCTGATCCTGTCGGCGGGCGTGTTCAACGCGTTCATCGCGGGCGACCTGTTCAACCTCTACGTCGGCTTCGAGATCCTGCTGTCGGCGAGCTACGTGCTGCTCACGCTCGGCGGCACCGGCGAGCGCATCCGCGCGGGCGTCACGTACATCATCGTGAGCCTCGTGTCGTCGCTGTTCTTCCTCGTCGGCGATCGCGCTGATCTACGGCGCCACCGGCACGGCGAACATCGCCCAGCTCTCGGTGCGCCTCGCCGAGCTGCCCGACGACGTGCAGCTCATCCTGCACCTGCTGCTGCTCATGGCGTTCGGCATCAAGGCGGCCGTGTTCCCGCTCTCGTTCTGGCTGCCCGACTCGTACCCGACCGCGCCCGCACCGGTCACCGCGGTGTTCGCCGGCTTGCTCACGAAGGTCGGCGTGTACGCGATCATCCGCACCGAGACCGTGATCTTCGCCGAGAGCGACCTCACGGTGCTGCTCATGGTGGTCGGCGGGCTCACCATGCTCATCGGCATCCTCGGCGCGCTCGACCCAGGCCGACATCAAGCGACTGCTCTCGTTCACGCTCGTGAGCCACATCGGCTACATGATCTTCGGCATCGGGCTCGGCACGCAGCTCGGCTACACCGCGACGATCTACTACGTCGTGCACCACATCACGGTGCAGACGACCCTGTTCCTCACGACCGGTCTCATCGAGCGGTTCGGCGGGGCGACCTCGATCAACCGCCTCGCCGGGCTCCTGAAGGCGTCGCCGCTGCCTCGCGATCCTGTTCTTCATCCCGGCGCTGAACCTCGGCGGCATCCCGCCGTTCTCGGGCTTCCTCGGCAAGGTCGGGCTGTTCGTCGCCGGCGCCGACGGCACGGCGCGACCGATGCGCCGTCGGGCCCGACTGGCTCATCTGGGTCGTGATCGCCGCCGGCGCCGCCACCTCGCTCATCACGCTCTACGCGCTCACCCGGTTCTGGAACATGGCGTTCTGGCGCGGCGCGACGAGCTCGAGGGCTACGAGTCGGTGCTGCTCGGCTCGGTGCAGGAGGCGCCCGAGGGCGCGACGGTCACGGCGACCCGCACCACGCCCGTGCTCATGGTCGTCGCGACGACCACGCTCGTGTCGTCACCGTGTGCCTCACGGTGTTCGCCGGCCCGCTGTTCGAGCTCACCGGCCGCGCCGCCGAGCGACGCTCAGCGACCCGCCGTCTACGTGTCGCTCGTCTTCCCCGGGAGGCGTCGCGATGACGCAGCGCGACGCCGTCGAGCGTCTCGCGCTGGCGCTCGGTGTGGCGGCAGCTGCCCGCTGCTCGTCGTGCTCGTCGTGCTCTGGCTGTTGCTCTGGGACCACATCGACGTGCTCACCGTCGTCACCGGCGTGCTGCTCGCGATCGCGCGTGACCCGCGTGCTGTACCTGCCGCCCGTGCTGCTCAGCGGCCGGCTTCAACCCGTGGCGCGGGCTGCTGCTCGGCCTGCGCATGATGTTCGACGTCATGGTCGCGTCGCTGCAGGTCGCGGTGCTCGCGTCGACCCGTGCTGGAAGCCGATGAACTCGATCATCGCCGTGCAGCTGCACACCCGCTCCGACCTCGTGACCACCCTCACCGCCGAGGCGATCTCGGTGGTGCCCGGCACCGTCGTCGTCGACATCGACCGCGAGCGCGGGCTGCTCTACCTGCACGCGCTCGGCACGCGCACCGCAGGCCGACATCGACCGCATCCGACGGCCACGTGCTCGGCACCGAGGAGCGCATCGTGCTCGCGATCGGCACTCGCGAGCAGGCCGAGGTCCGTGCGCGCCGAGCGGCGGGCCCGCCGCGTCGAGCGGCACGAGACCCGGCGAAGCCGCGCGACCCCGGCGCCGGGCATCCGACGCCCTCGAAGGAGGCGACATCGTGACCTTCCTCAGCGTCGTCAGCATCATCGCCGGCGTCATGTTCGGCATCGGCGCCCTCGGCGCCGTCTATCGCATCATCCGCGGGCCGTCGATCCTCGACCGGGCGCTCGCGACCGACGTGCTGCTCGCGATCGCGATCTGCGCGCTCGGCGCCGAGATGGCGATCAACCCGCACACCGACACCCTCGTCGTGCTGCTCGTGCTCGCGATGTTCGCGGTCGTCGGCTCGATCTCCATCGCGCGGTTCATGGCGAAGCAGGACGCGTCATGAGCGCCGCCGAGATCGCCGTCGGCATGCTCATCCTGCGTGAGCGCCTTCCTCTCGATGGCGGCGGGCATCGGCATCGTGCGGTTCCCCGACGTGCTCACGCGGCTGCACGCCGCGACGAAGCCGCAGGTGCTCGGCCTCGCGGCGGTGCTGCTCGCGATCGTGCTGCAGGTGCCGACGTGGGGCGTGCTGTCGACCGCTGGTGCTCGTGCTCGACGTTCCAGCTGCTCACGCAGCCGATGACGGCGCACATGCTCGGCCGCTCGGCCTACCGCACCGACCACGTGCGCTTCGACCTGCTCATCGAAGACGACCTCGGCGACGACATCGCCGAGCACGATCAGGAGGCCGACGCGGGCAGCCCGCTGACGGAGTCGTCGCCTCGTCTCGTCAGCGCCCGCGGGTCGTGCTGCCAGTCGCCGGCGGAAGCTCGAGCCACGGCAGCTCGGCGCCCTGCGGGATACGGCGCGATCCTGCGTCTGCCACGTGGTGTCGGGGATATCGGGGTCGTCGGGCGTCAGCGATTGGCGCATCGGCGGGGGCGGTGTGCCCTCCGATGACGGGGCGAAGAGGCCCTGGCACCTGGGCGACGACGCCGGCGGGGACCGCTCCCGTGAGTCCGGCGACGAGCACCTCCTGCGGGATCCGACCGCACGAGCTCCTCGGCGAGCGCGGGCGTCGCCGTTGCGCCGACCAGAGAGCAGCGACCCGCCGCGGCTGCCACGGCCGGCCCGGCGGCGAGCGCGTCGGCGAAGCCGAGCGCCTGTGGCCAACCCGACGGTGTGCATGCTCGACGGACTCGCCGAGGTCCCTGGCGATGCTGAACGCGGTCTCGTACCGGTTGGCCCGCTGAGCCGCACCGACGTGCGGGGCGAGCCCCGCGAGCCGATTCAGGATGCCGCCCGAGACCACCGAGGGCGCCGCCGACCACCACGATCCGCTGCGGCTGGAGCCGTTCGAGCTCGGCCGATCGTGGCGGCGGGAAGCCCTGCGCGGGCCGTCAGCAGCACGGGTCCGCCGAGCTGCGCCGCGGCCGCACCCGCGGCGAGTGCGTCCGGGGAAGTCCAGCGCCCGTGGCGACGTACGCCACGGGAGCGCCGGCGGGCGAACGTTCCGCGCGACAGGCTCGCGGCGGTCGCATAGCGGTCGGCGCCCGAAACCCGCACGGCGGTCACCTCGGCCGCCGCCGAGGCCGCCTCCATCACGCGCGTCCGACACGACCGCACCGCCGCCGACGACGACGAGCTCGGCGGGGCGCAGCCGACGGAGCTCGTCGAGCACGACCTGCGGGATCGTGGACCCGGGCACGAGCAGCACCGGGCCGGCGCCGCGGGTGGCCGCCGCGGCCGCGAGCGCGTCGGGGAAGTTCGCGCCCGTCGCGAGGTACGCGATCGGCACGGGTCCGAGCGCGTCGGGGAACGCGTGCTTCGAGAGCTCCACCGCGGTGGCGTACCGGTCGGGTCCGCCGACGCGGAGGGTCGTCGCGTCGAGCTGCATGCCCTCGAAGCGGGCCAGCAGGTTCGTCGTCATCGTGCGCACGGTCTGCTGCGCCGCGGGTCCTTCGCCGAGCAGTCCGCGCGTGTAGCGCAGGGTGCCGGCGCTGAAGACCCAGGCGTTCGACGGCGCCTGGAACGAGCGTGGACTCCTGCAGCCCGATGTTGTTCCCGGTGCGCGTGACGAACGTCGAGCCGGCGAGCACGGCCTGGGTCGTGCCCTCCTTGAGCACCGGGGCGGGGAACTCCGGCAGGCGCCGGTCGACCTCGATGCCCACGAGCAGCGGGATCCTCGACCGTTGCCGAGGCCGGTGCCGCGGTAGAACCAGTGATCCGCCTGCCGCACCACCCATGGATCGTCGCCGCGCGTCGCGCCGGTGTAGTCGTTCGTCGGCCACATCTGCCCGATGAGCGGCTGCTCGGGTCGCGGGAGATCCCGGAAGCGCACGGTCCGCGAAGCCGTCCGTGACGGGATCGAGGTTCGCCTCGCGGTAGGCAACCATCACCCGATCGGGCACTCCGGTTGCCGACGGCTCCAGCCGCACCTGCCAGTAGACGTCGTTCGCGCCGAGGAACGCGAGGTCGACACCCGCGTCGCGCGCCTGCTCGGCCGCGCTGTACATCTCGCTCGTCCAGTACTCGTCGTGGCCGACCGAGAGCAGCCCCTCCTGGCCGGTGAGGAGCCCGGGGTCGGCGTGCAGGTCCATGTCGGTCGCGTACGTGACGTCGAAGCCGCGCGACTCGGCGTAGCGCACCATCGGCGCGTCGAAGATCATCACGGCCCCCGCGCCCGAGTTCGGCGTACGGCCGGTCGAAGCTCGCCTTGACGGCGGACGTGTACCCGTTCAGGGTGATCAGCGCCGAACGAGTTGAACGGCATAGAGGCTCTTGCCTGTCGTCCCGTTGTTCGGGAAGTTGTTGTACGCCTGGCTCGTGAGCGTCGACTGCAGGTGCACGAGCGCGCCGGTCCTGAGCGTCGTCGCGCACCACGAAGGAGGCGTAGGACTGCACGGTCCCGCGGGTGAGGACGACGACGTACACGCCGCTGGTCCAGTCGGCCTCCGGTCTGGACCGTGAAGGAGTCGTTCCACGGGCACGAGATGAGCCCGATCGGCATCTCGGTCGTGCACGCGGGTTGCCGTGCGGCCGTGAAGGTGCCGCTCGCCATCTGGCGGCCGCCGAGGCCCTGGTACCAGCCGAGCCGGTAGACGCCATAGCTCGCCGGGCCGGCGGATGCCGCGTGCACGCGGATCCCGACCGGCTGGCCCTTCTCGACGCTCGCCGCCGTCGCATATCCCTTGATGGCGAGCGTCCGTGTCGTTCGGCGACGCGTGCGGCCCGCCCACGGGATGCGCCACGCGGCCGTGCCCGGGAGTCGGTTCTCGACCACGATCGGGTTGACCTGCGGGCGCCGGTGCCGCAGCGTGCACGGCGGTCGCCGCGGCGGGTGGTGCCGATCCCGTCGCCACGGATGCAGCGATGAGGAGGGCAGGCCGTCGCGAGACCGAGCGCCGGCAGGCGGGCGCGCATTGATGGCCTCCGAGCTCGTCTTCGGGTGACTCGGAGTGCTCTGTGTGCAGGCCCCCGTAACAAGAACCGAGGATTCCTCATGATTATACGCCGATGGCGCGCGAATCGCCGACGGATTTCGGTCTCCTCGCGGCCATGGACAGCGAGCCGACACCGTCGTCGCGGATGCCGCGGAGCGAGCAGCTCCGGGCCGGCGTCAGCCGCGGCCGGTGAACTCGGGCTTGCGCTTCTGCTGGAACGCGGCGAACCCCTCGCGGTAGTCGTCGGTGTCGCAGAGCGCGGCCTGGGCGCGGTTCTCCTCGGCCATCGACGCCCACAGCCCGAGGCGATCATCGCGCAGTGCGGCCACCAGTTGCTTCGAGGCGACGAACGCCTGGGTCGCGCCGCTGCGCTGCGGCTCGGGCCGCCGTGCGGGTGGCCTCGGTCACCTCGTCGGCGGGGAAGGCCTGCGAGAAGAGCCCCGCGGCGACCGCCTCGGCGCCCGACATGAGCCGGCCGGTCACGATGAGGTCCATGGTGCGGTGCGCACCGAGACGCTCGACGAACAGGGCGTGCCCGCCCGAGTCGAGGGTCGCGCCGAGGTTCGCGAACGGCGAGCCGATCTTCGCGGTGTCGGCGACGTACACGATGTCGCTCGCGATGAGCAGCCCGAGGCCGACGCCGAGGCACGCTCCGTGCGCGACCGCGAAGGTCGGCGCGGGGAACGCGGCCATGCGGCGCAGCAGCGGCTCGACGATGCCGCCGAGGTAGCCGAGCACGTCGTCGTCACGCGGGTCGACGCCCGAGATGTCGCGGCCGGCGCAGAATGCGCGCCCCTCGCCGCGAAGCACGAGCGCACGGATGTCGCCGGCCCGGGCCATCCGCTCGCCGTCGGCGTACGCGTCGCTCAGCTCGGCGAGCGCCGCCGGATCGAGCGCGTTCAGCTTCTCGGGCGCGTTCAGCACGACCTCGGCCGACGCCGTCGGACACGTTCAGCTCGATCATCGCTGCTCCTCCTGCTGGTTCAGTTCGTTTTCGTGCGTTCCGGCGGTGGAAATCCGTCATCGGATGCATCTCCCGGTGCAATTCTGTCGGGAAAGCACCCCCGGAGCGAGGGTGATGCGGGTCGGTGCGGGTGCGCGCGAGCGGGTGCGGGCGCGGGCGGCTACACGTCGTAGTCGACCACGACGCGGTCGGACTTCGGGTGCGACTGGCACGTGAGCACGTACCCGCGCTCGAGCTCGTCGGGCTCGAGCGCGTAGTTCTCGGTCATCGCGACGCTGCCCTCGATGACCCGCGCCCGGCACGTGCCGCACACGCCGCCCGCGCACGCGAACGGCACATCGGGCCGGATGCGCAGGGCCGCGTTCAGGATCGACTCGTTCGCCGACACCGGGCTCTCGACGGTCGACGACTGCCCGTCGAGCGTGAACTCGATCGCCACCGTCGGCTCGCCGCGCTCGACGACGACGGGGCGGCCGTGCCGCGGCTCGACGCGGTCGGCATCGGTCGTGAACAGCTCGTAGCGCACGTGGGCCGTGTCGACGCCCTTCGCCGCGAGGGTGTCGCGGCTGAGCTGCACGAGCTCGAACGGTCCGCACAGGAACCACTCGTCGACCGTCTCGGGGCGGATGAGCAGGTCGAGCATCGTCTCGAGCTTCGGCGCGTCGATGCGCCCCGACAGCAGCGGCGCCGTGCGCTGCTCGCGCGAGAGCACGTGGTGCACGGCGAGCCTCGACGGGTAGCGGTCCTTCAGGTCGGCGAGCTCCTCGAGGAACATCACGTCGAGCGTCGACCGGTTCGTGTAGACGAGCTCGAATTCGGATGTCGCGGACCGCGCCAGCACCGTGTGGGCGAGCGCCATGAGCGGGGTGATGCCCGATCCCGCGGCGATGCCGACGACGTGCTTGCCGTCGAGCGCGTCGAGGGTCGAGGTGAACGTGCCCTGCGGGCTCATCACGTCGAGCGTGTCGCCGGCCTTCAGCTCGGTGTTCGCCCACGTGGAGAACACCCCGCCGAGGTCGCGCTTGATGGCGACCGAGAGGCTGCCCCGCTCGGGCGGACGGCAGATCGAGTAGCTGCGGCGACGCTCGTGGCCGTCGAGCTCGGTGCGCAGCGCGACGTACTGGCCGGGCAGGTAGGTGTAGTCGTCGGCCAGGGCCTCGGGCACCGTGAAGGTCACCTCGACGGCGTCGGCGGTGAGCGGTCGCACCTCGGCGACCTCGAGCGCATGGAAACGGGCGCGGTGCCGCTTGGCGACGTGCTCGCCGCCGACGGTCGACGCGAGGAACGTCTCGGCGACCGAGGAGTCGGCCAGCCGAGCCGGCCGCGGGAGTCGCCGTCGACCCCAGGTTGCGCGCCGCCATCAGAGCACCTTGAAGTAGTCGAACGGCTCGAGGCAGTCGCGGCACTCGTAGAGCGCCTTGCACGACGTCGAGCCGAAGCGGGCGAGCTCGCGCGTGTTGAGCGAGTCGCAGCGGGGGCACTTCACGGCGAGCTGCAGGCGGATCGGCCCCGAGCCTCGAACCGCAGCGTGCCCGGTGGGCGCCTGGATGCCGTACTTGCGCAGCTTCGCCTTGCCCTCTTCGCTCATCCAGTCGGTCGTCCACGCCGGAGCGAGCACGAGATCGACCCGCACGTCGGAGTAGCCCGCATGCGTGAGCGCGAGCAGCACGTCGTCGCGCATCGCGTCGAGCGCGGGACATCCGCTGTACGTGGGCGTCAGCTTCACGAGCACGGCGCCGTCGTCGTCGACCTCGACCGAGCGCAGCACGCCCAGGTCTTCGATCGTGAGCACCGGCACCTCGGGGTCGGTCACGGTCGCGGCGACCTGCCACGCGCGCAGCGCGGCCGGGTCGTCGGGAATCGGGCGGGCGACGGATGCCCCTGCCACGGCCGCGGTCACCATGATGCCCCCGGGTGCTGGCGGGCGAGCACCTGCATCTCGGCGAGCAGCGGTCCGAGGTGCTCGGTGTGGCTGCCGTCGACGTCCGCCGCCCGAGGCGGTGAACGCGGTGCGGCCGGTCGGCCGCTCGAGCTCGGCCTCGGCGAACACCGCGTCGATGCGGCATCGAACGCGGGCCGCAGGCGTCGACGGCAGCACCGCGACGCCGTCGGCGGCGAGCCGCTCGACGAGCTCGTCGTCGATGAACAGCTCGTCGACGTACGGCCAGGTGTCGGTGATCGCGAGTGATCATGCGGCGGCGCGACTCGTCGGTGCCGCCGGCGAGGCGCAGCACCCACTGGGTGGCGTGGTCGCGGTGGTAGTCGACCTCCTTCACCGACTTCGCGGCGATCGCCGCGAGCGTCGGGTCGGTCGACTCGCTGAGCTCGCCGTAGAGCTCGAACAGGTAGACGGATGCCGACGAGCTGCCGGGCGATGGTGTGCGCGAAGTCGCCGTTGGGCTGCTCGAAGAGCCACGCGTTGCGCCACTCGGGCTCGTCGCGCCAGTAGGCGAGGTCGTCTTCGCTGCGGCCGGTCGCGGTGCCGGCGTAGTGCAGCAGCGAGCGGGCGTGCCCGATGAGGTCGAGCGCGATGTTGCCGAGCGCGACATCCTCCTCGAGCTCGGGCGCGCGGGCGATCCACATGCCGAGCTACTGGGCGAGCACGAGGGCGTCGTCGCCGAGGCGCAGCGCGTACTCCGCGACATCCGCCGATGCGACGGCGCCCTCGCCCGCCGCATCCGCGCCCGCGAGCTCGTCGGCGAGCGCGAGCTGGTCGACGGTGACGTCGCCGTGGTGGTCGAACTCGGCGTCGCTCACAGGTGCTTCACCCCCTCGCTCTTCGTGTAGTAGACCGCGTGGCGGTAGTTCTTGCCCGCGGGGCTCTCGAAGAACGCGCCCTTCGCGTCGGGGTCGCTCGTGGTGATCGCGTCGGCGGGCACGACCCAGATCGAGACGCCCTCGTTGCGACGGGTGTAGAGGTCGCGGGCGTTGCGCACGGCCATGTCGGGGTCGGGCGCGTGCAGCGAGCCGACGTGCACGTGGCTCAGGCCGCGGTTGGCGCGCACGAAGACCTCCCACAGGGGCCAGGACTCGGTTCCCATCTCACCGGGCGTCGACATCAGGCCACCGCCCCGGATGCGGCGAGCGCGCGCTCGGCCTGCTTGCGGGCGTACTCGGCCGCGGCCTCGCGCACCCAGGCGCCCTCTTCGTGGGCCTCGCGGCGGCGGCGGATGCGCTCGGCGTTCGCGGGGCCGCGACCGGCGAGCACCTCGTGGAACTCGGTCCCAGTCGATCTCGCTCATGTCGTACTGCCCGGTCTCGTCGTTGAAGCGCAGGTTCGGGTCGGGAAGGGTCACGCCGAGCACCTCGGCCTGCGGCACGAGCATGCCGACGAAGCGCTGGCGCAGCTCGTCGTTCGAGAAGCGCTTGATGTTCCACGCCATCGACTGCGCCGAGTTCGGCGACTCGTCGTCGGGCGGCCCGAACATCATGAGCAGGGCCAGTACCAGCGGTTCACGGCGTCCTGCGCCATCTCGCGCTGCGCCTCGGTGCCCTGCATGAGCTCGAGCAGGATCTCGAAGCCCTGCCGCTGGTGGAACGACTCCTCTTTGCAGATGCGCACCATCGCCCGGCCGTAGGGCCCGTACGACGCGCGGCACAGCGGCACCTGGTTGCAGATCGCGGCGCCGTCGACGAGCCAGCCGATCGCGCCCATGTCGGCCCACGTCGGCGTCGTGTAGTTGAAGATCGACGAGTAGCGCGCCTTGCCCGTCGATGAGCTGGTCCGTCATCTCTTCGCGCGTGATGCCGAGGGTCTGCGCGGCCGAGTAGAGGTAGAGCCCGTGGCCCGCCTCGTCTTGCACCTTCGCCATGAGGATCGCCTTGCGCTTGAGGCTCGGCGCTCGGGTGATCCAGTTGGACTCGGGCTGCATGCCGATGATCTCGGAGTGCGCGTGCTGGCTGATCTGGCGGATCAGCGTCTTGCGGTACGCGTCGGGCATCCAGTCGCGCGGCTCGATGCGCGAGTCCTTCGCGATGAGGTCGTCGAAGAGCGCCTGTGCTGCTTCGTTCTCGACCACGCTGAGGTCTGCGGGAGAGGTCATCGTCGACTCCTGTTGTATGGCGGCGCTGCGGGCGCCTCGATCTCGTCGCGGCATCCGGCATTACTAACCGATCGTTCAGTTAGTATATAGTCATCCTGAGCGTCGCAGCAACGGCGCGCGAACTCGATGAGGAGCTTCAGATGACGGATGCCGCGACCGACGCCGCCGAGGCCGACGACACCGACGCCACCGCGACCGAGCGCATCAATCGCGCCATGATGGACCGCGACCTCGCCGCCATCGCACTCGGCATGGTCGTCGAGCGCGACGATCCGGGCCACGCCGTGGTCTCGATGCGCGTGCGCGACGACATGACGAACGGCTTCCACATCACCCACGGCGGGCTCGTCTTCACCCTGGCCGACACCGCCTTCGCGATCGCGTGCAACGAGGACAACAACGTCACCGTCGCCGCGGGCGCCGACATCACCTTCCTGAAGTCCACCGTCGCGGGGCAGACCCTCACGGCGACGGCGGTGCGCCGTGCGCGGGCCGGCCGCACCGGCCTCTACGACGTGACGGTCGTCGACGACCACGGCGACACGGTCGCCGAGTTCCGCGGCCGATCCATCTCCACCAACCGCACCTTCTGATCCCCTCCTACCACCGGGAGCACACCGTGTCGACGACGACCGAATCCAGCACCGTCTCGGGCCTCCGCCCGCCCGCACGCGACGAGCTCGACCCCGAAGAGCGGATGTCGCGCGACGAGCTCGAGGCCCTCCAGCTCGAGCGCCTCCAGCAGACCGTGCGCCACGCGTACGAGCACGTGCCGCTGTACACGACGAAGTTCGACGAGGCCGGCGTGCACCCCGACGACATCCGCTCGCTCGACGATGTCGCGAAGCTGCCGTTCACGACGAAGGAAGATCTGCGCCAGACCTATCCGTTCGGCATGTTCGCCGTGCCGATGGACCGGGTCGCGCGCATCCACGCCTCGTCGGGCACGACCGGCCGGCCGACCGTCGTGGGCTACACGAAGGGCGACCTCGACAACTGGGCGACGCTGATCGCCCGCTCGCTCCGCGGCAGCGGCATCCGTCCGGGCATGAAGGTGCACAACGCCTACGGCTACGGCCTCTTCACCGGCGGCCTGGGTGCGCACGGCGGCATCGAGAAGCTCGGCGCGACCGTCATCCCGATGTCGGGCGGGCAGACCGCGCGCCAGGTGCAGCTCATCCGCGACTTCGAGCCCGACGCCATCCTGTGCACGCCGAGCTACCTGCTCACGATCGCCGACGCGATGGCCGACGCCGGCATCGACCCGCACTCGACGAGCCTCAAGGTCGGCGTGCTCGGCGCCGAGCCGTGGACGAACGAGCTCCGCCGCGAGCTCCAGCAGCGCCTCGGCATCGACGCGCTCGACATCTACGGGCTGAGCGAGGTCATGGGCCCGGGCGTCGGCAACGAGTGCCTCGAGACGAAGGACGGCCCGCACATCTGGGAGGACCACTTCCTCCCCGAGATCGTCGACGGCGACTCGCTCGACCGCGCTGCCCGACGGCACGATGGGCGAGCTCGTGTTCACGTCGCTCACGAAAGAGGCGTTCCCGGTCATCCGGTACCGCACGCGCGACCTCACGCGCCTGCTGCCCGGTACCGCGCGACCCGCCATGCGCCGCATCGAGAAGATCACCGGCCGCAACGACGACATGATCATCCTGCGCGGCGTCAACCTCTTCCCGACGCAGATCGAGGAGATCGTGCTCGGCATCGAGCAGCTCACGCCGCACTTCATCCTCGAGCTCACGAGGAGGGGCACGATGGACGACATGACCGTGCGCATCGAACGCCACCCCGACCTGTCGGTCGAGGACTGCCAGGGCGCGACGGTCGTGCTCGCCGAGCGCATCAAGCAGTTCGTCGGGTCATCCGTCGCCGTGCAGCCTCGAGGAGCCGGGCACGCTGCCCCGCAGCGAGGGCAAGTACAAGCGCGTCTACGACCTGCGCACGCAGTGAGCGGACGGCCGCGGGCGCAGGGTGGAAGACTGAGGGCGATGTCTGAGAACGGAACGCTGCGCCGAGGCCGCCCCGGGTACGACCAGCAGGGGATCCTCGACGTCGCCGTCGCCGCGTTCAACCAGTACGGCTACGACGCGACCTCGATGGGCGTGCTCGCCGACCGCCTCGGGCTCTCGAAGTCGGCCATCTACCACCACTTCGCCTCGAAGGACGAGATCCTCGACCGAGCGCTCGACGCGGCGCTCGGCGCCCTCGAGGGCGTGCTGAGCGAAGCGGATGCCGCGACCGGGCGTGCCGCCGACCGCCTCGACCTCGTGCTGCGGGGCGCGGTGCACGTGCTCGTCGACAAGCTGCCCGTACGTCACGCTGCTGCTGCGCGTGCGCGGCAACACCGAGGTCGAACGGCGCGCGCTCGCCCGCCGCCGGGCGTTCGACAAGACCGTCACCGCCCTCGTCTCCGAGGCGCAGGCCGAGGGGTCGCTGCGCAGCGACATCGACGCGAGCGTCGTGTCGCGCCTCGCGTTCGGCATGATCAACTCGATCGTCGAGTGGTACCGGCCGGGCGGCCGCGAAGACGCCGACCGGCTCGCCGACGACGTCGTCGCCGTCGTGCTCGACGGGCTGCGCATGCCGACGTCGAACCGGGTGCAGCAGTTGCTCGGCTGACGCAGCCGCGCCATCCTCGAGTACGGGTGTTCGCACACGCCCGGCGACGAAAGGGGAACGTCATGATCGAACCGCTCGAGCACCTGCCCACCGGCGTGATCGGCTTCCGCGCCGTCGGCACGATCGAGGCATCCGACTATCGCGACGTGCTCGACCCGGCCATCGACGCCGCGAACGCCGGACCCGACACCGTCAACCTCGTGTTCGTGATGGGCGACGAGTTCGACCACATCTCGTTCGGGGCGATGCTCGAGGACGCGAAGCTGATCCACCTCCCCCACGAGGCGTGGGGTCGCGCGGCGTTCGTCACGAACCACGACGTGCTCGGCGGCATCGCGACCGCGTTCGGCGGCCTCGTGCCGGGCGAGTTCCGCGTGTTCCCGCTCGAGAAGCAGGGCGAGGCGGTCGCCTGGGTCGCCGAGGGTGCCCAGACGCACACGCGCTGACGCGCTGGCGCGCACGGATGATGCGACCCGCGTCACCCGCCGTACGGGGTCTTCGGCCAGGTGATCTCCGAGAGCTTCGCCTGTCCGGCGACGCTCGGGTGGAAGTAGTCGAGCGTCGAGATGTGACTCGACGTGAACGCGAAGTTCGCGACGGTGTTGCCGTCGAACCGGCAGTTCGCATAGGCGGCGCAGGCGCGCGCCAGAGCGGCGTTGTACTCGTTCACGCGTTGCTGCACGGCGTCGCGACGCGTGACGTCGACCGCCTTCGTGCTGGTGGGGTAGGCGAGCATCGACTGGCAGATCTTCGCCAGTCCCCAGATCAGCCGCGCGCTCGACTTGCCCTTGCCGAGTTCCCACATGCGCTTGATGTTCGGGATCGACGCGACGAACACCGTCGCCGTCGGCAGTCCCGCTCGAGAGTTGCGTCAGGGCGGCGTTCACGTTCGCCTCGAACGTGGTCGTCGGGGTCATCTCCGCCACCGTGCGGGTGCACGCGTCATTGGCGCCGATCTGCACCGTGACGTATCCCACGGCCTGGGTGACCGCGCGCTGCGCCTGCGCGGCAAGGCCGGCGGACTTCGCCGTCGAGACGGCGTCGTTGTACACGACGAGCGTCGGCGCCCCAGCCGCTCGCAATCGACTCGCATGCGACTTCACCGAGCTCGAGCGTGCCGGTCGACCAGCTGTACTGCGGGCAATCGCGGTAGCCGCAGGAGTCCATCGCCTGGGTGATCGAGTCGCCGATCGCCGCCATCGACGCGGGTGGCGGGGCAGGGGCGGCCTGGGCGGGAGCGGTGATGCCGAACGTCGCGATCAGGGCGATCGCGACGCCGACGGCGAGGGACATTCGACGGCGAGCGGGTTCCACGGTGCATCCTTCGATCGAAGCTGCGGGAGTGGGCGTCGGGTGCAGGTGTGGTGGAGCGGGGTTCCTGCATTCGGCGATACGGCGTGATCCGTCGCTCGTCGGCCTGAGCGGCAGGGTACTGCCGAGCCGTCGCCCGTCACAAGGTCCCGAACGGGGGGTGGCCGTTGCAAGCCGCCCGTCAGGCCGGGCGGGCGACGGCGCCCTTCGCGTCGGCCGCGGGGCGGGACATCCGCTCGCTCGAATCGCCGCGCGCACGGCCGGCGTGTGCGCGAACACTGCGCGAACGCGACTCGGCCCGCCGTTCGAGGGCGACACGACGCTGTTCGAGCTGTTGCTCGAGACGCGCGTCCTGCGCCTGCGCGAAGGTGCGGGAAGCTGAGTTCTGAGATCAACATGGCTGCTCCGGTTTCGTCTCGTTCTCACCTGAGACTGCTCGCTAAGGGGGCCGCCCGGCATCGGGCAGATGCCGTATCGTCGGCGGGAAGACGACCTCAGGACGGGAATGAGCGGATGTCGCAGACTGCTGTACCTCGTGTGAAGAAGCGCATCGGATTCCTCTCGTTCGGCCACTGGCATCCGTCGTCCGAGTCGGCGACGAACACGGGCGGTGACGCCCTCGTGCAATCGATCGAGCTGGCGGTCGCGGCCGAAGAGCTCGGCATCGACGGCGCCTTCTATCGCGTGCACCACTTCGCCCGGCAGCTCGCCTCGCCGTTCCCGCTGCTGGCGGCCATCGGCGCGCGCACGAGCCGCATCGAGATCGGCACGGGCGTCATCGACATGCGCTACGAGAACCCGCTCTACATGGCCGAAGAGGCCGCGGCGGCCGACCTCATCAGCGCGCACGCCGGCGGCGAGGGCCGGCTGCAGCTCGGCGTCAGCCGTGGGTCGCCCGAGCCGGCGCTGAACGGCTCGCACACGTTCGGCTTCATGCCGCCCGAGGGACAGACCGATGCCGACCTCGCACGCGCCAAGACCGAGCTGTTCCGGGCCGCGATCGCCGGCGCGGGCGTCGCACCCGCCGACCCCAAGATGACGGGGTCGACCGGCAACCTGCCGATCCAGCCGCAGTCGCCCGGGCTCGCCGACCGCATCTGGTGGGGCAGCGGCACGCGCGCGACCGCGCAGTGGACCGCCGAGCAGGGCATGAACCTCATGAGCTCGACGCTGCTCACCGAAGACACGGGCGTGCCGTTCGACGAGCTGCAGGCCGAGCAGATCCAGGTCTACCGCGACGCGTGGGCCGAGGCCGGCTGGGAGCGCACGCCGCGCATCTCGGTGTCGCGCAGCGTCATCCCGCTCGTCACCGACCGGGATCGCGCGATCTTCGGCGCCGCGCATGGCGGGCGACACGAAAGACCAGGTCGGATTCCTCGACGGCGGCCTCGCCCGCTTCGGCAAGAGCTACATCGGCGAGCCCGATGCGATCGCGGCCGAGCTCGCGCAAGATGCCGCGGTCGCGGCATCCGACACCCTGATCGTCACCGTGCCCAACCAGCTCGGCGTCGAGTACAACACGCAGCTGCTCGCGTCGATCGCCGAGCACGTCGGCCCCGCGATCGGGTGGGAGCCGGCGTCGGCGGTCGAGTAGCGCCCGCCGGCGCGGATCGAGACCCGGCGACTCAGCCCGCTGTCGGTCGCATGGGCCAGAGTGAGGGCATGACTCCCAGCGCGCCTCCCACCGACACCCGCGCCGACGCCCTCGCGGCGCTGCGCGACCTCGTGGGGCGCGACGACGCCGAGTTCCACGACGGGCAGTACGAGGCGATCGCGGCGCTCGTCGACGGCCGGCGCCGCGCGCTCGTCGTGCAGCGCACCGGCTGGGGCAAGTCGGCGGTGTACTTCGTGGCGACGCTGCTGCTGCGCCGTCAGGGAGCCGGGCCCGACCGTGCTCGTGTCCCCGTTGCTCGCGCTCATGCGCGACCAGATCGCGGCCGCCGAGCGCGCAGGCGTGCGTGCGGTGGCGATCAACTCGACGAACGCGCACGAGTGGGCCGAGGTGCTGCAACGGCTCGACCGCGACGAGGTCGACGTGCTGCTCGTGTCGCCCGAGCGCCTGAACAACCCGTCGTTCCGCGAGCAGCAGCTGCCCGCGCTCGTGCAGCGCATGGGCATGCTGGTCGTCGACGAGGCGCACTGCATCAGCGACTGGGGCCACGACTTCCGCCCCGACTACCGGCGCCTGCGCGAGCTCATCACCCGCATGCCGCCGGGCGTGCCCGTGCTCGCGACGACCGCGACGGCGAACAGCCGGGTCGTGGCCGATGTGGCCGAACAGCTCGGCGCCGAGGCATCCGATCGGCCCGGCGGTGACGCCGACGTCCTCACCATCCGCGGGGCGCTCGCCCGGGCGTCGCTGCGGCTCGGCGTGCTGCGCCTGCCCGACTCGAAGACGCGGCTCGGCTGGCTGCTCAGCCACCTCGACGACCTGCCGGGGTCGGGCATCATCTACACGCTGACGGTGTCTGCGGCCGAGAACACCGCGCGGCTCCTCCGCGAGGCGGGGCACGACGTGCGCGCCTACACGGGCCAGACCCCCACCGAAGAGCGCGAGGAGTCCGAGGGGCTGCTCAAGCGCAACGAGGTCAAGGCACTCGTGGCCACGAGCGCGCTCGGCATGGGCTTCGACAAGCCCGACCTCGGCTTCGTGCTGCACCTCGGCGCCCCGTCGTCGCCCGTCGCCTACTACCAGCAGGTCGGGCGCGCGGGCCGCGCAACCGAGAACGCCGACGTGCTGCTCCTGCCCGGCACCGAAGACCCCGACATCTGGCGGTACTTCGCGACCGCGTCGATGCCCGACCGCGATCGCGCCGAGCGCGTCATCGACGCCCTCGAACGCGAGCGCCCGACCTCGACGCCCGCGCTCGAGGCCCTCGTCGACATCCGCCGCACCCCGCTCGAGCTGCTGCTCAAGGTGCTCGACGTCGACGGCGCGGTGCGGCGGGTGCAGGGCGGCTGGGTCGCCACCGGTGAGCCGTGGGTGTACGACGCCGAGCGCTACGAGCGCATCGCGGCAGCGCGCGTCGCCGAACAGCAGCACATGATCGACTACGAGCGCACCGACGGGTGCCGCATGGAGTTCCTGCAGCGTTCGCTCGACGACGAGACGGCGACGCCATGCGGGCGCTGCGACAACTGCGCGGGCGCCTGGTACCCGACCGATGTCGCAGGCGAGGCCGCCGCCACCGCCTCGGGGGCGCTCGACCGGGTCGGCGTGCCGATCGAGCCCCGCGCGCAGTGGCCGACCGGAGTCGACCGGCTCGGCGTGGGCGTCAAGGGGCGCATCCCCGCCGACGAGCGACCCGCCGAGGGCCGCGCGCTCGCGCGACTCACCGACCTCGGCTGGGGCAACGCCCTGCGCGAGATCTTCGCGCCCGGCGCGGCCGATGCGCCGGTGCCGCCCGCCGTGCTCGCCGCGTGCGTGCGGGTGCTGGCCGAGTGGCGATGGGCCGACCGGCCGGTCGGCGTCGTCGCGGTGCCGTCGCGGTCACGCCCCCTGCTCGTCGACTCGCTGGCCCGCGGGCTCGCCGAGATCGGCAGGCTGCCGTACCTCGGCGCGCTCGCCCCGGTCGACGGCGGGCCCAGCGGCGAGCCCGGCGGCAACAGCGCGTTCCGGCTCGCCGGGGTGTGGGGCCGGTTCGCGGCCGACGAGCTCGAGCTGCCCGACGGCCCGATCCTGCTCGTCGACGACCTCGCCGACAGCCGGTGGACCCTCACGGTCGCCGCGCGCGCCCTGCGGCAGGCCGGGGCGACCGACGTGCTGCCGTTCACGCTCGCCCTGCGCGGCTGATCCGCCTCCCGATCCTCGCTAGAACCGCGCCGCCATCCGCGCGAGCAGCTGCTCGACCTCGCCGGAGACGATCGAGAACCCGCCGATCACCGTGATTCGATTCGGGCGGAGCCGGGCGATCTCGTCGATCACATCCTGGGTCAGCGACTCTCCCTGAGTCAGGAGGATCGGTGCGCCCTCCTGGAGCGCGACCGGTGCCACCGCGAGCGCATCAGGGAAGTTCAGCCCGTTTGCCACATAGACGACCGGTGTCGCGGACGGGAAGGCCGACTCGGCGATCTCAACCGCGGTTTCGAATCGATCCTGACCGGCAAGTCGTTCGATCCGCGCGGACGTCAGCTGCCCGAGCCGTTCGAAGACCGTCCGGCCCACAGCTCCCTCGCCGCCGAGAACCACGATCTTCGTGGGTTTCAACCGCCGGAGCTCGTTCTCGACGACGCCCGGCAGGCTGTCACGCGGCGTGAGCAGGACGGGTCCGGTCTCCTTTCCCGCAAGCGGCGCAGCCGCCAACGCGTCGGGGAACGCCGAGCCGCTGGCCAGGTACACGACCTCGGCGGCGGTGAAGTGGGATCGGGAGATCTCAACGGCGGTCTCGTACCTGGTCGGCCCCGCGCGGCGCTCCACTGCGCCTTCGGTGAGGTCGCCCAGTCGACGTGCGACCCCGGCGCCGACGATGCCTCGCCGCCTACGATGACGATGCGACCGGGCTGAAGTCGTGAGATCTCCTCGCGACCTCGGGCGGGAGCGCGTCGCGCGGAGTGAGGAGGATGGGGCCGCCCTCGAGCCCCACAACCGGTGCGGCAGCCAATGCATCGGGGAAGTCCTGGCCGCTCGCGATGTAGACGACCGGGACGCCGCCCCACGGGAACGCCGCTTCGGACACTTCGACCGCAGTGGCGTACCGGTCCGCGCCCGCCTGGCGGTCAGCATCGGCTCCCACGCGGGCGTCGTCGAGTTCGACGACCTCGTCGTCTCCGACCGTGATCGTGGTCTCGCCGTCGTACCACGGCGCATCGCGCCACATCTCGATCACGTAGCCCGTCGGCAAATGGACGGTGAAGGCGAGGTCGTACGTTCCGGCCGGAAGCCCGCTGACCGCGTAATTGCCGTCACTGCTGTACTCGCCATGCTGATACAGCTCCTCACCGCCGACGCGCATCGCCTGCACGTATACGTGACTCAGCGGCTGACCGTCGAAATCGAGCACTCGCCCCGAGATCGTCGACCCCGTCGACAGGTGTGGGTCGAATCCGGTCTTCGCCTGCCCGGAGGCGAGGGCGATGCTCGCAGCGGACGAGGGAGCCGGGGCGTTGTCCCACCATTCGTCTATGTAGATCGCCTGCGAACCATTCCACGGTGACTCGAATTTGAGGTTGTATGTGCCCGCTGGAAGGCCTCCGACCAGATACCTGCCGTCGCGATCGCTCTCCGCCGAGTACTCGCGGCCCCCCACGAGACGCGCCCAGATCACCGCGCTGGGAATCGGAGTGCCCGATTCGTCCGTGATCGTCCCGGAAATCGACGCACCCTTGGTCAGTTCCGCGCTCACATCCACTTCGGCGTCGCCGGCAGACAGCGTGATGACGCTCGCCGACGCATGATCCGGCCGGTTCTGCCACCATTCCGCGACATAGTTGTAGGAGGTCGGCTCCTCCCTCTGCGGTTGGAACAGTACTTTGTATTCGCCGGCCGGCACGTCACTGAACGCGTACTGTCCCGCCGCGTCACTGAAGGCATGTTGGTGGTAACCGGACATCTCCTCTGCCGCGGTCCGGAGGAAGACGCCGACCCCACGCAGTGGGGCGCCACCGGGCGCCGTTACAGCCCCCGAGATCGTGCCGGAGTCGACCGCTGCGGCCGGTTGCGATTCGAGGCTGCCGAAGAGCACCGTGGTGATGGAGACCGCCGCAATCCATGCGGTGGCTCGGAGGCGAAAGCCGCCCTGACGGCGTCGGGTCATCGGGTCGTTCCTCGCGGTCAGGTGTGGGTCGCGCCATCGCCATCGCGTCGGAGCGGGTGTCGTGACGATTGAATCACAGCCCGAGCAATCGCCACGGGGAGCAGCCTGGAACTGTCGGTGGGCCGGTGGCCGCCATGGAGCGGCCGCCGGAATCAGGCCGGCGTCTGCTTCAGCTGCCGGCGCCCGCTTCAGCCTGCCGGTGCCTGCTTCAGCCTGCCGGCGCCGACGCCAGCTCCTTCGCGACGAGCGTGAGCACGTCGTAGGTCGCGACGAGCTCGTCGTTCTGGTTCTGCAGCACGGCGTCCCAGCGCACCTCGCCGTACTCGTCGGTCTCGCGCGGCGTGATCTGCTTGGCCGTGAGCTCGACGCGGATCGAGTCGCCGGGCGACACCGGGCGTGATGAAGCGCAGGTTCTCGAGTCCGTAGTTCGCGAGCACCGGCCCGGGCGCCGGCGTCGACGAAGAGCCCCGCCGCCCACGACACGAGCAGGTACCCGTGCGCGACCCGGCCGGGGAAGAACGGGTTCGCGGCCGCGGCCTCCTCGTCCATGTGCGCGTAGAACGTGTCGCCGGTGAACTCGGCGAACGTCTCGATGTCGTCGAGCGTCACCGTGCGCGACGCCGAGCACGACCTGGTCGCCGATGCGCAGCTCGGCGAGCGACTTGCGGAACGGGTGCTCGCCGCCGGGCTGCGACGCGGCGCCCGCGTGCCACACGCCGGTGAGCGCGGTGAGCATCTCGGGCGAACCCTGCACCGCGGTGCGCTGCATGTGGTGCAGCACCGCGCGGATGCCGCCGAGCTCCTCGCCGCCGCCGGCGCGGCCGGGCCCGCCGTGCACGAGGTGCGGCAGCGGCGAGCCGTGGCCGGTCGAACTGCGCGCGTCGTCGCGGTCGAGGAACAGCACGCGGCCGTTGTAGCGCGGCGATGCCCGACGCGAGCGCGACGGCGACCTCGGGGTCGTGCGTCGCGACGCTCGTCACGAGCGATCCGCCGCCGCGGGCGACGAGCGCGACGGCGTCGGCGACGCGAGTCGTAGCCGACGATCGACGCCACCGGGCCCGAACGCCTCGACCTCGTGCACGGCCGCGGCTCGCGGCATCGGCGAAGCGCAGCAGCATCGGGCGCGACGAACGCGCCGTCGGCGGCGGCGCCGGTCGAGCCGTCGGCGCGGGTCACCGACGGGGCATCCGTCGAACCGATCACGAGCTCGCCGCCCGCCTGCTCGAGCGCGACCGACCTGGCGCAGCACCTCGTCGCGCTGCGCGAGTCGACGCGAGCGGGCCCATCGTGACGCCCTCGGCACGCGGGTCGCCGACGACGATGCGTTCGGCGATGCGCGCGCGCACGGCGTCGATGACGGCGTCGACGGATGCCTCGGGCACGATCGCCCGCCGGATCGCGGTGCACTTCTGCCCGGCCTTCGTGGTCATCTCGGCGACGAGCTGCTTCACGTAGGCGTCGAACTCGGGGGTGCCGGCGACCGCGTCCGGTGCCGAGCACGCGTCGCGTTGATCGAGTCGGTCTCGCTCGTGAAGCGCACGCCGCCGGTCTGCACCGAGTCGTGCGCGCGCAGCTGCTCGGCGGTCGACGCCGATCCGGTGAAGCCGACGAGGTCGCCGAGGCGCAGGTGGTCGAACAGGTCGGGCACGCTGCCCGAGACGAGCTGCAGCGAGCCCTCGGGCAGCAGCCCCGACTCGACGAGGATGCGCACGAACGCCTCGGCGAGGTAGCCCGGTGGGCGTCGCCGGCTTCACGAGGGTCGGCATGCCGGCGAGGAACGCGGGCGCGAACTTCTCGAGCAAGCCCCAGACCGGGAAGTTGAACGCGTTGATCTGCACGGCGACGCCGGGCAGCCGGGTGTAGATGTGCTGGCCGAGGAATGAGCCGTCCTTCGAGAGGTTCTCGACCGCGCCGTCGACGTAGACCTGCGAGTTCGGCAGCTCGCGGCGCCCCTTCGACCGAGTAGGTGAAGAGCACGCCGATGCCGCCGTCGATGTCGACCCACGAGTCGCTGCTGGGTGGCGCCGGTGCGGCGTCGAGAGCGCGTAGAGCTCGGCCTTGCGCTCGGTGAGCGCGAGCGCCATCTGCTTGAGCATCACCGCCCGCTGGTGGAAGGTCAGCTCGCCGAGGGAGGCCTGGCCGACCGTGCGCGCGTAGTCGAGCGCGGCGGCGAGGTCGAGGCCCTCGGTGCTGACACGCGGGCGACGACCTCGCCGGTGGAGGCATCGCGCACCTCGGTGGCGCCGCGCGGCGGCCGCCGCCTCGGGCGTCCACCAGTGCGCCGTTCACATAGCTCGGCAGTACTTCGGTCATCGGTTGTTCGCCTTGTCGTGTGCGGTGCTGAGGCGCTCACGGCATCCCACAGGTAGAAGCCCTGGCCGGTCTTGCGGCCGAGCTTGCCCTCGGCGACCATGCGGCGCAGCAGCGCCGGCGGGGCGAACCGCTCGCCGAGCGTCGACGTGCAGGTACTCGGCGATGCCGAGCCGCACGTCGAGGCCCGACGATGTCGGTGAGCCGCAGCGGGCCCGACCGGATGCTTGTAGCCGAGCACCATGGCGGCGTCGATGTCCTCGGCGCTGGCGACGCCCGTCTTCGAGCATGCGGATCGCCTCGAGCCCGAGCGCGAGGCCGAGCCGGGAGCGAGCGAAGCCCGGGCGCATCGCGCACGACGATCGGGGTCTTGCCGAGCGCGTCGCACCCACTCGCGGGCCTCGGCCGACGAGCCGCCGTCGGTGGCGTCGCCGCGCACGATCTCGACCAGCGTCGACGCGGGCACCGGGTTGAAGAAGTGCAGGCCGAGGAACCGCGCCGGGCCGCTCGAGCGCGCGGCGAGCGCGTCGATCGAGATCGACGAGGTGTTGATGGCGAGCGCGGCGCCGGGCGCCGAGCACCGCCTCGACGCGGGCGAGGGCGTCGATCTTCAGCTCGAGGTCCTCGGGCACGGCCTCGACCACGAGGTCGCAGCGCGGCGAAGGCGGCGTCGTCGGTGCTCGTCGCGCACGCGCGCGGCGAGCGTCGCAGCGTCGTCGTCGGTGGTGCCGCGCGCGATCGACGCCGCGACGCGACTCGCGCACGCCGCGCCGCGCGCGGCCTCGGCGCTTCGGCGTCGCGTTCGACGACGGTGACGCGCGCGCCGGCGAGCAGGAACGCGTGCGCGATCCCCGCGCCCATCCGTCCGCCGCCGAGCACGCCGACGTCGGCGGGACGCCGCTCGCGGTCGCGTCGATGTCGTCGTCACTTCTTCTGCTTCCGCTCGAGGAACGCGGTCATCCGCCGCAACTTCTCGGGGCTCTCGAACAGCATCGGCCTGCGCCTCGAGGTCGACGGCCGGATGCGCGTCGCGCGGCGCCGCGCATCACGCGCTTCGTGCGATCGTCGCGCGCCGGGTCGTTGCGGCGATGCGGTCGGCGAGCGCGTGCGCGGCGGGCAGCAGCTCGTCGGCGGCGTGCAGCTCGCTGACGAGGCCCGACGCGAGCGCCTCGTCGGCGTCGAGGATGCGCCCGGCCAGCAGGAGCTCGGCCGCCGGGCCTCGCCCGACGATCTCGTGCAGCCGCCAGCTCGCGCCGGCCGCCGCGATGATGCCGAGGCCGGTCTCGGGGTTGCCGATCCTGAGCGCGGGCGTCGCGATGCGGAAGTCGGCGGCGTAGGCGAGTTCGGCGCCGCCGCCGAGCGCGTAGCCGTCGATCGCGGCGATGACCGGCATCGGCAGGGCGGCGATGCGGATGAACGGGTGCGCGTTGATGCCCGGCGAGCGCGTCGTCGCTGCGCCGTTCGCGCAGCTGCGCGATGTCGGCGCCCGAGGCGAAGATGCCGCCGGCGCCGGTGAGGATCAGCATGCGCGGGTCGCCTCGAGCTCGGCGCAGACCGCGTGCAGCTCGTCGACCATGGCCTGGTCGATCGCGTTGCGCACCTCGGGCCGGTTGAGGGTCGCCGACCACGCGGTCGTCGCGCCGCTCGATCGAGCAGCGGACGCCTCGCGCCATCAGACCCGCTCCACGATGAGCGCGGCGCCCTGGCCGACCCCGACGCACATGGTCGCGAGGCCGCAGCGCGACTCTCGCGCTCCATCCGGCCGAGCAGGGTGACGAGGATGCGGGTGCCGGAGGCGCCGAGCGGATGCCCGAGCGCGATCGCGCCGCCGTCGGCGTTGACGATGTCGGGGTCGAGCCCGAGCCGGCGGATGCAGGCGAGCGACTGGGTGGCGAACGCCTCGTTGAGCTCGATCGAGCCGAGGTCGTCGAGGTCGAGGCCCGGCGCGTTCGAGCGGCTTCTCGGTCGCGGGCACGGGGCCGAGGCCCATGATCTCCGGGGCGAGCCCGGCCGGCGCCGCCGAGGATCAGCGGGCGCGCGGCGTGAGCCCGTACCGCTCGACGGCCTCGGCGCTGGCGACGAGGATCGCCGCGGCGCCGTCGTTCAGCGAGCTGGAGTTGCCGGCCGTGACCACCGCGCCGCCGCGCACGACCGGGCGCAGCCCGGCGAGCGCCTCGAGGGTGGTGTCGCGGCGCGGCCCCTCGTCGACGGTCACCTCGCCGCTGTGGGTCGGCACGGCGACGATCTCGGCGTCGAAGCGGCCGGCGTCGATCGCCGCGATCGCGTGCTGGTGCGAGCGAGCGCGAAGGCGTCGGCGTCGTCGCGGGTGATGCCGTCGAGGTCGGCGACCTCCTCGGCGGTCTCGGGCATCGAGTAGGTCGCCTTGTCGCGTGCGAGAGCGCGGGTTCGTGAAGCGCCAGCCGATCGAGGTGTCGAACGTCTCGCCCGGGCCGCGCGAACGCCTTCTCGGGCTTGGCCTGCACCCAGGGCGCCCGCGTCATCGACTCGACGCCGCCGGCGAGGACGAGGTCGGCCTCGCCGGCCTTGACCGCCTGCGCGGCCATGGTGACCGCCGACAGCCGGATGCGCAGAGCTGGTTGACGGTGATGCCGGGCACCTCGTCGGGCAGCCCGGCGAGCAGCACGGCCATGCGCGCGACGTTGCGGTTGTCTTCGCCCGCCTGGTTGGCGCGCGCCGAAGAGCACCTCGTCGATCGCGCCGAGTCGCCCGCCGGTCGAGTCCGGTGCGCCGCACGAGCTCGGCGAGGACGAGCGCGGCGAGGTCGTCGGGCCGCACGCCGGCGAGCGCTCCGCCGTAGCGGCCGACCGGGGTGCGGACGCCGCCGACCAGGAAGGCCTCAGCCACGTGTTGTTCATGGCAGGCCACTCCTGACCGCACTGTCTGTGGAACGCTGCACCCAGCGTAGGCAGGGTGCGCGGCATCCGCATGGTCGGAATTAGTGACCGACCGTTCAGGAAGTAATTATGGCAAAC
>CAWILI010000043.1:0-14454 GCA_963836825.1 uncultured Actinomycetota bacterium
TCCTTCGCCACGAGCGTGAGCACGTCGTACGTCGCCACGAGCTCGTCGTTCTGGTTCTCAGCACCGCGTCCCACCGCACCTCGCCGTACTCGTCGGTCTCGCGCGGCGTGATCTGCTTGGCCGTGAGCTCGACGCGGATCGAGTCGCCGGGCGACACCGGGGTGATGAAGCGCAGGTTCTCGAGTCCGGAGTTCGCGAGCACCGGCCCGGGCGCGGCATCGACGAAGAGCCCCGCCGCCCACGACACGAGCAGGTACCCGTGCGCGACGCGGCCCGGGAAGAACGGGTTCGCGGCCGCGGCCTCCTCGTCCATGTGCGCGTAGAACGTGTCGCCCGTGAACTCGGCGAACGTCTCGATGTCGTCGAGCGTCACGGTGCGCGACGCGCTCACGACCTGGTCGCCGAGGCGCAGCTGGGCGAGCGACTTGCGGAACGGGTGCTCGCCGCCGGGCTGCGACGCGGCGCCCGCGTGCCACACGCCGGTGAGCGCGGTGAGCATCTCGGGCGAGCCCTGCACGGCCGTGCGCTGCATGTGGTGCAGCACCGCGCGGATGCCGCCGAGCTCCTCGCCGCCGCCGGCGCGAGCCGGGTCCGCCGTGCACGAGGTTCGGCAGCGGCGAGCCGTGGCCGGTCGACGAGCGCGCGTCGTCGCGGTCGAGGAACAGCACGCGGCCGTTGTAGGCGGCGATGCCCGACGCGAGCGCGACCGCGACCTCGGGGTCGTGCGTCGCGACGCTCGTCACGAGCGATCCGCCGCCGCGCGCGACGAGCGCGACGGCGTCGGCGAGCGAGTCGTAGCCGACGATCGACGCCACCGGCCCGAACGCCTCGACCTCGTGCAGCGCCGGGCTCGCGGCATCCGCGAAGCGCAGCAGCATGGGCGCGACGAACGCGCCGTCGGCGGCGTCGCCGGTCGACGCCGTCGGCGAGGGTCACGCGACGGGACATCCGTCGACCCGATCACGAGCTCGCCGCCGCCCGCCTCGAGTCGACCGACCTGGCGCAGCACCTCGTCGCGCTGCGCGGTCGACGCGAGCGGGCCCATCGTCACGCCCTCGGCGCGCGGGTCGCCGACGACGATGCGTTCGGCGATGCGCGCGCGCACGGCGTCGATGACGGCGTCGACGGATGCCTCGGGCACGATCGCCCGACGGATCGCGGTGCACTTCTGCCCGGTCTTCGTGGTCATCTCGACGACGAGCTGCTTCACGTAGGCGTCGAACTCGGGGGTTCCGGCGACCGCGTCGGTGCCGAGCACGCTCGCGTTGATCGAGTCGGTCTCGCTCGTGAAGCGCACCCCGCCGGTCTGCACCGAGTCGTTCGCGCGCAGCTTCTCGGCGGTCGACGCCGATCCGGTGAAGCCGACGAGATCGCCGAGGCGCAGGTGGTCGAACAGGTCGGGCACGCTGCCCGAGACGAGCTGCAGCGACCCCTCGGGCAGCAGCCCCGACTCGACGAGGATGCGCACGAACGCCTCGGCCAGGTAGCCGGTGGGCGTCGCCGGCTTCACGAGGGTCGGCATGCCGGCGAGGAACGCGGGCGCGAACTTCTCGAGCGAGCCCCACACCGGGAAGTTGAACGCGTTGATCTGCACGGCGACGCCGGGCAGGCGGGTGTAGATATGCCGCCCGAGGAATGAGCCGTCCTTCGAGAGGTTCTCGACGGCGCCGTCGACGTAGACCTTCGAGTTGGGCATCTCGCGGCGACCCTTGCCCGAGTAGGTGAAGAGCACGCCGATGCCGCCGTCGATGTCGACCCACGAGTCCTGCTTGGTCGCGCCCGTGCGGCTCGACAGCTCGTAGAGCTCGGCCTTGCGCTCGGTGAGCGCGAGCGCCATCTGCTTGAGCAGCACCGCCCGCTGGTGGAACGTCAGCTCGCCGAGGCTCGCCTGCCCGACCGTGCGCGCGTACTCGAGCGCGGCGCCGAGGTCGAGCCCCTCGGTCGACACGCGGGTCACGACCTCGCCGGTCGACGCATCGCGCACCTCGGTCGCGCCCGCTGCGGCCGCCGCCTCGGGCGTCCACCAGTTGCCGTTCACATAGCTCGGCAGTACTTCGGTCATCGGCTGTTCTCCTTGTCGTGTACGGGCTGAGGATGCTCACGGGGCATCCCACAGGTAGAAGCCCTCGCCGCTCTTGCGGCCGAGCTTGCCCTCGGCCACCATGCGGCGCAGCAGGGCGGGCGGGGCGAACCGCTCGCCGAGCGTCGACGAGAGGTACTCGGCGATGCCGAGCCGCACGTCGAGTCCCACGATGTCGGTGAGTCGCAGCGGGCCCACGGGATGCTTGTACCCGAGCGTCATGGCGTTGTCGATGTCCTCGGCGCTGGCCACCCCGTCTTCGACCATGCGGATCGCCTCGAGCCCGAGGGCGAGGCCGAGCCGCGACGACGCGAAGCCGGGCGCATCGGCCACGACGATCGGGGTCTTGCCGATCGCGTCGACCCACTCGCGGGCTTCGGCGACGAGCACGCCATCGGTGGCGTCGCCGCGCACGATCTCGACGAGCTTCGACGCGGGCACGGGGTTGAAGAAGTGCATGCCGAGGAACCGCGACGGGCCGCTCGAGCAGTGCGGCGAGCTGGTCGATCGAGATCGACGACGTGTTCGAGGCGAGCGCCGCGCCGGGCGCGAGCACCGATTCGACGCGGGTGAGGGCGTCGATCTTCAGCTCGAGGTCTTCGGGCACGGCCTCGACCACGAGGTCGCAGCGGGCGAAGTCGCTGACCGCGGTGCTCGTCGCGAATCGCGAGGCGAGCGTCGCCGCGTCGTCGTCGGCGGTGCCGCGCGCGATCGACGCCTCGACCGACTCGCGCACCCGCGTCGCCGCGGCCGCTGCAGCTTCGGCGTCGCGCTCGACGACCGTGACGCGCGAGCCGGCGAGCAGGAACGCGTGCGCGATGCCCGCGCCCATGCGGCCGCCGCCGAGCACCCCGACGTCGGCGGGGGCGCCGCTCGCTGGTGCAGCCGTATCGATGTCGTCGCTCACTTCTTCTGCTTCCGCTCGAGGAACTCGGTCATGCGCCGCATCTTCTCGGGGCTCTCGAAGAGCACCGCCTGCTCGTCGAGGTCGACGGCGGGGTGCGCTGCGCGCGGCGCTCGCATCACGCGCTTGGTGGCGATCGTCGCGGCCCGGTCGTTGCGGCCGATGCGGTCGGCGATCGCGTGCGCGGCGGGCAGCAGCTCGTCGGCGGGGTGCAGTTCGCTGACGAGCCCGATCTCGCGCGCCTCGTCTGCCCCGACGGTGCGTCCGGTGAGCAGCAGCTCGGCCGCGCGGGCCTCGCCGACGATCTCGCGCAGGCGCCAGCTCGCGCCGGCCGCGGCGATGATGCCGAGCCCCGTCTCGGGGTTGCCGATCTTGAGCGCGGGCGTCGCGATGCGGATGTCGGCCGCGTACGCGAGCTCGGCACCGCCGCCGAGCGCATATCCGTCGAGCGCGGCGATGACGGGCATCGGCAGCTCGGCCACGCGGATGAACGCCTGCGCGTTGATGCCCCGGCGCGCGTCATCGGCTCGCCGTTCGCGCAACTGCGCGATGTCGGCGCCCGACGCGAACACGCCGCCCGCGCCGGTGAGGATGAGCGTGCGCGGGATCGCCTCGAGCTCGGCGCAGAGCACGTGCAGCGCATCGATCGTGGCCTGGTCGATCGCGTTGCGCACGTCGGGCCGGTTGAGGGTCGCCACGACCCGGTCGTCGCGCCGCTCGATGAGCAGCGGAGCCTCGCCCATCACACCCGCTCCACGATGAGCGCCGCGCCCTGGCCGACGCCGACGCACATGGTCGCGAGGCCGTAGCGCGACTGCTCGCGTTCCATGCGTCCGAGCAGGGTCACGACGAGTCGCGATCCGGACGAGCCGAGCGGATGTCCCAGCGCGATCGCTCCCCCGTCGACGTTCACCCGTTCGGGGTCGAGCCCGAGCCGGCGCATCGACGCGATCGATTGGGTCGCGAACGCCTCGTTGAGCTCGACCGAGCCGATGTCGTCGAGGTCGATGCCGGAGCGTTCGAGCGCCTTCTCGGTGGCGGGCACGGGGCCGAGGCCCATGATCTCGGGGGCGAGCCCGGCCGACGACCCGACCACCACGCGGGCGCGCGGCGTGAGCCCGTAGCGCTCGACGGCCGCGGCGCTGGCGACGAGGATCGCCGACGCGCCGTCGTTCAGGGCGCTGGAGTTGCCCGCGGTGACGACCGAACCCCCGCGCACGACCGGTCGCAGGCCGGCGAGCACCTCGAGGGTGGTCTCGGGTCGCGGCCCCTCGTCGACGAGCACCTCGCCACGGTGGGTCGGCACGCCGACGATCTCGGCCTCGAAGCGACCGGCGGCGATCGCCGCCGCCGCCTTCTGCTGCGAACCGAGCGCGAACGCGTCGGCCTCGTCGCGGGTGATGCCGTCGATGCGGGCGACCTCTTCGGCGGTCTCGGGCATCGAGAACGTCGCCTTGTCGCGGGCCACGAGCTTCGGGTTCGGGAACCGCCAGCCGATCGACGTGTCGAACGCAGCCCCCGGCCGCGCCCACGCCTTCTCGGGCTTCGCCTGCACCCAGGGCGCGCGGGTCATCGACTCGACACCGCCCGCGATGATGAGGTCGGCGTCGCCGGATCGGATCGCCTGTGCGGCCATCGTGATCGCCGACATCCCCGACGCGCAGAGCCGGTTCACGGTGATGCCGGGCACCTCGTCGGGCAGTCCGGCGAGCAGCACCGACATGCGCGCGACGTTGCGGTTGTCTTCGCCGGCCTGGTTGGCGCAGCCGAGGATGACCTCGTCGATCGCGCCGAGTTCGCCCGCCTGGTCGAGTCCGGTGCGCCGCACGAGCTCGCCGACGACGAGCGCCGCGAGGTCGTCGGGCCGCACGCCGGCGAGCGCGCCGCCGTAGCGCCCGACCGGGGTGCGCACCCCGCTGACGAGATAGGCCTCTGCCACGCTGTTGTTCATGGGCACAACCACTCCTGACCGCACTGTCTGTGGAACGCTGCTCCCAGCGTAGGCAGGAGTCCGCGGCATCCGCACGGTCGGAATTCCTGACCGACCGTTCAGAAAGTAATTATGGCAAACGGATGTCCGTTGGTCGCTCCGTCCAGCCCTTCGCCCGATCGAGTTCACCGATCTCGTGCCACGCGGTCATCAGGTGGCAGATACACGTTGCCGGCCCATTCGGGCAGCAGCGGTCGTCGAGCACGTTGAGCATGGCCTCGTCGAGCAGCCCCATCGCCTCGCCGGCGCGACCGCGCCGCAGAGAGGATTCGCCCCTCGCGACGCTTCCCGCCGCCACGAGGTTGATGTCGCCGAAGCGGCGCCCCTGCTCGTGCAGGTCGCGGGCTGCGGAGCGAAGCGCGTCGAACTGGTCGTCGCTGAGCCCGCCGGCAGTCTCGATGCGGCTCTCGACCGCGGTGATGTAGCGCAGGTAGTGGTGCTCGACCGTGTCGGGTCGGTCCTCGACCAGGCGCACGGCGCGTCCCATCCAACCGGACCCGAGGGTGTCGTCGCCGCGGAGCAGCAGGTTCATCCCACGCACATGGCCGACATCGCGGCCATCGTCGTGCGGTCGGCGTGAGGCCATCCGCCACTCGATGCGGCCGCAGATCGAGTCGCGGCCGCAGCGCGGGGTCTCGGAGCCCGCATCCCCGCGCTGCAGATCGTCGACGCCGCCGACGCTGGAGGTCAGCCCTCTGAGGGCTCTTCGCTGGGGTCTACGGTGGGCATCTCGGGGTCGGCGCCGACGTCGTCGGTGGGCCCGAACAGCATCCACTCCCCGTTGCTGCACTCGTAGAACGCGACGGTCTCGGTGTCGATGTAGACATCGCCGTCGGCCGTGCAGGTGTCGTTCTGCGGCTCACCGACGCCGAGGTTCAGCTGCGTGCCGGGCGCCCCTGGGGCGCCGGTCTCGCCGGTCGCACCGGTCTCGCCCGTCGCACCGGTGCACCTGCTGCGCCTGCCGCGCCGGTCGCACCGGTGAGGTTCTCGGCCGCCTCGGCGCGGATGTTGCCGACGAGCGTCCAGTCATCGTCCTGGAACAGGTAGACGTCGGACGTCGAGATGTCGATGTACACCTCGCCCTCGTACCCCTTGCCCGCCTCGGGGACCCCGGTTCCCGCGCGAACCGCGGCGCCGGCGGGGAGGATCTCCTCGATCGCCTCCTCGTAGGCGGCTCGGTCGTCCTCGGAGATCGTGGGCGCCGGGGTGGCTCCGCGGCGGTCGGCTCGTTCGAGTTCGCGAGCATCGAGCCGAGGAAGGCGGCGAGGAACGACAGCAATACCACCGCGATGCCGACCCAGATGAGCAATCGCCGGGCTCACGCTCGCGGCGGGCTTGGTGGCCGGCGTGGCCGGTGTGCCCGATCCGCCCGGTGCGCCCGGTGCGCCCGATGCGCCCGAAGGCGATGTCGGCGATTCCGGCGGCGTGCCCTGCGTGTTGCTGTCGTCGCTCATCTCGTGGCCCTCCACGTCTCGCGCTCGACTCGACCCGTGACCGCACGGCGATGAGGCGCGTCGCGCTCAGGGTACTCGCGCGCCGGTCGCCGACAGTTGCGCCACGCAGCGGTTCCAAACGTCATATCCCCGTAACGCGTCGGTCATGGCCGCGACCTAGCGTCCTTGCATGGGGCAGGCGGCACGCACGACCGGCGACGTGGCTGGGGCATCCCGATGATCGAGCGCGTCGACCCGTTCATCGGAACCGCGGTCACCGACCTTCCGCCGCCCACGGGGCTCGCGGCCACCTGGTGGTGGCCGAAACCGCAGGTGGGCAATACGCACCCCGGCGCGACCCACCCGCTCGGCATGGTGTCGGCGTGCGCGTACTCGGGCGCCTATCCCACCGGGTACGGCACATACGACCTCTCGACCGAGGGCGTGCCCGAGACGATCCACGACCGGCCGCTCGCGTCGGGGTTCACGCACTTCCAGCAGTCGGGCACTGGCGCGATCCGCAAGTACTACAACTACTTCAGGGTGACGCCGATGACGCTGCCGCTCGACGAGCTCGGGCGCACGTGGGACCTCGTCGACGAGGAGGCGCGGCCCGGGTACTACGCCGCGACCCTGCGCGACGACGGCGACCCGGGCAGCGGCGACGCCGGCATCCGGGCCGAGATCACCGTCGGGCCGAAGAGCGCCGTGCACCGCTACACGTTCCCGCGCCACCGGAACGCCCGCATCGTGATCGACTTCTCCCTCGGCGGCCTCTCGATCCCGTTCGGGTCGACGATCCCGCTGCGCGCCCATCTGCAGTCGATCGCCCCGGGGATCGCGCAGGGCGAGATCGTCGTCGAGGGCGCACCGCTCGCGGTGCACGTCGAGTGCGACGCCCCGCACTGGCGCCAGATGCTCTGGTACGACCGGCGGCTCATGCCGGGCGGCACGCGCCTCGACTTCGACCACATCCGCCCGACGACCCTGCGCAGCTTCGGGCTCATGTGGGCGGGACCCGCCGAGCCCGGGCAGACGATCGAGCTGCGCTTCGGGTTCTCGCTGCGCGGCGTCGAGCAGGCCCGCGCGAACCTCGTCGCCGACTGCGGCATCGGCCCGGCCCGGTTCAGCCAGCGCCGCGACCGCACCGCGAAGACGTGGAAGAAGCACCTGCAGGCGATCCGCGTCGACACGCCGTCGAAGGACCGGCAGACCGTGTTCTCGACCGCGCTCTACCACTCGCTCATCAAGCCGTGCCTCGCACCCGACGAGAGTCCGTTCTGGCCGACCGACGGGCCGTTCGTGTTCGACCTCTCGACGATGTGGGACATCTACCGCACCCAGCTGCCGCTGCTGACGACGCTCGCGCCCGATCGCGCCGTCGAGCTCGCGAACGCCCTGCTCACGATCTGCGAGGAGGAGGGCAACTTCCCGATCGGGTATCGCATGGCGCGCGGCAGCGACCGGTTCTCGCGGCAGGGCAGTGCGCTCGCGCAGACGTTCCTCGCCGACCTCTGCCAGCTCGGCGTCGAGGGCATCGACTGGGACTGGGCGCTCGTGCACATGCACAACGACCTTCGCCGCACGTACGGCGAGGACTTCCTGCTGCACGGCGAGGCGCATCCGATCAGCCACACGCTCGACATCGCGTTCGGCTACTGGTGCACCGCGAAGGTCGCCCGTCGTGTCGGCGACCGTGCCCTCGCCGAGGAGTTCGAGGCGCTGGCGGGGCGTTGGGTGAACGCGTTCGACGGGTCATCCGGACTGCTCAAGGACTCGACGTTCTACGAGGGCGGCAAGTGGAACTACTCGTTCCGGCTGCTGCCCGACATGGCCGGTCGCATCGCGCTCGCGGGCGGCGACGACGCCTTCGTCGGACTGCTCGACCGCTTCTTCGGGTTCGGCGCGGCACCCGTGCGACAGCCCGGCGTGCGACCGGATGCCCCGGAGATGGCCGCGGGCTACGCCCTCGGCCGCTTCGAGGGACTGAACAACGAGCCCGACATGGAGGCGCCCTGGGCGTACTACTACGCGGGCCGTCCCGACCGCACCGCCGAGGTCGTGCACGCGGCGATCCAGCAGCAGTTCGGCACCGGGCGCGGCGGGCTGCCCGGCAACGACGACTCGGGCGGGCTGAGCTCGTGGTACGTGTGGGCGTCGCTCGGGCTGTTCCCGGTGGCGGGGCAGAACCTGTTCCTCATCGGGCCGCCGTCGTTCGCGGAGTCGCGCATCCGGGTGCTCGGCGGCGACGCGGTCACGATCGAGACCCGCGGCTTCGTCGAGCCGCGCCGCGACGGCCCGGCGCAGTACGTGCAGTCCGTCGAGTTCAACGGCGCCCCGCTCACCCGCCCGTGGCTGCGCGGCAACGAGGTGCACCACGGCGGCAGCCTGTGCATCGAGCTCGGACCCGAACCGAGCGACTGGGGCACGCTCGAGCGACCGCCGTCGACCGGGACATCCGCCGCCTGATTCCCGCGCTGAATCCGACCGCCCAGACCACACCTCACGACACCGACCAACCGGATCCCACCGTCCACACCCGCCGCACTCACGACCACCTCCCGCCACCGAAACCGCACCAAGGGGGAACACCATGAACAGGCCGACCAGACTCGTCATCATCGTGCGAGCCGATCCCGTGATCTGCGGACACTCGGTCGAGGCGCGCAACCTCGCCGAGACCGCCCTCGAGCGCGGCTTCACCGACGTGCGCATCGTCACGTGGCCCATCGAGCGGCTCGAAGCGGCGGGCCTGCCGCTGAAACCGCTCGACCGCGTGCTGCCGTACAGCCCGGGCATCACCGTCGAACGGCCCGAGCCCGTCGGCGACTACAAGGTGCCCGACGGGCGCTACCTGGCGGGCATCATCGGCCGGCTCGTCGAGCTCTTCACCGACGGCGTGCCCACCGTGTGCCTCTCGCTGTACCTCAGCCCGCACACGATCGCGGTCGCCGATGCGCTGCGGGTCGCGTGGAGCACGGGCCTGCCCGTCAACGTCACGACGATCGCCGAGGCGGTCGGGTCGGATGTCACGAACGTCGTGCGCTCGGCCGTCGCCGAGGGCCGGTTCGGGGCGGCCGCGCACGTGCTCTCGAGCTACCTCGCGCAGGACCACTGCGTCGCCGTCTCGGAGTACACCCGGGAGCTCATCGTGGAGTCGGCCGCCGAGGTCGATGCCCTGCACGGCACGAGCTTCGCCGCGCAGTGCCAGGCGCGCGTCGGCATCTCGTATCCCGCGATCGACTCGTCGCCGTATCTCGACCTCGACGACGCCGAGATCGACCGGGTGCTCGCGGCGCGGGGGCTCTCGCGCGGGTCGTACGTGCTGTTCCTCTCGCGGCTCGCGCGGGCGAAGGGCGTCGACGACCTCATCCGCGGGTTCGAGCGCAGCGGCGCCCGCGACGGGCATCGGCTCGTGATCGTCGGCCGCGGACCCGAGGCCGACGAGCTGCGTGCGCAGGCCGCCGAATCGGATGCCGCATCGCTCATCGATTTCCTCGACGACGTCGGCGACGCCGAGAAGCCGTACCTGATGGCGGGGTGCGCGGCGTTCGTGCTGCCGAGCAAGCCGCGGCCCGAGTTCGTCGAGACCTTCGGCATCGCGATCGCCGAGCAGATGCTCGCGGGCGGCGGCCCGGTGATCACGTGCGACACCGGCGGCATCGGCGAGGCCGCCGGCGGGCACGCGATCATCATTCCGGTCGAGGATCCCGACGCGATCGCCCGGGCGATCGACCAGGCCGTCGCGATGCCGGCCGACGAGGTGCGGCAGCTCGCCGAACGCGCACGTGCGCACGCGTTGCAGTTCGACCGGGCGAACGTGTTCGACCGCATGTTCGCGCGGGTGCTGCCGGAGCCGGTCGCGGCGCCGAGCCGACAGTAGGCACGCCGACCAGCTCCGCAGGCGACGCCCAGCTCACCGGCGTACGCGCCAGCTCACCGCGCCAGCGCGCCGCTCAGTGCAACGACGACCAGGCATCGACACCGACGGTCAGTGCGAGCGCACGCGCGCTCACGCGAGCCTCAGGCGCGGGCGCGCTCGGCGCGTCGACGCCGCAGCTGACGCGCCCGCGCGCATGGACAGGTCGAATCTCGCTCTTCCGCCGAGGCGGGGTATTCGGGCGGGGTCGACATGCGGCGGCGGGATGAACCACACCGAATCGCGGGTCGCGCGAATGCCCCAGTTCTCGCGATGCATGCGGTGGTGGCAGAACGAGCAGAGCATCACGCCGTTCTCGAGGTCGGTCGGACCGGCGTCGCGCTCCCACCAGCGGATGTGGTGGGCCTCGACGTAGCCGATGTTCTGCCCGCACGAAGCGCACCCGCCGTCGCGTTCGCCGAGCGCGAGCCGCTGCGCCTTGGTGAAGAGCCGTGCCGCTCGCCCGAGGTCGAGCGGAACGCGCTCGCTTCCGAGGACCGCGGGGATGACCTCGGCGTCGGCGGCCAGCCTTCTCGCGGTCGATGCGGAGATCGGCTGGTCGAGACCGTCGATGGTGGCGTGCCCGATGCCCTCGATGAGGGTCTCGAGATTCATGCGAACGATGACCGTGGTCTTCGCCAGCGGCGTCGATGTCTGCGCGCAACCCAGCGAGTGCCGCGCCAGTGCGGCGAGTGCATCTGCCTGGAGTTGCGGAATCGTGCGGTCGTCGTCGATCACAGGCCCAGCGCACACGGACCCACCCGTACCCGGTACCCCATCAGTACCCGGTACGCGGTCGCGTTGCCGGAGCACATCGCTCACGAGAGCCTCGATCGCGGCCTTGATCGGCGCGCCGGTCTCGGGATCGAGGCGGGCACGCAGGTGCAGCATGCCGCCGGACTCGAACATCGTGAGGGATCGCTCACCCCTGAGCGCGTCTTCTCGCGGTTCGACCCCGTCGGAATCGAGTCGCGCCTCTGCCTCGCGCACGCCGCGCATGACCAGATCGAGCGGCGCGACGACTGCAAGGTCGACCAAGGCCTTCTCGGTGACGTCGGCGAGAGCCGGATCGGCGCGAGCGCCGACGCGGTCGAGCATCGAGGTGACCGCGGCCGCGGCCTCGGCGCTGATCGTGCCGGCCCCGAGTGCGGCGGCGACGTGCGGATGCGGGGCGGGGCGATACTCGCCCGTGAACGACTGCCGCTCGGCGGTGGCGGCGCCTACCGCGATGAGCCGAGACGCCTCGCTGCGCGACCCACCCGTCGTTGCTGCGAGGAGCCGCGCGGCGTTGTGGAACCCCTGCTTCTTGGCGAGGCCGGTGTCGCCGAATTCGGGGCCCGAACGCCGGGCGATCTCGTTGCCGACCCTCACCAGCAGCGCATCGGCGTCGCGACGCGCGCGGGCGATGAGGTCGGCCACGCCGACGAGGCCGGCGTCGCTCATCTGCTCGAGTTCGACCTGCGCGCCGCCGGGCAGGGCGCCGAAGGCCGGCATCGCGTCGGCCCACGCTGCACGCAGCGCGTCGAGATCGCGCTCGAGCGGCTGCAGCGGGTGCGGCGGGTGTTCCATGACTCCATCCTGCACCGAGCCACCGACATTGGATGTCGACGGAAATACCGCGCTGAACAGGCAATATTCCTGTGGATAACTTCGCGAACTCGTGTCGCCTGTGGAGGACAAGTCAGCGCCGCGTCGACGCCGGCGAGCGATCGGTCGAACGACGAAGGCCCGCATCCGACGGGATGCGGGCCTTCGCGCGATCAGTGCGAGCGGATGATCAGCCGGCGAGTTGCTCGTCAGCCTCAGCGTCGCGTCGACATGGGCTCAGCGACCGCGTCGAGTCGTCGACGCAGCGTCGATCTCGACCTCGGCGGTCTCGGCGACCAGCGGCGGTCTCGACGGCTCGGCAGCGCGCTCGAGTCGTCGGCGATCTCGCGACGTCGACGAGTCGACGTCGATCTCGGCGCGATCGATGCGCTCGTCAGTGCGACGCTGGCGGTTGCCGTCAATGCGCGTCGACGCACGGCGCTCGTCGGCCTCGACCGGTCGGCCTCGGCGGCCAGGTCGATCTCGACCTCGATCGCCTCGGCCTCGCGATCTCGACGTCGATGACCTCACGACGACCTCGGCCTCGACCTCGACCTCGACGACTCGTCGACCTCGAGCCTCAGCCGCGACCTCGGCCTCGACGGCCGCGAAGTCGCCCTCGAGCTCGCCGAGCAGGTCGTCGCCCAGACGCACGTCGACGAAGTCGACGTCGATCTCGGCGCGGTCGAGCAGCTCGTTCATGCGACGCTGGCGGTTGCGCGGGATGAGCGTGACGACACGGCCCTGCTTGCCGGCGCGGCCGGTGCGGCCCGAGCGGTGCAGGTACGTCTTGTACTCGTCGGGCGCGTCGGCCTGGATCACGAGATCGATGTCGTCGACGTGGATGCCGCGGGCTGCGACATCCGTGGCCACCAGCACGTTGACGCGGCCCGAGGTCAGCTGCTGCAGGTTGCGCGTGCGGCGCGACTGGTTGAGGTCGCCGTGCAGGGCGACGGCGCGGATGCCGTAGTCCTCGAGGTGACCGGTCAGGTCTTCGGCGAACGCACGGGTGCGGCTGAACACGAGGGTCTTGCCGTCGCGGTTCGCGAGCTGGGCCACGATGTCGCGCTTGTCGCGGTTCTCGATGACGAACACGCGGTGGTCGATCGTCGACGAGGCCTGGTCTTCACCGGCGACCTCGTGCACGGCCGGGTCGACGAGGAACTCGTCGACGAGCGTCGCGACGCCCTGGTCGAGCGTCGCCGAGAAGAGCAGCTTCTGCCCGCCCTGGGCGGTGCGGCGGATGATGCGCTGCACCGGCTCGAGGAATCCGAGGTCGCACATGTGGTCGGCCTCGTCGAGCACGGTGACGACGACCTCGGAGAGGTCGAGGCGGCGCTGCTCGATGAGGTCCTCGATGCGGCCCGGCGTGCCGATGACGATGTCGACGCCGCGCTGCAGCGCGCCGACCTGACGGCCCTGGGGGACGCCGCCGTAGATCTGCGTGGTGAAGAGGCCGAGGCTCTGCGCGATGGGCTGCACCGTGCGGTCGATCTGCAGGGCGAGCTCGCGGGTCGGGGCGAGGATGAGCGCGCGGGGCTTGCGGCCCATCTGGCGCTTGCCGCCGGCCTTGCCCGACTCGGCCCAGAGCGTCATGAGACGCTCGACGAGGGGCGCGCCGAAGGCGATGGTCTTGCCGGAGCCGGTCTTGCCGCGGCCGAGAACGTCCTTGCCCGCGAGCACGTCGGGGATGGTCGCGGCCTGGATCGGGAACGGCGACTCGGCGCCGAGGTCGCTGCAGCGCGCGCACGATGTTGTTGCCGAGCCCGAGGTCGGCGAAGCTCACGCCTTCGACCTCGTCGGCCTGGATGGCCTCGGCCTCGAGGCGCTCGAGCACGACGTCGTCGGCCGGCGTGAAGTGCGACTCGGTGCTCTTCGCCGGGTAGAAGCTCGACGGGCGGCGCTCGGAGTCGCGGAAGCCGGGGCGCTCGAAGTCACGGCGGGGGGCGCGGTCGTCACGGTCGAACGAACGCGCGGGGCGATCGTTGCGGTCGAACGAACGCGCCGGGCGGTCATTGCGGTCGAACGAACGCGCCGGACGGTCACGGTCGAACGAGCGGGCCGGGCGGTCGTTGCGATCGAACGAACGCGCCGGACGGTCGTTGCGGTCGAACGAACGCGCCGGGCGGTCATTGCGGTCGAACGAACGCGCCGGACGGTCGTCGCGGTCGAACGAACGCGCCGGGCGGTCGTCGCGGTCGAACGAACGAGCCGGGCGGTCGTTGCGGTCGAACGAACGGGCGCGGCGCGGTCGTCACGGTCGAACGAACGAGCCGGGCGGTCATTGCGGTCGAACGAACGCGCCGGGCGGTCATTACGGTCGAACGAACGAGCCGGGCGGTCGTCGCGGTCACGACGAGGGGCGCGGTCGTCACGGTCGTAGGAACGTGCGGGGCGGTCCTCGCGGAAGTTCGGGCGCGCCGGGCGGTCGCCGTACTCGCGGCGGGGCCCGCGGTCGTCGCGGTCGTTCGAGCGAGGTGCACGGTCGTCGCGGTCGTTCGAGCGAGGCGCGCGGTCGTTGCGGTCGTAGGAACGCCCGCC
>CAWILI010000044.1:0-11689 GCA_963836825.1 uncultured Actinomycetota bacterium
CATCGCGCTCGCGCCGCTCATCCGCAACTGGGGGTCACGCCTCGAGTTCGGTGATTTCTTCGTGGGAGAGCTGGATGTCGGTCGTCGGTGATCGCGAGCTACCTCGCGTTCTTCCCGGTCGCGGTCGGTGCGCTGCGCGGCCTGCAGAGTCCCGAGACCATGCACGTCGAGCTCATGCGCAGTTATGCGGCGGGCTGGTGGGTCACCCTCGTCAAGCTCCGTCTCCCCGGCGAGCGTGCCGTTCCTGATCCCCGCGCTCCGCCTCGCGGCGGCGAACGCGGTCGTCGGCACGGTCGTGGCCGAGATCTCGGTGGGTTTCTCGGGCGGCATCGGGCGGATCCTCATCGAGATTGCCGTCGCCGCGTCGGGCGATCCGGCGAAAGCGTGGGGCCCGATCTTCGGTGCCGTCGTGCTCGGCCTCGTCGCGGCCGGCTCGGTCGCGTTGCTCGCCGCATTCCTCAACCCGTACCGACGACAGGAGGCCGCATGAGCCGCCGCTTCACAGCCGAACACGCCGCCGGATGCCGCAGCAACGCCGCCGCAGACGCCGTCGACGTGCACCGGCGGTCGACCGGGTGTTCCCCGGCACCCCCGGCGCCTAGGTCACCGCGCTCACGGGCATCGACCTCACGGTCGCGGGCGGGGAGTTCGTGTCGCTGATCGGCCCGTCCGGGTGCGGCAAGCGCACCCTGATGCGGCTCATCGCCGACCTCGACGGGCCGAGCGCCGGCGACGGTCCGCGTGTTCGGCAAGACCGCCAGCACGCCCGGGTCGACCAGGAGTACGGCATCGCGTTCCAGCCGGCGGGACTGCTGCCCTGGCGAACGGTGGCCGCGAACGTCGAGCTGCCGCTCGAGATCCACGGCGTGGAACCGCAGCACGCCACGAGGGTCGGCGCAACTGCTCGAGCTCGTGGGCCTCGCCGAGTTCGCGGAGCGCTACCCCGACCAGCTCTCCGGCGGCATGCAGCAGCGGGTCGCGATCGCGCGGTCGCTCGCCGAGCAGCCCCGGCTGCTGCTCATGGACGAGCCGTTCGGCGCCCTCGACGAGATGACGCGCGAGCGCATGCAGACCGAGCTCGCTCCGCATCCGGGCCGAGACCGGCGCCGCGGTCGTGTTTGTGACCCACTCGATCCCCGAGGCCGTCTACCTCTCCGACCGGGTGATCGTGATGTCGCCGCGGCCCGGGCGCATCACCGCGTCGATCGACGTGCGCCTCGGCGATGCCGCCGAGCGCGGTGAGGCCCTTCGTGAAGACGAGGCGTTCTTCGTCGCCGTCACCGCGGTGCGCGAGGCGCTGCACGGTCCGCTCGAGACCGCGGCGTCGAACGGCGCCAAGGGGGTGGACGTGCGATGACGCTGAAACTGGCCGAGGGCATCGCCGATGCCACGACCACGGCGGCCCCGAAGAGCGCGGCCGCGATCGGCGCCAAGGCATCGGCGCGTTCATCCTGCGGCGGGTGGTGCCTCCCGTGCTCGCTGCTCGTGGCCGGGATCCTGCTCGTGGAGATCCTCGTCGCGGCATTCGAGATCCCGCCGTTCGTGCTCGCGAGCCCGTCGGCGATCGCCGCGCAGTTCGCCGAGTACCTGCCCGCCGTGCTCGCCGCGACGCTCGTGACCGGGCTCGAACGCGCTCATCGGGCTCATCATCGGGTCGGTCATCGCGGTGGTGCTCGCCGTGCTCGCTTCATTCGCGAAGGCCATCGACGGCATGCTCGCCCCCGTCGTGGCCGCCGTCGCCGTCGTGCCGATCGTCGCGCTCGCGCCGGTGCTCTACACGATGTTCGGCAGCACGTCCGAGGTCGGCCCGCATCCTCATCGCGTCGCTCGCCGTGTTCGTGCCGGTGTTCCTCAACACGCTGCGCGGACTCCGGCAGGTGCGCCCGGTGCACCGCGACCTGCTGCGGGCGTACGCGGCCACGCGTTGGCAGGAGAACCGCGCGATCACGATCCCTCCGCGCGTGCCGACTTCTTCACCGGCCTGCGCATCGGCGCCTCGCTCGCGGTGATCTCGGCACTCGTCGCCGAGTACTTCGGCGGCCCCGTGAGGGCCTCGGCTCGGCCATCACGACTGCCGCGTCATCGAGCGCCTATGCCCGCGCGTGGGCGTTCGTGATCGGCGCCATCCTGCTCGGACTGATCGTCTACATCGTCACCACCCTGCTCGAGAGGATCGTCTCGCGGCACCGTTGACCACCGTCGGCCGCGCAGCGATGCCCGGCCAGCAGCCTCCGGCCATCGGCCGGTTGGAGAGTGCACCACAAGCACCACCCACCAAGAGAAAGGAATGCAGATGAAGAGCAACAGGATGCTCGCGGGTGCGGCCGCTCTGGCCGCCACCGCGCTCGTGCTCACCGGCTGTTCCAGCGGGGGCACCGACGACGGAGACGGCGATGGAGACGGTGACGGCGAGCTCACGCCCGTGACCCTGCAGCTGCAGTGGCTCACCCAGGCGCAGTTCGGCGGTTACTACCTGGCGGCGGCGAACGGCTACTGGGAGGACCTCGGCCTCGACGTCGAGATCATCCCCGGTGCGGTCGACATCGTGCCGCAAGACGTGCTCGCCGCACGGCGACGTCGACTTCGCGATCGCGTGGGTGCCGAAGGCGCTCGCATCGATCGAGGCCGGCGCGAACATCACGAACATCGCGCAGATCTTCGAGCGCAGCGGCACGCTGCAGGTGTCGTGGGCAGACAGCGGCATCACCGGCCCTGAAGACCTCGCGAACAAGCAGGTCGGCAGCTGGGGCTTCGGCAACGAGTGGGAGCTCTTCGCGGGCCTCAGCCGAGGCCGACGCCACCGGGTACACGATCGTGCAGCAGAACTTCGACATGAACGCGCTGCTGAACCGCGAGATCGACGCCGCGCAGGCGATGACGTACAACGAGTACGCACAGCTGCTCGAGGCGACGAACCCCGACACCGGCGAGCTCTACCAGCCCGAGGACTTCTCGGTGATCGACTGGAACGAGGTCGGCACCGCGATGCTGCAGGACGCGATCTGGGCCGACACCGAGCGGCTCGAGTCCGACGAGGAGTACGCGGACACGGCCGTCAAGCTCATCCAGGGCGCGATCCTCGGATGGATCGACCAGCGCGACGACCCGCAGGCCGCGGCCGACGCGGTCACCGCCGCCGGTTCGACGCTCGGCACGAGCCACCAGCTCTGGATGGCCAATGAGATCAACAAGCTCATCTGGCCGTCGACGAGCGGCATCGGCCACATCAACGAAGACCAGTGGAACGCCACCGTCGAGATGGCCCTCGCCACCAAGAACCAAGACGGCGCACAGGTCATCACCACCGATCCGCCCGAGTCGGCGTTCACGAACGAGTACGTCGACAAGGCCCTCGATGCGCTGAAGGCCGACGACGTCGACGTCACGGGCGAGGACTACGAGCCCGTCGAGGTCGAACTCGCCGAGGGCGGCAACTAGATCCGAACTCCGGTGGTCGAGTAGCGCCCGACGAAGGGGCGCGTATCGAGACCCGCTCGCAGATCTCGATACGCGCCGCGCCAGGGCGCGGCGCTACTCGATCAGCGGAGAATTGACAGAAAGGCAGCGAAGCCATGACCGACAGCCTCACCGAGGGCCTCGACGAACTCGCGCGCGAGCTCGACAAGGACCACGTCTTCCACTCCTGGTCGGCGCAGTCGCAGGCCTCGACGCTCACGATCGCGAGCGGTCGGGGTTCGCGGGTGTGGGACCACTCCGGGCGCGAGTACCTCGACTTCTCGAGCCAGCTCGTGAACGTCAACATCGGGCACCAGCACCCGGCGGTCGTGCAGGCGATCCGCGAGCAGGCCGAGCTGCTGACCACCATCGCACCGTCCACCGTCAACCTGGCGCGCGGCGAAGCCGCGAAGCGCATCGTCTCGCGCGCGCCATCCGGATTCCACAAGGTGTTCTTCACCAACGGCGGCGCCGACGCCAACGAGAACGCCATCCGCATGGCGCGGCTGCACACCGGGCCGCGACAAGATCCTCTCGACGTATCGCTCGTATCACGGCAACACGGGTGCGGCGGTCGTCGCGACCGGCGACTGGCGGCGCGTTCCCAACGAGTTCGCCCGCGCCCACGTGCACTTCTTCGGCCCCTACCTCTACCGCTCGGAGTTCTGGGCGTCGAGCCCCGAGGAGGAGTCCGAGCGCGCCCTGCGGCACCTGCGCCGGGTCATCGAGGCCGAGGGGCCGTCGTCGATCGCGGCGGTGCTGCTCGAGACGATCCCCGGCACGGCGGGGGTGCTCGTGCCGCCGCCCGGCTACCTCGCCGGGGTGCGCGAGCTCTGCGACCGGCACGGCATCATGCTGATCCTCGACGAGGTGATGTGCGGGTTCGGCCGCAGCGGCCGGTGGTTCGCGTTCGACGGCTACGACGTGCGCCCCGATCTCATCACCTTCGCGAAGGGCGTCAACTCGGGGTACGTGCCCGCGGGCGGCGTGGTGATCTCCGACCCCATCGCCGCCACGTTCGACGACCGCGTGTTCCCGGGCGGCCTGACGTACTCGGGGCATCCGCTCGCGATGGCGTCGATCGTCGCGACCCTCGACGCGATGGCGTCCGAGGGCATCGTCGACCACGCCCGCGAGATCGGCGCCGAGTCGATCGGGCCGGCGCTCGAAGACCTCGCCGAACGGCACCAGGTCATCGGCGAGGTGCGCGGCGAGGGCGTGTTCTGGGCCGTCGAACTCGTCGCCGACCGCAAGACCCGCGAACCGCTGGCCGCCGCCGCGATGGGGCGCATCAAGTCCGCGCTCGTCGGGCGCGGCCTGCTGCCGTTCGTGCAGGACAACCGAATCCACGTGGTGCCGCCGTGCGTGGTCACGGCTGAGGAGGTCGCCGACGCGATGGCGATCTACGATGAAGTATTGAGCACCGCACTCGAAGGAGAGGGCTGACTCGTGAGCCAGACACTGACCGAAACCCACGCATCGGGCGCCGCCACGGCGACGATCGATCACTGGATCGACGGGGCATCCGTCGCCGGTGACTCCGACCGCAGCGGGCCCGTCTACAACCCCGCGCTCGGCGTCGAGCAGAAGCGCGTGCGCTTCGCGTCGACCGAAGACGTCGACACGGCCGTGCAGGCCGCGGCCCGCGCGTTCCCCGGATGGCGCGACACGTCGATCGCGAAGCGGCAGGCGGTGATGTTCAAGTTCCGCGAGCTGCTCGCCGGCCGCACCGACGAGCTCGCCGCGATCCTCACGAGCGAGCACGGCAAGGTGCTCTCCGACGCCGCCGGTGAGATCGCACGCGGACTCGAGGTCGTCGAACTCGCCTGCGCGATGCCCGGCTACACCAAGGGCGAGTACAGCGAGAACGTGTCGACCGGCATCGATGTCTACACGACCCGCCAGCCGGTGGGCGTGGTCGGCATCATCTCGCCGTTCAACTTCCCGGCGATGGTGCCGCTGTGGTTCTTCCCGCTCGCGATCGCGACCGGCAACACCGTCGTGCTGAAGCCGTCCGAGAAGGATCCGAGCGCCGCCGTCTGGCTCGCGAAGGTCATGAAAGAGGCGGGGCTGCCCGACGGCGTGCTGAACGTCGTGCACGGCGACAAGGTCGCGGTCGACGCGCTGCTGCACCACCCCACGGTTCGCTCGATCTCGTTCGTCGGCTCGACGCCCATCGCGCAGTACATCTACTCCACCGCGACGGCCAACGGCAAGCGCGTGCAGGCGCTCGGCGGCGCGAAGAACCACATGCTCGTGCTGCCCGACGCCGACCTCGACCTCGCGGCCGATGCGGCGGTCAACGCCGGCTTCGGCTCGGCGGGCGAGCGCTGCATGGCGATCTCGGCCGTGCTCGCGGTCGACACGATCGCCGACGAGTTCGTCGCGAAGGTCGCCGAGCGCATGGCCCGGCTGAAGACCGGCGACGGAACCCGGGGTTGCGACATGGGGCCCCTGATCACCCGCGAGCACCGCGACAAGGTCGCGGGCTACCTCGACGTCGCGGCATCCGACGGCGCCTCGGTGGTCGTCGACGGACGCGACCCCGAGGTCGACGGCGACCCCGACGGATTCTGGATGGGGCCGACCCTGGTCGACAAGGTGCCGACGTCGTCGGCCGTGTACCGCGACGAGATCTTCGGGCCGGTGCTGTCGGTCATTCGCGTCGAGGGCTACGAAGACGGGCTCGAGCTCATCAACTCGAGCCGCTACGGCAACGGCACGGCGATCTTCACGAACGACGGCGGTGCCGCGCGGCGCTTCCAGCGCGAGGTGACGGTCGGCATGGTCGGCATCAACGTGCCGATCCCCGTGCCGGTGGCGTACCACTCGTTCGGCGGCTGGAAGGACTCGCTGTTCGGCGACGCCAAGGCCTACGGCGCGCGCGGGTTCGACTTCTACACGCAGGAGAAGGCGATCACGTCGCGCTGGCTCGACCCGAGCCACGGCGGCATCAACCTGGGGTTCCCGCAGCACGACTGAGCGGCGGGCGAAGAGCGTCGGGCACCTGACTCAGGTCGATGACGGCAGGGCGTCGCGCAGCATCGCGAGCGCGGCGCCCACCGTCTGGTGCACGACCTGCGCCGGGGTGCCGTCGAACTGGAACCGTTCGTCACGCGTCTCGCCGCGCACGGTGACCGCCGCGAACACGGTGCCGGCCGGCACGCCGTCAGCAGGCTCGGGTCCGCCGACTCCGGTGACCGCGACCGCCGCATCCGCGCCGAGCAGCCGCGCGACGCCCTCGGCCATCTCCCGCGCGCACTGGGCGGTCGTCACCGATCGTGCCGTCACGCCGAGCACCTCGCGCTTGACCTCTTCGGCGTAGGCGACGACGCCGCCCCGCAGCCAGTCCGATGCCTCGGGTGCGGCGCCCAGCGCGTTGGTGATCCCGCCGCTCGACAGCGACTCGGCCGCAGCGACGGTCATCCCCGCGGCCGTCAGCGCGCCGAGCGATCTCGTCGGCGACCTGCTGCGAACTCGTCTGCCGGATCCTGCATGGCCCCTCCTCGTCGGGCTTCTCGTACTCAGTCGGCCGCGCGCTTGCCTGCCGCTGCGGCGAACGCGGCGACCCGCGCCTGCGCCTCGGGGGTGACGAACGCCTCGCCGATCGTGCGGGCCTCGTCGTCGAGCGCCTCCTGGAAGGGGCGCGCGAGGCCCGAGCGCACGAGCCGCTTCGCCTGCCCGAAAGCCGGCGGACGCCCCGTCGAGCCATGACGCGGCGATCGTGCGGGCGCGCGCCTCGAGCGCCTCGGGTGCGACGACCTCGGCGACGAGCCCCCAGTCGAGCGCCTCGGCTGCCGACAACGTGCGCGAGGTGAGCGTGAGCTCGAGCGCGCGCCGCGTGCCGACGGCCTCGGGAAGCAGGGTGCTCACGCCGCAGTCGGGCGTCAGCGCGACATCCGCATATCGACTCGCGAACGTGGCGCGTTCGGAGGCGACGACGATGTCGGCGACGAGCATGAAGCCCAGCCCGCCGCCGGCGACCGGTCCCTGCACGGCCGCCACGATCGGCTTCGCGCTCTCGCGCAGGGTGCGGTGGCCGTCGTGGATCTGGTCGGCGAGCGACTGGATGACCCGCCCCGCGTCGGGCTCGGAGCCCGCGAGCCGCGACATCGCGAGCACGTCGCCGCCGGCGCAGAACGCGCGGCCGCCCGCATCGAAGAGCACGGCGCCGATGTCGTCGCGTTCGGCGATCTCGTGCGCGAACCGCTGCCACAGCGCGATCGCATCGGGATCGACGGCGTTCAGCCGGGCTGGGCGGTTGAGCGTGAGGTGGGCGAGCCCATCGGTCACGTCGAACAGGATCGCTTCGTCGCTCATGATCGCTGAGTCTAATTGCGCCGAGCTCAGGCGTCGGCGTGCGCTCGCTCGAGCCGCGCCGCGTGCGACACGAGCACGTCGAGCACGGTGCGCACCGCGAGCCGCTCGGCGACGTCGGGCCGCACGAGCGCGACGATCTGGCGCGATGATGCCACGCCGCGCAACGGCTTGAGCACGATCGTGTCGGGCACTGCGCCCGACGTGAAGCGGGGCATGAGCGCGACGCCGAGCCCGGCCTGGATGAACGCCTCGATGATGCGCATGTCGCTGAAGCGCTGGCTGACCGTCGCGCGGCCACCCGCCTGCTGCTCGATGGCGTGCAGGATGCGCTCGAACGGGTACCCGTGGGGCACGCCGAGCCAGGTCTCGTCGATGAGGTCGGCCGCCACGAGATGCGACCTCCCGGCGAGGCGGTGGTCGGCGCGCATGCCGATGTCGAGCGGTTCGGCGAGCAGAGGCACGGCTCTGAGGCCGCGACCGCCCCAGGGCAGCACGCCGGGCATGGTGTGCGCGAGCACGATGTCGTACTCGGAGGTGAGGTCGGCGAACTCGGCGAGTTCGGGATCGAGGTCGGTGGCCTGCACCACGAGTCCGGCGACGGACTGCAGTTCGGTGAGCACGCCCGGCAGGAGTGCCGCGCCCATGGTCGGAAAGGTCAGCAGCGTGACCTCGCCACCGGGATCGTTGCGGAACTCGTCCCACAGCGCCGTCGCACGCTCGAGCGCGATGGCGACGTCGGCCGCGCTGCGGGCGAGTGCGTGGCCGGCGCTCGTGAGCACGAGGCCGCGACCGCTGCGTTCGGTGAGGGGCATTCCGGCCTCGCGCTCGAGCACCTTGAGCTGCTGCGAGACCGCTGACGGCGTGCGCCCGGTGGCCTCGGCGACGGCGGTCACGGAGCCTCGCTCGGCGAGTTCGCGCAGGAGGTCGAGCCGGTTCACATCCATGAAGCAATGCTACATCGTCATTGAAGGATCGTGAGCTTGTGCTGAATGGTTGTGGGGTCCACAATGGAACTGTCGAACTCGTGCAACGGCGCATCGGTCGCTCGACCAGCCAGCTACGTCATTCGAAAGGGTCAATCGTGATCAGCCTCATCCTCCTCCTCGGCGCCGTCTCGGTCGTCGCCATCGTCAGCTCCTTCGTCGTCATCGCGCGCGATGGCTACCGCCGTCAGCCGCGCGAGACGTTCGCGCTCACCGTCTAGGTCGGGCGATTCAGCCGGAGGTCCGTTCTCCGGCAGCAGGGCCGCAGTGCGGGGGAGGGACACCCCGCAGTGCGGCCCTTCGTCATGCCCGCGGCATCCGATGCAGGGGAATCGCCGGTCCAGACCCCAGCGGATGCCGCAACGCCGTGTCGCCCGCGCCGCGTCGCCGTCGGCCCGCTACCGTGTGCCTGTAGGGCGGGTACGACGGAGGAGGATGTGCGGTGGTGCATGTCGTCGCGACGGGGTGCGGCGGTCGCCGGTTCTCCGGTGATCGGGTGAGATGACCGACGTCGCCGAGCGCGCGATGCTCCGCAGGTTCCTCCTGGGACTTGCTGAGGGGATGAACGCCGCCGACGAGTCGGTCGACCACATCCACGACACGATGATGGTCGTCGCTCGGGCCTATGGGCTCACGCACACCGATTTCGTGGTGCTGCCGACCGTCATCCTGGTGCAGACCGGAGCAGGGGAGGAGAGCAGCGTCGCGATCCGCTCGGTGACCGCGTCGTTCCGGTTCGACCAGATCGGCGCGCTCTACAAGCTGGTCGAACAGGCACGGCGCGGCGCGATCGACCCGACCGCCGGCATCGACCGCCTCAACGAGATCGGCGCGATGCGTCCTCCTCACGGCTGGTTCGTGCGTACCTTCGGGCACGCGCTCCTCACCACGGGCCTGGCGTTCCTGCTCATCCCCACCTGGCAGGGCGCGCTCGTCGCATTCGTGCTCGGCGCCTTCATCGGCCTCGCGAAACTCGTGCCGTCACGCACGCTCCAGCTCGTCTTCCCGGTCTTCGCATCGTTCGTGTGCGCGCTCGCCGTGTTCCTCATCGCCCCGTACTTCGACGTCGGCGATCCGATCCGCCTGCTGATCGCCCCGCTCGCGACGTTCCTCCCCGGCGGCGTGCTGACGACGGGAACGGTGGAACTCGCGTCGGGGCAGATGATCGCGGGCGCATCCAGGCTGGTCTTCGGCCTCGTACAGCTCGCGCTGCTCTCGTTCGGCATCCTCGCCGCCGGCACGGTGGTGGGCATCGCCTCGTCGACCTACGTGTCCCGCGAGGCGGCCGACCCGCTCCCGTGGTGGATCGCGCTCGTCGGCGTGCTGCTGTTCGCCGTCGGAAACTACCTGCACTTCTCAGCGCCGGGATCGGTGTTCGGCTGGATGCTCCTGGCCATGGTCGTGGCGTATGCGGCGCAGTCGATCGCGGCCACGCTCATCAGTCCGACCGTGAGCGGCTTCATCGGAGCGCTCGCGATGACGCCCGTGGTGCTCTGGATCGCCACCCTGCGCAGGGGCGCACCGTCGCAACTCACCTTCCTCCCCGCGTTCTGGCTCCTGGTACCGGGTGCGGCCGGCCTCGTCGGGCTCACGGAGGCCGTCGGCACGACCAGCGGCCTCGAGGACTTCGCGACCGCGCTCACCTCGGTCATGTCGATCGCGCTCGGCGTGCTCATCGGCACCGCGCTCTACCGGGCCGTGCACCGCGGTGCCCGCGAGATCGCCGAGTTCCACATCGACGTTCCCGCCGCGCTCGCGGAGCAGGAGGCGCCGCCGTTCTGGGCCCGCCTCGTTCCGGGCACGCCGCGGTCGCTCTGGGGCGGTCCCAAGCCGAAACGGCCCGCGGTGCGCCCACTGGACCCGGGAGAATCCGAGCGGGCCGAGACATCTCCGCGTCCCGCACGGGGCTCGGCGACGTAGAGTGTTCGGGTGACCTCAAGCGCTCCGCACGCCGCCACCGACGTACGTCGGCAGCTCATCGACTTCATCTCGGCCGAGGCAGTGTTCCACGGGGACTTCACCCTGACCAGCGGCAAGAAGGCGACCTACTACGTCGACCTGCGCAAGGTCAGCCTCGATCACCGGGTCGCCCCGCTCATCGGTCAGGTCATGCTCGACCTGATCGCCGACGTCCCCGACGTCGCCGCCGTCGGTGGGATGACCATGGGGGCCGACCCGATCGCCGCCTCGATCCTGCACCAGGGTGCCGCGCGCGGGCTCGCCTACGACGCATTCGTCGTACGCAAGGAGCCGAAAGACCACGGGCGCGGCAAGCAGGTCGAGGGGCCCGACCTCGCGGGCAAGCGCGTGATCGTGCTCGAAGACACCTCGACCACCGGCGGCTCGCCGCTGAAGGCGATCGAGGCGCTGCGCAAGGTCGGCGCCGAGGTCGCGGCGGTCGCCGTCGTCGTCGACCGTGCCACCGGTGCGCGTGAAGTGATCGAGGCAGCCGGCGTGCCCTACCTCTACGCGATCGGTCTCGATGACCTGGGATTGACGTGATGGTTCGTAAGAAGCGCGACGACGAAGACGCCGGCGAGCAGCACGACCGCGCAGACGACGGCACCGACTGGCTGCTCGCCCAGCTCGTGACCGGGCGTACGCCCGAGTCGCAGCAGCAACCGCCGGCCTCGACTGAGCCGCCGGCTACGCCGGCCCGCCCAGCCCGAGCCCGAGGCGCCGGCTGCCGCAGAGCCCGACCTTCCGCTTCGCCCGCCGTCGCCGCGGCGAGAAGAAGAGCTCGACTGGTTCTCGCTTGCAGAGCCGCCCGCGGCCGATGCCGCCACCCGCGCGCTGCCCGTGGTCGGCGAGCCGGGCGCCGTGCCGCCCACGCCCTCGAGTGACCCCGAGGTCCCAGCGCCCTCGGCGGGCGTCCCTGCTGCGTCGACGCCTCCGCCCGGGCTGCCCGCGTGGTCGCCGCCGTTCGTCGC
>CAWILI010000045.1:0-12193 GCA_963836825.1 uncultured Actinomycetota bacterium
AGTTCGGCGACTTCTCGTGGGAGAGCTGGATGTCGGTCGTCGTGATCGCGAGCTACCTCGCGTTCTTCCCGGTCGCCGTCGGTGCGCTTCGCGGACTGCAGAGTCCCGAGACCATGCACGTCGAGCTCATGCGCAGCTACGCGGCAGGCTGGTGGGTCACGCTCGTCAAGCTCCGCCTCCCGGCGAGCGTGCCGTTCCTGATCCCCGCGCTCCGCCTCGCGGCCGCGAACGCGGTCGTCGGCACCGTCGTGGCCGAGATCTCGGTGGGCTTCTCGGGCGGCATCGGCCGACTCATCCTCGAGACCGCCGTCGCCGCGTCGAGCGATCCGGCGAAGCCCTGGGCGCCGATCTTCGGGGCGGTCGTGCTCGGCCTCGTCGCGGCCGGCTTCGTCGCGCTGCTCGCCGCGTTCCTCACCCCGTTCCGCCGACAGGAGACCGCATGACCGCCGCCGCCACCGCCGAACCGCCGACGGATGCCGCTGCCGCGCCCGCCGCAGACGCCGTCGTCGTCACCGGGGTCGACCGGGTCTTCCCCGGTGCCGCGGCGCCTCGGTCACCGCGCTCACGGGCATCGACCTCACGGTCGCGAGCGGTGAGTTCGTGTCGCTCATCGGCCCGTCGGGGTGCGGCAAGAGCACCCTGCTGCGGCTCATCGCCGACCTCGACACCCCGACCGCCGGCGACATCCGGGTGTTCGGCAAGACGGCGCCGACGGCACGGGTCGACCAGGAGTACGGCATCGCGTTCCAGCAGGCCGGACTCCTGCCCTGGCGCACGGTCGCGGCGAACATCGAGCTGCCGCTCGAGATCCACGGGGTCGACACCGCCGCACGCCGCGCGCGCTCGGCGCAGCTGCTCGAGCTCATCGGGCTCACCGAGTTCGCGAAGCACTATCCCGACCAGCTCTCCGGCGGCATGCAGCAGCGGGTCGCGATCGCGCGGTCGCTCGCCGAGCAGCCCCGGCTGCTGCTCATGGACGAGCCGTTCGGCGCCCTCGACGAGATGACGCGCGAGCGCATGCAGACCGAGCTGCTGCGCATCCGGGCCGAGACCGGTGCCGCGGTCGTGTTCGTGACCCACTCGATCCCCGAGGCCGTCTACCTCTCCGACCGCGTGATCGTGATGTCGCCGCGGCCCGGGCGCATCACCGCGTCGATCGACGTGCGACTCGGCGACGCCGCCGAGCGCGGCGAGGCGCTTCGTGAAGACGAGGCGTTCTTCCTCGCCGTCACCGCGGTGCGCGAGGCGCTGCACGGTCCACTCGAGACCGCGGCCTCGAACGGAGCCAAGGGGGTGGACGTGCGATGACGCTGAAACTGGCCGAGGGCATCGCCGATGCCACGACCACGGCGGCCCCCAAGAGCGCGGCCGCGATTCGGCGCCAGGGCGTCGGCGCGTTCATCTTGCGGCGGGTGGTGCCTCCCGTGCTGCTGCTCGTGGCCGGGGTGCTGCTCGTGGAGATCCTCGTCGCGGCATTCGAGATCCCGCCGTTCGTGCTCGCGAGCCCGTCGGCGATCGCCGCGCAGTTCGCCGAGTACCTGCCCGCCGTGCTCGCCGCGACGCTCGTGACCGGGCTCAACGCGCTCATCGGGCTCATCATCGGGTCGGTCATCGCCGTGGTGCTCGCGGTGCTCGCCTCATTCGCGAAGGCCATCGACGGCATGCTCGCGCCCGTCGTGGCCGCCGTCGCCGTGGTGCCGATCGTCGCGCTCGCGCCGGTGCTCTACACGATGTTCGGCAGCACGTCCGAGGTGGCCCGCATCCTCATCGCGTCGCTCGCCGTGTTCGTGCCGGTGTTCCTCAACACGCTGCGCGGACTCCGGCAGGTGCGCCCGGTGCACCGCGACCTGCTGCGGGCGTACGCGGCCACCCGCTGGCAGGAGACCCGCGCGATCACGATCCCCTCCGCCGTGCCCCACTTCTTCACCGGCCTGCGCATCGGCGCCTCGCTCGCGGTGATCTCGGCGCTCGTCGCCGAGTACTTCGGCGGCCCTCGCGAGGGCCTCGGTTCGGCCATCACGACCGCGGCGTCGTCGAGCGCATATGCGCGGGCGTGGGCGTTCGTGATCGGCGCCATCCTGCTCGGGCTGATCGCCTACATCGTCACCACCCTGCTCGAGAGGATCGTCTCCCGGCACCGTTGACCACACGTCGGCCGCGCAGCGACGCCCGGCCAGCAGCCTCCGGCCATCGGCCGGTTGGAGAGTGCACCACAAGCACCACCCCACCAAGAGAAGAGGAATGCAGATGAAGAGCAACAGGATGCTCGCGGGTGCGGCCGCTCTGGCCGCCACCGCGCTCGTGCTCACCGGCTGTTCCAGCGGGGGCACCGACGGAGGAGACGGCGATGGAGGCGGCGACGGCGAGCTCACGCCCGTGACCCTGCAGCTGCAGTGGCTCACCCAGGCGCAGTTCGGCGGCTACTACCTTGCGGCGGCGAACGGCTACTGGGAGGACCTCGGCCTCGACGTCGAGATCATCCCCGGTGCGGTCGACATCGTGCCGCAAGACGTGCTCGCCGCCGGCGACGTCGACTTCGCGATCGCGTGGGTGCCGAAGGCGCTCGCATCGATCGAGGCCGGCGCGAACATCACGAACATCGCGCAGATCTTCGAGCGCAGCGGCACGCTGCAGGTCTCGTGGGCCGACAGCGGCATCACCGGCCCCGAGGACCTCGCGAACAAGCAGGTCGGCAGCTGGGGCTTCGGCAACGAGTGGGAGCTCTTCGCGGGCCTCACCGAGGCCGACGCCACCGGGTACACGATCGTGCAGCAGAACTTCGACATGAACGCGCTGCTCAACCGCGAGATCGACGCCGCGCAGGCGATGACGTACAACGAGTACGCACAGCTGCTCGAGGCGACGAACCCCGACACCGGCGAGCTCTACCAGCCCGAGGACTTCTCGGTGATCGACTGGAACGAGGTCGGCACCGCGATGCTGCAGGACGCGATCTGGGCCGACACCGAGCGGCTCGAGTCCGACGAGGAGTACGCGGACACCGCCGTGAAGCTCATCCAGGGCGCGATCCTCGGATGGATCGACCAGCGCGACGACCCGCAGGCCGCGGCCGACGCGGTCACCGCCGCAGGTTCGACGCTCGGCACGAGCCACCAGCTCTGGATGGCCAATGAGATCAACAAGCTCATCTGGCCGTCGACGAGCGGCATCGGCCACATCAACGAAGACCAGTGGAACGCCACCGTCGAGATGGCCCTCGCCACCAAGAATCAAGACGGCGCACAGGTCATCACCACCGATCCGCCCGAGTCGGCGTTCACGAACGAGTACGTCGACAAGGCCCTCGATGCGCTGAAGGCCGACGACGTCGACGTCACGGGCGAGGACTACGAGCCCGTCGAGGTCGAACTCGCCGAGGGCGGCAACTAGATCCGAACTCCGGTGGTCGAGTAGCGCCCGACGAAGGAGGGCGCGTATCGAGACCCGCTCAGCAGATCTCGATACGCGCCGCGCCAGGGCGCGGCGCTACTCGATCAGCGGAGAATTGAACAGAAAGGCAGCGAAGCCATGACCGACAGCCTCACCGAGGGCCTCGACGAACTCGCGCGCGAGCTCGACAAGGACCACGTCTTCCACTCCTGGTCGGCGCAGTCGCAGGCCTCGACGCTCACGATCGCGAGTGGTCGCGGTTCGCGGGTGTGGGACCACTCCGGACGCGAGTACCTCGACTTCTCGAGCCAGCTCGTGAACGTCAACATCGGGCACCAGCACCCGGCGGTCGTGCAGGCGATCCGCGAGCAGGCCGAGCTGCTGACCACCATCGCACCGTCCACCGTCAACCTGGCGCGCGGCGAAGCCGCCAAGCGCATCGTCGGGCGCGCGCCATCCGGATTCCACAAGGTGTTCTTCACCAACGGCGGCGCCGACGCCAACGAGAACGCCATCCGCATGGCGCGGCTGCACACCGGCCGCGACAAGATCCTCTCGACGTATCGCTCGTACCACGGCAACACGGGTGCCGCGGTCGTCGCGACCGGCGACTGGCGGCGCATCCCCAACGAGTTCGCCCGCGCCCACGTGCACTTCTTCGGCCCCTACCTCTACCGCTCGGAGTTCTGGGCGTCGAGCCCCGAAGAGGAGTCCGAGCGCGCCCTGCGCCACCTGCGCCGGGTCATCGAGGCCGAGGGGCCGTCGTCGATCGCGGCAGTGCTGCTCGAGACGATCCCCGGCACGGCGGGGGTGCTCGTGCCGCCGCCCGGGTACCTCGCCGGGGTGCGCGAGCTCTGCGACCGGCACGGCATCATGCTGATCCTCGACGAGGTGATGTGCGGCTTCGGCCGCAGCGGCCGGTGGTTCGCGTTCGACGGCTACGACGTGCGCCCCGATCTCATCACCTTCGCGAAGGGCGTCAACTCGGGGTACGTTCCCGCGGGCGGCGTGGTCATCTCCGACCCCATCGCCGCCACGTTCGACGACCGCGTGTTCCCGGGCGGCCTGACGTACTCGGGGCATCCGCTCGCGATGGCGTCGATCGTCGCGACCCTCGACGCGATGGCGTCCGAGGGCATCGTCGACCACGCCCGCGAGATCGGCGCCGAGTCGATCGGGCCGGCGCTCGAAGACCTCGCCGAACGGCACCAGGTCATCGGCGAGGTGCGCGGCGAGGGCGTGTTCTGGGCCGTCGAACTCGTCGCCGACCGCAAGACCCGCGAACCGCTGGCCGCCGCCGCGATGGGGCGCATCAAGTCCGCGCTCGTCGGGCGCGGCCTGCTGCCGTTCGTGCAGGACAACCGAATCCACGTGGTGCCGCCGTGCGTGGTCACGGCTGAGGAGGTCGCCGACGCGATGGCGATCTACGATGAAGTATTGAGCACCGCACTCGAAGGAGAGGGCTGACTCGTGAGCCAGACACTGACTGAAACCCACGCATCGGGCGCCGCCACGGCAACGATCGATCACTGGATCGACGGGGCATCCGTCGCCGGCGACTCCGACCGCAGCGGGCCCGTCTACAACCCCGCGCTCGGCGTCGAGCAGAAGCGCGTGCGGTTCGCGTCGACCGAAGACGTCGACACGGCCGTGCAGGCTGCGGCCCGTGCGTTCCCGGGATGGCGCGACACGTCGATCGCGAAGCGGCAGGCGGTGATGTTCAAGTTCCGCGAGCTGCTCGCCGGCCGCACCGACGAGCTCGCCGCGATCCTCACGAGCGAGCACGGCAAGGTGCTCTCCGACGCCGCCGGTGAGATCGCACGCGGACTCGAGGTCGTCGAACTCGCCTGCGCCATGCCCGGCTACACCAAGGGCGAGTACAGCGAGAACGTGTCGACCGGCATCGACGTCTACACGACCCGCCAGCCGGTGGGCGTGGTGGGCATCATCTCGCCGTTCAACTTCCCGGCGATGGTGCCGCTGTGGTTCTTCCCGCTCGCGATCGCGACCGGCAACACGGTCGTGCTGAAGCCGTCCGAGAAGGATCCGAGCGCCGCCGTCTGGCTGGCGAAGCTCATGAAAGAGGCCGGGCTGCCCGACGGCGTGCTGAACGTCGTTCACGGCGACAAGGTCGCGGTCGACGCGCTGCTGCACCACCCCACGGTTCGCTCGATCTCGTTCGTCGGCTCGACGCCCATCGCGCAGTACATCTACTCGACGGCCACGGCCAACGGCAAGCGCGTGCAGGCGCTCGGCGGCGCGAAGAACCACATGCTCGTGCTGCCCGACGCCGACCTCGACCTCGCGGCCGACGCGGCCGTGAACGCGGGCTTCGGCTCGGCCGGAGAGCGCTGCATGGCGATCTCGGCCGTGCTCGCGGTCGACTCGATCGCCGACGAGTTCGTCGCGAAGGTGGCCGAGCGCATGGCCCGGCTGAAGACCGGCGACGGAACCCGGGGCTGCGACATGGGGCCCCTGATCACCCGCGAGCACCGCGACAAGGTCGCGGGCTACATCGACGTCGCGGCATCCGACGGCGCCTCTGTGGTCGTCGACGGACGCGACCCCGAGATCGACGGCGACCCCGACGGATTCTGGATGGGGCCGACCCTGGTCGACAAGGTGCCGACGTCGTCGGCCGTGTACCGCGACGAGATCTTCGGGCCCGTACTGTCGGTCATTCGCGTCGAGGGCTACGAAGACGGACTCGAACTCATCAACTCGAGCCGCTACGGCAACGGCACGGCCATCTTCACGAACGACGGCGGTGCCGCGCGGCGCTTCCAGCGCGAGGTGACGGTCGGCATGGTCGGCATCAACGTGCCGATTCCGGTGCCGGTGGCGTACCACTCGTTCGGCGGCTGGAAGGACTCGCTCTTCGGCGACGCCAAGGCCTATGGCGCGCGCGGGTTCGACTTCTACACGCAGGAGAAGGCGATCACGTCGCGCTGGCTCGACCCGAGCCACGGCGGCATCAACCTGGGGTTCCCGCAGCACGACTGAGCATCGGGCGAGGGCCCGGGCGCCGTTCAGCGCTTCGCGAACGCGGCGACCCGCGCCTGCGCCGCGGGTGTGACGAATGCCTCGCCGATCGTGCGGGCCTCGTCGTCGAGCGCCTCCTGGAAGGGGCGCGCGAGCCCCGAACGCACCAGCCGCTTCGCCTGCCCGTACGCCGGGGTCGGCCCGTCGAGCCAGGACGCGGCGATCTCGCGGGCCCGCGACTCGAGCGCCTCGGGTGCGACGACCTCGGCGACGAGCCCCCAGTCGAGCGCCTCAGCTGCCGACAACGTGCGCGAGGTGAGCGTGAGCTCGAGCGCACGCCGGGTGCCGACGGCCTCGGGTAGCAGGGTGCTCACGCCGCAGTCGGGCGTCAGCGCGACATCCGCATATCGACTCGCGAACGTGGCGCGTTCGGAGGCGACGACGAGGTCGGCGACGAGCATGAAGCCCAGCCCGCCGCCGGCGACCGGCCCCTGCACGGCCGCCACGATCGGCTTCGCGCTCTCGCGCAGGGTGCGGTGGCCGTCGTGGATCTGGTCGGCGAGCGACTGGATGACCCGCCCCGCGTCGGGCTCGGAGCCCGCCAGCCGCGACATCGCAAGCACGTCGCCGCCGGCGCAGAACGCGCGCCCGCCCGCATCGAAGAGCACGGCGCCGATGTCGTCGCGTTCGGCGATCTCGTGCGCGAACACCTGCCACATCGCGATCGCATCGGGATCGACGGCGTTCAGCCGCGCCGGGCGGTTGAGGGTGAGGTGGGCGAGCCCATCGGTCACGTCGAACAGGATCGCGTCGTCGCTCATGGTCGCTGAGTCTAATTGCGCTGCGTTCAGCTCGTCTCGACTCGCGACGTCACACTGCGCAGCAGAAGCTCGATTTCGATGCATCGGAATGGAAATCGATTGCGCATCGTTGACAGGTGAACGTGACCCGTTCCCAGCCCCGCCCGATCGCTTCCCGCGCTGCAACTCCCACGAGCAGCGCGTCCGTGCCCCCGCCGCGCCCGATGGATCGTCGCGGGAGTCGTCGCCGTGACGGCCGCGCTCGCCGTGGGCGGTGTGTGGGGGATGGCCGCGCTCGGCGGCGGCGACGCCGAGGCATCGGCGGCGGGTTCGACGAGCGAATCGCCTGTCGAGAGCGTGATCGCGGGCGAAACGCGCATGGGCGCCGTCGACCTGCACTCGGCCGACCTCGAGGCGATGACCGACTTCTACGTCGGACGGCGTGGGCCTTACGCCGCTGGGTGAGGACGGTGACGTCGTCTCGCTCGGCGTCGGCGCCGACTCCGACGTCGATGCTGCGGCGGGTGACGACATCCGTCGGCGATGCCGAGGCGCTCGTGCGCCTCATCGGCGTGGACGCCCCGCCCGCGAGCCCAGCCGACGCCGGGCTGTACCACACGGCGATCCGCTTCCCCGATGAGCCGGCGCTCGCCCGCGCACTGTTCCGGGTCGCGACCCTGTACCCGTCGGCCTACCAGGGCTCGGCCGACCACGCGGTGAGCCTCGCGTTCTACTTCGCCGACCCCGAGGGCAACGGCGTCGAGCTCTACGTCGACCGTCCGCGCGACGAGTGGGTGTGGCAGGACGGTGAGGTGCAGATGGGCAGCGACGCACTCGACCCGAACGCGTTCCTCGAGGAGCACCTCGAGCGCGAGACGGCCGGCAAAGCCGATGTCGGCCATGTGCACCTCAAGGTCGGCGAGATCGAGGCCGCCCGCGCGTTCTACGAGGGTGTGCTCGGTTTCGCGGTGACGGCCGAGGCCGAGGGCGCGATCTTCCTTTCGGCCGGCGGCTACCACCACCACCTCGCCGCCAACACCTGGGCCAGCGCGGGCGCGGGAGCGCGCTCGCAGACGCTCGGGCTCGGCTCGGTCGAGGTCGTCGTGCCCGCGGCATCCGATCTCGACGCGCTCGTCGCGCGCCTCGACACGGCCGGCGTCGACTACGACCGAACCGACGCCGCGCTGACCGTCGCCGACCCCTGGGGCACCGCGGTGGTGTTCACCGTCGAGGCCGGCTGACCGAGCTCACGCCTCCTCGGCGTGCGCGCGCTCGAGCCGCGCCGAGTGCGACACGAGCACGTCGAGCACGGTGCGCACCGCGAGTCGCTCGGCGACGTCGGGCCGCACGAGCGCGACGATCTGGCGCGACGACGCCACGCCGCGCAGCGGCTTGAGCACGATCGTGTCGGGCACGGCGCCCGAAGTGAAGCGGGGCATGAGCGCGACGCCGAGCCCGGCCTCGATGAACGCCTCGATGATGCGCATGTCACTGAAGCGCTGGCTGACCGTCGCACGGCGACCCGCCTGCTGCTCGATGGCGTGCAGGATGCGCTCGAACGGATACCCGTGGGGGACGCCGAGCCAGGTCTCGTCGACGAGGTCGGCGGCCATGAGGTGCGACCGCCCGGCGAGGCGGTGGTCGGCGCGCATGCCGATGTCGAGCGGCTCGGCGAGCAGTGGCACGGCCTTGAGGCCGCGACCGCCCCAGGGCAGCACGCCGGGCATCGTGTGCGCGAGCACGATGTCGTACTCGGAGGTGAGATCGGCGAACTCGGCCAGCTCGGGATCGAGGTCGGTGGCCTGCACCACGAGTCCGGCGACGGACTGCAGCTCGGTGAGCACGCCCGGCAGCAGTGCCGCGCCCATGGTCGGAAAGGTCAGCAGCGTGACCTCGCCGCCGGGGTCATTGCGGAACTCGTCCCACAACGCCGTCGCCCGCTCGAGCGCGACGGCGACATCGGCCGCGCTGCGGGCGAGTGCGTGGCCGGCGCTCGTGAGCACGAGGCCGCGACCGCTGCGTTCGGTGAGGGGCATTCCGGCCTCGCGCTCGAGCACCTTGAGCTGCTGCGAGACCGCTGACGGCGTGCGCCCGGTGGCCTCGGCGACGGCGGTCACGGAGCCCCGCTCGGCGAGTTCGCGCAGCAGGTCGAGCCGGTTCACGTCCATGAAGTAATGCTACATCGTCATTGAAGGATCGTGAGCTTGTGCTGAATGGTTGTGGGGTCCACAATAGAACTGTCGAACTCGTGCAACGGCGCATCGGTCGCTCGACCAGCCAGCTACGTCATTCGAAAGGGTCCATCGTGATCAGCCTCATCATCCTCCTCGGCGCCGTCTCGGCCGTCGCCATCGTCAGCTCCTTCGTCGTCACCGCGCGCGATGGCTACCGCCGTCAGCCGCGCGAGACGTTCGCGCTCACCGTCTAGGTCGCGCGAATCAGCCGGGGGTTCCGTTCTCCGGCAGCAGGGCCGCAGTGCGGGGGAGGGACACCCCGCAGTGCGGCCCTTCGCCGTCCCCGCGGCATCCGATGCATCGAGAATCGCCGGTCGGCCCAGACGCCGGCGGATGTCGCAACGCCGTGTCGCCCGCGCCACGTCGCCGCGGCCCGCTACCGTGTGGCTGTAGGGCGGGTACGACGGAAGGATGCGCGGTGGTGCATGTCAGTCGCGGGCGGGTGCGGCTGTCGCCGGTTCCCGGTGACCGGGTGAGATGACCGACGTCGCCGACCGCGCGATGCTCCGCAGGTTCCTCCTGGGACTTGCGGAGGGGATGAACGCCGCCGACGAGTCGGTCGACCACATCCACGACACGATGATGGTCGTCGCTCGCGCCTACGGGCTCAAGCACACCGATTTCGTCGTGCTGCCGACGGTCATCCTGGTGCAGACCGGAGCAGGGGACGGAGAGCAGCGTCGCCATCCGCTCGGTGACCGCCTCGTTCCGGTTCGACCAGATCGGCGCGCTCTACAAGCTGGTCGAACAGGCACGACGCGGCGCGATCGACCCGGCCGCCGGCATCGACCGCCTCAACGAGATCGGCGCGATGCGTCCCCCTCACGGCTGGTTCGTGCGCACCTTCGGGCACGCGCTCCTCACCACGGGCCTGGCGTTCCTGCTCATCCCCACTTGGCAGGGCGCGCTCGTCGCATTCGTGCTCGGAGCCTTCATCGGCCTCGCGAAACTCGTGCCGTCGCGCACGCTCCAGCTCGTCTTCCCGGTCTTCGCATCGTTCGCGTGCGCGCTCGCCGTGTTCCTCATCGCCCCGTACTTCGACGTCGGCGATCCGATCCGCCTGCTGATCGCCCCGCTCGCGACGTTCCTCCCCGGCGGCGTGCTGACGACGGGAACGGTCGAACTCGCGTCGGGGCAGATGATCGCGGGCGCGTCGAGGCTCGTCTTCGGCCTCGTGCAGCTCGCGCTGCTCTCGTTCGGCATCCTCGCCGCCGGCACGGTGGTCGGCATCGCCTCGTCGACCTACGTGTCGCGCGAGGCGGCCGACCCGCTCCCGTGGTGGATCGCGCTCGTCGGCGTCTTGCTGTTCGCCGTCGGAAACTACCTGCACTTCTCTGCGCCGGGCTCGGTGTTCGGCTGGATGCTCCTTGCGATGCTCGTGGCGTATGCGGCGCAGTCGATCGCGGCCACGCTCATCAGTCCGACGGTGAGCGGCTTCATCGGCGCGCTCGCGATGACGCCGGTGGTGCTCTGGGTCGCGACCCTGCGCAGGGGTGCACCGTCGCAGCTCACCTTCCTGCCCGCGTTCTGGCTCCTGGTTCCCGGTGCTGCCGGGCTCGTCGGGCTCACGGAGGCCGTCGGCACGACCAGCGGCCTCGAGGACTTCGCGACCGCGCTCACCTCGGTCATGTCGATCGCGCTCGGCGTGCTCATCGGCACCGCGCTCTACCGGGCCGTCCACCACGGTGCCCGCGAGATCGCGGAGTTCCACATCGACGTGCCCGCCGCGCTCGCCGAGCAGGAGGCGCCGCCGTTCTGGGCCCGCCTCGTGCCGGGCACGCCGCGGTCGCTCTGGGGCGGTCCCAAGCCGAAACGGCCCGCGGCGCGCCCGCAGGAACCGGCGGAATCCGAGCGGGCCGAGACATCCCCGCCTCCCGCACGGGGCTCGGCGACGTAGAGTGTTCGGGTGACCTCAAGCGCTCCGCACGCCGCCACCGACGCACGTCGGCAGCTCATCGACTTCATCTCGGCCGAGGCAGTGTTCCACGGGGACTTCACCCTGACCAGCGGCAAGAAGGCGACCTACTACGTCGACCTGCGCAAGGTCAGCCTCGATCACCGGGTCGCCCCGCTGATCGGTCAGGTCATGCTCGACCTCATCGCCGACGTCCCCGACGTCGCCGCCGTCGGTGGGATGACCATGGGGGCCGACCCGATCGCCGCCTCGATCCTGCACCAGGGTGCCGCGCGCGGGCTCGCCTACGACGCGTTCGTCGTGCGCAAGGAGCCGAAAGACCACGGGCGCGGCAAGCAGGTCGAGGGGCCCGACCTCGCGGGCAAGCGCGTGATCGTGCTCGAAGACACCTCGACCACCGGAGGCTCGCCGCTGAAGGCGATCGAGGCGCTGCGCAACATCGGCGCCGAGGTCGCGGCGGTCGCCGTCGTCGTCGACCGTGCGACCGGTGCGCGTGAAGTGATCGAGGCCGCCGGCGTGCCCTACCTGTACGCGATCGGTCTCGACGATCTGGGATTGACCTGATGGCTCGCAAGAAGCGCGACGACGAAGACGCTCGCGAGCAGCACGACCCCGCAGACGGCGGCACCGACTGGCTGCTCGCCCAGCTCGTGACCGGGCGCACGCCCGAGTCGCAGCAGCAACCGCCGGCCTCGACTGAGCCGCCGGCCGCACCCACCCAGCCCGAGCCCGAGGCGCCGCCTGCCGCAGAGCCCGACCTTCCACTTCGCCCGCCGTCGCCGCGGCGAGAAGAAGAGCTCGACTGGTTCTCGCTCGCAGAGCCGCCCGCGCGAACGATGCCGCCACCCGCGCGCTGCCCGTGGTCGGCGAGC